>NZ_AMSI01000001.1 GCF_000300515.1 Nitratireductor indicus C115
AAGTTCTTCAAGATGTATGGGCCAAGTGGTAATGTCGCCTATGCTGAAGGTGGAACCACCATTCTTTCTGCCACAGGGCTATCTGGCTCAGTTGGCGATGTTTGGGAAATCCAAATCCGGGAAGCATATATTCAAACGAATCTTTCGCAAACTGGCGCCTCCACAAAGTTTGATATCGGCATATATTTCGATGGTGAATCGTCACCGCGGTTTGTGCTGGTTGAAATCACTGGCACCTTCGATTCTCTCACCTCTGGTTCGGCGCGAGAAGACAGTTTTTATTATATCTCCGTGGACGATGTTGCGACACACACGATTAGCCTGAAGGCTCGGCGCTCATCCGGCGGACTCGCATCCGGCAGCCGCATTGCCCGCGCCACCATGAACATTCGCCGCCTGACGCCGTCGGCCTAAACCAAACCTGAAATCACCATCTGCAGAGCATCGCCGCGCTTTTCATCAGCGCGCGATAGCCCTTGCGCATATGTGAGGAAACCCACGCATGCCGATCATCAAGCCCTCGACCGCGTTCAAGCAGAGTGCCGATTGGGTTTCGGCGGAAGTTCGCGCCTACATGAAAGATCAGGTCTCCACGCATGTCGATACCGTGGCCGATGTGCGCGACAATGATTTCGAGCAGACGCGGTTTATCTTCGTCAAATCCAAAGCTGCGCTCTATCGCCTCGATCTGTCCAGCGGTGCGGCTGACGATGGCGATACGGTCCTGCGTGACAATGTCGGCCGGCGATATGTTAAGGTGGCCGGCTCCACCATTTCCCTGCTTGGCATCCCGCAAGTTGATGACCTCACGGCTCGGGGAGATTATGACAATGAGGACCCTGGTTTTATGGTCCTCGTGTCCGATACGGGATCGGGCAGGGCCGCGATCTACACCATGAGCGATGGCGGATCGGGTGATTGGAGCGATCCGGCTTATTTGACTGGCACTGAAGGGCCGCCCGGCACTCCCGGTCCCGCTGGCGAAGGCTTCAACCTCGCCGGGGAGTGGGACAACAGCACCAGTTACGATGCCAACGACACTGTTTGGTTCGGCAGCCGCACTTTCGCATCGAAGGTGGATGGGAATGTCGGGAACGAGCCTCCTAGCGCCGACGAGGATGACGAATACTGGCAATTCGTCCCGGCCGCACAGGGCGCGAAGGGCGAGAAAGGTGACAAGGGAGACAAGGGAGATCAGGGCGACACGGGTCCAGAGGGGCCTCAAGGCCCCGAAGGCCCTCAGGGTCTAAAAGGTGATAAGGGCGACAAGGGGGATACTGGACCTGCTTGGGACGGATGGCAGGGCGAGTGGGCAACATCGACCGCCTACGAAAAGTTAGATACCGTCGAGCGGGGCGGATCGTCCTATATCTGCACATCCGCCCACACATCAGGTTCGACCACAGAGCCGGGGGTAGGGGCCGATTGGCAGACTGTCTGGGATCTTGTCGCGGCCAAGGGACAGGATGGCGCAGGCACAGGCGATGTTGTCGGGCCGCCCGGTGGCGTTGTCGACAATGAGATTCCTCTTTACAGCGGAACGACTGGAAAGCTTATCAAGGGTTCCGGCCTGAATGTTTCTCAGATTGCTTTGACGGCATCTTTGGGTGATGCCGCTTTTCGAAATACTGCGACCAATTGGGCCGGTAACGCCACAGACGATAACGTTATTCCTCGTTTGGGTTATGTTGCAAATCTTGTTTTACAGGATTTTGGAGATTATTACACCGGGACTTCAGCGCTGAATATCGATACCGATTGCAATGCAGGATTCAAGGGCCTTGTTGCAGCCACTGGTACGAATACTGGAACATTCCCGCCATATTCTCCCACTCAATCGTTTTGGCACATTCAGGTCGAAAATATCTACTCACAGGACTTATCGCTGCGCATCATAATGCGTGCAGTCACTTACCCGCCAACCACAACGGGCACCACTTCACCGGTCATTTATATTCGTCACAAGGGAAACGACACGAGTTGGGGCCCATGGACCCGGGTAATGACCGATGCGGGGGGTGAGTTCAAAAGCGGCATCAGCTTCGGTTCGCAGTGGGCGGCGGATGCCAGCAACCTCTCCAGACACATTGCCCTATACGGGTCAACGGTGGGCATAAATGCCTACAGCAACGGAATGAACCATGTCGTCGAAGACGGCTACACTTTTTCTTGGTATCAGGGTACCAGTCGTGCGGCTCTGATCTCCGACTCGGGCCATTTCTATTCAAAAGGTAGTATGTATGTCGGTGGCGTTCGCTCCAGCAATGGCTCAGCGACCCTTGGCTTCAAGACTTTCGCCTCTGGCGTCTATGATACCGCAAGAATTGTTGCCACGGGTGGGACTAGCGGCGACACAGGTTCGGCCACCTTGGCCGCTAGTTGTTCCGCTTTCAGTGTCAACGGGAATATCGTATGGGATGCTGGAAATTTCGACCCTGACGATTATGCTACGCTGACCGGCGCAGAAGTCATCTCCGCGAAGCGCATCATGCCTCGCGTGTTCATTTCGACAACCGCCGCATCGATAACCCCGGATCTCGATTCATACGATCAATATTCCCTGTCCGCCCAAGCGGCTGCCCTTACCATCAATGCGCCTATCGGCACGCCGCAGGACGGCGAAAAACTTATGATCCGCCTCAAGGATAATGGGACATCTAGGGCGCTGACGTGGGGCGCTGGTTTCCGTGGCATCGTCGACGCATTGCCGTCCGCAACCGTTCTCGGAAAGCAGATGTATTTCGGCTTTCTCTACAACAGCGGAGCTGCGAAATGGGATATGATCGCTTACGCTGTGGAGCCTTGATATGAGTGACCGCATTTTCACCATTCTAGATCCTTGGCAGGATTGGGTGACGGCGTGCCGCGATGCTGATTCCAGCCGTGAAGGCTTCGACCCAGATGAGGGGAATTGTCAGATAACGACTTTTTCCCGATCTGTCGGAGAAGTCACGATTGAAGAAGCCTTGCGTTCTATGGAATCCATAGATGACGCCAGAAAGATTATGGCTCTTCGTTGGTCGATCATGAATATGTGGGGTGCGATGAGCCCTGCGCTTCAGGATTTGTTCCTTTGGTCTATTTCGTCAAGCCCGCAAACGTGTGCCGCAATCTATTCGGCGCACGATGGAATGACGCCAGCGCACTATGGCGTCCTTTGGAATTCATTTAAGGACGTTATGACTGTTGTCGCAGCGCGCTTCGAGAAGGATCCGAAGCATGGTTGATACAGGTTGGAAAGCAATCAGCACTGTCGTTTCGGAAACGGTGAGCGGCGCAACAGTATGGACCAACTCAGGAGACGCTGGTGATGGCGTCTACTACGGAACATATTCGACCGCTGTAGACGTCGCCAAAGATGGCGGATTGACCGACCGTCTGAAGGCTACAGGTTTCGGCTTCTCTATACCGGATGGGTCAACGATACTCGGAGTTGAAGTTCGTTACAGATGGTGGGCGGAAGGCACTTCTGACGATGGCCCAAGAGATAATTCTGTCCGCCTTGTGGTAAGCGGCTCTCTGGCGGGCGATGACAAGGCTACAGGTACGCAGCTTGCATATGAGACAAATCAGTCTCGTACCTATGGCGGGGCCGCTGATGTTTGGGGAAACTCTCTGACGACTGCCATCGTGAACGCTTCAAACTTCGGCGTTGCTCTCCAGATGCGCAATGACAACAGTCTCAACAATCGTGATATCCGCGTCTACACCATCGAAATTCGCGTCACATATGAGGAGCCAGAGGTAGGAAATACCGGAGCGTTCTTCTCGTTTTTCTGACTTCAACACCAACAGGAAAGACAGAATTCACTCTCTGCTCGCTACCGCTTAAATGGCCTTGAACGGGATTCTGGAGTGAAGTCACCTCAGTGCGCTTCTCTCGCACATCCATTCCACAATGAAAGGAAACTGGAGATACGTGGCGTCAGGCGCATACACAAAGCCCCGCACGGGGCGGGGCCAAGTAGTAGGTGTTTTGATATCTGCTACATGGCAGCGGCCATAGAGCCGTTGTCATCATCGTGGTTAGATTGCCTGATCTCCTCAAGCATCTTGCGAACAAGCTTGGGGTTCTTGGCGATCATCAGCAGGTATACGCGGGCATTGTCCAGCGGGCGGCTGCGTCCCTGTTCCCAATCGCGAATTTGCGAGATGGAAAAGAAAAACTCGGCCGCAAAATCCTCTTGCGACAGCCCAAGGGCCTTGCGAATAGCTTTGATATCGATCTCGGCAGGAACATGAAGCTTGCGCGGTTTGGCCGTGCCACGGGCGACGGCCAATGCCTCGTTCATGCCCTCCGCGATCTGGTCGAAAACCTTTTTGCTCATGTCCGTTCTCCAGAAGCGAGCGGCAATACACGCCGCCCATACTCATCAACAATCTGATCCGAAATCTTTTTCAGACCGTTACGTTCCGCTTTGGAAAGGGAAACCTTTTGGCTCTTGCCAAAGACGGTAAGCAGAAACACCGGCAGATCATCGCCCGAGAATAGGGTGATTGTACGAACGCCGCCGCTCTTGCCTTTATTATTGCCCCGAATGCGAAACCTGACTTTGCGACACCCGCCCGTACCGGGGATTTCATCCCCGGCATCAGGATTGTTCGCGAGGTACGCAATCAAATCCTGAATGTCCTCATCAGACATGCCCGCCTCTTCGGCAGCACGTCGAAAGCTATTGAGTTCAGCTACGGTTTGCATGGCTCGTGATTACGGGAAATACGTAGTTCGGTCAAGTTGAATTTCAATCCACCCAACACCATCAGAGAAGGAAACTGCAATGGACCGCAATTTCGCGCGGGCGCTTCCGCTTGTCCTGAAACATGAGGGCGGATGGGCCGACAATCCGAAAGACCCTGGCGGCGCGACAATGAATGGGGTCACGCTGGCCACCTTCCGCCGCTATGTGAAGGCGGACGCCAGCAAGGCCGATCTGCGCGCTATCTCCGATGATCAGGTGGCAACCGTCTATTATCGACACTATTGGGCGGCGGTGAACGCGCAGGCGCTTCCGTCAGGCATCGATTATGCGGTGTTCGATTTTGCCGTGAATTCCGGGCCAGCCCGCGCGGCAAAGTATCTGCAATCCATCGCTGGCGTGTCTGTCGATGGGCGCGTTGGTCCGCAGACTATTGAAGCCGTATCGGCCATGGATGCTGCCAAGGTCATCAACAAGCTCTGCGACGCTCGCATGTCGTTCCTGCGCAAGCTGAAGCATTGGCCTACATTCGGGAATGGCTGGACGCGTCGTGTCGATGATGTGCGGCGTGATGCGCTTGCTATGGTTGGGCAACCGGCAGACGTAAAGGAAGTCACTGTAACGAAGCCTGTTGTCCCTGAGGCCGTCGAAGAGAAGGTCAAGGAAAAGACCGGGCTCTGGCAGAAGCTCACGGGTTTCTTTGGTGCAGGTGGTGTCGGCGGCGGGCTCTTATGGGGTGTTGACTGGCAGACGCTCGCAGTGATCGCAGGGGCGGCAATTCTGGTGCTGCTTCTGATCGTTCTCTTGCGCCGGCAGATCGTCAACGCAGTGAAGGATATCCGGGAAGGGCTGGCGTGATGCTTGGCTTCATCCTCTCACCCATAGGGAAGGCCGTGGGCAGTGTTCTGACGGTCGCAGCTCTAGTGGTCGGCGTCTACGCCTATGGCTATCAGCGCGGTCGCACGGTCGAACAGGTAGCTTTCGCGCGAAAGATCAATCATGAAAACAAGGAGGCCGGCAATGCGGCTGAAGACTGGCGGGCTCGCTATCGCCGCTGCGCTGAGCGTGACGGGCTGTACGACTTCGAAACCGGTGCCTGCGACGAGTGACGGCCTGCGCTCCGTGGTCGGAACGTCGCTGATCGGGGCGAAAGGGGCAACCTCGCGCGATCAAGGCAAGATTGATGAGACGGTTGCAGGTCTCTGCGGTGCATCGATCTGGACGCCATCGGAATGCGCCCGCCATGGGCGAGCGGTTTGGGAATAGCGGGCATGACTCAGGCAAGCGTGGAGCGCACCCTTGGGCAAATCCTGGGGGAGCTCAAGGGGATCGACGATCGGCTGAAGCGCGCCGATGACAGCCGCGCCGTGGTGCATCGCCGCCTCGATGAGGTGAGCGAACGCCTTTCGCATGTGGAAGGTGAGGTCGAGGCGACTAAGAAGACGGTCAACGACATGAAGCCGGTCACCGATGATATGGCGCAGTTGCGCACTCAGGCTGCCGGCGCCGGAACACTCGGGCGATGGCTCATTCGGATCGGCATCGGGGTGGTAACGCTCGCGAGCTGGATCGTTGCTGGGTACACGTGGCTGACGGGACGCCCGCCGCCGTGATTTGTGCAACATGTGTCACATTTTCACCTGCAGGACGATAGGGCGGGGCATTGGCGCGGTGCGGTGCCGCGTCAAACAAAGGTTGTGGGCCCGAACCTTTACGGGGTGGCCGGAAGTAGGCAAGTTTTCCGGCTTAACCCGCTGATCCTGTTCGCTTGAGGGGTGGCCGGTTCATCCCCCAATGGGGGAAGTTCGATCACGCCCCGCCGTGCCATGCTTCGGCAGGTCCTTGGTTTCATGAGATGTTTCGACCAATTGCGGGAAAATCCCGTGTTTGGCCGATTCATCCGCCATTGGCGGAAGTCGTTGATTTCCAACGGCTCAAATCTGAGCGCCCCGCCGTGGGGCGAGTGAGCCGGTTGGTTTGCGCCAGCGTGGCGCGAACTGGAAACGAGCCCAGATTTGGACCCATGGGTCCGGTTTGCGCTCCCCAGAAATGGGGGCCTCACTGCCGATCTTATAACGGTGATAAGATGCGTCCAGATTTGGACACATCGGCAAGCGTTACCATCTGGGTAACGGACGTGCGCCACGGCGGCGCGGGTAGGAGGCTTATCCTTCGCGCCCTGACCTTTCCGCATCCTCCCCAACTGCCCCGCTGGCCTCGCGCTGGCGGGGCTCTTTTTTGCGTTTGGGGATGGCGGATGAGTATGACGCGGCACCGCACGGCGTCAATGTCGGAAAATCCGACAATGAGATTGCAAACCGGACGTTGCCCATGGGCGACAAAGCAGACACAGGGGACGGACTTCAGGTCAATCCCAGGGCTTGATGATCACTCCACCGTTAGGGCGGAAGGTCAGGCGAAAGACGGCTTTGGGATAGACGCCTTCGCTCTCAGCCGGCCCGCAATACACCTTCGTGACGGTGCCGTAGGCATCCTCTCCTTTGGCGTAGGCCAGCTTCACCAAGGGGCAATTAAAACCTGCTTGCCGGATGCCCGCGGCTACGTCCCGAGCCATCACTGGTGTCACATCGATTTCGCTGCTGTTCGCTGGAACAACGGCTGCAGCTAGGGCCGCGCTCGCAATAAGAGCTTTCAAGGTAGCCTCCCCAATAAAACGAGGCGAAGGTGCCGCAGGTGGGGCGGGCGGTCAATGCTGCCTTCGCGCCAGCGGTGAGCATTCAGTGAGCGAATATTCTAAAATCCCACAAGCTATTGTTTTACATGGGACAAATAGAATTAGTGGCTGCCCTCTTTGGGCAGGTCCGCCGGCGCCAGATTTACGGTGACCTTCTTGGGCGGCATGGAAAGGCCGGACGCGTGAAGCGCTGCCTGCACGCGCTCGCGGCTTTCCGCCACCGCCTTGTCGGCAAGCCCCACGATCTGCATCCCCATTTTGCCGGGCGCCACCATCACCTGGACGTCGACAGGAATGGCTTCAATGCCCTGAAATGCAATCGTGCGAACCCGCGAAACCATACCTGCCCCCGGAACACCACTCGGCTGTCAGCGGCAGTTGATGAAATGCACGCATAACAAGCATCTAATGATTTAATACAACCATACAAAACCAGCTTTTTTCGATCAAATCAAGAACATTAAGAGAACAATTTTCCGCTTGGGTTGCAATAAGGTTGCAAGCGGTTGCTCCAGGAGAACAAAAAGCCCGGCCGTTTCCGGCCGGGCAGGGTCTGAACATCCAGTGCGGATACGATTATGCGGCTGCGCGGCGGGCTTCCACGGCATCCCAGAAGAGAGCTGCGATATCGGGACCGCCAAACCGTTTCACTTCGCGCACGCCGGTGGGCGAGGTAACGTTGATTTCCGTCAGCCATCCGCCAATGACATCAATGCCGACCAGGGTGAAGCCGCGTTCGCGCAGGGAGGGGCCGATGCGAGCGCAGATTTCATGTTCGCGATTGGTCAGTTCGGAGGGCTCGGCCTTGCCGCCCACATGCATGTTCGAACGGGAATCGTGCTCTGCGGGCACGCGGTTGATCGCTCCGACGGGCTCGCCCTCGATCAGCAGGATGCGCTTGTCCCCGCCGCGCACCTCGCTGAGATAACGCTGGACGATGAAGGGTTCGCGAAACGCCTGCATGAACATTTCCAGAAGCGAGGCGAGGTTGCGGTCGCCCTCGCGCAGGTGAAAAATGCCTGCTCCCCCGTTTCCGTAAAGCGGCTTGACGATAATGTCGCCGTGCTGGCGACGGAAATCGTCGACCTCGCGCGGGTCGCGGGTGATCAGCGTTTCGGGCATCAGGTCGGCGAATTCGGTGACGAAGATCTTCTCGGGGCTGTTGCGCACCCAGGCCGGATCGTTGACCACGAGCGTCCTCGGGTGGATACGCTCCAGAATATGCGTTGTGGTGATGTAGTTCATGTCGAAGGGCGGATCTTGACGCAGGAGAACCACATCCATCGTGGAAAGATCGAGCCGCTCCGGTTCACCGAGCGTGAAATGATCTCCCTTCACGTCGCGCACCGTGAGGCGTTCCGCCCAGGCAATGACCTTGCCGTTGGCCATGGACAGGCGGTCGGGCGTGTAGTGCCAGAGGGCGTGGCCGCGCGCCTGGGCTTCCAGCGCCATGGCGAAGCTTGTGTCGCCGGCGATCGAAATGGTGGAAACATGGTCCATCTGTATGGCGACTTTGAGCGACATGGGTGGGACTCCAGGCAGGGGCTCGAAGAGAGCTTGAGACGAGGGCTAGAGCATTCCGCGGCCAAAGGTAACTCACTGGCTTCGCACGAATGCGGCTGAGACCAACAGATAAGAGGGGCAGATGACGGCGCAAGCCCCCTTATGTCAAGCGACGTTACGGCATGCTTCCTTGAAAGAAAATCAACCCGCCCAACGGTGCCCCGCATGAATGCGCAAAAGCAAAAAGCTAGCGCGCCTCGATGCATACCTTTGTGTGGCCGGCCTTGATGAAGCCGAGCCTCGAAGCGGCAGCCTTGGAGAGATCGAGAATGCGCCCGCGCACGAAGGGGCCGCGATCGTTGATCCGCACGACGACGCTACGGCCGTTGCGCTTGTTGACCACGCGCAGCTTCGTGCCGAAGGGCAGGGAGCGGTGGGCGGCAGTCATTGCAGCAGGGTTCATGCGTTCCCCGGAGGCGGTTTTTGAGGTCAGTGCATACCAGGAGGCGCTGCCGCACTGGGCGAAGGCAGGGGTAGCGAGTGTCCCGAGCAAAAGCACGGCAAGCGGCATCGCCACGCGGCGATGCATTCCATGATGCTTCATGAAGTTTATCCTGATCCGAAATACTGCCGCGCCGATAAAGGCGAAATGCGGCGAGGAAACGGCAAGATCAGTTGCGCACCTTGCGCATGAAGGCGCAGGCCGGCAAACCGTCTTTGTTGGTGAGTGTCAAAACGGGGTCGGCGATAGACTTCAGAATGTCGTGCGCGGGCCCGGTGGTGGGCCAGTCTATATCATCGAGAACGACGATGCCGCCGACCTTGAGCTTCTTCGCATAAAGGACGACATCCTCGGCAGCGTTGAAGACGGAGTGGGCGCCGTCGATATGCAGGAAGTCGATCCTGTCGAAAAGCACATATGCCTCCCGCGAAGGACATTCGAGCACTCGGATTTGCCGGGTAAGGTCATGCTTCGCTATGAAGGCGAGGAAGTTGCGTTTGATGCCGGGGAAATCGACCTCTTTCCACCAGGCGTCATTTTCCTCGCTGGTGAAGTGTTCGGTGGCAACCGCCGGGCTCCATGTTTCGATACCATAGACCACGCCGCTACCGTTTTCCCGCAATGCCGCCGCACAGGGCACGATTGAGCGCCCGCCGAAAATTCCGATTTCAACGCAGATGTCGGGCTTTTCCTGCCTGATGAGATCAACGAGCGCCGCAGCCTTTTCCCGGCTGCACCAGCCTTCGAGCTTCTCCTCGGCGAGACACAGGACTTCCCGCACGGAGCCGGGTTCTGCTGATTGGCCGCGCTTGCTGCTCAAGCTCGATGACAATTTTCTCATGGCACCATGTAACATATCCTGCCCCCCAGTTGCCCAATGTCTTTGCGCTGCAGAGTGATCAGGATCCGCCCAGACGTCCCAGAAGGCCTTCGGCCATCGCAGTCCAGCTATGATTTCCAGCGTAAGCAAGCGCGTTTTCAGCCAGCTGTTTCTGCAGGGTTTTATCTGTCGCCACTTTCTCGATTGCCTCGGCGAGGGCTTTGGGATCCTTCGGCGGCACCAGCTCGAAGCAGCCGGCCTCCTCCTGAATTTCGCGAAAGGTTATCGTGCGTGATGCAATGATCGGGCGTCCATGACATATGCCCCATGTCACAGCGCCCGAGCCTGCCGGTCCGTTCTCGTGATAAGGAGCCAGAACGATGTCCGTCCGCTCCATGATCGCGGGAATATCCTCTTCTTCCAGCCAGCCGGTTATCTCGATGCGCGGGTCCTGGGCTTCCTGCAGGCGGCGATACGTGTCGTCCAGCGTGTTTCCCGGGTGTTCTCCGCCGGCGATCAGAAGCCGGTATTTGCCGGGCAGCAGATCGAGAGCGGCCAGAATCTCATCATATCCCTTATATTTGGCAATAAAGCCGAAGATTGTCAGCGTGACATCGCCAGCGGAGGATTTCTTTTTCCTGATCTTGTGCGGTTCAGGGAGGGGGTGGCGGGTCGCCCAGATTGCTTGTTCCGACAATCCCGCTTCCAGATATTGCTGACGTGCCGTTTCACCATGCACCACGGTGAAAATGCGTGGGTTCTCGTTGATAAGGGTGCGAATGCGTTTCCAGTAGTGGCGTTTCTTGGAAAGGAAACGGCGCGAGGTTCTCGGTTCCGAATGAAAGATGATGGCGGTTGGCTTGTTTGCCGCAACCACGGATTTCATCACATGGGCAAAGACTTTCTGTGCGACGCCCGATGGAAAGCGCCCACCGAAAAGTCCGTATTCATGCTGGATGATGAGTGCATCGCAGCCGGCAAGCTTGGCTTCGAAGCTGTCGAAGCAGTATGGCAGCTGACGGGGGGAGAGCTTGCGGGCGGTGGCCACATCAACGGGATGGATATCGACCGAATGCCCCTTGTTCCGAATGGCGTGCACCAGCGCGTCATTATACGTCGCGATGCCGCAGCGTTCACCAAAGGTGGAAAGTGCCAGAATATGCATATGTATATTTATCTGAACTGGGTGAGTGTAACAATGCCCGATCGGAAAGGAGTACTGAAGCACAAAGGCTGTGCGGGCTGTAGTTACGAAAGCCCAGCGTTATTGCAAAATAATCCAGAAGGCTTCCGGAGCGACGGAAGACCTCAAAGGGTTTGCATCGCCTCGCCCGGAAACATGAGCATAAAGGCGGCCATGCCGGTCAGATAGGCCACAGCCACGATCCCGCCGAGAAACAGCGCGAGGGCCGCCAGGGCGTTAGGCCATTCTCGGGTCTGGAAGAGGTAGATGGCGAGTCCGGCCGGGACGAAAAGAAGCGTCATTACCTTGCTGAGCGTGCTCCGTTCCTTGCCCAGAACAATCGCATCCTCTGCCTGCCACCAATAGGCGAGAAAGAGGATCCCGATCAGCTGGACGAAGTCGTTCCAAGTCATGCCGCTCGCGCCGTAAGGCCAGAAAATCACGTCGAGCACAACGCCGATGGAAATGAAGACGGCAAGGGCGAGATAGATCAGGTTACGTTTTCTCACCGGCATCTCTCCGCCATTTCGCATTATTTCATGGAGCATAGGCTATCGCCCGAGGCAAGCCGAAGGCCGGGCTGTCTGAAGCCACCGCTAAGAACTGCAACGCCGTTTTGCGTCGAAGATGTTCAATTGTCTGGAAACACAAAGCGCGGATGAATTGGCAGGTGGTCACGCGCTGGAAAGATGGTGCCCAGGAGAGGACTCGAACCTCCACGCCTCGCGGCACACGGACCTGAACCGTGCGCGTCTACCAATTCCGCCACCTGGGCAGGTGTGCGCTGCCGATGTAAGGGCCAAGCCCTGATATGTCAACGCGAATTCTCGATCCTGCGGTGGAATTTTAAAGCCGCCGGCGTGCGGCTCCGAAGATCGGCGTGCGAAGCCGGCTGGCCCGCTTCGCACGCCGTATTCGCATGTCTCAGTCTTCCAGGATTTCCTTGGAAGCCACGGTGGAATCCGCGTTCAGCCTGTAGATGATGGGCACGCCCGTGCCGATCTCCATCTTGACGATCTCATCGCCGCTCAGCCCGTCGAGCGCCATGACGAGCGAGCGCAACGAATTGCCGTGCGCCGCCACAAGAACCGTCTCGCCACGCAGCACATGCGGCAGAATGTCGTGCAGGAAATAGGGCCACACGCGTGCACCCGTATCCTTCAGGCTCTCGCCTCCGGGCGGCGGCGTGTCATAGGAACGGCGCCATATGTGAACCTGTTCCTCGCCCCATTTCTCGCGCGCATCATCCTTGTTCAAACCAGAAAGGTCGCCATAGTCGCGTTCGTTGAGCGCCTGGTCGCGGATCGTCTTCAGCCCGTCCTGGCCGAGTTCATGGAGAATGTGATCGCAAGTCACCTGCGCCCGAGAAAGCGCGGAGGTGAAGGCGATGTCGGGCTTGAAGCCGAGCGCTTTCAGCTTGCGGCCGGCTTCCTTTGCCTCCTCATGACCCTTTTCGGTCAGGCCCGGGTCGCGCCAGCCCGTGAACAGGTTCTTGAGGTTCCATTCGCTCTGTCCGTGGCGGACGAGGATCAGGGTTCCGGACATGGATGCTTCCCTTGCAGTTTCGAAAAATGGACAATCACGGATTGAGCCCGAGCACGTCGAGCATGGAATAAAGGCCGGGCTTGCGCCCATGTGCCCACAGCGCCGCCTTCACAGCGCCCCGGGCGAAGATCGACCGGTCGTCGGCATGATGCGAAAGGGTTATCCGCTCGCCTGGGCCGGCCAGGATCACCGAATGCTCTCCCACCACGGAGCCGCCGCGCAGGGTGGCAAAGCCGATGCTCGAGGCTTCGCGCGGGCCGGTAATGCCGTCGCGTACGCGCACGCTGTGCTCTGCAAGCGAGATGGCGCGTCCCTCGGCTGCCGCCTGGCCCAGCAGATAGGCCGTGCCCGAAGGCGCATCCACCTTGTGGCGGTGGTGCATTTCCAACACCTCGATATCGAAGTCGTTGGCATCGAGCGCTCTGGCCGCCTGCTTCACCAGCACCGCGAGAAGGTTCACACCAAGGCTCATATTGCCCGACTTGACGATGGTCGCATGGTGAGCCGCGGCCTTGATCTTTTCGTCATGCTCGGCCTCGCAACCCGTGGTGCCGATCACATGGACGATACGTGCCTGGGCGGCATATCCCGCAAATTCGACGCTTGCCGAAGGGCTCGTGAAATCCAGAACGCCATCGGCCTTGGCGAAGGCCGCCAGGGGATCGTCGGTAACAGGAACATCGATGACGCCGACGCCCGCGATTTCACCGGCGTCCTTTCCCACGAAGGGAGACCCCTTGCGCTCCACTGCGGCAGCGACGCGAACGCCCTCCATCCCCTGAATGGTCCGGATGAGTGTTTGCCCCATGCGGCCCGCGGCGCCGACGATCACCAGCCCCATTTCGCTCATTGCCCATCACCCATTCACTTGGTCTCCTGTGCCGCAGGCTCGACCGGCGCCCCAGTGCTGGCTTCGGTGTTTGCCCCGATGCTGGCTCCGATGCCGGCCGTAGTGTTGGCAAGCAGATCCTCGCCCTTTTCGCTCTGCATCTTGTGGAAGCGTGCATAAATGCCGTGGGGTTTGCGCACAAGGGAGGCATGCGTGCCTTCCTCCACCAGGTGACCCTCTTCCAGGACGATGATGCGGTCGGCGTTGACCACGGTCGAAAGGCGATGCGCGATCACCAGCGTTGTGCGCGTCTTCATGATCTGTTCGAGCGCTTCCTGCACGCGCGCCTCTGATTCATTGTCTAGCGCCGAAGTCGCTTCGTCGAGCAGGAGGATGGGCGCGTCGCGCACGATGGCGCGGGCAATGGAAAGACGCTGGCGCTGCCCGCCGGAAAGTGTTGCTCCGTTCTCGCCCACCAGCGTGTTGTAGCCTTCGGCCTGCTGGCGGATGAACTCGTCGGCATGGGCAAGCCGCGCTGCCTCTTCCACTTCCTGGTCGGTCGCATCGGGTCTGCCGTAGCGGATGTTGTCGCGGATCGTGCCCTCGAACAGGTAGGGTTGCTGCGAGACATAGGCGATGGCGCCGCGCAGGGAACTCTTGGTGACGTGCGAGATGTCCTGTTCATCGATCCTGATGCTGCCGTCATCGATATCGTAGAACCGCTGCAACAGCGCAAACAGCGTCGACTTGCCGGCGCCTGAAGGTCCCACGATAGCGGTCGTCTGGCCGGCCTGCGCCGTAAAGCTCACGCCGTGAAGCACCGACAGGTTTTCGCCATAGGAGAAGGCGACCTTGTCGAAGATAACATCGCCCTTCGTGACCTTGAGCGGCACGGAACCGTCGGCGTCGCGCTGCTTTGGTTCGATGTCGAGGATTTCGTAGATCATGCGTGCGTTCACGAGCGCGCGCTCCAGATTGACCTGAACGCGGGCGAGCTTGCGCACGGGATCGTAGGCGAGCAACAAGGCCGTGATGAAGGCGAACACCGTGCCAGGCGGCTGCGAAGCGACGGAAGCGCGCCAGGCCGCGTAGCCGATAACGCCGGCAATGGCGAGACCGGCCAGAAGCTCGGTGATCGGCCCAAGCCGCTCCGAGACGCGGGCGATCTTGTTGGAACGCTCTTCCGCATAGGAGATGAGGCCGGTCATCTTCTGCGAAAGCTGTTCTTCCATCGTGAAGGCCTTGATGATCGCGATGCCCTGCACGGATTCCTGCATGGCGCCGAGCAGCCGGGAATTGACCTCCACCGCCTCGCGCGTGACGCGACGCAGACGCCGCATCAGATAGTTGACCGAAATGATGAGTGGCGGACCGATGACGAGCGCGATGGCCGAGAGCAGCGGATCCTGCATCACCATCACCGCGACGAGGCCGATCAGCGTCACGAGATCGCGCGCGATGGAAGCGACTGTCATGTTGAGAAGATCGCGGATACCGCCGACATTCTGGCTGATCTGCGCGGAAAGCTGGCCGGAGCGCGTGGCCGTGAAGAAGCCGATGTCGAGCCGCATCAGATGATCGAAGACGCGCTGCTGGTAGCGCGCAACGATGTTGTTTCCGATCTTGGCCAGCATGACCGATTGGCCGTAGGTGGCAAAGCCGCGAATGGCGAATGCGGCGACGATGGCTCCGCAGATCCATGCGACCAGATGCCATTGCTGGCGGTAGAAGACCTCGTCGATGATGTCGCGCATGATCCAGGCGCTGAACGCCGTGGTCGCGGCGATGGCGAGCATGCAGACGATCGCGATGGCATAATGGCCGAGATACTCGCGGCCGTTCTCCGCGAAGATCCGGCGAATGACGGGGATCACCGCGCCTGAATCCGTCTTGGCTTTTCCGATCTTCAAATCATCCGTTCCTGTTCCGTCAGGCACCCACCCTGAAAGACAGGCTATGCCTGTTCATGGCTTCTCATGCAACGGCGAATTGCCATCGGCCCGATTCACAGAAGTCCCATCAGTCCGCGTCGCGCCAGGTCCAGCGCAAGCAGTGTAAGTCCGATCTTGAACCAGCGGCGGAAGGTCTCTTCCGGCATTTTTTCCAGGAGCTTGCTGCCGTAGATCGTGCCCATATAACCGGAGGCGATCATTACGGCGATGAGCGGCAGCCAGCGCCAGAAGGCAAAGCCGGCCACTGCGAAAACGATTACTTTCAGCGCATGCTGGATGGTCATGCCGGCGGCATGGGTGGCGATCAGCGCCTTGCGATCGTCGGGAATGATCTGCGCGAAGAAGGCTGAAAGCAGCGGCCCAGTGGCCCCCACGAACATGCTGGCCAGCGCCAATACGGCGCTGCCGATTGCCAGTCCCGCATGGCCGAGCCTTGCGGCTCCCGGTATCTTTGCCCAGGTCACGACGATGACGAATATGCCGAGCACCAGCTTCAACAGCGCGTCGGGCAACTGCACCACGAAAAACGCGCCCGCGGTCGCCCCCACGAGGCTGCCGATGATGAAGGGCGTGGCAATCGAAAAGCGGATATGCGCACGCTGATGCCAGGCCCGGCCCGTATTGGAGCCGAGTTGCACGGCCCCATGCACGGGAATGAGCGCGGCCACGGGAATGAAGAGACCGAGCAGGGCGAGCATGGCAAGCCCGCCGCCGACGCCGAAAACCGCCGTCAGCGCAGAGGTGAAGAAGCTTGCAACGATGAGCAGAAGCGCCGGCAACGCCCCGAGCGCTTCCGGCAGAAGCGTTTCCCAGCCGCCCAAGGAAGCGGACCCTACTGGACTTGCTTGCGGGTGAACTGGCCGGCCGGGCGGAAACGCCAGAGATACATCGGCAGGATCGCAGCCAGTGAATGGCCGGCGATGCCGAGACCCTGAAGCGTGCGCTTCTCCCGTGCGGCTTCTTCCGAAACCACATTGTCCTTTTCGAGCAGTTTCACCTGGTCGAGCGTCAGAAGGGGGTTCGGCAGCAGGCCAAGTATACGCCCCTGCAGCCGGGCGATTGCCCAGGGCACCGAAACCAGCCAGCGCTTGCGGCAGGTAACGTCCAGCATCTGCTCCATGCACTGGCGGAAGGTCAGGACCTCGGGGCCGCCGAGTTCATAGATTTTGCCGCCTTCGAGATCGCCGTCGACCGAGCGGGCGAAGACTTCGGCGACATCGCCGACATAGACGGGCTGGAACTTCGTCTCGCCCCCGCCGATCAGGGGAATGAAGGGCGAAAAACGTGCCATATTGGCAAAACGGTTGAAGAACTTGTCTTCCGGGCCGAACACGATGGAGGGGCGGACGATCACCGCATCCTTGATCGTTTCGAGAACGGCCTGCTCGCCCAGCGCCTTGGTGCGGGCATAGTCGGAAGGCGAATTGGGATCGGCGCCGATGGCCGAACCATGGGTCAGTCTGGCACCGGCCGCACGGGCGGCCTCGGCAACCGCGCGGGCGCCGAAATTCTGCAGGACGTTGAAGGACTGGCGCCCGGATTCATGCAGGATGCCAACAAGGTTGATGACGTGGTCGGAGCCCGCCACCGCGCGGTCGATCGAGGCGCGATTGCGCAGATTGGCCTGTACGGCATAAACCTGTCCGACATTGCCGAGCGGCAGAAGATGGATGGCGAGGTTGGGATTGCGGCACGCCACGCGCACCCGGTATCCACGCTTGGTGAGGGCCTGCACCAGATGGCGCCCGATGAAGCCAGTGCCGCCGAAAATGGTGATGAGCTTTGGTTTCTGGCTGATGGTGGCCATATGCCCCGGTCTCCGCCTCGGTCTTGGATTGTGTAGAGGCTACATAATCGGTTTCTTGCCAAAGGCAAAGGGCCGCGGCCGACAGATTTCATCCCCAGGCGCGAATCGGCCCGAAACTTGGAAAAGGGGGCTGAAACCCCTATATCTTTAACCACGCGCGCCGCATGATTCGCGGCGGTTTTTCCTGCTGTCCCGAAACCCGTTTCGGGCGCCTCCTGAACGAAAGACACCGATGAGCGACACGCCCGAAACCCTTCCTGGCGAACCGGCCGAATACGGCGCGGAATCGATCAAGGTTCTGAAGGGGCTGGATGCCGTCCGCAAGCGGCCCGGCATGTATATCGGCGACACGGACGATGGTTCCGGCCTGCACCACATGGTCTATGAGGTGGTCGACAACGCTATCGACGAGGCGCTTGCCGGTCACGCCACGTTGGTCACGGTGACGCTCAATCCCGACGGCTCCTGCACGGTGACCGACAATGGTCGCGGCATCCCGACGGATTTGCATTCGGGCGAAGGCGTCTCGGCCGCCGAGGTCATTATGACGCAGCTTCATGCCGGCGGTAAGTTCGACCAGAACTCCTACAAGGTGTCTGGCGGTCTCCATGGCGTGGGCGTCTCGGTCGTCAACGCTTTGTCGGTCTGGCTCAGGCTGAAGATTCGCCGCAAGGGCCGCATTCATGAGATGAGCTTCACCCATGGCGTGGCCGATGCGCCATTGGCCGAGACGGGCGATGCCGGAGATGAGACGGGCACGGAGGTCACCTTCCTGCCGTCGTCCGAGACCTTCACCATGGTCACGTTCGACTACAACACGCTTGAGCATCGCCTGCGCGAGCTCGCCTTCCTGAATTCCGGCGTGCGCATCCTTTTGACCGACAGGCGCCATGCGGATGAGAAGGTGCAGGAATTCCTGTTCGACGGCGGCATCGTCGAGTTCGTGAAATATCTCGACCGTTCCAAGAAGCCGTTGATCGACACGCCGATTTCCATTCGCGGCGAGCGCGACGGCATCACGGTGGAGCTTGCGATGTGGTGGAACGATTCCTACCACGAGAACGTGCTCTGCTTCACCAACAACATTCCGCAGCGCGATGGCGGCACCCATATGGCTGGCTTCCGCGGCGCTCTCACCCGCCAGGTCACCGGCTATGCCGACACGTCGGGCCTCACCAAGAAGGAAAAGGTCTCGCTCACTGGCGACGACTGCCGCGAAGGCTTGACTGCCGTCCTGTCGGTGAAGGTGCCCGATCCGAAATTCTCGTCCCAGACAAAGGACAAGTTGGTTTCCTCAGAGGTGCGCCCGGTGGTGGAAAGCCTCGTCAACGAGGCGCTCGGCAGCTGGCTCGAGGAGCATCCCGGCGAAGCCCGCACGCTCGTTGGCAAGGTGGTGGAGGCTGCCGCCGCCCGCGAGGCTGCGCGCAAGGCCCGCGAACTGACGCGCCGCAAGGGCGTTCTCGACATCAGCTCCCTGCCCGGCAAGCTCGCCGATTGCCAGGAGCGCGACCCGGCCAAGTCCGAACTCTTCATCGTCGAGGGTGACTCGGCTGGCGGATCGGCCAAGTCCGGCCGTTCGCGCAAGAACCAGGCGATCCTGCCGCTGCGCGGCAAAATCCTCAATGTGGAGCGCGCCCGCTTCGATCGCATGCTGTCTTCCGACATGATCGGAACGCTCATCACCGCGCTTGGCACGGGCATCGGCAAGGACGAGTTCAACGCCGACAAGCTGCGTTACCACAAGATCATCATCATGACGGACGCCGACGTCGACGGCGCTCACATCCGTACGCTGTTGCTCACCTTCTTCTTCCGGCAGATGCCGGAGCTGATCGAGCGCGGGCATCTCTACATCGCGCAGCCGCCCCTTTATAAGGTCACGCGCGGCAAGTCGGTGCAGTACATCAAGGACGAGGCTGCTTTCGAGCGGTTCCTGATCGATACCGGCTTGGAGGAAGCGACGCTGGAGATCGCCAATGGCGAGGTCCGCAGCGGCCATGACCTGAAGGCAGCCGTCGATGACGCGCTTGCGGTGCGCACCCTGATCAACGGTCTGCACACCCGCTATAGCCGTGGGGTTGTCGAGCAGGCGGCAATCGCCGGCGCGCTCAATGCGGCCGTGCTTGCCGATCCGGGGCGCGCTGCGACAGCCGCTGACGAGGTGGCCAAGCGTCTGGACATCATATCGGAGGAAACCGAGCGTGGCTGGCAAGGTCGTGTGAACCCCTCGAACGAGGGAACCGGCGGCTATCTTTTCGAGCGTACGGTGCGTGGCGTTCGCGAGGTCGTGGTGCTGGATTCGAGCCTCATCGGCTCGGCGGATGCGCGCGCGATCGACCGTTACACGGCACGGCTGCAGGAAGTCTATTCCAAGCCGCCGGTCCTGCGCCGCAAGGACAAATCGGAAGTGATCTCCGGTCCCATGGCATTGCTCGACGCGGTCTTCGCCACGGGCCGGCGCGGCCTCACCATGCAGCGTTACAAAGGTCTTGGCGAGATGAATGCCGAGCAGCTTTGGGAAACAACGCTGGACCCGAACGCTCGCTCGCTGCTTCAGGTGAAGGTGCCCGATGCGACCGACGCCGACTCCCTGTTCTCACGTCTCATGGGCGACGAAGTGGAGCCGCGCCGCGAGTTTATCCAGGATAACGCCCTATCGGTCGCCAACCTGGATATCTAGAGCATTTTGCAGTCGGATGGGGTCATCTGACGTCCGCATAGATGCGGAAGCAAGGGGATGGAGCAGGGCAGCGTTTCCACGAGATGATGGGCCGCTTTAGGGCTTCCTGTTGCCCGGTGTTGCTGCCGGGCGGTTTCCGAACCGTGGCTTCATACGTTCTGCAATGCCGTCGCGCCTGACGATATGGATCAGCGCGGCGACGATGTGCGCAAATGCAAGCGTCAGCGTGACATTCCAGAGAAAGGCGTGAACAGGCGCCGCCTTGCCCGTCAGATAGGATGTGGCAAGACCGGTCGCTGCCTGTGCGAGCAGCGAGGCATAAAGCCCCCACTGCACGAGAAAGGCCGCCTGTTTCTGCCATGCGGCCAACCCTGCTGGCGGCTTCACGGGCCGCATCAAGCGCAGGACGATCCGAAGCGCTACCAGAACCCCGATGACCATACCGCCGTAATTGTGCAGCGAATGCAGAAGCAGATCGGTCGAAGAAGGCGGGATCAGCGGATTGTGCGTCCGCGCTATCGAGTCCGAGGTCAGCCATTGCGCGATGATCAGCGCAACCACCATCCAGTGGAGCGCAATCTGCACGTTGCTATATCTGTTGTTGTGCAACGCGAAACCCTCGTTCTGGCTGGGCCGGAGCTTTTTGACGTCCGGCCTTGGCTGGCACTTGTCGAAATCTGCAACGGCGATCGTTAATGCCCGCTTTCCGATGCGATTGACCAACCGGCTAAATACATTTAGATGGTTTTCAGGGAGTCCCGCAATGAATGGCTCAGTTGATGGCGCATGGCCGGTTCCGTTCCGTTTCGGCGGAAGGCTTTGCCTCGACTTCGTGAACACGGTGAACAGTCGCTCGCGTCCCGCCACGCGCGACTATCTGCCCGATTGGGCAGCGCTGGCCGGCTGGTGCAGGCAGACCGCATTGTTCGAAGCCGACGTGATGGCACGCCTTGAGAAAACGGGTTTGCATGATGGCGAGGGAGCAACCGCTGCTCATCGCGAGGCTGTCGCGTTTCGCGAGGCGCTCTACGGCCTTTTCAAGGCGTTGATCGATAATGAGGCTGTGCCGGGAGTTTCTTTGAGCGCTCTCAACGAAAGCCTGCGCGCAGCCCGAGACAGGCAGGTGCTTGCCGATGCAGGGCGCAGGTTCGACTGGCGATGGGATGCATCGCGGCTCGACCTTGCCGCGCCGGTTCACGCCGTTGCGCTTTCGGCCGGTGCAATGCTCTCGCAAGACGATCTCGGACGCCTGAAGGAATGCCCGGGCCCTGACGGCTGTGGGTGGTTGTTTTTCGACGAGACCAGAAACGGGTCTCGCCGATGGTGCAGCATGGATCATTGCGGAGGCGCGGCCAAGGCCCGGCGGTATGCCGCTCGCCACGCCGGCTAGGGCATTTTGCAGTCAGGCAGCACAACCGACTGCGCCGCTTCAGGACGGAGGATTGCAATGCAAATACTCTCTCTTAAATCCATCGTCGCCGGAGGGCTGGCGTTGTGCGTGGTTTTGTTCGCCATCGGCTGGTACACGCGCGACAACCCGGCCAACGCCCCCTATCTGAAGATTCTGGGCGGCGGCTTCATGTTCAACTATCGTGAGGGTGAGGTGTTCTACGGCTTCACCGCTCTCGTGGTCCGGCCCCTGGCAAGCGGGTCGATTATCGAGGCAAGCTTTGAAAATCCCGCTGGCGGAGCGCCGCTGGTCGTTGCCGAGCGGGTCAGCACCATGACGAACCGCTATGCCTTGCGAACCCCACCGCTTCGGGGCGTCGAAGCCAAGAAGCCATATCATGTCGCGATCAAGGTCTATGACCGGGAAAAGAAGGCACTCCTCTGGGCGGAGGAGCACAGCTATTCGAGCCAGATCAGCGATACTGTCGTTCCCGAAAAGCCGCTGACCATAGGCCCCGGCTATCATTTGAACCCGGATAACCCCGAGAACCGACGACCGGGTTGATCCTGCCCATCCCGATGGGGGATGGCGACAGGTCACGTAGAGGGTGAGGCGGAAGCGCTTAGAGTATTTTGCAGTCAGGTGGAATCACCTTACGTCTGCATACATGCGGAAAAACAAAGAGATAGATCGGTTCAGAGTTTCCGTGAAACGGTGAACCGATCTAGTCGCTCATCTTCAGCGCCTGGATGAAGGCTTCCTGTGGAATCTCCACCTTGCCGAACTGGCGCATGCGCTTCTTGCCCTCTTTCTGCTTCTCCAGCAGCTTGCGCTTGCGGGTCACGTCGCCGCCATAGCACTTCGCAGTCACGTCCTTGCGCAGGGCGGAGAGCGTTTCGCGCGCGATCACCTTGCCGCCGATGGCGGCCTGGATCGGAATCTTGAACATGTGCCGGGGGATGAGTTCCTTGAGCTTCTCGCACATGGCGCGACCGCGCTTTTCCGCCGCCTGCCGGTGCACCAGCATGGAAAGCGCGTCCACCGGCTCTTCATTGACGAGTACCTGCATTTTCACCAGATCGCCTTCGCGATAGCCGGTGAGCTGGTAATCGAAGCTGGCATAGCCCTTGGAAATGGATTTGAGCCGGTCGTAGAAGTCGAACACCACCTCGTTGAGCGGCAGCTCGTAAGTCACGAGCGCGCGCTTGCCGACATAGGAAAGGTCGGTCTGGATGCCGCGCCGGTCCTGGCAGAGTTTCAGGATGGAACCGAGATATTCATCCGGCGTCATGATCGTCGCCTTGATCCACGGTTCCTCGATGGAGGCGATGCGCACCACGTCGGGCATGTCTGCCGGATTGTGCAGTTCCAGCATCTCGCCCGAAGTCAGGTTCATGCGATAGACCACGGAGGGCGCGGTGGCGATCAGGTCGAGGTTGAACTCGCGCTCCAGCCGTTCCTGGATGATTTCGAGATGCAGAAGCCCGAGGAAGCCGCAGCGGAAGCCGAAACCCAGCGCCGCCGAAGTCTCCATCTCGAACGAGAAGCTGGCATCGTTGAGGCGCAGCTTGCCCATGGCGGTGCGCAGATCCTCGAAATCGGCGGCATCGATCGGGAACAGGCCGCAAAAGACCACCGGCTGCGCCGGCTTGAAGCCGGGAAGCGCTTTCGCCGTGGGCCGGCGATCCTCGGTGATCGTATCGCCAACGCGGGTATCGGCCACTTCCTTGATCGAAGCGGTGATAAAGCCGATCTCACCGGGGCCGAGATCCTCGACCATCAGCATTTTCGGCGTGATGACGCCGACCCGGTCGACCGGGTATTTCGCTCCGGTGCCCATCATGCGGATGGTCTGCCCCTTCTTCAGGCGCCCGTCGATGATGCGCACAAGCACGATGACGCCGAGATAGGCGTCGTACCAGCTATCGACCAGCAGCGCCTTCAATGGTGCGTCCGGGTCGCCTTCCTTGGGGGCCGGCAGGCGATGCACAATGGCTTCCAGGACGTCGTCGATGCCGACGCCTGTCTTGGCCGAGATGGGGATCGCGTCGGAAGCATCGAGACCGATCACTTCCTCGATCTGCTCCTTCACGCGCTCCGTGTCGGCGGCCGGCAGGTCCACCTTGTTGAGCACGGTCACGATTTCGTGATTGTTGTCGATTGCCTGATAGACATTGGCCAGCGTCTGCGCCTCCACGCCCTGTGAGGCATCCACCACCAGCAGCGAGCCCTCGCAGGCCGAGAGCGAGCGCGAGACTTCATAGGCGAAGTCCACATGGCCGGGTGTGTCGATCAGATTGAGCACATAATGCTCGCCATTGCGGGCATCGTATTCAAGGCGCACGGTCTGTGCCTTGATCGTAATGCCTCGCTCGCGCTCGATGTCCATGGAATCGAGCACCTGCTCCTTCATCTCGCGGTCTTCCAGCGAGCCGGTCATCTGGATCAGCCGGTCGGCGAGCGTCGACTTGCCATGGTCGATATGCGCGACAATGGAAAAATTGCGGATATGGGAAAGCGGCGTTTTCGTCATGTCGCAGGCTCTAGCAGGCGGCCATGCCTTCTACAAGCAGATAGCGCGGTAGCAGCGGCGTTCGGAGCGCGGAAAGCACACGGCATAATAGCTATTTGCGCTATTGATTAGTAAGCATGCTTATAATATATGACGCTCATGAAAAACGCGAATGTCGAGAAACTCGGCTTTCTGATCCATGACACGGCGCGCCTGATGCGCAAGCGTTTCCAGGAAAAGAGCAGCGAGTACGGTCTTTCAGCCGCCCAATGGCGGCTTTTGTTTCGCCTCTTCAAGGAAGAGGGCGTGCCGCAGGCGCGTCTGGCGGAGCTTCTGGAAATCGAGCCCATCAGCGTGTCGCGCCTGATTGACCGCATGGCCGAAGGCGGATGGGTGGAGCGCCGGCAGGGCACGACCGATCGCCGGGTGCGCATGGTCTATGCAACCGCGAAGGCGCGCTCGCTTTTCGGCGATGTGAAGCAGGTTGCCACGGTCGTCTATGACGAGGCGCTGGCAGGAATGAGCGAACACGAGCAGCTGGAGCTTGTCCGGTTGCTGAAACAGATGGCTGACAATCTGGGCGCGCCGGTTGGCGAATGCCCCGTCAGCGGCAGGTCGGGACAAGAGGGTTGGACGAAATGAACGCCAAGGCCGAAATTTCCGGTGAAGCAAAGCCGGTCGAACTTGCTGAAAAGGCTCCGGCGAAGAGGCGCAGGGGTCTGCGTCTCGGGTTGATGCTGGCCCTGCCGCTCGCGCTCGTCGTGGGCGGCGGTTACGTGTGGATCACGGGCGGTCGCTTTCAGGAGACCGAAAACGCCTATCTTCAGCAGGCCAAGGTTACGATAGCGTCCGAGGCTTCAGGCCGTGTGATCGAATCCGACGTCGAGAACAATGTGCATGTGAAGCGCGGTGACGTGCTCTTCCGCATCGACCCCGAGCCTTACCGCATTGCTCTGGCGCAGGCCGATGCCTCGCTGGCGGCGGCACGTCTGACCGTTGAGCAGCTGCGCACCAGTTACAGCCAGGCGGTCGCGCAGCAGCGTTCGGCCGAAAGCGAGGTATCCTATCTGGATACCCAGCTTTCCCGGCAGAAAGACCTTTCCACCAAGGGCATAAGTTCCAAATCGGCTCTCGACGAGGCCGAGCGTGATTTGCGCCGCGCCCGCGAAAGCCAGATTGCCGCCGAGCAGGCGGCCGCTGGAGCGCTTGCCGCGCTGGGCGGCGACGCCAAGATCGAGACGGACAAGCATCCGAGTGTGCTTGCAGCGCTCGCCGCGCGTGACAAGGCTGCCTACACGCTCAATCAGGCGACTGTGCGCGCGCCGGCCGATGGCATCATCTCGCAGGCTGCCTCCTTCAAGACCGGTCAGTTCGTCACCGCCGGCAGTTCGCTGTTCTCACTGGTCGAGACCGGCGAGACCTGGGTCGAGGCGAATTTCAAGGAGACGCAGCTCACCAATATGCGCCCCGGCCAGACGGCTGAGATCATCTTTGATACCTATCCGGATCGTCCGGTCGAGGCGACGGTTGAAAGCATCGGTGCGGGCACCGGCGCGGAATTCTCCCTGCTTCCTGCGCAGAATGCCACGGGCAACTGGGTCAAGGTCACGCAGCGCATTCCCGTGCGTTTGAAGCTCGATGGGCGTGAGGCGGATCTCCTGCGCACCGGCATGAGCGCGACGGTCACCGTCGACACCAAGGTCGCACGCGGGTTGAATTTTCTCGGCACGGCAAAGGCCGCCGAATAGAGCATTGCGCGCACAGACAAGGAAATGGTGCAGGGCGCAGCATTTCCTTGAAACGGTGAATTGCTCCGGGCCGGGCTTTCGAAGCAGGAAACAGAACGGGTAAAGAACCATGTCGGCAGCCGCCGCGTCCTCGCACGAGGCCGTTCCTCATCGTGGGCTGATCACACTTTCGATCATGCTTGCCACCATCATGCAGGTGCTCGACACGACGATCGCCAATGTCGCGCTGCCCGCCATGACGGGAGATCTCGGCGCTTCGCCTGACACGATCAACTGGGTTCTCACCTCCTACATCGTTGCTGCGGCCATCATGACCCCGATGACGGGGTGGCTGTCGGACCGTTTCGGCAGGCGCGAGTTCTTTCTGGCAAGCGTCGTCGGCTTTACGGTTTTCTCCATGCTCTGTGGCCTGTCCTGGAGCCTGGAATCCATGGTGATGTTTCGCCTGTTCCAGGGCATTTTCGGCGCGGCCATCGTGCCGCTTTCCCAGACGTTCCTGCTCGACATCAATCCCAAGGAAAACCATGGTTCGGCCATGGCCATGTGGGGCGCCGGCATCATGGTCGGGCCGATCATCGGCCCGACGCTGGGCGGCTGGCTCACGGAAACGATGAACTGGCGCTGGGTGTTCTTCATCAACCTTCCGGTCGGCATTCTTTCCTTCCTGGGGTGTGCGGCCTACCTGCCCAACATTGCAAGACGCTTGCGCGGCTTCGATTTCTTCGGCTTCGCCATGCTTTCGCTCGGCGTTGGCGCGCTCCAGCTCATGCTCGATCGCGGTGCTGAGGTCGATTGGTTCTCGGCAGCCGAAATCTGGATCGAGCTGGGCCTGTGCCTGATCGGCTTCTGGGTGTTCACCATCCACCTGATGACCGGCAAGGACACCTTTATCGACGCGCATATTTTCCGCGACCGCAACTTCGTCACCGGCCTGGTGTTCATCTTCATCGTCGGCATCATCCTGCTTGCAAGCCTGGCGCTGCTGCCGCCCATGTTGTCGCGGCTGTTCGGCCATTCGACCATTCTCACCGGCCTGGTGATGGCCCCGCGCGGTGTCGGCTCTCTGGTGTCCATGATCCTTGTCGGCCGTCTGGTCCGCTTCATCGATGCGCGCGTGCTGGTCGTCGTCGGGCTATCGCTCACGGCATGGTCGCTGCACATCATGACCGGCTTCACGCCTCAGATGGACGATCACCTGATCATCCTGTCGGGCGTCGTTCAGGGGCTGGGTCTTGGGCTGGTCTTCGTTCCATTGTCGACGGTCGCGTTCGCGACCCTTGATCCGAAATATCGAACCGATGGCACCAGCCTGTTCAGCCTCACGCGCAACATCGGTTCGAGCATCGGCATTTCGGTGGTCACGGTGCTGCTCACCCGCAACACCCAGATCAACCATGCCGAGCTCTCGACGCATATCAATCCGTTCAATCCCGCGCTGCAGGCCATTCCAGGTGCCGCACAGGGCAATCCGACCGGGCTTTCCATTGCCGAGCAGCTGGTCAATCAGCAGGCGTTGATGATTTCCTACATCGATGATTTCAAGCTGATGATGATCGTCACGCTGGCCGCCATGCCGCTGGTGCTCCTTCTGCGCATGCCCAAGCGGGCGCCTGCGGGCGATGCCGTTGCGGCTGCGATGGAATGACGGCCCATCTATCTTACAGTCAGGTGGAACCGCTCTGGCGGGGGAAGAAGACCCGCTGCGCAAAGGGCGCGCTCGCGCCGTGCAGGATCACCGAAAGCAGGATCGCGAAGACGGCGATGTTCGTCACGTCGCCGGCGACATCGAAGCCGGACTGATCGACGACGAGGATCAGATAAAGCACTGAGGCAAGGCCGCGTGGACCGAACCAGCCGACGAAGAGGCGTGCCTTCATGCTGGTGTCGGTGCCCAGCATGGCGATGAAAACAGGAACCATCCGCACGAGCGTGAGGCTGAGGACGGCATAGAAAAGTGCAAGTCCGACCTCTCCGTCGAAGGCGCGCGGCAACATGACGGCTCCGAAGATCAGAAAGGTGAGATTGGTCAGGATCGAACCTTCCGTCATCGCGAAATTGCTTGCGTCCCGCACCGTCTCGGCGGGTAGCCGCCAGCCGAATGCAAGACCGGCGGTGAAGGCGGCAAGGAAGCCGTTGCCGCCCAGAAGCTCGGCCGCCAGATAAGCGAAACCCGCCAGAGCCACCATGATGGGCGTGCGCCCTGCCGGATAGGACACACGGTCTCGGAAGGCGCGCAATGCAGCAGCAGCCCCGGCATATCCAACGGCCAGTCCCGTGATCGGCCCGAACACGACCTGCCGCGCGAAGAAGGTGGCATGGCCTGCCATGCCTTCCCCGCTTCCTGTATCGGCAGCAAGGGCGAGCGCGATCAGAAGAAGCGGCAGGCAGAGCCCGTCATTGAGGCCGCTTTCCACGTCGAGCGCCTCCCGTTCGATCTCGGGCAGACCGTCATTGCCGAAGACGGGTTGCGCCAGTGCCGCATCCGTTGGGGTCAGCACGATGGCGAGCACCAGTGCGCCGAACAGGCCGAGAGCTGGAAAGAGCGCCAGCCCCGCCAATGTTCCCGCAAGGATGGTCAGGGGAATTCCGAGAAACAGAAGCCGGGCCGAAAGAACCGCGGTTGCCTGCCTGGCGATAACGCTGGGGATACGGATATTGGCCGCATCGCGAAACAGGATGATGGCGAGCGTCGAGGTGGCCAGAAATTTCACCACCGAGTTGTTGAGTGGTGAAATCAGGCCTGCGTCGATGCTGAGAAAGCCATAGCCGATGGCGGTGAAGAGCATGGGGCCTGAAAGGATGGAGGCTTCCAGCCGCCGGGCCACCAGCGAATAGACGACAAAAAAGAAGAAGAGCAGCGTCAAGGCGACGTGGAGCTCCATCAACCGGTCTCCTTCGGCGCTTCTGCGGTTGTTTCCCCGGGGCCGGTTTCCTGTGTTTGGTCGGGTTCATGGGCCCAGACGAGCCGCTTGTAGTCGAAGCCGTAGACGAGCGTCGGCTTCACGATCTCGAAATAGGGCGAGAGGTCGAAGTCGCGCGGTGTGTAAAGGGTGTGGTGACGAATATGCAGAATCTCGCGCCGAGAATAACTGGAATGTGCCGCGGTGCGGCCCGGCGCATCGGTGATTTCCGGCAGGATCGGATAGCGCACCTTCTGGAAGGCCTCGGCGATCAGCGAGGAGCAGATGGCGCGCGTCGGGTCGCCCGATCCCAGGGCGATCATGCGCCGCCGCCAGCGCACGGGCACCGGTGGCGTCGGCATGAAATAGCGCAGAAGATCGAATATATTGCGCATGTCGTAGCGCGACCCGATCTTGCTGATCATGAAATTGACGATGACCTCGCGGTCATCCGGGGTCAGGCCGCTCGCCCGGCAGATGCGGGTATTGTAGGTGCGGTATTTGGAGAGCGGCACGCCAATGCAGCCTTCGCCGAGATTGACCTCGATCAGCCGCGGGCGATCCGAACCGTCCTCCGGTTCCGGCAGAGCGTCTCCCACATAGAGCGCGGCATGGCTCCAGGTGGACTGGGTCAGATATTTGATCGCCGCCGAAATCCGCTGGTTACCCTCGATGAGCAGGATGTCGCCGGGATGCAGTGTCCGGTGCAGGATTTGCGGGTCGGATGGCGTGTAGGGCTGATAGCCGGAAGATTCGCTTTGTAGCCGCCGCGCCAGAAATCGGCCGAGCCGGTCGAGCATGGTGCTGGTCTGTTCGCTCATCGGCCTCACCGCATGCGTGTTTAGATAAAACACGGGGGAACTTAATGCATTTTACCGCCCGCCGGAAACCGCAGCGGAGAGCTTTTTGAAAAAGGCTGCCGTTGACTTTAGTCAATCGATTGATTAAACGGCAATTATGACGACGATCGAGAATCTTTTGAACCCTGGCAGGAAGAGGCTGACATCGGCAGAGCACACGCGGCTCGCGCTCGTTCTGGCTTCGCTCAAGCTGTTCGGCGAAAAAGGGTTCGAGGGCACGACCACACGCGAGATCGCGGCGGCGGCGAAAGCCAATATCGGCTCGATTTCCTATCATTTCGGCGGCAAGGACGGCCTGCGGGTCGCCTGTGCGGATCATATTATCGCGCTGATAAGCCAGATTGCCGGCCCGGTACTCGATCTCGATGGTGAAGCCATCGAGCCGGCCACGCCCCAGGAGGCGCGGGCAACGCTCATGCGCGTTGTCGAGACGATGACTGAATTTGTGGCTGCCCAGCCCGAAGCCGGTCTCATCGTGAATTTCCTGCTGCGGGAATTGACCAATCCGACGGTTGCTCTCGACCGCATCTATGAGGGGCTGTTCGAGCCCATGCACAAGCGGCTTTGCCGGGTGTGGGAGGCTGCAACCGGTGAACCGGCCGAAAGCGAAACCACACGGCTTACCGTTTTCACCATGATAGGGCAGGTGGTCTATTTCCGCATTGGCGCGGAAGCCGTCCGCCGGCGCATGGGATGGGCGGAGATAACCCGTCGCGAAGCCTCGATGCTCTCCTCTGTCGCAACCGATAATCTGCACGCCATTCTCGACCGGCATCTTTCCGGAAAGGAAAAGAAATGAGCTTCGTCTGCGCCATTCCCTTCATCGCCGGCTTTTTCAATGCCTGTGCTCCGGCAGCGCCGCTTGCGGTCGGATATGTGGAAGGCGACTATGTGTTGCTTGCCCCGACCGAGGTCGGCCAGCTTGCCGCCGTGGCGGTCAGTCGCGGTGCCCGCGTCGAGGCGGGGGAGACGGTGGCGCTGATGGATCCGACAGGGGCAGAGATCGCCGTTACCCAAGCCGAAGCCGCCCTTGCCGAGGCTGAAGCCCAACTTGCCGATCTCAAGGAATCCAAGCGGCCGGAGGAAATCGCGGTCCTGGAAGCGACGCTCGTATCCGCCGATGCCGAAAAGGTTGAGGCGGGCAGGGTTCTTGCCCGTACGCAGGATCTCTTCAAGCGCGGCATTGCCACCCAGGCCGAGCTCGATAAGGCGCAGACCTCGAAGGATCTCGCCGACGCCCGTGTCGGCCAGGCCAAGGCCAATCTCGCGGTGGCGCGCCTTCCCGCCCGCGCAGAGGCGATCAACGCCGCTGCCAAGCGGCGCGATCAGATGCAGGCCGCACTGGAACAGGCGCGCTGGCGTCTCTCCGAGCGTACGATCAAGGCCCCTGCGGCCGGTCGCATAGATGACATCATCCGCAATGGCGGCGACATTGCAGGCCCCTCCGCGCCCGTTGTTTCGCTCCTGCCCGACGGTGCGGTGAAACTGAAGGTCTATGTACCGGAGGAACAGTTTTCGAGCGTCGAGACCGGCATGCGCCTCAGCGTCAATTGTGACGGTTGCCGCGAAGGGCTGACGGCGCGCATTTCATATGTTTCTCCCGATCCCGAGTTCACGCCCCCGGTCATCTATTCGCTCGAGACCCGCCAGAAGCTCGTCTATCTCGTCGAGGCGCGTCCTGAGGACATGAATTCCGGCCTCCAGCCCGGTCAGATCGTCGATGTTCATATCGACCGCGAAGGGGCCGACAACGGCAGCTGAACCATCATCTCCGGCAGCCGCCGAAAGGAGCCGAAATGAACGCCATCGACGTCCACGGCCTCGTCAAGCGCTACGGCGACAAGACGGTCGTCAACGATGTCTCCATGACGGTGCGCAAGGGAGAGATCGTCGGCTTTCTCGGTCCCAACGGGTCAGGAAAGACAACCACCATCCGCATCATGTGCGGCCTTCTGACCCCGGACGAGGGGCATGGCACGGTGCTTGGCTACGATCTGCGTCGTGAAGGTCTGCTCATCAAGCGCGAGGTGGGGTACATGACCCAGCGCTTCTCTTTTTACGAAGACCTGACCATCGCCGAAAACCTGGCCTTCGTGGCGCGCCTCTACAAGCTCAGCCCGGTCAAGGACTATGTGGATCGCACGCTTGCCGATCTTGGCCTGTCCTCGCGGCGCAACCAGCTTGCCGGCACGCTTTCGGGAGGCTGGAAGCAGCGCCTCGCCCTTGCGGCCTGCATCATGCACAAGCCCAAGCTCCTGATGCTCGACGAGCCGACCGCCGGCGTCGATCCGAAGGCGCGCCGCGATTTCTGGGATGAGATTCATTATCTCGCGGGCGACGGCCTGACTGTGCTCGTTTCCACCCATTACATGGACGAAGCCGAGCGCTGCCATCGCATTTCCTACATTTCCTACGGAACCATGCTCGCCACGGGAACGGTCGACGAGGTGGTCCGGGATGCGGGCCTGACCACCTATCTCGTCGACGGGCCGAAGCTGGAGCGGCTCGCCAAGGAACTGCGCGACAGGCCGGGTGTCGAGCAGGTAGCGCCGTTCGGTGCGAGCCTGCACGTGGTTGGTTCCGACGAGGCGTTGCTTAAATCTTCCCTGGCCGATCTTTCCACCCGTGAGGGCGTTTCGGTTCGCCGTGGCGAAACGAGCCTGGAGGATGTGTTCATCCAGTTCATGGCCAAGTCGAAGGACAATATGCAATGAGCCGCATCCTCGATTTCGGCCGGCTTTCCGCGCTTCTGGTCAAGGAATTCATCCAGATGCGGCGCGACCGCATCACCTTCGGCATGATGCTCGGCGTGCCGCTGATGCAATTGGTTCTGTTCGGCTTCGCCATCAACAACGATCCCAAGGCCCTGCCGGCAGCGCTTCTCGCGCTCAGCCAGGACCATTACAGCCGGGCGGTCGTTTCGGCTCTCGAGAACACCGGTTATTACCGCTTCGATCACATCGTGCGCACGGCCGGCGAGGCGGAAGCGCTCATGGCGAGCGGCGAGGTGGTTTTCGTCGTCACCATTCCGTCTGATTTCGCGCGCCGCGTGGATCGCGGCCAGAACCCCGAAATCCTGATCGAGGCCGATGCGACCGATCCTTCGGTCGCTTCCGGCGCCATCTCCACGCTTGGCACCGTGGCCTCCCAGGCGCTTGTGCGCGAGAGGGGAACCTCTCCCGATGCGGCGGAACAAGCCGCCCAGCTCCAGGTCGTCGTGCATCGCCGCTACAATCCCGAAGGCATCTCCCAATACAACATCGTTCCGGGCCTTCTCGGGGTCATTCTCCAGATGACCATGGTCATGATGACCTCCATTGCGCTGACGCGTGAGCGCGAACGGGGCACGATGGAAAATCTTCTCGCCATGCCGGCTACGCCGCTTGAAATCATGCTTGGCAAGGTGCTGCCTTATCTGGTTGTCGGCGCGGTGCAGGTCGCGGTTATCCTAGGGGCGTCGAAGGCCCTGTTCGGCATCCCTTTCGTAGGCAGCGTCATCCTGCTCCTGTTTGCCGTGCTCATCTTCGTGTCGGCGCTCGTGCTCCTGGGCTACAGCTTCTCCACCTTCGCCCGCACGCAGATGCAGGCCCTCCAGCTCACCGTTTTCTTCTTTCTGCCGTCCATCCTTCTTTCCGGTTTCATGTTTCCTTTCCGCGGCATGCCGGACTGGGCCCAGTGGATCGGCGAAACCTTCCCGCTCACCCATTTCCTGCGGGTGATTCGTGCCGTCATGCTGAAGGGTGCGGCACTGCCGGAGGTCGCCTTCGAGATGGGCATCCTTGCTCTGTTTATCCTCATTTATGCGGGCATCGCGCTCCTGCGATTCCGTCGCACCCTCGATTGATCGATGCGACCTTGACGGAGGGGGAGGTAGTCCATAATTTAGAATTATTCTAAAAACTGGATTGCCTCGATGTTTTCACGTTTCTTTGGCGCCAATCGACGCCCGTTCTCGTCCTTGAGCGAGCAGGAAGTCCTCGCGCTTGCCATTTCCTCGGAAGAGGACGACGCCCGCATTTATCGCGCTTATGCCGACGGCCTGCGTGACGAGTTCCCCCATTCCGCGAGCATTTTCGATGAGATGGCGGAAGAGGAGGATGGGCACCGCGCTGCCCTCATCGCTCTTCATCAGCAGCGTTTCGGCGATCGCATTCCGCTGATCCGCCGGGAGCATGTGAGCGGCTATTACAACCGTAAGCCCGATTGGCTGGTGCGGCCGCTCGGCCTCGAAAAGGTGCGTGCCCAGGCCGAGACGATGGAGGAGCAGGCGCATCGCTTCTATGTGGAGGCGGCCAAGCGAACGCAGGATGCCGGCACGCGCAAATTGCTGGGTGACCTCGCTGCGGCCGAAAAGGGGCATGAGTCGCTTGCCCATCGGCTGACGGAAAAACATCTTGGCCCCGACGAGCGTGCGGAGGAAGACGACACTGCACACAAGCAGTTCGTGCTGACCTATGTTCAGCCCGGCCTCGCGGGCCTGATGGATGGCTCCGTCTCGACGCTGGCTCCGATCTTTGCTGCCGCCTTTGCCACCGGTGATACCTGGCAGACCTTCCTGGTCGGCCTCGCCGCTTCCATCGGCGCGGGCATTTCCATGGGCTTCACGGAAGTTGCATCCGACGATGGCGTGATTTCAGGGCGCGGCTCTCCCATCAAGCGTGGTGTGACCACCGGTCTGATGACGACATTGGGCGGCCTCGGCCACGCGCTTCCCTATCTCATCCCGCATTTCTGGACCGCGACCGTCATTGCCTTCATTATCGTGTTCCTGGAGCTCTGGGCCATCGCCTGGGTGCAGAAGCGCTACATGGATACACCATGGAGCCGGGCGATCTTCCAGGTGGTGCTCGGTGGCGCCCTTGTCTTCGGCGCGGGCATGCTGATCGGCAACGCCTGACGATCCTACGCGCCATGCGCCGTGCGGCTGTCGCGCGGCGCTTCACCGCGTTCGTGCATGCCGTAGTCGCGCACCACATGCGCGATCCGAAGTCTATAGCCGGAAAATATACCGCCCCGCCCCGCATGCTGTGCCTGCCGGTGTTCCTCCGTGTTGCGCCATGCCTTTACCGCTTCCTCGTCTTTCCAGAAGGAGAGAGACAGGATCCTGTTCGGGTCGGCCAGGCTCTGGAAGCGCTCGATGGATATGAAGCCATCTATTTCATCGAGCAAGGGCCTGAGCCTCGCAGCGATATCGAGATATGCGTCGCGGTTTCCCTCGGCGGGCTCCACCTCGAAGATGACGGCAATCATGACTCGTTCCCTGAAGCGGGCGGTGTCGATACAAGTTTCAGGAAAAGCCGGTCCTCCTTCAGGATAAACCGCTCACGTTTTGCGAAGGCATAATTCTCGCGCCCTTCCGGGCTTGTAGCGAGCCTTGCACGATAGGCCTCGTAGGCGGCAAGGTTGTCGACGGTATAGACGCCATAAGCAGTGGTGGCCGAGCCTTCGTGGGGCGCGAAATAGCCTATCAGGTCCGCACCCGCGGCCGGTATCGCGTGGCCCCAGGCCTGGGCATAGGCCTCGAAGGCCTCGCGCTTGAACGGGTCGATTTCATATCGGATGAAACAGGTAATTCCCATGCGTGTTTCCTTTCGGTGTTGTAGTTCATGCTTCGCTGAGCATGGAAGTATGCGGCACGATCTTCGGTTAGACTTCCCAGAACGGTCTTGCACATTCGCGGTCCACATCGCGGCGGGTAAGCCCGATATCGGCAAGCTGGTCGGCATCGAGTTCGGCCAGATGCCGCCGCTGGCGGTAGCGCTCGCAGGCGTGTGCAAAGCGCCTGACAAGACCGCGGCACCCCGGCAAGGCCCAGGGCGCGCGCTTGGTGGCAGAACCGGCAATGGAGATGAAACGGCGCATGGCTGGCCTCCTTTCGACGGGAAGAGAATAGCCATTGCTGCGCATCAATAGTTTGGTTAGGATCGAACTATGAAAGCAGGAACGGACCTCGCTCAGATCGCAAGCCTTGTGGGCGATCCCGCCCGCGCGAACATGCTTGCTGCGCTGATGGGGGGAACGGCCCTGACCGCGAGCGAACTGGCGCTTGAGGCGGGAGTCACCCTGCCGACAGCGAGCGCGCATCTTTCCAAGCTGACCGAAGGGGGCCTGCTCCGCGTGACGCGTCAGGGACGTCATCGCTATTACGCTCTGGCTGGCCATCATGTGGCGGGGATGCTGGAATCCATCATGGGCGTGGCTGCGACGCTCGGGCCGAGGAAGGTTCTGCCAGGCCCGCGCGACAATGCCATGCGGCAGGCGCGGGTTTGCTACGATCATCTCGCCGGTGAGGCCGGGGTCGCCATGTTCGATGCCTTTGGCGGGCATGGTTTTCTGAAGGTCGATGACGAGGCGGTCACCCTTGCGGCGAAGGGGGAGCGCTTCTTCGAGGATTTCGGCCTCGATCTCACGGCGATGCGCAGCAAGCGCAGGCCGTTGTGCCGTGCCTGCTTGGACTGGAGCGTGCGCCGCTCGCATCTGGCCGGTAGCATTGGCGCGGCCATGCTCGACCGCATTGTCGAGATGAAATGGATCCGCCGCGAGAAGGATAGCCGCATCCTTCGCTTCTCGCCCACGGGGCGGCAGTCTTTCGAACGGATGCTGCGCGGCTGAGCTGCTGCCTTTCTGTGGCGCTTTGGCAACAGACCGGCGCAACCCGCCTCTTGCCTCAGCTTTGCCCGGATTCCCTCACGTTTCGGCCATCCCGGCGGGCTTCAACAGCAACGTGCATTCACGGAGTATTCATTCCGCTTATGTACACTTAACCCGAGACTGAAACCGGTGGCACTGGAGGAGCCGCCAACCACGAGAAAGATCATGGGACTGTTGGCACAGTTAATGCGTATTGCGAGCAGCATTCGGGAGTTCATCTCTCCCCGTTACCACCCCGAGCGTCATTATATGCGTGGCCCTGGCCCCGCTTGCCAGAAGCGTGGCGAGCATTCGGCTCACGCCTGACAGCGTTTTGCGGGTGAAGTGAAGCTCAACCACAGGGCTTGAGAATGACCGGCGCCTCTTTTTGGGCGCCGAGCGTCATGCATTGGTTCTCAGCGCCCCCAACACAAAGCAGCCAGCCCTCGCCGGTCGCGCCCGAAGCGGCGAGATTGAGCTCCGGCAACGGCCCGAGCAGGGGCTTGTAGGACCACCATCCGTTATTGAATCTTGCTTCGGGTGGAGGCTCCATTCCAGCGCCCGACCCCTGTACGCGCGCTTCAATGATTTCAAGACCGGCGGGCGTTACCCGCCAATCTTCCTCCCAGCGGATTTTCTCCACCGAATGTGTCCAGGACAGCGTGAACAGCGTGGCGGCGATCGCCGCCACCTTGCCGCCGGCCAGGACGCACAGGCTCATTGATTTGCCGGCTTCTGTTCGGTCACCCCGCGCGTGCGATACCAGTGCAGGCCGAGGAACAGGACGGCCAGCGCGAAGCCAAGCTCATCGGTGATCGGGAGCGAGGCCACCAGCGTGAATGCCGCCACGGCTGCCAGAAGCCTTTCCCAGATAACGAGCCGTGTCCGCAGGAAGCCGATGACGGCGGCCCCCCATAACATGATCGCGAGCAGGGCCTTGAACACGATATAGGCCACGGCGGGATAATAGCCGATAGCCTCGGCGAGCGGTCCGCCATCCTGCAGCATCAGCGCTGGTGTGTAGACAGCCATGAACGGAATGACGAAGCCGGCCGCCGCGACCTTGATCGCTTCCATTGAGATTTTCAGCCCGCTCTCCTTGGCGATGGGACCTGCCGCGAAGCAGGCAAGCGCCACGGGTGGCGTCAGGTCGGCAAGAATGCCGAAATAGAAGACGAACATGTGGCTGACGATCAGGGGCACGCCAAGCGCCAGAAGGGCGGGGCCCGCAATCGACGAGGTGATGATGTAGTTGGGAATGGTCGGAATGCCCATGCCCAGGATGATGCAGGTAATCATCGTCAGGATCAGGGACAGGAACAGGCTCTTCTGCCCCACTGAAACGATGAACTGGCCGAATGTATTGGCAACGCCCGTCAGTGTCATCGTGCCGATGATGATGCCGACCACCGCACAGGCCACGCCCACCGGAAGCGCCGTCTTTGCGCCCTCGGCGAGCGCGTCGCGGCACACGATCAGCGTCTTGCGCCCACCCTCCATGAAGACATTGGCGACAATAAGCAGCGCTGCCGCAACAAGGATCATGTTGATGCCGTAGCGGAAGAAGCTGGCAGCCACGATGCCGAGGCCGATCCAGAAGATGAACCGCAGAACCTGCGAGGGCAGGCCAAGCGCCACGGACCCGCCGAGGATCAGGAGAACGGTCATTGACAGACCGACCGTGCCGGCGAAAAGCGGCGTGTAGCCGGAAAACAGAAGATAGACGAGCACGGCGAGCGGCAGGATCAGGAACCAGCCCTTTTTCAGGGCGGCGGCGGCGGATGGCAACTCGGCGCGTGGCAGGCCGTAAAGCCCGTATTTTCCAGCTTCCAGATGCACCATCCAGAAGGCGGAGATGAAGTAGAGGACGGCGGGAATGATCGCCGCCTTGACCACCTCGTAATATTCGATGCCCAGCGTCTCCGCCATGATGAAAGCCACTGCGCCCATGACTGGCGGCATGATCTGGCCACCCATCGAAGCGGTCGACTCCACGCCGCCGGCGAAGGCTGCGCGATAACCGAAGCGCTTCATAAGCGGGATGGTGAACTGGCCGGTGGTCACCACATTGGCGACACCTGAGCCGGAAATCGTGCCCATCAGGCCCGACGAGATGACCGACACCTTGGCTGCACCACCGCGCGCATGCCCGACAAGACCGAGCGATACATCGGTGAAGAGCTTGATCATCCCGGCGCGCTCCAGGAAGGAGCCGAACAGGATGAACAGGAAGATGTAGGTCGCAGAGACGTAGATCGGAATGCCGTAAATGCCCTCGGTGCCATAGGCCATATGGTCGATGACCTGGCTGAAGTCATATCCGCGATGGTTCAGCGGCGAGGGAAGATATTGCCCGAGCAGGCAATAGGCGAGGAAAGCGCCTGAAATGATCGGCAGGGCGGGCCCCATCAGGACGAAGGCTGCCGCGAAGACGGTGACGAGTGCGATCACCCCGAAGACGATATCGATCGTCAGCGGATCGCCGGCCCGCAGGAGCAGTGGCTTGTACTCGATATACTGGTAGAGCGCCACGGCCACGCCGGCCAGCGCCAGCAACCATGCGAGCGCCTTGAACAAAGGCTTTGCATCGCGCGCCTGCGCGATGAACGGAAACACCAGAAGCATCAGAAAACCCACATGGAAGGCGCGCAGGACCTGGCTGGGCAGATTGACGATGTGCGCTGCCGTGGCGATCTGGTACAGCGAGAACAGGACAGCCACCCAGAACAGGAAGCGGCCGATCCTGTCTGTGCCGAATTCGCCATGGCTGTGTTCAAGCTGTTCGGCCGAGGGGGCGGTGGCGGTCATGAGACGCTCCGGAGAAGAATCTGGATTTTGATCGGTAAGGAAGAGGATGGATGCCCACCCGCATCCATCCTTGGCAGAAATCCTTGATCCACAGCTGAAAGCATACGCCGCCCCTCACCCGGCACGGCCCTGCATAGAGGGTTGCAAGCGGGGTGGAGGCGGCGGATTCCAGTGGCGGTCAAGGACCTGCCTTGCGGGCTTAGAGTATGCCCTTTTCCTTGTAGTAGCGTTCAGCGCCGGGATGCAGCGGAATCGGCAGACCCTTAGCGCCGTTCTCGAGGGAAATTGCCTTTGCAGCGGCATGAGCGGCCACCATGTCGGGCAGGTTCTCGAAGAGCTGTTTGGTCATCTGATAGGCCGTCTCGTCGGAAACGTCGGAATGCGTGACCAGGATATTGGTGATGGCAAGCGTCGGTACATCTTCCGTCTGGCCTTCATAGGTCCCGGCGGGAATTGTCGCGGCCAGGAACGGCGCACCGAGCTTTTCGGCAACCGAAGCCGGAACGGAGACCACGGTCACCGGCAGAGAGAGCGCCAGATCCTTGATCGAAGCAACGCCAAGGCCAGCGGACTGCAGGGTGGCGTCGAGCTGACGGTTCTTGATGAGTTCCACCGATTCGCCGAAAGGCAGATACTCGGTCTGGCCGAGATCGTCATAGCTCATGCCCATGGCGTCGAAGATGCGCCGTGCATTGAGCTCTGTGCCCGATTTCGGTGCGCCGACTGAAAGCCCTTTGCCCTTCAGGTCCGCGAAATCCTTCACGCCCGAATCCTTGGACGCCACGATCTGGATATAGTTCGGGTAGATTGCTGCGATACCGCGCAGCTTGTCGAGCTTGGAATTGAAGCCGGCTTCCGCATCGCCTTCCCAGGCCGATTTCACGGAATCGCCGAGCGCGAAGCCGATCTCGCCCTTGCCCTGCTGAAGCAGGTTCAGGTTTTCAACCGACGCCTTGGTGGACTGCACCTGTGTCCGCGCGCCTTCGATCTTCTCGCCATAGATTTTGGCGAGCTGCGCGCCAAGCGGATAATAGACGCCCGAAGTACCGCCCGTCAGGACGTTGATGAATTCGTCCGCCTTTGCAGCGTTCGACGCCATGCCGAGCGAAAGCGCCATGGCGCCGGCGGCTAAGAAAGTTTTGCCTGCGTGAAACATCGTTGTCTCCTCCACTGTCCAACTTTGCTGACAGGCCCCAGGGCCCAGCCATGGGGTGAACTGTAGACCACAGCGCGGGCTTGCCAACAGGAAAGCGGCAAATAAGGGCCGGCAGAGGTTATTTCAACGCGAAAATACGCGCTGCAAACCTGCCGCAAACCCTTCAAATGCAGGGTCTGCGCCATTTCTTTATACGAAAGTATGATGCATTCGTGCAGGCTCTATGCCCTTCGCTCAGGCGGTTCCGGTCGATCCGAAGCCGCCGCTGCCGCGCTGTGTATCGCCGGCATGGCTGCGTTCTTCCACCTGCGCCCGGCACACCGGGGCGATGAGAAGCTGGGCAATGCGCAGGCCGCGTGTGACGGCGAAATCGTCCTCGCCATGGTTCACCAGCAGCACCTGCACTTCGCCGCGATAGTCGGCATCGATGGTGCCCGGTGCATTGAGGCAGGTAATGCCGTGCTTGAGCGCCAGCCCCGAGCGAGGCCGGACCTGCCCTTCGAAGCCTTCCGGAATCTCGAGAATGAAACCGGTTGGTACGAGCACGCGGCGACCCGGCAGAAGGACGATGCGCCGGTCCTCGGGCACCGCGGCGCGCAGGTCCATGCCAGCCGCCCCCGATGTCTCATAGGCAGGCAGAGGCAGACCCTCGCCGTGGGGCAGGCGCACGACACCGAGGGTGGTTCCGATGACGGGCATGGAAGAAGAGAAACTGGGCATGGCAGCGATCCTGTTCCGGGCAGCAGGGTGGCGACCTTTTCCGTCTCGCCTTTTTCTTAGGCGAATTCAACCGCTCACGATGCAGCTTGGCAGGCTACGCACTACAAACTCGAAGCACTTTCCGTTCGACAGGCGGCGAGCTGCTTGGTACAAGCGCCGGGCTTCAAACACAATCAGATCGTGATGACCGAAAAAATCGCCGATGCGGTGGCGCGCCGCCGCACCTTCGCAATCATTTCGCACCCCGATGCGGGCAAGACGACACTCACGGAAAAGCTGCTGCTTTTCGGTGGCGCCATTCAGCTTGCCGGTGAGGTGAAGGCGAAGAAAAACCGCGTCCAGACGCGCTCGGACTGGATGAATATCGAACGCGAGCGCGGCATTTCGGTCGTTACCTCGGTCATGACCTTCGAATTCGGTGACCATGTCTTCAACCTGCTCGATACGCCGGGCCACGAGGATTTCGCCGACGACACATATCGCACACTGACGGCTGTGGATTCGGCCATCATGGTCATCGACGCTGCAAAGGGCATCGAGCCGCGAACGCTGAAGCTGTTCGAGGTCTGCCGCCTGCGCGACATTCCGATTGTGACTTTCGTCAACAAGCTCGATCGTGAAAGCCGCGATCCCTTCGAAATCCTCGACGAGATCGAGCAGAAGCTCGCGCTCGATACCGCGCCCGTCACCTGGCCGATCGGCCGGGGCAAGAGCTTTGCCGGAACCTATAATCTCGCTGCCAACACCATTCGCCGTTCCGACGACGATGTGGTGCCCATCGCTGTGAACGGACCGGAATCCGAGGCTGTCTCGGGCCTTCTCCCCGAACATGAACGCGAGATGCTGGTGGAGGAAATGGCTTTGGCGCGCGAGGCCTGCCGCCCCTTCGACATGCAGGCATTTCGTGAAGGCCATCTGACGCCGGTTTATTTCGGCTCGGCATTGAAGAATTTCGGTGTGCGCGACCTGATCGAGGCGCTTGGCGCCGTCGGCCCTGCGCCGCGTGCGCAGGATGCGGATTCGCGCCGGGTGGAGGCGACGGAGGACAAGATGACCTCCTTCGTGTTCAAGATCCAGGCGAACATGGATCCCAATCACCGCGACCGCATCGCCTTTGTGCGTGTGTGCTCGGGGCGCCTGGAGCGCGGCATGAAGGCGAAGCTCGTACGCACGGGCAAGCCGATCAGCCTTTCCGCGCCGCAGTTCTTTTTTGCCAAGAACCGTATCACCGCCGACGAGGCTTTCGCCGGCGATGTGGTGGGCATTCCCAACCATGGAACCTTGAGGATCGGCGATACGCTGACGGAGGGCGAGGAGCTTCTGTTCCGTGGCGTTCCGAACTTCGCTCCGGAAATCCTGCGGCGCGTGCGCCTCGGTGACGCGATGAAGGCCAAGAAGCTGAAGGAGGCCCTTCAGCAGATGGCCGAGGAAGGTGTGGTCCAGCTTTTCCTGCCCGAGGACGGGTCGCCGGCAATCGTTGGCGTGGTCGGTGCGCTTCAGCTCGATGTTCTCAAGGAGCGCTTGAAGCTGGAATATTCCCTTCCCGTCGATTTCGAGATGGCGCGCTTCACGGTCTGCCGCTGGATTTCTTCCGAGGAGAAAGGCGAGGTGGATCGCTTCATCGCCGCTCATCGCGGCGACATGGCGCGCGATCTCGATGAAGACCCGGTATTTCTGGCACAGCATGCCTTCGGCCTCAACTATGAGGCTGAGCGCTGGAAGGCGATCAGTTTTACTGCTGTGAAGGACTATCAGACCCGCAAGGCGGCCTGAGCAGCCGGTTTTCGCAAGACCGGGCTTTCAGAGAGCTATTTTTCTGCCATAACTCTCTTTTGGGAATGAAATTCCAGGCAACCGCGGCAATTTGCGCCTAGATGAAGGTAAGCCGCGCATGCTTGGCTTCATCCTGCTGCGCCAGCATTGTCAATTGCGTTTTATCTCACCCAAGGAGGAGAGAACGATGAGCCTTCGCATCAACGATACGGCCCCTGATTTTACCGCCGAGACCACCCAGGGTCAGCTCAGCTTTCACGAGTGGATCGGCGATGGCTGGGCGGTTCTGTTCAGCCACCCCAAGGATTTTACGCCCGTTTGCACCACCGAGCTTGGCACCATGGCTGGCCTTGAAGGCGAGTTCGAGAAGCGCAACACCAAGATCATCGGCATTTCCGTCGATCCGGTCGAGGACCACGTGCGCTGGAAGGCCGATATCGCCAAAGCGACCGGTCATAATGTCGATTATCCGATGATCGGCGACAAGGATCTCAAGGTCGCAAAACTCTACGACATGCTGCCGGCCGAGACTGGCGGTTCTTCAGAAGGCCGCACGGCCGCCGACAACCAGACCGTGCGTTCTGTCTATGTGATCGGCCCGGACAAGAAGATCAAGCTCGTGCTCACCTACCCGATGACGACGGGCCGCAACTTTAGTGAAATCCTGCGTGCCATCGATTCCATCCAGCTGACGGCGAAGTACCAGGTTGCCACACCGGCCAACTGGCAGCAGGGCGATGACGTTATCATCACGCCCGCCGTTTCCAATGAGGACGCGGAAAAGCGTTTCGGTTCCTTCGAGACGATCCTGCCTTATCTGCGCAAGACCAAGCAGCCCTCCGCCTGATCGGGGCGGTTTGCAGCGCCCTGTTGTTTGCTTCCGCTGATGGGTGGAAGTTTTCGATGCCAGAACCCCGGAGGTTTCTGCCTCCGGGGTTTTGTTTCGGTGTATTCTAAAATTTTTCAGCTCTGCGGCCCTTGCGGGACCTGGTTGTCTTGAAATGGACAAGCTGGAGGGCGAATCTCGCTCGACAGGATCAGGAGGGAAAATCCAATGCGTGGCTTTGCAGCAATAACCGTCTCCGTTTTGGCTGGCAGCGTGTCGACGGTTCAAGCCGATGTGCTCCAGATCGAGCTTCCCGGAGCCGTCGAGCAGGTCGAAGCCGTCTATCGCTGCCCGGACACGGAGATTTCAGCCACCTATTACAATGCGGAGAGCAACGCGCTTGCCGTTCTGCGTTTTGGCGATCAGACCCTCGTGATGACCAATGTCCTCGCCGCTTCGGGCGCAAAATATGCCGGCGGTCCCTATGTCTGGTGGACCAAGGGTGAAACCGCTGATCTTTACGACCTGATGAAGGGCGAGGATGCCGCTCCCGTGTCCTGCACCGAAGTGAAATAGCAAAGCGCGCTCCGGAAAAGTAAACCGAACGGTTGACAGTTTGCTTTGCAAGCTGTAATTAAATCATATGGTTGAATATCAGTCGCCCTTTCTTGATGCTGTTTTTCACGCGCTTTCGGACCCGACACGGCGCGCTATGCTGCACCGGCTTGCCTCAGGGGAGCAAAGTGTGAGCGATCTCGCGCGCCCTTTCGAGATGTCGCTGGCGGGTGCCTCGAAACATGTGAAAGTGCTCGAAGCTGCAGGCCTCGTCCATCGCCGCGTGTCCGGCCGCACCCATTATTGCCGTCTGGAGGCCCGGCGCCTTGCCGAGGCCCAGGCATGGCTCCGTTACTACGAGCGATTCTGGAGTGATCGTCTCGACCGCCTGGAAGATCTGCTCAACACGGAAGACGAAGCATCCGGCAAGGTCGCGAAGTGATCTTTGGCTATGCCGGCGGATTCATATCCGGCGAATTTCTATCTGAACGACTGGAGGATAAGGTCATGAATGTCATCGACACGGATGCCTACGGAATTGCCACTGCACCTGACACGGTTCGCTTCGAGCGCGTGCTGCCGGGGCCTGTGGAGCGGGTCTGGGCCTATCTCACCGAGGCGGACAAGCGCCGTCAGTGGCTTGCCGGTGGCGCCATGGAATTGCAGCCCGGAGGGGCTGCCCCACTTGAATTCCGCCATGCCGATTTTTCCGATGAGACGCCGCCTGAACGCTATCGCGATGTGAATGAAAAGGGCTTCGTCCTGCGGAGCCGGGTTCTCGAATGCGACCCGCCGCGCCTGCTCGCCATAAGCTGGCCGGGAGAAAAGACGGAAAGCGAAGTGGTTTTCGAGCTTTTTCCGGAGGGCTCCGAGGTCATGCTTGTGGTCACCCACAAGCGGTTGCCCGGTCGTGACGAGATGCTCAATGTCTCGAGCGGTTGGCATGCGCATCTGGGGATATTGCAAGCTGTTCTTGCAGAAACCGCAATGCCGCCCTTCTGGGCGCGCATAGAGAAACTCGAGACTGAATACCGCGAGCGCTATTCAGGCGTTTGAGGCTACCGCTGTTTCAGCGGGTCGAGAATGCCTCTCTATATAAAGAGTGATAACTCTGGCGGGTGTTCGGGCGGCAGGTGCCGCCCGAAGCCACTTTATTTGCCTGCCTTTTCCCGGATGAAGGTGCCGGCATTCAGTTCATTGAAGGCCTGAACCAGCTCTTCGCGTGTGTTCATGACGATGGGGCCGTGCCAGGCGACGGGTTCCTGGATGGGGCGCCCGGAAACGAGCAGGAAGCGAATGCCTCTTTCGCCGGCCTGCACCACCACCTCGTCACCCGTGTCGAACACGACGAGCGTACGGTCGCCGCTCATGTCGCGCAGATGCACCTCCTCGCCGTTGAGCTCTTTCTCAAGCAGTACGCCGAACGGCTTCGAGGCATCCCGGAACGTGCCCGAGCCCTCGAAAATATAGGCGAAGGCACTGCGATAGGTATCGACCGGCAGGACCTTGCGTTTACCGGGCGGCACCCAGATGTCGAGATATTGCGGATCGGCGGCGATACCGTCGACCGGTCCGCGCTTGCCCCAGAATTCACCGACAACGACGCGCACGCGCGTGCCGTCATCATCGACGATCTCGGGAATGTCGCCCGCCTTCACGTCCTGATAGCGTGGTGTCGTCATCTTCTTGTCGGAAGGCAGGTTGGCCCAGAGCTGGAAACCGTGCATCCGGCCATTGGGATCGCCCTTCGGCATCTCCTGATGCAGGATGCCGCTGCCTGCGGTCATCCATTGCACATCGCCCGCCCCCAATGAGCCTGCATTGCCGAGACTGTCGGCATGGTCGACCGAGCCGGCGAGCACATAGGTGATCGTCTCGATGCCGCGATGCGGATGCCAGGGAAAACCGGCGCGATAGTTCTCGGGACGGTCGTTGCGGAAATCGTCAAACAGCAGGAATGGGTCGGCAAGCTTCGGATCACCGAAACCGAAGGCGCGATCAAGCCTGACGCCTGCGCCCTCCATGGTGGGTTGCGCGTTTGATATCTGCTTTACGGGACGAATGGACATGGGAATGTCTCCATCTGTTGCTTGCAGCAAAGATAGGCCTTGTGCGGCTGCATGGCATCGCCATTCGCCGAAACGCGCTGTTCACTTTTATGAAACAGTGAGGAGAGGTTTCAGTCAGATGGAAACATCGGACCGTATCATCGTCAGTTGCGCTGAAAAACGAAGGTTGGGCGGTTCTTGTATTCAGTCAGCGCCTTCTCTTTGAAACCCAGGCGCGCCGCGAGTTTCAGCGAGGGGGTGTTCTCCCTGTCGATGATGCAGGTGATGGCCATGTCGGGATGCGTCGCATCGCACCATGCAAACACCGCTTCCATACTTTCCCTGGCATAGCCCTTGCCGTGCGCTTCGGGCAGGAAGGTCCAGCCGGCTTCCATGCTGCCTTCAAGCGTCGGCGTGATGTCGCGGCGGCACTCCTGAACGCCGGCCGCACCGATATAGGTGCCGGTCGCCTTTTCCCGGATCGCGAAATAGCCGAAACCCATCAGCGACCACATTCCGCGATGCATCGCCAGACGTCTCCAGGCATCTTCGCGCGAAAGAAGAGCGCCAGAGGTGAAGCGGGTGACCTCCGGTGAGTTCCACAACTGCGCAAAACCATCGAAATCATCGATGGAATGCACTTTCAGCGTCAGGCGTTCCGTTTCGAGAACAGGAAGTTTCGAAGTCATTCTGCCTTTCCCAGGCGATCGGCGATCAATTGCGCGAGGCGGCTGGCCACATCGTCCTTGCTCATTTCGGGCCATTCATCATGCCCTTCGCGGCTGACGATGACGACGCTGTTGCGTTCGCCGCCCATCACGCCGCCAGGTCCCACACCGCTGTCGTGCGACACGTCGTTGGCGACGATCAGATCCGCCCCCTTCTTGTTGAGCTTGGCGCGGGCATTCTTGAAGAGGTCCTGCGTCTCGGCCGCAAATCCGATGACCAGGGTCGGGCGCTTTTCATGATGCCCGATGCCAGCAAGGATATCGGGGTTCTCGGTCAGGGCGAGCGGGGGCGGCCCTTCTCCGGCCTTCTTCTTGATCTTCTCCGCAGTTTCCGTTGCCGGGCGCCAGTCGGCGACCGCGGCGACGAATATACCGGCATCCGCCGGCAGCAGCGCCTCGACGGCGGCCCGCATCTGACGGGCACTTTCGACATGAGTGGTGGCGACGCCGAGCGGATCGGGTATCGAGACGGGCCCCGACACCAGATGCACCTTCGCTCCAAGCCGGGCGAGCGCGGCGGCGATGGCGTGGCCCTGCTTGCCGGAGGAACGGTTGGCGATGTAGCGCACCGGGTCGATCACTTCATGGGTGGGGCCTGACGTGACGATGATCTTGCGGCCGGCGAGCGGCTTTTCCTTGCCGTCGAGCATCGTCTCGATGGCGTGCGCGATCTCGATCGGCTCGGCCATACGGCCTTCGCCCGCTTCGCCGCTTTCGGCCATCTCCCCCTTGTTGGGGCCAACGAATGCGATCCCGTCCGCTTCAAGCGTGTCGCGATTGCGCCGCGTTGCCTTGTGCTGCCACATGCGCGGGTTCATGGCTGGGGCCATGAGAACCGGCTTGTCGGTGGCCAGCAACACGGTCGATGCCAGATCGTTTGCAAGGCCGGTGGCGAGCTTGGCCATCAGGTCGGCGGTGGCCGGCGCGACAACGATGAGATCGGCTTCGCGCGAAAGGCGGATGTGGCCGATATCGTGCTCGTCCTGCCGGTCGAAGAGATCGGTGAAGACGTGATCCGCCGAAAGTGCCCCGACCGACAGCGGTGTAATGAACTCCTGCGCAGCTTTCGTCATCACGCAGCGAACGACGATGCCGCGTTCGCGCAGGCGGCGAATGAGATCGAGACATTTATAGGCGGCAATACCGCCGCCGATCACGAGCAGGATACGCGCTCCGTTCTGATCTGCTTTCTTTTGAGACATGAGCGCCTTTCCTCAGGCCGGTGTCAGGGCGGGAACGATATCGGTGTGAACGAAGTCGTCACCCTTGAAAAGAAGCGGCATGTTACGGCTCTTGGCAAGAGCGTAGGCAAAACAGTCGCCGATATTGAGCGATGCGGGGTGCCCGGTATTACGCCCGTAAAGTGCGTAGGCGCTACGGGCGATTGTCAACTGTTCTTCATCGAACTCGACGGTTTCAGGCGCGATTTCGAGGAGTAGCGTGCTGAGCCTTGCATTACCGTCTACGAGAGCCGGGTGTTTGGCTACATAGTGTGCTTCGAAGATGGTGGCCGGGCTGATGAGGATCGTGCCGGCGGTCACGAAGGCCTGCCGGAAGAACTCGGCATCGGGCTCGTCGTTCAGCACCGAGATCAGCGCCGAGGTGTCGACGACAAAGGATGGATCAGAGGGTACGCGCATTCCAGATATCATCGCTGATCGCCTTGAGGTCGAACGTGTCGACCGGGTTGGCGCCGACCTTGCGCAGCGCGTCGAGCCGGCGGCGGCGTTTTTCCTGGCGGGCATTTTCCTCCGATGGGCCGACGCTGCGGGCGAGAATACGCCGGACCTCTTCTTCCATCGAGACGTCGTTTTCGGCGGCGCGCTTGCGCAGCGCCTTGCGCACCTTTTCATCGACATTGCGAATTGTGAGTGTTGCCATCTCAGTCCTCCGGGCCGGATTGCCGGCCGCATGACCGCACTGAAAGCAATGCCTGTGCGGCCCATTGCAGCACAGGCGTCAGTGCATGCAGGCTTGTGCGCAGCGATGACGGCATTGCTTGCGGGTGCAGTTCCGGAGATGCCAGCAGTGCTTTCATGAGCCTATTTCTGCGACGTCATGCTCTTAAAAAAATTAAAGGCGCTTCGAATTCCGATTAGGAAAAGCTACGCGCTTATACAGTTTGCCGTCATTGCTGTCATTATCAGCAACGCTTCAGGCCAAATTGTCCAAAACAAAAAAATGCAATAAATTTTAATAACTTGAGTACGGTTTGCTAGCAACGCTGTCATTGCAGGCTAGCGCTGGATTCGCTGATTGTTGAATTAGCTTGCAGGCACGCTGTCATTGCCGAAACTGAAAGCCCGGCAATGCGGTCGATGCTGTCAGGAAAGTTGCCAGGCTATTGCTGCAAGTGCGAGGGCGATGACCCACAGGGCGATCCTGCCGCTCCGCGTGTGGCGCGCCTCGGCACGTCCGATCGCCTCGGCGGTCTCCGGGTCGAAGCGCAGGCCGCGTTCGGCCATGACATCGAGTTCCCGCGAGAGACGTTCGCCCCTTGCCGCCAGCTCCGGTGCTTGCTTTGCTAGCGCCAGCAGGGCGGACACCCCTTGGCGTGCTTCGGACAGCATGGCCCGAGGGCCGAGATTGCCTGCGATCCACTCCGAGACCACCGGCTCGGCCGCCTTCCACATGTTGAAGTGAGGGTCGAGCGTGCGAGCCACGCCCTCCACGACCACCATGGTCTTCTGCAGCATCAGCAATTCGGGGCGGGTCTGCATGTCGAAGAGCTCGGTCACCTCGAACAGGAGGGTCAGCAGCCTGGCCATGGAGATGGTTTCGGCCGACTGGCCGTGGATCGGTTCGCCTATGGCGCGCAGGGCCTGGGCGAAGGCAGCCACATCATGATGTGCGGGTACATAGCCGGCCTCGAAATGGACTTCGGCCACCCGGCGGAAGTCACGCGTAATGAAACCGTATAGGATTTCGGCGAGGAAATGCCTCTCCTTGCGCCCGATACGTCCCATGATCCCGAAGTCTACGGCAACGATGGTTCCGTCACCCTCGACGAACAGGTTGCCGGGATGCATGTCGGCATGGAAAAAGCCGTCCCGCAGCGTGTGCCGCAGGAAGGATTGAATGAGCGTGCGCGCGAGCGCTTCGAGGTCGTGGCCCGCCTCGCGCAGGGCTTCGACGTTTGACATCTTCGTGCCGTCGATCCACTCGAGCGTGACGACGTCGCGCCCGGTGCGCTGCCAGTCCACTGTCGGAACGCGGAACCCCGGGTCCCGTGCCGTATTCTCGTGCATCTCCGAAATGGCTGCGGCCTCCAGCCGCAAATCCATTTCGATCTTCGTCACCTGCGCCAGCGTCTCCGCCACCTTCACGGGCTTGAGCCGTCGTGTGGCCGGCATCAGCCGCTCCTGCAGATGCGCCGCGAGGAAGAAGCTTTCCAGATCGTTGTTGAAGCGCCGGCGCACGCCGGGCCGTATGACCTTCACCGCAACCCGTTCGTTGCCGGTAGCGGTCGCCACTTGCGCATCGTGAACCTGTGCGATGGAAGCGGCCGCCACGGGCTCGCCGAAGGAGATGTAAAGCTCTTCCACGGGCAGGCCGAGGGATCCTTCGACAGCTGCACGCGAAAGCGCGGACGGGAAGGTGTCCATACGGTCTTGCAGACTTGCCAGATCGCGGGCGAGGTCGTGGCCGACGACATCGGGGCGTGTTGCAAGAAATTGTCCGAGCTTCACATAGGACGGGCCGAGGCGATTGACGGCCTGCGCCAGGCGTTCGGGCCGGTCGCGCCGTGCCGAGCGCCGCCGCGAAAAGAGCTTGGCCACGCGCCAGCCAAAACGAGGCATACCGTCGAGCTGGTCGCCCGGCAGTGCCGCCACCACGCCCTCACGCACGAGAATCCAGCCCGCACGGGCAAGGCGAAAATATGCGCCGACCACACTCATTGCCAGCCCGTCAAATCTTCCAGCCCGAGTGCACCGTCGCGATGCCGCCCGAATAGTTGCGCCAGGTCACGCGTGAAAAGCCGGCATCGCGGATCATGGCGGCGAAATTCTCCTGATTGGGGAATTTGCGGATCGATTCCACCAGATAGCGATAGGGCTCACCGTCGCCGGTCACCGCCTGTCCGATGCGCGGAATGGCGTGGAACGACCAGGCTTCATACACCTTGTCGAGAATGGGCATCTCGACTTCGGAGAATTCGAGGCAGAGGAAGCGTCCGCCGGGCTTCAGTACACGGAAAGCCTCACTCAAGGCCCTGTTGATGCGCGGCACATTGCGGATGCCGAAGGCGATCGTGTAGGCGTCGAAGGAATTGTCCTCGAAGGGCAGCTCTTCTGCATTGGCTTCAACGAAAGCCAGGTTGTCGGAAAGCCCGAGCTTGCCCGCCCTTTCCGCGCCCACCTGCAGCATGGAGCCGTTGATATCCAGAACGGTCACATGCGCGTTGCGGCGTGAGGCCTCCACGATGCGGAAGGCGATGTCGCCGGTGCCGCCTGCCACGTCCAACGTCCGGTAGCCCGGCCGCTTTGCAGGAGAGAGCCATGAAACCATGGCGTCCTTCCACAGTCGGTGCAGGCCGGCGGACATGAGGTCGTTCATCACGTCGTAGCGTTCGGCCACCCGGTGGAACACCGTATTGACCAGTTCCTGCTTCTCGCCCTTGGCGACTTCGCGGAAACCGTAGGCCGTCTCCATGCCGCCATCGGCTGTGGTACGCTGTTCCGACATTTTTACCCTTCTTGAAAAACGCCGGGACCATAGCCCATTGACCGGCAGGGCGCCATCGGCAAAAGCGCGGTGAAGAGCCGCGCCATCGGGGTGGGTGGGTGTGCACAAAATTGTGGCTGGCCGCGCGTTGCGGTATGCCGCCCGGCCCTGAGCCGTTAAGATCGCCGGCAAAGCACGCTTTTGGAGTGAAGCACATGCAGGGCGTAACCGTTGTCGATCATCCGCTTGTCCAGCACAAACTCACCATCATGCGTGACAAGGAAACATCCACGGCGGGCTTTCGCCGGCTCCTGCGCGAGATTTCGCTGCTGCTTTGCTACGAGGTCACGCGCGATCTGGAATTGACGACGCGCCGCATCGAGACGCCGCTTCAGACCATCGATGCTCCTACGCTCGAAGGCAAGAAGCTGGTCTTCGCCTCCGTGCTGCGGGCCGGCAACGGCTTGCTCGATGGCATGCTCGATCTGGTGCCGGCCGCCCGCGTTGCCCATGTGGGCCTTTATCGCGATCATGAAACGCTGCAAGCGGTCGAGTATTTCTTCAAGGCGCCGAGCGATCTCGAAAACCGTCTCGTGATCGTGGTCGATCCGATGCTGGCAACCGCCAACTCGGCAATCGCGGCGATCGACAAGCTCAAGGAGCGAGGGGCAACGAATCTTCGCTTCCTTTGCCTTCTGGCGGCTCCTGAGGGAATACAGCGTTTTCGCTCCGCTCACCCCGACGTTCCGGTCTTCACCGCTTCCATCGACGAAAAGCTCAACGAAAAGGGTTACATCGTTCCGGGCCTTGGCGATGCGGGCGACCGTATGTACGGCACGAAATAACCTTCGCTTAACCACCTCGCGGATTGCTGCACTGCGTTAAGGCAATTGTTGTCCGCCATTGCTAACCTGCCCATGAAAACGAGCTTTGGGTGGGCGGACATGGTTCGCAAATTGATTTTTCTGGCAGCGCTTGTGGGGACGGCAGCTTCGGTCCCCATGATTTATCAGAGTTCTCCGGAGACATATCAGGAACTGGTGGCGTCCTTCTTTCGCGACGAGGAGCCGGCGGCGGTTGCATCCACACCGTCCGGTGCCCGCTTGAGCCGCCTCGAGGTAAGCGGTGAAACAGCCGTCCTGGCGGGCAAGAAGGTTTCCATCACACCGGATGCGCGCGGTCATTTCATGGGTCAGTTCAAGATGAACGGACGCGAGATCACGGCGCTGATCGATACGGGCGCGACGTATATCGCCATGAACAAGGCGACCGCCTCGCGCATCGGCATCCGTCTTTCTCCAAGTGACTTCAAATATACGGTCAGCACCGCCAACGGTCAGACCAAGGCTGCAAGCGCCCGCATCGACACCGTTCAGATCGGCCGCATCTATCTTGATAATGTCGAGGCCGTGGTGCTTTCTGACAGCGCGCTCGACGGCGTCCTTGTGGGAATGAGTTTCATGAAGCGCCTTGGCCGTTTCCAGGTTCAGAACGGAGCCCTTGTGCTCGAACAATAATGTCGGGCCAGAAGGCGGGCGGTGGCATCTTGCAATACTGCCTCATGCGCCGGCGAGGCGGCGAAGAACCGTCTTTCGTGCGCGCGGCTTTTCCTCGGTGAAGCCATAGGCGGCAAGAACCGTCGCGGTCGCGGCTTCGGCCTGGGCAGCCGTTCGTGCATGCACCATCGCCAGGGGCTCGCCGCGGATTGTCTGCGCACCAACCGGCAGGCAGTCCGTCAGACCGACCGAATGATCGATCGTGTCTTCCGGTTTGCGCCGACCCCCGCCCAGCTCGATCACGGCAATCCCGATGGCGCGGGCGTCGATGTCGTGGACAAAGCCATTGCGCGGCGCTTTCACCGGTTGGACGATCTCCGCTTCCGGCAGATAGGCGCGGGCCTTCTCCACGAAATCGCCCGGTCCGCCCAGAAGGCTGATCATCCGCCCGAAGCGCTCGGCTGCCTCGCCGCTGTCGAGAGCATGCATGGCCCGGTCGAATGCTTCCCGCGGGCTCGGTGCAATGCCGGAGGCAAGAAGCATCTCCGCCGCCAGGGCCATCGTCACGTCTTCCAGGCGCCTGTCGCGTCGGCGCCCGGTGAGGAAGTCGACGGCGTTCAGCACCTCCACGGCATTTCCGGAGGCCGAGGCGAGCGGCTCGTTCATATCGGTGATGAGTGCGGTTGCCGACAGCCCCGCGCCGCCCGCAACCGCAATGAGGTTCTCGGCAAGCTGCCGTGCCGCGCGCGTCTCGGTCATGAAGGCGCCGTTGCCGGATTTGACGTCGAGAACCAGCGAGGAGAGGCCGGCGGCGAGCTTCTTGGAAAGAATGGAAGCGGTGATCAGAGGAACCGATTCCACAGTGCCGGTTACGTCGCGCACCGCGTAGAAGCGTTTGTCGGCGGGAGCAAGGTCCGCTGTCTGGCCGATGATGGCGCACCCTGTTTCCCGCACGGTGCGGGCGAAGAGCCTGCCTCCTGGCTGGCTTTTGTAGCCGGGGATGGAATCCATCTTGTCCAGCGTCCCACCGGTATGCCCCAGCCCGCGGCCCGAGATCATCGGCACGAAGGCGCCGCAGGCCGCCACAATGGGCGCGAGCATCAGCGAGACATTGTCGCCCACTCCGCCCGTCGAATGTTTGTCGGTCACCGGTCCCGGTAGGTCCGACCAGTCGATGACCGAACCTGAATCGCGCATGGCAAGGGTCAGCGCCGTGCCTTCCTCCGGGCTCATGCCGTTCAGGAAAATGGCCATGGCGAGCGCAGCGATCTGGCCTTCGCTCCATGTTCCCCGGGTGAGGCCACTCACGAAATCCGCGATCTCATCGAGGCTAAGCTCCCCGGCATCGCGCTTTTTACGGATGATCTCCTGCGGCAGCATCGCGTCAGCCTTCAGGCAGGCCGTCGGCGCACAGCCGTGTCAGGATGCGGGAGAGCTTCTCGCCGCCGACAGGCGCCATGTCCTTGGTCTCCTGGTGCGACAGTTCGCCGGCGCTCATGCCGGCACCCAGATTTGTGATCACCGAGCAGGCGGCGACGCGCAGGCCGAGATAGCGGGCGATGATGACTTCCGGAACGGTGGACATGCCCACCGCATCGCCGCCAAGCAGCCGCGCCATGCGAATTTCCGCCGGCGTCTCGAAGGTCGGTCCCGAGAACCACATATAGACCCCGCGATGCAGGTCCACGCCGCTTTCGCGCGCGGCTTTCGAAATCGCGCTGCGCATTCCTGCGTCATAGGCCTCGGTCATGCCGACGAAGCGGCGGTCGCTTCCCTCGCCGATCATCGGGTTGGCGCCTGAGAAATTGATGTGGTCCTCGATCATCATCACCGAGCCGGGCGGCATGTCCTTGCGCAGCGACCCCGCCGCATTGGTCAGGATCAGTTGTTTCACGCCAGCGCCCCATAAGGTCTCAAGCGCCGGGCGCATGGCGGCCGGGTTGCCATGCTCGTAGTAATGCGCGCGTCCGGCAAGCATGATGACGGGCAGGCCCGAAAGATAGCCGGCCACGATCTCGCCCGCATGCCCCGTCACGCCGCTGCGTGGAAAGCCGGGCAGTTCGGAATAGGGCAGGCGCACCGGCTCCTCCACCACATCGACGAGCCCGCCCAGCCCCGAGCCGAGCACCAGGCCAAGCTGCGGGGCGAGGCCGTTCAGCTTCTCGATCAAGAGATCGGCAGCTTCTCTCATTTGCCATCCTCGAAGGTGAAGCCGAGCGGGAACACGGCTGAAAAGGGAACCGTCTCGACCACCCCGTCGAGGTCGCAAAGATGCAGCACCGCATCGTCGGCGACGAATTCAGACAGCCGCTGCCGGCAGCCGCCGCAGGGCATGATGCGGGGCATTTTCTCGGCCACCACGGCGATTTCCTTCACCTTGCCGCCGCCCGCCATGACCAAGTGGGACAGCGCGCTGGTCTCCGCGCACCAGCCTTCGGGAAAGGAGGCGTTCTCGATGTTGCAGCCCGCATGGATGGCGCCGGTCTCGGTTTTCAGCGCCGCGCCGACGGGAAAGCGGGAATAGGGCGCATAGGCCCGGTCCATCGCGTTCCTCGCCGCGGAAAACAGGGGGGTCACGCTCATCAGCGTTCCTTTACATAGGGCACGCCGCCGGCGCGCGGAGGAATGGCCTTGCCGATGAAGCCGGCAAGCAGCACCACGGTCAGGATATAGGGCAGCGCCTGCATGAACTGCACCGGCACCTGGCCGATGAGCGGCAGCGGCGTACCCTGTACGCGGATGGCGAAGGCATCGAGAAAGCCGAACAGGAGGCAGGCGAACATCACCGGGACCGGACGCCATTTGGCGAAGATCAGCGCGGCAAGCGCGATGAAGCCGCGCCCCGCCGTCATGTCTTTCACGAAGCCGGCATTCTGCGCCAGCGCCAGATAGGTGCCGGCAAGGCCGGTCAATATGCCGGTGCACATCACCGCCCGATAGCGCAGCCAGGCGACGGAAATACCGGCGGTGTCGACGGCGGCGGGATTCTCGCCCACCGCTCTCAGCCTGAGGCCGAAACGGGTGCGAAACAGCACCCACCAGGTGAAGGGCACCAGCAGGAAGGCGGCGTAGACGATCAGCGAATGGCCCGAGATCAGCTCGGAATAGATGGGGCCGAGCACCGGCACGTCGCGCACGGCGTCGGCGAAGGGGAGCTCGATTGCGCCGAAGCGCGCCGTACCCGGCAGCGAGGGCGTGCGCCCGCCTTGCCGGAACCACGCCTGGCCCAGAATGATGGTGGAGCCGGCGGCGATGAAGTTGATCGCTACGCCCGAGACGATCTGGTTGCCGCGATGGGTGATGGAGGCGAAGCCGTGCACCAGCGCGAAGAACACCGAGACGACAATGGCCCCGCCGAGCCCCGCCCAGGCCGAGCCGGTGACCGCCGCCATCGCCCCGGCAGCGAAGGCGCCGGCCAGCATCTTGCCTTCGAGCCCGATGTCGAAGACGCCCGAACGCTCCGAATAAAGCCCGGCAAGCGCGGCCAGAAGCAGCGGCACGGAAAGCCGCACGGTGGAATCCAGAAGCAGGATGAGTGTTGTGAAGAAATCCATCCTAGCTCCCCTTTCCCGCTTCCGCCTCGATCCCCGCCGAACGGGGGCTCAGGCTTGCAAACAGGGTCTGGATGGTCGGGCGGAACATGTGCTCCAGCGCGCCGGCGAAGAGAATGACGAGACCCTGGATGATGACGATCATGTCGCGCGAGATATTGGGCATCTCGAAGGCGAGTTCGGCCCCGCCCTGATAGAGCATGCCGAACAGGATCGCCGCCGGCACGATGCCCGCCGGATGCGAGCGCCCCATCAGCGCCACGGCGATGCCCACGAAACCGGCGCCGGTGACGAAATCCATCTGCAGCCGGTTCTGGTCGCCCATCACCGGGTTCAGCGCCATCATGCCGGCGAGCGCACCGGAGATCAGCATGGCGATGATGACGATCCTGGTTTCGCTGACCCCGGCATAGCGCGCCGCGCGCGGGCTGAAGCCGCGCATGCGGATTTCATAGCCGAGCCGGGTGCGCCAGATCAGCACCCATACGAGGAATGCGGCAAGGAGCGCCAGAAGGAAGGAGAGGTTGAACGGCGCCGAGCGCACCGAAAGGCCGAACGCCTCAAGCAGGAAGTTGAGTTTGGGTAACTGTCCGCCCTCCACAAAGGTGCGGGTCTGCGGAGCCTGGCTGCCGGCGGGCTTCAGCACATTGACGAGCAGATAGACCATCAGGCTCGCCGCGATGAAGTTGAACATGATTGTGGTGATGACGATGTGCGAGCCGCGTTTGGCCTGGAAATAGGCGGGAATGAAGGCCCAGGCCGCGCCGAACACGGCGGCCCCCGCCACCGCCAGCGGAAACACCAGCCACCAGGGCAGCACGCTGTCGAAGGCGAGGCACACCAGCGCCACGCCGAGCCCGCCCACATAGGCCTGTCCCTCGCCGCCGATGTTGAACAGGCTGCAATGGAAGGCGACGGCCACGGCAAGCCCGGTGAAGATGAAGCTGGTGGCGTAATAGAGCGTGTAGGCGATGTTCTGCCCGCGCCCCAGCGCCCCCTCGATGAGGATGGCCGCCGCGCGGATGGGGTTTTCCCCCACCAGCATCACCACCAGCCCCGCCACGAGGAAGGCGACCGCCAGGTTGACGAGCGGGATCAGCCCGTAATCGGCCCAGGCGGGCAGTTTGGCATAGGGCGCGCTCATTCCGCCGCCTCCTTCTTGTCGACGCCGGCCATGAGCAGGCCGAGCTCGCCCTCGCTGGTTTCAGGCCCGCGCTCGCCCACCACCCGGCCGGCGAACATGACGAGGATGCGGTCCGAGAGCGAGCGGATCTCGTCCAGCTCCACGGAGACGAGCAGCACCGCCTTGCCCTGGTCGCGCATGTCGATGAGCCGCTTGTGGATGAACTCGATGGCGCCCACGTCCACGCCGCGCGTCGGCTGGCCGACGATCAGCACCTTGGGGTCCTGCTCCATCTCACGTGCCAGCACGATCTTCTGCTGGTTGCCGCCGGAGAAATTGGCCGTCTTCAGCCGGCAGTCGGCGGGACGGATGTCGTATTTCTCGATCTTCTCGCGCGCATCCGCGCGGATCGCCTCGATGTCGAGCAACGGCCCCTTGAGATATTTGTCCTGCCAGTGATAGCCCATGATGGCGTTCTCGTTCTCCTCGAAGGGCAGGACGAGGCCCACATGGTGCCGGTCCTCCGGCACATGCGCCATGCCGCGGCGACGCAGGTCGATGGGGTCCGCCTCGCCGGTCAGTTCCACCGGAGTGCCGTCCAGCGTCACCGTGCCGGAGACAGCCTTGCGCACCCCGGTCACTGCCTCCAGGAGCTGTGACTGGCCGTTGCCGGCCACGCCGGCAATGCCCACGATCTCGCCCGCCCGCACGTCCAGCGAGACAGTGTCGACCACGGTCACGCCGCGCGCGTCCTTCACGGTCAGGTTCTTCACCGAAAGCATCACGGGGCCGGGCTTCGCCTCGCCCTTTTCCACGCGCAGCAGGACATGCCGCCCCACCATCAGCTCGGCCAGCTCCTCCACCGTGGTCTCGGCGGTGTGGCGGGTGGCCACCATGGCGCCCTGCCGCATCACCGAGACATTGTCGGTGATGGCCATGATCTCGCGCAGCTTGTGGGTGATGAGGATGATGGTCTTCCCCTCGTCCTTGAGCTGCCGGAGAATGCGGAACAGATGGTCCGCCTCCGCCGGTGTCAAAACGCCGGTCGGCTCGTCGAGGATCAGGATTTCGGCGCCCCGGTACAGCGCCTTGAGGATTTCCACCCGCTGCTGCAGCCCGACCGGCAGGTCCTCGATGACCGCGTCGGGGTTCACCTCCAGCCCGTAGTCGCGCTCCAGCCGCTTCAATTCGGCGCGCGCCTTGCCGATGGAGCTGTTGAGCACGGCCTCGCCCTCCGCGCCCAGCATCACGTTTTCGAGCACGGTGAAGTTCTCCACCAGCATGAAGTGCTGGTGCACCATGCCGATGCCGAGCGCGATGGCGTCGCTGGGGGTCTTGATGGCGGCGGGCCTGCCGGCAACGGAAATGCGCCCGCTGTCGGCCTGGTAGAAGCCGTAGAGGATCGACATCAGGGTCGATTTGCCGGCCCCGTTCTCGCCGATGATGCCGTGGATCGTGCCGGCGGCGATCTTGAGGTCGATGTTGCGGTTGGCGCGCACGGCGCCGAAGCTCTTGCTGATCCCGTTGAGCTCGATGGCCGTCTGAGACATCGGCGGCACGCTTCCCCTTACGCTTTTTACCTTTTGGTCAATGCACTACCACGCCCCCCGTTTCGTGCCAACGCTCCGAAGGTTCAAAGCCGGACAAGCGGCGGGCCGGAGAGGCTGCGAAACGGCTGCGCGGGGCCGGGCGCGCAAGGGGCGCTGCCACCGCCATGGACACTCTCGACAAAAGCGGGTGCGCTTGTCAATTTTTCACGTATGTATCGTGGAGAGAATGCGAAACGGGATGAGCGGGAGCGCGCGCGATGAGCGAAGACAGGATGACGCGGCTTGAGGTGCTGGCTGCCGAGCAGGAGCGCACGATAGAGGAGCTTTCCGCCGAACTGACGCGCCAGTGGCGCGAGATGGAAACGCTGCGTCAGAAGCTCGACCGCCTGACCGACCGGTTTCTGGCGCTGGAAGAACAGACCGCCCCGGACGTGCCGGTGACCAAGCCGCCGCATTGGTGAGGGGCTTTCCGACGGTTTGGTCTCGGGTAGCGAATGAATCAACTGCCATGGAGCGCGGACCGATCTTCATAACCGCTTCCGACCCCAAGTCAGTCCTTCACGATGAGATGCGGAGCACCCGGAACCTACCGTTCATTCAGCACCTGCTTTTGGCTTAAGCTGGGCCGGAGTGAGACTGCCTGGTTTTGGATTCATATCGACGAACGCGGCATCGCGCATTTCACTCCTTATCAGCGGGTCCCATTGCGACGATTGGTACGCGTCGCCTGCGACCCGCCATAACGTCATTACGATAAGTCGTTGATAGCAAATCCCCGCTATGTAATTCCTTCCTTCGGGCCAAGCGGACGGGGAAGTAATGTCCAAAAGCGAACGACTGAAAGCTCTATTGTCGGCTGGGTACTTCCCAGAGGAGTTGCCGCCGGCATTCACGACTGCAGATTTCGCAAAATATCGCCGTGCCATTGGTGATGCGTGGGCAGCACTCCCAAATTATCCGCAGTATCCGAGGACAAATCCGGAGCGATTTAGCATCCCAAAGGTAACTGATTGGCGACGGGAATTAGCGATCGTCAATCCGATCGCGCAGTACCATGTGGCGAAGCTCATTGCCGATGATTGGCAACAAATTCGTAAGCACCTTACTTCGTGTAGCTTTGGCGTCGAAGAGGTTGAGATAAAATTCGATCGAGATAGGGCCGTCCCGACGCCAGACTTCCGACTTGTTTCCTTGAGGCACTCGGAAATCTCGGCGATCCACAATCATGCGCTCGTCGCAGATATCTCTCGATTCTACAGCACACTCTATACTCATGCCATTCCGTGGGGGTTGCATACCAAGGCATGGGCTAAGGCCAACTTGAACAACGCCGCTGTTTATGACCCCTCACTGGGAGCTCGTTTGGATAAGGCTGTTCGCAAGGGGCAGGACAACCAGACTATCGGCATTCCCGTCGGGCCCGACACCTCCCGCATTATCGCGGAAATTGTAGCGGTGTCCATTGATGCCAGAGTGCAAGCCGAGTTGAAATTGGCGGTCGAAAGCATCGTTCGGAACGTGGACGATTGGTACATCGGCTTTGACAATGCTGGGCAGGCCGAAGAGGCGATAGCCGTGCTCGCAGCGGCTGCCCGTGATTACGAGTTGGAGATACATCCTGAGAAGACAAAGGTAGTGAACTCGGCCAACGAGGTACAGGCTGTTTGGCCGACTGCACTACGCCAAAGTCCCATTTCCTCTGACTTTTCCGAGCAATCTAAGACTATCGACCACTATTTCGCTCAAGCTTTCCAATTCGCCGCCGAATATAAACGGTCGAATGTCCTGCGCTTCGCCGTCAACCTTCTCCGAAGCGTCGATATTCTGAAGGTGAACTGGCCTCAGTTCGAGACCTACTTATTGAAGGCGGCTCGGGCGAACGCGACCACCATACCGATGGTGGTGCATCTTTTGGCGCTATACAATGCAAAGGGCTTTCCGGTTAAGAAGGACCGGATTGCAAAATTCATCAAAGATACCATCGCGAAGTGTGGGCCATCGGCCGCCCACTACGAAATTGCGTGGGCCTTGTTCCTAGCCAAAATGCTGAGGATCACCCTTCCAGCGGATTGGGTGCAGCCAGTGACGAAATTGGAGAGCTCGGCTTGCGCTTTGGTCTTGCTCGACCTGCGCCAGATGGGCCTCATTGACGGGGCGATTGATGTGTCGCTGTGGACCCAAGCGATGACCGTAAAGGGTCTTGAGTCCAATCTGTGGCTCGTAGCCTACGAAGCGGACCTGAAAGGCTGGTTGACGCCTCCCACTGCTGGCTTCGTTCAAAACCACCTCTACTTTGCCGAACTCCGACGGCGGAACGTGTCGTTTTACGATAAGGAACGGCGTCTCAAGAATGTTCGACGCAGCAAGCCTAAGAAGCCATCGGATGCCTTCGTGCGCCATATGGCTGCGCTTCGGAGCTGGAAAATGGAAGAAATAGACGCCCAGGATTTGCTCGAGGAATGGGAACTCCCCGGCGACGATTACGGGGGCTATTAGGTGGAAGTGGGGTGCGCAGCCGATTGGTTTTGTCCGCTTTCAGGCAGTTGCTCTCGTAGATTGGATGACCCAAATCAGGGCGCGTTGCCGTCGAAGTGCGGCGGCTACCTGAACGGCCGCCATCCCAGCTTCGCCGCCCAGAAGCCGTCAGGCAGCAATCCACCCCAAGCTGGACTTTGTGCTCGCATACCCAGAACCGCAGCTTTTAGGGATGTTCCGTCCAGCCTGAACGCCCGGATTGGTGGTGCAAAACCGCTGCCGCTCTTCCACCTCTCCCCCCATCAAAAACCCCGCCGGATCGCTCCGGCGGGGTTCTTCATTTCGGCAAAAGCCTGAGGCGGCGATCAGTCGTCGGTGCCCTGCTTCTTCAGAGCCGCGCCGAGAATGTCGCCGAGCGAGGCGCCGGAGTCGGTCGAGCCGTACTGGGCAACCGCTTCCTTCTCCTCGGCGATTTCCAGCGCCTTGATCGAAACGTTGATCTTGCGCGTCTTCTTGTCGAAGAGCGTGACGCGGGCATCCACCTTCTGGCCGACGGAGAAACGCTCGGGGCGCTGCTCGTCGCGGTCGCGCGACAGGTCGGAACGCTTGATGAAGGCGTCGACATCGTGGTCGACCAGCTTCACCTCGACGCCGCCGTCCTTCACGCCGGTCACTTCGCAGGTCACCACAGCGCCCTTGCGCAGGTCGCCGGAAGCGGCGGCCTCGCCCACGGCGTCATGGCCGAGCTGCTTGATGCCGAGCGAGATGCGCTCCTTCTCGACGTCCACGTCGAGAACCTGAGCCTTCACCATCTCGCCGCGCTTGTACTCCTCGATCACCTGCTCGCCGGGGCGGTTCCAGTCGAGGTCGGACAGGTGGACCATGCCGTCCACTTCGCCTTCCAGACCGATGAACAGACCGAACTCGGTCTTGTTCTTGACCTCGCCCTCGACGACGGAGCCGACCGGGTGGTTGCGCTCGAACACTTCCCACGGATTCTCCAGCGTCTGCTTGAGACCGAGCGAGATGCGACGCTTGACCGGATCGACCTCGAGAACCACGACCTCGACTTCCTGCGTCGTCGACAGGATCTTGCCGGGGTGCACGTTCTTCTTCGTCCAGGACATTTCCGAAACGTGGATCAGGCCCTCGATGCCCGGCTCCAGCTCCACGAAGGCGCCGTAGTCGGTGATGTTGGTGACGCGGCCCATAACCTTCTTGCCGAGCGGGTACTTGCCGCCGATGCCGTCCCACGGATCGGCTTCGAGCTGCTTCATGCCCAGCGAGATGCGGTGCGTTTCCTGGTTGATGCGGATGATCTGCACCTTGACCGTCTGACCGATGTTGAGGATCTCGGTCGGATGGTTGACGCGGCGCCATGCCATGTCGGTGACGTGCAGCAGGCCGTCGATGCCGCCCAGGTCAACGAACGCACCGTAATCGGTGATGTTCTTGACCACGCCTTCGACCACCTGGCCCTCTTCGAGGTTCTGGACGATCTCGGAGCGCTGCTCGGCGCGGCTCTCTTCGAGAACCGTGCGGCGCGAAACGACGATGTTGCCGCGGCGCTTGTCCATCTTGAGGATTTCGAAGGGCTGCGGGGTGTGCATCAGCGGGGTGACGTCGCGGATCGGACGGATGTCGACCTGCGAACGCGGCAGGAAGGCCACGGCGCCGTCCAGATCGACGGTGAAGCCGCCCTTGACCTGGTTGAAGATGAAGCCCTCGACGCGCTCGCCCTTGGCGAACTTCTCTTCGAGCTTGACCCAGCTTTCCTCGCGGCGCGCCTTCTCGCGCGACAGCATGGCCTCGCCCAGCGCGTTTTCGATGCGCTCGACATAGACCTCGACCTTGTCGCCGACCTTGAGTTCGCTTTCCTTGCCCTTCGCGCCGAATTCCTTCAGCGGCACGCGACCCTCGACCTTCAGGCCGACGTCGATGATGGCCATGTCCTTTTCGATGGCCGTGACCACGCCCTGGACAACGGCGCCTTCAGCGGCGTCGCGTTCGGTGAAGGATTCTTCGAGAAGGCTCGCGAAATCTTCGCGAGACGGATTGAGTTCTGACATTGATGCTCCTGAAATGCCCCCTTGTCGCGGGGCTGGCGCCGGTGGTTTGCGTTGCGTTCTGCCTTCCCCGGCATCCGAGCTGTTGGCTCAAGGGCCGCTTTCGCGGCCGATCCGGCGCATGAGAATGCGGGTTCAGGCGGTTTTCACTCTGCGTTTGCGCGGCTGGCAAGCCTCTCGTCGATGATGGCTTTTGCCGCACGAAACGCCGTCTCTATATCCATTTCGCTCGTATCGAGCAAGTGCGCGTCTTCCGCGGGCCGCAAAGGGCTTGCCGCGCGCGCCGTGTCGCGCTCGTCGCGGCGTTTGATGTCGGCCAGGATTCCGGCATAGTCGGCGTCGCCGCCATTGGCCTCGATCTCGCGCCAGCGCCGCGTCGCGCGCACCTCCGGCGTTGCGATCACATAGAGCTTCACATCCGCCTTGGGGCACACCACCGTGCCGATATCGCGCCCGTCGAGCACGGCGCCGGGCGGGGTCGCCGCGAAGGTGCGCTGCTTGTCCACGAGGATGGCGCGCACGGTGGGCATCACCGCCACCTTCGAGGCCGCTTCCCCGATGCCATGCGCCGAAAGCACGCCGCGGTCGAGGCCCGCAAGGTCGAGCGCGCGCGCCGCCGCCTCAGCCACCGCCACGTCGTCGAGCGGCTGGCCGGATGCAAGAAGCGCCCGCGCGACACCGCGATAGGTGAGCCCGGTGTCCAGATGGTGCAGCCCGTAATGGGCCGCGATGCGGCGCGCCAGCGTGCCCTTGCCGGAGGCGGCGGGTCCGTCGATGGCGATGGTGAGAAGGTCGGCCATCGCTCAGACCGACCGCGTGATGCCGCCGTCGATGCGGATGTTCTGGCCGGTGATGTAGCTCGCGGTATCGCCAGCGAGAAACAGGGCGAGGTCGGCCACTTCCTCCGCATGGCCATAGCGGCCCATGGGAATGCGCGTGCGCCGGTCTTCCTTTTCCGGCAGGGAATCGATGAAGCCCGGCAGGATGTTGTTCATGCGGATGTTCTCGCCCGCATATTTGTCGGCGAAAAGCTTGGTGAAGGCGGCAAGCCCCGCCCGGAACACGCCCGATGTCGGGAACGTAGCCTCCGGCTCGAAGGTGGCATAGGTGGATATGTTGACGATGGAGCCCGATTTCTGCGCCTGCATGATGGGTGTCACCAGCCGCGTCGCGCGCACCACGTTGAGCAGGTAAAATTCCATGCCCGTGTGCCAGTCCTCGTCGGAAATCTCCAGCACCGGCCCCTTCGGCCCGTGGCCGGCGCCGTTGATCAGGGCGTCGATGCGTCCGAAGCGCTCCATGGTGAGCTCAGTGAACCGGGTCAGGTCCTCCACCGAGCGGTTGGAGCCGGTGAAGCCCAGCCCGCCCAGCTCATTGGCCAGCGCCTCGCCCTTGCCCGAGGAGGAGAGAATGGCGACGGAGTAGCCGTTCCCGGCAAGCTTGCGGGCGGCTGCCGCCCCCATGCCGCTGCCGCCGGCCACGATCATTGCGACTTTTCCGGTGCTCATGGTGCTTTCCTCTCCTGTCTCGTCTCGTTCTATTGAAACCGCGCGCCGAGGCGCTGCATCAGCCCGGTGAAATCGGGGAAGCTGGTGGCGATCATGGCCTGGTCGTCCACGGTCACCGGCTTTTCGGCCGCAAGCCCCATCACCAGGAAGCTCATGGCGATGCGGTGGTCGAGATGCGTCTCCACCGTGCCGCCGCCGAGCCCCTTGCCGCCGGGCCGTCCGGTCACCTTCAGCGTCGCCTCGCCTTCCACGCAGTCGACGCCATTGGCCTTGAGCCCGTTGGCGACGGCTGAAAGCCGGTCCGATTCCTTGACGCGCAGCTCTTCCAGCCCCTGCATCAGCGTGTCGCCTTCCGCAAAGCTCGCCGCCACGGCCAGCACGGGATACTCGTCGATCATGGAAGGCGCGCGCTCGGCGGGCACGGTCACCCCCTTCAGTTCCGAGCCGCGCACCCGCAGATCCGCCACGTCCTCGCCGCCGGCGTTGCGCCGGTCGAGAAATTCGATGTCGCCGCCCATTTCCAGAAGCGTGTCGATCAGGCCGGTGCGGGTGGGATTCATCAGGATGTTCTCGATCACGATGTCCGACCCCGGCACGATCAGCCCCGCCACCAGCGGGAAGGCGGCGGAGGAGGGGTCGCCCGGCACAGCGATGGTCTGGCCGGTAAGCTTGGGCTGGCCCTCGATGCGGATATGGCGCACGCCGTCCGCATCCGTTTCCACCTCGAGCGCGGCGCCGAAGCCGATGAGCATCTTCTCGGTGTGGTCGCGGGTCGCCACGGGTTCGATCACCGTGGTGACGCCGGGCGTGTTGAGCGAGGCCAGAAGCACGGCGGATTTCACCTGTGCGGAAGGCATCGGCACGCGGTAGCTGATGGGAGCGGCGTGTTTGGGCCCGCGCAGCGTGATCGGCAGGCGGTCGCCCGCTTCTGCCTCGAGCACCTGCATGCCCATGAGCCTGAGCGGATCGAGCACGCGCGCCATCGGACGCTTGGAGAGAGAGGCGTCGCCGATGAACCGCGTCGTCATATCATAGCTGCCGACAAGGCCCATGGTAAGCCGTGCGCCTGTGCCCGCATTGCCGAAATCGAGCGGTTCGGTGGGTTCGATGAGAGCGCCGTTGCCGGTGCCGTTGACGATCCACTCGTCGCCGCGCTGCTCGATTGCAGCGCCCATGGCGCGCATGGCAGCGCCCGTACGCAACACGTCTTCACCCTCCAGAAGGCCGGTAATGCGCGTTTCGCCGGCAGCAAGTCCGCCGAACATCAGCGAGCGGTGCGAGATCGATTTGTCGCCTGGAACCCGGGCGCGGCCCGAAAGGGCGGGAGACTTGGCGGCGCTGAGCGGGCGCGGTTGCGAATCGTGCATGACATGGTCCTTGCGGAAGGCGGCCAGGCCTTTCGAAAATCGGCCGCCGGTTCTGGAAATAGCGGTTGAGGCTCTAGCATGATGGCGTGTGCCGGTCATCCCCCGGTTGACGTCTGGCGCAGGAACGGTTTCAAAGGGAATGAGCTCTCGGGAGGAGAACGCATTCCCGTGTGCTTATTATGCTTTGACAGGTGCGCTCCTTGCCGTTAAGGGGACGAAAATTTCAGGAAAAGGCATAGGGCGCTTAAGCGTCGGCCACGATGAGCCGTCGCTGGCTGGGCCGACCGCAAGACGATGAGGCAGTAAGGTGGCAAAACCGGAACTCGGAACAAAACGCATTTGCCCTGAAACGGGCCGCAAGTTCTACGATCTGAACAAGGATCCGATCGTGTCGCCCTATACGGGCCAGTCCTATCCGCGCAGCTATTTCGACGCGGTGAGCGATTCTTCTATCGATGAGGAAGAGGAGGTCGAGGACAAGGAAGTGGATTCGGAAGAAGAGGAAGGCGCTGAAATCGTTTCGCTGGAAGACGCGGACGAGGAAAATAGCTCCGACGGCAAGACCGATCTTCCGGACCTCGACGACGATGACGACGATGATGTCGACCTCGGCGACGAGGATGACGATTCGACCTTCCTTGAGGACGACGAGGACGACGATGACGACGACATGAAGGATCTGATCGGCGTCGGCGACGACGACGAGGATCACTGATCGCGTCATTTGAGGAAGATTTTGCCGCCCGTCATGAGAAATGATGGTAAGGTAAAAAACGGGCTTGATCTTCCTTTCGGGCGAGTCTAGAAGCCGCTCACACGGTTGGCCCGCAAGGGCCGGCCATACCATCAGCCGGAAACGGCTGCCGGCATAATCCGGACGATGGGGCCATAGCTCAGCTGGGAGAGCGCCTGCATGGCATGCAGGAGGTCAGCGGTTCGATCCCGCTTGGCTCCACCAAATCTTCCTCAGATACGATAGATTTTCGTCCATTTGCGACGCTGGTTTCCTTTTGCTCTGGCCTTTGGCTTGCGTCGGCCTGAGACTTGCGAAATCGCGAATCGCACCTATCTTGAAGCCACTTCAGTATCGGAGACGCAATCGACATGGACATGACCCGCGCTGCCTTCACCCGTTTGGTTCCGCTGCGAGAAGTCCTGTCCAATGCCTGCATCCGTTTCCCTGACCGCCCTGTCCTGGTCCACGCCTGACAACGCGACGCTTTTCACTGACCTCACTCTGACCTTCGGCGCGGAGCGCACCGGTATTGTCGGGCGCAATGGCACCGGCAAGAGCACGCTTCTGCGTCTGATCGCGGGTGATCTGCGCCCGGCTGCCGGTCAGGTGCGCATAACCGGCGCTATCGCGATGATGCGACAGGACGCGATGGAGCATTCCGGAGATACCATTGCCGATCTGTTTGGTGCACGACAAGCGCTTGCGCTGCTCGACCGGGCCGAGGCGGGACTGGCCTCCGCCGACGAGCTGGCCGATGCGGATTGGACATTGCCGGCGCGGATAGAAAGCGCGCTGCTGCGCTGCGATCTGTCGGCTTTGCCGCAGACCCCGCTGGCCACCTTGTCCGGGGGGCAGCGCAGCAGGGCGGCCCTGGCAGCACTTATCCTGGCGGAGCCGGATTTCCTGCTTCTCGATGAGCCGACGAACAATCTGGACCGGGCGGGGCGAAGGGCGGTAATCGACCTCATTCGGGGGTGGACGCGAGGCGCAATCATCGTCAGTCATGATCGCGAGCTCCTGGAGGAGATGGATGCGATTGTCGAACTGACCTCGCTGGGCGCAACCCGGTATGGAGGCAATTACACGGCTTTCCGCCAGCAGAAGGATACCGAGCTCGACGCGGCGATGCGCGACCTCGCTCACGCGGAGAAAACCCGCAGTGAGGCGGCTCGCCGCGCCCAGCAGGCGGCTGAGCGTAAGGCGCGGAAGGACAGCGCCGGGCAAAAGGCACGCAAGAAGGGCGACCAGCCGAAAATCCTGATGGATGCCGCCAAGGGGCGGGCGGAAGCGTCTGGCGGGGCGGGAGCCCGCTTGCGCGATGCGAGGCGCGATGCGGCGGCGGAGGCATTGTCCCTTGCCCGCGAGAAGATCGAAATCTTGCAGCCACTGCGAATGGACCTTGCCCCGACGAGGCTTCCGCCCGGCAAGACGGTCTTGCGGCTGGATGGGGTAACCGGCGGATACGACCCTGAACACCCGGTGATCTGTGATTTTTCGCTGAGTGTCACGGGCCCCGAGCGCCTCGTCATTGCTGGCCCGAACGGCAGCGGAAAGACCACCCTTCTCAAGCTGATCTCAGGCCAGATCACGCCCCGGGACGGGCGGGTGGACCTGACGGTACGGATCGCATTGCTGGATCAGCATGTCGGCTTGCTCGATTCGGATCGGACCCTGCATGAAAACTTCCTCCACCTGAATGCCGCTGCGGATGCGCACATGGCCCATGCGGCGCTGGCCCGGTTCGGTTTCCGTGCCGCGGACGCTCTGCGCCGTGCGGGTGAATTGAGCGGGGGAGAACGGCTGCGGGCCGGTCTGGCCTGCGCCCTCGGGGGTACGCCGCCGCCAATGCTGCTCATCCTGGACGAGCCGACCAATCATCTCGATCTCGATGGCATCGAGGCGCTGGAGGCTGCGTTGAAGGGATATGACGGCGCAATATTGGTGGTTAGCCACGACCGGGCGTTTCTGGATTCGCTCGCGCCGGACAGAACCATTCAGTTGGGCGAGCGGCTTTAGCCCGTTGCGTGGCAGAGGCTAGGTGTGAACGGCCTTTGTCTTTTTCGGTGCTTCGAGAATGGGGGCGATCTTGAAGAGCGCATCGCAAAAGCGCTGCACCGAAGGCAGAGCTGGCTCGCTGCGCCGCCTGATCAGCATCACGGGAGCCGGCTGGTAGCCGACGGGCAGGTCGAGCACCCTCACAAGTCCGAGGCGTGAATATTGCTCGGCAAGGCTGTAAGGCAGGAGGCCGATCATGTTGCAGTCCGTCAGGGCCGCCCGCATCACCTCCATGGAGGCAGTCTCCATGCGGATGTCCGGAACGCGCAATCCCGCATGAACGAACATGTCGGTGAGCGCCTGCCGGGCTGCGGTCCGTGGAGGGGTCACGATCCACGGAAACTCCGCTGCGTCCGCGAGCGAAATCTGCCGGTCCGGATTGAGCCCGGTGTGCCTGCTGCTGATCACGGCTGCGAAATGCTGCTGAGCGAGCAGCTTCTGGTCCAGCTCCGCTTCATGTTCGAAGGAATAGCGTCCTATGATGCAATCGAGCTCCTTCGACAGCAATTGCGAGACCAGCGGCGAGGTCGTGCCTTCGTGGACTTCCACGCTGATCGAAATGCCTTCCTCGGCCAGAAGGTTGATCGATTGAGTGATCATTTCCGGCGCGAGGAAAGCAATCGCGCCGATGCGCATGCTGCCGATATGGCCCGCGACGATCGCATCGATCTCATCGCGCGTCCGGTCGATGTCGTTGACCAGCGAACGGGCGCGGGCAATCAACGCTTCGCCAACCCTGTTCGGAATCATGCCGCCCCGGCCGCGCTCGAACATCACCGTTCCAAAAATCTGCTCCACCTCACGGATGATCTTGCTGATGGCCGGCTGGCTAAGCCCCATTTCCTGCGCTGCGCGGTGTGCGTTTCTGTGTTGGCCGATGCTGATCAGCGTAACCAGATGCTGGACCTTGAGGCGGCTGTGGAGCGTGGAACGTTCCGACTGCTCCGCCGCACCCCGGGGAAATTTCTGCCCCATCATTTTGATGCCTATTCGTTATCGTTCAATCAATAATCATCATTATTGACTTATCGATCTGGCGCCATAATCTCAACCGAAATCTTCCTGCGAGGAAGGCATAACAAAAGGGGTTCAAGTGTCAGTTTCGTACTTCATCCGATACGAAGGCGAGCCTGAGGATGCGGAGCGCTTCTTCTCGCATTACCGGACGCAGCATGCCGCGATCATGCGGCAGTACCCGGGCATCCGCGCCTGCAAGCTCCATCACCCGGTGCCGTGGAACGACCCGGTGAACGTCAACAAGGACCGGGTCCTGGTTCTGGCGGAGCTGGTTTTCGACGATATCGATGCGCTCAACGGCGCGTTGAATGCGGAAATCCGCATGATGTCGCGAGAGGACTTTCTGAATTTTCCGAAGATCATCGACGGCAAGATAAGTCATCTGGCTGTCGAGACCGAAACAGTCTTCTAAAACGAAACACTGAAAAAGGGGAACAAAATCATGAAGATAACAAAAGTGCTTGCACTTTCGGCTTCCATCTTCGTCATGGCGGGTGCGGCTTCTGCCGCCGAGTTCGAGTGGCGTTTCTTCACCTATGTCTCGCCGAGCGATTTCCATGCGAAAATGAACAAGGCGTTTGCCGAGGACATCACCAAGGCAACGGGCGGACGCCTCGAGATCACGCATTTCGCTGCTGGCGAACTTCCTTACAAATCTGGCGATGTGCTGAAGGCGGTTGCGACCAACCAGATTCAGATGGGACAGGTCGGGGCTGGTCTTGCGGCGGGCGATGCGCCCGAGATCGATGTTTTCTCCGTTCCGTTCCTGTGCACGAGCTATGCCGGTTTCGCCAAGGCGGTGGATGCGATCGGCGACATTCCCGATGAAGTGCTGAAAGAAAAATTCGGCGTTCGCGTCCTTATGAACTGGCCGATCCCCGGGCAGAACATCTGGTCGGCGAGCAAGATCGAGACCATCGCGGACCTTCGCGACAAGAAAATCCGCACCTGGAACCCACTCCAGGTGGAGATGCTGAAGATTCTCGGCGGCAACCCGACATCGCTTGATCCAGCCGAGGTCGTGCCAGCATTGCAGCGTGGCGTTGTCGACGGTGCGATCACCTCCGCTCTCTCGGCCAATGACTGGAAGGCCTACGACATCGTGAAATTCGGCTTCATGCTCAATTTCACCATGGCCCATCAGATCACGCTGGTGAACAGCGATGCGCTGGATGGCCTTCCCGAGGATCTGCGCAAGATCGTCTCGGACAAGGTCGCCGAATGGACCCCGCGTTACTTCGAGGGTTCCGAAGAGGCGAACGAGGCCGCGTTGAAGAACATGCAGGCCAACGGCGTGACGCTCACCGACCCGAAGCCCGAAGACCTGGCTGAGGTTCGCAAGACGCTGGCGCCGCTGTGGAAGCAGTGGACCGATGCCAACGGGCCGGTGGCCGCTGACCTCCTCCAGCGCGTCGACACGGCATGCAACTGACGACGCCAAATGGCGTGCCCGGCGCACTTGATCGCTGGGCACATCGGTTCGCCCGAGGATCGTCTGCGATTGCGGCCCTTCTGCTTCTTGGCATGTGGGCCCTGATCTCGGTCGAAGTGGTGCTGCGCTATCTGCTGCACAGCTCCACCCTCGTGGCCGACGAATACGCCGGCTACATGTTCGCCGCGCTTGTGTTTCTCGGTCTCAACCAGGCGATCCATCAGGAGAAGCTGATCGGCATCGATGTTTCGGGCCGCTGGGCGAAGGTGGTCTCGCATCCGCTGGTGCGCTTCCTGCGCAATCTCCTGATGCTCGGGCTTAATCTGGCGCTGCTTTACGCCATGACGCTGACGCTGATGACGAGCATGAGGTTTCATTCCCGGTCGATCCATTTCTCCAAAACGGTGCTCGCCTATCCGCAATCGCTTGTGGTCCTGGGTCTCGCACTCGCCTGTTTCGCCTCGCTCGCCCTGCTCGTGCGGGCGCGCAGCCGCCACTAGAGCATTTTGCAGTCAGGTGGAATCACCTGACGTCTGCGGAAATAGATCGGTTCAGAACCGATCTAGTCGAAAGGCACATCATCATGTCCTGGGAGATCATGCTTCTCCTTTATCTCGGGCTGCTGTTCGGCCTGATCGGGATCGGTTGCCCCATCGGGGTGGCGTTGGGCATTACCGGGCTCACCGGCATCGTGATGAAGCACGGTCTGATGCTGCTGCCGACGGTGGGCGACATTCTGTGGAACAACGGAAACTCATTCATTCTGGTGGCGATCCCGATGTTCATCCTGATGGGTGAAGTCATCCTGCAGACGGGTCTTTCGCGGCGCTTCTATCGGGGGCTCTCCGTGCTTTTGTCGCGTTCGCGGGCCGGACTTGCCTATGCCAATATCGTCGGTTGCGGCATGTTCTCCGCAATCTGCGGCTCCTCGGTCGCGACTGCATTGACCATGGGCCAGGTCGCCGCCCCGGAATTGGACCGACGCGGCTATGACCGGGCGATCACGACCGGCACGCTGGCCGCCGGGGGGACGCTAGGCATTCTCATCCCGCCGAGCATTCCGATGATCATCTATGCGATCACGGTGCAGGCGCCCGTCATCGACCTGTTCATCGCGGGCATAGTACCGGGCCTGTTGATCGTGCTTCTGTTCTGCGTGTGGATCTTCATCTATGCGCGGCTGCATCCCGAACATGTTCCCGCACCGGAAAAGACCCCGCTCGACCGGGCAGCGGTCATGCATGCCCTTCTGGATTGCCTGCCGCTGATCGTGCTGATCGTTGCGGTGATCGGAAGCCTCTATTTCGGGCTGGTGACGCCGACGGAAGCCGGAGCGTTCGGTTCCCTGATCGCGCTGGCCATCGGTTTCGGCTACGGCGAGCTCACCTGGGCCAATATCAGGGCAGCGCTGGGTCGGGCCGTGACGATGACGACCACCGTCTTCTACATCATCCTCACCGGCGCCATCCTGTCTTTCGCCATCGTCGATGCCGGCATTGCGCGCGGCGTCAGCAATGCGGTGGTGGAAGCAGGCTTTTCACCTCTCTCCTTCTTTCTGCTCATCGCCGTCATTTATGTGGTTCTGGGCATGCTCATCGAAGGCGTGGCGATGATGCTGCTCACCGTCCCGATACTGTATCCGGCGGTCATCGCGCTCGGCTTCGATCCGATCTGGTTCGGTGTGGTGCTGGTGATCTTCATCGAGATCGGCGCGTTGACGCCGCCGATGGGGCTGAACCTCGTTGCGATTCAGTCCGTCTCGCCGACCACGTCGCTGGCGACCATCATTCGCGGGGCCGCGCCCTACGTCGCGATGATGCTCGCAGGGCTATGCCTCCTCTATGCCTTCCCGGAGATCGCTCTCTGGCTTCCCCAGACGATGAAATGACGATGTCTGCCTTTTTCACCAGCCTGTCAGCCGGCCAGCCAGGCTCTCAAAGCCTGCGCGAGTGGACGGCCCCGCACCATGCCGAGCGCCGCCGCCGCGTCGTTCGCACGGGAGATGACGCCGTCATGCAATGTGGAGCGGGCATCGCCGATCCGTGCGCTCATATAGTCCACGGTGACGGCGGGTATGCCGCGCCGGTCGAGCGGAGCCAGCCGGCCGATGCCTGCATCATCGATGCCGACACCCGCATCGTTAAATGCCGCGAAAGCGCATTCCACATTGATCGCCTTGTGCGGGTCGCCGCCGATCAGGCCGCCATGCGAGCCGGTGATAACCACCCGTCCCGCATCCTCCGGCCTGATCAGCGAAGCGGAATCGATGCAGACGAGCGGCTGGGCTCCAGGAGCCAGGGGCTCCTCATGGCGGGTTTCGGAAACCTCGTCCGGCGTGCCGGGAGCAGTGAAAGCGCCCTGGAGCAAACAGGCCGTCGCGTCCGCAACGCGCATTCCCGGCGTAACGCCCAGCCGCGCGGCAAGTTCGTTGCAGTCGCTGATCGTGCCGCGCGCTTCCATGTCGGCAACATCGCCGATGCGGGCGCTCATATACGAAACGACGGCCGCGGGAGCGCCATATCGTCCGCAAAAATCCAGCGAGGCGACGCCCGCATCGTCGCGGCCTCGTCCGGCATCGTTGAGGATTATGCCGCGCACCCGCGCGGTCACAGCCTTGTAGGCGCTGTAGAGCCCGCCGTGAGAACTGGCGACGACCACGGCACCGAGATCGTTTTCCGAGATGTGGTTTATCGAATTGATCGATCGTGTACTCGGGGTTCCTTCAGTCATCCTGTCACTTCCAATGTATCGGTTCATGTCGTGAATCGTATTAACTATAGCGAGTAAGAAAAATGGTGCAAGAATCAAATAAAAATCTCGCAGATGAGCTTGCGAATACTTTAAAAGCGTGTGACGTGGAGAATTTCTTCATGCTCACAGGCGGTGATCAACCGTTGTGGATCGCCCTGCGCGATCATGGGATCCGGATGCTTGTGGGACGTAGCGAGGCAAGCGCGGTCTACATGGCTGACGGCTATGCCCGCGCCAGCCGCAAGATCGGCGTGACCTACGGGCAGGCCGGCCCGGGCGCTGCCAATGTCGCCGCCGCGTTGGCAGATTCCCTCTGGGCGCAGTCTCCGGTCGTCGCGCTCACGGGCTCGACGGCAACCAATGCGGTGCATGCGAATGAATATCAGGCGCTCGACCAGGCGACCATCTTCGCACCGGTGACGAAATGGAACGGTGCCGCTGCCACTCCTCAGGATGCGCCGCGCCTTCTGCGTCATGCGCTGCACACTGCCGTGGCCGGCAGCCCCGGGCCGACCCATCTCGATGTGCCGAAGGATTTCTTCGCCCGCGAAGTGAAGGGTAGCGCCCGTACAGGCGAGCCTCTGCATCTTGTGGCGCAGCCACCGGTTCTCGACGAGGCCATGCTGGCGAAAGCGCTTGGAAAGCTGGAAAAGGCGCAGCGTCCCGTCCTGCTGGTGGGCGAGGGCGCACGTCTAGGCGATGCGGGCGCCGCCGTGGCCTCGCTTTCTGAGGCCGCCGGCATTCCGATCATGGCCACCATGGGCGGCAAGCCGGCCGTTCTGAGCACGCATGACAATTTCTGCGGCATTGTCGGGCGCTATTCCTCCGTTGCGGCCAACCGGCTTTTGGCAGAGGCCGATTGCGTGATTGCGGTGGGCAGCCGTCTCGGCGGTCTTTCCACGAATGGATACACCATTCCTTCCCCGGCGGCCGATCTCATCCAGATCGACACGGATCCGACCGCCTTCATCAATCCTTATTTTCCGGCGTTGCCTGTTCACGCAGACGCAAACACGGCATTGAATGCGCTTGCTGCCGGAGCGACCGCAAGGGCATCGCAGGCGGGCTGGCTCGATCATTGCCGCAAGGAAGCCGCAGCCTGGGCCGGCCGGCTGGAGGAGCGCATCGCCAGCGATGGCGAGGCGTCCCAGCTGACACCCTTCGCCATCCTTGGCGAGCTGCGCAAGCACGCGAGCGAAATCGCGCTTGTTGCCGATACCGGCTACATGGCTGCGTGGACCGGTGTGGTCTTTCCGATTGAGCGCTATGACGGATTCTTCCGGGCGGTCGGTTCCCTCGGCTGGGCGCTTCCTGCTTCGCTGGGCGTGCAGCTTGCGCGCAAGGAAAAGACGGTCTGCATCATCGGGGACGGTGGTGTGGGATATCACCTGGCCGACATTGAAACGGCGGTTCGCTACCGGCTCCCGGTTCTCGTGCTGGTCTTCAACAATTCCAGCCTTGCTTTCGAGTACCATGAGCAGAAATATCGCTGGAACGGGAATGTGGTTCACGAGGCGAATGATTTCGGAACGGTCGATTATGCAGCTGCCGCCCGTGCGCTCGGTGCCGACGGTTACCGCGTGCAGACACGGCAGCAGCTTGTCGATGCCCTGGCAAAGGGCATGGCTTCCGACAGGCCCTGTGTGCTGGACATCGTGATCGACCGTGAGGCGTTCCCGCCGGTGACGAATTTCGACGCGGTGATGGAGCGCACTCTTTAATGCCGGAAAACGCTGCCCTGCCGCTCTTGCTGGAAGTGTATGGCCTTGAGCCGGATCCGCAGGCAGCGGAGCGCATCGCCGCGGGATTGAGCGGGATGTGCTCACGAATAATCGCGATGTCGGTCGAAAATGGCTGGCATCTCGAATCCTTTGCGAACGACGAGGCCGTTGATGAGTGATCTGGATGCAATTCTGGACGGGTCTCTCCTTGCTGCCGCAGGCCATGTCGCGAAGGGTGAGGTGTCGGCGGCCGAACTCACCGGTGCGGCCCTCCGGCGCATCGGGTCGTCGGAGATGGGGGCGGGCTATTTTCTTCGCTTGCGCCCCGATGAGGCACTTGCCGAAGCGGCCCGCATCGATGCCCTCGGGCGGGATCAGCGCCATGCGCTTCCGCTCTGCGGCGTGCCCTGGGCGCGAAAGGATTTGTTCTCCGTACCGGGGGAGCCGACGAGCTTTGGCGCCCACGCCGGATTCGGCAAGACGGGTCGCGAACGTGCCCCCGTGATCGATGCATTGCGTTCGTCGGGCGGCATCGACATGGGCGCATTGCACATGTCGGAATTCGCCATGGGTCCGTCGGGCTGGAGCTCGGTCTACGGGGCAATCGAAAATCCTCTCGATCAAACGCGCGTCACCGGAGGATCGTCCAGCGGAAGCGCTGCTTCCGTCGGCGGACGCTTCGTTTTTGCCGCGTTGGGAACCGACACCGGAGGTTCGAACCGGATTCCCGCCGCTTTCTGCGGTGTGGTGTCGCTCAAGCCCGGTTCGGACCGCATTTCCACCGAAGGCGCACTGCCCGTGTCGACGACACTGGATACGGTCGGCCCCTTCGCGCGCTCGGTGGAAGATTGCACGGCTGTCTTTTCATGCCTTGCGGGCAAGCCTGCCCGCACCGTTGAGGAGCGACGCCTCCGCTTTGCCGTGCTGGCCTCCGGTTCTTTACCGGTTGCACCGCAACCTGAAGTCGGGCAAGCGCTCGAACATGTCGCGGCGCTTTTGAGCGATGAGGGCTATCCCGTCGAGGAACGGTGGTGGGACGCGTTCGCGGACACGAATATCTTGGCGGGTAGCGTGTTCCTGTCGGAGGCGGCGGCGGCACATCTGCCGAACCTGACGGCACACGCGGATTGGATCGGACCGCAGGTGCGTGAACGCCTGTTGCAGGGACTGGCCACGCCCGCCCCGGTCTATCTGTCGGCGATGAAGGCGCGCGCTGCGCGGAGGCAACGCTTCGCAGAACAGGTCTTGTCGGGCGTGGATGTGCTGCTTTTGCCGGTATCTCCTGCCCGCGCCCCCCTGCGCAGCCAGTATAAGGCCTTGAAAGGCAATGGCGATATCCTGAAGCTGAACGGCCACGTCGCCGCCTACACCGCAGCCTTCAATTATCTGGATTTGCCGGTGCTCTCCATGCCCGCCACCTCCAGGGCGGAGCGCAATACCCTCGGGCTACAGATCGTCGCCCGGCATGGCGACGATGAAACGGCGCTCGCCGCCGGCCGTCTGATCGAACGCCTGCTCGGCTGACTTGGGGTCACGGAGCGCGTAGTCGCCTCGTGAGTTTGATCGCCAGCGGCACCAGCCAGATGGCAATGAACATCACCCCAAGGGTCGCGGAAATCGGCCGCTCGAAGAAGCCGAGAAAATTGCCACGGCTGATGATCATTGATGTCAGGAAATTCTGCTCGACGAGCGGCCCCATCACCATGCCCAGTATGACCGGCGCGATGGGGATTCCGGCCTTGCCGAACCACCAGGCGAGCACGCCGAAGCCGGCCATCACGACGATGCCGAAAAGCGAGTTGACCGCCGCATAAGAGCCGACGATAGAGAAGATCAGGATCACCCCGGCCAGATAGTGGCGTGGAACCGAAAACAGCCTGCGCGCGGTTCGGATGGCCAGCCAGCCCAGCGGGATGATAAGCGCATTCGCGATCACGAAGATGAGCATCACCGCATAGAAGTTCTGCACATTCTCGGTCATGAGCTGCGGGCCGGGATTGAGGCCTTTCATGAACAGGACGCCGACTGCGATCGCGGTTACCGCGTCGCCCGGAATGCCGAACACCATCGCCGGAATCCATGCGGAACACAGGGCTGCATTGTTGCAGGCGCCGGCCTCCACCAGCCCCTCGGGGTGGCCTTTGCCATAGCGCTCGGGCGTTCGCGAGAAACGCTTGGAAAAGGCATAGGCAATCCATGCCCCCAGATCGCCGCCCGCACCCGGTAGTGCGCCGATCAGCGTGCCGAATCCGGCACCGCGAAACAGGCTGTAGCGATATTTCGAAAGTGTCGACCCGACCCCTTTGAACACCCCCCCGACAAGTCCTCCCGACGCGGCACGCACATCGGCATCGCCACGCATTAATTCACCCACGGCAAACAGGCCGATCATCGCCGGCACGAAGGACAATCCGCCGGAAAGCTCCGTGACGCCGAAGGTGAAGCGCGGCGTGGCGGTCAGCGGGTCCATGCCCACCGTTGCCGCCGCAAGGCCGGTAAGCAGCGCAATGACGCTCTTGATCATTCCGCCGCCGCTCACCAGCGCTGCACAGGAAAGGCCGAGCGCCGCGAGCCAGAAATATTCGAAACTGGAAAAGCGCAGGGCGACCTTTGCCAGCATGGGCGCCACGAGCGCCAGTACGATGAAGCCGATGAAACCGCCGATACATGCCGAAACAAGCAGCGTGCCCATGGCGAGCGACCCCTGGCCCTTGCGCGTCATGGCATAGGCTTCCTCCGCATAGGCGGCCGAAGACGGTGTGCCGGGGATGCGCAGCATGACGGCGGGTATGTCGCCCGCCGTGATCGCCATCGTGGTGCAGGCAATCACCGTCGCAATGGCGGGGATGGGATCGAGATAGAAGGTGAAGGGCACCAGAAGGGCGGTCGCCATGGTGGCGCTCAGGCCCGGTATCGCACCGACAAACAGGCCGAAAGTACAGGAGATGGCGATCGCGACAAGAGTTTGCGGGGTCGTGATCAGGCCGACGGCCTGGATGAATGCTTCCATGGCGTTGCCGCCCTCAGTAGATCATGCCCTGTGGCATCTGGATGCGCATGACATCGGTGAACAGGAAATGCACCGCGACGACGATCAGGAGCGCGCAGACGGCCGAGCCGATCCACGGTCCGCCGCGCAGGCGCATGAGTGTGAAACCGGCCAGGGCCGTGGTTGCAAGAAAGCCGATCGTTGGCGCGAGAAGCCACACGGCGACGAGAAGGACGGGAACCGAAAAACCAGCGATCTCGGTGCGCAGGCTCGCGGTCGCGCTGCGGCTGGCATTCGCGTGCGCCAGAAGGTGGCGTGTGCTGTTGGCGAGAAGCAGAAGACCGAGCACAAAAAAGCCCACGGCACAGATGCGTGGAAGAAGCGCGGGACCGATCAGGGTTCCTGGAATGGTGGGCGTCAGCGATGCGGTGCCGATCCACATGCCAGCGCCGGCGGCAGCAGAAACCGCGCCGGCAAGCAGTTCGGAGAGCGTTGAACCGCTCTCCGCATTTATGTCCCTTTCGGGGCTTTTCTCGCTCATTCCTTCGCAAGTCCCGCCGCCTTGAGGGCAGCGCCGAACTGTGCGTCCCGGTCGGCGAGGTATTTCTCGAAATCCGCGCTGCCGAGATAATTCACGCCGAACTGACGCGAATTCATGAAGTCGATGAATTCTTGCGAGGATGTGACTTCGGCAAGCGTTGCCTCGATCTTTGAAACCACCTCGTCAGGTGTGTTCAGCGGGGCGGCGAGCCCGCGCCAGCCGGAGATCGAAACGTCGAGTCCGGCCGCTTCTTCCACGGTCGGCACGTCGGGATAGGAGGCGTTGCGCTTGGTACCAAGCGTGGCGAGCGCCCGCAGTTCGCCAGCTTCAAGAAGCGCGCGGGCTTCCGGAAACTGCACGACGGCGGCCTGAATGGCGCCAGAGGTCAGCAGTTGCAGGGCCGGTGCGGCACCTTCGCTGGGAACCCAGAACGGTTCTTGCCCACCTGCCGCCTGCACGAAGGAGGCCCAGGCAAGGTGGTTGACGCCGCCGATATTCGCTCCGCCGCCCGCAATTGCCTTGCTGTCCTTCTTGACCGCATCGACGAGGTCCTGGAGCGATTTATAGGGTGAGTTCGCCGCAACGAAGATGGCGCCGTAATCGGCGTTGAAGAGGCCGATGGGCTTGAAATCCTTGTAGCTCAGCTCCGTCTGGCCGAGCCAGTGGAACATCGAAAGTTCCGTGGTGATGTTGCCGAGCGTATAGCCGTCGGGGTCAGCCTTGGAGATCTCCGTATGTCCGATCACGGAGCCGCCGCCGGTGCGGTTGACGACATTGAAGGGCTGGCCAAGCTTTTCCTCGAGAAGCTTGGCGACGATGCGCGCGGTCGCGTCGGATCCGCCGCCTGCTGCCCATGGCACGATGATGGTTACGGCCTTTTCCGGATATTCGGCATGGGCTGCCGCCCCGCTCATGAACGTCAGCACGCCAACCGCCGCGAGGCGGAGAAGTCTTTTCATGATTTCCTCCCTTTGGAAGCGGATTGCCCTCGATCGGACAAAAGTCGGATTCCGCTCATCCGCTGATAGGGATACTGTCCCGTATTGTAGGATGAAAGTCAACAGTCCATATTATGGGAAACAATCTCTCAATATTGGCAAGCATCGGAAATTTGCGTTATGTTCGGGCGGGAGAACAGGGAAGAACCATGGATGCGACAGTGAAAGACAAAAAGACCAAAATTCCTCGCCGCAATATCGAGGAGGGGATGAAGTCTCTTGGCAAGCTGGTCCGGGTTCTCGAATGCTTTTCGACTGATGATCGTGCGTTATCCCTGTCCGATATCTGCGCGCGTACGGGCTACCCCCGTTCCACGGCGCACCGCCTCATGGCATCGCTGCGCGAGGTCGGCTTTCTCGACCAGGACCGCGAGCGCGACGCCTACCGGCTGGGCCTGAAACTGTTCGAGCTCGGCAGTGTCGCCCTTTCAAATCTCGATATCCACCGCGAGGCGTATCCCTTCGTGGAAGCTCTGGAGCGCATGACGGGCAATACGGTCACTGTCGCGATATTCGATGGTTTCCGCGCGGTTGTGGTGCGCCGTTCCGGCGGCACGTCCGAGACGGGTGCCAAGCCCGATCAGATCGAGAATGCGCCGGCTCATTGCACGAGCGTCGGAAAGGCCACGCTGGCCTTTCAGCCTGGCGATGTCGTCGAGCGTCTCATTGCGCGCGGTCTCGAGCGCTTCACCGAGACCACGATCACGGATGGCGATGTCCTTCGCGCCGAGCTGGCCGAGATTCGTGAGCGGGGTTATTCGGTCGACGAGGGCGAGCATCGTCCGGGATTGCGCTGCATCGGCGCTCCGATCCGCAATCAGCATGGACGTGTTTTCGCCGGGCTCTCGATCTCCGGCCCCTCCTGGCAGCTTCACAAGGAAAGCGTGCCGGAACTCTCCAAGGTCGTGATCTACCATGCCGACCGCATTTCCCGTGCGCTGGGTTATACGGCATAGGGCGTATCGCGCCTGCTTCTCTCAAGCCCGGTCCGCAAAATAGCCATGGCAAAAAAAAGCCCGCGGGCAGGATTGGTCCGCGGGCTCTTCTGCGTTCGGTTGCAGCCAGCCCCTGTCAGGCCGGCTGCATGTTCAGTCAGATCAGGCCTTTCAGCGCAGCGTCGATCGCCTTTTTCTGCTCCGCGCTGACAGGCTCCATCGGCGCGCGCGGACCATACATGGGCAGGCCCTGGCGGTGCTGGATGTATTTCACGCAGGCCGGCAGGTTGTCGTGCCGCAGGACGTTCCAGAGGCTGTTCAGCTTCCAGTGAATCTCGAGCGCCTCCTCGTGCTTGCCCTCGCGGGTCAGCTTGAAGAGTTTCGAAGTGGCGCCGGGAAGGGCGGATGTCAGCGCCGAGATCGCGCCGTCGGCCCCCATCGCGAATGCCGAATAGAGCAGCGCATCGATGCCGGAAAGAACGAGATTGTCCGGCTTGGCGCTCTGCACCAGATCGGAAAGCGACTTCAGGTCGCCCGAAGACTGCTTCATGCCGACAACGCCAGGCACTTCATCCATGATCTTCAGCATCAGGTCCGCAGACAGATAGTTCCACGGAATGACGTTGTAGATCAGGATCGGAATGCCGCATTCCTCCCAGATCTGGCGGAAATGCTCGATGGTCGCTTCCGGGCCTGGCTTGAAGAGATAGTGGACCGGCGTCACCTGCAGCGCATCGACCTTCATGCCGTCGAGAAGCCTGACGCGCTCGATGGCCTCCAGCGTGGAGTTGACGATCAGGCCGGCGACGAAGGGCTTGCGGCCATTCACGGCCTCGTGCGTCGCCGCCATGGCGTCGCGGAATTCACCGTCGTTCAGGGCGTGACCTTCGCCGGTGGAACCGCCGGCGACCACCGCATCGGCGCCGCTTTCGAAGATCCAGTCGATCTGCGGTGCAATGGCGTTCGGGACAAGATGGCCCTTTTCGTCGAAGGGCATCGTCACCGGGGGCAGAATGCCGGTCAGGCTCTTCTTCAGGGCGGATTTGTCGAGTTTCATTTCGGGTTCGCTCCTCATTGGATGGATGCTTGTTGCGGCCCCCCTTCGGATTGGTTCCTTCGGGTGTCCGCTGACTGGAGATGCGATATGGCCGGTCTGGTACTCCGGTCAGATGCGCCTTCCGTTCTCGCCGGGCTCAAAGAGATGCCAGGCCGATTCATTGGCCGTGAGGCCGATCTGCTCGTTGAGCTGTGCCGCACCGCTGGCTGCGACCACCGTCACGGTTCCGGCATTCGTCTCTACGAGAAGGTAGTCGGAGGGCCCTGTGGGCTCGATCAGCGAGACCCGCCCGTTGAGGCCCTGTCCTTGTTCAACCGGCGCACCGACGCTCAGATGCTCCGGCCTGATGCCCGCCACGGCCTCGCGCGCCTCGCGCGCTCCTGCGCCAAGCGGCAGATGCTCGCCATTGGCGAAGCGGAATGTGCTTCCGCTGCCGCAGGGCTCTATCCGTCCGTCGAGGAAGTTCATCGTCGGCGCGCCGATGAAGCCAGCCACGAAACGATCTGCCGGGGTGTTGTAGAGCTCCATCGGTGTACCCTGCTGGGCGATCTCCCCTTGCCGCAGAATGACGATGCGGTCCGCCATGGTCATGGCTTCCACCTGATCGTGGGTCACATAGACGGTCGTGCGGCCAAGACGCTGATGCAGAGCCTTGATCTCAGTGCGCATGGCGATGCGAAGCTTCGCGTCGAGATTGGAAAGCGGTTCGTCGAAGAGATAGACGTCCGGGTCGCGTACGATGGCGCGCCCCATGGCGACACGCTGGCGCTGGCCGCCCGAAAGGTTCTTCGGATAGCGGGCAAGATAGTCCTCCAGCCCGAGAATGCGCGCCGCCTCGTGCACCTTTGCCTTGATCTGGTCCTTGGGCATGGAGCGAAGCCTGAGGCCGAACCCCATGTTTTGTTCCACCGTGTAATGTGGGTAGAGGGCGTAGTTCTGGAACACCATGGCGATGTTGCGCTGCTGCGGCGGCAGGCCCTGCACCTGCCGGTCACCGATGGTGATTGTGCCTTCGCTTGCGTCCTCCAGCCCCGCCAGCAGGCGCAGAAGGGTGGATTTGCCACAGCCGGAAGGGCCGACCAGAACCACGAATTCGCCTTCCCGGATCTTCAGGTCGATGCTCTTGATGACTTCGAAGGTTCCGAAGCGCTTCACGATGTTTTCGAGCGCGATGGCCGCCATTCATTCCTCCCGATGCTGCCGCCTTTCGGGTGTGGCGGCGCATGCGTTTTCGTTTCCTTGTTGCGTGTCTTCGATCCCGGAAGGCACCGAAGACATGCCTTCCAATCAACCGCGCTGTGCGGGCCCCCCGGCTTCGAAGATCGCTCCGTCCCGGCGAAGCCGGTCTTGCAGGGCGCTGACATCGAGCTGCCGCAGCGGCATATTGCCAAGCGCGGAGAGCGCGGCAGCGGTACCGGCGGCCTGGCCCATGGCCATGCAGGTTCCGGTGATGCGTGCGCTGGCAAGTGCGCGCCTTTCCGCCGAGATGTTGCGGCCCGCGACAATGATGTTCGGTCCGCTCTCCGGCAGAAGCACCGAGAGCGGGATGTCATAGCCGGCGGGCACGTGTTCGGTGCCGTCCATGCTGTTGCCGTGCGCGTCGTGGCTGTCGATTGGGAAACCGCCGCGCGCCACTGCGTCCGTGAACCAGCGCCCCTTGCGCACGTCGTCGTCCATCAGGGTCGACACGCCGCGGATACGCCGGCTTTCGCGCACGCCCACGCAGGAAGCTGTCGCTGACAGAAAGGACTTCTCGTATCCGGGGATCATCTCCCGGAAGAAGCGGGTGAATTCACGGACCTGACGGCGCAGCGCCACTTCGGCACGGGCCATTGCAAACGTGTCCGTCGCATCGGCGGCAAAGCGCGTGACGTTTATTACGGCTTCCCTACTGTGCACATGGCAGGCCACATGCATTTCGTTGCGATCGAGCGAAAGAAGGCCGGCCTCCCGGCCCTTCCTCAGAAGGCTGCCGTAACCCCACAGATTATAGTGGCTGCGCCCCGAAAAATCGGGGAACCCGGCTTCCATCTTGAAGTCTTCCGGGTGTGCCGAAACATAGGCAAGGGCGGCCTCGTGATCGACATTGCCGAGCTTGAACAGCATGGAAACGGGCTGCATAGCGTCCATCGGGTGGAAATCGCAGCCGGCCCGCGCGCACAGATCCGCGTCGCCCGTCGTGTCGACGGCGGCCTTGGCGGCGAACGCGACCCGGCCACTCTTGGTTTCGCAGATCACATGCAGAAGGCCACCGCGCTCGATTGCCGCGGCGACCGGCGATTGCGGCATGACCTGAACGCCCTCGTCGTCGAGCCATTCGACCACGACGGACTTGAAGAGTTCGTGCTCCACCGGCAGGCGCATCCGCGTGTAGCCGGTGTCGTCCGTCACATGACCGGGCGAGCCGCCCGCCTGCTTTAGCCGCTCGACCAGCTCGTCCGGCAATCCGCCAACCACCTTCTGGCCGTTCGCATCATACCAGCCGGCGCTGTGTTCCAGGAGCTGTGTCGCGATATGCCCGCCGAAGAAGCCGCCGCGTTCGAGGAGTATTGTGGATGCACCGGCGCGTGCCGCTGCAATGGCGGCGAGGATTCCCGCTGTGCCACCGCCTGCAACCGCAACGTCATAAGGTCCGTGGACCGGAATGGCGCGCTCGCCCTCCAGAACGGTTTGCATCGTCGAAAGTACCCCCTCCAGACTTGACATAACGGAACAATAGTCCACAATATGGGATAATGGCAAGGGCAAAAGTCTGCCACCTGCCCAAGCGGCCTCGGAGGGGCCGATACCCTGGAGGAGTGAAATGAAGAAAATTCTCAATTACGGTGTCGCCTTGGCGCTGCTGGCGACGTCGGGTCTTTCGACCGTGACGGCGGCCAGCGCAGAGGAGCTGACTTTCTGGACGAACCTGACCACCGCGAGCCAGGCGGATGTAATAAAGGCCCAGATCGACGGATGCCGCGCAGAACAGGATGGCCTTACGGTCAATTTCGAGACCATCCCCTTCGGCTCCATGTACACGCGCCTGATCACTGCCATGCGCAACGGATCGACGCCCGACATCATGAACACGCTTGAGGGCGCGGTCGCCTTCGTTCAGTCACGCGATGGTCTGGTGCCGCTCAGCGATGTGGTCGATGAACTCGGCCGCGACGATTTCCGCAAATCCTATCTGGATGCTGTGTCGAAGGATGGAGACGTGTGGGGGCTGCCTGACTGGGCCCTTCATCAGGAAGTCTGGTACCGCAAGGACCTCTTCGAGAAAGCAGGCATCGCGATACCGAAATCCTGGGACGAGCTTCTTGCGGCAGCCAAGAAGCTGACGGTCGACGAAAACGGCGATGGCACACCGGACGTCTATGGTTTCGCGGTTCCGATGGGCCGCTCGCTGGTCGCGCCGCAGACCTTTTTCCAGTTCTTCTATTCCACGGGCGGGACGATCTTCGATCCGCAAACCGGCGACTACGCCTTCGACAAATATCACGACGAGGCGGTCCGGGCGCTTACCTTCATGCTCGACCTCTACAAGGAGGCCTCGCCCCCCGCTTCGGTTGAATGGACCTGGAACGACTTCCGCAACGGTTATGTTCAGGGCAAGCTCGCCATGACCAACGAATGGGGCGCTGTCGTTCTCATCGCCGCGGAGCAGAATCCCTCGATGCTCGACAATATGGGCGTCTTCCCGATGCCCGGTCCGTCGGCCGACAAGCCGGCGGCGGCTTCCCTGAATGGTGGCTACTATTATCTGGTGGCGAAATCGACGCCCGAGCGCGAGATTGCGGCCAAGAAGCTCCTCAAGTGCATGTACACACCCGAACGCGTTGCCGCCCGCGCCAACAGCCGTCCGATCTTCGCGGTTCCGGCGACCCAGAGCGCCTTCGACAGCGAGACCTACCAGTCGAACGAATATGTGAAGCGCTTCAAGCCGGAGCTGGAGACCATTTTCGGCCAAGTCATGGAGCACTGGTATCGCTATGGCCAGGAGGCAGGCCTCAACCCGCTGACCGGCCAGATCGAGGCCACCACCTTCATCGGTGATGCCATCCAGTCGGCAGCGCTCGGTCGCATCACGCCGGAAGAGGCGATCACCCAGATCGATTCCCAGCTGCAGTACCAGATCTCGATCCTGGGCAACTAATCCCGTGTGAACGCAGGCCGGGCATCGCGCCCGGCCTGAACCGCTTTCCGGAGCCTTCATGTCCAACGCCGCTAATGCCGCCGCGCGCGGACGCGCCTTCACCGGACTGGCCTTTGCCACTCCGGCCATTCTGTTCATGGCCGTCTTCGTGGCTTACCCCGTCTGGGAGGCGATCCGCCTTTCCTTCGTCGCTGTCGACGCCTTTACCGGTGCGGAAAAATTCGTCGGCTTTCGCAATTATCAGGAACTGGCCAATGCTCCGAAATTGTGGCCGGTTCTCATAAACACCGGCATCTGGACTTTCTGGTCGCTGATTGGACAGTTCGGCCTGGGTCTGGTCGCCGCATTGGCGATCAACCGCGACATTCCGGGCATGGGAGCCATTCGTTCCATCCTGCTGTTGCCCTATGTGGTCCCTGTCATTGCGCTCGCCCTCTTCTGGCGCTGGATGCTCGACGGCTCCTTCGGCATCGTGGCCGTATCCTTTCAGGACATGGGTCTTCTGGCGCCCGACCAGTCCCCGCTCGCGCTTCCCTCCGGAGCGATGTGGAGCGTCATCCTTGCCAATATCTGGCGCGGTTTCCCCTTCGTCATGATCTCCTACTGGGCAGCGTTGCAGGCGATCCCGCCGGAGCAGTATGAGGCCGCGCAGGTCGACGGCGCGACCACGATGCAGCAGTTCCGTTTCGTCACGCTGCCCAATCTGTGGAACGTGACGAAGGTTCTTCTGGTGCTTCGTTTCATCTGGACCGTGACCTTCTTCGACATCATCTGGCTTATCACCAAGGGTGGGCCGGCCGGCAGCACCGAGCACTGGCCGATCTGGATCTACCAGGAAACGATGGGCTTCTTCCGTTTTGGCTATGGATCTGCGCTCGCGGTTTCGCTCGGCGTCATGATTCTCGTCGTGATCGCGATCTACGGCCTTGTCATCCGCGCAACCTCGGGAGCCCGTCCATGAGCACGCCCGCGATATCCCCAACGGCATCCAATCCATTGTGGAACCGTTTCGGCAGCTATGCGGTTGCCGTGGCGCTTGCAGCCTTCATTGCGCTGCCACTCGCCTGGATGGTCATCTCCTCCATCAAGCCTGCCGATCAGCTCTTTTCCTCGCCGCCGCGCATTCTCGCCGATCACTGGACGATCAACTGGTATGTCACCGTCTTCCGTGACAGCGGCGCGGCAGTGTTCTTCTGGAACAGTCTGGTGGTCGGCCTTTCGTCGACGATATTCTGCCTGGTCATCGGCACTCTGGCCGCCTATGCGATCACCCGTTTCGATTTTCCGGGCAAGTCCGCCTTCCTGATTGCCGCGCTCGTTACCTATATGTTCCCGGCCATCGTCCTGTTCGTGCCGATCTATATGATCCTCAACACGCTGTCCCTGATCGACACGCGCATCGGCCTGGTGATCTGCCACACGATTCTGACCTTTCCCTTCGCGGTCTGGATGCTCAAGAGCTTCTTCGAAACGCTCCCGCGCGAGATCGACGAGGCGGCATGGGTGGATGGCTGCTCCTATCTTGGAACTTTCATTCGCATCGTGTTGCCATTGTCCCTGCCGGGCATCTTTTCGGTGGCGATCTTCGTGTTCGTCCTTTCATGGAACGAGTTCCTGTTCGCCAGCATCGTCATGACCTCGAGCGACCTGAAGACCGTGCCGGTGGGTATCTCCGAGTTCATCACATCCTTCGACATACGCTGGGGAGAGATCATGGCGCTCGGAACACTGGCGACTGTTCCTGTCGTCGTCCTTTTCAGTCTCGTTCAACGCTATTTCCTGCGCGGTGTCCTGTCCGGCGCGGTCAAGGGTTGACGGAAATTCACCTGGGAGCCTGCCTCATGAAGAAACTCATCAACGATCCCAACAATTATGTAGAGGAGATGCTTGCCGGCCTGGTGTCCGCACATGCCTCTCTCTCGCTGGGTGGGGAAAGCGGGCGTTGCGTCAGCCGCTCGCAGCCAGCACCCTCCGGCCAGGTCGGCATTGCCACCGGTGGCGGCTCAGGTCATCTGCCTCTGTTCACCGGCTATGTCGGAGAAGGCTTCACCGATGCTTGCGCCATCGGCAATGTGTTCGAGGGGCCGACGGCGCAGAGCTGCATCGATGCAATCCGCGCTGCCGATCACGGGGCGGGGGTTCTCTGCCTTTATGGAAATTATGGCGGCGACCGGATGAACTTCGATACGGCGATCGAGATGGCCGAGCTGGACGACATCGCCTGCGACACGGTTCTGGGCACCGATGACGTGGCGAGCGCTGCTCCGGAGGAGGGCAACAAACGGCGTGGCGTTGCCGGCATCGTCCTGGTCTACAAGGCTGCGGGTGCCGCTGCCGCAGAAGGACGCGACCTTGCGGGCGTTGCCGCCGCGGCGCGCAAGGCCAATGCGGCCACGCGCAGCATCGGCGTGGCGCTCGCCCCATGTCAGGTGCCGACGGCGGATGCGCCCAATTTCGAGATTGCCGACAATGAGATGGAATTCGGCATGGGCATCCACGGCGAGCCAGGCATCTGGCGGTCGGAGCTTTCAAGCGCCGACAAGGTCGCCGACGGCATGCTGGAGCGCCTTCTGCCGGAACTCGATGTGAAGCGGGGCGACAAGCTGTGCGTTCTCGTCAACGGTCTCGGGGCGACACCGCTTGAGGAGCTCTACATCCTGTGGCGCCGGGTCGGCGAGCGGCTTGCGCAGGCGGGCATCGAATATCTGCCGCCAGTCATCGGCAATTATGTCACCTCCATGGAGATGGCGGGAGCCTCCCTGTCGCTGATGAAACTCGACGATGAGCTTGAAGCCTTGATGACCGCCCCGGCGAAATGCCCGTTCTGGAGCGTTTCATGAGCATCGGGCCGCAAGCGATAGCAACGTTCCTGGAGCGCCTCAACGAGAACGCGGCGGCGAGCGAGCAGGCGCTCAACGCTGCCGATGCGCGCCTGGGCGATGGCGATACGGGTTCCATGCTGCGGCGTGTAATGGCCGCGATGGCGCATGCGGGGGCAGGTGGGGCCGAAACCGCTTCCGACGCGGCCAAGCGCGCCGCCGCAGCAGCCATGAAGGAAACCGGATCGAGCCTCGGCAGTCTGGTGGCCACGGCGGCCATGACGCTGGCCAGGAAGGCCAAGGAAATCGAGGCGTCCGGACGCACGCCCGAAACGGCGGATCTGCCCATGATCGTCGAGGCGATCCGCGATGCGATCTCCGCACGCGGCAAAGCTTCCGTGGGAGACAAGACGGTTGTCGACAGTTTCGATTATCTGACCCGCTATCTGGCGCAAGGCCCGGTCAGTCTGGAGACGGCACAACGGGCTGCAAACGATGCGCTCGATCAGATGCGGCCGATGCCTTGCCGCATTGGCCGCGCGCGCATGTTCGCCGAACGCAGCATCGGCAGCGACGATCCGGGCATGCTGGCGGTTGCAAAGCTCCTGGATTGAACGAACCGGCTTCGAGCCTCAGCGGCTGATGTCGCGGGGCTCGACGCTGTCGCCGCGCCTGTTACTCATCCCACCTGACGGCCGTATGCTTTAAAGAACGCCGCAGTATTTTTCCTCGTAGAAGGCACGTGCCGGCTGCATATGGTCGATGCAGAGCCGGGCGAGTTCCTCGACATCTCCGTCCCTGATGGCGTCCACCATCGCGAAATGTTCCGCCCTTGCCTTCTCCAGCAGCGAAGGCAGGCCGAGTCCATGCGAGCGGATGCCATGGGTCTTGGCATTCGAGGTCTCGATGGCTTCGGACAGGTAGGCGTTTTCCGTCCCCTCGAACAGTTTGCGGTGAAACAACGTGTTGGTCTGGAAAACGAGCCCGAGATCGCGCGCAGCCACAGCATCGGCATGGGCATCCCGCGCGGCCTCAAGTTCGGCGAACCATTCAGGGTTGGCCGGAATCCGGATACGTCTTGCGGCCGCCTCGTGAAGGATGACGCGGAGCTCGTAAAGTGCAGCGACTTCCGGTCGCGAAAAATAGCGCACAGCCGCTCCCCGGTTCGGGTGGCGCTCGACGATGCCCTTGCGCTCAAGCTCATGCAGGGCAGCGCGAACGATATGCCGTTTCGTCGAGAAGCGGACGATGAATTCGTCCTCGTAAAGCCGCTGCTTGGGCAGGAAACGGCCAAAGATGATATCCTGTTCGAGCACCGAGACGATTTCGGAAACCGCCGTCTCTGTCATGGTTCCGTGCCGCGCCATGGTTCGCCACCTGATTATCGATAATCCTGCCAGCTTTTATATCGGCTTTGGCGCCGCCGCAAATGCCGCCCCAAAAACACTTGCCGGCTTTGCTTCTGGACGTATGGTTCGCCCGCTCAATTCGGCGGACGGGCAAAGTGATCCGACCGCATCATACCTGGGAGGTTATATTGCTTAGAAATCTCATGACCGCCGCTGCGGCCGTTCTCATTTCTGCCGGCCCCGCATTGGCGGATTGGCCCGAAAAGCCGCTTGAACTCCTTGTCGCCTATGGTGCCGGCGGCGGCACCGACGTGACCGCGCGCACGCTCCAGCCCCTGCTGGAGAAGGAGCTCGGCCAGTCGATCGTCGTTGTGAACCGTCCGGGTGCTGCCGGTGAAGTGGGGCATGCCGCCCTCGCCGATGCCAAGCCCGACGGTTACACGATGGGCATTCTCAACCTGCCGCCCATGCTGACCATTCCGATCACCAAGGATGCAGCCTTCAAGCCGGAGCAGATCATTCCCGTTGCGGGTCTGGTGCGTGATCCTTCGGCGATCTCGGTTCCCGGCAACAGCCCGTTCAACACGCTTGAAGAGCTGATTGCATACGCCAAGGAGAACCCAGGCGCAGTCACCATCGGCACCACGGGTGTGGGCACCGACGACCACCTTGCCATGCGCTATCTCGCCAAGGCGACCGGCGCTGAGTTCACCCACGTACCGTTCGCTTCGGCAGGTGCGGCGCGCACGGCGCTGATGGGCGGCCACGTTTCGGCCGCGGCCCTGAACCTCGGCGAGGCGATGCCCAATGCCCAGGAAGGCAAGGTGAAGATCCTCGCCCAGTTTGGCCCCGAAACCTCGCCGCTCGCTCCCGACGTGCCGACCGCCAAGTCGCTCGGCTATGACGTCGAAATGCTCTCCGAGCGCGGTGTCGGCGTTCCGGCTGGAACCGATCCGGCAATCGTTGAGAAGCTCGCGGCGGCTATCGAGGCTGTGGCGAAGAATCCCGCTTTCATCGAGCGCAACAAGGAGCTCTACACAGAGGTCAGCTACATGCCGACCGAAGCGTTCCAGAAGCACGTGGAACAGCTGCGCAAGGACTACCAGGCCATGTGGGACGAGTCCCCGTGGCAGTAGAGCCTGAAAAGCTCGAGGGAAACCCCGTCCGGCCGCTTGAGCGGCTGGCGGTGGCTCTCGCCGTAGCGCTGGCGGGTGGCGTCGTGGTCTGGGACGGCGCGCGGCAGGCCGGGGCGAGTGCCTATTTCCCGATTGCCGTCGGCAGCGCGATGATTGCGCTGTCGGCGGTCTCCGTCGCCAGGCTCGACCGCGAGACGCGCATGACGGAAGAGGCCCCGCTGGTCCGGGGTTTCGTCGGACTTGGCATGCTCGCTGCCTTCATTTTCCTTGCTGGTCAGATCGGTTTCCTGACCGCATCGATCGCATTCATTCCCGCGATGGCGCTTCTCGGCGGAGACCGCAACTTTCTCCGCATCGCCGTCGGCACGGTTGCCTTTGTCATCATGGCTTATGTCGTTTTCAACCTCGCCTTCGCCCAGCCCTTCCCGGCGGAACTGATCCTCGGAGGCTGATATGGTCGAAGTTCTATCCGGTCTTCCGCACGCGCTCATTCTGGACAGCATCCTGGCGATGATCGTGGGCACCGCCGCCGGCATTCTTGTCGGTGCAATTCCCGGCCTTACCGCCACTCTGGCAATGGCGCTGCTTCTGCCGTTCACCTACACCATGTCGCCGCTCGTGGCGCTTGGCATGATGGCCGGCATCTACAATGGCTCCATGTATGGCGGGGCTATTCCCGCAATCCTGATGCGCATTCCAGGCACTCCCTCGGCGGTGGCCACGACGTTCGATGGTTATCCTCTGGCACAGGCGGGGCGGGCGAAATATGCGCTGCACATCGCGCTTGTTTCTTCCACGGCAGGATCGATCATCAGCGCTCTGGCACTCATGGTCATTGCGCCGCCGCTGGTTTCGCTGGCGCTGCAGTTCGGCCCGACCGAGTATTTCTGGGTTGCCGTCTTCGGCCTCACCAGCGTGTCGCTGCTTCTGGCGGGCGCGCCGGCCAAGGGGCTGGCGTCCGCGATGATCGGCGTCGCCGTCGGTCTTGTCGGAATGGACATGATGACGGGGTCCGAAAGGCTGGTCTTCGGCATCAGGCATATTGCGGGCGGCATCGATCTCGCGGTCATGCTCACGGGGCTGTTCGCCGTACCTCCGGCTCTGGCCATGCTCGCGTCCTCCGCGAATGGAGATGGCCGTGCAGATTTGACCGGCGCGGGTCTCAAGGTGCGCGAGGCATTCACGCTCACCAAGACCTGGATCCGGTCCGGCCTGATTGGCGTCGTGATCGGCATCATGCCGGGCGCGGGCGGTAATCTCGCGGGCATTCTGGGCTATGCCGAGGAAAAACGTGCGGCCAAGGACTCCGCCCTGTTCGGCAAAGGTGATCCACGCGGCATCGCGGCTTCCGAATGCGCCAACAATGCCGATAACGCCTCCTCGCTGATCCCCACGCTGGCGCTCGGTGTGCCGGGCAATTCCGTGGCGGCGCTCATGATGGGAGCCATGCTGATCCAGGGTCTCAATCCCGGCCCGGCGCTCTTCAGCCAGCATGCGGACGTGGTCTATGGCTTCATGTGGCAGATGCTGATCACAGCCTTCCTCATGCTGGGCCTGGGGCTGATCGGAGCGAAGCTATTCGTGAACATGCTGCGTATTCCCGCGGCACTGCTGGCGCCGATGATCCTCATCATCTGCTCACTAGGCACCTATGCCTCAACGAATGCGATGGCTGATGTCTGGCTGATGCTCGGCTTCGGTTTGATGGGCTATGTCCTGTCCCGCTCAGGCTATCCGATTGCGCCCATCGTACTGGGAGCAATCCTCGGTCCCATGGCGGAATCCTCCTTCCGCCAGGCGCTTCTCATCGCGCGTGGCGATCCTCTCTCCTTCGTCTCGTCGCCGATCTCGATTGCGCTGGTCATTGCGGTCGTGGCGATCCTCGCTCTCCCGCTGGTGCGCGGGCGCGGCAGGAAGAACGAAGCCGCTTCCACCTGAAATGCGCACCGAACAGACAACACAGAACACAGGCCAGGATAAGGGCATGGATATTCGCACGAACGCCGATGAACTCGTCAGCATCAACCCCGCCGACGGTAGCGAGGTCGCGCGTGTGGCGGTCACCGATCCCGAAGAGCTGGAGGCGATTGTCGCCCGTGCGCAGACGGCTTTTCGCACTTCCGGCTGGAAGGACCTGATGCCACACAAGCGGGCGGAGGTGCTTCATGCCATCGCCAATGGCCTTCTGGCGGAGAAGGAGGCGCTTGCGACGCTTCAGATGCGTGACAACGGCAAGCCGATCTCGGAGTGCCGGGGCATGGTCGATTATGCAGTCGGCACGTTCCGTTACTACGCCTCGGTCTGCGAAACGCTGGAAACCGACGTCACGCCCCGGCGTGGCGACTATGTGTCCTTCACCGTGCTTGAGCCCTATGGCGTCGTGGCGGCGATCACGCCGTGGAACTCGCCGATCATGAACGATGCGGCCAAGGTGGCCCCGGCGCTGGCCGCAGGCAATGCCGTCATTCTCAAGCCGTCCGAGGATTCGCCGCTGCTTGCGCCGGAGCTCGCCCGCATTGCGGCGGCAGCCGGTCTGCCGGATGGGCTCCTGCAGGTCGTGCAGGGGCGTGGCGCAGGCATCGGCGCCGCCCTCGTCGCGCATCCGGGTGTCGGCATGATTTCGTTTACGGGCGGCACTGCGACGGGCCGGGCCATCGGCAGCGTTGCCGGTGAGCGCATCGTTCCCGTGGCGCTGGAGCTTGGCGGGAAGTCTCCCCATGTGGTGTTCGCCGATGCGGACATCGAGCATGCGGTTGCCGCTGTTGCGGCCGGTATTTTCGGCTCTTCAGGCCAGTCCTGCGTTGCCGGTTCGCGCCTCCTCGTCGAGGAGAGCGTCTATGACGAGGTGGTGTCGCGCCTCGTCGAGCGGGCGAAGCGCATCGTCGTTGCCGCTCCTGATGCCAAGGGCGTCGAGGTGGGGCCGCTTGCCTCATTCCATCACCGCGACCGCGTCAGCGCCTTTGTGGAGCGGGCCCGGGCAGAAGGCGGGCGGATCCTGTGTGGTGGTGCAGCGCCTGAAGGCGCCGAGTACGAAGCCGGCGCCTATTACCTGCCGACCATCATCGATGGACTGCCCTACGATGCCGTTTCCTGCCAGGAAGAAGCCTTCGGCCCGGTTCTGGTCGTGCTCTCCTTCAAGGATGAGGCCGATCTGGTGGAGAAGGCCAATGGCACCGATTTCGGCCTTGCCTGCGGCATCTGGACGGAGAGCTTCAAGAAGGCATGGCGCATCGGCCGCGCCCTGGATGCGGGCTCCGTCTGGATCAACACCTACAAGCAGTCCGTAACGAGCACGCCCTTCGGTGGTTTCAAGGACAGCGGTATCGGCCGCGAGAAGGGCATCGACGGCCTCCGGCTCTACGCCCAGGTGAAGAGCATGTTCTTCGGCTTGCACGAAAAGCCTTTGCCGATCGCGAAGTGATCCGTCCTCAACACGAGAAAGAAGTTCTGGAGCATCAATGACCGACATATCGAAAGTTGCCGTCTACGGTCTCGGCAATATGGGCTTTCCGCTAGCAACGCGCATCGCCGCCCGCTTTCCGGTGCAGGTGTTCGACCTGAACGAGGGAATGCTGGCCAAGGCGAAAGCCGAGCTTGGCGCCGACGTCATCGCCGATCCGCAGGCATTGTCGGCCACGCCGGTCGTGGTTCTCTGCCTGCCGAGCCCCAAGGCGTCGGTAGCGGTCCTCCGCCAGATCGGCCCGCATCTGCCCAAGGATGCCGTGGTGGTGGAAACCTCCACCGTCAATCCTGAAGACGTGATCGCGTGCCGCGACGTGCTGGCGCCGCATGGCATTCGCATCATTGATGCCTCCCTCATGGCTGGTGTCAGCCAGATGGAAGCGGGCACCGCCTCCCTCCTCATCGGTGGCGAGGAGGGGGCTATCGCAGCCTGCCGCCCCGTGCTCGACGCGATTGCGGAAAAGCAGATCGTGTTCGGCGATCTGGGAACGGGCGCCGCCGCCAAGGTCATCAACAATGCCGTTGCCCATGCGGTCATGGTGGTTGTGGCAGAGGCCGGCTCCATGGCGACGGCGACCGGCGTTTCCATCGACAAGCTGATCGGTCTTCTGTCCGATCCTCAGATGGGCCTGCATCGTCCTCTGACCTATCGTTTCGCCAAGCGGGTGGTGGAAGGTGACTATGAGGGAGGCATGCCGCTCGACGCTGCACGCAAGGATTCGCGCCTCGCGCTCGATCTGGCCCAGACGGAGGGCGTTCCCCTCTTTGCCATTCAGGCTTCGCATTCGGTCTATGAAATGGCGTCCCGCGCGGGTTATTCGCGCGACGACTATGCAGCCATTGCGAAACTGTGGAGCGATTGGCAGGTGCCTGCCGTTCCTGAGGCCAAGGGTTGATCCCACTCACGGCCAACCGCTTTCTCGTCTGTGCATCATGGGCGGCCCATGGGCCGCCCTTTTACATTCGCCTTCTGTGAGCATTGTCTTCGTGATGCGGACATCTTGCGCCAATCGGATCAACCATGCGATATGCGGGTGAAATAGATCCAGGTTGATCGAATACGCGCATGACTTTCAGCCGCAGCCGAATGCCCGATCTCAATGCGTTGCAGGCCTTCGAGGCAGCGGCGCGCTATGAAAGCTTCACGCTCGCCGCTGCCGAGCTGGACCTGAGCCAGAGCGCCATCAGCCGCCAGATCAAGGTGCTTGAAGAGCGGCTCGGTATCACGCTGTTCGAGCGGGTGCGCCAGCGTGTGGTGTTGTCGGAAAGCGGCAAGCGCCTGTTGACCGACGTGCGCGACATCCTCTCGCGCACCGAACACATGACCCTGCGTGCCATGGGCACTCGGGGGCTGACGGGCGCGCTCACCATTGCCACCCTGCCGACCTTCGCGCGCCGTTGGCTCATTCCGCGCCTGCCGGATTTCTTGGCTCGCCAGCCGGGCATACAGGTCAGTCTGTCCTCGCGCAGCACGCCCTTCGATCTCACCTCCGAGAGCTTCGACCTGGCAATTCACTACGGACGCCCGAGCTGGCCGCATGCAAGCTGCACCTTTCTGTGCAGCGAAATCGTGGTGCCGGTGGCCGCGCCCGGATTTCTGAAGGGGGCCCGGCGCTTCGAGGCGGCGGAGGTCGCTCAGCTGCCGCTTCTGCATCTGGATACAAGACCGAAACTCTGGGAAGACTGGTTCACGCGCAGCGACGTGGCGACCGAACACTCATATCGTGGGCACCGCTTCGACCAGTTCTCCATGGTGATCGCGGCAGCTCTTGCCGGTCTCGGCGTTGCGCTTCTGCCAAGCTACCTCATCGAGGAGGAAGTCGCCGCCGGTCGGCTTGTCATCGTGGCTGACCTGCCGATGGAAACCGAATTCAGCTATTATGTGGTCGTGCCCGAGGACAAGAGCTCGAACGATCTGAGCCTTGCCTTCCAATCCTGGATCATGCGCCAGGTGCGGCCGGCTCCCCTTCTGCCTGGCGATCTGATCGAGAGCCTGGCTGCGAAGGTCAGGTAAGACCCAAAAAGGAACGGCGGCCCGCAGGCCGCCGCAAATCTTCCAGTCCGCTTCTCCGGCGGATTATTTTGCCGTCAGCAGTTCAAGGTTTTCCTTGCCTTCTGGGATATTGGCGAGAAGACCGTCCCAGGCGCCGCGTGCCTTTTCCATGAAGGGAGCAAGGTCTGGCTCGATGATCTCGATGCCGGCTTTCTTCAGCTCTTCAAGGCCGTCCGCCGCGTTCTTCTTGTAGACGTCGATGGATGCGGCGGATGCCTCCTTGCCGGCCTCGCGCACGATGGCCTGCTGTTCTGGCGTCAGGCGGTCGAAGGCGGCTTTCGACATGATCATGGTCGCGGCCATGTGGTGCACGCGCGTCAGGTTGAAATACTTGGTGGCTTCCACGAACTTGTCCTGGATTAGCTGTTCGGGAGAGGCTTCGGCACCATCCACCACGCCGCTCTGTAGAGCGAGGAAGACTTCGCTGTAGGCCATGGGGGTGGACTGGGCGCCGAGCGCTTCATAAGCGCCGACGAAGCCGGGTCCCTGGATCACGCGGATCTTGAAACCCTTCATGTCATCGAGCGAACGCACGGGCTTTGTGCCATAGACGCTGCGCTCGAACACGGAGACGAAGCCGAGACCGACCAGATCGTGCTTGTCAATATAGCTGAGCAGCTTGTCGCCCGCCTTGCCCTGAAGCGCGGCATTTGCGGCGTCGGTCGTGTCGAACAGATAGGGCAGCGAAAGCACGGCAAGCTCGGGAACGGTGTTTTCCAGCGGCGGCTCGCCGGTCACCACGAGGTCGATAGCGCCCGAGCGCGCATTCTGGATCATCTGCACTTCGCCGCCGAGCTGGCCGGCGGGGAAAACGGTCACGTTGATATCGCCCTTGCTTTTTTCCGAAACGAGTTCGGCGAACTTGGTGGCGGCGGCGTGGTAATGGCTGTCTTCGCTGAGCACATGGCCGAGCGTAAGATCGACGGCGAGTGCCTGTGGCACGGCGCCAAGCGCGCCGAAGGCAGACAGGAGGAGAGAGGCTGCAAGTCTTTTCATAGGTGGTTCCCCGGTTGTTATAGAAGGATGGTCGAAAGGATCGGCAGATAGGAGATGAGCGCGAGATTGGTGATCAGCACGGCGATGAACACCAGGAGTGCTCGGATCATCTTCTCGATCTTCAGGCCGGCGACTTCGCTGGCGATGAAGAGGTTCACACCGATGGGTGGCGTCAGCATGCCGATTGCCAGGTTGACGATCATGACGATGCCGAAATGGATGGGTGAGATGCCGTAGGACACGGCGACGGGCGCGAGGATCGGCGCCAGGATGACGATTGCAGCCAGCGTCTCCAGGAACATGCCGACCACGAGCAGGAGAACGTTCACCAGGATCAGGAAGCTGACGGGGTCCTGAGCCACGCTGGCGATCCATTGCCCGACCTGATGTGGAATGCGGTTGATCGTCAGCACGAAGCCGAAGGCGGCGGCCACCGCGACGATGAGCAGGATGCCGGCCGATGTGAGCGCCGAGCGGATGAAGACATGGCTCATTTCCCGCCAGGAGATTTCGCGATAGACGGCCATGCTCACGAAAAGCCCGTAGGCCACCGCCACCACGGACGCCTCTGTCGGCGTGAAGATGCCTGAATAGATGCCGCCGAGAATGAGCACCGGCATGAAGAGCGAAAGAATGGAATCGCCGAAGGCCCGCGTCACGCCGCGTGCCCATTCTGCGGGAGAAACCGAGACCGTATGGTCGAACCCCCGGATTGCCGCCCACACGAAGACGAGCGCCACCAGCGAACCGCCGATCATCAGGCCGGGAATGATACCTGCGATGAACAGGGCGCCGATGGAGACATTGGTGACGAGGCCATAGATGATCATTGGCAGCGATGGCGGGATGATGGCGCCGAGCTCGCCCGAAGAAGCAACCAGAGAGGCGGCGAACGGCTTGGGATAGCCCTTCTTCGCCATGGCGGGAATGGTGGTTGCGCCGACCGCCGCCGTGGTGGCGGATGAGGAGCCGGAGATACAGGCGAAGATCATGCTTGTGAGAACGGCTGCAGCCCCCAGCCCACCGCGCAGCCAGCCCACCATGGCGTTGGTCAACCGCACCAGGCGGTCGGAAATGCCGCCCGCCTGCATGATGTTGCCGGCCAGGATATAGAAGGGCACCGCCATCAGCGAGAAGCTGTCCAGACTGGCGAACATGGACTGGATCGCCGAAACGAGCGGAATGCCCCGTGCGCTGAGGCCGTAGAGAGTCACCAGCCCGAGCGTCGCCGCGATTGGGACGCCGGTCGCAAGCAGAACCGCAAGAATGAGTGGGATGGAAGCGACGCCCATGGATCAATCCGCTGCCGAAGGGGCGAGAATGCGCGAGACTTCGCCCTCGCCGGCGCGAACCAGCGAGTTGATGAAGAGCGCGAGGTTGAAGATCGCGAGAACCGAACCGACCGGCATTGAGGCATAGACGACGGCCATCGGAATACGAAGCACCGTGGCGCTTTCCCCGAGGCTGTTGAGAGCCCATTTCCAGCCGACCACCGCGAGAACACCGAAGAAGAAGGCCGTGCACAGGCTGCTGGCGATGAGGAGCAGGCGGCCGAAGGCAGGTGGAAGTGCCGAGGGCAGGGATGTGACGGCGATCAGGCCTGCCCTTCTGCAAAGGACCGCGGAGCCGAGAAACACGGCCCATGTCATCAGAAAGCGGGCGCTTTCCTCTGTCCAGGGGGCCGATACGACGAAGCCAAGCGGCGGCAGGACAAAGCGAACGACGATCTGCAGAAAGACGGCGGTTGCCGCGAGTGCGAGCAGAAGGCCCACGATCGCGGCAACTGTCTTGTTGAGGCCCCGGTCTATGGTTTCCAATGATTGCATCATTGCCATGGCCCGGGCTCCCCTTGTTTCCGGTATCAGGCTGCCGCGGCGCGGCTGGCCTTCAGCGCTGCGATGGTGTCGAGGATGACGGCGCTCACGCGCTCCCTTTCCTCGCCTTCAAGCGCCAGGCGCGGCGCGCGCACCCATTCCGGTGCACCGGAGGTCAGGTGTTCGGCGATCTTGATGTACTGGACGAGCTTGACGTCCGTATCGAGATGAAAGGCCGGCGTCATGAGACGATAGAGCGGACGCGCCTCGTCGAATTTGCCGGCGGCGCACAGGTTGAAGATTTCAACGCATTCCTTCGGCCAGGCATTGGTCATGCCCGAAACCCAGCCCGTCGCGCCAAGTGCGACGCTTTCGAGGATGAGGTCGTCGACGCCGCAGAAGACTTTGTAACGGTCGCCGACCGTGTTGTAGATGTCGGTGACCCGGCGGATATCGCCGGTCTCTTCCTTCACCGCCATGATCGTGTCCACGTCGGCGAGTTCGGCAAGCAGGTCCGGCGTCACGTCAACCCCATAGGCGATGGGGTTGTTGTAGATCATGATCGGCAGATCGGTCGCCTTGCCGAGCATGCGGTACCAGGCAACGGTCTCGCGCGGGTCCGTCTTGTAGGCGGTCGACGGGAACGCCATGAAGCCTTCGGCACCCCAGGAGGCATAGCGTTTCGCGGCAGCAACGGCGTCCTCGGAGGAGGCTTCGGCAAGCCCGGTCAGCACCGGTACGCGGCCATTGCTGACCTCGAGTGCCGCGCGCAGCACCGCTTCCTTCTCGGCAAGTGTCATGCAGGGGTTCTCGCCCAGCATGGGAAGAACGATCAGGCCGGAAACGCCGCCGTCGATGAGGCGCTCATACGAAGCCTGGCAGGCTGCGATATCGACCTCGCCAGCCTTGTTGAGCTTCGTCGTGGTTGCCGGAAAAACACCAGTTAAGTTCATCACGTCCTCTGGGTCGCAATTTAAAACTGGATACAGTTTTCCAGAAAACAGGATATCTGTCTAGGGGATGTGTGACATTTTTATGAGGGGGAAAATGCGAGGCGCAAAGATGTGGCAAAGGCGGGCTTGGGCGGCCTCAGGGCGTTATAAGGTGCAGGTGGCGTGTCAGTGTTCGCCGTTGGTCCGTTTCGCATTCTGGCGTAGCGCCGGATGCAGAAGCGCCTCGTCGCGGCGCAGTCCGCGGGCGATCTCGACGCTTTCGACGAGCTTGTCGGAGACTTCGAGGATATGCGTGGTGAGGAGAGCGGTGGCGCGCTGGATATCACGCGCACGGCACAGCGAAAGCAGCAGGGAATGGTCCGTTTGCGCCTTGTCGCGCCCGGAGGTCAAGCGCATGTGGATGCGCAGATAGCGCTCGATGCTCTCGTGAATCCTCTGCAGCATCTCGACGGCGGTTTCCTTGCCGCACTTGGCGTAGAGGGCTTTGTGAAAGCGCCAGTTGGCGTCGCCCCAGCCTTCGAAGCCGAGATCGGCCATCTCGTCGATGACTGCTTGTGCCGCCGCGAAATCCGCCTCATCCAGAAAGGGAATGGAGGCGGTCAGGAGCCACGGTTCGAGGACTGCGCGCAGTTCGAAGCTTTCGCGGATGCGGTCGACCGGCATTTCCGCGACCATCGCGCCGCGCCGGGGGATGGTGATGACAAGCCCTTCCGCTTCCAGCTGGCGGATCGCTTCGCGTACGGGAATGCGCGAACAGCCCAGCTCCGCTGCGAGCTTTTCCTGGCGGAGTGCGTGGCCATCCGCATAGGAGCCGGACAGGATGCGCTCCCGCAAGAGAGCAGCGACCCGTTCCGATGTAATCCCTGCGGTGTTCTCCACGGTGCCTCCGCATTAAAACTGTATCCAAAAATACGATGACGCTTACCGGCTGTCCAGCTCGTTTTGGACGCAGATCACAGGCGGATCAAGGGGCAGGTTCAATAGCCGAGAAGAAGGCGGCTTCTGTGGGAGAGAAAACGCCTCGCGGTCACGGCGATGGCGACGCAGATCATCACGGTTTCCATACTGACGAGAACCAGATCCACCCATGGCCAGCCGGTCAGATGGGTGGCGTGCACCCATCCAAGCAGGATGAGCACGATTGGATGCAGGAAGAAAATGGCGAAGCTGGCTTCGGACACCAGGAGCAGGCTTTGGCTGTGCAGGACCGAGCACCTTTCCAGCGTTGCGTAGATCGCGATGGTCAGGAAGAGCTTCTGCAAAAGCATCAGGTCTATTCCTGCGAAGGTGAACATCGGCTTGTGGCCATTGCCTTGCAGCCCCATGCTTGTTTGCACGGCGGCAATGGCGAAGGCCATTGCGAAGAGAAGATATTCCCGCCCCCGGAGTGCTGCCAGCACTGGCTCGCGATAGATCGAGGCCAGAATGCCGAACAGATAGACCGGGGTGAAATAGAGGACTGACTGGAAGACGTTGAGGTTCTCGACTGGCCGTTGCACGAAGAGCGCGACGATGAGGCTGAGGAAAACAACGGCGACCCTCACCATGGGTGCAAGCGCGATGAAGCGCATATGTAATGGTGAAGCGAGAAACATGACGAGAATGAAGGGAATGAACCAGTATCCCACCAGCGGATAGCCGGTGGCGAGCGCCTTGACTGTTTGCAGGGCCGGATCGGCCGGACCCAGCACCTCGGCCATATCCTGAGGATGCCGCAGAACGAAATAGATGCTCATCGGAACGGCCAGCGCCAGATAGGGCATGAGCACATTCCTGCACTTTGCGGCCATGAACTGGCGGTATTCGAAGCGTGGCGCAAACACGTGATTGAACATGTAGCCCGAGATGAAGACGAAGAAAGTCGTCCCGCCGGTAAGCAGGTTTGCGGCATAGCGGGTCGGCCAGGAGACGAGTTCGAGATCCACCGTGGGATAGCAATGTCCCGCAACGATCAAGATGATCGCTATCGCGCGGAAATAGCTGATGGAACTCAAGCGCATGGTTGCCCTCCTGGTGAGCTTTCGCCAAGCTTCACCGGCCGGCCCGTTCTCATTTGCATGCTGCCGATGAGAGCAGGGTGCAACATGTATTGTTCCATCGTTCGAAAGGCTGCGGTGGAGCGCAAAAGGATAGGGTTACCTCGCCGGAAGGCGAGGTTTGGGGGCTCTTCGACTGTCAGATGCTTTCCTGCTCGGGCCATTCCTGCACAGCGGCGATACAGGCCTCCAGCCACTCAACGAGCATTTTCTCGCGGCGCCGGGCGTAGTCGAGCGTGAGCCCTCCGAACCGGACTTGCCGTTTCATCGTCGCAGTGTCGGCTGCAGGCAGCACGAGGTTATCGAAGTGATCCTGTAGTTGCCGGTGCGTGTCGCGCTGTGCCTGAAGAACGCGAAGTATCTGATGGCGGCTCAACATGCGCGCGAAATAGAGTTGCACCAGAAAGCCGTCCTTCTGCGTAACCGGTGGATGGATGGCGGCGAGCCATTCCCGCAGTTCCCGCTCCCCCGCGCCGGTTATCGAATACTGTTTCTGGTTCGGCCGCTTGTCGTTCTCCACGGTCTCGCTGGAAACCGCACCATCTGCCTCCAGAGCCTGGAGCGTGCGGTAAATCTGAGCCTGGTCCGCCGGCCAGAAATAGGCGACGGACTTGTCGAAATAGCGGCTTTTCAGCGTGTAGCCCGACATTGGCTCGAAGGTCAGCAGACCTAGAATGGCGTGACGCAGGGACATAGAGGCTCCTTGCAATATATGTAGAATCATATATGCATCATCATATATAGGTTGAATCACTTCCGAGGATAATGCATCACATGAACGCTTCTCGCTTCCAAATCCTTTCGGGTTCATGCCTCTGTTTGGCTGGAGGGGCCTATCTGCTGGATACGGCACTCGATGCGGCGTTCCCGCTCGCGTCGCCTGGCCTTGGAGCTGTCGTGCCGGTTTTCGGGCTGATCGGCTTCACTGGGTTTTGGAAATTGCTCGAAAACGAAGGGCAGGGAGTTTTCGGGCTTCTGACCTATGCTTTGGCCATGGCCGGCCTGTCGGGGCTGGCGATTGTCACCTTTCTGTTCAACAGATTGGCGCCTGATCTGAGCCCGGATGCTTTGGGTGCTGTGTTAAACGCGGTCCGAACGGAACTTATGGTCATCGGTGCGATTTTTCTGATCTCGGCGGTGCTCGTCTGCATTCTGGCGTGGAAAGCTGACCCCGCAAAACGCACCGGCGCGCTTGCCTACGCCATCGGCGCGATACCGGTGGCCCTGCCACCACTCTTTCCCGAGCCGATTGTAACCGTCGGCGGTATATCGGTAAGCCTCGGTCTTCTTGTCTGGGGCGCAGGCCTGTTGGTGGGCGTGAGGGGAATGAAACAACATTCGGCACCGCTTAATGCCTGACCCCTGCGCAAATTCGAAAACACGAAGAGATGAATCGGATCACGGTTTCCATGAAACGATGAACCGATCTCGAGCATTTTGCAGTCAGATGGAATCATTTGACGTCCGCACAAATGCGGAAAAACAAGGAGATGGAGCGGAGAAGCGTTTCCATGAAACGCTGAACCGATCTAGTGAGAGGCTCCGATATTCCCGAGATAGAGTTCTGCAGCCTTTTCGTCGGCAAGAAGGGTTTTCGCATCCCCTTCGAGCGCCACCAGTCCGCTGTCCAGAATGCAGCCGCGATTTGAGATCGCCAGGGACTGGCGCGCGCGCTGCTCAACGATCAGAACCGAAACGCCGAGCGATGGCAGCCTGCGTATGAGCGCGAAGGAATCCGCCACCTTGTTCGGCGAAAGGGCTGCTGTCGGCTCGTCGAGCAGCATCAGGCGCGGTTTGGGCACCAGCGCGCGGGCGAAGGCGAGCTGCTGGCGTTCGCCGCCCGAGAGGCTGCCGGCGCGCATCCGCCGCCGTTCGGCGAGCAGTGGAAAGGTTTCGAAAAGCTCGTCGATGCGCTGCCGGCTACTGCCCGCCACCACCTGAAGGTTCTCCAGGATGGAAAGATTGGCAAAGACATTTGCCACCTGCGGAACATAGCCCATGCCGAGCCCCATGCGGGCTTCCGCGGACAGCGGCATGATATCCTTGCCCATGAAGGAAATGGTGCCGCTCGAGCGCGGCAGGAGGCCCACGATCGCCTTCGCGAGCGTCGACTTGCCGGCGCCGTTCGTGCCGGCGACGGTGAGGATTTCGCCATCGTCAAGATCAAGGTCGATGCCGTTGAGGATATCGACCTCCGAATAGCCGCCCCGCAGACCACGGATGGTGAGGATGCTCATGCCTCGCCTCCCAGATAAGCGTCGCGCACAGCCTTTTCGGCAAGAACCGCTGCGGGCTCTCCCTCGGCGAGAATGGCGCCCTGATCCATGACATAGAGATGCGAGACGAGCCGTGTCAGCGCCTCGAGGTCGTGTTCGATGATGAAGAAGCCGATGCCGCGTCCGTTGAGCTCGCGGATACGCTCCATGATTTCCGCGATCAGCACCGGGTTCACCCCGGCGAAAGGCTCGTCAAGGAGGATCAGCCTTGGCTCAACCATCAGCGCCCGTCCGAGTTCAAGCAGCTTCTTTTGCCCGCCTGAAAGCAGTCCCGCCGAACTGTCCGCCACCCGGTCAAGCCGCAGGAAGGCGATCACCTCGTCGGCGCGCGCCTTCAGCGCCTTCTCCTGTTGACGGATGAGGCCCGGGCGCAGGAACAGCCCGCTCAGGCTTTCGCCGGCCTGTCCCGGCGCCGCTGCCATCAGGTTTTCGCGCACCGTGAGATGCGAGAACTCCTTTGGCACCTGAAAGGTGCGCACCATGCCCTGGCGGGCCCGTGCGGAAGCAGACATGCCGTCCATGGACATGCCGTCGAACGTCACGTGGCCGGAGCTCGGTGGCATAAACCCCGAGATGACGGAAAACAGCGTGGACTTGCCGGCCCCGTTCGGTCCGATCAGTCCCACGAGCCCGTCGAGCGGCATGGAGATGCTGACGTTCCTGAGGACTTCAAAGCCATCGAAGGCCTTGCAGATATCGACTGCTTCGAATGTCATCGCTTCGTATAATCCCCCATGATGCCTTGCGGCCTGTAGAGCGTGAAGAGAATGAGCAGAAGCCCGATCACGCCGATGCGCAGCGATGCCATTTCCACTTCGGTGACGCCCGGAATGAAGTCGCGCAGGAAGCGCGAGCCTTCGAGGAAGACCATCAGGAGCACCGTGCCCACGATGGCGCCGGAGATGCGCCCCACGCCGCCGATGATGATCGCCATCCAGACATAGAATGTGACCAGCGGCACGAATTGCTCGGGAATAATGAAGGTGATGTAGTGGGCATAGAAGGCACCGGCGAGGCCGGCCAGCGCCGACGAGAGCATCAGCACCTGGATCTTGAAGCGGGCCGGATCCTTGCCGAGCGCCTTCAGGGCATCCTCATTGTCACGGATCGCCTGGATGATGCGCCCGAATGGGCTCTTGATGATGCGCCACATGGCAAGCGCTGCCAGGGTGCAGACCGCGAGCAGAAGCCCCGCCGTGGCAAGCTGCGCCTCGAAACCGACGGGCAGGCTCGAAAAGAGACGCGGTATGCCGGGCACGCCCTGCACGCCGTTGGTCAGCCATTTCTCGCTGACGATAATGATGCGCACCGTTTCCGAAAAGCCCAGTGTGACGATGGCGAAATAGTCGTCCCGTAATCGCAGGGATATGAGCCCGATGGGCCATGCGGTGAGCCCCGCAGCCAGCGCTGCCGCGCAGAAGCTGGCAAAAAGCGGTACGCCCGAAAGCGCCAGGAGCGCCGACGTGTAGGCGCCGATTGCGAAAAAACCCACATGGCCGAAATTGATGAGGCCGACGGAGCCGTATTGCAGCGACAATCCGAAGGACAGAAGCAGATAGATCAGCGTGATGATGGCGATGGCCAGAAGATAGCTGAGCATCAGCGGACCCCCTCGATGCGGCCAAGCAGGCCCGTCGGCCGCCTGAGCAGCACAACCAGCATGATGGCGAAGGAAAGGGCGATCTTGTAGGTGAAGCCGACGAAAGGTGTCGACATTTCCTGCACCACGCCGAGGATCAGGCCGGCAAGCAGGGCGCCGGCCGGGCTGCCAATGCCGCCGAAGATGGCGGCGGCAAAAGCAGGCATGAGCATGTCCCAGCCCATCTCGGGGTTCACCACCGTCTTGACGCCGAGCATCACGCCGCCCGCCCCGGCGATAGCGCCGGCCAGCACCCAAAGTGCTGCCAGGACGCGGCCCGAGCGGATGCCCGAGACACGGGCAAGGGATGGATTGTCGGCGACGGCGCGCATCTGCCTGCCGATGGGTGTCAGGTGCAGCACGGCGAAGGCGAGCGCCAGCATGACGGCTGCGAGAAGCGCCAGTTGCAGGTCCAGCGGATTGATGGCCAACCCGCCGATCCGGTAGGGACGGCTGAGCGGCATGCTGAAAACCATGGGCTGGTGCCCGAAGACCAGCCCCATGATGGAGCGCAGCACAAAGCCGACGCCGATCGAGGCCACCAGAAGCGCAACCACCGATCGCCCGGCCAGCCGCCTGAAGACCAGAAGATGGCTGATCAGCGCCACAGCCGCGGTAACGATCACGGCAAAAATGCCGCTCGCGAGAAGTGATCCGGTCATCGGATAGACGACCAGCCCTGAGAAGGCGCCGACCGTCATGACATCGCCGGTCGCGGCATTGGGAAAGCGCACGATGCCGAACACCAGCGTGATCGACATGGCGGCAAGACTGATCACCAGGCCCTGGACGAGCCCGTTAACGGCAAGCTGCGCGAAATACATAAGCGGTTCCTCGTTCCACCGAAGTGGATGGGCGGGAGTCCGGCCGGTGCCGGAATCCCGCCGCCTGTCAGATCTTGACGACGTAGCGACGATTGATCTTGCCGTCCTCCACGAAGGAGGCGGAGAAATCAGGCGTCACGTCGCCATGCTCGTCGAAATCGAGCACCGAGGAAGCACCCTCATAGTTGATCGGTCCAGACTTCAGCGCTTCCTTGCCCTCGGCAAAGGTGTAGACCTTGGTGCCTTCGGGGTTGGCGACGTCGCGCATCTTCTCGTTCACCTTGGCCATGTCGGTCGAGCCGGCGGCTTCCACGGCAAGGGCGAGCACAGTCATCATGTCCCAGGTCATCGCGGCATACACATTGTCTGTGCCAGGCTTGCCCATGGCGGCCTGGTAGGCCTTGTCATAGGCGGCGAATGACGGGGCCTTTTCGTTGGAGATGGAATCCACCGAGATGATGCCCTCCACCACGTCGGCGCCGAGGGCGGCGACGAGGTCGCTATTGGCAGCCCAGCCGGGGATGATCCACTTCACCGGCTGTCCGGTCTGGTACCACTCGCGCAGGATGATCGTGGTGTCGCCCACATAGGAGCCCGTGACGATCACGTCCGGCTGCGCGGCCAGGATCTGCATGAGCTCCGAGCGGTAGCTCGCCTGCTTCGGCTCGTAAACGACCTCGGAAACGACCTCGCCACCCTTTGCCGTCCAGGCCTTCTTGAAGCCTTCGGTGTTTCCGATACCCGAGGCGTTGTTGAAGGCCATGGTGGCCGGACGCTTGAAGCCTTCCTTCTCCGCGATCTCGGCGAAGGCGCGGCCGAAACGGTCATTGGTCGCCTGGAAGCGGTAGCCGAGCCCCTTTTCGTTTGCCGGCGGAACCGACAGGGCCGGGGCGCCGGAAGTGTGCATCAAAATCTTGCCGGCATCGTTGGTCAGCGGAATGACGGCAAGCGAGATACCCGAGGACCAGGTGCCGAGAACCGCCTCGACCTTGTTCACCTCGATAAGCTTCTTCGCCGCAAGGACTGCTGCCTGCGGGTCGGTCTGCGTGTCCTCTGCGAAAATCTCGATCTTGCTGCCCGCCGCACCGCCGGCGGCGTTGATCGCCTCGGCGGCTGCCAGGATCATCTTCTGCATGCCTTCGCCATAAGGTCCACCCGCACCCGTTACCGGGTTGAGCGCACCGATGCGCAGCGAACCTCCCGACTGTGCAAAGACGGAGCCTGCGAAAAGGGGCAGTGCCATTGCCCCGGCTGTACCTGCCAGAAATTCACGACGTGTCCTGTTCATGGTGTTCCCCTTTTTTGAGACGTCGGTTGCAGTGTTGTTCAATCAGTCGAGAGCGGCCCTTTTCACGAAGCGCCCCGCCTGCATAATGACCGGCATATGCTTGCCCTGGCCGGTGAGCAGGGAGAGCTCCTCGAGCGGATTGCCGTCGACCACGATGAGATCGGCAAATGCATCGGCTGCGATCGTGCCGAGCTTGCCTTCCATACGCAGAAGCCGCGCTGCTACACTGGTGGCAGAGGCGATGACCTCCTGCGCGGGCAAAACGCGGCCGCGAATAACGAATTCTTCCGACTGGTGCCGGTGCATGTTGCCCAGAAGGTCCGTGCCATAGGCCATGGCGAGACCGGCATTGCGCATGGTTTCAAGCGATTTCATGCCGCCCGAGCGCACGTAATCCGCCTTGGCGACCGAATCCGCCGGGAAGCCGAGCGAAGCCCCTTCGCTGACCAGTTTTTCATAGGTCACGAGTGTCGGCACGGCATAGGCGCCGTTTTCCTTTGCAAGGGTCGCGGTCTCGGAGGAGATGAAATTGCAGTGCTCCAGCGAATGGACGCCGCACTCCACCACGCGGCGAATGCCCTCATCCGTGTAGACATGCGCGGAAACATAGGTGCCGGCATTCTGCGCTTCTTCCACGACGGCCAGAAGTTCGTCACGGCTGAAGCCGAGGAAGTGAATCGGATCGGTCGGCGAAGCAGCTCCGCCATTGGCCATGATCTTGATGAATTCCGCGCCGTTCTTGATTTCCTCGCGCGCGGCACGGCGGATGCCGTCCACGCCGTCGCAAATGCGCCCGAGCGCGCCGAGCCGGAAGCGGTTGGTCGGCACCGGCGTATCGTCATATTGGCCGCGGAAATCCGCATGCCCGCCTGACTGGCTGAGCGCCTTGCCGCAGATGAAGAGGCGTGGTGCGGGAAAAAGGCCCTCTTCGACAGCGTGCTTGAGGCCGACATCAGCGCCACCCACATCGCGGACCGTGGTGAAGCCGCGTGCCAGCATGTCACGCATGATGATTGCAGCGCGCGGTGCGGCGAGGCTGTCGGGCAGGCGCGCATTCTCGCCGAGATTGGCGAGCGAGGCGACCACATGCACATGGCAGTCGATCAGGCCGGGCATGAGCGTGCGGCCCTTGAGGTCGATCACCTCCGCGCTGCCGGCTTTCAGCGAAGCGGACACCTCGCGGATGACACCGTCTTCGACAAGCACGGAAACAGGTTCGCCGGGCTCGGGCGTTGTTCCGTCCACGATGCGGGCATTGGCGAAAAGATAGGACGACACTTATGCACTCCTGGTGGTTGCGGCCCGCGCCTTGGCGCGTGCGTTCAAGAAAGCGGGAATGAGCAGGGGGGCGAGCGGAGCAACGAGCTCCACATCGCTTTCCTTGTAGTGATGTTCCGGTGCGAGAATGTTGAAGGTGCCGATGGCCTCGCCGCCGTAAAGCACGGGAATGTTGATGACGGAGCCGAGCCCCATGCTCTCGATCAGCTCATGATCGAAGAAGGCCCAGCGGATGCCCTCCCGGTCACGCCCGATAAACGGCTTCTTCTGCTTGAGAACCAGGTCGCCCCAGGGCGTTGGCCCCATGAGCTTGCGGCCTGAGACCGGATATTCGTCAGGGCGGTTGGAATAGACACGGGCGACTTCCTGCCCGTCCACGTAAAGCAGGGTGAAGAGCTCATGCCCCACCAGGGCATGGCTTGCCTTTTCGAGCGCCTTGTAGAGGGCCTCGGGCTGGCCGGGTTCGGCAAGGATGCGAAGAAGAGCAGGAAGCGGAGACTGGGTCATGATTTCGGAGCCGGTACGATTTGTTCGGGAAGCAGCCCCTGCGGGCGGAACCGCAGGACGAGGATGAGGGAAAGCCCCACCAGGATTTCCCGGCAGGCAGCGAATTGCGCAGGTGCGAGCCAGGGCACGAGATCGGGCAGGAAGCGGGTGAGTTCGAGGAAGAACACCACCACATAAGCGCCGAGCACGCCGCCGGCAGGCCGGCCCACGCCGCCGGCAGCCACTGCCAGGAAGATGTAGATCGTGATGAGGGGCTGGAAGTGATCCGGCGAGATGTAGGACTGGAAATGCGCGTAGAGCGCTCCGGCAAGCCCGGCAAGCGCGGCTGAAACGGCAAAGGCCTGCACCTTGAAGCCGAGAACGTTCTTGCCGGCGAAGCCTGCGAGTTCCTGATCCTCGCGGATGGCCTTCATGGCGCGTCCATAGGGCGAGCGGTCGAGACGGCGCAGCGCCAGCCAGACGACGAGCACGATGACGCTGACCAGTGCCAGATAGAAGAGGTTGAAGCCCTGATTGCCCAGTGCCGACTTCATCGGCGCCTGGATGCCGGAAATGCCGTCGGACCCATTGGTGAGCCAGCGTTCGTTGAGCGCCACGAGCCGGATCACCTCTGCCAGCCCGAGCGTGACGATGGCCAGATAGTCGTCGCGCAGGCGGGTCGTCGCCAGCGTTACCACAAGGCCGGCTATCGCGCCCACGACGATGGCCCCGCCCCAGCCGAACAGAACGGGCAGGCCCGCTCCGGTCAGGAGCGCCGAGGCATAGGCGCCGAGGGCGAAGAAACCGACAAGGCCGAGATTGACGAGGCCGATGCCGCCCCAGATCAGATTCAGGCTGAGCGCCAGAAGTGCATAGATGCCGCCGATGGTCAGCGCGAAGATCAGATAAGCCAGCATCAGTTCGCCCTTTCCCCGAAGAAGCCGCGTGGACGCACAGTGAGGACGAGCAGGATCGCCGCGAAGCCGACCGCCGAGCGATAGGTCGCCGGCACCACGAGCAGGGCGCATTCCTCGGCGATGCCGATAGCGAGCGCGCCCGCCACGGCGCCGGGTATCGATCCCAGGCCACCAAGCACGGCAGCCGCAAAAACCGTGAGCAGAACGCGAAAGCCAAGCATCGGATCGATGGAGGCATCGAGCCCGATCAGCACGCCGCCGATGCCGGCAAGCCCTGCGCCAAGAAAAATGGTCATCACCGCTATATGTGCGGGCTCGATGCCTTTCAGGCGGGCGAGGTCCGGATTGTCGGCAACCGCGCGCATCGCCTTGCCGAAGCGCGTGTAGCGCAGAAAGGCGAAGACGGCGCCCATGATGACGACGGCAAAGAAAAGGCTCTGCAATTGCTGCGGCCCGACCCTGAGACCCATGAAACGCCAGTCGGGCACCAGCGGCAGGTCATAACCGCGCAGATCGTTGCCGAAGAACAGCCGCACCACGTTTTCCAGAACCGTGTTTAGCGCAATGGAGCCGATCGCAACCGTCAGCGCACCCGCGCCCCGCAGTGGCTTCAGCGCTGTCTCCTCGGCGCTGACGCCGACACAGCCGGCGACGGCAAAGGCGATGAGCAGCGCCGGCAGGATGCCGGCGCCGAAGTGAACATTCACCCACCAGGCTGCGAACGCACCGATGGTGGCATAGGCGGCGATGGCGAAATTCGGATAGCGCAGCACCGCGAAGATCGCCGTGAAGCCGATGGCCGGCACGGCGATCAGCGCACCGTTCATCACGCCGTTTAGCAGGGCCTGGAGGAGAATGGTCATGTTCACGGGAACCGCGTCAGGCAATCTTGATCAGGGTCAGCTTGCCGTCGCGCACCTGTTCGTACCGGAAGCTGCTGTCGGAGATGTCGCCCTTGTCGGTGAAATCGCAGGGGCCGCTGGCGCCCTCATAGTTCACCGGCTTGCCTTCGGCGATCAGCTTGAGCCCGTCCACCGCATTGTCCACCTTGGTGCCGTCGGCGGCCTGGCTCACCTTGCGGATAGCGTCCTTGATGGCCGTACCGGAACTGTCGCCCGCAGCAGCCATGGCCATGATGATCAGGTTGATCTGGTCATAGACCTGCACGGTGTAGGGATCGGGGCTGTCGACGCCGATCAGTTTCACGAGACGCTGATAGGCGGTGGAGCTTTCATTGGAGGAAGGCGCAATGGTGTAGCACCCCTCGACCACTTCGGCCGGCACGCTGTCGACCAGCTTTTCGTTGACCGCATAGGCAAAGGCGATCTTCTTGCCCTGATAGCCCGCGCGATAGAGTTCCTTCAGCATGACCGTCGTGTCGGGCGTGTAGCCGCCGAAGATGATCGCATCCGGTTCGAAGCGCATCACCTCGTCCACTTCCGAGCGGTAGGAAGGCTTCTTGTCGTCATAGATCAGGGATGAGGTTTCGCCGCCGGCTGCCTCGACAGCCTTGGTGATGTTCTGGAACTGGCTTTCCGCGTAGGGCGTCTGCGGGGAAACGAAGAAGACACGCTTGGCGCCCTCGGCGGCGGCGAACTCGCCGAATTTGCGGCCCTGCAGCGTCGTGTTGGGCTGCGTACGGACGAGGTAGCCCTGGTGCGGCAGCTCGGTGATGCTGTCGGCGCCGGAAACGGTTGCGAGGAAGGTTTTCGATTCCCAGCAAAGCGGCGCAACGGCGGTGGTGACCGAGGAAGCCCAGGTGCCCACGATTGCCGAAACGGCATCGACGTCGATCAGCTTGCGTGCCGCGCGCACGCCGGCTTCGGGGTTGGTCTGGTCGTCCTCGGAGATGACCTCGATCTTGCGGCCCAGAACGCCACCGGCCGCGTTGACCTCGTCCACAACGGCTTTCACCGTGTTGGCCATGACCGGCCCATAGGGGCCGCCCGAGCCCGTCAGCGGGGTCAGCGTTCCGATCTTGATCGGCTCGCCCTGCGCCCAGACGAAGGAAGGCAGCGCCGTGCTGCCCAGAAGCAGGGAGGAAGCTCCCAGAAAATGCCTGCGATTGAGAGTATGGTTTTTCATCATGTTGCCCTCTGTGGCTCTTTCTTCTTGGTGTCAGCCGCCCAGGAACAGGCGGCGAATTTCGGGATCGGCAGCCAATTGCGGACCCGGCCCCTCCGCAGATTCCTTGCCGGAAACCAGCACATAGCCCCGGGTCGAGACGGCGAGCGCTTCCACGGCATGCTGCTCCACCATGAGGATCGGCAGTCCGCCCCGGTTGAGCGCGACAATGGCGTCGAAAAGCTCGTCCGCGGCGCGCGGCGAAAGCCCGGCTGTCGGTTCATCTAGAAGCAATAGCTTCGGCGCCGTCATCAGCCCCATGGCCATGGCAAGGATCTGGCGCTGGCCACCCGAAAGCGTTCGTGCCAGGTCCCGCCGCTTGCCGGCGAGCATCGGATAGCGCTCATAGAGCTCCTCGATGCGGCGGCTTGCGTCGCCGCTGTCGCGATAGGCGCTGATCTCGAGATTTTCGGCGATGCTGAGATTGCCGAAGACATTGCGCTCCTGCGGAACGAAGCTGATGCCGCTGCGGGTGCGGTCGACCGCGCCGAAACGCGTCACGTCCTCTCCGCCGAGCTGGATCGAACCTTCCCGTGCAGGAACCAGTCCGGCAACCACTTTCAGAAGCGTCGACTTGCCGGCACCGTTGGGGCCGATGATGGTGACGATCTCGCCGGCTTCGACATGGATGGAGGCCTTCTTGAGAATCTGTTCCGCCGCGCCGTAACCGGCCACGATATCCCTTGCGACAAGCAGGCTCATCGGCGCGTCCCCAGATAGGCTTCCTGAACTTCCGGGTCGGCTGCGACCTCGTCGAAGTTTCCTTCGACCAGCGTCTTGCCCTCGGCGAGCACCACAACCGGGTCGCATAAGCGCTTGATCAGCGCCATGTCATGCTCGATCAGGCAGACGGTTATGCCGTCGCCATTCAGCGCTACCAGATGCTCGGCGATCTCGTCGGCAAGAGAGGGATTGACGCCCGCCATCGGCTCGTCGAGCAGGATGAGACGCGGATCGGCCATCAGCGCCCGCCCGATCTCCACGAGTTTCTTCTGCCCGCCCGAAAGCGCGGTGACCGGGTTGTCGACCACGTGGGAAAGGCGCAGACGGCGCGCCGTATTGAGGGCCTTTTCCGCGAGTTCCTGTTCGCGCCGACGCGCTGCCGGGCTTGTGAAGAGTGCTGCCGCCAGACCTTCGCCCGGCTGATCGAGGCCGTAAAGCATAAGATGCTGGAACACGCTGAGCTTGGGAAAGCCGCGCGCGAGCTGGAAGGTGCGGACCAGCCCGCGGCGCACGAGAAGATGCGGCTTGAGCCCGGTCACATCGTCGCCCGCAAGCATCACCTTGCCGCCATTCGGCCGGTAGAGGCCGGAAATTGCGTTGAACAGGGTGGATTTGCCTGCTCCGTTCGGCCCGATGAGGCCCGTGATCGTGCCTTCCCTGATGCTGAAGTCCACCCCCCGCAGGATCTGCGCACCATAGAAGCCGAGCGTCAGATCCCTGACCGAAAGAAGGGCGTTCATACGGCCACCTTCTTCTGGCGGGTCTTCGCTGCCGCGCCACCGTAATTGGGAAACTGCTGACGAACCTGCTCCTTCCAGAAGCGAAGCAGGCCATCGTAATATTCAGGGTCTTTGCGCAGGATGGTCTGGGCGATCATGCCGCGGATACAGCACATGGTGGCGTTCATCACATTGCGGGTGTGTTCGGGGTCGACGCCGGTGCGCGCGGCCAGTTCGGTCCAGATCGCGTCCAGCCCCTCGTGGAACTCCCGCACGACGGGAACGAGCTGCGTCCTGAACTCGTCATTGTGACGGGCCTCCGGCAGATACTCCATGGTCACATAGAACAGCCGGTCTGACATGACTTTCCAGAGATAGTCGACGATCTCATCGCTCGACCCGCCATTCTCTGCGAATTCACGGCCGAAGCGGCGCATATCCTCATTCACCAGATGCAGCATGTTGGCGATCGATTCGGTGATGATCGTCTCGCGGGTGGGGAAGTGATGCGTCAGGGCTCCGCGCGAAACGCCGGCTGTGCGGGCGATTTCGGGCGTGGTTGCGCGGGTGATGCCGCGGTCGTGCAAAAGATCGATGGTCGCATTCATGAGGCGTGCGGAAGTCTCCGCACTACGCTCTTTCTGCGACCGGCGTTTCGGTGCGCGCGCCATGTTTGAGCCCCTCGAAAACATGTTGCTTTTGTTCTTTTTCGAAAAGATGAAATGCAACTTACAAACAATCAAGTCTGTTTTTGTGTGTTTTTATCGTAAGGCAATCGCGCGGCAATTTGCGCTTACAGTCTATTCAAGATATTGAATTTAAACAGTAATCATAAATGCTGGCGTGATTTTTCTCGACGCGGGCTTTAAGAACGGTCACGCCGTGCCGTCAGCTTGCGGCGGTAAAGAAGGGAGCGGGCAAGCTTCACGCCTTGCAGAACATTGCCCCACAGCGACCGCAACATCCTGCGGTTCTTGCGCAGTCTTTCGCGGTCCTGTTCGAGAATGGAGCCGCCGAGATTCTGACTGGCTTCCTCCACGGTGTTGGGCTCCGTCGACCACACACGAATGGAAAACTCCCAGGGGTGGGAAAGGTCTTCGTCGATGGCCCTGAAAATGCGCCGGCGGGCAAGGAGAGCTCGTGCGGCTTGCGCTCCGATCAGATAGGCGACGGCACCTGAAGCCGGATATTTATGCGCCACTGCGGTGGTGGCGCCGATCTGCAGCGAGGCGACGACGGTTTTCGGCCTGTAGTCGAAGAACTTCACCACATCCCAGTCGTCCGGACGGGCAGTCAAGTCCCGCATCGATGCGAGGAGGCGGGCTCTGTCGAGCACGCGGAAATCGTCTTCGAGAACCAGCGCATAGTCCAGGCCGCTTTCCACAAAGGCGCGCCAGATGCGTCTATGACCTGCATAAACGGCGATTTCTCCCGGTGTCAGGGACCGTTTGTGCAGAAGAACATTCATGAGGCTCGAATAATGTTTGTCGAGCGCGGGGTCGGTCTTGCGGTAACCCTCGATGAAGCGCCAAGGGACCGAAAGTGCGGTCACTTCGGTTTCCGCATGCCTGCGCCTTGCGCTTCCCTCCTCATCCACAGTGAGGATGAAGGCACCGATCCGCGCGCCCGCTAAGGGAGCATCGCTGGCTTTCTGGCTGCTGCCGGTCATGGCTTCTGCTCTTCGGCTGCATCCTGGGGCTGTCGCCTGCGTCTGGAGAACCAGGCCTTGCGCCGTTCCTTGCGGCGCATTTTGGCATGCTCCTCGAAGGGCACTTCCACCTTGCCGCATTGCAGGCAGTTCATGCTCAGGCCGCAATATTGCTCCCAGCACCGCACCTCGTGTGTCCAGGCAAGGCCGATCCGCTCCAGATGGGAATTGCGCGCACCCTTGAGCAGGATCAGTTCGTCCGCCCTTGCGGTTTCCTTGATATAGTCGGCGGCTTCCTTCGTCGTTGTGAAACCTTTGTAGGTTCCGTTCGCGCGCTCGTCCTCGGTTGCCGGTGCGCGGTGAATATTGTCTCCCACGAAGATCACCTGATCGGCCGCTTCCCGCGACAGTTCGTAAGCGATCCGGTATGGCTTTTTCGGGTTGCCCGCATAGTCGGCGATATGCCCGATGACGGACCTCTTGTAGGGGGCCTCTATCGCCCCAAGCGTGGCAATCGCGGCGGGAATGCTTTCGTTGGGAGCTTTCACCGTATCCATGATGAAGGTGGGGCCATTCATGGTTTTCAGTATTCCGCATCGGTCCCACAGCGGGGCGAGTGTCGCGAACCTTTCGAGAAGCATTTCAGGATCGAGGCCAAGCTCCATGGCCGTGGCGAAACTCGCGGTAACCGCAAGCCAGAAATCCTTGCTGGGATAGGGCGTGAGGATTTCGTATGTCCCCTGAGCGCAGCGAATGGTGACACGAAGCGGATCGGGGTAGGCGACGTGCGATTGCATGACCCGATAATCGGCATCTTCCGCCCAGCCGAAGGTGACGATGCGGGCTCTGGTGCGTTCGCGCATGCTCATGACATGCGGATCGTCCGCATTGAGCACGGCCAGGCCGTTTTCCGGCAAAACCTCGACCAGCTTGCCTTTTTCTGCGGAGACCGTCTCACGATTGCGGAAGGCGGAGTAATGTTCGAGGCCCACCTTGGTGACGACGGCAATGTCAGGCCGAAGGAGCCTGGCCATCGGTGCCATGCTTCCAATGGTCGTCACGCCGACTTCCGCAACCAGAAACCGGGTGTCCGGCGGTGTGCTGTTGATCGTCCCGGGAAGTTTCAGAAGCGTGTTGAACTGGATCTGGGAATGCACCTTTCCCGCGCCCTTAAGAAGATGGTCGAGGATCGAGGCCGTCGTGGATTTTCCCGAGCTTCCGGTGATGCCGATAACCCGTGCCTGGAGGCTCCTCCGGTTGATGTGGGCAATGCGCAACAGGGCGAAGGCGCGCAGTTTCTCAGACAGGGGCTTGAGCCCATAGCGCCGACGCCACGGCCTGGACCTGTCTTTCAATTGCTCGAAAATCCTCGGAAAGCTTGTGCCCAAACATGTCCCCCGTGGTTTTGCCCTCTCAGCGCACTTTCTTCGCGGCTCGCAGGCGCTTACGCGCCTTCGATGCGTAAAGGTTGCGCCTGATCTCGGCGATCCGGTCGAAAACGGAGGCAAATTCATAGGCGCCGGTCGTCTCGCCAAAGGTCTGATGCGCATAGATCTTGCCCGGGCCATTGTATCTCCGCCCGGTGAAATGCTCGGGAATGAGGACATGCGAAGGCCAGATCACGATATCGGGCTGATGCTTCTCGATGAGTTCGGCCACGAACAGGTTTCCTGTCTGGCGCCATGGATGATCGAGCTCCGCAGGGGGCACTTTTTCCAGAATACTCAGGATCAGTTCGAGAAAAGGGTGCTGTGGTGCAGCAGCAACAATAGGCGCGACAAGTTGTCCGCGCATGAATTCATTCTCGTAAACCGTATAGAGCGTGCCGTTATCGTCAAACAGTTCATCTATAGGGTGAATGCATATACTGTCGGCGCCGGCCATATAACCGCCGTCGGTAAACAATATTTCATACCGTAAGAGATCTGCGGCGCCGGCATACCATCCGCGTTTCATATATTCATCGATCTGGCGACGGGTCCGGAAGTCTCCGCTTTCCAGAAACGCGTTGTCGTAAAGCGTGTAATCCCAGTCCGGATGGCGTTCCACCCAGCTGCGCATCCACGCTTCCGGCGCCCGCTTTGGGCCTATCCAGATATGTCCCAGTCGTCTGGGAATTCTCATGCGGCCCTCCCCAAAAGGCCGTTTATTGATTTACGGGGACTCCTAAACGATCGGGCGTTGTTTAGCCAGCGCGGATCGTTGCCAGGTTCGATAAAGGGTCGTCGGAAAATGCCTGCGACATTTGCGGTCATTGTTGGACTGCCGGTTGCAGGGATAATTTCTGCATCCTCCAGTGGAGCCAGCCATGCCTGTCGATCGTCCGATAACGCTGCCGAATTCGCATGCGCAGGTTCTTGCCCCTCCTGCCGAACTCGATTTCTTTCACACGCGCACGGTTCGGCTTGGACGGCCCGTTACGCCGCTCGAGGCGTGGAATGCGATGATGTCGCATCGCATGCCGCTCATGAAACTCGCCTTTCGTATCCGCGACACGATATCGGCGGCCTTCGGGGTCAAGCGGCTGGGCGGGTTCAGGAACAGGCGGGTGGAAGCCGTCAGCGTCGGCGACCGTCTGGACTTTTTTCTGGTCGAGGATGTTTCGCCGCACGCGCTCACCATGACCGAGCGGGACCGCCATCTCGATGTCATGACCTGTGTCTCGACCGAAGGAGAAGAGGTGACGATCACCTCTTCTGTAAAGACGCACAATGCTTTCGGTCGGGCTTATATGGTTCCTGTTGGGTTGGCGCATCGGCTGATCGTGGCCAGAATGCTGGCACGCCTTCAGCGGGAGACGCTGGCTCGGCCTGCACCGGAATGAAAGACCCGGCGCGATAGCCGGCCGGGTCTTCATGTTTTGGGTGTTCACGCGAATGCCAGGTGTCTCCACCTGGCTGCAAACCGCTTTACGCGGCGTTCTTTTTCGCCAGCCTCTTTCTGATGCTTTCCACGTCGGCGCGGGGCGTCGCCGCGAAGAGCGTCTTCGTATAGTCGTGCTGCGGGTTGGAGAAAACGGCATCGCGCGTGCCGTATTCCACCGCCTCGCCGAAATACATCACCATCACCTCGTCGGCGATGTAGCGCACCACCGAAAGGTCGTGGCTGATGAAGACATAGGTGAGTGCAAACTCGTCCTGCAGATCCGCCAGAAGGTTCAGCACCTGCGCCTGCACCGACAGGTCGAGCGCGGAGACCGGCTCGTCCAGCACCAAAAGGGAGGGGTTGAGCATAAGCGCCCGCGCAATGGCGATACGCTGCCGCTGGCCTCCTGAGAACATGTGCGGATAGCGGTTGAAATGCTCGGGCTTCAGCCCAACCTTGGTCAGCATCGTCATGGCGCGATCGCGCCGCTCGGTGGCCGGCGTGTTCGAGTTGATGATGAGCGGCTCCATCAGGACATCGCCGATCTTCTGGCGCGGGTTCAGTGAACCATAGGGGTTCTGGAACACGATCTGCACCTTGCGGCGCATCTCCGGCGTCAGTCCGCCAGTCGTGATGTCCACCTGATGCCCGTCGATGAAAAGTTCGCCTGCGGTCGGCGCGTCGATCATGGTCAGGATGCGGGCCAGCGTGGACTTGCCGCAGCCCGATTCCCCCACGATGGCGAGCGTCTTGCCCTTCTCCACCTTGAGGCTGACGCCCTTCACAGCGTGTACGGTGCGTCCCTTGCCGAACATGCCGCCCGGCACGTGATAATCGCGAACGATATCCCTTGCTTCTAGAACGATCTCGCTCATGCGCCTGCTCCCGTATAGGGCGTGTCGTCGATGGCAAAGTCCGAGATGGTCGGCAGCCGGTCGCCCGTCGCGTTGTCGGGCAGGGCCGAAAGCAGGGCCTTGGTATAGGGGTGCTTGGGCGCCTCGAACAGAGAGAGCACGTCCGCCTCCTCCATCTTGCGGCCCTTGTATTGCACCACCACGCGGTCGGCCGTCTCGGCCACGACCCCCATATTGTGGGTGATCATGATCATCGCCATGTTTTGCTCCGCCTGAAGCCGCATCAGGAGATCGAGAATCTGCTTCTGGATCGTGACGTCGAGCGCCGTGGTGGGCTCGTCGGCGATCAGCAGCTTCGGATTGCAGGAAATCGCCATGGCGATCATGACGCGCTGACACTGGCCGCCGGACATCTGATGCGGAAAGTGGCCGAGCCGCTCCTCCGGATCGGGAATGCCGACAGCCTCGAGCAGTTCGACCGCGCGCCGTCGGGCCGCCTGTCCCCTGAGGCCCATATGTTGTCGCAGGGCCTCTTCGAGCTGGAAGCCGACCGTGAAACAAGGGTTCAGGCTGGCAATGGGCTCCTGGAAGATCATGGCGATATCCTTGCCAATGATCTTGCGCCGTGCTGCCGGCGAGAGGCTCAGTATGTCGCGTCCGCCGAAGGTCATGCGGTCGGCTTTCACGGTCGCCGTCCACGGAAGAAGGCCCATCACGGCAAGCATCGAGACGGATTTGCCCGAGCCCGATTCTCCGACGATGGCCAGTACCTCGCCCTCGCTTACTGCAAGCGAGACGCCGTCGACGGCCCTGAGTGGACCGGCGGCGGTTTCGAAGGTGACGGTCAGGTTTTCGATTTCAAGCAGAGCCATGTCACGACCTCTTCAGCTTGGGATCGAGCGCGTCGCGCAGCCCGTCGCCCATCAGGTTGATGGCAAGCACGGTGATGAGAATGGCAAGACCGGGGAAGGTCACCACCCACCAGGCGCGCAGGATGAACTCGCGGGCTTCGGCCAGCATCGTGCCCCATTCCGGCGTTGGCGGCTGTGCGCCCATGCCGAGAAAGCCGAGAGCCGCCGCATCGAGGATCGCCGTCGAGAAGGAAAGTGCTGCCTGCACGATCAATGGCGCCGTGCAGTTCGGCAGGATCGTCTTGAACATCAACCGGAAATTGCCGGCCCCCGCCACGCGTGCAGCGGTCACATAGTCGCGGCTCTTCTCGCTCATCACCGCGGCGCGTGTCAGGCGCACATAGTGCGGTTGTTGCACGAGCGCGATGGCGATCATGGCATTGGTGAGGCCCGGCCCCAGCACCGCGACCAGCACAAGGGCCAGAAGCAGGGAAGGGAAGGCCAGGATGATGTCCATCAGCCGGGTGATGACCGTGTCGATCCAGCCGCGGAAATAGCCCGCCACAGTGCCGATCACGATGCCCGTGGTCAGCGCCAGAAGCGTGACAACCACACCGATGAAGAGCGAATAGCGGGCGCCATAAAGCAGGCGGGAGAGAATATCCCGGCCCACGGCGTCCGTGCCCAGCAGGTAGGCGGCGCGCCCGCCATCCTCCCAGAAGGGTGGCACGAGGATCGCGTCGCGATACTGGGCGTTATAGGGGTGCGGTGCGATCACGGGCGCGGCCAGCGCCAGAAGCACCAGAACGACAAAGACCACGAGGCCGATGACCGCGCCCCGGTTTTCGGAAAAATAATACCAGAACTCGGCCAGGCGCGCGCGGCGCGATGGATCCTGCATTCTGGCGTTGGTGGAAGCCGTATCTGTCATGATCGTCCTCCTCAGTGCCGGATACGCGGGTTGATGAGGCCGTAGAGCAGATCGACGGCAAGGTTCACCAGCATGATGACGCCGGCGATGATGAGCAGGCCGCTCTGGATCACCGGGTAATCGCGCTTGAACACGGAATCGACCATCCACTTGCCGACGCCCGGCCAGGAGAAGATCGTTTCGGTGAGGATGGCGCCGGCAAGCATGACGCCCACCTGAAGACCGATCGTGGTGATGACGGGGATCATCGCGTTACGCAAGGCATGGATGCCGACCACTCTGAAGGGCGAGAGGCCCTTGGCGCGGGCCGTGCGCACGTAATCCTCGCTCAGCACCTCAAGCATGGCAGAGCGCGTCTGGCGCGCGATCACCGCAAGCGGGATCGTGCCGAGCACGATCGAAGGCAGGATGAGATGCGACAGTGCGGAGGTAAAGGCGCCCGACTGTCCCGAAAGCAGCGAGTCGATCAGCATGAAGCCTGTGACGGGCGGGAAATAGTAAAGAAGCGAGATACGCCCTGAGACGGGTGTCCAGCCCAGCGTTCCGGAGAACAGGATGATGAGCAGGAGGCCCCACCAGAAGATGGGCATGGAGTAGCCCACGAGCGCGGTGCCCATGATCGTCTGGTCGAAGAACGAGCCGCGTTTGATCGCGGCGAAGACACCTGCCGGAACACCGATGATGATGGCGAGAAGCATCGCACAAAGCGACAGTTCCAGCGTAGCGGGGAAGAGCGTGAGGAAATCGTCGAGCACCGGGCGGCGCGTGACGATGGAGTTTCCGAAATCTCCGCTGAGCACGCCCGTCAGGTAATCGAAATATTGAACCGGCAGGGGCCGGTCATATCCGAGCATCTGCTTGATCTGCTCATAGCGTTCGGGCGCCATCACGCGTTCTCCCGACATCAGCATCACCGGGTCGCCCGGCAGAACGCGGATGAAGGAAAATGCGATGATGGACACGCCGAGAAAAGTCGGAATGAGGACGGCCAGCCGTCCAAAGATAAATCGAAACATGGCGGGTTCGATCTCCGGCGTCTAGACCGGTTCACCGTTTCATGGAAACGCTGCCCCGTTCTATCTTTTTGTTTTTAGGCATTCATGCGGGCGTCAGGCGATTCCGTCCGACTGCAAAATGCTCTGGAGGCTATCTCGTCTACAAAAGCGCCAACGAGCGGATAATGCAAACGAGACGCGCCGGTCGCCCGGCGCGCCTCCAGATTGTCAGTCGGTAGGAGCGCTTATTCGGCCAGGTCGACGCCTTCGAAGGCGAAGTCGCCAAGCGGGCTCTGATGGAAGCCCTCGACCTCTTTGCGCATCGGCACGACCGACAGCGAATGGTCGATGGTCGCCCACGGCGCTTCACGCTTGAACACCACCTGTGCTTCCTCGTAGAGCTTCGTGCGCTCTGCCTGGTCCGTGGTGGTCTTGGCCTTCACGACGAGGTCGTTGAACTCCTCATTGCACCACTGGGCACGGTTGTTGCCACCGACGGCGTCACAGCCGAGCAGCGTGTGCAGGAAGTTGTCCGGATCGCCATTGTCGCCGGTCCAGCCCAGCATCACCGCGCCGTCGCGGTCCTTTGCCTTGGAGCGATCGAGATATTCCGCCCACTCATAGGTGACGATCTCGACATTGACGCCGATCTTGGCGAAATCCGCCTGAATGAGTTCGGCCGCCCGGCGTGCGTTCAGCATGTAGGGGCGCGCCACCGGCATTGCCCAGACCTTCATGGAGAGGTCCTTGACTCCAGCTTCTTCCAGCATCTTCTTTGCCGCTTCCGGATCGTAGGCATCGTCCTGAACGGCGTCGTTATAGGACCACATCGTCGGCGGGATCGGGTTCTTGGCGGGCGTCGCCGCGCCCTGGAACACGGCATCGACGATCGCCTGCTTGTTGATTGCCATGTTCAGTGCCTTGCGCACCTCGACCTTGTCGAAGGGGGCCTGAGTGGTGTTGTAGGCGAGATAGGCCACGTTCAGGCCTTCCTGCTCCACCACCTTGAGGTTCTGGTCCTTCTTCATGTCCTCGACATCGGCCGCATTCGGGAACGGCATCAGGTGGCATTCGCCGGCCTTCAGCTTCTGGTAGCGCACCGATGCGTCGGGCGTGATGGCGAACACGAGATCATCGATCTTCTGCTTGCCGCCCCAATAGTCGTCATGCGCGCGATAGCGGATCACCGCGTCGGTCTGGTAGGCGACGAATTCGAAGGGGCCGGTGCCCAGCGGCTGCTGGTTCAGCATGTTCATCTTGCCGTCGGCGGCGAGCTTGTCGGTATATTCCTTCGACATGATGGAAGCGAAGGGCATGGCCAGATTGGCCAGGAACGGAGCTTCCTGCTGCTTCAGCTTGAAGCGCACGGTCATGTCGTCGACCTTCTCGATCGACTCGATGAGTTCAGGGAAACCCATGCCGTTGAAATATTCCCAGGCCGCACCAGCCACATACTGGTGCCAGGGATTGTCGGACTTGAGCTGGCGTTCGAACGAGAAGATCACGTCGTCCGCGTTGAGGTCACGCGACGGGGTGAAGAAATCGGTCGTCTGGAATTTCACGCCGGACCGCAGCTTGAACGTATATTCGAGCCCGTCATCGGAAATCTCCCAGCTCTCTGCAAGACCGGGCACGGTCTCGGTCGTTCCCGGCTTGAACTCGAGCAGGCGATTGTAAACCGTGTGCGCCGCCGCGTCGAAAGTCGTTCCCGCAGTGTAGAGGCTCGGATCGAAGCCTTCCGGCGATCCTTCCGAACAATAGACGAAGGTTTTCGCGCTCGCCGCACCGCTGATCACCGTGGCGGCCAGAAGCGTGGCCGCAAGCGTCAGTGTCTTTTTCATTGAGGTCTCCCTGAATATCTTGAGCCCGCTGTCGAGGCCCTGGAAGCGGGCATATAAGCAAAGTTCCAGTTTCTAGGGAACACCTTCCGGCTTAGGGATATTGCAAATGCAACTTTTGGTCTCTTTGTCCCCCTTCGATGCAAGAAACTGCGTTTTGTTACCTTGCGGCAGGGCTCTCAAAGGCCCCATATCGTTTTCAATAGAAGTAGTTTGTGATCGGACGGGTTCATTTGATGTCACATGGAATGGGTGTAATCCAATTCATGTTCGGCGATGTTTGGAGCCCTTTCGGGTTGGGTATTTGGGAGAGCGTGAAATGAATCAGGCATGGATCGACGATGTATTGGGGTTCTGGTTCGGCGAGCTGACGCCAAAGGACTGGTTCACCGGAAGCGACGAGGCCGACGAACGCATCCGCAGCCGTTTTCTTCCCGTCTATGAGCAGCTCCGTAAGGAATTGCCGCAGTCCGCGCTGACGGAACCGCGTGCCGCGCTCGCCGCGATCATCGTGTTCGATCAGTTTCCCCGCAACATATTCCGCCGCAAGCCGGAAGCTTTCGCTACCGATCAGATGGCATTGCAGCTCTCTGCCAATGCCGTGGAAAAGGGGCTCGATGCGGATATGACGCAGCAGGAGCGGCAGTTCCTTTATATGCCCTATATGCACTCCGAAGTGCTTGCCGATCAGGAGCGGGCAGTGATGCTGTTCAGCGAGCTGGGCAATGAAGAGGCGCGCAAATACGCGGTGGAGCACAGCGAGATCGTTGCCCGTTTCGGCCGTTTCCCCCATCGAAACAGGGCGCTGGGGCGCGAGAGCACGCAGGAAGAGCTTGAGTTTCTGAAGGAGCATGCGGGCTACGGACAATAAGTTTTTCCGGTGCCTCAGTGCCCGCAATGCTTGAGGAATTCGGCCTCGATCGGGGACCGCGAAGACAAGTGTGTCGAATTCTCTTTGAGTGTTCTGGCGTGAAGCACCGCCCCCTCTTGCCCGCCTCCATTGGCTGGCAATAGACTGGGGACGAAAAGAATTCGCCGCGTAACAGACCGCTTTATTCGACCAGGATTGCTTTGAAAGCTGTGGCGACGTCTGATATTACGTTCACGTAAACGTTAAAGGTCGTTTCCTGGGGAGGAACAATTGGCAGACACCGCGAAGACGCCCGCCAAGGGCAAGCGAACGGCGCGTTCCAAGGCAGGCCAGCCGAAGCCTGAGGCCAGTAAGGCCGAGGTCAAGCCGCAGAAGGCAGCACAGAAGTCGGTGGCGGCAAAGGCTTCCACCGCGAAGCCCGCAGCCAGAAAAGCCTCGGGTACCAGCGCAGCCGCAACCTCGTCGGGCAAAAAGCCCGCCGCCAAGAAGAGGACTGCTGCAAAGGCCGCTTCTGCGAAGACGCCGAAGGCAAAGCCTGCCGCGTCAAGGAACGCTCCGGCGAAGCCATGGCTTGCGCACTATCCCGAAGGAATTCCGGCGGAACTCGGTGAGCTGCCTTACGGTTCCCTGGCAGAGCTTCTGGTCGATTCCTGCCGTAAATTTGCCGACCGGACAGCCTTCACCTGCATGGGCAAGTCGCTGAGCTATCGTGAGCTCGATCGTTTGTCCTCCTATCTTGCCGGATATTTCCAGTCTGTCGGGCTGAAGAAGGGCGCGCGGGTTGCTCTTATGATGCCCAACGTCCTGCAGTATCCGATTGCCATGATGGCGGTGTTGAGGGCCGGCTATGTCGTGGTCAATGTCAATCCGCTCTATACGCCGCGCGAACTGGAGCACCAGCTCAATGATTCAGGCGCTGAAGCCATCGTCATTCTGGAGAATTTCGCCCATACCTTACAGGCCGTAGCAGGCCGCACGCAGATCAAGCACGCCGTCGTGGCCTCCATGGGCGACCTGATGGGCCTCAAGGGTTTCCTCGTCAATTTTGTCGTGCGCCGCGTGAAGAAGATGGTTCCGGCGTGGTCTCTGCCGGGGCATGTGCCATTCAACGAGGCGCTCCGCAAGGGCGAGGCAAGCGGGTTCAAACCTGTCGAGATTGCGCTGGGGGACAATGCCTTCCTGCAATATACGGGCGGCACCACCGGCGTTTCCAAGGGAGCCACGCTTGTTCAGAGCAATGTTCTGGCCAATGTCATCCAGAACGAGCTTTGGTTCCGCAGTGCTTATCTGAACCGGCCCAGGCCGGAAAATCCGGTGCTCATTTGCGCGCTGCCGCTTTATCATATCTATGCTCTCACGGTGAACGCGCTGATGGGCATGAAGCTCGGCGGCAACAATGTGCTCATTCCGAACCCTCGCGATATTCCCGCCTTCGTGAAGGAGTTGCAGCATTATGACTTCCAGATATTCCCGGGCCTGAACACGCTCTTCAATGCGCTGCTGAACAACGAGGATTTCCGCAAGCTTCCATTCCGCAATCTCCTCGTCACCTTTGGCGGCGGCATGGCCGTGCAGCGTCAGGTGGCCGAGCGTTGGCAGGAAGTGACAGGCTGCGTCATTTCGCAAGGGTATGGACTTTCGGAAACCTCGCCCGTGGCCACCGTCAATCGTTTCGACGCCAAGGAGTTCACAGGCACGATCGGCCTGCCGGTTCCTTCCACCGACATCGCGATCCGCGACGACAAGGGCAAGGACCTTCCCTTCGGCCAGGTTGGCGAGATTTGCATTCGCGGCCCTCAGGTCATGGTGGGATATTGGAACCGTCCGGACGAGACCGCGAAAGTGATGACCGGGGATGGATATTTCCGCTCTGGTGACATGGGCACCATGGCCGAGAACGGTCAGATCACCATCGTTGACCGCAAGAAGGACATGATCGTGGTTTCGGGCTTCAAGGTGTTCCCGAACGAGGTGGAAGAGGTCATTGCAGCGCATCCTGGTGTGCTCGAAGTGGCCATTGTCGGTGTCGCCGACGAGCATTCCGGCGAGGTGCCCAAGCTCTTCGCGGTGAAGAAGGATCCCGCGCTCACGGAGGCCGATCTCGTGAAATTCTGCAAGCAGAACCTCACGGGATACAAGAGGCCGAAATATATCGAGTTCCGTGACGAATTGCCGAAATCCAATGTCGGCAAGATTCTGCGCAAGGATTTGCGTTGAAGCTGGCGCCAATAGCCCTCGTGGTGAGCTCGTCGAACCACGGGGCGCCGGGACCGGCCTGTCAGTCAGTCCCTCAGCGCCGCGATCCGCCGCACCATGCCCGCTGTGGCGCTGTCGCGTGAGGAGGGATCGGCCTTGCCCTCCACCACGGGCAGAAGCTCCGTGGCAAGTTCCTTGCCGAGCTCAACGCCCCACTGATCGAAGGCGTTGATGCCGAAAAGACGGGCTTCCACGAAAACACGGTGTTCGTAGAGCGCGATAAGTCTTCCAAGCGCATAGGGATCGAGCTGACGGTGCAGAATGGTGAGCGAGGGGCGGTTGCCGGGGAACACGCGGTGCGGCGCCAGCGCTTCCGCCCGCTCGGCGTCCATTCCCTTGGCAATGAGCTGCGCGCGTGCCTCTTCCAGTGTCCGCCCTTTCATCAGCGCCTCGGCCTGCGCCAGGCAGTTGGCGATGAGCAGGTCATGGTGGTGCTGGAGGTCAGGTTCATGTCCTTCCGCTGCAAGAATGAACTCGACGGGAATGATGTCCGTACCCTGATGCAAGAGCTGGAAGAAGGCATGCTGGCCGTTGGTGCCCGGTTCCCCCCAGACGAGCGGGCCGGTCGGCGTCGATACGGCCCCGCCGCCAAGCCGAACACCCTTGCCGTTCGATTCCATGTCGAGTTGCTGGAGATAGGCAGGCAACCGCTCCAGCCTCTGGTCATAGGGAATGACGGCGCGGGCCGGATAGTCGCAGACGACCCGGTGCCAATACCCGATCAGCCCGAGCATGACAGGCAGGTTCTGCCGCATCGGCGCGGAACGGAAATGATTGTCCATGGCCTCCGCACCGGCAAGGAAGCGGCGGAAATTATCGGGGCCGATGGCGATCATGATGGGCAGGCCGATGGCCGACCACAGGGAATAGCGCCCGCCGACCCAGTCCCAGAAGCCGAAAACACGGTTCGGATCGATGCCGAATGCCGCGACCTTGTCGAGCGCGGTCGAAACGGCAGCGAAGTGATCGCCGGTGGCGGAGGGGCCGAGTTTCGCGGCGACCCAATCCCGCGCGGTCGCGGCATTGGTCATGGTTTCGATGGTGGTGAAGGTTTTCGAGGCAACGATGAAAAGCGTTGTCTCAGGATCGAGCTCTGCAAGCGTGTCGGCGATATGCGCCCCGTCGATATTGGAGACATAGTGCAGCCGCGGCCCGTCATGAAACGGCGAAAGGGCCCGCGTTGCCATCACCGGCCCGAGGTCAGAGCCGCCGATGCCGATATTCACAACATCCGTGAATGCCTGACCTGTCGCACCCCGGAGCGTCCCACCACGCACGCTTTCGGCAAAGGCATCCATCGCTTCGAGCACGGCGCGAATATCGGGCATTACGTCCCGTCCTCCCTCCATCGCCTGTCCGCCTGAAAGCGCCCGCAGGGCCGTGTGGAGAACTGCGCGGTCCTCGGTGGTGTTGATGTGCTCGCCGGCAAGCATGGAATCGCGCGCGCCGGCAAGATCGGCGGTTTCAGCCAGCCGCAGGAGAAGGTCGACCGTTTCCTCCGTTATCGCGGTGCGCGACATGTCGAGTGTCATATCGTCCAGTGTCAGCGAAAAGCGCTCGAAACGTTGCGGATCGGAAGAAAAGACAGCGCGCATGTTTATCGGCAAGCTTGCCGCGCGGTGGTTCCTGAGCGCGTCCAGCGCGGTTTCCAATGCCGTGTTCAAGGGAGGCCTCCTGCGAAAACAGACCGGCACTTTTAGACCAGAACATGGAAAAGTTGGAATGGTCTTTCAAAAAATCTCAGCCGAGGATGAGAAGGCGCCACGCTCAAAGCCAAGCACCACAAGGCTTTTCTTCCATTCATCAATTTCTTTGTTGGAACAATCAATTGTACCACGCTTGACATGGCTTGGCCCAACGCTAGGCTCCGCGTCCGGAGAGGAAAGCCCCATGCCCGCCAGAAATGACACTGCCTTATGGACCGGCCTGTTCAAGATTTCACCGGAATCGGGACAGACGCTTCAGGCACAGATTCGCCAGGCCATCGTCTCGGCCATTCTCGACCGGCAGATCGCCCCGTCAATGCCGCTTCCGTCCTGCCGCATCCTTGCGGAAAAACTGGGCGTGGCACGTGGAACGGTGGTGCTCGCCTTTCAGCAGCTCGTCGACCAGGGGTTCCTGATCGCCCGTGAGCGCCGCGGCCATTTCGTGAATCCGGAAGTGCTTGCCGCCCCGCCGCGTCCGCAGCGCAAGCAGGGTGCGCGCAACGGCGTGAACTGGGGCGAGCGCTTTCGCATGCACGCAAGCGGCATGCCCGAGGCCCGTAAGAATGATGAGTGGATGAAGGCTTCCTATCCTTTCGTCTATGGTCAGTTCGATCCTTCGCTGTTTCCAACGGCCGAATGGCGCGAATGCAATCGCATGGCGCTCGCCGTTCTGGAAATTCGCAATTGGGCTGCCGACATGGTGGACCGCGACGATCCGCTGTTGATCGAGCAGATTCAGGCGCGGCTTCTGCCCCGGCGCGGTATCTTCGCGAACCCTGACGAGATCCTCGTGACGCTCGGATCGCAAAACGCGCTCTACATGCTGGCTACGCTTCTGATGCGCCGCGAAACCAAGGTCGCCATGGAAAATCCGGGCTATCCCGATGCGCGCTCGATCTTCCAGCTTGCCGGCGCAGAAATCGCACCTGTGCCCGTGGATCGCCACGGCATCGATGTAGCGCAGATTCCCGAGGACACGAATTTCGTCTTCGCCACGCCGAGCCATCATTGCCCGACCATGGTGCCGCTCAGCCAGCCGCGCCGCGAAGCGTTGCTGGCTGCCGCCGAGCGCAATGACTGGATCGTCATCGAGGACGATTATGACAGCCAGCTGGCGGATGAGCGTCCGCAAGCCGCTCTCAAGGGCCTCGATCGCACGGGGCGCGTCGTCTACATCGGCTCCATGTCGAAGACCCTCGCTCCGGGTCTGCGCATGGGCTATATCGTCGCTTCGGCCGATCTGATCGCCGAGCTGCGCGCTTTGCGCCGCTTCATCCTGCGTCATCCGCCGGCAAACAATCAGCGCGCCGTTGCCCTCTTCCTGTCGCTCGGTCACCACGACACGCTGGTACGCCGGATTTCGGCAGCTTTCGAAGACCGTCGCGAGAAGCTCGTCCAGGCCGTCAACGAGATTCTGCCGGACTGGAACGCGGCCGACATTCCGGGCGGAACCTCACTGTGGCTGGAAGGGCCGGCAGGCCTCGATTCCATGCTGCTGGCCAAATCGGCGGCGCGCCGGAGCGTTTTGATCGAGCCGGGCTCGCGTTTCTTCATGGAGAAGCCATTGCGCCCCTCGCGCTTCATGCGTCTGGGCATCTCCTCCATCGCAAGCCAGCATGTCGAGCCGGGTATCCGCGAACTTGCGGCTGCTGCGGCAGAGCATGGCAGGGCTGCCGCATAAGACAGGTCAGACGAGGGAAAGTGCGCCGCCGGCTGCGGCGCACAGAAGAACGATGCTCCAGGGCGGCGCACGAAACAGCGTGATGAGCACGAATCCTGTGGCGGCCAGCGCGAAATCCGCAGGCTCGAGAATGGCTGCGGTCCAGAGCGGATCGTAGAGCGCACCGGCAAGAATGCCGACGACGGCTGCATTCGTCCCGGCCATGGCTGCCCGTGCCTGCGGATGGCCACTCAGCCTGTCCCAAAAGGGGGCGACCCCCACAAGCAGAAGAAAGCCGGGTGTGAAGATGGCCAGAAGCGCCAGCCCCGCGCCGGTTGGGCCCGAGATCGCGGTGCCCAGATAGCTTGCGAAGGTGAAGAGTGGGCCGGGAACGGCCTGCGCTGCTCCATAGCCTGAGAGGAACGCGCCTTCGGTGATCAATCCGGTTCCCACCGTTCCCGCCTCAAGCAGCGGAAGCACCACATGCCCCCCGCCAAAGACGAGCGCTCCTGCCCGATAGAACGTATCGATCAAGGCCAGTGGCTGGTTGCCGGGCATGGCAAGCATCGGCAATGCCGCAAGGAGGACAATGAAGAGAACAAGGGCGAAAAGCCCGGCGCCGAGCGGCACACCGAGACGGATCGCTCGACTCTGCGATCTCGCCGGGTCGTGGCAGAGCCACCATCCCAGCGCGCCGCCGCAGGCGATGGCGGCGATTTGCGCCAGTCCGCCACCCACAGACGTTATGATGACCAGTGCCAGAAGCCCGATCGCAGCGCGTGTCCGGTCGGGACAGAGCGTTCGGGCCATCCCGCAAACGGCTTGCGCCACGACGATCACCGCAACGATCTTGAGACCGTGCAAGAAGCCTTCGCCGAGAGGGTTCTGAAGCGATTGAGAGAATGTCGCGAAGAAGAAGAGCGCCAATGCCGATGGCAGTGTGAAGGCAGCCCATGCGGCTGCGGCTCCCATCGGTCCCGCGCGCATATAGCCGAGCGCAAAGCCGGCCTGGCTGCTGGCAGGGCCGGGCAGGAACTGGCAAAGCGCTACGAGATCGGCATAGGCCGCCTCGCTCAGCCAGCCGCGCCGCAGGACGAGTTCGTCGCGAAAATAGCCGAGATGCGCAATGGGTCCGCCGAAGGAGGTGAACCCGAGTTTCAGGAAGGCAGAAAAAACCTCTCCGACAGATCCCTGCCTCGGTTCTGTGCTTTCTGCAGCCGCCTGCGGTTCGCCCATTCCATTTCCTTCATGTCTGGCATGCGCCTGTCCGATAGTTGCGACACATGTCACCTGCAAGACAGCGTGCCCTCCCTTGTGTGGATGGACAAGACGTTGCGGGTGGGTTAGCCAATCGGGAAAGGCTTTTTGAGGAGGGCTGAGCCATGGCCATGGTGATCGAAGGTGAAGAACGGATCGAGGCGCCGGTGGAAACCGTGTGGCAGGCGCTCAACGATCCTGAAGTCCTGAAGGATTGCATCCCCGGTTGCGAGGAACTTGAAAAGACGTCCGACACCGGCTTTTCGGCAGTCGTGGCTCTCAAGATCGGGCCGATCAAGGCGCGTTTCAACGGCGCGGTCGAGCTGACCAATCTCAACCCGCCCAATTCCTACACGATCAGCGGCGAGGGCAAGGGTGGCGTGGCCGGCTTTGCCAAGGGCGGGGCGGATGTCTCGCTCAAGGCCGATGGGCCGGATGCAACCATCCTCACATATTCGGCCAAGGCCGATGTGGGGGGCAAGATGGCGCAGCTGGGCAGCCGCCTCATTCAGTCCACATCAAAAAAGCTCGCCGGCCAGTTCTTCTCCGATTTCAACACCCGCGTCAGCGGCGGTGGAGAAGACGCAGTCGCCTGAGCGATATGCGATGGCCGCCAGGCAACAAGCCCGGCGACCATGGAAAGCTGCGGTCTCTCTTCAGTCGCGAGAGCTGTAGCGGGCGATGACCGCCCCGTCTCTCACGGCGATGATGGAAAAAGGGGCGATGGTGGTTCCTGCCGCGCCGCGCCTTTCCTGCGACATGTTGGCAATCAGCCGTGTGCCCTCGGAAAATGCCGTCTCCTGCAGAAGGCGATCATCGGAAAGATAGCGGAAGGACACGAGTTCGCTCGTACCCAGTCTTTCATGCAGAGGCTGGAAGAAGGCCTGCTGGCGCAGGATGACGGGCAGCCGCTTCGCCAATGTTCTTTCGCTCAGATGATAGAGCGGAGGCACATTGTAAAGGAGCTGGACGAGTTCCGATTCGCGCCGTGCATTGGTGAATTTCAGGCTGTCGAAATGCCAGTGGTTCGCGGTGATGACCGAGCCGTGAAAGACGCTTTGATAAAGCGGCAGCCGGGTCGAGGGGTCGAAATAGACGGAGCGGAAAGGCTCTTTGATCGGCACTTGTTTGAAGAAGAATTCGGGCTCCTCTTCCGGGTACCAGCGTCCAAGATAATAGGGCGACTGCCGATCCACCATCATGTCCTCATCGCCCCAGCCGATGACTGGAACCTGCATTCCATGCGCCAGCGCAATGCCGCCTGCAGTTGTGGCGTTTCCGTCCTCCGAGGCGACGGGCATGTTGAAGCTGAAATTCACCCAGCGCGACGCGTCTTCATTCGCCTGCGCGTTCTGCTTCATGGTTACGGGAGCGGAGGGGCGATAGCTGTCGAACACCATGCCCGTGGCATAGGCGTCCAGAAACCAGCTGTTGTAAGGCACGATGTTTTTGATGGCCTGTACGCGTTTCTTGAGAATGGGCAAGACGCAATCTGACAGCGTGTAGTGGCCGCTTCCGTTGAAGCCGGATTGAGCCTTGCCGTCCTTTTTGATCACCGCGCATTTTTCATAGGCCGTTTTGCCGAGCGCGGCAGTGGTCCAGTCGGGGCGTACGCCCGCTGGGATGGCTGTCTCGTAGGAATCGTAGGGCGCGATGAGATAACCGGCGCCCACCCCCGCGGCTACCGCTTGGGGATTCCAGAGCCCGCCTTCCCAGCCATCGCCCAGGCCGATCCATGCCTTGGTGAGGCCGGCTTTTCGCAACATATCAAAAGTAGTCTGTGAGAGGGTGGCTCCCCAAGAAGCGGGTTCACGAGACAGTGCTGAGCCAAAGGTCGCACGGACGTCGCGGCCAATACGCTCATATATGGCGGTCATTTCCGTCCAGTCGGGATCGTCTACCTGCCATTCCTGACGCGCCAGCCGGTGAAGGCCCTGGTTGATTGCCCGCAGAATTACACGCTTTTCGTAAGCCTGAATTCGGGGTGTGTTGACGGCTTGTACGGCCTCATTGTCGAAACCGTTCATCAGTGCTTTGGCAATTGGCGTATTGCTTTTGAGTTGATCGATGAACGCTTTCCAATCAACCAAATCCTTGCTTCCAAGCAGGCCGTTCCCCCAGAAATAGATTTGGCTTGCGCCAAGCAGTTTCAAAGTGTCGGGTGTTGCAGCGATCTTGCTTTCAAGGCTTTCATAGCGGCCACTCTCGATGAGAAGCCGGCGATAACGTTTGGCACCGGCAATCCTGTCGCCGCCCCCCAGATGCAGGAGCATCCGAAGTGGCTCCCGCGGTGCAAGCATGGTGAATTCGTGGGAGAATCCCACCGACAGCCCATTGTTATCTCGTGCAAAACTGAGGGTGTTGTTGAATGGGGTCTCGAATATCCAGGTGAGGCTATATGCGCCGAAATCCATACCGAGCAGGGGCAGACTCAAATCCTGGCTGGTGTTTACAGAGCTGAAATGCTCTGCAACGAAGTCACGCCATTGTGCGCTGCCTGCCGGAACATAATGTCCTTCCGCCAGGGGCAGCACGAAGCCCTGCCCCATGGCTGCCGCCGGCTGCCTGATGAGGTCAAGGCTCGCAGCCCTTTCCGCCTGTACGGATAGCTGTAGGTCTTGCCCTTCAAGAGCAAATGAAAAAGTGTAGCCTTCCTCGCTCCAGCGCCAGGACGCCGCCTTATCGGAAATCTGGATTTGCTCGGCGATGCGAGGCTCGAATCCGGAGGAAAGCGCAACCGGCTCCCGGCCGGTTGCTGTTACGATAATGGCGAGCGTCTCCGGGGCCACGGAAATCCGCCAATATTCATTCTCAAGCTCGATGGCGGCAAGCGCGGGTGCGGAAAGAAGCGAGAAGGAAACGATGCAATAAAACAGATGTCTCAAATAACTGAACTCCAACCTAAAAAGGGCAGGATTTCAGTTATTTGCGGCAAAGGCATGTTCGCCGGGCGATTGCACTTGGCTATTCGGTGGGCTTGCCTGTGAAAGTCGGCTTGCGCTTGTTCAGAAAGGCTGTAACGCCTTCGCGATAATCGTCGGAAAAGCCTGCCTTGCGCTGCATGTCGCGTTCCAGCTCCAGCTGCTCGTCCAGCGTGTTGCGAGAGGCAAGATGGACCGCCTCCTTGATGAGGCCATAGGCATAGGTGGGACCTTTGGCAAAGCGTTCGGCGAGTTCTTCGGCTTCGCCTGCCAATGCATCGTCTTCCACGACGCGCCAGATCAGGCCCCATTGCTCGGCCTGTTCCGCCGTAAGGGCGTCTCCGGTCAGGATCAGCGCCTTGGCGCGGGCCTCGCCCAGAAGCCGCGTGAGAAACCAGGTTCCGCCGGAATCGGGCACCAGACCGATACGCGAAAATGCCTGGATGAACTTTGCCGATTTCGCGGCAAGCACCATGTCGCAAGCGAGCGCGATATTGGCGCCGGCCCCGGCCGCAACGCCGTTCACCGCACAGATAACGGGTTTGCCGAGAGAGCGAATCTGCCGCACGAGCGGATTATAGAAAGTTTCGATCGTATAGCCGAGGTCGACCCGCTCGCCAGGCTTCGAGGGATCGCGGTCACCCAGATCCTGGCCTGCGCAAAAACCGCGGCCAGCGCCCGTCAGGAGCACGGTTCGGCAGGTCTCGTCTGCTGCCGCTTCGTTCAGCGCAGCGCGCAGCGCATGATGTTGTTCCTCATTGAAGGAGTTGAGCTTTTCCGGTCGGTTGAGCGTGATGCGGTGCCACCCCTCGCGACGTTCGTGAAGAATGGTGTCGGACTGTGATGCGCTCATGCGGCAGGCTCCTCCCTGAAGCTTTTAATGTTACAATGATATCAGAAAATGAAGAATGATTGTAACATGAAAGGGTGCTTTTCCCGTTCTGCCGCTTGCCTTCGGCAGGCGGCAGCAGGCTTCCTCAATCGAACACGATTTTCGGGGCATCCTCGGCTGCCGCAGTCATTGCGCTTCCCATTTCGGACATCACCTTCTCGGCGATGGCACGATAGACGATCGCTTGTGCGCCATCGGGATTGGCCGCGACGACCGGTGTTCCTGCGTCCGAGGTTTCCCGCACGTCCATGGTAAGCGGCACTTCCCCAAGAAAGGGAACGCCAAGCCGTTCGGCTTCCGCCTTCGCTCCGCCATGGCCGAAGATGTCATAGCGCTTGCCCGTGTCGGGAGCGACGAAGTAACTCATGTTCTCCACGATGCCGAGCAGCGGCACATCCACCCGCTTGAACATGTTGAGGCCCTTGCGGGCATCGATCAGCGCCAGGTCCTGCGGGGTCGACACGATCACCGCGCCGGCCAGCGGCACCTGTTGGGCCATGGTCAGCTGCACGTCACCCGTGCCGGGCGGCATATCCACCACGAGCACGTCGAGCTCGCCCCAGGCCACGTCGCGCAGCATCTGGCGTAGCGCGGAAACCACCATCGGTCCGCGCCAGATCATCGGTGTATCCTCGTCCACGAGGAACCCCATGGACATGACCTTCAGCCCATAGGCCTCCATCGGCTTGAGGGTTTTTCCGTCAGCGGTCTGCGGCTTCCCCTTGATGCCCAGCAGGCGCGGCATCGAGGGGCCATAGATATCGGCATCGAGAATGCCGACCTTTAATCCAAGAGCCTTGAGACCGAGGGCGAGGTTGACCGCCGTTGTCGATTTGCCGACGCCGCCCTTGCCGCTTGCCACGGCGACGATGGCCTTGATGCCCGGCACGTCGGCCTTGGCCGGTTGCTGGCCCGCCTGGCTTCCTGCAACCGGATGGGCGGCTGCGGGACGAGCCGGAGCGGGCTTCGGCCTCTGCGGCGCGGTGCCCATGCCGCCCCCCTGTTTCTCCGCCGTCAGGGCCACCATCGCGCCCTTCACGCCGGGGATCGAGCGCACGGCCGCCTCCGCTGCCTGTCGCAGGGATTCCAGTTCCTCGGCGCGGTTTGCAGGAACCGTGACGGAGAAGAACACCTTGCCGTCTGCGATGAAGATTTCCGAGACAAGGCCGAGAGAAACGATGTCTCCTTCCTGATCGGGGCCTTTCACGGTTCTCAGTCGGTCGATGACGGTATGCCTGTCGAGGGTCATGTGCGCTGCCTTTGCTTTTCCTCTCAGATAAAGCACATGGGCCCGAGGGCCAAGAGAGGCAAATCGCCATCTGTGTTGTCACAGCGGTTTCGATTGCAGGCGTTCTTCCGCGGCACGGGACGGATTGCCCCGGCGGCAAGCTGCCTGTAGCGTCGCGCCCATGATCGACAAGCTGGAATTCTTCATAGCGCTCGCCAAGGAGCGCCATTTCGGGCGGGCGGCAATCGAACTCGGCGTGACGCAGCCCACGCTTTCGGCTGCGATCAAGCAGCTTGAAGACCAGCTTGGCGTCATGCTGGTGCAGCGCGGCTCCCGCTTTCAGGGGCTGACGCCGGAGGGGCAGCGTGTGCTCGAATGGGCGCGCCGCATCGTTGGAGACGCCCGCACCATGCGGGCGGAAATGAACGCCGCCCGGCGCGGCCTCGCGGGCCATGTGCGCATCGCGGCCATTCCCACGGCGCTTGCCATGATGCCCGAGCTCACCACGCCGTTCCGGAAAAAACATCCGGAAGTCACTTTCTCCATCATCTCCCGCACCTCCTTGGAAGTGCTGTCTCTCCTGGAGAATTTCGAGATCGATATCGGCATCACTTATATCGACAACGAGCCGCTCGGTCATGTGGCGGCCGTGCCGCTCTATTCGGAGCGCTATCAGCTCATTACTGCGGCTGAAAACCGCTATTCCGACCGCGAGACGGTCACCTGGGCCGAGGTTGCGGAACTCCCGCTCTGCCTGTTGACGCCGGACATGCAGAACCGGCGCATCATCAACCAGCACCTGGAAGAGGTGGGCGCAACAGTCAGCCCGACATTGGAATCCAACTCCATGATCGTGCTTTTTTCCCACATCCGCACGGGAAAATGGGCGTCCATCATGCCTCTCAACCTGGCTGAGGTGCTGGGCTTCTCCGAGCCGATCCGCGCCATCCCCATCGTCGAGCCGGATGCCAGCCACCTGGTCGGCGTGGTGGCGGTCAAACGCGAGCCCCACACCCCGCTCGTTTCCGCTTTGCTTTATGAGGCGCGGCTCGTCGCTGAGCGCTATGCGCAAAAGCAATAGAGAACTTCTATCAAGCGACGGAACTGCTGTATTGATCCGTGCGGCGGATTTCGGTCTCATTTTGGTACGAGCAACGTTAGGGAGGGCGCTGCGCGATGCAGCACGCACGTACCGAGAATGCGTCCACCGTTCAGTCGATTGTCGAGCGGTGGCGGGAGGAGGAAGGCCCGTTACTGCCGATCCTGAACGGGATTCAGCAGGAGCTTGGTTATGTGCCGCGCGAAAGCGTTCCGGTCATTGCCGAGGCGCTCAATCTGTCGCGTGCCGAAGTCTACGGCGTCGTCTCCTTCTATCATGATTACCGCGAAAAGCCTGCCGGCAGGCATGTGCTGAAGGTGTGCCGTGCGGAAGCCTGCCAGTCGGTGGGCGGTGACGCGGTGGCCGAGCGGCTTGAGCAGCTTCTGGGCATCCGTTTCCACGAAACCAGCGCCGATGGCGCGGTCACGCTCGAGCCCGTCTATTGTCTCGGACTGTGCGCTTGCGCTCCCTCCGCCATGCTCGATGGGGAGGTGATCGGCCGTATCGATGATGAGAAGGCTGTTGATATCGCGCGGAGGGCACGGGCATGACGGTGAAGGTATACGTTCCCCGCGATTCCGGTGCACTTGCGCTCGGCGCCGAACAGGTTGCCGGCGCGTTACGCACGGAAGCGAAGACGCGCGGCCTTGATGTCGAGATCGTGCGCAACGGTTCGCGCGGTCTCTACTGGCTGGAACCCATGGTCGAGGTCGAGACGGCACAGGGCCGTATCGCCTATGGACCGGTGGCCCCCGGCGATATCCCGGCGCTTCTGGACGCGGGCATGCTTGAGGGCCGCACCCATGCCCTGGCGCTTGGCAAGCCGGAGGAACTGCCTTTCCTCGTACGCCAGACCCGCCTGACATTTGCCCGTTGCGGCATCGTCGATCCGGTTTCTATTGAGGATTACGAGCGTCACGGAGGCCTGCGTGGCCTGCGCAACGCGCTCGAAAAATCGCCTGCCGCCATCATCGAGGAGGTGATGGAGTCCGGCCTTCGCGGGCGCGGCGGCGCTGGCTTCCCGACAGGCATCAAATGGAAGACGGTGCACGATGCGCAGGGTCCGCGCAAATACATCGTCTGCAACGCGGATGAAGGCGATTCGGGCACATTCGCCGACCGCATGATCATGGAGGGCGATCCTTTCGTCCTGATCGAGGGCATGGCGATCGCCGGCATCGCGACGGGCGCGACCAAGGGCTACATCTATCTGCGTTCGGAATATCCCCATGCCGCTGCGGTGCTGAACGAGGCCATCGCGGTCGCGCGCGCGGCAGGCGTTCTGGGAAAGAGCGTTCTCAGTTCCGCCTTTGCCTTCGATATGGAGGTGCGTGTCGGTGCTGGTGCTTATGTCTGCGGCGAAGAAACGGCGCTGCTCGACAGCCTCGAGGGAAAGCGCGGCCAGGTTCGCGCCAAGCCCCCACTGCCCGCCCATCAGGGCCTGTTCGGCAAGCCGACGGTCATCAACAACGTCATTTCTCTCGCTTCCGTACCGATCATCCTCGACAAGGGCGGTGCCTATTATCGCGATTTCGGCATGGGCCGCTCGCGCGGTACGATCCCGATCCAGATCGCCGGCAATGTGAAACATGGCGGCCTCTTCGAAGCGGCATTCGGTATGACGCTCGGTGAGATCGTGGACGAGATCGGCGGCGGCACGGCAACGGGCCGCCCGGTGCGCGCGGTCCAGGTGGGTGGCCCGCTGGGCGCTTACTTCCCGCGTTCCCTGTTCGATACGCCTTTCGATTACGAGGCCTTCGCGGCCAAGGATGGCTTGATCGGCCATGCCGGCATCGTCGTCTTCGACGACACGGTCGACATGTTGAAGCAGGCGCGTTTCGCGATGGAGTTCTGCGCTGTCGAGAGTTGCGGCAAATGCACGCCCTGCCGCATCGGTTCGACGCGCGGCATGGAGGTTCTTGATCGCCTGAAAGCGGGCATCGCGCCCGAAACACAGATCGAGACCGTGACCGATCTTTGCAACACGATGAAGTTCGGATCTTTGTGCGCGCTGGGCGGTTTCACGCCCTATCCGGTCATGAGCGCGCTGACCCATTTCCCCGAGGACTTCCGTCCCGTGCCCGCGCGCGAAGCGGCGGAGTGACGGCGATGACACAAGACAATCCAGACGCCCGTCGCACCTCTCTCGAGCGAGCCACTCATACCATGGGAGCCACGCCATGTGCTTCGTGAACGAAACTGATTACGGCACACCAGCAGTCCGCTCTGACAAGACGGTGACGCTGACCATCGACGGCCAGTCGGTAACCGTGCCGGAAGGCACCTCCATCATGCGTGCAGCGCGCGAGGCGGGCATCGCCGTGCCCAAGCTCTGCGCCAACGACATGGTCAAGGCGTTCGGTTCGTGCCGTCTCTGCCTCGTCGAGGTGGAGGGCCGGGGCGGTACGCCGGCATCCTGCACCACGCCGGTGGCCGAAGGCATCTCGGTGAACACCCGGAGCGACCGGCTGAAATCCATCCGCAAGGGCGTGATGGAACTCTACATGTCCGACCATCCGGTCGATTGCCCCGCCTGCGCGGCGGGCAATTGCGAGATGGCGAACATGGCCGAGACTGTCGGCCTGAAGCAGAACCGCTATAGCGAGGACGGCGCGAACCATCTGGCGCCGGCACCGGAAGGCGAGCACGGGGTGAATTTCAAGGAGCTGGACATCTCCAACCCCTATTTCGCCTACGATCCCTCGAAGTGCATTGTCTGCTCCTTATGCGTGCGGGCCTGCGAGGAACAACAGGGCACCTTCGCGCTGACGGTGGAAGGACGTGGTTTCGAAAGCCGCATCACCGCTGGCATGGATGAGCCGTTCCTGCAGTCGGAATGTGTTTCATGCGGCGCCTGCGTACAGGCATGCCCCACCGGCGCGTTGCAGGAAAAATCGATCATCGAAATGGGCATGCCCGATCGCTCGGCGGTCACGACCTGCGCCTATTGCGGCGTCGGTTGTTCCTTCAAGGCCGAGATGAAGGGCGAGGAAGTCGTGCGCATGGTGCCCTACAAGGATGGCAAGGCCAATCGCGGCCATTCCTGCGTGAAGGGCCGCTTCGCCTATGGCTACGCCACCCACAAGGACCGCATCCTCAACCCGATGGTGCGCGAGAAGATCACCGATCCATGGCGGGAGGTCAGTTGGGAAGAGGCTTTGTCGCATGTTGCCGATGCGTTCAAGCGCATCCAGCGCGAACACGGCCAGGCTGCCATAGGCGGCATCACCTCCTCGCGCTGCACCAATGAGGAAACCTATCTCGTCCAGAAGCTGGTTCGTCAGGGCTTCGGCAACAACAATGTGGACACCTGCGCCCGCGTCTGCCATTCGCCGACGGGTTACGGATTGAAGACCACCTTCGGCACCTCCGCCGGCACGCAGGATTTCGATTCCGTCGAACATGCCGACGTTGTTCTGGTGATCGGGGCCAATCCGACGGACGGCCATCCCGTTTTCGGCTCGCGCCTGAAGAAGCGGTTGCGCGAGGGCGCCAAGCTGATCGTGATCGATCCGCGTCGCATCGACCTCGTGCGAACGCCGCATGTGGAGGCTGCCTACCACCTGCCGCTCAGGCCGGGCACCAATGTCGCCGTCCTGACCGCGCTTGCTCACGTAATCGTGGCCGAGGGCCTGTTCAACGAGGCCTTTATCCGCGAGCGTTGCGACTGGGAGGAGTTCCAGGACTGGGCGAGCTTCGTCTTGCAGCCGGAAAACAGCCCCGAAGCGATTGAGAAGGCGTCGGGCGTCCCGGCCGATCTCATTCGCGGTGCTGCCCGCCTGTACGCAACGGGTGGCAACGGGGCGATCTACTACGGGCTTGGCGTCACCGAACACAGCCAGGGCTCGACCACCGTCATGGCCATTGCGAATCTTGCCATGGCCACCGGCAATATCGGCCGCCCTGGCGTCGGCGTGAATCCGCTGCGCGGGCAGAACAATGTGCAGGGCTCCTGCGACATGGGGTCGTTCCCGCATGAAATGCCGGGCTACCGTCACATTTCGGAGGATGCGACCCGCGCCATCTATGAAAGCCTGTGGGGTGTGAAGCTCGACAACGAGCCGGGCTTGCGCATTCCCAACATGCTCGATGCCGCAATCGAGGGCACGTTCCGCGGCATCTACATTCAGGGTGAGGACATTCTCCAGTCCGATCCCAACACGCGCCACGTTGCGGCGGGTCTTGAGGCGATGGAATGCGTCGTCGTGCACGATCTCTTCTTGAACGAGACGGCTAATTACGCCCATGTCTTCCTGCCGGGTTCCACCTTCCTGGAGAAGGAGGGCACCTTCACCAATGCCGAACGCCGCATCAACCGCGTGCGCAAGGTCATGGAGCCGAAGAACGGCTATGCCGATTGGGAAGTGACGCAGATGCTGGCCCGCGCTCTCGGCCGGGACTGGAACTACGCGCATCCTTCGGAGATCATGGCCGAGATTGCCGCCACCACGCCGAGCTTCGCCGGCGTCACTTATGATCTTCTTGAAGAGAAAGGCTCGGTGCAGTGGCCCTGCAACGAGAAGGCGCCCGAGGGAACTCCGATCATGCATATGGGCGGTTTCGTGCGCGGCAAGGGCAAATTCGTGCGCACTGCCTATGTAGCCACCGACGAAAAGGTCGGTCCGCGCTTCCCGCTGCTACTCACCACGGGTCGCATCCTCTCGCAATACAATGTCGGAGCGCAGACGAGGCGCACCCACAATGTGCTGTGGCACGAGGAGGATCTGCTGGAGATTCATCCCTTCGATGCGGAGAACCGCGGCATTCGCGACCGTGACTGGGTAAAGTTGAGAAGCCGGGCCGGCGAGACGACGCTGCGTGCCACGATCACCGAGCGCGTTGCGCCGGGCGTTGTCTACACCACTTTCCACCACCCGACGACGCAGGCCAATGTGGTGACGACCGAATATTCCGATTGGGCGACCAACTGCCCCGAATACAAGGTCACGGCGGTTGAGGTTGCGCCATCCAATGGCCCGACCGACTGGCAGGAGGATTATGAGGAGCATGCCCGCCGCAGCCGCCGCATCACCCCGTTGGAGGCAGCGGAGTAACGGCATGCGCAGTTGCGGAATTGAACATTGTGGCCTGTCGGCGGTCCGGCGCATGGCAATGTCGTCATGAGCGGCGTTCCTTCCACCGCGCGCGTCACCCGCACGGCGCGTCGGGCCGGTTGCACAAGCGTTTCTGCCAGGACCGTGCCCGAGGAAACGCCGATTGCGCTTTCCTATGGCGGCACCACCCATGCGGTGATGATGGGCACACCCGCCGACCTTGAAGATTTCGCTCTGGGCTTCAGTCTGACGGAAGGCATTGTCTCGGCGGCGGCGGAGATCGAGGAGATCACCGTTCAGGAACTGGGCGCGGGCATTGACCTTCAGGTGCGATTACGTGATGCCGCCAATACCCGCTTCGAGGCCCGGCGCAGACGGCTGGCCGGTCCGGTCGGCTGCGGCCTGTGCGGCATCGAAAGCATTGATGAGGCGATGCGCGCCGTCCCCGCTGTGGCCGATGTCAATCTCACCTTGTCTTCCGGCGATATCGCCCAGGCGATGCGCCTTTTGGGCGACCGTCAGACGCTGCATCGCGAGACGGGCGCGGTGCATGCGGCGGGCTTTTATATAGCCGGCAAAGGAATTGCGCTGTCACGTGAGGATGTAGGCCGTCACAACGCGCTCGACAAGCTAGCCGGTGCGCTCCTGAAGGCTGGCATCGACCCCGCCACGGGCGCCGTGGTCGTCACGTCGCGCGTCTCCGTTGAGATGGTGCAGAAGACGGCGGCTCTGGGGTCGTCCATGATCGCCGCCATTTCCGCGCCCACGGCCCTGGCGATCCGCACGGCGGAAACCGCTGGCATGACGCTTGTCGCGCTGGTGCGCGGCGACGAGTTCGACATATTCACCCACCCTAAACGCGTCACGGTAGGAGCGGCCAGGCATGTCGCATGAGAAACAATTCATCTCCGCCGGCGAGCGGCTCGTCTATATGGCCAACCAGATTGCCGGCTTCTTCGCTTCGCAGCCCGAAAGCGAGCAGGTGGAAGGTATTGCCAATCATATCAATCAGTTCTGGGAACCGCGCATGCGCACCCAGCTGTTCGAGATCGTCGATGCCGGGGGCAAGGGCCTTTCTCCTCTGGTGTTGAAAGCGGCACGGCATATTCGCCGGCCTGAGGCCGCCTGAAACCGGCTCATCGGCTGAATGCCTTAAAAGCCCTTGTGCAGACTGATAGCCATGTCGAGCACCGGGCGTTCGCCGCTTCCTCCCAGGAAATCGGCATTCGCATTGAAGCCCAGTTCGAAATTGCGAGGCAGCCGCGCGTCATATGTGAGGCCGAAGCGCAATGGCAGGTCGGCATCCGCAAGCTCAACCTCATAAAGCTCATAGGTAACGGAACCGCTTGCTGTGCGCCCGACTGGCAGTCGAACGCGGGCGGTTCCGTCAAGCGCCGTAGGTCTGATACCCGCATAAAGGCGAGCCATATCATCCAGGAAAAGCGTATTTCTTTTGCCGGCAAATAATGAGCCGCTAAAATGCGATACCGGACCTGTGGTAACGAGCGCTTCTGGACTGTTTTGCGCAAAGCCGCTTCCCAGTTCCGCAAATCCGCTGACACTCCAGCCGCCGCCGAGATCGGCAACGAGAGCAAGACTGCTCGCCATGTCCACACTGGATTTCGGTTCCAGAAACGGTCCGCTCATGACTTGGCCAAAGAGGCTTCCGGCCGAAAAGTTCATCGAAAATGCCAGCTCTCCGGAGAGAAAGCCCTTGCTGAACAAGCGCGAGGCGGCAAAATTCGCGGCATCGCCATCGGGCGACATGGACCCGGCGAGTTGCAGGAAAGTGCCTTTGTCGAGCGGCATGAGATCGCTGAAGGAAGTGGAACCGAAGCTGGAAGCGAAGGTCTGCGAGAAAAGCAGCTTGGGCAATGCGGCTTCCTGCAGCATCAGCGATGAAGCCTTCTCCACCGGGGCAAAGGCGAAGCTGCTTTGCAGTGCCGCGCGGGTTTCGAAGGCGCTTCCCGGCCCATTTGATGGTGCCTTGCGAACATATTGATTAGTCGACTTAATATCATTGCCGGAAATCGAAAAATTGGTGCCCAGCGCATCGATCGCCATGATCGTTTTTCCGGCAAGTTTCTTTCCGATTGCATTTCCGATCAAAGGCGCTTCAAGGGAGACGCCCGCGCTCAACGGAACAGAAGCGCCTGAGATATGCGCGGCTGTGGGAATGGCGAGCCCTCCGACGGGCGACAATGCTGCCTTCATGTCTGGAACGCCATGGCCATAGAGGAAGGAATATTCACGTTTGACGCCGTCGGCGAAAACGGTCTCGCCGGCGATTGTGGATTGGAAGCCCTGCCAGTCCCGACGCGCCGTTGCGAGCAGCCGCGCGGTCCATTCCGTGGGGGCCAGATCGGGAAAGGCCTGCGCAAGCAGGGCGATGTCGCCGGCAACCTGCGGTGCGGCATAAGAGGTTCCCGTGCCGAGTGTATAGGAATTGTCGGTATTGTCCGTAGGCACCCTCAGCGTTCCGTCCGTGGTCAGGCAATAGCGCGCAGCACTCCCGCAAGGTGCGGAAAGCAGGTCGGCGGCAAGGATGGAGCCGTCGCGCCGGTCGATCTCGAAGAGGGCATTGGACACCGTTATCCAGGCTTCCGAAAGCTCTGGCGCAAACTCGGGCAGGGCGGACCAGGCTATCGCGTCGTCGAGCGTCGCGTCGTTTGAATTGGCAAAAACGATGACGCCGGTATTCTGGAAGGCGTCATACGCGGAGATCAGGCTGCGCCATTCGCTGTGCGCACCGCCGTGCCGGCCGGCCAGGAAACGGGCATAATCCGTCTCGCCCGACGCCATGAAGTCGCTGCGCTCCTCGGAGACGGGCACGTCTTCGGTAAAACCCCAGGAATTGTTCTGCACCATTGCTCCCTGGCGTGCGGCATCGCGGGTTGCCGCCGCAAGATGCGCGATGATCGTGTCATCGGCCGTGTCTTCCCAGGAAGACAAATGCAGCGCCGCACCCGGGGCGACCCCCATCATGCCTGCGCCGTCTGCCTTGCCAGCGGCAATCGCCGCCACGGCTGTGCCATGGCTGTTGCTGCCGATACCTGCGGCAGTGCCGGTGAAGAGGCTGATCTCCTTCCCTGCAAGTTCGCGATGTGAAAATCGGTAGCCGTCGTCCACGATGGCGATCAGCGTCCCGGTACCGGTCACCTTTCGGCCATCGGTAAGCGTTGCACTGTGGGCAAGATCTAGGTTCTGCAGTCGGTAGGAGGATGTGCCCGCGCAATAGGCGTTGTTTGAGCCGGCGCATAGCGTCCTTGCTCCGAATCCGGAGCGGATCGCGTTTTCTTCTGCATCGCTCGGGTCGGCCCTGTTGAACTCGGCGTTCTGGCGATAAAGCGCCGCCGCGCTTTCATCGAAGGTGGGATAGCCCGAAACGGACGGCGTTTGCGGAGGTGTGGTTGGGGTTTGCGGCGTTTGGGGGGCGGCTGCTTTGTCCTCCTCGCCTCCACCGCCGCAGGCAGCGAGAGCAAAGAGGAAGCAAAGCAGCGTCGCTTTGGCAAAAGGTCTTCTAGACGCCATGGAGGCGAAGTCCATTCCAGGCTTTTCCCTGAATAGACCGCGCAATCCCCTTATTGACCAATAGGCGGTTTCACGCCTCCCTCAAAAACCCGCGCCGAGGAAACCGAAGCAGGGCTTTTGAACGGCTGAATTCTTCTGAAGCTTCAGCGCGAGGTTAAAACAGCCCTATCCGACCGGATGATCCTCGACCGTCCAATGGATCGGGAACATTGGATCGAATACGGTAATCGGCCCGTCAGCCGTGTGCACCGATTTCGGATAAGCGACGGGTTCGTTGCGACGCACCAGCGTGATCTGCTCTTTATTGGCTGGAAGCCCGTAATAGGCCGGGCCGTTCAGCGAGGCGAAGGCTTCCAGCTTGTCGAGTGCATTCTCCTCCTCGAACACATGGGCCAGGCAGGCCATGGTGTTGATGGACGAGAAGATGCCCGCGCATCCGCAGGCGCATTCCTTGAGCGGGTCGAGATGCGGCGCGGAATCCGTTCCCAGGAAGAAGCGGCTGTCGCCGGAGACCGCGGCGGCGCGCAGTGCCAACCGGTGTTCTTCGCGCTTGGCGACGGGCAGGCAATAATAGTGTGGGCGAATCCCGCCGGCCAGAATGGCGTTGCGGTTGATGATGAGGTGATGCGTGGTGAGCGTGGCGGCAAGGTTGCCTTCCGCACTCTTCACATAATCGACGCCATCCTTCGTGGTAACGTGTTCCATCACCACCTTGAGTTCGGGAATACGCTTTCTGAGCGGCGCCAGAACACGCTCGATGAACACGGCTTCGCGGTCGAAAATGTCGATCGAGGGATCGGTCACCTCGCCATGCACGCAAAGCGGCAGACCGATTTCCGCCATGCGTTCCAGAACGGGCGCGACCTTGGCGATATCGCGAACGCCGCTCTGCGAATTCGTGGTGGCGCCTGCGGGATAGAGCTTCACGGCGGTGATATGCCCATCGCGTGCACCGGCGGCCACGTCGTCGGGGTCGGTGTTCTCGGTGAGGTAGAGCGTCATCAGCGGAGTGAAGCTATCGGTCTCGGGCAGAGCGGCCATGATGCGCTCGCGATAGGCAAGAGCATCCGAAACCTTCACCACCGGCGGCACCAGATTGGGCATGATGATGGCGCGCGCGAAGTCGGCAGAACTGTGCGGCAGCACCGCTTCCAGAACCGCGCCATCGCGCAGATGCAGGTGCCAGTCATCGGGGCGTCGGATGGTCAGTGTTTTCACGGAAGCATACTCCATAACATTGGCCGGCTTGCGGGAAACGCGCGCCATGCATCATCCATTCGCTCAAGCGGCAGCCGATTTCAAGGGGCGCGTTCTGCCGAAGGTGCGCAAGCCCAGAAACACGTCGCAGCTATGCCGGTTCTTGTGGCCAGAGGTTATGAAAATGATGGACCGGTCCATGCCCCGATCCGACCGTGAGCGCAGCGGAAGTGGCTATGGCCGCCGAGAGATAGTTTTTTGCCGCTGCCATGGCTTCGCGTGGGGCCTGGCCTTTGGCCAGCTCCGCTGCAATGGCGCTTGAAAGGGTGCAGCCCGTGCCATGAGTGTTGCGCGTGGCCGTGCGGGCACCCTCGAACCAGTAAAGCCCCTCCGGTGAGGCAAGCACATCGGGGCTCTCGTCGCTGTCGAGATGCCCGCCTTTCAGGAGGGCGCGCGACGGGCCGAGCGCCAGGAGGCCTTTGGCCTGCCGGGCCATCGATGTCCGGTTCAGGGCCGGCGCCTCACCGAGAAGTGCGGCCGCTTCCGGCAGGTTGGGGGTTATGATGCTGGCGCGCGGCAGAAGATTTTTCGTGAGCGCTTCCACGGCATCCGGTTCAAGGAGCGGGGCGCCTCCCTTGGCGATCATGACCGGATCGAGCACCACAGGCCCGCCATCATAGGCAGCAAGCACATCTGCGATTGCCGTGGCGATCTCCGCGTTGGCGATCATGCCGATCTTCACCGCATCGACCCTGATATCGGCGAAAACAGCCCTGATCTGGTCGGCCACGAAGGCTGCGGGAACGGTGTGCACGCCGAAGACGCCGGTCGTGTTCTGTGCCGTCAGGGCCGTCAGCGCGGCCATTCCATAGACCCCGCGCGCCGCAAAGGCCTTGAGGTCGGCCTGGATTCCGGCGCCGCCGGATGGGTCGGAACCGGCGATGGAAAGCACGTTGCGGATCATTGCGAAGCCTCCTGACACGATGCGCGGCCCGGCGCTTGTGCCAGCTTCAGAGCGCCCCATCAACAATGATCATCGACCGCCCCTGAGAGCAGGTCTCGATGCGCGCGTCGATCCGGTAGACATCGCGCAGCATGCCGGAAGTGATGACGTCTTGCGTCGGCCCGCTCGCCACCATCTCCCCGTCCGCGATCACCATCGTGTTGTGGCAGTAGCGCAGCGCGTGGTTGAGGTCGTGCAGCGCGATCATCACGATCATCCCGGTGCGCCGGGCGAGGGCGCAGATGAAACCCAGAACCTCGATCTGCCGATGCATGTCGAGCGCCGAAGTCGGCTCGTCCATCAGCAGTACTTCCGGTTTGCGCACCAGCGCCTGCGCGAGCGAAACGAGCTGTCGCTGGCCGCCGGAAAGTTCCCCGAGCCCGCGAAAGGCGAGTTGTTCGATCCTGAGTGCCCGCAGCACATTGTCGATCTCGAAAAGCTCTTCGTCGCTCACCCGCCATCCGCCGCCCTGCTTGGCCGACAAAAGCACGGATTCATAGACAGTCAGGACGGCGTTTGCGCCGGTGTCCTGCGGCATGTAGCAGATGGTGCGCTCACCCCGGTCGGTCTGCGAGAGCGCCACGAGGCCAGGTCCTGCAACGAGACCGGCGACGCGCTTGAACAGGGTGGATTTCCCCGCGGCGTTCGGCCCGATCACTGCCGTTACACTGCCGCTTTCCAGCGTGTCGAGACTGACGTTGGAAAGCACGGTAACGCGCCCATAGGCAGCGCCGACATCCTTCAGCGCGAGAGCTACCATGCCCGCCTCCTGTTGCTGAAGATCAGCACGAAGAAGAACGGCACGCCAACCAGCGCCGTGATTACCCCGATGGGCAGGATCGCGCCGGGAATGAGCACCTTGCTGACGACCGAGGTGGCCGAGAGGAGCAGGGCCCCGCAGATGACCGAGCCCGGCAGGAAGAAGCGCTGGTCTTCGCCGACCAGCATGCGCGCTATATGCGGCCCCACCAGACCCACGAAACCGATCGTGCCGACGAAGGAAACAGGTATCGCCGCCAGAAGGCTGACCGTCAGGATCGTCTGGAGACGCAGACCGCGCACATTGATGCCCATGCTCGCCGCCTTCTCGTCGCCAAGGCGCAGCGCCGTCAGCGCCCATGCGTTGCGCATGAAAAGCGGAAGCGTGAGGACCAGGATGATGGCAGTGATGGTGACCTTGTCCCAGGTCGCCTTGGTCAGGCTGCCCATGGTCCAGAACACCACTGCGGCCAGCGCCTGTTCTGAGGCGAGATATTCCAGCAGCGAAAGTGCCGCATTGAAGGTGAAAACCAGTGCGATGCCAAGAAGCACGATGGTTTCCACGGTCACGCCTCGCAAGTTGGAGGCGCCGTGGATGAAGAGGGCTGCGACCATCGCCATGATGAAGGCGTTGATGGGTACCATGTATTGCACGGCACCGGGAAAAATTGCGACGCCGCTCACAAGGGCCAGCGCCGCGCCGAAACTCGCGGCAGCGGAGATGCCAAGTGTAAAAGGGCTTGCAAGCGGATTGCCGAGGATTGTCTGCATCTGCGCGCCGGCAACGGAAAGGGAGGCGCCCACCGTCACGGCCATCAGTGCGATGGGCATGCGGATATCCCAGATGACGACACGAAGCTGGTCGCCGGCGGCGGCGGGATCGAACAGCGCGGAGATGACCTGTGAAAGCGAATAGGCCGCCGGCCCCAGCGCCATGTCGGTCGCAATACTGAGCGCCAGAGCAATCGTCAGGAGCGCAAGGATCGCAATCCGCCTAAAGGCAAGGGCGCGATACTGGTCGCGCCCTGCCACTTCTGTCGTTCCAGCCAGGCTGGCCATGGTCACTTGTCCTTTAGCGAGACGAAGTAGCCGGGCTTGTAGTCGAGGGGAAGGAAGCGTTCATGCAGTTCCTTGAAGGTGGCCTCCGGATCGAGATCGGCGAACAGATCCGGGTGCAGCCACTTGGCGATCTCCTGGATGGCGACGAACTGATAGGGATTGTTGTAGAACTGGTGCCAGATGGCATGCACATTGCCGTCCTTCACGGCTTTCACTCCGGTGAAGGCAGGCCGCTTGGTGAGATTTTCCAGTTTCCGGCGCGCTTCCGTGAGGTCGGCGCCATAGCCCACCCCCACCCAGTTGCCACTGGGAACATAGGCGTCCCATTTGCCGCCGGTGATGATCACCTGATCGGGGTTGGAAGCGATGATCTGCTCGGGGTTTACCGTGCCGAATGTGCCTGGAATGATGTCCTTGGCCATGTTGGTGCCGCCCGCAAGCTCCACCATCTTGCCGAAATTCTCATTGCCGAAAGACATGCAGCAGTCATCGGAATATCCGCCGGCGCGCTCAACGAAGACGAGGGGGCGCTTTGGAGCGTTCTTGTCCAGGACGTCCGTGACCCGCTTGATGGCGTCGGCGCGGAACTTGATAAAGTTCTCGGCCACGGCTTCCTTGCCCATCAGCTTTCCCATGAGACGCATGGAAGGCTCGGTGTTCTCCATCGGCTTTTCGCGAAAGTCCACATAGACCAGCGGAATGCCGACCTTGCCGAGCTTTTCGATATAGCCTGCCTCGTCGGTCGCGGTCTTGGCGTCGACATTCATCAGGATGACATCCGGCTTGAGCGCAACCGCCTGCTCGATGTCGAACGTCCCGTCCTTCATGCCGCCGAAGGTGGGCAGCTTGGCAATTTCGGGATATTTCTCCAGATAGGCTTCGTAGGATTCAGGATCTGCTTTGGAAAGGTCGTCGCGCCAGCCCACGACACGCTTGAAGGGGGCTTCCTTGTCGAGAACGGCCAGAAAATAGATCTGGCGCCCTTCGCCAAGGATCACATTCTTCACCGGAACGTTGACCTCGACTTCACGGCCTGTGACATCCTTCACGGTGACTTTGTCCGCCAGTGCCGGCCAGAGCGAGGATAAGACGAGGCCCAGTGCCAGTGCGGCGGATTTGCCCATGATGCGCATCGGTTTTTACTCCTGATGTTGGCTGTCCGGGCGTATATTGTTTTATGACTGTACGGGTCAAGTTATATGTTTTAGAGCGATTCTCAACTGGATCGCGAGGACGGAACCGGATGGAAATTTCGCGGGAACATACGCAGGGACAAGGCACGAATCTCTCGTTACGGGATGAGATCAAGGCTTATTGGTCGCAACGGGCGGCGACCTTTGACGAAGCGCCGGGTCATGAAATCTTCTCGGAGGAAGAGCGGCGCGCCTGGCATGAACTCTTCCTGCGGCATCTGGGGCCAGGCGAGGGGAGAAGCGCGCTCGACCTTGCGAGTGGAACGGGTGTGATCTCCCACCTGATGGATGATCTGGGCTTCCAGGTTACCGGTCTCGACTGGTCGGAGCCCATGCTGGAGCGGGCTCGGGCCAAGGCGCGTGAACGCGGGCGTTCGATCCGTTTCCGCATCGCGGATGCGGAAAATACCATGGAACCTGACGCCTCGTTCGACGCCATCGTCACACGTCATCTGGTCTGGACGCTGGTTGATCCGCAAGCAAGCTTTGCCGAATGGTTTCGCATATTGCGGCCTGGCGGGCGGTTGTTGGTGGTGGACGGCGACTTCGTCAATGCGGGCCTGCGCGAAAGGGTGGTAAAGAAGATAGAGGCCATGCTGCAAAAGGCCGGTTTTGTCGATGCCGGCAAGCCTCATGCGCAAGGAGCCTCTCCCGAGGTTTTTCGCAGCATCCTTTCGCGGGTCTATTTTTCCGGTGGCGCGCGTGCGGAAACCGTCGCCGGGCTCTTGCGGTCGGCCGGCTTCTCGCCTGTGGTGGTGGACACGAACCTGCGTTCGATCCACCGCAACCAGGCCCGGCATCTGGATTTCTGGAAAGCCCTCGGGCGCGGTTTCCAGCACCGCTATGCGATCCTGGCGGTCAAGCCCTGAGCGCGAAAGGTCAGATCACTCCCCTTTCCGAGAGCGTCGCGATTTCTTCAGGGCTGAGGCCAAGCCTCTCGCCGAATATCGCGAGATTGTGCTGGCCGATAGAAGGCCCGGCCGAAGCCACTCTGCCCGGTGTGCGCGAAAAAGCCGGGGTGACGTTCTGCATCCGCACGGTTCCGAGCTCATCGTCCTCTACCGAGACGATGGAGCCGGTTTCAGCCACATGTGCATCCTCGAATATGTCCTTGATGTCGAAGACGCGTGCTGCGCTCACCGAATGCCTGTCGAGCAGAGCGCACGCCATGTCAGCGTCGTGCGCGGCAAACCAGTCGGCGACGATCCCGTCGAGCAGCTCGACATTGGCAAGCCGGGCGCGGTTGTCGGTGAAGCGGCTATCCGTGATGAGTTCCGGGCGGCCGATCACTCGCATCAGCCGTTCGAAGACCGATTGCGTGCTGGCGGCGAGCGTGCACCATTTGCCGTCGCGTGTTCGGTAGATGTTGCCTGGTGCTGCGTAGGGGTTGCGGTTGCCGTGCCGCCCGCGCACCTCGCCCAGCTGATCATACTCGATTGCCAGGAAATCCATCACCCGGAACATGGATTCGAACAGGGACACGGCCACCACCTGGCCCGGAGCCTGTGGATTGGCTTGTCGTTCGAAAAGTGCCATCAGCAAGCCGAACACCCCGAACAATCCGGTAACGGAATCGGCGATCGGATACCCCACATGCACAGGCGCGCCGTCGCCTGGGCCGCACAACGACAGAAAGCCCGACATGGCGTCGGCAATGCGCGCAAACCCGGGTTTCGAGGCATAAGGTCCTTTCTGGCCGAAGGCCGAAACGCGCAGGATCGTCAGCTTTGGATTGACCTTCCAGAGTTCGTCCGGTCCAAGGCCCCATCGCTCCAGCGTGCCCGGTCTGAAATTTTCTATCAGGACGTCGGTTTCCTCGAGCAATTGCTTGAACAGCGCCTTGCCCTCGGCGAGCCGCAGGTCGAGCGTTATTGCCTTCTTGTTGCGGTTCACCACCTTGGACCAGAGAGAAACGTCTCCCTTGTGCGGGCGCAATTGCCGGAGCCCATCGCCGCTGCGCGGCTTTTCAATCTTGAGGACATCGGCACCGAAATCGCCAAGCAGACCGGCGGCCATGGGGCCTGCAATTACGGTGGAAATGTCTAGCACGCGCAGGCCCTTCAACGGGCCTGTATTTCCGGTTGCTGCATCTGCCATGCTTATGACGCCCCCTCCTGCGTTGAAATCTCACTCGCACGGCCGCTTGCCAGAAGCGCCGTCAGCGCGCGCCCGGCTTCCAGGACAGCCTTGCGGCACCGTTGCCTGTGTACCTCATCGCGGTTGCGGCTTGAGGGGAGGAGCACGCCGACCGCGCCCAGAACGTTCCCGTCCGGCCCGGTAAAGGGTGCTGCATGGCCGGTTGCATCGAGTTCGCGCTGGCCGGTGGTTTCGGCGCAACCATTGGTGCGCACGACCGCCAGTTCCTCTTCGATGAAGCTGCGTGTCGCCGCTCCGCCCGACGCAAATTTCGGTGCCCGCGTCGAGAGCACGCGTGCGACCTCCTCATCTCCTAACGCACTCAGGATCGCCAGCCCCACGCCACCGAGGCGCAGGTCGGCACGGTAACCGACCCCGAGCGAATATTTGATCGGCTTGTGCGACACGATTTCATGGATGATGACCGCTTCGGTTCCCTCGCGCAGGTTGAGCGTCACGGTTTCCTGTGTCGCTGCCTGGGCCCGTTCGAGTATGGGCATCGCCCGTGCGATGAGATCGTCCGGATTGAAAAGCTGCCGCGCCAGCGCGAGTACCCCATAGGAGATCGAATAGCGGCCATCCTTGGGGTTCTTGTCGAGCAGCCCTTCCTCCGTCAGCGATTGTGCTAGCCGCAGCACATTCACCTTGTTGAGGCCCATTATCTGCGTGAGTTGACCCAGGCTGAGCGTGCGCGCTCCGCCCTCGAAGCAGCGCAGCAGGGCCACGGCCCGCGAGACGGTTTGCAAGGAATTGGTCATCGGCTTGCGTTTCATATATCGTAATGACGTTAATTTATATGAAATGATTCCGGGCCCTTCCGCAAAAGTCAACCTTAATCACGTTCGCGCTGGGATAGAGCGTTTTGCGCTGGGCCTACCCATGGAAAGTCATCGAGACAATGATCGAGCCGGCCGCCCTGCCGGATTTGCTGCATCCTGGCGGTATTCTGAAAGGGCCGGCAGGGCGTGCGTGGCTGTCGATGTGGACATGTGATGCCGGACGCCGGCGGGCATGGCGGTAATCTTGCCCGGCCTTTATGTCTGCGCTTCGATTTCAGCGTTGATGCGCCGAAGCGCTTCGGCTATGTAGACTGCGCGCCACCGCTTCGGATGGCGCATATCGGCCAGCACCCGTAGCTCAGCTGGATAGAGCGCTGCCCTCCGAAGGCAGAGGTCACAGGTTCGAATCCTGTCGGGTGCGCCAAATCCCGCCGATTGCCCTCCACCATACGCTATAGCCGCCAAACGTACGCCTTTGCATAGAGCCACGAACTGCGTTGGTGCCGAAAAGGCGTGGAAACTGCGGCGTTTGACGGTGCGAGAGTTCGAATCGTATGGGGTTGATTTGTCGAATACCCCTCCCCCCTTTGGCATCCAGCAATTGGCCTTATTCACGGCTGGCCGTACGATATTCATAGTTACGTCGACGTCGTGCCCATACTTGCTTCGCAAGAATCCCGGGTCATCGTGCCTCTCTTTCGCGGTTATGAAACGCCCCGCTTTCAGTCTTCGGATACACCGCGCAATGCGCAGCTGTCCGTCTTCACCGCAGATATGATCGCGCTCATGGACGTGTTCGACATCGATAAGGCAATTGTTGCGGACTTTGATTGGGGCGCTCGCACGGTCAACATCATGGCGTCACTCTGGCCGGAGCGCTGTCAGGCCATGGTGTCGGTGAGTGGCTATCTGATTGGCAGCAAGAAAGGAAACGGGAAGCCGCTACCTCCAGCGCCGAACATTTGTGGTGATACCAATACTACCTTGCCGCAGAGCGGGGTCGTTTTGGCTGCGAAGAACATACCCACCCGCTCGCGAAGCTGATTTGGCAGACGGCCTCCCCGCCATGGGCCTTCGATGAGGCGACCTTCGACCGGTCGGCAATTACTCTCGACGATTCGGATCGTGTTGCGATCACCATTCACAACTATCGATGGCGGTTGGGACTTGCCGAAGGGGAGGCTCAATACGACGCTTTCGAAACTAGGCTTGCGAGAGGGCCCGTGATTACCATCCCCACAATCACGATGGAAGGCGACGCGAACGGCGCTCAGCATCCCGATCCGGCAACCTATGCCCGGAAATTTGTCAGGAAGTACGAGCACCGCACCGTTACCGGCGGAATTGGCCATAACTGCCTCGGGAGGCACCTGAAGCCCTTGCGCAGGCAATCCTCGATGCAGCCGGTTTCTAGGTCAAGCCAAGGGTAGCCGCGGCACGCGCCAGTTACCACTCCCAATTGTCGCGAGGCGTCCGGTAATCAAAAACCTGCCGGATTGAGCCAGCACCGGAAACTGCGGCGATCCGTTTCAAAGAGAAATCATTCTTCAGAGCGTGATTCTTTATTGAACGATCGTTCCAGTAATGTTAGAGCATCGTGCATGGCGAGAGTTAGAGAGTTTGATACAGACGCAGCGCTCGACAGCGCGATTGCCGTCTTTCGAGAGCACGGGTTCGAGGGAAGTTCGGCTCAAATGCTTGTCGACGCCATGGGGATTGGGCGCCAGAGTCTTTATGCTGCCTTTGGGGACAAGTGGCAGCTCTATTGCGCAGCGGTGCGCCGTTATGGAATGGGGGAATGTTCCGCCCATTTTGACGCTCTTCGAAGCGGTGTTCGCGCAATTGGAGGCATCAAGGCAATGCTCTATCGCGTTGTCAATACGGCCAGTTCCCCTTGTCTTGGTGTCGGTTCGATTTATGAGTACGGAACGTCCCGATCGGACCTGAACGAAATTAACTCGGTTCTGGCAAAGAGCCTTCAGGACGCAATTGCGGCTCGCATTCGAGACGGTCAGCGGGAAGGAGACATCGTCTCGGACCTCGATCCCGCGGATGCTTCCGAATTTCTGATCGCGACCATCGCGGGAATACGTGTTTCCGGCCGAGCCGGCGCGGATCGAGGCAGTTTGGGCAAACTGGCCGACACAGCCTTGAGGGCTCTGATATAGGTCCTATTTTTTTGACCAATTATGGAATGATCATTCAAGAAAGGAATGCAAAAATGAAAGCCGTTGTCATGAATGGAACCGGTGGACCGGAGCAGTTGGAATTTGTCGAACGTCCGGATCCCGTAGCAGCACCCGGGCAAGCCTTGATCGAGGTTGCTTTCGCAGGCGTCAACTTCATGGATATCGGCGTGCGGCATGGGATGGCCTGGACGGATATCCCAAATCCCAAGATCCTCGGTGTCGAGGGTGTCGGACGCATATTGGAAGTCGGAGAAGGGGTAGAAGATTTTCGTCCTGGCCAAAGGGTTGCATGGGTCTATGCGCCCGGTAGCTATGCCGAGAAGATTGTGATCCCGACCGCGTCATTGGTTCCAGTTCCGGACCTCATCGAAGACCGCGTAGCCGCATCGGTCATGATGCAGGGCATTACCGCCAGCCATTTCGCGACAGATTTCTATCCGATTCAGCCGGGCGATATTGCCTTCGTTCATGCCGTGGCGGGTGGAGTCGGACTGTTGCTGACACAAATCATCAAGCTGCGGGGCGGCACCGTCATCGGACGTGTGTCGTCGGGGGAAAAGACGGTCCTAGCCAAGGAACACGGCGCCGATCATGTAATCGTTGATCGCGACGGGCACTTTGTCGAAGAGACCTTGCGCCTGACCCATGGCGAGGGAGTACATGTTGTCTACGACGGCTCCGGACCGGCAACTTTCCGTGGGTCGCTCGATGTACTGCGCCGGTCGGGTACGTTTTGCTGGTATGGCCCGGTTCTTGGAGGTCCTGGACCGCTTGATATCATGAGTCTGCCAAGAAGTATCAAGATCGGTTACGCGGTGTTCTTTGATCACATACACACGTCTGATTTGCTTCGAGAAAACGCTGCGCAGCTGTTTGCCTGGCTGTCAGAAGGAAAGCTCAAGGTTCACCCGGGAGGCGAATATCGACTGGCGGACACGGCGAAAGCCCACGCCGACATGGCAAGCCGCAAGACAACAGGCAAGCTTCTCCTGATCCCATGAATACGTCGCCAGCGATGACTTTCGGCCGGCCGCGCGGTATCTGCGTGGCCATTACCGAGCGCCGTACCGAGGACGGGGGCGGTCCCGGCTGGGCGAAAGGACACCTCTGGAATTGTCCAAACGAATGTCGGCTTGTGTAAACGACCTTCCAAAACTCGCCTGTGCCTCCCGGCCCCCAGCCAGACCTTATTCACGGCGCGATCGCTTAGAGTTTGCATTTTCCCGAGCCGCATTGATTTCCTTCCCGGAAGCCCTGAATCCTTCCGCGTCAATGACCTCTCCTAGCTCTCGTAGGGCATCCGCAACACCGTTCCTCCGCTTCCTGTACGGGGCGGTCGCCGTGCCCCACTCATGGCCAAGCGCAAGCGTCCCTACGGAGCCAGCACTTCACCACAGCATTAAACGCGCCGCCCTCGATCGAGGGCGGCATGTATCGTGTGTTTTCTCTCAACGTCGAAAAACTGTTTAACGCGATGGCGCGGTTCAATTATCCTTTTTCAAACGCATATTTGATCGGAGGGGGATATGGGCTGGAGAGGAACGATGCGCTCGATTGCTGCGGCGGCACGCGCGGCAGAGCGCGATGCGCAACGCAGGCACAAGCAAAATCAAAAGATGCAGATGATTGCCGATTCAACATCGGCGGTGGAAGATTGGGAAAACTACGTCGACAATCTGGTGTCGATCCATACCGATATGGCCGACATGATCGACTGGCATAAGATCGCAGGCCAGCCGCGCCCAAGCGAGCCGTACCAGGCAAGCGATCATCGTGACCGCGCCGAAATGGCTTTGGCCAAGTTCAAGCCCAGCGTGTTTCACGCATTCCGAGGCGGTTCGGCCAAAGTCCGTTCCCGATTGGAAACGCAAGTCGAAGAAGCCGCCGCCCGCGATCAAAAGCTGTATCAGGACGCTCTTGCCGCCCATGCAAAGGCGGTTGCGGAATGGGAGGAGGATACCGCGCTTGCCAAACGGCTCGTGCTCGGGGAAGCCGTCGCCATCCGGCAAGTGATCGAGGAAATGCAATCTCTATCCGATACGGCATTGGTCGGCACCGCAATCGAATTCTCGATCGGTGAAAACTTCGTCCATGCCAGACCCAAGGTCCACGGTGACGACATCGTGCCCAGCATGCGCCGCAAACAATTGGCGAGCGGTCGCCTGTCCGAGACAAAAATGCCGGTCGGTCAGTTCAACGAGCTGTACCAGGACTATGTGGCGAGCGCCGCCCTCAAAACCGCAGGCGACCTGTTTCACATCCTGCCGCTGGGCGAAATCTACGTCACCTGCACCGCCAATATGCTGAAGCCACAAACGGGGCATCAGGAATGGGCGCCGATCCTTTCCGTTCAGTTCGTGCGCGACAGTTTCATGCGCCTCAATCTGTCCGGTATCGACCCGTCCGACTCCATGCAGAATTTTAGGCACGCGATGAAATTCTCAAAGACGAAAGGCTTCGCGGTGGTGGAACCGTTGGAACCTGTTTCTGCATAACCGCCAGGGCATCATGCGCCCAATCTGCGCTTTGCGTTCGCTACCGTCGGTTGACGTCATCAATCCTGCGCCCCCTTCATCGCGTCAATCCAGCATATCGTGCAGTGATTGAAAGACACCGGCATTTCGCCAAAGCTCCCTGTTGCCCACGACATAAAACGCTTCCTGCGCTCTCGTGGTGGCGACATTGAGCAGGTTCGGCCGGCCACCGGCCCAGCCGCGTGCCCCGCGCTGTTCAGGATTTGGAGCGCCCAAAATAAACACGACGGCTTCCGCCTCGCGCCCCTGAACGGTATGCACCGTGCCTATCCGCTCGCGCTTCCATGCGCGCGGATTCTCAACCCATCCATCGAGCAGCCCGCTTGAGAGGGCTAGGTCGCGCATGCGGTCCTGTACCACTACGAAGGGTGTGACGATGTAGATGTTGGCGCCGCATCCTGCCGCCCGCATCTGACGCAGCAGTCCGACAACCTCATTGCCTTCTTCGACGCTCCATTTGTCGCGGCCGCTGCCCCGAACATCAATCCACCGCGACGGACCTAGTGCGTCGATGACAGCCGACGGCTTGGGCGTCTTGGCCTGCACCATCAAATTTTCATAGGCAATGGCGTTGGAGATACTGAACATCGGGTCCGCGCAACGGCGATGAACGAGAAGCGGCACGCCCACTTCCCGCGTGCCGTACTTGCTCTCGAATGTCCCGAAATACCCCGTAGCACTGTCGGCAAGCGTTTGCGCGGATACGGCGGGCGCGTTGTAGATCAGAGGGTCGATACCGAACTGCTTGCACATGGCCTCGGTCAATTGATCGGGCAAGGTGACGACCGGCTCAATCTGGATGGGATCACCCACCACCACCGCCTTGCGGGTGCGCATCAAGGCTCCGACAGCAGCCTGAGGCAATGCCTGCCCGGCCTCGTCAATCAAAAGCCAACCGAAAGCTTCTGGCTCGATCCGACCAAACATGCGCGAGACGGATGCAAAGGTGGTGGAGATAACCGGCACCACCAAAAAAAGTGTCGCCCAGAGATCGGGGATCAGGGCGTCTCGTTCGGAACTTCCCAGTGAACGTGTTCCAAACCCGTCCATCAGCACGTTCAGATTGTGCCGGATCGGTTTGGCGGCTCCTGCAACGAATGCCTGATGGAGCGCCATGGCCGCTTCAAACACATCATGGCGCAAACGGGCAGCGGCCTTATCGAGCCATGGCGGGGTGATCTGTCGGTCACGGTGGGGGCGCTCGAAAAACTCTCCCGTGATGAAGATACCGCCATGTTCTTTGGCAATAGCATTGAGTCTTGCTGTTTCCTGCTCCTGAATGGTCAGAAGTTCGTTTTTGATCATCTGCAAGCGCGATAGCGCCTGCGTCGCCTTGTTATGATCGGCCTGTTTGGCAACGAGCGTGTTTTCGGCATCCTTTAGGACGCTTGCCGCCTGAGCCAGGCTTTTGACGATGCCCTGGTGTCTCACACGCCACCGGCGGTATTCTCCGCGCCGAAACAGCCATGCCAAAAATCCCGGCTTCTCCCTTTGGGAGAGATCGCGCTGCCCGGTGATGGATTGATGAATACGGCTTTTCTCGTCGCGGATGGCCGTGGCGCTTTGGAGAGCATCGACCGCTGCTCGTTGTTGCTTCGTGGCGGTCGCAATCTGGTGATCAAGATTTGCGATATCGGCGGCGCGCTGACGGATCGTCACATACAGCTCATGAGCGGCTTGCAATGCTGCCAATGCCTTTTCAGCTTTGGCGGTCGCCTGATTGAATGCGCGCCTGGCCGCCCTCCAGCGTCCCAAAGCCTCGCTGTGATCTTCGGGCGGCTTTTCCCGTTGAATGATAAGAGGTGGCCGTTGGCGGGTGCCGTTGTCCGTTTTCTCGGTGATAAGCTGGGGATTGCCGCTCGCCTGTTGCAGATATTTTTGCATGCCGGTTTCATCATCCCACCAGAATTTCTGGCGGAAGGTCGAGCGGTTTTGCGCATTGCCCAAAACAGCTGTGATCGCCCCCCACGTATCCCGTTCCAAGACCGCATCCGAGACCGTCTTGAAGTAGCGCAACCCCTTCGCATCATCCGCTACCGCGCCACTGCCCGGAAGCTCGACGCTGACATTCTCGACCGCCTTATTGTTGGACGAGGCAACGATTATCTCATAGCCGCGGATTTTCCGGTCCGGCCGATAAAGATGGATAAAGGCATTGCCGCGTTTCAGCGTTTCACCAGAATGCGTAAAAGCATCTTCGGGATCATCATAGCTGCACAACGCCTTCGCCCGCACGGTTACGGTTGAGGCGATAATGTCGCGTAGCAACGTCGTCTTGCCTGTGCCCGGCGGCCCATTCACAGCCAAAATGCCGTCGCTCGTCAAATCACGATGCGCGAGATTGACAGCGCATTGTTGCAGCAGCACCAGCGGATGACGGCCATTGGCCGGCCAGGCACCAAGCGGAAAATTTTTCGGCTGGAGAGCCTGCGCAAGCGCCGCCCGGTCGTCCATCAAATTGCGCCGCGATGCCGGTTTTTCCAAACCGAGATAGCGCTTGAGATTGGATGGTAGTGAGCCATTTTCGGCACGGTTCCCGGCCTGCGCCAGATCATCAAGAAAGAAGGAATTGAGCAGGATCGACTCCGGCGGATCGGGCAGCTTGAAATACTGATAGGATTTCACGGCCAATGCCGGAGAGCGGCAAAGCCGCCGGTCGAGTTTGATCGCATCGAGAAGCCATGCATAAGCGCCGGAGATGTCTGCCTGGCTTAACGGGCGTGGGCGACCTTCCTTATCCTCAACGACAAGGCGTTTGGTCAGATTTTCAATCAGGGTCTTTTCAACCTGCGACCACTGCCCAAGAGCATGGAGATTGCCCGCCAAAGCAACCGGAATGCCCCATCCGAAACTGGATATCGACACGGCATCCTGTTCGACGGGGCGACCTTCACGATCCACCATGATCGTTGCAAGAACCGCTTCGCCACGTGCTTGCGGACGCTCTTTCCGGCTATCCGTATAGACCTTCAACAGCGCCCCGATGGCCGCTTCCATATCCACACTGCCAAGGATGATCTGGTAATAGAGCCGTTGGTTCGGACGGCTTTTTTCGCCGCCATTCTCCCAGGGCAGCGATGCGCCGTCGATTTTTGCAATGCGATAGCGGTCGCCGCCGGCAAGATCTTCAGATCGCCGAAAGCCCGGCGGCGAGAGCACTTCCATCGCCGTCCATGCCGACAATATGGCATCGGGCTTGTTCTCGATCTTCGGCGGTGGCGGTGCGGGCTGCATCTTTAGCGGCGGCATATCCGCTTCGGGTTGCGGGTGTTGCTGAACGTTGGCGGGCCGCCTTCCAAAGGTCGATTGCGCCGGAGGCGTCGCCGATGTGTTTGGCGCCGTTGTTGGCGCTGTGGCGACAAGCTCAGGCGTTCTGCCCGGTTCGCTTTTGCGGGCGGTGCCGGCGGCGCTTACGGCCCGCGTTTTCAGATCGCGGGCGCGTTGGGTTTTGCGTTGTCCAAGCTCATGGATCAACATCTGCAAGAAGCGGGCATCATCACGCTTTTCATCAAACAGCGCTTCCAGTTCCTCAATGCCTTGTTGGATAAATGGCCGCTTGCTCATGCGCGTGCCTCGTCATTGCCAGTATTATTTTCGGTACCGATATTGAGGTGGTAGCGCGTATAACGGCGCGCCCCGGTTCTGGTCAGCGCGCCGATCTCGACCAGTTCGTGCAGATCGCGCGTGGCGGTGGCCCGTGACGCCTTCGTCATACTGAGATAGTTCTCGGCACTTAGCCCGCCCCTGAAGCCGTCGATCCCCTCGCTGAACATGCGGGCGATCGCTTTTGCCTGCCGTTCGTTGAGCAGATGGCCGATCCGTTCATACAAGCGCGCTTTGGCGATATAGAATTCGACCCGGCGCATGGTGGCGTGCTGGGCTTCAAGAACTGTTCGGCCAAAATAGGCAAGCCAGTCGGTAATCTCCGTATCCTTGTTGCTGGCTTCCAGCATATCGTAATAGCGCTTGCGGTTCCGTTCGATCGTATAAGCAAGCGAGATCAGGCTGGGCTGGCCGAGGCTCTGTGCCAAGGCCTTTTCGGAGAGCGCCCGCCCGATCCGGCCATTGCCGTCCTCGAAGGGATGGATGCTCTCGAAAAAGATATGTGCCATGCCGCTGCGGATCAGGGGCGATAACGGTGCATCTCCGTCCGGCGCCGTTTTGTTGAACCAAGTGACATACCGTTCCATCTCCGCCGGCACCTGTTTGGAGGGCGGCGCTTCAAAGTGGATTTTGGACTGGCCGATACCGCCCGAGACGACCTGCATCGGATCGCTATGGGTGCGGTAGGCACCGATGATCTCGATCCGGCGCTCCCCGGCCATGACCATATCGTGCCAAGCGAATAGCGATTCATGGGAGAGCGGATCGGCAAAGCCTTGATAAAGATCGACCATCATCTCCGAGATGCCGCGCTCCTTTGGCGGGATGCGCTGATTTTCCGAGCCAAGACCGAACTGGTTGCGGAGCGAGGATTGCAGGCTTTCGCGGCTCAGCATTTCGCCCTCGATCTCCGAGGTCTTTAAGGCTTCATCGCTGATAAGCTCGATACGCAACATATCCCGTTCATCGGGCCGTACATGCCGGTACGCGCCGATAAACTCGCCCGAACGTAACAGGAATTGCTTTTCGAGCGGTTCGATCTTTGCCGCATCATAGGTGAATTCCGGCCAATAGGCCTGCTGCCAATTCCAGATCATGAGTTATAGAGCGCCTTTCTATAACTCATGATACCAGCAATAAGCGAGCAATAGCAAGTTTTCTTATCGCTCACGTAAACAGCGGGGAAAGGACGGGACAGGGGGAATCTGGGCCGCTAGAATCACGTGATGCACCCCCAACCACAGTGACCGAGATCCCATTGGTGACCCAGCCGCTGGTTGACTTGGCATAGACTTGGGCCTGCAGTTGGATGCCCGGCTAGCAGCGTAGGCAGCAGCGATCGATGGGCAAGATAGCTTTCGGAACCGGTGGTCGATATCCCAGTGAGCTGTGCGGTCGCTCGGTGTTGTAGAAGACCCGCCATTGCTCGATCAGGATCTCTCCTAGTCGGGTAACTTGATTTGCGCCGCTAGCGCGCTGGCGGAAGGCGACTACAGGCGTCGGATCTTCCGATGCGTATCGAGGTTTAAGGATCGTTGGTCGATCCGTTCAAACTGTGCTGACAAGTCCGCAACTTCCACCAACGCGTGACCAATCGGCGCAAGCGATGAGGGGCCATGCTTTCAGTCATTCCTTGGGAGACACGATCGGCCAACCCACGGCGTGATGGAAGCGAACATGCCCAAGCCGGATTCCTTTTTTCTTTTCAACGGCTTCCGGTGGAGTCAATGTCTTGATTTTAGAGGGCTATAGCGTAGACGTAGTTTTCATCATCGCCCGGCGCGGTGCGCCAATTCGAAACGCCTCTCCGAATGTCGTGACCTTTATCGGTGGAAGCCGCTGCGCGCGGTCGTGCTGGCATCAGTGCGATGCCAGGCCCGTTCGCATTGCCGTATAACTCTGCATGTTGGCCAGACTGACACGTAGCAGAGGCGCGGCTACGTTTGCGGCCCGGGCGCGAAGGAACATGTCTCCGATGATGTGCTCATGCTCGGTCGGGCCATTGCGCGTCATGTCGCGGAACATTGAGGCCGTCCCGGGCGATCCGCGTTCGGTAAGAGACGAAATCATCGGTGCCAGCGCTTCGGACCTTGGAGCATGGCCGTTGGCTGCCGCCGTTGCCGAACACTCCTCCAACATCTCAAGGGTGATCGCTTCCCCCTCCTGGGTTGCCATTATCGCCCCGATAGGCGCCCGCATGAGCGTGGTCATCCCGGCATAGGTCGTGAGGAAGGTGAACTTCTCCCACAATTCCTGCATGATCGAACCACTCAGAACCAGGTCGAAACCTCCGCGCTTGAGAACCTTGTGCAGTCCTTCTGCTGCTTCGACCTGCCCCTCGGTTCTGGGGCCGAGCGTCAGGCGTTGCAACTTGTTCAGGTGATGGATTGCTCCCGCTTCATTTATCGTCACGCCAATATGGCATAGTCCGCCAAGAACATGTTCCCGGCCGAAGCGGGTATCGAGAAGGTCGAGTTGGCGAATACCGTTGAGGAGCGGCAGGATCAGGGTCGAAGGACCGACCGCCGGCGCTATAGCATCCATTGCCGCATCCAGATCGTAGGCCTTGCAGGCAAGCAGGACCGCGTCGAAGGGTGATGTCGCGGCGGTGAGTGTCCGAACCGGTATTCGGAGGTCGCCGATCGGGCTGATAATCGACAGGCCCTCGCGGTCAAGAAGCTCTGCGCGCGGCGGTCTGACCAGAAAATGAACGTCAACCTCAGAAGCCGCAAGCCTTCCGCCGAAGTAGCCGCCAATGCCCCCGGCACCCAGAACCAATATGCGCATCTGCTTCCTCCGCAATATGTGATTATGCAGCTTCGATGGAAACCGCATGGTGTGCTCAGCATGCATACCTTCGTCAAGTCAGGGGATTCAGAGTTATTTCCGAAAAATTATAAAACTCCCCGTTTATTGGGATTTTGAATAAATTTGTTTTATGTATTTTGCGATTTCAAGGCATAATTATAAATATAGAATAAGAAATTATAAATTTATATAACATAAGACGATAGTATATTTTTGGTGTTGATTTCTTTGTGTCGCAAGAATATTTAATATGCGCTCGTGTGTATTCGAATTGAGAAAATATCCCCTATTCAGGAGATCTGAGAGCGGCGAGCTTTTTCCTGGCGTTCGCAATTGGCGGACGCTTTGGAGAATGACGTTTGTGTCCGTTTGGGCCAACTGAATGGCAGTTTTTGTGCCGAAGGTGACCCGCGCACCTCCGCCCTTCGGCCTGTAGCGAAAGAGGTAACCGATGACCGGGTTTCTGTTTTCAAGACCTGTCGATGAATTGCCGCGGCGATTGCCGCATGTGAAGCGCTCTGCATTCCACATGGAGGCTGAGCGTCTTCCGTCGATTTGCGCCTCGAAGGTCTTGAGCCATAGACCGCGCGGGAGGGCAACCATCTCATAACCTGATTTTATCGACGGCTGCCTCGAGGCCGCCTGAACCTGAACAGGGGCATTTATGGACGATCGACCAAGAAGCACGGCCACGCGGTTTTCGCACCCCGTGGCTGCCCAGCACAGAAAAAACCAGGCAGCCCGCCGGCGAAAGGCTTCATCCCTCCTTCGATGAGCGCCCTCCGTCGACGGTGCCCGACCGACCCGACGGAGCCAGATCATGACTGCCATCAACACTGCCGCGGCTTTTCGCGACTGCCTTGCCCGCAATGATTTTGCCGCCATCGAGGCAGCACTCGCGCATCGGCACCCTGCCGACCTTGCCAAAATGACTGAAACCCTCGATTCGCGGGAGATCATCCAGCTTCTTATGCTGACGAACGATCGGCGAAGCGCCAAGATATTCGGCTATTTCGAACCGGCGATGCAGGTTGCCGTGGCTGACGTGCTTTCGCGCAAGGAATTGGCGCGGCTCGTCACCGCCATGTCGCATGATGAGCGCGCCGATCTCTTCAACCGCCTGACGGAGGAGCAGCAGCAGATGCTGCTGCCAGGCATGGCGCATGCCGAGCGTGAAGATATCCGCCGCCTCGCTTCCTATCCGGAGGGCACAGCCGGGTCGATCATGACCTCCGATTATGCGTCTCTGACGCCGGGCCTTACCGTGCGCGCGGCCATTGAACGATTGCGTGGCGAGGCCCCCGACAAGGAAACGATCTACGAGGCCTATGTGGTGGACGAGGCGCGCCGGCTGATAGGCGTGGTCTCTCTGCGTGACCTGCTACTCGCCCGCAATGAGGTGCTGGTGGCCAAAATCATGCGAAAGACTGTGATCTTTGCGCAGGTTCAGGATGGCCGCGACGAGGTTGTGCAGAAGATTTCCGACTATGACTTGCTGGCGCTTCCGATCGTTAATGGCGACAACGCCCTTGTCGGCATTGTGACGGTTGACGATGCAATGGACGCGGCCGAAGCCCGGCAGGGCAGGCGGGTTGCCCAGTTCGGTGGCAACGCGACTATTGGGGGCGATCCCGATCTCGACCTGCGCAATTCGAGCCTCTTGCAGATGTTCAAGGTGCGCGCTTTCTGGCTCGTCATGCTGACGGTGTTCGGTGTCGTTACCAGCACATTCGTGGCCGCTCAGGAGGAGATTCTGAGCCAGGTCATTGTTCTGGCGGCGTTTATTGCGCCTATCGTCGATATGGGTGGGAACACGGGCAGTCAGTCGGCAACGCTCGTCATTCGAGCCATGGCTATAGGCGATGTGAAGCTGCGCTGGCGCGATATCTGGTTCGTGATCCGCCGTGAGATTCCGGTCGTTCTGACGCTCGGTGTCGTCGTCGCCTTGCTGGAGGTTATTCTTGCCTATTTCAGCAAGGGCGTGGGCGGTGAGGTCCTGTTGGTCGTCGGTCTTTCCATGGCAGTCTGTACGGTCTTGGGGGGCGTCATCGGTGCGCTTTTACCCTTCGCCGCGCGACGCATCGGCACTGATCCCGCAACGCTGAGCTCACCGCTCATCACCTCCGTGATGGATCTGCTTGGCGTATTCACCTATTTCGGCCTGGCTTATCTTTTTCTGGGCCATCTGCTTGTCTCACAGTAGGGCATGTGCCTTTCAGGCGGACCTCCCAGACGACCGGGAGGTCACCCGATGGGCAGCACCTCGGCGCGCTTTACCTGGTCGAGCGCGAAACTCGTCTCGATGGAGGCGATGCCGTCGAGGCGCGTGAGCTTTGACTTGATGAAGGTTTCATAGGCCTGCAGGTCCCGCACGACGATACGCATCAGATAGTCGCGCTGGCCGGTCATGAGGTAGCAGTCCACCACCTCCGGCCAGCGCGCGACGGCCTTGGCAAAACGGTCGAGATCCTCCTCGCGCTGCCTCTCCAGCTTGATCGAGGCGAACGCGCTGACGGGCAGGCCGACCTTCGCCTGGTCGATGGTGGCGGTATAGCCTTTGATGATTCCCTTTTCTTCCAGGATGCGAAGCCGCCTTGCGCAGGGCGATGGCGAGAGGCCGACCCGTTCGGCCAGATCGTTGATGGTGATGCGCCCGTCGTTCTGAACGGCCGCGATGATTTTGCAGTCGATGGCGTCGAGCTCATCCATGTTGGCGATATCCATCTAAAATTCATGAAGATGTGATGATTATCGCCAAATTCGATCCTTTCGACAATCGATTTTGATGAGTTCGTCGCCGCCGCTTGGGTTAGCATCCCGTCGAAACGGAGGATGATCGATGAACGACGAACGGACAGCCGCCCTGGTGGAGCTGGAGCGCAAGGTGCGCTGGCTTTCCACATGGATGATCCACCACGCAAACCATATCCGCTCCAATGACGACGGGCTGAAGGTGGGTGGTCATCAGGCGTCCTCCGCATCGCTCTCCACCATCATGACGGCGCTCTATTTCGCCGCCCTGCGCCCTGAGGACCGCATCGCCGTTAAGCCGCATGCGAGCCCGGTTTTCCATGCGATCCAGTATCTTTTCGGAAATCAGACGCGCGACCGGCTGGAGAATTTCCGGGGCTACAAGGGCGCGCAGTCCTACCCCTCGCGCACCAAGGATGCCGACGACGTGGATTTTTCCACCGGCTCGGTCGGGCTGGGCGTGGCGCAGACGCTCTTTTCCTCGCTCACCCAGGATTATCTCACGGCCAAGGGCTGGGGCGAGGACGCCGGCAAAGGCAAGATGGTGGCGCTCCTGGGCGATGCCGAAATGGATGAAGGCAACATCTTCGAGGCCCTTCTGGAAGGCTGGAAGCACGACGTCCGCAACACCTGGTGGGTGGTCGATTACAATCGCCAGAGCCTGGACGCGGTCGTTCGCGAAGGGCTGTGGGAGCGGTTCGAGGCCATTTTCCGCAACTTCGGCTGGGAAGTGGTGATCCTGAAATATGGCTCCCTCCAGCAGCAGGCGTTCAGGGAGCCGGGTGGTGAGGAACTCAAGCGCTGGATCGACGAATGCCCCAACCAGCTCTATTCCGCTTTGACCTTCCAGGGCGGTGCGGCATGGCGCAAACGACTGATGGACGAGATCGGAGACCAGGGACCCGTCTCGCGCCTGATCGAGCGGCGCAGCGACGGGGAGCTTGCCGCCCTCATGTCGAACCTCGCAGGCCACGATCTGCCGGCACTGGTGGACGCTTTCGAGACCGCCCGCAAGCACGACCGTCCGGTGTGCTTCATCGCCTATACAGTGAAGGGCTACGGTCTTCCCCTGGCTGGCCACAAGGACAATCATGCCGGCCTGATGACACCCGGACAGCTCGAGACGCTGCGTACTTCGCTTTCCATCCGCCCGGGGCACGAGTGGGACCCCTTCGAGGGGGTGAAGGACCCGCAGGCGCTGCAGCATTTTCTCAAGCAGGTGCCTTTCAATGCAAAGGGCCCTCGGCGCAAATCGGCACCGGCGGTCGCTATACCCGACACGCTGGAGGTCGAGATTGCCGGCTCCATGTCGACGCAACAGGGTTTCGGCCTGCTCATGCACGGCATCTCGAAGCGCAAGGACGCCTTTGCAGATCGGGTTGTCACCACTTCACCGGACGTTACGGTCTCCACAAATCTGGGTGCTTGGGTCAATCGGCGCGGGCTTTTCGCGCGCGAGGAGATGGCCGATATCTTCAAGGCCGAGCGCATTCCCTCCACGTTCACATGGAATTTCGCACCCTCCGGCCAGCACATGGAGCTCGGCATTGCCGAGATGAACCTGTTCCTGATGCTGTCGGCTCTGGGGCTTTCGCATTCCTTGTTCGGCGAAAGGCTTCTTCCGGTCGGAACGCTCTATGATCCGTTCATCGAGCGCGGTCTCGATGCGTTGAATTATGCCTGCTATCAGGATGCACGTTTCATCATTGCCGGCACGCCCTCAGGCGTGACCCTGGCTCCGGAGGGCGGTGCGCATCAGTCCATCGCCACCCCCCTGATCGGCATGGCGCAGGACGGTCTGGCAAGTTTTGAGCCGGCTTTCGTCGATGAGCTCGCCACCATCATGCGCTTTGCCTTCGACTACCTTCAGCGCGACGGTGAGGAGGAGCCCGACGAGACAAGCTGGTTGCGCGATGCGGTTGGTGGATCGGTTTATCTGCGCATGTCGACCCGCTCCATAGAACAGCCGAGGCGCAGCATCGACGAGCGTCTTGCCGAAGACATCGTCAATGGCGCCTATTGGTTGCGCAAGCCTGGTCCGAACGCTGAGATGATCATTGCCTATGCGGGCGCCGTCGCGCCGGAAGCGATAGAGGCCGTCGGCCTCTTGGCGGAGGCGCGGCGGGATGTGGGGCTTCTGGCCGTCACATCTGCCGACCGCCTCAATGCGGGCTGGAATGCGGCGCAACGCGCCCGCGAGGAAGGGCTGGTTCATGCCCGTAGCCATGTGGAGAGGCTATTGGGCGATGTGCCTTCCCATTGCGGCATCGTCACGGTTCTTGATGGACATCCGGCCACGCTCGCCTGGCTTGGCTCGGTCTGCGGCCATCGCACGCGCTCACTCGGCGTCGAACATTTTGGCCAGACCGGAACCATTGCCGATCTTTATCGTCATTACGGTCTCGACGCGCAGGGCATCCTGCGTGCGGCCGCTGCACTCACACCGGGAAAGCCAGTCCGTCACCTGCGTCAGATTGCCGTGTAGGGTGGATGGAAACATCAACCCCGTTTCCACGCGGGGTTGATATCATTATGGTGCAGTCCTTTCCGTTTGAGGAGGCTCCGCCGAATGCGTCTGCTGCAGTTCCTGCTTGTTCTTGCGTTTCTCTCCCCTGCCGTGCCGGCAGCGGCCGACGATGGCGATGTCATCGCGCGGTGGTACGAGGCTTTGGCCAAGGTGGACCGGGACGGGCTGGCTGCCCTTCTGGCGGCAGACGCCATGATCGAGATGCAGGATCTCGATATCGTTCAGACGCGGGACGAATTCATGAACTCGCTTGATGAATGGGAAGCCGCTTCCGAAGGGCTGCACATCCGCCACAGGCAGGAAGGCGTTTCCGAAGGCATGAGCGTATCGCTGGTCTGCTACGAATTCCCCGGCAGCCAGTTGATGACGCGCGAAACCTTCCTCATCGAGGGCGAGCTGATCCACAAGAGTGTCCAGTCGGGTGTCGCCGACGATTGCAGCGAATTCTGACGCCCCGGTAAAGCCGCATGCCGTCAGGCATAGTTACGGCATGGAGCCCCGGAACGAAGCCGGGGCATCCATGCAAAGCGCGCAAATCGGCGAGAGTATTTTGCAGTCAGGTGGAATCACCTGACGTCCGTGTAAATGCGGAAAAACGAAGAGATAGACCGGCTCAGGGTTTCCATGAAACGGTGAACCGAACCGATCTAGGCAGCGTCCCCCTCAAAGGTTTGCAGGATCCGTCTCCGCCTCCCAGGCGAGAAAGCAGACCCGTGCGATGAGAAGAAGGCTGGGTATGCCAAGCACCGCTGAAAGGATCACAGAGCCGGTAAGGCCGAGCTTCATGAGCCCTGCAGTGGCCCAGATTGCGGTGGCGCAGGCCGTGGCGATTTCGGAGGCGATGAAGGTCGCCACTGCGACGGCCGCCCAGATGGTCCTGAAGGAATAAACACGTTTCATTATTTGATATCCGTCTGCGCGCAGACTGTCGCCCCCGTAAGGCGCGGGTGGCGGGAATGCGCATTCTTGTTTCGATGGAAAGAAGAGTTCGAAATCAGACGGAAAGCGGTGGCGCGCGCGAACGATAGGCTCGGGTTTCAAGCCGTGCGAGATGGTTGGTCCTGCCGATGCGCAGCGCGGGCGGGGTCCACTCCTCAAGACGAACATGATCGTCTGGCAGCAGGGCAACCGGTCCGTCGGTGCCGCGTGTCAGGCCCGCCTGATGCTGTCCGTTCGCCTGCGCTGTCTGCTTGGCCTGTCCATGCTCGGCCAGGGCGGCGGGCGTAATCTGAAGCGTACCCGAAAGCGCTGGCTGGCCCGGCTCGAAAAGAAGCGGTCCGCCTGCGGGCGCACCCGAAAACGCGAGAAGCAGCGCCGCAACCATGCTGAGGAGCCGTTGCAGCGCGATGCGGTGCAATGCTCTCGTTGCGGTGGTGTGGCTGGTTTCCAAGGTCGTTCTCAACGAGGCTTCTTGCAGGGGGCTTCGGGAATGAAATGCCCCAAAAGACGAGCAATGACCAGCCATTTGCGGAAAATCGATGGCAGGCGGTGCCCGATTTTCCTGCGCGTGTGCCGCTTCATTGCGACACGGACGAAACATTTTCCGCCATCTGGCGAATTGACCGAATGCGCGGGGCATGGTGAAAGCACTGCAACATTGTCAACAGGCGGGATGAGGAGCGCTGTCCACATGGCAAATCGCGTTGAACTTCACGGGTTGGATGTTGCGGAGGAGCTGCGCGATTTTGCGGTGCGGGAAGCCTTGCCCGGCACGGGCGTGGATTCGGACCGCTTCTGGAAAGCCCTTGCCGAGATCGTTGCCGATCTGGCGCCGAAGAACCGCGACCTTCTGAAGAAGCGCGATGCCTTTCAGGAAAAGATCGACGCCTGGTATCGTGAAAACGGCGCGCCGGCCGATCAGGATGCCTATCAGGCCTTCCTGCGCGAGATCGGATATCTTCTGCCCGAAGGCGGAGATTTCAAGGTCGAGACGGACAATGTCGATCCTGAGATTGCCGTTGTTGCAGGGCCGCAGCTTGTGGTTCCGGTGATGAATGCGCGCTACGCCCTGAATGCGGCCAATGCGCGTTGGGGGTCGCTTTATGACGCGCTCTACGGCACGGATGCTATTTCCGAGGACGATGACGCGGAAAAGGGCAAGGCCTACAATCCGAAGCGCGGCGAGAAGGTCATCGCCTGGGCACGGGCGTTCCTGGACGACAGCGCACCCCTCAAGGGCACTTCCTGGGCCGATGTAACGGGCCTTTCGGTCTCTGGCGGCGCCTTGGTCGTTTCGCTGGCCGATGGTTCGACAGGACTGGTCGATGCGGCGCAGTTTGCCGGTCATCGCGGCAATGCGGGCGCGCCTCAGGCCATTCTTCTGACAACCAACGGGCTCCATGCCGAAGTGGTGATCGACCGCGATCATCCGATCGGCAAGACCGACAAGGCCGGCATTGCCGATGTGGTGCTGGAATCCGCCCTGACCACCATTCAGGATTGTGAAGACTCGGTCGCTGCAGTCGATGCCGAAGACAAGGTTGTCGTCTATCGAAACTGGCTTGGATTGATGAAAGGCGACCTTTCCGAGGAAGTTAGCAAGGGCGGCAAGACATTCACGCGCCGTCTCAATCCAGACCGCGAATACACCGCGCCCGATGGCGGGAAGCTGGTTTTGCCAGGCCGCTCGCTGATGCTGGTGCGCAATGTCGGCCACCTGATGACCAACCCGGCCATCGTGGATGCCGAGGGCAACGAGGTGCCCGAGGGTATCATGGACGCCATGTTCACGGCGCTGATCGCGCTGCATGATGTCGGGCCCGGCGGTCGCAAGGCCAACAGCAGGGCAGGCTCCATGTATGTGGTGAAGCCCAAGATGCATGGGCCCGAAGAAGTTGCCTTCGCGGTCGAGCTCTTCGGAAAAGTCGAAAAGGCGCTCGGCATGGCGCCCAATACGATGAAGATGGGCATCATGGACGAGGAGCGGCGCACCACGATCAACCTCAAGGAGTGCATCCGCGCCGCCAGGGAGCGTGTGGTTTTCATCAATACCGGCTTCCTCGACCGCACCGGCGACGAGATTCACACCTCCATGGAAGCAGGCCCCATGATCCGCAAAGGCGACATGAAGCAGGCCGCGTGGATTTCCGCCTATGAGAACTGGAACGTGGATATCGGCCTCGAATGCGGCTTGTCCGGCCACGCGCAGATCGGCAAGGGCATGTGGGCCATGCCTGATCTGATGGCCGCCATGCTCGAGCAGAAGATCGGCCATCCCAAGGCCGGCGCCAATACGGCCTGGGTTCCCTCGCCAACGGCGGCAACGCTCCATGCCACCCATTACCACAAGGTGGACGTACATGCGGTTCAGGCCGCGCTGAAGGATCGCCCGCGCGCCAGCCTCTCCGACATCCTGTCGGTTCCCGTCGCGCCGCGTCCCAACTGGACGCCCGAGGAAATCCAGAAGGAGCTCGACAACAACGCACAGGGCATATTGGGCTATGTGGTGCGCTGGATCGATCAGGGCGTCGGCTGCTCCAAGGTGCCCGACATCAACGATGTCGGCCTGATGGAAGACCGGGCGACGCTGCGCATCTCCTCGCAGCACATCGCAAACTGGCTTCACCACGGCGTTGCCGCCGAGGAACAGGTCATGGAAACGATGAAGCGCATGGCCGCTGTCGTGGACCGGCAGAATGCTGGCGATCCGCTTTATCGTCCGATGGCTCCCGATTTCGATGGCTCCATCGCTTTCCAGGCTGCCTGCGATCTGGTCTTCAAGGGAAGCAAGCAGCCCAATGGCTACACGGAGCCGGTGTTGCACGCGCGCCGGCTTGAACTGAAGGCTCGCGATAGGGCCGGCTAAAGCGCAAGAAAAAAAGGGAAAAGGAAGCCGCATTTTCGGCGGCTTCGATCCTGTGCCGATGAAATATCTCGCCATCGATACCGCTGCCGGCTTCTGTGCGGCCTGTGTCTACGACGCACAGGCCGGTGTGGAGCTTGGCCGCGACGTGATCGAGCTTGCCAAGGGGCATGCGGAGCATGTGATGGCGGTCATTGGCCGGGCACTCGAAAATGCCGGCATTTCCTATGACAGGCTCGACGCGGTCGCGGTTTGTGTTGGCCCGGGCTCCTTCACCGGTGTTCGCGTCGGCGTGTCGGCGGCGCGCGGTCTGGCGCTGGCGCGCGGCATTCCGGCTATCGGGGTCACCTCGCTGGAAGCATTGGCCGTTGAGGCCCGTGAGGTCTCGCCGGGCCAGGCCGTGCTGGTGGCGCTTGGCCAGCGGGCGGAAGGCCTGTTCGCCGCAGCTTATGACGCCGCCGGCGAGGTGCTCATGGAAGCGGCAAGCGTTCCCGTCGACGATCTTGCCGGCTGGGCGCGAAAGGCCAGGCCGCTTCTGTGCGGCAGTGCTGCTGGTCTCGTCGCGGAAAAGGCGGGCGTCACGCTCGCAATGGGTTCGCTCGCAGCCACAGCCGACATCGCCACCTATGCGCGGCTGGCTGCTGCAGGGGGGACGGAAGGCCCGCGCCCGAAGCCGCTCTATCTGCGGGCGCCGGATGCGGCGCCCCAACAGAATTTTGCACTGCCGCGCAGGGAGGCGTGATGGGCCTTTTTTCTCGCCGCAAGGAATTCACCCTGCGGCCGCTCGAAGTGGCGGATAGTCTTTCTCTCTCAGATCTGCATGCAGAAGGCTTCGCGCGCCCATGGAGTGACGCCGAGTTCGAATCGCTTCTCTCGCAGGATACGGTTTTCGGCTTCGCGGTTCTGCCGCTCGGACGGCGCCCCGCCCAACCCGCGGGTTTCGTGCTCGCCCGCCAGGCGGCTGATGAGGGCGAAATCCTCACCATCATCGTATCGCGCGCAGAACGCGGGCAGGGACTTGGCCGTCAGCTGATGGATGCGGTCCTGCGCCGCCTCCATGCGGACAGGGCGGCAGCCCTGTTCCTGGAAGTGGATGAGACCAACGCTCCCGCCGTCGCGCTTTACCGGCGGCTTGGCTTCCTGCAGGTCGGCGGCCGGGCGGACTATTATCGCGACGCCACGGGAACCCGGACAGGCGCGCTCGTCATGCGCCGGGACCTTCGTTAGAGCGTTTTCAGCCGAAGCGGGCCACAGCATATGACGGGCCTGTTCGGTCTTGTGGCAGGAGCGTTGCGCGGGGTTTCGTATGGAATTGAACCGGTAAGCGCTGTGCCGGAACAATGCCGCGTGCAATCGCAACCGAAAGAACGCACAGTGCAGAGATGGGACGCTTCCTTCCGACAAGCGGTGTCCTGCCGCGAAGATGCCGCAGAAACGGGGCAGACAGAGCGGGAAATCCCCGAATTCGAAAGGCCATGGTGGCTGATGCCCGGCAGCTTGCGTTTCCTCATCACGATCCTCGTCGTCGCGCTCTACACGCTGCCTCTTCTGGTGGCGCAGGAATTTGCGTTGCGAACGAAGCTGATGAGCGACCGCCGGATTCCCAGGCTGTGGCACCGCATGACGCTGAAAATGCTTGGCGTGCGCGTTGAGGTGGAAGGCGAGAGGGTTGCCCGTCGTCCGCTCCTGATCGCGGCCAATCATGTTTCCTGGCTCGATATTCTCATCCTCGGTTCGCTTGACGGGGTGCATTTCATCGCCAAGGCCGAAATGCGCCATTGGCCTGTGCTCGGCACATTCGCGCGCCAGCAACGCTCGGTCTTCGTGGAGCGCGACCGACGCCGCGCCTCGCCCGAGCAGGCGCGTGAGATCGCCGAGCGCCTCGCCGATGGCGATCCGATGGTGCTTTTCGCCGAGGGCACCACGGGCGATGGCAATGGCGTCTTGCCTTTCAAGAGCACGCTTTTCAGTGCCGCGCAGCTGGCGCTTGCCACAGACAAGGCGGATGAAGTGGTGGTGCAGCCCGTTGCCATCGCCTACACCCGCACGGGTGGCTTGCATCTTGACCGGCGCGAACGGGCGGAACTTGCCTGGATCGGCGACACCGATCTCGTCCCGCATCTGAAAACTGTTCTGGCCGCCCGGCCGATCGATGTGAAAGTGTGTTTCGGAAAGACCATACCGTTCCGGGCGCAGGGCGACCGCAAGGCCGTGGCGCGCGCTGCCGAAACCGAGGTCCGGCGGATGCTGGTTGAAGCCTTGCGTGGCGGCAAATCCTGAGCGATTGCCATCGGGACAAAGAATCGTCTGTTTTTTGACACGCAAAAACGTTAGGAAACCGGCATGGAACAAAATATCACGCCGGAGATTGGCGCCAGCGATATGACCGAGGCCGCGCGCGCCGCGCAGCCCGAGGGCAAGAAGGTTTTCGTCAAAACCTATGGCTGCCAGATGAACGTCTATGATTCGCAGCGCATGTCCGATGCGCTTGCGGCCGACGGCTATCAGCCGACCGACAAAATCGAGGACGCCGACCTCGTCCTGCTCAACACCTGCCACATTCGCGAAAAGGCCGCCGAAAAGGTCTATTCCGAGCTTGGCCGCATCCGTCAGCTCAAGGAAGAGCGCGGCCGCGATGGCCGCGAAACGGTGGTGGGCGTCACGGGTTGCGTCGCGCAGGCCGAAGGCCGCGAAATCTTACGCCGGGCGCCGGTGGTCGATCTCGTGATCGGCCCGCAGACCTATCATCGCCTCCCCAATGTGGTGCAGCGCGCGCGCGGCGGCGAAAAGATCGTCGAAACCGAATACGCCATCGAGGACAAGTTCGAGCATTTGCCCGCGCCGCGTAGATCGGCCGTGCGCAGTCGCGGCGTCACCGCTTTCCTCACGGTGCAGGAAGGATGCGACAAGTTCTGCACCTTCTGCGTGGTGCCTTATACGCGCGGTTCCGAGGTCTCACGCCCGGTGGCCCAGATCGTGGCCGAGGCAGAGCGCCTTGCCGAGGCGGGTGTGCGCGAAGTAACGCTGCTTGGCCAGAATGTGAATGCGTGGCACGGCGAGGGCGCCGATGGCCGCGAATGGGGCCTTGGCGAGCTTCTCTTCCGTCTTGCCGAGATTCCGGGCCTCGACCGGTTGCGCTACACCACCAGCCACCCGCGCGACATGGACGATGCGCTGATCGCGGCTCACCGCGATCTGGCGAACCTGATGCCCTATCTTCATCTGCCGGTGCAGTCGGGTTCCGATCGCATTCTCAAGGCGATGAACCGCAAGCACACCGGTGACGATTACCGCCGCCTGATCGAGCGCATCCGCGAGGCGCGGCCGGATATCGCCATGTCCGGCGATTTCATCGTCGGTTTTCCCGGCGAAACGGATGCCGATTTCGCGGATACGATGCAGCTCGTGCGCGATGTCGGCTACGCGCAGGCTTTTTCGTTCAAATATTCGCCGCGTCCAGGCACGCCGGGCGCGGACCTTGGAAGTCAGGTGCCGGAAAACGTCAAGGACGAGCGCCTGCAGGCCCTTCAGGCGCTGTTGGTGGAACAGCAGCGCGCCTTCGCCGCGAGCCTCATCGGTCAGACGATGGATGTGCTTCTTGAGAAGCCCGGCCGCCAGCCCGGCCAGAGGGTCGGTCGTTCACCCTGGTTGCAGCCGGTTATTGTTGATGAAAATGCCGGCGAAATCGGTGACATTATTCGTGTTCGAATCACGGAAGCAGGTACGAACAGCCTGTTCTCCGAACCGGTGTCGTAAAGGAGGGGCGCTTGACCGCCAGCACTGAGTTGAAGAACCTGCCCTCCGGGGCGTCCGACATGGCGCACATCGTGCTCACCTTCGACAACAACAAGCTGGCCAGCGCCCTCTACGGCCCCTTCGACGAAAACCTCGCGCGCATCGAGCAGAAGCTCGGTGTCGACATTCGCTCGAAGGGCAACCAGCTTTCCGTTCGTGGCGACAGTGCCGCCGCGACCCAGGCGCGCCGGGCGCTCGACTATCTTTACGAGATGGTTCAGAACGGTGCCGAGATCGCGGCTTCGGATGTGGATGGGGCGGTGCGTCTGGCGATTGCCGCAGACGACCAGCTCGTTCTCCCCACGCTCGAGGGCAAGGGCAAGCTCGCCGCCGCTCAGATTTCCACCCGCAAGCGCACCGTTCACGCCCGCTCCGCCAATCAGGACGCCTATATGCGGGCGCTGGAGCGTTCGGAGATGGTGTTCGGCATCGGTCCCGCCGGCACCGGCAAGACCTTCCTGGCGGTTGCCTATGCAGCGATGCTGCTGGAGCGCGGCGCGGTCGATCGCATCATTCTGTCGCGCCCGGCGGTTGAGGCCGGCGAGCGTCTGGGCTTTCTGCCCGGCGACATGCGCGAGAAGGTCGACCCCTATCTGCGCCCGCTCTATGACGCGCTTTACGACATGATCCCGGCCGACAAGGTCGAGCGGGCACTTGCCGCAGATGTTATCGAGATTGCGCCGCTCGCCTTCATGCGCGGCCGCACGCTGGCCAATTCCGTGGTTATTCTGGATGAGGCGCAAAACACCACGCCGATGCAGATGAAGATGTTCCTGACGCGTCTCGGCGAGAACGCGCGCATGATCATCACCGGTGATCCAAGCCAGATCGATCTGCCGCCGAACACCAGGTCGGGCCTGGTCGAGGCGCTGGAGGTTCTTTCCGACATACCGGGCATCGTCACCGTGCGTTTCGACGAAAAGGACGTGGTGCGTCATCCGCTTGTCGCAGCGATCGTGAAAGCCTACGACCGCAAGGCGCGGGGCTGACCCGCCTTCCAGATGGATTCGCCCTGTGGCTTCGAATGAAATGACCGAAAACGGCCCCGGCATCGAGATCGACCTTTCGGTCGAGGATGGGGATTGGCCGGCGGAAAATGTGCTGAAAGCGCTGGCACAAACAGCGCTGGCCGCTGCCGCCCGCGGTGCGGAGGTGGAGCCCGGCGAAATTGGCCCGATCAGCCTGCTTTTCACCGGAGATGCGGCGATCCGCGTTCTGAACAACCAGTGGCGGGGCAAGGACAAGCCCACCAATGTGCTGTCCTTTCCTGCGGCTCAGGCCCCTGTCCCCGATCTGGAACCGGTGCCCCTTGGCGATATAATTCTCGCGTTGGAGACGGTGCGGCGCGAGGCGGATGAAGAAGGCAAGACCTTCGAGAACCACCTCACGCATCTGCTTGTTCACGGCTTCCTGCATCTTCTGGGCTACGACCACGAGACCGACGAGGAAGCCGAGGAGATGGAAGCCTTGGAACGCGAGATTCTGCAAAGCCTTGCCATCCCCGATCCTTATGCATAACTGTAGGGCTCAATTGACCAGACGGCTATGACAGAAAACACGATGATCGCGGCAGGCGAAGGGCCTCGCAGCGAAGCGCACGCTCCCGAGGAGGGAGACGAGGGATCGAGTAGATCCAGAAATCGCTCCGGCCATGGACGCCAGTCCCTCTGGGAAAGGATGATGATGGCTCTTGGTTTGCGCAATGTCTCGTCGCTGCGCGACGACCTTGCAGATGCCCTCTCCGAACAGACGCAGGACACGGCTGCCTTCTCGCCGGGTGAGCGCGCAATGCTCAAGAACATTCTGCGCCTGCGCGAGTTGCGCGTCGAGGATGTCATGGTGCCGCGTGCCGATATCGAGGCGGTTGAGCTTTCCATAACGCTTGGCGAGCTTCTGAATGCGTTCGAGAAATCGGGGCATTCGCGCATGCCGGTTTACAGCGAGACCCTGGACGATGCGCGCGGCATGGTTCACATCCGCGATGTGGTTGGCCATCTCATCAGCGCCTCGCGTGCCAAGCGCACCCGTGGGCGCAAGCTTCCCGATGCGCCGTCCATCGATCTTTCCAAGGTGGACCTGAATTCTTCTATCGCGGAACTCAAGCTTATTCGGCCATTGCTGTTTGTGCCGCCCTCCATGCTCGCCTCCGATCTGATGGCGCGCATGCAGGCCACGCGCACCCAGATGGCGCTTGTCATCGATGAATATGGCGGTACGGACGGTCTCGTATCGCTGGAAGACATCGTCGAGATGGTGGTGGGCGACATCGAGGACGAACACGATGACGATGCGGCTCCGATGATCGAGCAAACGGGCGATGGCGTGTTCGTGGTCGACGGAAAGGCCGAAATCGAGGATGTCGCCGCCGTTATTGGCGAGGCATTCCATGCTGAAGAGCACACCGAGGATGTGGATACGATCGGAGGTGTGATCTTCAACACGCTTGGCCGCGTGCCTGCCCGCGGCGAGGTCGTCCAGGCGATCCCCGGTTTCGAATTCCAGGTGCTCGATGCCGATCCGCGTCGCGTGAAGCGGGTGCGCATCGTGCATACGCGTGCAGCGGATCGCCGCCGCCGCGTTCCGAAGGCTGCGGAAGAGGCTGAGGCCGAACAGCAATGATCTGTACATCGTGCCGGACGAAGTGTCCGACGCGACGGCTGCAGCATAGAGAAACTCCCGCTCTCTTCCGCTGTGTGGAAATCCACATGCCGCAGCGGCATGCGTCCCTATGTCGCCAAGCCTACCCGAATGCACCCATGCCATGCCGGTGTTGGGCTTTTATCGAACGATAATGTGCTGATACTGGTTCAGGTTGATTCGCAGGTGCCCTGCACGCAGGGCCTGAATCCCGGCGCGTTCGTGTAGCGTATATCCGCGTTGTTTCTGCCAGGCCGGACAGTGGGCCAATCGCAGGCGATACGCCTCGGCGGCATGGTTTCGTTAAAGCTGGCGATACGCCGGCTCAATTTGCTCGGGGCGGGTGTGGGTATGGAAGGTCTCGCGGGACGCGTGATTTTGTTGAGCGGCTGGCGCCGCTCGCTGCTGGCGTTTGCCGCCGGTGTCGCGGCAGCTCTTGCCTTGCCGCCTTTCGACTTCTTTGCTGCCTGTTTTGTCGCCTTCCCTATTCTCGTCTGGTTGCTGGACGGGGCGGTGGGCGAGAGGCGCGGTCTGTTTGCCCGGTTCCGTCCGGCATTCAGCGTCGGCTGGTGGTTCGGCTTCGGCTATTTTCTCTTCGGCCTCTGGTGGATCGGTAAGGCGCTTCTGGTGGATGCGGAAAATTTCGCCTGGGCCTTCCCCTTCGCCGCCGTGGGGTTGCCCGCATTTCTTGCACTTTTCTACGGGATTGCTGCAGGGCTAGCGCGGGTCTTGTGGTCGGATGGCATACTGAGAATCTTCGCGCTCGCCTTTTCTTTTGCCCTAATGGAATGGCTGCGCGCGAATATTTTGACCGGCTTCCCCTGGAACTCGATAGGCTATGCGGCGATGCCAACTGTACTTACCATGCAGTCGGCTAAGGTCTTTGGCTTGAATGGCATGAATGCGCTCGCGGTTCTGGCGTTTTCCTTGCCGTCGCTCATTGGTACACGAAAGAATCGTACAATCGGAATTTGCCTTCTGGCAGGTCTTTTGGCCCTTCATCTGGGCTATGGATATGCCCGCTTGCAATCCAAAGAAGAAGCCGGCAAATCAATTGCGATCCGCATCGTGCAGCCTTCGGTTCTGCAGGATGAGAAATGGGATGCGGCCGAACAGAGCCGCATCTTCGCCCTGCTGCTCGATCTGTCGAATGCGCCTGTGCCTGAAGGCAAAGCAAAGCCAGACGTTATCGTCTGGCCCGAGACGGCGGTTCCCTTCCTTTTTGGCGACCGGCCCGAGGCTTTGGTCCAGATCGGCTCGATGCTGGAGGACGGCCAAACGCTTCTGGCTGGCGCAGTTCGTGTTGAAACGGGAGAAGTTTCCGCAGGGGAACGTTACTACAACTCGGTCGTGGCCATCGGATCAGATGGCGTTATTCAAGATGCTGTGGATAAACTCCATCTCGTTCCTTTCGGGGAATACTTGCCATTCAAGTCAGTCTTGGAGAACTTCGGCCTGGGACCAGTGGTCCACGCGATAGGGCCTTACAGCAGCGGATCATCCCGCCATGCTATTACGGTAGCCAAAGAAGCGCGCATTTTACCATTTATTTGTTACGAAGTTATTTTTCCTCAGCTTCTGTCTGATGCACAAAATAAATCCGATATTTTGCTTAATGTGACCAATGATGCTTGGTTCGGCGTCTCGCCGGGGCCTTATCAACATTTCCGGCAAGCGCAGATACGGGCTGTTGAGACAGGACTGCCGCTTGTAAGGGCTGCAAATAACGGAATCTCTGCGGTTGTGGATCCCTATGGCCGCGTTGTCGATGCTCTCGACCTCAATGCTGTGGGGGTGCTTGATGTTCGGCTGGTGCTGCAAAGAGGCGATAAATTTTCTTTAACTTTGCCTGGAACCAATGCGCCCTTTCTGGCGTTGTGTTTTGGGGTCATGGCGCTGCTCGGGAGGAGTATCCGGCGGCTGAGTCCGAATTGACATGGCGCCATTCGAATACGCATAGTGTGTAAGCCGACTACTCTGGATGGTGTACTTCACAAGCTGGGGGCTCACATGCAGCTTCTGGGGTAGCGGTCAATGGCAACCCCGTGCCGGACGGCGAGGGAATATATGAACAAGAATAAGAAAAAACCGAATCCGATTGATATCCATGTTGGCGGTCGGATCAGGCTTCGAAGAAACATGTTGGGAATGAGCCAGGAAAAGCTTGGCGAAAGCCTGGGGATCACTTTCCAGCAAATACAGAAATACGAAAAGGGTACAAACCGGGTTGGGGCGAGCCGTTTGCAGGCGATCGCCTCGGTTTTGAATGCCCCGGTGTCCTTTTTCTTTGAAGGTGCTCCGGGTGAGGACGGCGACACGGCTCAGGGCATGGCCGAAGATGGTGGCACCTTCGTTGTCGACTTCCTCAACAGCAGCGAGGGCGTTCAGCTGAACCGCGCTTTCGTCAAGATTTCCGATCCGAAGGTTCGTCGCAGAATTATCGATCTGGTCAAGGTTCTGGCTTCTGAAAACCAGGACTGACGGCGCCGGCCAGCGTTAATTGCGCTGGTGCAACGGGGGTAAGCGTGCGCGCGCCCCCGTTTTACCTCTCACAATAGCAGATGCGTGCTTGACCGCGACGGGCCTGCTTGGCTAACAGGAGGGCGCCTGTTGCCGGCGGATAGGCCGGCTTCTTCTCAGAGGGGACACCCGTGGCGCGCAAGACATATCTCTTTACAAGTGAATCCGTTTCCGAAGGTCATCCCGACAAGGTGTGTGATCGCATTTCCGATGAAATCGTGGATCTGATCTATCGGGAAGCCAAGAAAGCGGACATGGATCCGTGGAAGGTCCGTGTGGCCTGCGAAACGCTGGCAACGACCAACCGCGTCGTGATCGCCGGTGAAGTGCGCGTACCTGAGACGCTGCTGAAACACGACAAGGCCGGTAAGGTAGTGACGGATTCCCGGGGGCATCCCCTCGTCAATCCTTCCCGTTTTCGCTCTGCTGCACGGCGCGCTATCCGCGCCATCGGTTACGAGCAGGACGGCTTCCACTGGAAGACCGCAAAAATCGACGTTTTGCTGCACGGCCAGTCGCCGGATATCGGCCAGGGCGTGGACAACGCCGCCGACCGGCAGGGCGAAGAGGGCGCGGGCGATCAGGGCATCATGTTCGGCTATGCCTGCCGCGAAACCCCGGATTTGATGCCGGCCCCGATCTATTATTCGCACAAGATCCTGCAGCTCCTTGCCGATGCGCGCAAGGAAGGCAAGGGCGATGTCGGCAAGCTCGGTCCCGATGCCAAGGCGCAGGTCACCGTCCGCTATGTCGACGGCAAGCCGGTCGAAGTCACCGAGATCGTTCTGTCGACCCAGCACATGGATGAAAGCTGGGACAGCAAGAAGGTGCGCAGCGTCGTGGAGCCCTACATCATGGAGGCCCTTTCGACCGGTGGCATCGCTGTCGCCTCCAACTGCAACTGGTACATCAATCCGACCGGCAAGTTCGTGATCGGCGGTCCCGATGGCGATGCCGGCCTCACGGGCCGCAAGATCATCGTGGACACCTATGGCGGCGCGGCTCCGCACGGCGGCGGCGCGTTCTCGGGCAAGGACACGACCAAGGTCGATCGTTCCGCAGCCTACGCCGCACGCTATCTCGCCAAGAACGTGGTCGCTGCCGGTCTTGCCGACCGTTGCACGATCCAGCTTTCCTACGCCATCGGCGTTGCCCAGCCCCTGTCGGTCTATGTCGACCTGCACGGCACGGGCCGCGTTTCCGAAGAGGAAATCGAACTGGCCGTGCGCAAGGTCATGGATTTGTCGCCCACGGGGATCCGCAAGCATCTCGATCTCAACCGCGCGATTTATGCAAAGACATCGGCTTACGGCCATTTTGGACGCAAGGCTGGCCGCGATGGATCCTTCTCATGGGAGCGGACGGACCTGGTCAAGGCGCTGAAGCAGGAGCTGGCAAAGGCCGCTTGAGCGCCCGTTGGCAGGGAAACCCCGCCATGGCTGAAATGAAAATGTGAAGCGCCGCCGCGAATCCCCCGGGATGCGCGGCGCTTCGGTTTCTGGGACTGTCTGGCGCGAGCGCCGGGAATGAGGAAAGTGGCGCGGAAATGCGTCCGGTACTGGGGAACATGCATGGCTGAAGAGCGGCGCACCCGATCGACGGAAGCCTTTTACGGGCGCAGACATGGCAAGACGCTGCGCCCGCGTCAGGGTGCGGCGCTGGACGCTTTCCTGGCAGCAACGCTGATCGATCTGGAGAAGCCGTCGCCTGCGGAAATTTCCGAGCTTTTTTCCGTTGCCGTGACATCCGTTCGCCTGGAGATCGGTTTTGGCGGCGGAGAGCATCTTCTGACGCAGGTTGAGCGCTACCCCGAAACGGGCTTCATTGGCGTGGAACCTTTCGTCAATGGCATGGCAAAACTTGCAGCCGCAGCGGAAGAAGGCGAAACCGGACGACCGTCAAACCTGCGTGTCTATGACGACGATGCGACTGAGGTGCTCGATTGGCTGCCTGAAGGCTGCGTTGAGGGCATTGACCTTCTTTATCCCGATCCGTGGCCGAAGAAGCGGCACTGGAAGCGGCGTTTCGTGAGCCAGGTCAATCTGGACCGCTTTGCCCGGGTTCTGAAGCCGGGCGGGTTGTTCCGCTTTGCCTCCGATATCGACACCTATGTGAACTGGACATTGATGCATTGCCGTGTCCATCCGGCGTTCGAATGGGTGGCGCAAAGCGCGCTCGACTGGCGCACCCCCTATGAGGGGTGGCCTGGCACGCGGTACGAAGCCAAGGCAATCCGCGAAGGCCGCCCCCCGGCCTATCTGACCTTCCGCCGCCTGTAGGGCATCCCGCGCTCTGCCTTCGTGCCGCGCGAATGCGGAACGGCACGGGACAGATCGGTTGAAAGCGCTCCGGCCCTGCCATGGCTGTGGTTCACGCGGCGTCGGCGCTCGCATGCGGTTTTCCGAACAGGCCGATATGTGTGTCGCCCCAATCCTTCAACGCGAGAAGAATGGGCTGCAGGCTGCGGCCAAGTTCGGACAGGCTGTATTCCACCTTGGGCGGAACCTGCGCGTAAACCTTGCGTTCGATCAGACCGTCGGCTTCCAGATCGCGCAATTGATTGGTCAGCATGCGTTGCGTGACGCCGGGAATGCGGCGGCGTATTTCGTTGAAACGCAGCACCTCTTCCTCCATCAGATGGAAGATGATGACGCATTTCCACTTGCCGTCGATCAGGCTGATGGCTGCTTCCACGGCGCATCCCGGATTTCGGCTGAAGTTCGAATGGCGTACCTTGCTCAAAACGGTATCCTTTTTGACACTATAGGCATCGTTTGTGCGTATTGGCTTAATTCAAATGTAGATTAAGTTGCGCCCTCAACGAACGCAATCCAAAGGAGAGGCGCATGAAAGCCGTTGCCTATCAGGTTCCCGGAACCATTGACCGTGAAGACGCTCTCGTCGACATCGAGCTGGAAACGCCGAAGCCCGGCGCGCGCGATCTTCTGGTTGAGGTGAAGGCGGTTTCGGTCAATCCGGTCGATACCAAGATCCGGCGTGCCGTCGCTCCTTCGGAAGGGGACTGGAAAGTGCTCGGTTGGGATGCGTCCGGTATCGTCAAGGCCGTGGGCGAAGGCGTGACCATGTTCAAGCCCGGCGACGAGATCTGGTATGCGGGATCGCTGGTTCGTCAGGGCACCAACAGCGAACTCCATCTGGTCGACGAGCGCATTGTCTCCCTGAAGCCGGCCTCGCTGAGCTGGGCTGAAGCGGCGGCTCTGCCGCTTACCTCCATTACGGCATGGGAAATGCTCTTCGACCGCCTCAACGTGATGCGACCGGTGCCGGGCGTGCCCAATCTGGCGCTCATCATCGGGGGCGCGGGTGGCGTCGGCTCCATTGCCATCCAGCTTTTGCGGGCCCTGACCGACGTGACGGTCATCGCCACGGCTTCGCGGCCCGAAACGCAGGCCTGGGTGAAGGAGCTTGGCGCTCACCACGTGATCGATCATTCCAGACCCTTGGCAGCCGAGGTGGAAGCATTGGGCGTCGGAGCGCCGGGCTTTGTCTTCTCCACCACCGAAACCGGCAGTCATCTGGATCAGGTGGTGCAGCTCATTGCGCCGCAGGGCCGGTTTGGCCTGATTGACGATCCCGAAATGCTCAACATCAAGGATTTCAAGCGCAAGTCGGTTTCCATCCATTGGGAATGGATGTTTACCCGCCCCGTCTTCGGCACGCAGGACATTGCTGAACAGAACCGCTTGCTCGGTGAGGTCGCCAGACTGGTGGACGAAGGCAAAATCCGCACAACGCTCGTAGAGACGATGGGCACGATCAACGCTGCAAATCTCAAGAAGGCCCACACGCTGATCGAGAGCGGAAAATCGCGCGGCAAGGTGGTTCTCGAAGGGTTTTAGAGCCTTCTGCAGTCGGGTGATTCCACCAGACATCCGCGCAACCGGGAATGCACAGAAGATGGAGCGGGGGCAGCGTTTTCATGAAGCGAGGCCCCGCTCCGGCGGTTCAGGACGACACATAGTCCAGCAATCCCTGTCCGCCATTCTCAATATCGTATTGCATCGCGCTGCGGGCCTCTTCCGGCTCCTTTGCCCGCAGAGCCGCGATAATGCGCACATGTGGATGTGGGTCCCAGCCCTCCGGCACGCCTGAATCATACAGATGGGTCAGAATGGGCCCGCATCGAACCCAGAGCCCCTCGACGATTTCATAGGTGACCGGCAGATCTGCGATCCGGCACAGTTCCAGATGGAACTGTGTATTGAGATCGACCGCCGCAAGGAAATCCTCCTCGCGCTGGGCCGCGGCAATGCCCGCATGTATCTGTTCGAGCCCGTTGATCTGTTCTTCCGTTGCGCAGATAGCCGCTTTCTCGGCGCACCGCCCCTCCAGATCGACACGGATGCTGCGGATTTCCAGAAGCTGGTCGCGCGTCAACTGCGGAACGGTCACCGTGCCGCGTGCATCCAGCATCAGTGCCCGCTCGACGACAAGCCGCGTAAGCGCCTCGCGCATCGGTGTCGCGCTGATGCCGAAACGCGCCGAAATGGGCCTGAGCGGCAGCTGGTCTCCAGGCTTCAGCCGGCCACGCATCAAGGCGGAGCGCAGCTCCGAATATGCCTGGTTGCTCAGGCTCTCTTTGACGATAGGTCGCACCCAAGCCTTTGTTTCGTTTTCTGTTTCCGGCGCGAGCCGGGGCTGTCTGCTCATAGGTCAAATCCTGTTGACAGGGGTGTTATAACAAATAACATATAACACGAGGCTGGAAAGCCGTCTCTTCGAGGAAATGACAGCTGTCATGGGAGGGGCTTTCCGAGGAGGAGAAAATTCATGCTTGCGCTGCGCAAGGCGAAGCCCGCATTTGGTGCGGAGCTTGCCGATTTGCCTGTTCCCGTGCATCCGCCCGAACGCGGTTCGGTGCGTATTCGCGTCGGGGCGGCGGGCATCTGCGGAAGCGACCTTCATGCCTATGAATGGACGGGCGGCTATCAGTTCATGGAGCGGCTCATGCCGCTCACGCTCGGTCACGAATTTGCCGGAACGGTTGTCGAGGCGGGTAACGGTGTTTCCGCTCTCGCCATCGGCGATCGCGTCGTTTGCTGGCCGACGATCTTCTGTGGCTCCTGCGTGGGTTGCATCGCCGGCCGGCCCGAAGAGTGCCGTTCCCGCCGCGTCATCGGCCTGCACTGCGATGGCGGGTTTGCCGAATTCGTCGATGTTCCGGAAGCCAACTGCTTTCGCCTTCCCGATGAGGTGCCGATGGATGTGGCAGCGCTTGCCGAGCCGCTGGCCGTCTCCGTCAACGCCGTCGACCTTGCCGAGGTCGAGCCGGGCGATGCCGTCGTGGTGCTGGGGCCGGGGCCCATCGGTATGGCCGCGGCCTGGGTCGCGCAGCAGCGCGGTGCGGACGTCCTGCTGGCGGGTTTCAAAGATGACGCGCGGCTCGATTGCGCGCGGCGCCTGGGGCTCATCCGCACGGCCGATCTGGCAAGCGAGACGCTGGACGCAGCCGTGGCGCGCGTTTTCGGTCGGGAGGCGGATCGGGTGATCGAGGCGACGGGTCATGCGGCTTCGGTTTCGGATGGTCTTTCGGTTTTGCGCCCCCGCGGCATTGTTGTCGTGGCGGGCATTCATCATGAGGCGTGTGAGCTGGATTTAACCCGCTTCGTCCGGGAAAAGAAACAATTGCGGGGCGCGCACGATACGACGGAGCGTGCTTTCCGGGAAGCGATCTCGTTGCTTGTGGCCCACGGCCCGCAATTGGCTCCCATGATCTCGTTGCGCGCGCCGCTTTCGCAGGCCGAAGGCGCATTCGAAAAAGCGCGCAGCCGCACGGCGGTCAAGGTTCTGCTGCTGCCGCAAACCCCTTCAGATGAGGATTTGGTATGACCGAGATGACCCGTTCCGTCATTGCGGATGGCGCCGGCGGAAGCGATGTATTGCGCATCGTCGAGCGCCCGCTGCCCGCATGCGGCCCGAACGAAATGATCGTGCGCGTGCATGCGGCCGGCATCAATCGCCCGGATGTGATGCAGCGTCAGGGCAACTATCCGCCCCCGCCAGGCGCAACGGATGTTCTGGGTCTGGAACTGGCGGGCACCGTTGAAAGCGTCGGCGAAGCCGTCACGCGCTTTGCGCCGGGCGCCCGCGTCATGGCGCTGGTGGCCTCCGGCGCCTATGCCGAGCGGGCCGTGGTGCACGAAGATGTCGCCATCGGCATACCCGACGCCATGGGATTCGTCGAAGCCGGCGCGGTGCCGGAAACCTACTTCACGGTCTGGAGCAATGTTTTCGAGCGGGCCGGGCTGGTTTCTGGCGAAACGCTTCTCGTTCACGGTGGCACGTCCGGCATCGGCTCGACGGCGATCCAGCTCGCCAAGGCGCGGGGTTCCACGGTGATTGCCACCGCCGGCACCGACGAAAAATGCGATGCCTGCGTCAAGATCGGCGCCGATCATGCCATCAACTACCGCAAGGCCGACTTCGTTGAAGAAGCTCGCAGGCTTACGGATGGGCGTGGCCCCGATGTCATCCTCGACATGGTGGGGGCGCCTTATTTTCAGCGCAACCTGGACCTTGTCGCCGTCGATGGCCGCATCGCGCAGATCGCCTTTCAGTATGGCAGCAAGGCGGAGCTCGATCTCGGTCCGTTGCTCTTCAAGCGGCTGACATTGACCGGATCGACGCTGCGCGCCCGCCCTGTTGCGATGAAGGCGAGGCTTGCCCGCGCGCTGGAGGAGAATGTCGTTCCGCTCCTCGCCCGCAAGGAGGCCTGGCCGATCATCGATAGCGTTTTTCCATTTGACCAGGTCGCCCGTGCCCATGAGCGCATGGATGGCGGAAATCATGTCGGCAAGATCGTTCTGACAATGACGCACGAAGCTTGAGCTTCATCAAGAGGATGCAATGAACCAGCAAAGCGAAATCAAGGCCGGCACCGCCAATGAGACGGGAGCGCATGTGCTTGCCGCAGCGCTCCAGCGGCACGGGGTGAAGGAGATTTTCGGGCAATCGATCCCGTCGGCTCTCTTCCTCGCAGCACCTCACTACGGCATTCGCCAGATCGGCTATCGCACCGAGAATGCAGGCGCTGCCATGGCGGATGCCTATGCGCGCATTTCCGGCAAGGTCCCGGTGGTGACGGCGCAAAACGGCCCTGCCGCCACGCTCCTTGTGCCGGGCCTTGCCGAGGCGTTGAAGGCGTCCGTGCCGATTGTCGCGATCGTGCAGGACGTGCATCGCTCCTTCACCGACAAGAACGCCTTCCAGGAGCTCGATCATTTCGCCCTCTTCTCCGGCGTTGCCAAATGGGTGCGCCGGGTGGCCGATCCGTCGCGCATCGATGATTATGTCGACATGGCATTCACCGCTGCGGCCAGCGGCCGTTGCGGTCCGGCGGTTCTTCTCGTGCCGGTCGATGTGCTCGATGCCCATCCTGAACTGCGCGCCGATGCACCGCGCCGCGCCGCGCAGATGGGGCATTTTCCGCTCGACCGCACGGTGGCCGATCCGAACCGAGTCGCGGAAGCGGCGTCCGTTCTGGCCAAGGCGCGCGCGCCCATCGTCATTGCGGGCGGCGGTGTGCATATCTCCGGCGCACAGGAAGAGCTCGCGGCTCTTCAGGCAATGGGCTTTCCGGTCGCAACGACGGTCATGGGCAAGGGGTCCGTGGACGAGACCGCGCCGCTTTCCGTCGGTGTGGTCGGTTATTTCATGGCTCCGGGCAGCCGCACGGCTCATCTCCGCGATCTGGTGACTGAAGCCGATGTGGTGCTTCTCGTCGGTAACCGGACGAACCAGAACGGAACCGACAGCTGGTCGCTGTACCCCGACAGCGCGACCTATATCCATCTCGACGTCGACAGCGCCGAGATCGGCCGCAACTACGAGGCGCTGCGTCTGCAGGGCGACGCAAAGCTCTCGCTTGCGGCACTCAACGCCGCGCTTTCGTCCTGTGATCTGTCGGGTGCGGAGAGCCGGCGCGAGGCATTGGAGGCGAAGATCGCCGGTGGCCGGGAAGCCGCCGCCACCGACCTTGCCCGCCTCGTCGATATGGAGGCCGCGCCGCTGCGTCCCGAGCGCATCATGGCCGACATCGACAAGACGATCACGCCCGATGCGATTGTCGTTGCCGATGCGAGCTACTCCTCGATCTGGATTTCCAACGGTCTCACGGCCCGCCGTGGCGGCCAGCGCTTTCTCACGCCGCGCGGTCTTGCCGGCCTCGGCTGGGGCCTGCCTTTCGCCATCGGCGCGAAGGCGGCCCGCCCGGAAGCGCCGGTTGTCTGCGTAACCGGCGATGGCGGTTTCGCCCATGTCTGGGCAGAGATGGAGACGGCCCGGCGAATGAAGTTGCCGATCGTGATCGTGGTGTTGAACAACCAGATTCTAGGTTACCAGAAACACGCCGAACTCGCGATTTTCGGCGATCACACGGATGTCTGCCACTTCGAAGCGGTTGATCACGCGGCCATAGCGCGCGCCTGCGGTTGTGAAGGCGTGCGTGTGGAGCGTGCGGATGATTTCGCGCCGGCGCTGGAAGCAGCACTCGCCGGAGGGGGCGTGACGGTGATCGATGTGGTCACCGACGAGCGGGCTCACCCGCCGATCAGCGTTTTCCAGGGTAAGACCACGCTCGATTACTGAAAAACAGCAAACGGATTCAAATCCAAGGGAGGAAGACATGAAACGTTTCGGACTGATGACGACCAGCGCCCTCGCACTCGCCATGATGGCGACCGGCGCGCTTGCCGATGTGAAATTCGGCGCACTGTACCCCTTCAGCGGGCAGTTGGCCCTGCTCGGCGAGGAAAGCGCCCGCGGTCTGGAGATCGCTGTCGACGAGATCAACGCTGCCGGCGGTGTGCAGGGTGAGAAGGTCGTCCTGGAACGCGGCGATGCGGTGGACAACAACCAGGCGATTGGCGAAGCACGCCGTCTCATCTCGGTCGCCGCTGTCAAGGCGATCTTCGGTTCCTATTCTTCGGCGCGTTCCATCGCGGCAAGCCAGGTGGCCGAGCTCGCGGGTGTTCCCTATTTTGAACTGGGCGCCGTGGCCGATGAAGTCACCAGCCGCGATTTCAAATATCTGTTCCGCACCAATCCGACGGCAGACCACATGGGCAAGCTCATCGTGGACATGATCGTCAACAAGGTCGCGCCGGGCATAGGCAAGGACCCGAAGGATCTGAAGATCGGTATCATCCACGAGGATTCGAGTTACGGAACCTCCGTCGCCGGCCATCAGGAGCGCTACGGCAAGGAGGCCGGCCTCAACATCGTCACCACCCAGGGCTATCCTGCCGCCACGGTGGACATGTCCTCGATCGTGCTCGATCTGAAGCAGCGCGAAGTGGATGTGGTTCTTCAGACCTCGTACCAGAACGATTCTGTGCTGTTCCTCCAGCAGGCCAATGAGGCCGGCTACAAGCCGGCGGCGATCATCGGCGGCGGCGGTGGTTATTCGATGATCCCGACTGCCGAGGCGGTCGGCAAGGATGTCATCGAAGGCGTGCTCGATGCGGATTTCACCCAATATGCGGTCAACACCGAGTTCACGCCTGGCCTGGAAGCCTTTGTCGAGGCCTACAAGGCTAAATACGGCAGCGAACCGCGCTCGGGTCACTCGCTCAACAATTACGTGGGCGCCATGGCCATCCTGAAGGCCATCGACAAGGCCGGCAGCTTCGAGCCTGACGCCATCGTCGAGGCCGTTGCGGGCATCGATATTCCGCAGGGCGAAACCGCAGCCGGTTATGGCGTGCAGTTCGGTGCGGGCAACCAGAACGAACGCGCTTCGATGATGGGCATGCAGTGGCAGGACGGAAAGCTCGTCACGGTTTATCCGGACGCCGCTGCCGCTGCCGACATGCGGTTCGCCAACTGATCCTCCCCACCGGGCGGGGTGCTTTCGTGCCTCGCCCGGACCGCACCCGTTTAACCAGCGAGGCGTCATGGAAACATTTCTCCAGGTCGTAGCCAACGGTCTGATGCTCGGCGGTCTGTTCGCCATTATCAGCATCGGCCTCACCCTGATCTTCGGCATCATCAAGGTGGTGAATTTCGCCCATGGCGAATTCCTCATGGCGGGAATGTTCCTGACCTACCTGATCACAACCCAGCTGGGCCTGCATCCCTATGCGAGCGTGGTGGTCGTTGCACCCGCCCTGTTCGTGCTCGGCGCTGTCACGCAGAAGCTGCTGATCCAGCCTCTTCTCTCGGCCCGCGACGAACATGTGCAGATTTTCGCCACGGTCGGCCTGTCCACGGCAATGATCAATCTGGCGCTTCTCATCTTCGGCGCCGATATCGCCAACACGCCGTCATCCGGCCTGCGCAGCTCCATCCAGCTCGGTCCAGTGCGTATCCTCGAAGGCCAGCTCTATATCCTTATCTGTGCGGCGCTTCTCGTCGTCGGTCTGGAATTTTTCCTGCGCCGCACGCAAACGGGCAGGGCCATTCGCGCGGTCGCTCAAAATCGTGCTGCGGCCCAGCTCATGGGCATCAATGTCAACTGGATCTACGTGTTGAGCTTCGGCATCGGCGCGGCCTGCGTAGGGCTTGCCTCATCGTTGGTAGCGCCGCTTTATCCGACGTCCAGCACCATCGGCACCTATTTCGTGCTGACGGCTTTCGTCGTGGTTGTTCTTGGCGGTCTGGGGTCTATCCCCGGAGCCTTTGTCGGCGCGATCATCATCGGCCTGCTGGATTCGCTTGCCGGTTTCTACATCGGTTCGGACCTGCGGGAGGCCGTCGTCTTCGGCGTGTTCCTTGTCATCCTGATCCTGAAGCCCTCCGGCCTGTTCGGAACGCGGCTGAAACTGTCGCACATCAGCTAGCGAGGACGCCGTGACCTTTACCAAGACACTTCCCGCTTCCCGTGGCCTGCCTTTGGCTGCCATGGGCGTGGTCGCGCTGCTTGCGGCGTTGTTCCTCATCCCCGTCGTGATTGGAGATGAGTTCGTCTATCACATCTTCATCACCATCTGCCTTTTCGCGGGCCTCTCCACGGCGTGGAACATTGTCGGTGGCTATGCGGGGCAGCTCTCCCTGGGGCACGCAATGTTCTATGGCATCGGGGGCTATGCCGGCGTGATCCTGATGAACATGGGCATCAGTCCCTGGCTCGGCATGTTCGTCGGCGCTGGCGTGGCGGCGCTGGTTGCCGTGGTGGTCAGCTATCCCTGCTTCCGCCTTCAGGGGCCCTTTTTCGCGCTCGCCACGATTGCCTTCCTGGAGGTCTTTCGCGTGCTCGCCCTGCATTTTCGCGGGCTGACCGGCGGCGCAATGGGCTTGATGATCCAGCTCAAGCTCGGCTGGGAATGGATGGTGTTCCGCGAGCGCCTCCCCGCGCTCATCATTGCCTTCGGCCTTATGCTGGTTTGTCTCGCGGTCGCGCACCTCATTCGCAGTCACCGGCTGGGCTTCTACCTGGTTGCAACGCGCGAGCGTGAATCGGCTGCCCGTGCTGCCGGCGTGCAGACGGTCAAAGTGCGCCTCATCGCCGTTGCGGTGTCGGCAGCGCTGGCCGCCATGCTGGGCACGTTCCACGCCATGTATCTCACCTTTATCGAGCCGGCGGCGATGTTCTCGCTCTCCTTCTCGATCCAGATCGCCATGTTCGCCCTCATCGGTGGCATCGGCACAATATACGGCCCGCTCCTGGGGGCTGCCCTTCTGGTGCCTGTCACGGAATTCGCACGCGGCATGCTCGGCGCCGAGGCACTCGGCCTGCATGGTTTCGTCTATGGCGTGGTTCTGGTTCTCGCCGTGCTCTTCATGCCGAACGGCATCATGGGCGCGTTGCAGCGTTTCACCGCCCGCAGGACTGGCGGGGAAGAGCAAGCTGTCCAGGCAGGGCCTGTGGTCGCTGCCGCGCGCACTGCCGAAAGCCCCGAGGAGCGTCCGGCAATCGGACGTGAGGTCATGCGGGTCGAAAATCTCGACAAGCATTTCGGCGGCCTGCATGTCACCAACAATGTCAGCTTCTCGTTGCGCGAAGGCGAAATTCTGGGTCTCATCGGCCCCAATGGCGCCGGCAAGACGACCGTCTTCAACATGATTTCGGGCTTCCTCCAGCCCGATAGCGGCAGCGTTTCGGTGCTCGACCGCGAAGGGCGTTTCCAGAACCCCGTCACGCCGGGCGATTTCGCGGCCCTTGGCGTCGGACGCACCTTCCAGATCGTTCAGCCCTTCGCCGCGATGACGGTTGAGGAAAACATCATGGTCGGAGCGTTCTATCGCCACCACGATGTCAACGACGCGCGCGAGGCCGCGCGCGAAACCGCGCATCGCATGGGGCTTGCGCCCTGGCTGAACGCCGAGGCGAGGGGGCTGACCATCGGCGGGCTGAAGCGGCTGGAGGTGGCGCGCGTCATGGCCATGGAACCGCGCATCCTTCTGCTTGACGAGGTCATGGCCGGCATCAACCAGACGGATGTGCGCCGCGCCATCGACCTCATGCTTTCGATCCGCGATACGGGCGTCAGCATCATCGCCATCGAGCATGTGATGCAGGCGGTCATGTCTCTCTCCGATCGGGTGATCGTTCTCAACTCCGGGGAGATCGTCGCCGAAGGCAAGCCGCATGACGTGGTGCGCGATCCCGACGTGATTGAGGCTTATCTCGGAAAGGACTTCGCCCATGCTCAATATTGAGGGCATCGATGCCGGCTACGGCGCCACAACGATCCTGAACGGCGTATCGCTCGAAGTGAACCAGTCCGAGGTGGTGACCATTGTCGGTGCGAATGGCGCAGGCAAGACCACGACGCTGCGCACCATCGCCGGGCTTCTGAAGCCGACCACAGGGCGTATCCTGTTCGAGGGAGAAGATATCACGAAGATGTCTGCCCATGACATTGTCGAACTGGGCATCACCCTCATCCCCGAGGGGCGCCAGCTGTTTCCCGACATGACGGTGCGCGAAAACCTGCTCATGGGCGCCTATCGCCGCGGCGCTCGTGACCATCAGGCCGAGACGATGGACCATGTGATGGAGCTTTTTCCGCGCATCCGCGAGCGGCTCGATCAGCATGCTTCCTCGCTTTCAGGCGGCGAGCAGCAGATGGTGGCCATCGCGCGCGGCATGATGGCACGGCCGAAGCTCCTGATGTTCGATGAGCCGTCGTTGGGTCTGGCGCCCATCATCGTGGCGCAGGTGTTCGAGGTGATCGGCAAAATCGTAGCGAGCGGAGCGACCGTGCTCATCGTGGAGCAGAATGTCTTCAACACGCTCAAGGCCGCCGACCGGGGTTATGTCCTGGAAAACGGCTCCATCGTCCTGTCCGATACGGCAGAGGCGCTGTTGAAGGACGATCACGTAAGGCAGGCTTATCTGGGGATCTGAACGAATGAGCGAACGTGAACTGAACCCGCGCGCCATGGCCGCGCGCGACAGCCATGCCGGCCGCCGCGTGCTGGTGACGGGAGCGGCAAATGGCATCGGCCGGGCTATCGCGCTTGGGTTTGCCGCGCGTGGCGCCACCGTCGGCGTTGCCGATCTGCGCGCCGAGGATGTGGCGCGGGCGGTGGCGGAAATAGAAGCTGCCGGACGCGGCAAGGCCGTCGGCCTTACCGTCGATGTCGCCGACTACATTGCCCTCGAAGCAGCCGCCGGCGAAGCGGCGAATGCGATGGGGGGCACCTTCGATACGGTCATCAACAACGCCGGAATCTCGCCCAAGCATGAAGGTGTCGCCCACAAGGTCTGGGAGATGGATCCGGCGGAATGGCGCCGCGTGGTCGATGTGAACCTCACGGGCACCTTCAATACGATCCGGCTTCTTTCCGGATCGATGCGCGCGGCGCAGCGCGGCTGGATCGTCAACACCTCGTCGGTCGCCGGCAAGACCTATTCGCCCATTGTCGCCTGCCATTACGCCGCCACCAAATCCGCCATTATCGGCTTCACGAAGCATCTTGCGGCGGAACTCGGTCCTTACGGCATTCGGGTGAATGCGCTGGCGCCCGGTCGCATCGAAACACCGATGGTCCGCGGCGTCGCGCCGGAGATCAACGAGGAGCAGGTGCGCCTGACCCCGATGGCGCGGCTTGGCCAGCCGGAGGAAGTGGCCGATGTCGCCCTCTGGCTCACCTCCGCCGAATCGAGTTTCGTGACCGGCCAGACGGTGGATGTCGCTGGCGGCCTCTACATGACCTGATGGAGCCGGAAAGAAAGCCGATGACCAGCATTACTGGACGCACCCGCATTTTCGGTATCATTGCCGACCCGATCCATCACGTGAAGACGCCGGAAGTCTTCAACAGCCTGCTTGCAGCCGAAAAGGCCGATGGCGTGCTCGTGCCCGTCCATGTGACCCCTCCAGGGCTTGCGGATATGCTGGCGGGCTTTCGCGCCATGCAAAACCTTGGCGGTTTCATCGTCACCGTGCCGCACAAGCCTTCGGTTGTCGATCTGTGTGACGAATTGACCGAAGAGGCCCGCCGGGTCGGGGCCGTCAACTGCGTCCGCCGCGAGGTGGATGGGCGCCTTGTCGGCGCCATTCTCGACGGTATCGGCTTTGTCGAGGGATTGCGCGCTGCGAACATCGAACCGAAGGGCATGCGCGCCTATGTGGCGGGTGCGGGGGGAGCGGCAAGTGCGGTCGCTTTCGCGCTGGCGGCAGCCGGCGTGGCGTCCCTCACGGTCGCGAACCGCACCGAGGCCAGGGCGCGCGCCCTTTGCGAGCGCATAGCCGTTGCCTATCCAGAACTTCCGCTTTCGACCGATGCCGCACGCGTGGCCGATCAGGATCTCATCATGAATGCCACGTCGCTTGGCATGCAGAAGGGCGACGCATTGCCGGTGGATGCGGCGCAGCTGCATGCCGGTCAGGTGGTCGCCGAGGCCATCATGCATCCGGCCATGACGCCTCTCCTGCAAGCCGCCGAAGCGGCCGGCTGCCGCGTTCAGCCGGGCCTTCCCATGCTGGAGAACCAGATACGCCTGATGGCGCAGCACATGCGGGCCTTTTGATGCCGATCGAGCCGTCCGGGACCGCGTTCGATTTCATCATTGTCGGCGGGGGCACAGCGGGTTGCATTCTGGCCGAGCGCCTGAGCGCGGATGGGCGTCATACGGTGGCCCTGCTCGAGGCGGGCGGTGAGGCGCGAAGCCCGTGGACCGTGGTGCCGGCCGGTTTCTACAAGCTGCTCACCAATCCAAGCTATAACTGGAACTTCCGCACCGAACCCGAACCCGCCACCTGCATGCGCGAGATCGCCGTGCCGCGTGGCAAGGGGCTGGGCGGCTCCACCCTGATCAACGGCATGATCTATGTGCGCGGCCAGCCCCAGGACTACAATCGCTGGGCGCAGCGCGGCTGCACGGGATGGGGTTTCGACGATGTGGAACCGGTCTTCCGCCGCCTTGAAACCTATGTCGGACCAGATCCGGATGATGCGCGTGGAAAGGATGGCCCTTTGCCGGTCTGCGAGGTGGAGGAGCGACCGGCCATCGCCGAAGCTTTCATTTCCGCGGGGGAGGCGGCGGGCTATCGCCGCAACCCTGACTATAACGGGGTCTCACAGGATGGTTTCGGCTATTATCAGGTGAACCAGAAGAGCGGTCGGCGCGTCAGCGCGGCTGCAGCCTGGCTTGCGCCGGCGCGGGGCCGCAAGAACCTCGCGGTGCTGACGGACACCTTCGCGGTGAAGCTCCTCCTGTCCGAGGGGCGTGCTGCCGGTGTCGAGGTGAAACGGCCTGGAAAGGCGGAGCGCCTGTCTGCCCGCTGCGAGGTGATCCTGGCAGCTGGTGCCGTGCAGTCCCCTCAGCTTCTGGAGCTGTCGGGCATCGGCAGGCCTGAAGTATTGAAGGCAGCAGGCATCGAGCCCCGTCATATCCTGTCGGGGGTGGGGGAAAATTATCTCGATCATTTCTGCACCCGGATGAACTGGCGCGTGAGCCGCCCCGAAACGCTTAACGAGGAAACGCGCGGCTGGCGTCTTCTGCGCGCGGTGGCGCGCTATGCGCTGGCGCGGAAAGGCGTGCTCACCTTCGGCACAGGGCTTGCGCACGGTTTCGTGCGCACGCGTGAGGGGCTGGAGGGGCCGGACGTCCAGTTCTTCTTCATGCATGCGAGCTATGCCAACGCAGCCGAGCGCAAGCTCGACCGCTTTCCCGGAATGACGCTCGGCGTCACACAGCTGCGGCCGGAATCGCGCGGCACCATCCACATTGTCTCTCCCGACCCCGCAAGGCAGCCGGCCATCAGGCCGAACTTCCTTGCAACGGCGGAGGATCGCCGCGCCATGGTCGAAGGCATGAAGATCGGCCGCACGGTCATGGAACAGGCGCCGATGGACGCCTTCCGCGTGCGCGAGATGAGCCCCGGCAAGGACTGCGTGAGCGAAGAGGATTGGCTGGATTTCGCCCGACGCAATGGACAGACCATCTATCACACCGCGGGAACCTGCCGCATGGGCGGGGAGGCCGACCCGGAGTGTGTCGTCGACGCGCGTTTGCGGGTGCGTGGAATAAAGGGGCTGCGCATCATCGATGCATCCGTCATGCCGGAAATGGTCTCCGGCAACACCCAGGCGGCCGTTATGATGATTGCCGACAAGGGGGCCGATCTGGTGCTTGCCGACACGCGAGGCTGAAACACCGAGCAGGCAGAGCCGGCAGGCTTGATGCTACGGAAACTCGAATGATCGCCTGAAACGAAAAAGCCTTCGCACCGAAATGCGAAGGCCAGTCTTGTTGGTCGTTGTTCTTGTTCAGCCGCCGAAGCCGAAGCCGGCGGGCATATCGGTGAGCATGACGCCGAACGGCTCGAGGCTCTTGAGGATCCAGGTCTGGTTGTTGCCGATGCGGCGGTTGTATTCCGCCCAGGCCGAAACGAAGCTCTTGAAGGTTTCGTCCGTACCGTAATTGACCGCGATGACCGACGGTGTGGAGAGAACGGGCGTCGGAACCTTCACCGCGCCGATGGCCGGCGCCTTCTTTGAGATCACCAGACCGTTCAGCATGGTGTTGACGAGGGCGTCCGCCTTGCCGGTGGTCACGGCCACGATGGCCTCGTCACGGGTCTTGAAGCGCAGGATGTTCGCCTTGGGAAGATATTGCTGCGTCATCAGGTCCTGCGCGGAGCCGAGGTCGACGGCGAATGTGTATTGCGGGTCGTTGAGCTCATTCCAGCTCTTGCCGTTCAGTTCGTCCTTCGCCGACACCAGCACGAAGCTGTTGTAATAGGTGGGATCGGAGAACGAGACCGACATGGCGCGAACCGGCGTTGCCGTCACGGCGAAGGCCATATCCACCTTGCCGCTCTGCACGTCGAGAATGGCGTTGGCCCAGCTGGATTCGACGACTTCGAGCTTCACGTCCAGCGTCTTGGCAATGTCGTTCGCCATGTCGATGACAAAGCCCTGCCACTCGCCGGTGCGCGGATCCTTGTTGAAGTAGGGCACCTCGTTGAGGATTGCCGGAATGCGCAGCACGCCGCGCGAGCGGATGTCGTCGATCGTTCCGGCATGTGCCACGCCGGTCAAAAGCGATAGCGCGACGGTTGCCGCGCCGCAGATCTTGGAAATCAGGTTCATGTCAGGTCCTCCATCGTTCCCCGAGAGTTTGTGAGGTCCGGCTCCGCGCCTCTTTTATGGAGGGCGCGGCGTTTTCGGCCGAAAGACAGCCTATCCGCGGATACCGCAGGGACAATGCTAGAGACGCGGAGCAACTTATCCGCTTTTTTATATGTTGGCTTCAAAGCGGCGGATGAGAGAACTCGCCGCCGCGCGGCGGATCGAGAACGGGTCCGACGAGTTCGCGCTGGCAATCTTCGAAGAGCTGCTGCACCGTTGAATGAGTCTGCAGGAATCCGGCCGTGCCGAAATAGACGCGCACTTCCGGCAGGTTGGTGAGCTTGGTCGATTTGATTGTCACGTCTTCGGGAGCGATGCACCAGGAGGGGATGATGGAGAAGCCGAGACCTTCCTCTACGCAGCGCTTTACGCTCGAACTGCCCGAGGTGGAAATGACCGGCTGCACGATGGCGCCGTCGCGGCTCAGGAAATCGACGGCGAGATTGCGCAGCGTCTGGCCGGGCTCGAAGGTGATGAAGGGACGTCCCTCGGCCCAGGCCGGAATATCCTGCTGGCTGGGAATATCGCCCCATTCCCGTGGATAGACCAGGCTCAGGCGATAGCTGCCGAGCAGGCGCTGCGGCACCACCGGATCGCCGAAATAGCGCTCGGAGATGCAGACATCGAGACTGCCGTTCTTGACGAGCTCCGCCAGAACCGTGTCGCGCTCATAGACGGCGAACTCCATTTCAGGGAAGTTCTCGCGAAACCGGGCCAGTACCTGCGGAAAGAGGTAGAAGAAGATCGCCTGCGGCATGCCCACCCGCAGCGACGAGCGTTGGTTCTCGATCAGCTTGGTCAGCCGCTCGAGCATGATGTCGAGCTCCGGGTGCAGGAGATTGTAGAGCGCGCGTCCGCGCGGCGTCAGCGCGATGCGTTTTGCCCCCTGCTCGGATTCGATCAGCTTGCCCTTCAGAATCTGCTCCAGCCGACGCACGTGATTGGCCGCCGACTGGTAGCTCAGGTTCAGCTCGCGTGCGGCGCCTGAAAAGGACCCGTGCCGGGCGACCTGATAGAAGGTCTGGATGAGCGTGAGGCTTATCTTGGCCATGATCGTATTCCCCTTCCTGCAGCCTTAAGGGGCGCACGCCTTCTATCCGATACAAATTTCGTGAACTTGCAAGGCCGTCATCTTGTATCGACGGTGAAAGCGGCCTGCCATCAATATCCGGGGCATGACAACCATCCCGGTTTGCGCGATGAGAGCCCGTTCACTTTCCAGTCTTCCGTCCGCCGTCGTTATCGTCGGTTCGGGCATTGTGGGCGCCGCCACGGCCTATTTCCTGGCGCGGCGCGGGATCGAGGTCCGTCTCGTGGAGGCCGTCGCGCCCGCAGCTGAAGCGACCGGAGCAGCCGATGGCGCGGTGTCGGTTGCCAGCAAGCGACCAGGCCCCATGATGGAAGCTGCTCTGGCGGGTGTCCGCCTCTATCGTGAACTGGAATCGGAGGGCCTGTTCTCCGGCTTCTTCAAGACGCGCTCGACCTTCATCGTTGCGGCCTCACAGGCCGAATGCGCCGTTCTGGAAGCACATTCCGCTGCGCTGGCGGGTGCTGGTGTCCGCATCGATATCCTCCAGCATGAAGAGCTTCGCCAGCGCATGCCTGCTGTGTCGGGCGAGGCGATGATGGCTGTCGAGGTTCATGATGAAGGCCATGCCATCGGTTATCAGATCGTCCACCGCCTTCTCACGGCGGCGGGCATCGTCGTCCATCGCGGCGCAGTGGTGGAAGGCTTCCTCCCGTCATCGAGCGGCAATGGCGTTCGCGGTGTGATGACGAAGCATGGCCCTGTCGAGGGTGACGCGGTCGTGGTCGCCGCCGGCACGGGCTCGGGGGCCTTGCTCGGCTTTTCCGATGTGCTGACGCCGCGCAAGGGCCAGCTTCTGGTGACCGAGCGCGCGCCTGAGCTGAATGCCGGTCTGCCAGGGGCCATCATGTCAGGGCGCTATCTTCTGTCCAAGGGAAGCCAGAATTCGGGACATGGTGCGCCCGCGCGCGGGCTTGGCCTGGTCATCGACCCGCTGCGCACCGGCCAGTTTCTGATCGGCGGGACCCGCGAGGATCATGGCGACCGCACGCTCAACGATGTGGAGGCCGTTGCAAAGATACTGCGCGATGCCGTGGCGCTTCTGCCGGGCCTTGCAAATGTGCGCCTTCTGCGCAGCTTCGCAGGCAGCCGCACGGCGGTTGCCGACGGGCTTCCCCTGATCGGCCGCGTTCCAGGTCGCGACAATCTTTTTGTGGCGACCGGTTTCGAAGGCGATGGCATCTGCCTTGGCCCGCTTACGGGCAAGGTGGTTGCCGATCTCGTTTGCGGCGAAGCTCCTTCGCTTGACCTGCGTCCGTTCGATCCCGCCCGTTTCGGTGCATGCGAGGTGGCGGCATGAGCGGCGCGACCTTCTTCTGGATGGGCCGGAGCATCCCTTTTCAAGAGGGCGAAAGCATTGCCTCTGCGCTGGATGCCGCGGGCATGGTGTCTTTCGGACCGGGCGTGCCACCGTCGCAGATGCGCTTTTTCTGCGGCATCGGCGCGTGCCAGTGCTGCCTTGTGCGCGTCGATGGAGCGACCCGTGAGGCTTGCCTTACAGCGGCTGCAGCCGGGCTTGAGGTCGAGCCGGCGGGAGGTGCGCATGGCTGATCCGGATGTGCTCATCGTTGGAGCGGGGCCGGCGGGGCTTGCTGCAGCCGTCGAACTCGCGGCCTCCGGCGTCTCTGTCGAACTGGCCGAACAGCGCGGGACCATTGGCGGCGCGATCTATCGTCAACCCATTTCAGCTGCGACCCCGGTCCCGCAGGCTGCCGCCGCCAAAGCACGCTGGCGCTCCCTGTCGGCGGCCTTTGACGAAAGCGGGGTCCGGGTTCGCCATGCCACGGTGTTTCTTGGGATAGAGGCCGATGGGCAGGTTCTTTTGGACGACCGCCGCAGCGGCGGGGTCGTGTGCCTCCGTCCGAAGGTCGTTATTCTCGCCACCGGCGCGGTCGAGACCGTCCACCCGCGTCCAGGCTGGCATCTCGCGGGCGTGACGACGGCTGGTGGCCTGCAGGTGATGATGAAGGAGCGGGGCCGTGCGCCCGAGGGTCGCGTCATTCTGGCCGGAAACGGCCCCTTGCTGATTGCGGTTGCAGCGCAGATGGCGCGCCTCGGCAATCCACCCGTTGCGGTGGTTGAGGCGGGCGATCCTTTCCGCCGACCCGCCGCCGGCCTCGGATTGCTCGCCTTTCCGGGACTGTTGCGCGAAGCGGCAGGCTACGTCCTTGACGTCAAACGCCACCGTGTACCCTGGCTGCGCGGAACCCGGCTTGCCGCCATCGAACCCCAAGGAGAAGGTTTCGCCGTCACCCTGGAGGATGCGCGTGGAACCCGGCGGATGGAGGTTGATCGCGTCGCCTTGCACGATGGCATCAGGCCGAACGATTTCGGTTTGCCGCAGGTCGGCGGACGCGGTGAGGGGCCGTTGGTTCTTCATGCCGGCGATTGCCGCGAAGCGCTCGGTGCGCCGGCAGCCGGGGCCGATGGCCATCGTGCCGCCCGCGAGGCGATCCGCCATCTTGGTGCGGACCGCACGGCCAATTCGCGGGAAGGCCGCGACATCGCGCGTTACCGCAAGGCGCAGGCACTGCTTGCAAGGCTCTTTGCGCCTTTGCCCGAGGCGCTGCCGTTTGAAAACCTTCCTGATGAAACCCTCCTCTGCCGCTGCGAGGGACGGACGGTCGGTGATCTGCGCGCTCTCTGCGAGATGCCGGATCGGCTGACGGGTCGCGAGGTCAAGCACAATGGGCGTTTTGCTATGGGGGCATGCCAGGGACGCTTCTGCGCGGCCAACACGGCAGTGCTGATGGCGCGCATGCGCCCCGAAGCGCCTGCGCCGACACCTGTGGATCTGACCGGCCGCCGCTGGCCGGCACGACCTGTTTCCATTGGCGCGCTGATGCAGGCAGCACCCGAAAACACCGATCAAGACAAAGAAATGACTGACGAGGTTCACAAATGATGCAGACGCAACGCGTAACCGTTTCCGCTCACAAGGCGGCCGTCGTCCGCAACCCCTTCGATGGCTCCCTTGTCGGTGAGGTCGTCGAGGCAGCGCCCGCCGAAATCTCGGCTGCGGTTCTCCGCGCCAGAGGTGCCGGGCATGATTTCCGCCATTCCACTCCGGCCGAACGCCGTGCGATGCTCAATGCGCTGGCTGCCGAGATCGCTTCGGATGCGGAAAATCTGGCGCGCATCATCTCCTCGGAGATGGGGAAGACCATTCGCGAAGCGCGCAATGAGGTGCGCCGCGCGCAGAACACGCTGAAGCTCTCCGGCGATGCAGCGACCTTCCTCGATGGTGAAGTGCTCAACTGCGCAATCGTCGAGGGCGGTGCCCGGCGGCAGGCGATGGTGACCTACGAGCCCGTCGGCGTCATCGGTGCGATAACCCCGTTCAACTACCCGCTCAATCTTCTCTGCCACAAGCTGGGCCCGGCAATCGCCGCTGGCAATGCGGTGGTGGCAAAACCGTCGCCCAAGGCGCCGCTGGCGGCTGCCCGCCTGCGCGAACTGGCCTTGAAGGCCGGTTGGCCGGACCATCTCTTCCAGATCGTTCAGGGTGGTGCCGAGGCGGCGCTGGCGCTCGTTTCCGCGCAGATCGACCTCCTCTCCTTCACGGGTGGTCCAGCGGCCGGCCTTGCTCTCAAGAATGCCAGCGGCCTCGTCCGATGCCTGATGGAGCTTGGCGGCAACGACCCGCTTTTCGTGCTGCCCGACGCCGATCTCGACAAGGCGGTGGCCACCACCATCGGTCACCGTTTCGAGATCGCCGGACAGAGCTGCGCCGCGGTGAAGAAACTCTACCTCCACCGCGACATCGAAAAGACCTTCACCGAAAAGCTGCTCGCTGCCGTGGATGCGGTCGAGTTCGGCGATCCCTCGCGGGACGATACGGATATGGGAACCGTGATCGACCTTGCCGCCGCACAAACGGTGGCGGAGCGGGTCGAGGCGACGCTCGCCTCCGGCGCGCGCCTTTTGCATGGGGGCACCCATGATGGGACCCTCTTCGCTCCGACCGTGATTTCCGATGTGGCGCCTCATGCGCCGGTTATCGCCGACGAGACGTTCGGCCCCATCATCGCCATCCGCAGCTTCACCGATGCGGGCGAGGCGATCGCCGAAGTGAACGCCGGGGCCTATGGGCTCCAGGCGGGTGTTTTCACCAACGATCACGCGCTGATCAAGCGCTTCTCCCGCGATCTGATCGTGGGTGGCGTGATGATCAACGAAGGTCCGGATTTCAGGGCGGAGCATGTGCCTTTCGGCGGCGTCAAGCGCAGTGGTCTCGGGCGCGAGGGGGTGCGGATCGCCCTGCGCGAGATGTCGGAACCCAAAGTGGTGATCGACTGAGGGGGAGAGCCATGCGGATCGCTGTTTTCGGCGCGTCGGGGCGGGTCGGCACGAAGCTGGTGGAGCTGGTTCTTGCCAATCCGGGGTTGGACCTGGTGGCTGCTCTTGTCTCTCCGGGGTCGCGGCTGGTCGGTTCGCCCGTTGCGGGCGGCAGCCTGGAATACCGCCCGGCCGAAGCGGCGATGAACACGCATAACGACGTGATGATCGACTTTTCCACGCCCTCTGCGAGTCTGGCTTTGCAGAAAGATGTGGGCACCAAACCCATCCCGATGGTGATCGGCACCACCGGCTTTTCACCGGAGGAGCAGGAACGCCTGATCGAGTGGTCCACTCATCGCCCGCTTCTCGTCAGCGCCAATTTCGCCCGTGGGTTCGAAGCCTTCCGCCTGGGCGCGGTGGAGTTTGCCGGGCGGATGCCGGACGCGGAAGCATCCGTCGGCGAGATTTATCACGCCCGCAAGAAGAACGAACCTTCAGGCACGTCGCGATTGCTGGCACGCGATCTTTTCGAGAAACGCAGCCGGACGATGGGCTTTGCAGCGCCTGAACCGCCGGTTTCCGTGCGCCGGGAAGGCGACACGGTGGGCGTCAACGAGGTGCGTTTCGACATGGGATCGGCCGAGCTGGTCATGACCTACCGGGTTCATGCGCTGGCGGCCTATGCCGAGGGCGCTTTGGCGGCGGCCCAATGGCTGGTGTCCCGCAATGGCGGTCCCGGGCTTTACAGCCTCGCGGACAGCCTGGCCGGAAAAGGATGATGAGGACGAAAGGATGACGACGATGAACGAACTGGCAAACCGCTTCAAGGGTGTGTTCACCGCGCTGGTCACCCCGTTCAGGGACGGTGCGGTCGACTACGCTGCTTACGATGCTCTGGTCGAACGGCAGCTTGCGGCCGGCGTCGCAGGCCTCGTGCCGGTTGGTACCACGGGCGAGGCGGCAACACTTTCCGACGAGGAAGCCGAAGAGCTGATCGCACGCACCGTCCGGCTGGCAAGCGGCCGGGCACTGGTGATGGCAGGCGCCGGCGCCAACGACACGAGCAAGACCGTCGACAAGGTGAAGCGCGCGGAAAGGGCAGGTGCCGATGCGCTTCTGATTGTCACGCCCTATTACAACAAGCCGACCCAGGAAGGGTTGATCGCCCACTATGGCGCTGCCGCCGAGGCAACCGGCTTGCCGATCATGCTCTATTCGGTTCCCGGCCGTTGCGGCGTCGAGATTGCGCCCGAAACCTGCGCGACCCTGATGCAGCGGCATTCCAATATCGTTGCCATGAAGGAAGCGGGCGGCGATGCGGGCCGGGTGACGCGCCTGCGCCAGGCATGCGGCGAAAGCCTTATCATTCACTCCGGCGACGATGGGCTTACCCTGCCGTTCCTGTCGCTCGGCGCGCTCGGTGTCACGAGCGTCGTTGCCAATGTCGCTCCCGGCGAAATGGTGCGTATGGTTGAGGCCTGGCAGAGGGGCGAGACGACGAGGGCGCTCGCCTTGCACGAGATGATCGCAGAATTGACCGATGCCATGTTCATCGAAAGCAATCCGGGTCCGGTCAAGGCCGCACTTGCCCTGTCGAATCTTGCCGGGCCCGAAATGAGGCTGCCCATGGTGCCGGTGTCGAGCGGCAATCGCGAGAAGCTTGCCGGTGTGCTCGGGCGCTTTGCCTCCGCCTCCTCCTCCTTCCAAGAAATGCGCTAACGGTCGCGAGAACCTTTGCATTGTCTGTAGCGGATGGACATAGAACAGTGAACGGGCCGCGATTGTCGGCAATTGCGGCCCAAGAACAAAGAGAACGGGGAATCAGGATGATCGCCAAGACAAGCAGCGCCTGGCGCCGCCGGAGCATTTCCGACGACGCCATGCCGGCAAGGGGAACGCGATGAGCTACAACTGGGATTTTCATTCGGTCTGGCAGTATTACGATCTCTTTCTCTGGGGATTGTGGATCAGCGTCGTCTACACCTTCGGGTCCATTTTCTTCGGCGTCATCATCGGCTTTCTGACCTGCGCTGCGCGTCTGTCGCACTGGCGCGTTCTCAACGTCATCGCCCGGGTCTACCAGGAGATATTCCGCTGCACCCCGTTGCTCGTTCAGTTGCTGTGGTTCTATTACGCCTTCCCGCTCCTGATCGGCGCATCGATAGACAATCGCGTCGCGGGCATGCTGACGCTGTCGCTTTATGTCGGCGCCTTTTATGCGGAGATTTTCAGGGGCGGCATCGTTTCCATCGACCGGGGGCAGCGCGAGGCCGCTGCCGCAATCGGCATGAGCCCCTGGCAGTCGATGAAGCGCATCATCCTGCCGCAGGCGCTGAAGCGCGTTCTACCCTCGTTCATCAACCAGTCGGTGATCCAGTTCAAGAACACCTCTCTGGTCTCGGTCATTTCCGTGGCCGACCTTGCCTATATGGCCGCCGTGGTGAACGGGCAGACCTATCGCCCGCTTGAATCCTACACGGTGATGGCTGCGCTCTACATCCTGATGCTCCTGCCTCTGACGCAGGCTGCCGACTGGATCGAAAAGCGGCTTCGCGTGAGCGACTGAGTGGAGGCATGACCATGAACGCACAAGCACGGAATTCCACCCCCATCATCGAAGCGCTGTCCCTGCATAAGAGCTATGGCAAGCACGAGGTGTTGAAAGGGCTTGATCTCAGCCTCGACCGCGGTGAGGTGGTGGCTCTGATCGGCCCCTCCGGTTCGGGAAAGTCGACCTTTATTCGCTGCCTCAACATGATGGAAATCCCCACGGGCGGCACGGTGCGCTTTCGCCAGAAGACGGTCGGCGATCATTTCCGCGACAAGGGCGGGGAGATTGGCATCGGCACGCTGCGGCGCCATGTCGGTATGGTCTTCCAGCACTTCAACCTGTTTCCGCACAAGACGGTGCTGCAGAACGTGACCGAAGGTCCGATCGTGGTCTGCAAGACCCCGAGAAAGGAAGCCGAGGAGCGGGCAATGGACCTCCTGTCCCAGGTCGGACTGGCGGAGAAGCACGGTGCCTATCCAAACCATCTATCAGGCGGGCAGAAGCAGCGCGTGGCCATCGCCCGTGCCCTTGCCATGGAGCCGGAAGTGCTTCTCCTCGATGAGGTGACGAGCGCTCTAGACCCGGAACTGGTCGGGGAGGTTCTGTCCGTGATCCGGGGGTTGGCGGAAAAGGGTATGACCATGGCCATCGTCACCCATGAAATGGCTTTCGCGGCGGATGTCGCCAGTCGCGTCCTGTTTCTCGATCAGGGCGTCATAGCCGAGTCCGGATCGGCAGATCAGGTCATTCTCAACCCGCAGAACCCCCGCCTTCAGGGGTTCGTTTCCCGGTTCAGGGGGTGATTGGAATGCAGCCGTTCAAGGTCTCGATCTTCGGCGCGGGCAAGGTGGGCGCGGCCCTTGCGGGCGCGCTTGCCGGAAGGCCGGGTTTTGCGGTCGAGGTGATCGACTGTTCCGAAGATGCGATAGACCGGCTGCGCGGTCTCGACCTGCCGGTGGGTGTGCGTTCCTATGGCTATCGCGATGAATTGCCCTCGCTTCTGGCGGGCTGCGATGCGGTGGTGGCTGCTGTGCCCGAGGCCGCTCGTCCGGAAATCGCCGCAGCGGCTGTGCAGGCAGGTGCACATTATCTCGATTTCTCGCCGGCCCGCGAGCGCATGCGTGAAATTCTGGCACCGCTCGCGCAACGTCGCGCCGTAATGATGGGATGCGGCGTTTCGCCGGGGGTCATCGATAATGTCGCGACAGGTCTTCTGGAAACCCTTGCGCCGGTCAGCGACCTTACCATTCGCGTCGGGGCCATACCGCGCTTTCCCACGAATCGGCTCGGCTATGGCCATATCTGGAATGTGGGCAGCCTGATCGACGAATACACTCTGCCGAGCGCGGCGTTGCGGGACGGGCAGGCGGTGAACCTTGCGCCGCTCGAGGAGTATGAGCAGATTCGCATCGACGGCGTGACCTATGAGGGGTTTGTAACCTCCGGCGGCTTGGAGGACCTTTCGCTTCTGGCCGAGGCAGGACCGCGCAACATCACCTTCAAGACCCTGCGCTATCCCGGACATCTGGATTACATGCGCTTTCTGCTCGATGATCTTGGTCTTCGGAACCGGCGCGACATGCTGCGCACGCTTCTGATGAACGGCTTGCCGGAAATCGCTGACGACGTGCTCGTCCTTGCCGTGACGGCGAAGGGAATGCGGGATGGAAACTCGTGCGAGAAGACGGTGGTCCACCGCTTCCAGCCTGAGGGTGAAGACGGCCCGTTCAACGCCCTGAGCTCGGTTGCCGCCGGCTATGCGGCAAGCCTGCTATCGCGCCTTCGCGCAGGTGAAATCGCGAAGGCGGGCTTCGTCGCTCATCATCGCTTGAAGGCGTCCGAGCTTCTCAGCGGCGAGTTTTTGGGGCCGCTTCTCAAGGCCTAGGTGTTTAGTCCCGGCATTTTGCAGTCAGATGGAACCATCTGACGTCCGCACAAATGCGGGCAAAGAGATAGATCGGTTCAGGGGAAACGGTGAACCGATCTAGACCCGCAGCCCTTCAACCGGCGCTGTCTCCTGCGCCAAGGAGACGGTTGAGCTCCAGGCGCAGTTGATCGGGGTTGGCGAGTTCGGCTTCGATCCGCGCATGCAAGTTACGCCACAGGGGCACGGCCCTGGCCAGCACAGCCTCTCCCTCCCGCGTCAGTTTCAAAAGCCGGGCACGCCTGTCTGCGGGGTCGGTTATGGTCTTCACAAGGCCTCTGCGCTCCAGCGGTTTGAGATTGGCGGTCAGGGTCGTGCGATCCATTGCCAGTAGCTCGGCCACGCTGCGCAGATTGGGTGGCTGCGGCTGGTTGAGGGACATAAGCAGGGAAAACTGTCCGCTCGATATGCCGAGCGGTTTGAACACCACGTCGAAACGCCGTGCAAGCGCGCGTGCTGCCCTCTGCGCATGAAGGCATAAACAGCTGTCGCGCACGAGAAGAGTTGTCGAAAGGTCAGGCTTGTCAGGAGCGTTCATGGGGTCGGTTGACAGTGAGTATCCATTTACGTTGATATCAACTTAGTTTGTGGAGCGTCAATTCCGTTGATGCATCTTCGCCCGACCAAGAAGGAATATGGCCATGAAAATTGTGACGAGCTTGAGCTTCCGGGGCCAGTGCCGCGAGGCGTTCGAGTTTTATGCAAAGGTGTTGGGCGGCAAGATCACGGCGGCCTTTCCCTATGGCGACGGGCCGCCGGACATGCCGATCACCGATGAGAAATACAAGACCTGGTTGATGCATTGCTGGCTTGAGGTGGGCGACCAGGCACTGATGGGAGCCGACATGGATCTGGGCTGGAGCCCGAACATCGACAAGCCGAAGAACGGTTTCGATGTCACGCTGCATACGGACGACAAGGCCAAGGCCCAGCACTGGTTCGATCAGCTTGTGGAAGGCGGTAGGGTGGTCATGCCGTTTGAGGAAACCTTCTGGTCGCCGGGCTTCGGTTCGTTGGTCGATAAGTTTGGCATTCCCTGGATGATCAACACCGCCCCTTCATCGGATTGGAAACCGCAAGCGGGCTGATAGCTTCGGTATCGTCATTCCATGACTGCAGGCCACGCCCTGACGGCGTGGCCGACCGGCTGTTCGGGAAGCTTGTGGCAGCGGATGGGCATGTTGCCGCATGGCTTCCATCTTCTCGTGGCGATACCGGCGCCATGGATCGGCCTCTGCGCTATCCAGATCATGGCGAGCTACGGGGCGAAATCGAGAAAAATAATGCGCGCAGGACGTGAAGAAGCCAAACTTCTTTAACAGTGGCGGTATAGCATCCGCCTCCTGACATTTGGTCTCGTCAATAGGCAGCGCTTCGATCTCGTGAACCCATCCGCACCAGCCCGCAAGGTGAAAGAAGGCATGGCATTCGAAGGCGATGCCATAACGTATCGAAGCGACTTTCCCCTATGGCTTCGGTTTTTCCTGCTGCCATGGGTGCCTATATGCCTCCCGTTCATTTCATTATACGTGCAGAATTCGAAAGGGATCGATTGGGCCAATCCGCCGGTTGCCGGAATGATATTTGGAACTCTTGGCTTCCTGCTCGTGCCATTGGCTTTCTCGGGGTTTTTGCTCGGTATGGCGCTTTTCGGTTCCTCGACCGGGCTGAGGCTCGACCCCGGCGCAGGAGAGGCGGTTCTGGAGCGAAAGGCCCCTTTTCGACGCCGGCTGACGCGATACGCCCTTGGTGATGTCAGGATATTCAAGGTTGAGCTCGAGGCCGATTATCCTGCCTATGACGCCGCAATCGTCACCTTGCGGATGCCCGACGGCAGAAAGGTCAGGCTGGAAGGCTTCTGGCGGGATGACGATGCCAAATACTGGGTGGAACAGATCCGCAGGATCACAAATCCCGGGAGCAGCCAGGTATCACCCGCCTAGCAGTGGCGGGCATTTCCCCGCGTTGCGCGACGTGAGGCCGGATTTATTCAGTGAAAAGCCAGCCTGCCTTCGGCGTCGCCGGAACGGTGAGGATGCGTAGCTTCGGCAAGCGCTCATAAATTATCTATAAAAATCGAATCTAACGCGGAAGCCCGCATTCATGAGTCGGGCCGGAAAAATAGCGGCGGTTCCGCTTGGACAGTGTGCGCAAGCCGCTGGACGTTAGGGCTTGCAACGGCGCGCCTGCTTCCCCGTCAAATGCCTCCAAGCGAGCGGCTATTGTCATTTCCAAACAATTATGGATTCATTTAGAGATAGATTCGTTTAATTATCTATAATTTTACACAAGGAGAACCAGGATGAGCAGAACTGCCCTCAAGCCGTTTGATCGCCGATTAGCGCTGTCGGCGCGTATGGTGTTGATCATTGTCGCCGGCGCCGTGTTGATGACGATTGCCGCCAAGGTGCAGATACCGTTCTGGCCGGTGCCGATGACCCTGCACACAATGGCAGTCATGGCTTTTGCCGTGGTGTTGGGGCCGCGCATTGCCGTCTCCATCTTCCTCGCCTATCTCGCGGCAGGGGCCGTGGGCCTTCCGGTGTTTTCGGGTTCGCCCGAACGCGGCATCGGCTTTTCCTACATGGTTGGCCCGACGGGCGGTTATCTTCTGGGCTATCTCATCGCCTCTTGGTTTGTGGGCGTTATGGCCGCCGGCAAGGGTACGCCGGGGCGGCTTGTGGCGATGCTTGCCGGAATGGTGCCGGTCTATGCAATCGGCATGGCGTGGCTCGCCCTTTATGTTCCGGCGGGGCAGCTTCTCGCCGTCGGTGCTTTGCCCTTCCTTCTGGGAGATATTACCAAGATTGCCGTCGTTGCGGTGGTCTGCGCCGCGCTGCCGGCAACGGTTGCTCGTCTTCAGGGGCAATCGGAATGAGCGCGGCGGACCAAACGATCCGGCACGACTGGACGGTCGAGCAGATTGTGACCCTGCACGAGCTGCCATTGCTTGAACTGGTAGGACGCGCCAACGCCGTCCATCGCCGGTATCACGATCCGAACAGGGTCCAGAAGGCGAGCCTTTTGTCCATCAAGACCGGCGGATGTCCGGAGAACTGCGCCTATTGTCCGCAATCGGCCCATCACCGCGAGGTCGCGCTGACCCGCGACCGCCTGATGGACCCTGCAAGGGTGCTTGCCATGGCTGCGAAGGCCAGAGCCGCGGGCGCGGAGCGTTTCTGCATGGGAGCAGCATGGCGCCAGGTGCGCGATGGCAAGGAGTTCGATGCCGTGATTGCGATGGTCGAGGGCGTTCGCGCCCTCGGCATGGAAGCCTGCGTCACACTCGGCATGCTGAAGCCGCATCAGGCTGAACGGCTGGCTGCGGCGGGCCTGACCGCCTACAACCACAATCTCGACACCAGCCCGGAATTCTACGGTCGCATCATCAGCACCCGCACCTATGAGGACCGCCTGGAAACGCTCGCAACGGTGCGCGCCTTTGGCATCGACCTGTGCTGCGGTGGGATCATCGGCATGGGCGAAACGGTGCGCGACCGCGCCTCGATGCTGCAGGTTCTTGCGGCAATGGCACCTCACCCCGAAAGCGTGCCGATCAATGCGCTCGTACCGGTCAAGGGAACGCCGCTGGCGGACCGGCCGCTTATCGACCCTCTGGAGCTGGTGCGCATGGTGGCGACGACCCGCCTTGTCATGCCCGTGGCAACGATCCGTCTTTCCGCCGGGCGCTCGACCCTCAACCGTGAGGCGCAGATCCTGTGTCTTCTGGCGGGCGCGAACTCCGTGTTCTATGGCGAAGCGCTGCTCACCACCCCCAATGCGGAGATCGGCGAGGATGCCGAACTTTTTGCCGCAATCGGCAAGCCGCGCCGCGCCGGGGGTGCACAGGCCGTCGAGCTTGCACATGGCGGGCAATGAGATCGGATATCCGCGGTCTCCCGCAGAAAGGGCACACCGAACCCCGGATCAGATGAGCATCTCCCGCACCGCATTCAAAAGAAACTCGTCCTGATAATTGCCTGCGACAAAGGACAGGCCAACCGGGCAATGTTCAACGCTCAACAGCGGTGCGGAGATTTCCGGCAGGCGCGCAGCACCGGAAAATGCGGTGATCGTCATGGCCGGGTCGTAGAAAGCCATCACCGCCTCGAGCGTGTTCAACGAGCCTTTCCGGGGCGCAATGGTCGGTGTCGTCGGAAATGAGATCACCGTGTCCGGGGTGAAGAAGGCATTGATCTGCCTGAAGAGGCGCTCGCGGTTTGCCAGCCTGTCCAGCGCCGCGATGCGGTCGAACCGCTGGACATTTCCATAGGCCATCGAGAAGGTGAAGCCGAGCTCCGGCTTGCAGGCTTCGATCCAGTTGCCGACCGTGCTCTGAAACTCCGCGGTTTGCAGATCGCGCAGCCCATTCAGATTGCATGCCGAAAGCTCGCTCTGCTCTCCGATGATTTCGGAAAAACGCACCCTTTCAAGGGCAAGCCCGGCGCGGCTGGCGATGCGTTCCAATGCGCTGGCAGCCTGATCCTGAACGGCCGGAGATGCAATGCTCATCGCATCTTCGAGGATGATAATCCGCCCCGGCGAAGGGGGTGGCGCTGCCGGGCCGTTGAGCATGACCCGCATTGCGGCGTCGAGCACGTCGAGCCGTTCGGCAAGCACACCCACGGTGCTGACGCTTGGCTGAAACGGCAGGACGCCTGCCTCGGAAATCCGGTGCGTGGATGGGCGCATCCCCCACAGGCCGCAGAGGCTTGCGGGCACGCGGATCGAGCCGCCGGCATCCGTGCAAAGCGAGAAATCCGCGATACCGTTGGCGACTGAAGCGGCGGAGCCGCTGGACGAGCCGCCGGGAATCCTGTCCGGCGCTTTCGCGTTGCGGGGTGTGCCGAAATGGAAACTCTCCCCGTCGAGGCTGTAGGTGAATTCATCCGCCACGGCCTTCCCCACGCACCGCGCTCCGGCGGCAAGCAACTGGTCCACGCAAAGGGCGTTGTGAACCGGCGCGGGATGCGCATTGCGCCAGGCGGGGCTCCCATAGGAAGTTTTATGCCCGGCGATATCGATATTGTCTTTCACGGTGAAGCGCAGCTTGTCCAGCGGGCCATGGCGCAGCGGGGCAAGGTCAAGCTGCTCGACCAGTCCGAGGTCGATTGCGCGGTCAAGCATGAGGTTTTCCTCCCGAAGGGCGAATCTGAATGGTGTCTGATCCAGCTCTACACCACCGCGATGGCGCGCTCGCTATGGTTGTCTGCTTTGCACAGTTTTGGAAGCTTCGTGAAGATGTGATCCGCACGGCCAGGCAGTGGGATATTACGCTTCAATGCGGGGTGACTGGCGAGGAGCTATTGTCCTGACGTCCATGGCATTTCCTGAAGGCGTGATGCGTTTGCGCGCCCAATTCGGTGATTCAGACCGGAATGAAAATCCCCCAAAGGCTGCGGAGGTGGACAAGCGATTGGATGGTCTGGCTTGGGGTGGTTTGTGGAACGACCGCTATTAAACTGGGGTTGGCGGAAGCCGACCTTTATCGAATCAGAGGAGCGCGCTAGGCTAGAGGATGACTGAATTTCGTTCTGGGCTTCCGATAGTTTCATTTGCTGATCAACCCGCACTGGAGAGTTGGTTGTCGGCTCAGCCGAGTGATTCAAACGGTGCATGGATCAAATTTCCTAAGAAGGGTTCAAGTGTCGCCAGTGTCACCAAAGCTCAGGCGATCGACAGTGCCCTTTGCTATGGCTGGATCGACGGCCAACTCGACAAATATGACGCTGAGAGCTGGCTTATACGCTTTACCCCACGCCGACCGCGCAGCAAGTGGTCGGATGTAAATCGGAAACGCGCGCTGGAGCTGATTTCGCAGGGGCGTATGCAGGCATCTGGACAGTTGGAAGTCGATAAAGCGAAGGTTGATGGCAGATGGGAGGCGGCGTATGCATCAGCTAGCAAAGCTGAGGTCCCACCAGATTTGCAGGCCGCGCTCGATGCGAACCCGAAGGCAGCAGCTTTCTTCGCTACGCTCACTGGCGCTAACCGATATTCGATCTTGTATCGGATCGGATCGGTGAAGAAACCTGAAACCAGAGCCCGAAAAATCGGGGACTTCGTTGATATGCTAGAACGCGGAGAGACCGTTCACGGCTGAAACCGCCGGGCTGCTGAAGCGGTTTTCGGGATCGGCGACGGCGGTCCTTAATGTCCGCTATTGAAGTCGGAAGCAGTCATCAAAGTCGGCCCGCGTCTATGGCGGTTGTTTCATCCGCTGCCACCAGGACCAACCGGTCGGAAAGCGGCCCCACTGCAGACATCCGGGCAACAGGCTATGCTTCGAAAACCGCACGATATCGTACGCCAATCGAAAGCTCTATCACGCTATAAATGAAAATCGGTGGGGATGGCGGAGAGAGAGGGATTCGAACCCTCGATACGGTTTCCCGTATACACGCGTTCCAGGCGTGCGCCTTCAACCACTCGGCCACCTCTCCGGCAGCGCAGGCCGCTTTCGCGGTTGCGCCGAGGCTCACTTAGTCGATCTGATCGTGAATGCCAAGACCGCGATGTGACAGTTTTGCAATTTGCTGCGCATGACGGCCCTTCCCACTTCACCAAAGCTCAACTTTCCGTGCAGCGATTGCCATTCCGGTCTTCCCCGCCTATCTCTCGGAACAGGACAGGGCGTTCGAAATCCGCCGGCAGGAGGCTTCATGGTGCGTTTCTTCTTCAGGGTGCTCGCAACCTTCGCCCTCGCCGTGGCCGTGGTCATGGCGGTGATCGACGCGACACGCTCCATAGCGGCTTCCGCACCGGTCTTCACGCCGCTCGGCGAGAGCTGGTTCTCCGTGGCGCCCGAAAGCCTGAACCTCGCCCAGGCGGTGGTCCAGCGCTACACGCTGCCCGTTCTCTGGGACCCGGTCATGATCTTCATCCTGACCCTGCCGGGCTGGCTCGTCTTCGCGGTCCTGTCCCTCGTCTTCTATGCCATTGGCCACAAGCGCCGGCGCACGGTGATGCTGGCCTGAACCACCCAAAGGAGGAGTAGCATGTCATTCCTCGATGCACTCATCGGCTCGAAGAAGCTCGCAATGCCCACCAGCGACGATGCCCTGCCGGGACGCCCCGAGGCGATCCCCACCGCGGAACGCCATTATGTGTCCGGCCATCCCTTGAAGGGGCCTTATCCGGAAGGGCTGGAGACGGCCTATTTCGGCATGGGGTGCTTCTGGGGTGCGGAGCGCCTGTTCTGGCAGAAGGATGGCGTCTGGGTCACCGCGGTCGGCTATGCCGGCGGTCTCACCCCCAACCCGACCTATCGCGAGACCACCACCGGCCTCACCGGTCATGCGGAGATCGTGAAGGTGGTCTACGATCCGCGCAAGGTTTCCTATGGGGAGCTTCTGAAGCTTTTCTGGGAAAGCCATGATCCCACCCAGGGCATGCGCCAGGGAAACGACGTCGGCACCACATACCGTTCCGCTATCTTCACCACCGGCGAAGCGCAGCTCGCCGAGGCCAAAGCCTCGCGCGATCACTATCAGGCGGCCCTCAAGGCGGCAGGCCGGGAGGCGATCACAACCGAGATCGCGCCAGCCCCGGAATTCTACTATGCCGAGGAAGAACACCAGCAATATCTCGGCAAGAATCCCTATGGCTATTGCGGCCTTCAGGGAACCGGCGTCGCCTGTGCCGGCGAGCCGCCGGCTGTTGCCGGCTGAAGGCTTCCGGCTCTTTTCCGAACGGTCAAAATTCCGCGTGAATTTTCACGCGGGCCATGCAACAGTGCCGTCATGGGGAGGGAAAAACCTCCCGCTCACGCTGTTTCGCGCCGTCATCTTGCGGCCGGCGAAACGCCCTTTAACGGGCGCATGGGCTGCGCGCGAAAGTCATGGGCGCAGCCGTTGCGGCTCAAACAGCCATGGCAACTGACAGGGTGTGGATCATATGAAGCGTATCGTTCTCGGCCTCCTGGCCTCTTCCGCAATGACAGCGAGTGCCCTCGCGGCCGACATAGCCCCGGCCGTCATCTACGATCTGGGCGGCAAGTTCGACAAATCCTTCAACGAGGCCGCCTATAACGGCGCCGAACGGTTCAAGCAGGAAACCGGCATCGAGTATGTCGATTTCGAAATCTCCAACGATGCCCAGCGCGAGCAGGCCCTGCGCCGTTTCGCAGAAGACGGCCGCAACCCCATCGTGATGGCGGGCTTCACCTGGGTGGATTACCTGAAGAAAGTGGCGCCGGAATATCCCGACACCAACTTCACCATCATCGACGACAAGGTCGAGGAACCCAATGTCCGCTCCGTCACCTTCAAGGAGCAGGAAGGATCCTATCTGGTGGGCATGCTCGCCGCGATGGCTTCCAAGACCGGCACGGTCGGTTTCGTGGGCGGCATGCAGGTTCCGTTGATCGGCAAGTTCGAATGCGGCTATGTGGGCGGCGCCAAGGCGGCCAACCCCGACGCCAAGGTGATCCGCAACTATACGGGCGATACGCCCTCTGCATGGAACGACCCGACGAAGGGCGGTGAGATCACCCGCACGCAGATGGCCCAGGGCGCGGATGTGATCTATCATGCGGCTGGCGGTACGGGCGTCGGTGTGCTGCAGGCGGCGGCGGATGCCGGCAAGCTCGGCATCGGCGTCGATTCCAATCAGAATGGCCTTCAGCCCGGTCACGTGCTCACTTCCATGGTCAAGCAGGTGGATGTCGCGGTCTATGATTCCTTCATGGATGCCAAGAATGGCGAGTTCACCTACGGCGTCGAGGATCTCGGCCTTGCCGACGATGGTGTGGGTTACGCCATGGACGATAACAACAAGGACCTGGTGACCGATGAGATGAAGACTGCCGTCGAGGCCGTCAAGGCGAAGATCGTCGCCGGCGAAATCACCGTGCACAATTTCCTCGACGACAACGCCTGCCCCTATTGAGGCGGCGTCCGCAAGGAATCGGAAAAGGGCCGCCTGCGGCCCTTTTTTCGTTCAGATCGGCCACCGATCTATGGTAGGCCCGCATTGTTTCTTCTTCGCCGTCCGGTTTTCAGGAGTGCTCCATGTCCGATCTCGCCCCGGTTCTCACCCAGCTCGACAATTCGCTTGACCAGAGCCTGGAGCGGCTCTTCGATCTCCTGCGCATTCGCTCGATCTCCACCGATCCGGCCTTTTCCGATGAATGCCGCAAGGCAGCCGAGTGGCTGGTGGAAGACCTGAAGTCGATCGGTTTCGATGCAAGCGTGCGTGATACGACGGGTCATCCGATGGTCGTTGCCCATCACGAGGGCGAAGGGCCGCATGTTCTGTTCTACGGCCATTACGACGTTCAGCCTGTCGATCCGCTGAACCTGTGGAACGACGATCCCTTCGATCCGAAGGTGAAGGAGATCGAGCCGGGTCGCAAGGTCATCACCGGGCGCGGTTCCGCCGACGACAAGGGCCAGCTCATGACCTTCGTGGAAGCCTGCCGCGCCTACAAGGCCGTGCATGGCAAGCTGCCCTGCCGGGTCAGTATCCTGTTCGAGGGGGAGGAGGAGTCAGGTTCTCCGTCGCTGAAACCCTTCCTGGAAGCGAATGCCGGCGAACTGAAGGCCGATTTCGCGCTGGTCTGTGACACGGGCATGTGGGACCGCGACACGCCGGCTGTCTGTGTCGGCCTGCGCGGGCTGGTCGGCGAGGAGATCGTCGTGAAAGCGGCGGATCGCGATCTGCATTCGGGCGAGTTTGGCGGAGCGGCGGCCAACCCCATCACCATCCTGGCGCGGGTGCTGGGCGATCTGCACGACGAAACCGGTCGCGTCACGGTGCCGGGTTTCTACGAAGGTGTGGACGAAACGCCGAAATCGGTTCTGGAAAGCTGGGCATCGCTCGGCGAGACGGCGGAAACCTTTCTTGGCCCCATCGGCCTGTCGAAGCCGTTCGGCGAAAAGGATCGTTCGGTTCTCGAACTGGTCTGGGCGCGTCCCACCGCCGAGGTGAACGGCATCATCGGCGGTTACACCGGCAAGGGCTTCAAGACGGTCATCCCCGCCGAAGCGTCAGCGAAAGTCTCCTTTCGTCTGGTGCACAACCAGGATCCGGTGAAGATTCGCGCAGCCTTTCGCGCCTTTGTCGAGGAGCGCATTCCCTCCGATTGCTCGGTCGAGTTCTATCCGCATGGCGGGTCGCCGGCCTTCCAGCTGGATTACGACATGCCGCTTGTCGTCAAGGCGCAGGCAGCGCTGACCGAGGAATGGCCGAAACCGGCCATCGCGGTCGCCATGGGCGGGTCCATTCCGATTGTTGGCGATTTCCGTCGCATGCTCGGCATGGAATCGCTGCTTGTTGGTTTCGGCCTGTCCGATGACCGCATCCATTCACCGAACGAAAAATACGAAATGAGTTCCTTCCATCACGGCCAGCGCTCCTGGGCTCGCATTCTCGACATGCTGGGCAAGTGAGATGGCGCAGGGAAAAAACAAGATGACCATACGCTTTCACCGCAATGATTTGCCAGACCTAGACAATTATCAGGTGGACGCTGTCGCCATCGACACCGAGACGCTTGGCCTTCGCCCACATCGCGATCGCCTCTGCGTGGTGCAGCTTTCGCCGGGCGATGGAACCGCGGACGTGGTGCAGATCGATGCCGGGCAGAAGAAGGCGCCGAACCTCGTCGCTCTCCTGAAAAATCGCAAGATCGCCAAGCTGTTTCACTATGCGCGGTTTGATATCGCGGTGCTCTACAATGCCTTCGGTGTGATGGCCGATCCGGTGTTTTGCACCAAGATCGCCTCGCGTCTCACCCGCACCTACACGGACCGTCACGGGTTGAAGGATTTGTGTAACGAACTGATCGGCGTCTCGCTGTCCAAGGCGCAGCAATCCTCCGATTGGGCGGCGAAGGATCTTTCGCCCGAGCAGTTGGAATATGCGGCTTCGGATGTCCTGTATCTGCACCAGCTGCGCGACAAGCTCTTGGAGCGGCTTCAGCGGGAAAACCGCCTGCGAGAGGCCGAAGCCTGCTTCCGGTTTCTGCCGACCCGCGCTCGGCTCGATCTGATGGGTTGGGAAGAAGAGGACATCTTCGCTCATAGCTGAGTGTGCGGAGCATGGTGGCTTGTCCCTGAGCGGGTGTGGAAACCATGGCTTTACCGTTTTCATTCACTTTTGACTTAACTGCGCCTTAAACCGCTGGCTCTTACTCTTCGTCCGATCTGGGTGAAGAGTGTTTGAGTCTGCGGGGCAGGGTACGGTATGGCGCGTGATACGCGAAAAGGCAGGATCGAGCCGACTTTCGACGCGCCGCAGGCGCGCGGGAGCAAGGGCGATCTGAGACTTGGCGATAGCGACCGTGTCGTTCCCTCGCGTCAAAGACGAGCCGGCAAAAGCAAGGCCTCGACCGGCAAGGGCAAGGCCACTGGTCGCAAGCCCGTGCGCCGCAAGAGCGGCAGCGGTTCCGGCGGCGGACTGTTCGGTTTTCTGAGGGGCGCGGTCTATTGGTCTCTGGTGCTCGCGCTATGGTGTGGCATCGCCGGGGTTGGCGTCGTTGCTTATTATGGTGCCAAGATGCCTGCGGCCACCAGCTGGGAGATTCCCGACCGCCCGCCGAATGTGAAGATCGTCTCCGCCGACAACAAGCTCATTGCCAATCGCGGCATGACCGGCGGCGAGGCGGTGGGCCTGCATGAAATGTCGCCCTTTATTCCGGAGGCCGTCATCGCCATCGAGGACCGGCGGTTCTATTCTCATTTCGGAGTGGATCCGGTGGGGCTGGGGCGTGCGGTGGCTGAAAACCTGATGGCCGGCCGTCTCACCCAGGGCGGCTCCACGCTCACGCAGCAGCTTGCCAAGAACTTGTTCCTGAAGCCTGACCGCACCATCGAACGCAAGGTGCAGGAGGTGCTGCTGGCACTCTGGCTGGAGCAGAAGCACTCCAAGGACCAGATTCTGGAGATGTATCTGAACCGGGTCTATTTCGGTTCCGGCGCCTATGGCGTGGAAGCGGCGTCCCGGCGCTATTTCAACAAGTCCGCCCGCGATGTCAGCCTGTCGGAGGCGGCTCTTCTGGCGGGGCTTCTCAAGGCGCCGTCGCGGCTTTCGCCCGCGCGCGATCCGCAGGCCGCCGAAAGCCGCGCCCAGGTGGTGCTTGCCGCCATGCGCGACCAGGGCATGATCGGCGATGGCGAGATGACCACCGCCATGAGCCAGCCGGCAACGCGTGCCGCCGCCTATTGGACGGGATCGGAACACTATGTGGCCGACCGCATCATGGAGGAGCTTCCCGGCCTGATCGGCGGCGACATCGCCTCCGACGTGGTGGTGGAAACGACGGTCGATCTGCGTCTTCAAAAGCAGGCGGAAAAGACAATTCGCGCGATGATCGACGAGAAGGGCGGCAAGCTCTCCGTAAGCCAGGGCGCGCTGGTCTCCATCGATACGGGCGGCGCGGTTCGCGCCATGGTGGGTGGTTATGACTACGCCAACAGCCAGTTCGACCGCGCCTCCGAGGCGCGCCGTCAACCGGGCTCCGCGTTCAAGCCCTTCGTTTTCATGGCGGCTCTGGAGCAGGGCCGCAGGCCCGACAGCATCCGCAACGACGCGCCGATCAAGATCGGCAACTGGAAACCGGAAAACTACAAGGGCAAATATCATGGCCCCGTCACGCTCTCCGAGGCGCTGGCCCGGTCGCTGAATTCGGTCGCCGCCCAGCTTGCCATGGAGGCAGGCCCCAAGACGGTGGTCGAACTTGCCCATCGCATGGGCATCGAATCCGATTTGAACGCCAACGCGTCCATCGCGCTCGGCACCTCGGAGGTGACGCCGCTGGAACTGACCGCCGCCTATCTGCCTTTCGCGACCGGTGGCCTGCGCCCCGAGGTCTATTTCGTCAGCCGTGTCACCACCACTTCCGGCAAGGTGCTTTACGACCATGGCAAGGCACGCATGACACGGGTGGCAAGCCCGGAGATCATCGGCATGATGAATTCGATGATGCAGGGAACCATTGATTTCGGTAGCGCGCGCGCCGCCGATATAGGCCGCCCTGCCGCCGGCAAGACCGGAACGACGCAGCAGTCGCGCGATGCCTGGTTCGTGGGCTACACCGCCGACCTCGTGACCGGCGTCTGGTTCGGAAATGACGCGGCCAAGGCCACCAAGGCAACGGGCAGCAATCTGCCTGTTCCGGCCTGGCGTGCATTCATGGAGGAAGCGGAGAAGGGTAAGGCCGTGCGTCCGCTGCCGGGTTCCTGGAGCCCGGGCGGATCGGGCGGAACACCCTCGCGTCTGCCGCCCATGAATGGCATTGGTGGCGGCATTGCGTCGCGGGATTCCGCTCCCGCGCGTCCGGTGCCGCAGGCAGCGGTTGGCAATCGCCCCGCTGAGCGCCCTGCAGCGCCTGCGCCCGCGGTGTCGCGGTCCAGCCGGCCCGTTCCTTCGGCAAATGTGCCCCGCCCTGCCGCAAATGTCGGCCGCGACGACCGCACGGCCTCGATCCGCAGACCGGTTCCTCCGGGCGATGTCGGAGGAGCGCAGCAGAAGCGCCCGACATCGATTCTCGACGTGATCATGGGAAATTGACTTTCACGGTCCGCTTTTGCCTATCGCTTTCCCGCCCGCGCTCGCCTACATAGAAACCGGAACGCGAAGGGAAGCCTCTCTTCTGCGCAGTGCGAAAGGCCAGGCGAGATGGACGAGCGCAAGACACTGGTTCTAACCGGCGCCAGCCGAGGCATAGGTCACGCCACAGTGAAGCGCTTTTCCCGTGAGGGGTGGCGGGTCATCACCTGTTCGCGGCAGGATTTCGCGGAAAACTGCCCTTGGCCGGCGGGGCCTGAAGATCACATCAAGGTTGATTTATCCGATCAGGAAGACGTGGGCATTGCCATTGCCGAAATCCGCCATCGGCTCGAGGCCAATGGCGGGCGTCTGGACGCGCTGGTGAACAACGCCGCCATCTCGCCCAAGCTAGAGGGCGGCAAGCGCATGAACTCCATCGATACGCCGATGCATGTCTGGCGCGATGTCTTTCAGGTGAATTTCTTTGCGCCCATCATGCTGGCGCGAGGCCTCTTCCGGGAACTTGGCAATGCCAAGGGCTCCATCGTCAATGTGACGTCCATCGTCGGCAGCCGCGTTCATCCGTTCGCAGGCACGGCCTATGCCACCTCAAAGGCTGCACTCGTTGCGTTGACCCGCGAGATGGCGGCCGATTTCGGCCCGCATGGCATCCGCGTCAATGCCATTGCCCCCGGCGAAATCGAGACTTCGATCCTTTCGCCGGGAACCGACAAGCTGGTGGAGGCCATCCCGCTGCGACGTCTCGGCCAGACCTCCGAAGTTGCCGATACGATCTTCTTCCTCTGCTCGGGGCAGTCCTCTTACGTGACGGGTGCCGAAATCCATATCAATGGCGGTCAGCACGTCTGACCGCGTTCCCTTCGGCTCCTGTCGCTCCGACGATTTCGTCATGGATCCTCGGGTCAAGCCCGAGGATCCATGCGGGAACCGTCCTGCCCATCCCCTACCGCGACGCTTCTCCCCGCAAGCAGCAGGGGATGAACAGCGGGGTCAGTCCCTCATGCGTTCTGAAGCAACGCTTTCTCGATCTGGTCCACGGGATGGTTGGTGAGCGTCTTGGCGATTTCGCCGATTACACGCTCCTCGACCTCCTTGTGTATTTCCTTGCGCAACTCGCCCAGCACCAGGGGAGGCGCGACGAGAACGAGGCGTTCAAACGTGCCGCGATGGGCCATTTTGTAGAGCCTGTCTGCGATATCTGAAGCGAAGCGTTCCTTCTCGATGCGGTGCCAGTCGGCATCCTCCATTGCGCTGCGATGCGGCGTGGTTCCGTCCACATTGCGTCCAGGCCTGTCAGTGCCCTGCTCGCGGGTCGGCGGGTTTTCCTCATGCATGGTGCGAACGACTTGGAGATTGGGATAGGTCGCATCGCCCTCATTGCGCAGGAACAGTGCCTTTTCGCCGTCTGCGACGACAACCCATGCATCGTGAACAAGCCGGAAATCAGCCATTTCGCTTCTCCTTCTAGCGTGTAGCCCCGGGAAAACGCAGGCTATGCCTTTCCCGTTCCCACACTTTCGATATGGGGATGCGGGGAAGGATTTGCTTCCCGAACGCCTGCCTGAGAAAAAGCAATCTTGTCGCACCCGCATGGCCGGCCGGTGCATTTCTTCAGTGCAGGGCGCTTAACCGTCATTATTCCGGGCATCGTTCACAAGGCCCGAAGACCATGACGAGATCCGGTACGAAATTAACGGCATTCCCCGTTTTCATGCGGGTCGAAGGGCGGTTCGTGGTGATTGTCGGCAACGGTGCGGAAGCCTTGGCCAAGGCACGCCTTCTCGGCCAGTCGAGCGCCGATCTGGTGATTGTGGCCGACGCTCCTGAGCCTGAATTGACGGCCTGGGCTACGGAAAATTCCGCCCGCCTGATCCATGCGCCTTATGACGCGCGCTATATCGGGAAGGCAGCTCTCATTTTCGCCGCCACGGATGACGAGGCGCTCGATACCCGCATTGTCGCCGATGCGCATGCACTCAGGATTCCGGTCAATGCGGTCGACCGCCCCGCTTTGTGCGATTTCTACACACCCGCACTCGTGAACCGCGCGCCGCTGGCGATTGCCATAGGCACGGAGGGCGCAGGCCCTGTGCTTGCGCAGATGGTCCGCGCGCGCATCGACCGCATGCTTTCGCCGTCGCTTGGCGCGTTGGCGGGGCTTGCCACCCAGTATCGTGATGCCGTGGAGAGGCTTGTGCCGCGCGGCCTTCCGCGCCGCCGCTTCTGGAAAGCCTTCTTTACCGGCGAAACGGCGCGCGCCACCGAGCGTGGCGATCTTGCCGCAGCGCGCCGCAGTGCATCCTCCCTCCTCGCCGCGCTCGACGATCAGCCGGGCCACGTGGCGCTTGTCGGCGCCGGTCCGGGCGCCGAGGATCTTCTCACGCTGCGCGCCCAGCGCCTGCTGATGGAAGCCGATGTGATCGTCCACGATGCGCTGGTGCCCGACGCCGTGATCGCCATGGGGCGCCGCGATGCCGAGCGCATCGGGGTCGGCAAGCGCAAGGGTTGCCATTCCAAGACCCAGGCCGAGATCAATGCGCTTCTGGTTGAGCTTGGCCGTGACGGCCGCCGCGTCGTGCGTCTCAAATCGGGCGATCCGCTGATCTTCGGCCGTGCCGGCGAGGAAATGGCCGCACTGCGCGAAGCCGGTATCTCCTACGAGGTGGTTCCCGGCGTGACGGCAGCTTTCGCCGCCGCTGCCGATTTCGAGCTGCCATTGACCTTGCGTGGGGTCGCATCCTCCCTCGTCCTCACCACCGGCCACGATCTGAAGGGCGACACGCTTCCCGATTGGGCAAGCCTTGCCCTCTCCGGCGCAACCGTGGCGGTTTACATGGGGCGTTCCGTCGCCGCCGATGTCGCAGGCCGGCTGATCGATGCCGGGCTTTCGCCCGATACAGCGGTGGCCGTCGTGGAGAATGCGAGCCTGGAAGGCCGCAGGCTTCTCCATGGCACGCTCGCTGATCTGCCGTCTCTTGCCCGCCGCAGCGAGCTTACGGGCCCGGTCATGACCCTGATCGGCGACGCTGTCGCCGGTGCGAATTTCGAGCGCTCCGGAGCGCTGGCTACCCTTGAAAAGCAACTGGAGCGTGCCTGATGAAGATCCTAGCCGCCAACCGCCTGACCGATGGCGAAACCGTCTGGCTTGGCGCCGGCGATTGCTGGGTCGAGTCCATCGATGCGGCGCATGTGGCCCGCGACAAGGAGGATGAGGAGCGTCTTCTGGCAGTAGGCAAGGGCGGTCTGGCATCGAACCAGGTTATCGATGTCACGCTGGTCGACATTGAAACAGTCGAGGGCCGCATTCATCCGTTGCGTCTGCGCGAGCGCATCCGCGCCGGCGGCCCCTCCATCCATCCCGACCTCGGCAAGCAGGCGCGCCTCAACGCGCGCAGTGCAGCCTGAGCGGCAATATCCGGGACGAGACCATGTATCGCTATGACGAGTTCGACCACGCTTTCGTGAAAGCCCGCGTCGAGGAATTCACGGACCAGGTGCAGCGCCGCCTTTCCGGCGAGTTGACTGAAGACGAGTTCAAGCCGCTGCGGCTGATGAACGGCGTCTATCTTCAGCTGCATGCCTATATGCTGCGCATCGCCATCCCCTATGGCACGCTCTCTCCGCGCCAGCTGCGCAAGCTCGCCCATATCGCGCGCACCTATGACAAGGGCTATGGCCATTTCACCACGCGCCAGAACCTCCAGTTCCATTGGCCGAAGCTGACGGATATTCCGCGCATTCTCGAAGAGCTGGCCGAGGTTGAGATGCATGCCATCCAGACGTCGGGCAACTGCATTCGCAACGTCACGGCGGATCATTTTGCCGGCGCGGCGGCCGATGAGGTCGCCGACCCGCGCCCCTATGCGGAAATCCTGCGTCAGTGGTCATCGCTGCATCCCGAGTTCACCTACCTGCCGCGCAAGTTCAAGATCGCCGTTACCGGCGCCGAACGCGACCGCGCTGCGATCGAGGTTCACGACATCGGCCTGCATCTCAAGAAGAATGCAGACGGTGAGCTGGGCTTTGCGGTTTTCGTGGGCGGCGGCCTGGGCCGCACACCCATGATCGCAAAGAAGATCCGCGACTTCCTGCCGGAGGAGGACCTGCTCTCCTACGTTACCGCTATCCTGCGGGTCTATAATCTCAACGGTCGCCGCGACAACAAATACAAGGCCCGCATCAAGATCCTCGTCCATGAGACGGGAACGGAAGAGCTGAAGGCTGCGGTGGAAACGGAATTTGCGGCACTTCGCGAAAGCGAACTCAAACTGCCCGAGGCGGATATCCGCGCCATCGAAGCCTACTTTGCTCCACCGCGCCTGAAAGCGAGGCCGGAAGGTGACGCAGTCGTGGCAGGCGCGGTGCAGAAGAGCCCCGCCTTTGCCCGCTGGGTGGCGCGCAATGCCACCACGCATCGCAACCCCGACTATGCCTGTGTAACCGTCTCACTGAAGGGGATTGGCGAGGTGCCGGGCGATGCGAGCGACGATCAGATGGATGCGATTGCCGATATAGCGGAACGTTACGGCAATGACGAAATCCGCGTCAGCCATGAGCAGAACCTGATTCTGCCGCATGTCGCGCGCGCAGACCTTCCAGCGGTTCATGCCGCGCTGGTGGAAATCGGGCTTGCGACGGCGAATGCCGGGCTTGTGACCGATATCATTGCCTGCCCCGGCCTTGATTACTGCGCGCTTGCAAATGCCCGCTCGATCCCCGTCGCGCAGGAGATTTCGCAGCGTTTCGCTTCCCCTGAACGGCAGGAAGCGATCGGTGATCTGCAGATAAAAATCTCCGGCTGCATCAATGCTTGCGGGCATCATCATGTAGGTCACATCGGTATTCTCGGCGTCGAGAAAAAGGGAGCGGAGCTCTATCAGGTCACGCTCGGCGGCTCGGCGCGCGAAGGTTCCACCATTGGAGAAATCATTGGCCGTGGTTTCGGTCCGGACGAGATTGCCGGAGCCGTGGAAACCATCGTCGAAACGTATCTTTCCCACCGCGAAGGACAGGAGGAAACTTTCTTCGCCGCCTATCGCCGTCTGGGTGTAGCGCCGTTCAAGGAGGCTCTTTATGGGCACGAGGCACGGGCTGCCTGATCTGGCAGCCGACGAGTGGAAAGACGCTGAAAGGCTCGCCGCGGCGCTCAATGAGCGCTTCGGGCATCTGCCGGCGCGTGAGATCGTCGCCGTGGCGGTCGATCTTTTTCGCGAGGCAGGCGGCATTGCCGCGATCTCCTCTTTCGGTGCGGATTCAGCCGCATTGCTGCACATCGTCGCCGAAGCGGACCCGGCCTTGCCGGTGGCGTTTCTGGATACGGGGCAGCATTTCGGGGAAACCCTGGATTACCGCGATCAGTTAGCTGCGGATATGGGACTTTCCAACATCGTGATCGTAAAGCCACGGGATGAAGTCGTCGCGGCAGATGACCCCGATGGCGTTCTGCATCGCAGCAATACAGATCGTTGCTGCGCGATCCGCAAGGTCGAGCCCATGGCCCGCGCCGTCGCGCCATATCGGGCGTGGTTCACCGGGCGCAAGCGCAACCAGGCATCGACCCGCGCGGCGATGCCTGTGTTCGAGGCTGTAGGACCGCGTATCAGGATCAACCCTCTCGCGCGCTGGACCACGCACGACCAGGCTGCCTATATGGAAAAGCATGCCCTGCGCCAGAATCCCCTGGTTGCCTTCGGTTATCTTTCCATCGGCTGCTTTCCCTGCACGACGCCCGTCCAGCCCGGAGAGGATCCGCGTTCGGGCCGCTGGTCCGGCAAAGCCAAGACCGAGTGCGGTATTCATCTCGGCGGTCTCGAGACCGTTCTTTCCCCATCCGCCTGACAGGAATTTTCCTATGACAACTCCAGAACCGCGTGTGTGGACTGAAACAGGCTGGCAAGGCAGCGATTGGCGCCATGGTGCCAATGCGGACGCACTGTCCGGAGCCGGCCGCGTCATACTGCCTCTCGAAGCGTTTCTCGCCCTGGACGCGCAAACACTGAAGCAGAATGTGGCGCATATCGGTGTGCTTCTCTCTCCCGGTGAGGCGCTGGATACCATCCTGCCGTTCCTGCCGGAGCTTCCGCTCGTGGCGCTGGCCTTTCCGGCATTCAATGACGGGCGCAGCTATTCCAAGGCCGAACTCCTGCGTTCCCGTCACGGATACCGCGGCGAGGTGCGCGCGACCGGCGACGTTCTGATCGATCAGATATCTCACATGCTGCGTGTCGGCTTTTCCACGTTGGAAATCACCAATCCGCGGACGCTGTCGCTTCTGGAACGCGGCAAGAAGCCAGGCTTGCCCTTGCATTACCAGCCCTCGGCCCGCCCCGCGGCCGCTCCGGGTTCTTATGGCTGGCGGCGGCTTTCAGCCTGAAGGGACTGTGGTCTAAATCCGTTACAAAAAAGGGAGGCCAGGCAGCTTCCCTTTTTCGTACCGGACTTGCATTCAGGTCTCTGCCCGCACTTCGGCAACGCGGCAAGACCGCGAGCCTGACTCGAAATCCCGACTTTTCTACCTATATTTACCTGCAAGGGGTGCATTCCGAGATTCTTTTGCTATGGTGCACCACCCTTGAGTCGCCCCGTTATGGGCGCAACCTAGCATCCCTGCCGTCGGCGCTGTTTCCGACCCTTGCATTGATGCGATCAAGTTCGAATGCGAGCTGCTCCCGCGTCTTTCGACGCATCGACCATGCTCAACCTTTGAAACGCGAACCGAAGAAGGAAGTCCATTGCAGGTTATTGTCCGCGACAACAATGTCGATCAGGCCCTCCGCGTGCTCAAGAAGAAGATGCAGCGCGAAGGTGTTTTCCGTGAAATGAAAGCGCGCCGTTCGTATGAGAAGCCTTCCGAGAAGCGCACGCGTCAGCGCGCTGAGGCTATCCGGCGTGCACGCAAGCTGGCCCGCAAGCAGGCTCAGCGCGAAGGTCTTCTGCCCAAGAAGCGCCGCGCCGCTTAAGCGACGGGCGTCGTTCCTGACGCAGCCGAATGCGCGTTCAGATATGTTCTGCCGGCGGTTTTGCTGGATAAAAACGAGGACGGTGCGGCGAAAGCCCCGTCCTCGTTTTTCTTGATAGGCGGTTGTTGTCCAGCGGCGGTTTGTGTGTGCGGACTTCGCTATCCGGCCCGCCGCTCGGCCTTGTCGAGCTTGCCCAGAAGATTGCTGAACTCGTCGGGCAAATCCTGTTCCACCGAGAACTGCGGCATTGCCTGCAGTGTCCGGACATTTTCTGGACGCCCAAGACGCTGCCTGACGTTGCGTGCAACGTCAACGCGTACCGCGCCGGTCATCCGCTCCTGTCTATCGTCTTGATGTGCCATAATCTTTTGCTCGTCTTCACGAATACTGTTCGTGATTAGAAAACACTCCATGATGGAAATCGTTCCACCATTATGGCTGCAGCGTTCAGGATCGCGCCGCATGGTAAAATTTTCCTAAAATTTTAAATGCCGGACCATGTATCCGCCAGCCGGTAGCCCTCCGGCCATGGGTCCTCGGGGTCCAGCATGAGCTGGTGCGTCCCCGTCACCCAGCCTCGCCCGGCAATCTCGGGGATGATCGCGGGGCGGCCCCCAACGCTGGTTTCCTTTGTGATGCGGCACGAAAATCTGGAACCCAGAATTGAAACGCCGGTAAAATGGTCGCCGATCTTCATGAGACCGCGCGCGTGAAGCACGGCCATGCGCGCGGAGCATCCCGTGCCGGTGGGGGAGCGGTCGAGCTTTGCCGGTTTGATCACCACCGTGTTGCGCCCTACGAGCATGTCCTGCTTGCGCTGTAGGGGGAGGGCAAGCTGGCAAAAGGAAATATGATCCCATTCGGGATTTTCGGGATGACTGAAGCCGAGCTGTTCATTGGCGGCGGCCGTGATTCTGGCTCCGATCTCCGCCAGTTCCCGTGCCTCGTCCGGCCTCACTACGAAACCGAGGGCTGCGGCATCTGCAATCACGAAGCTGTCGCCGCCATAGGCCGTGTCCACCGTCAGTGTGCCGAGGCCCGGCACTTCCAGAGAGGCATCAAGCCGGTCGGCGAAGGAAGGGACATTCGTGACGCGAATGCGCTCCGCCTTGCCGTTCCGGCATTCGGCGGTGACCTCCACGAGGCCGCCCGGTGCTTCCAGAACAAGGTGGGTCTCCGGCTCCTGCATGGCCACGATGCCCGTATCGAGCAGCACGGTGGCAACGCAGATCGAATTGGAGCCCGACATGGGCGGCGTGTCCTCGGGTTCCATGATGATGAACCCCATATCCGCATGCGGGTTCTTCGGTGGAACGAGAAGGTTCACGTGCCGGAAGACACCGCCGCGCGGCTCATTGAGCAGGAAGTTGCGCAGGGTCTGGTCGCTGGCGATGAAGTTGCGCTGTTCCCAGAGTGTCTGGCCCGGCGGCGGCGCGACGCCGCCCACGATCACATCGCCCACTTCGCCTTCCGCGTGACAGGACACGACGTGGATGACCTTGGTCGAGCGCATGAGCGATCTCCTTTGCTCCGTGGATATCTCACGGCCGCTCTACCTGAACGACAGCACCGGCTTTCCAAGCACGTCAAAATCCGGTTCGATCCCGAGACCCGGCCCGCTTGGGGTCTTCATGCCGCCATTGTCGCGCTTCGGTGCATTGGCCGCGATGGTCTTCGTTCCGTAGGAATTGAAATCCGTCGCAGAGAAAACGAAGTCCGAAGGCGTCGCCTGCGCCAGATGCGCAATGGCCGCCGTCACGATATCGCCGCCCCATGTGTCTTCGATCGTCATGGGAATGCCGTGCGCCACGCAGACATCGCGCATGGTGCGCGCCTTGGTCAGGCCACCGACTTTCGAAATCTTCAGGTTGATTACGTCGAAGGCGTCGTCGCCAAGACCGCGAACGAGCATGTCGAGACCGGTAATGTTCTCGTCCATGACGAAGGGCTTGGCGGTGCGGTTTCGGATCGACAGGCACTCCTCATAGGTCGCGCAGGGTTGTTCGATATAGACATCGAGGTCCGATACCGCGTCGACCACCCGCGCCGCTTCATGCCGGGTCCAGCCGGTATTGGCATCGGCCACAAGGATATCCGTATCGTCGAGAATGGTGCGGCAGGCACGAATGCGGTCGATGTCGTCATCTGCATTGCCGCCGACCTTGAGCTGAAACTTGGTGTAGCCCTCGGCCTTGTAGCTCGCGATTTTCGCCGCCATCGTTTCAGGGTCTTCCTGCGAGATGGCGCGGTAAAGGCGCACTTCGTCCTGCGCTGTGCCGCCCAGAAGTGTCACCAGCGGCAGGTTGGCGGCCTTGCCCAAAAGATCCCAGCAGGCGATGTCGAGCGGTGCCTTCACATAGGGATGGCCTCTCAATGCGGCATCCATGGCCCGGTTGATTGCGCCCAGATTGGTGGGGTCGAGGCCGATCAGCTTGGGCGCGATCTCCTCCATGCCCGCGCGAACGCCGCGTGCGTAGGACGGCAGATAGGCGGAACCGAGCGGGCAGCATTCGGCATAGCCGGTAAGCCCGCTATCGGTTTCGATCGCCACCACTGTGGAATCGAACACTTCAACGAAATTGCCGTTCGACCACGAATAGCGGCCTTCCTTGAGGGGAAGGTCCACCTGGTAGGCATGGACTGCGGTGATCTTCATTCTGGTCCCCTCTCCGATTGTAAGGATGGCAACCTACGACACGGTGAAACCGTGCGCATAGGGATCGCGGTCGTCGATGATGATGGTATTGAACCCCGTTACCCGCGCCCAGCCGGCAACCGACGGAATGATGGCAGGTCGTCCGGCAATTTCCGTTTCCGCTTCCACGCGCCCCTCGAAGAGCGAACCGATGATGCTCTCGTGCACGAAATCCTCACCCGTTTTCAAGAGCCCCTTGGCGTGCCATTGGGCCATCCGGGCGGAGGTCCCGGTGCCGCAGGGTGAGCGGTCGATGGCCTTGTCGCCATAGAATACGGCGTTGCGCGCGTGCGCGTCATTCCTGGTGGGCCGGCCCGTCCACAAAATGTGACTCAAGCCGCGAATTTCGGGCTTTTCGGGATGCACAAACTCATACTTTTCGTTCAGCGCCGCCCGCAGCTTCGGGCTCCAGCCGATCAGGTCGCCCGCAGAATGCTCCGCCATGTCGGAGAAGGCTTCCTGCGGCTCGACGATGGCGTAGAAATTGCCGCCATAGGCAACGTCCACCGTAACCTCACCCAGCCCCTCCACGACGGCCGTCAGATCGGTGGAGTGCAGGAAGGCCGGAACATTGGTCAGCCGCACCTTTTCGACGAACCGCGCGTTCTGCTCGTATTGCGCAACAACCAGGCCGGCCGGCGTGTCCAGCCTCACCACGCCCGGCTCGCGCGGCCGGATCAGGCCGTTCTCGATGCCGATGGTGATCGTGCCGATCGTGCCGTGGCCGCACATGGGCAGGCAGCCCGACGTTTCGATGAAGAGGATGCCGATATCGCAGTCCTCGCGCGTGGGCGGATAGAGTATGGAGCCCGACATCATGTCGTGGCCGCGTGGCTCGAACATCAGACCGGTGCGGATCCAGTCGAACTCGGCGAGAAAATGAGCCCGCTTTTCGAGCATGGTCGCGCCCTTCAGAAGCGGGCCGCCGCCCGCCACCACGCGCACCGGATTGCCGCAGGTGTGGCCATCGATACAGGTGAAGGTGCTGACCGCCATGGGGCTTCCTTTCAGAACCGGTCGGGCCGGAAGGGCGAGATGTCTATGGAAGGGTTTTCGCCCAGAATGAGCTCGCTGACCAGCCTGGCCGTGGCGGCCGATTGCGTGAGACCGAGATGCCCATGGCCGAAGGCATGGATGACGCGCGGCGAGCGTGGCGAACGGCCGATCACGGGCAGGGAATCGGGCATGGAAGGGCGTGAGCCCATCCATTCCACGCCACCCTCGCGTTTCAGGCCGGGCAGGAAGGCGGCCGCCTTGTCGAGCATGTGCTTCGACCGCTTGAAATTCACCGGTGCATCGAAGCGCGCCAGTTCCGACGCGCCGCCGACGCGGATACCCGTTTCCAGCGGGGTGATGACAAAGCCATGGGCAGCAAAGATGAGCTGCCGTTTGAGATCGAATGCGCCGGGTGGCAGCGTGGTGTTGTAGCCGCGCTCGGGCGTCACCGGCAGCGCATCGCCAAGCGTGGCGGCAAGCGTTTTCGACCAGGGTCCGGCGGCGAGAACCGCGTGCTGCGCCTCGATCTCGCGACCGTTCTCCAGCGTCAGCCGCACGCCGCGGGCGGTCTCGCCAAGCGACGCGACATGCCCCGTCATTACCTCGACGCCGCGGTCCTGCGCGGCCTTCAGTACTGCCAGAGCATAGTCGCGTGGATCGCTCACCGTCTGCCATTGCGGCATGAAAACCGCTTTTGTGAGACGCGGCGAAAGACCGGGTTGCAGCTCCCCCAGCCGCTCCCCATCCACATGCTCGACCTCGATGCCGGCTTCCTGGCAGCGTTTCCACGCTGCGAGAGAGGCGCGCCACTCGGCCTCGCTTTCATAGAGCTCCAGTGCGCCGTCGCGCCGCACCAGATGATCGATGCCGGCTTCCCTGGTCAGCTTTGCCGTTTCTTCCGTGGTCAGCCGGTTGAGCGCGGCCTGCGCGGCGGTGCTTGCCTCGATGCGGTCGGGCATGCTGGCGCGCAGGAAGCGCAGCAGCCACGGCAGCATGGCCGGAAATTCCGCAGGCGGTATGGCAAGTGGCCCGAGCGGATCAAGCAGCCATTTCGGCGCCTTGAACAGGATGCCGGGAGAGGCGAGCGGCAGGATTGCCGGAAACGCGAATGCGCCCGCATTGCCGCGGCTTGCGGCATTGGCTGGCATGTCGCGTTCGATCAAAAGCACTCGCTGCCCTGAGGCGGCGAGACGGAACGCCGTGGCGATGCCGATAATGCCGCCGCCGACAATGGCGACGTCATGGAGTTCCGCTTCCTGCGTCGCGCTCATGTGGGCACCCGGTCAGGCAGCGAGCTGGGAAAGATCGGGCAATGCAGGCCGTGCGGCGAGCGCATCGCGAACGACCTGTTCCACCCGCTTGCGGTTCTCGCCGGAAAGCGGCATGCGCGGCATGCGAACATGTTCCGTGGAACCGAGTTCAAGGGCTTCCACCAGCTTGATGTTCTGCACGAGATAAGTGGAGACATCGAGATCGAGCAGCGGGCGGAACCAGCGATAGATCGCGCGCGCTTCGTTCCAGCGGCCTGCCTTGGCAAGGCGGTAGATCGCCACCGTTTCGCGCGGGAAGGCGACAACGAGGCCGGCCACCCAGCCGACGGCGCCCATGGCAAGCGCCTCGAGCGCAAGATTGTCGACGCCGGTGAAGACGTCGAAGCGGTCGCCGAAATGCGACAGGATTTCCGTCGTGCGACGGATATCGTCGGAGGATTCCTTCACGGCGACAAAGCGCTTGTCGGCGGCCAGCTTCTCCATGATCTCGACGGTCACATCGACGCGATAGGCGACCCGGTTGGAATAGATCATCACCGGCAGGTCACCTGCCTGCGCGACCGCGCTCAGCGTTGCGACCGTTTCTTCCGGATTGGTGTGATAGATCGGGCTTGGCACAACCATCAGCCCGGCAGCACCTGCCTTGGCGGCTTTTCTGGCAAGCTCCGCCGCGTCGCGCGTTGCTGCTTCCGCAATGGTCAGAAGGACAGGCTTGCTGCCGGCCACCGATTGCGCGGTCTTCAGCACCGCAAGGCGCTCCTCATGCGACAGCATGAAGCCTTCGCCAAGGGAGCCGCAGACGATCAGGCCGTCGCTGCCGGCTTCCATCTGCAATGCGAAGCAACGCTCCATCTCTTTGTGATCGAGCGTGTCGTCTGTGGTGAACTTCGTGGTGACAGCCGGAAAAACACCTTTCCACATGCCCGTAACTCCTCTCGGAAAGCGCATCCGCCTTATGTGCGGCGATGCGACCAGGGACCGTCAGCCTGCCAGCCAAAAAGACTGCAGACCAGTCATGAAGACTCTTTAACTCAGATTGGATCCAATATACAATAGGGGAAATTGCAGCGACATGCGATGAATTGGGCAGGCCCAGGAGCAGGAAAACGATGAAACTCGAAACCGTGGACATTCGGCAATCGGCTTCGGCAGCCGATGTGGTGTTCGAGGCTCTGCGCAAGGCCATCATCGAGGGCGAACTGGCGGAGGGTGAGCACCTGCGCCAGGACCATATCGCGCAGATGTTCAACACCAGCCGCATACCCGTGCGCGAGGCGTTGAAACGGCTGGAGCAAGAAGGTCTCGTTGCGAACGAGCGCTACAAGGGAACGGTCGTGGCAGCTCTTTCCTCTGCCGAAGTGGAGGAAATATTCGAGTTCCGGGCGCTGCTTGAAAGCGAGGTGATCCGACTGGCCGTGCCCCGGTTGAGTGAGGAGCAACTCGCTGAGGCCTATCGCCATCTTCAGGCTTTCGCCTCGGAGCCCGATGCTTCGCTTTGGGGCGAGATCAATCGAAACTTCCACTACAGTCTCTACGAGGCTGCCGGTCGCCCCTATCATCTACAGGTGATCCGCTCTTCGCTTGACCGGGTGGACCGCTATCTGCGCGCCCAGCTCACCCTCACCAACGGAATGACGAGGGCCCGCGCCGAACATCAGGCGATCTACGATGCCTGTGCCCGAGGCGATGCGGACGAGGCGGCACGATTGACCCGTGCGCATATCCTGGACGCCAGCCGTTCCCTTCTGGTCTTTATCGAGGAGCGCCGGGCGGTGGCTCAGGCAGAAAGCCACTGAAACGAAAACCTCGCGGCCGTTTCGGTGGTGCTAAAATGAAGGAGCGTCCCTTCCGTGACCGAAAGGGACGCTCCTTCATTTTGTTTCTCTAGCATTTGTGCAGACATCAGGTGAAACCACCTGATTGAAGGATGCTCTATCGGCAGGCTCCAGGCCGGATCACCCGATAGCCTTCGGCGCGTGCGCCACAGGCATTGCCGAATGTGCGGATGCTGCCGCCGCGCTTTGCGCAAACAGGGCGATATTCCATCGTGCAGGCCTGTGGCCGGTCAGGACGGCTCGACTGCGGGCGGCACTGACCGGGATGCTGCACCCGGAAGCCCGCGGCACGCGCCATGCAGGCATTGGAGAAGGTGCGCTGGCGCGAACCGGCGCGCGCGCAGACCGGTGCATATTCGCGCGTGCAGATCTGCGGCCGGTCGGGCCGCGGCGGCAGGGGCCGGGTCGGCGGTTCTTCCACGACCACGGTACAGCTCGCAAGAATAATTGCCGCGCCGAACAGTGCGGCAAGACGTGTAATGAGTTTCGAAATCAGCACGGTAACCCCTCCTCAAAACTGCGGTCTCTCCGCATGATCAATCCGCGGGGAGATTAGCCGATTTTTGAACATTCGCTACCCAATTGTTCATGGATAGCCGCACTTCGCCGCCGATGGTTAGCGCATTTCAGGGCTCGCACTAAAGAACATCGGCGGTGTGGCGGAGTGTCTCTTAACGATAGCCTTTGTTGCATCCTTCGAGATTGCGGCTGTTGCAGGCGCTCGTTTCTGTGTTCGCCCGCGGTACGCAGTTCGCTTGGCGCGGGTCTCTGCTGGTGCAGTCCGAATTGTCATTGGAGTAAACGGAGCGCGGTGGAAGTGGCGCGGGCTCGCTGTTGCGCGATACCGTGTCTATGCATCCAGCAATGGCGAGGGAGGATGACAGGAAGGCGGCCTTCAAAAAGGGCCGCCCGGAAATCGAGCTTGAAAACATGGATTGGTCCTAAAATGACCGCCAGACCGGCGGCAGGCGCCCCCACGCGTTGCAACACACTATTTCAATCGGCGAACCGTGTCTTTTTCGGGGAAGCAAGTGGCCGCCAGACCGTTTTTCTCCTGCCAGGCACCGATGGAACGCCGTGTCTTGAATCCGGCGAGCCCGTCGGCGCCGCCCACGTCATGGCCGAGCTTCTCCAGACCGCGCTGCATGGCCGCCACGTCGCTGCGGCTGAAGCCGGAGACCTTCTGCCATGGGGCCACGAAACCATTGTCGCCATACATGATGCGGTCGCCCGCATGCCCGATGAAGAGCGCGTAAAGATCGCTCTCATTATAGTCCTTCAGGCGGTAGAAATTCGGCGTGACGATGAAGGCCGGGCCAAAGCGCCCTGCCGGAAGCATCAGATAGCCTTCGGCGCCGAGCTCATGGGCCGGAAAAGCCTTTCCGCCCACGCGTCTGATCCCCAGAGCCTGCCAGTCGGCAATGCTGCGACCCCGGTCGGGGCCTTCGAGCGAGCATGACACATTGCCGGGTAACACAACCTCAAACCCCCAGTCGCGTCCGTTCGCCCAGCCATGCCGGGCGAGATAGTTCGCGATCGAGGCCAGCGTGTCGAGTTCGGAGCCCCAGATGTCGGCGCTGCCGTCGCCATCGCCGTCCACCGCATACTTGAGATAGGAAGTCGGCATGAATTGCGGCTGGCCCATGGCTCCGGCCCAGGAAGAGCGCAGCATGCGCGCACCGACGCCGCGCTTCTCGACCATTTCGAGCGCTGCCAGCACTTCCTGCCGGAACATGTCCTTGCGGGTTGCCAGAAACGCTTTGGTGCCAAGCACCTCGAAGGCATCATAAGGGATCTTGGCGCTGCCAAATCCCGATTCCCGCCCCCAGACGGCCAGCAGGATACCACGCGGCACGCCATAGCGTTTCTCGATTGCGGCAAGACCGGACGTCAGCCTCTGCGCGCGCGCCTTGCCTCCGGAGACCACGCCTCCCACATGCTGGAAATAGGCGGAAGGCGCGCGGAATTCCGCCTGGTGCTGCTTATCGCTGCGCGGCCTGCTTTCTCCGGGCAGAACGAGGTCCGGCAACTTTAGATTGGGCTTCACGCCCGCAAAGGCGGCGTTGAACGTATCGGTGGAAATCCCGCGCGCCCGTGCTTCCGGCCATAAATCCTTGGCAAGCCAGCTTTGGAACTGCTGCTCGACGGATTGTGCGGAGAGGGTTGTAGGGAAGGTGAGAAGACCTGCCAGAAGCGCTGCTGCGGTGAGACCTGCGGTGCGGCGTGAGAGACGCGAAAGCCGGGCCATACTGCTCTTCATGCTGCGTCTCGCCTCTTCAGAATGCGGTGCGTGATTTGAGGGCGGCGGCAAGCGTGCCCTCGTCCAGATAATCGAGTTCGCCGCCGACCGGCACGCCATGGGCGAGACGGGTGACCTTCACATCCATGCCTGCCATCTGATCGGTGATGTAGTGGGCGGTGGTCTGGCCCTCGACGGTCGCATTGACCGCGAGAATGATCTCCGAAACGCCGCCTTCTGCGACCCGGCTCACCAACCCCTTGATGTTGAGATCGTCCGGCCCCACGCCATCGAGTGGTGACAGCGTTCCGCCCAGCACGTGATAGCGAGCGTTCATCGCACCGGCCCGCTCCAGCGCCCACAGGTCGGAGACATCCTCCACGACGATGATCGTGGCCCCGTCTCGGCGCGGATCGGTACAGATGGTGCAAGGATCGCTGGTGTCGACATTGCCGCAGGTGGAGCAGATGCGCACGCGCTCAAGCGCCTCGGCCATGGCCGAGGAGAGCGGCGCGAAGAGCTGCTCCTTCTTCTTGATGAGATGCAGCGCAGCCCGCCGGGCCGAGCGCGGCCCAAGCCCCGGCACACGGGCCAGAAGCTGGATGAGGCGCTCGATTTCAGGGCCGGCGATGGCTTTCGACATTGTGCTGCAAGCTCCCGGTCAGAACGGCAGCTTCATTCCCGGCGGGATCGGCAGGCCGGCCGTCATTTCCTGCGTCTTGCTCTGCATTTCGGCCTCGATCTTGGCCTTGGCGTCGTTGTGGGCGGCAAGGATCAGGTCTTCGAGAATTTCCGCCTCGTCTTCCTTGAGAAGCGAAGGATCGATCTTGATGCCCTTCAGCTCGAATTTGCCTGAAAGCGTCACCTTCACGGCGCCGCCTCCCGCCTGGCCCTCGGCCTCCATCTTCGAGATTTCTTCCTGCATGGCCTGAAATTTGGCCTGCATTTCCTTGGCCTTGCCCATGAGGCCCATGAGATCACGCATGTTGGTCTCCAGTTTGATCAGAAGTCGTCGTCATCGTCGTCCGGCTCGATTGCCGCGACGGGGCCGGCCTCTTCCTCAGCCACCACGTCGGGAATGCGCACATCCACGATGCGCGCGCCGGGATATTGTTGCAGGATCGCCGCGACCACCGGATCTGCTTTGGCATCGGCGATGGCGCTTTCGCGCCGGCCGGTTTCCTGTTCCGCCAGCGTCTGGCTGCCGGGCTCGCTCGATATCGAGACGATCCAGCGCCGCCCTGTCCAGTCCTTGAGCCGGTTGGTCAGATCGCCGAGCAACGTCTTGGGCGCATCGTCCGTGAGATTGACCGCAAGATGTCCCGGCTCGATGCGCACCAGCCGCACATAGCGCTTGAAGAGCACCTTGAAGGCCATGTCGCGCTTCGAATCGGCAAGATTGGCGATGTCCTCAAGTGAGGCGAGCGGCACGGCGTCGGGCTCGGCCTGCGGCGTCGCGATGGGCGCAGCCTGTATCGGGGCTTGCTCCTGCATGGGAGCCGCTTGCACCAGCCGCATCGTCTGCCCGCCGCCGGAAACCGGCATGCGCTGGCCGGCGACGGCACTCGCCATGGGCATGCCGCCCCCTTGTCCGCCGCCACTATTGGCCAGAGACGAGGCCGGTAGCCCTCCGGGTTGCCCACCGCCATTGCCTGCGCCTGCAGGGCGATTTTCCAGATCCTTCAACGCCTCGTCGAGGGTCGGCAGATTTGCCGCATGCGCGATACGGATCAGCACCATCTCACCTGCCGCAACGGGCCGGTTGGAACTTTGCACCTCCTGAATACCCTTCAGGAGCATCTGCCAGGCGCGCGAAAGAACCCGTATGGACAGCGATTTCGAAAAATCCGCGCCGCGTGTGCGTTCGTCCTCGGAAAGGGCGGCGTCCTCGGCGGCTTCCGGCACGAAGCGCAGTCGCGTCACCAGGTGGTTGAATTCGGCAAGATCGTTCAGCACCGTTGCCGGATCGGCGCCCACATCGTATTGCGCGCGGAATTCGGCAAGGGCCGCGGCCACATCGCCCTTCATCAGGTGTTCGAACAGGTCGATCACCCGGCTGCGGTCGGCGAGCCCCAGCATGTCGCGCACGGTCTCGGCGGTCACCTTGCCGGAGGAATGGGCGATCGCCTGGTCGAAGATCGACTGGGCATCGCGCATCGAGCCTTCGGCAGCGCGCGCAATCATGGCGAGCGCCTCGTCCTCGGTCTCCACATTCTCCAGCCCGCCGATGCGCGCCAGATCCGTCTTGATGACGGCGGCATCGATGCGGCGCAGGTCGAAGCGCTGGCAGCGCGACAGGATCGTGATGGGAACCTTGCGGATTTCTGTCGTGGCGAAGATGAATTTCACATGCGGCGGCGGTTCCTCAAGCGTCTTCAACAGGCCGTTGAAGGCCTGGTTGGAGAGCATGTGAACCTCGTCGATGATGTAGACCTTGTAGCGGGCCGAAACGGGCGCGTAGCGCACCTGTTCGATGATCTCGCGGATGTCGTCGATGCCCGTATGCGAGGCGGCGTCCATCTCGATCACGTCGACATGGCGCCCCTCGAGAATGGCGCGGCAATGCTCGCCCTCGCTTGAAAGGTCGACGCTCGGCTTGTCGATCGTGTCGGTCTTGTAGTTCAGCGCACGCGCCAGAATGCGGGCGGTCGTGGTCTTGCCCACGCCGCGAACGCCCGTCAGCATCCAGGCCTGGGCGATGCGCCCCGCCGAAAAGGCGTTGGTGAGCGTACGCACCATCGGCTCCTGGCCGATCAGCCCGGAAAAATCGCTTGGCCGGTATTTGCGCGCAAGAACGCGGTAGGCGCCGCCGTTCCTGTCCTGTGCGCTGGTGCCGGTTTCGCTCATTGGGCCGCTGCGCTCCGTCTGATGCCGTGATGTGCCCAGTGTTCACTTCCAGTTCGGCATTCGTCAATCGTTTGCCGAACAAAATGGACAACAGAGCTCGCCACGTGGCCATTGCCTGAGGCGAAAGGACAAGGGGCGACAGGAAAAAGGTGGGAGGCTGGCACGGTGACCCGTGCCGGGCTCGTTAGGGCTGCTTCCTTCCGGACCTGACCCGGTTGGCGAGTGGCTCGTCCACCACCAACCTCCCGGTCCCCATATCGGCAATCGCGGCGGCAAATGCAAGGGAGGATATGCGCTTTCCTGTGGCCCCATAATCATTCGCTTGCAGGCCGGGGCAGCTCAATCTAGCTTGGATCGCAAGAATACTGGGGAGACGCCATGCTGCCGGGCACCAAGACAGGGTTTGAACTCGATCCGCGCCTCGATGCGGAGAGCATTCATGTCATGTGGCTTGGTCTGTGCGAATTGCGTCTGCGTGACGACAAGCGCTGGCCCTGGCTGATTCTCATTCCGCAGCGGCCGGGGACCGAGGAAGTCCACGAGCTTACCCCGCTTGATCAGGCGATGGTCAGTTTCGAGACCAATATGGTTGCCCAGACGCTCAAGGATATGACCGGTTGCACCAAGATCAACACGGCCGCCCTTGGCAATGTGGTGCGCCAGCTTCACATCCACGTGGTCGCCCGCAATGAGGGCGATGCCGGCTGGCCCGGGCCCGTCTGGGGCTATGGGGTACGCGAACCTTATCGGCGAGAAGCGTTGCATCAGCTTGCCGAAACGATTCGCGGCAAGCTATGATCACTGGACCACGCTGAAGGTCCAAATCCCCACATGAACCAATCCGTCTTCGACAATCCGCGCGACGAGGCAAGCCTGCGCGTCGCGTTCTCCGGAAACCGCATCGACCGCCAGTCCGAAACCCGTACGGACGATTCCGCGCAAACTGCGTTAGGCCATCCCGATGCCCGGCTTCTTCTTATGGGTGAGGGGCGCATCTGCCTGCGCATCGAGGGCGAGAACCGCTTTCGGCCCTATTTCCCCTTGTCCGAGGTCGAGACGCTTGGCGGGAAAGTGGCCGAAGCCGTGCTTCTGGGGCATGAGGATGATGTGCCCGTGCTTGCTGTTTCTTTTGGGGGCGATCCCGAAGCGCTGCCGGAAGACATAAAGGCAATCGATTTCCGTTCGGTCTATTCGCAGGGTCTGCTTGATGCGCCGGCGCTTGGCGCCATGGCGCAGGGCGGTGCGCTTCTCGCATGGCATGCGAATCACCGTTTCTGCGGCCGTTGCGGCGGCGAGACGGCGATGCGTGCAGGCGGTTACAAGCGCGTATGCGCTGCCTGCGGCCGCGAACATTTTCCCCGCACCGATCCCGTCGTCATCATGCTGACGGTCAGGAACGGGCGCTGCCTTCTCGGGCGTGGTCCGCACTTTGCGCCCGGCATGATCTCCTGTCTCGCCGGTTTCGTGGAGCCGGGCGAGACCATCGAGGCGGCGGTGCGCCGCGAGACGCTGGAAGAATCGAGCATTGCGGTCGGGCGTGTCTCGTATCACGCGAGCCAGCCCTGGCCTTTCCCTTACACGTTGATGATCGGTTGCTATGCCGAAGGTCTGAGCGATGCCGTCGAGGTGGATGCCAAGGAACTGGAGGCTTGCCGCTGGTTCACGCGGGAGGAAGTGCTCGCCATGATCGACGGGAACCATCCCGAAGACTATCGCCTGCCGCCTCCCGGCGCCATTGCTTCCGTTCTGATCCGCGACTGGGCGGCGCAGGTTGAGGTGTGATCCGACCTCCACGAGGCGAAAGGCTGGTCGGGTATAGGTCGTCCTAGTCTTCGTCCTCGCTCTGCGCGGCGCGGAAGGGATGGGCTTCATAGACGCCCAGAATGCGCACTTCGCGTGAGAAGAAGCCCAGTTCCTCCAGGGCCAGAGCGACATTCTTGTCGTCTGGATGCCCTTCGATGTCGGCGTAAAAGAGTGTCGAGAAGAACTTGCCGCCGAGCTGGTAGCTCTCCAGCTTGGTCATGTTCACGCCGTTCGTGGCGAAGCCCCCCATGGCCTTGTACAATGCTGCCGGGACGTTGCGCACCCGGAAGATGAACGTCGTCACCATGGCCTGGTCGGGCGATGTGCGCTTCGCCCAGTGTTTCTCCTTGGAGAGAACCACAAACCGCGTGACATTGTTGTCGGCGTCCTCGACATGCTCCATGGCGATATCGAGGCCGTACATTTCGGCTGCGAGAAAAGGCGCCAGCGCTGCATTCGAACGCTCGCCCAGTTCCGCCACGAGCCGGGCAGCCCCCGCCGTATCGCCTGCCACCGTGCCTTTCCAGCGGTTCTTGCGGATCACATTGCGGCACTGCCCAAGCGCGTGGATATGGCTGTAGACAGTCTTGATTTCATCGGTCGAAACGCCGGGCAGAACCATCAGGTGAAAATGGATCGGCAGGAAATATTCTCCGACGATATGCAGTTTGGACTGCGGCAAGAGATAGTGAATATCCGCCACGCGACCGGCAAGCGTGTTTTCGATCGGAATCATGGCGAGGTCGCATTTGCCCGATTCAACGGCATTGAAGGCGTCCTCGAAGGTCGGGCAGGGCAGCGGGTCCATGTCCGGAAACATGTTGCGGCACGCCGTGTCGGAGTTGGCTCCGGGTTCGCCCTGGAAGGCAATCTTGTTGGTCTTGGGTGCCATCTTCAAAGGTCCGTCTTCACTGAAAGGATTTCGCGAGCCCGCTCCAGATCCTCCGGCGTGTCGACACCGAGCGGCACGGAGGCCACGATTTCGGCGTCGATGCGCATGCCGGCTTCCAGAGCGCGCAATTGTTCCAGCCTCTCGCGCCGCTCGAGCGGGGAGGGTGAAAGGGTGACGAAGCGCTCGAGCGCTGCGCGTCGATAGGCATAGATGCCGATATGATGGTAGAGCGGCCCGTCGCCCCAGGGCGCCGTGGCTCGCGTGAAATAAAGCGCGCGCAGACGTGCGGCATCGACCGGCGATGGCGTGCCTACGATCTTCACCACATTCGGATTGGTCTTCTCCGCTTCATGGACGATCTCGACGCCCAGCGTGGCGATATCGACCGAGGGCTCTTCGAGAGGCCGCAGCACGGCCTCGATATCGGCCGGCGGTATCGTCGGCAGATCGCCCTGCAGGTTGATGATCGTATCGCAACGGCGTTCGGGATCGATCTTGCCCAGCGCTTCGAAGATGCGGTCTGAGCCCGTCTCGTGATCGCCACGCGTCATCACGGCTTCGAAGCCGGCTTTCTCCACCGCATTCGCGACCTCGCCCGAATCGGTCGCCACCACGATTCTGCCCATACCGCTCTCCGCGGCGCGGGTGGCAACCTGCACGATCATCGGACGGCCGGCGATATCGGCCATGGGCTTGCCGGGAAGGCGGGTTGAGGCCATCCGCGCTGGAATGAGGATGAGGACGGGCATGGGGTGCAATGCTCTCGGGAAACACACAGGTGGCAAAAAGTCTCACAGGTTGAGCCTTATATGTGTTGCAAGCGTCGAGCAAAAGACCTAGTTTCCGCGCGATTTTACCGGCATCGGCCGATCGCGGGGGACACGAGCGCTGGAGACGACGGTTTCCATCTTGCCGCGGGCGTCTGGAAAAGGGAGCCTCAGGGCGAATGAACTCTTTCGAACTCAATAAGATCCTTGGCGCGCTGCTTGGCGCTGTCTTCGTCATCTTCTCCATCAACCTCGTCTCGGATGCGATTTTCCATTCGCCTGCGCCCGAGAAGCCCGGTTATGCGATCGAGGTCGCCGAGAGCGGAGGCGAAGGCGCTGGCAAGGAAGATGCTGCGCCTCAGTCCATCGCGCCGCTTCTGGCTTCTGCCGATCCGGCAAAGGGCGAGAACATCTTCAAGCGCTGCCAGGCTTGCCACACGGTTGAGGAGGGCGGCGCCAACAAGGTCGGCCCGAATCTCTGGGAGATTGTCGACCGTCCGATCGCCAGCCATGAGGGCTTCAGCTATTCGGCCGGCATGAAGGAATTCTCCGAAGGTAACAGCAAGCACTGGACCTACGAGAATCTGGATCACTTCCTGACCAATCCGAAGGGCTTCGTGTCCGGAACCGCCATGGCGTTCGCCGGTCTGAAGAAGATCGAGGACCGCGCCGACGTTATCGCTTATCTGCGCCAGCATGCGGCCAACCCGGTTCCTTTCCCGGCTGCTGAGACCGAAGGTGGCAGCGATGCTTCTGCGACTCCCGCAGAAGGTGCAGCACCCTCTCAGGATGCCGCTCCGGCCGAAGGTGCCACGCAGGACGCTGCTCCGACCGAGCAGGCTCCGGCTGAACAGGCCCCTGCAGAGCAAGCTCCGGCAACCGATGGTGCGACGCAGGAAGGCGGCGCGACCGCCAACTAACGAAAATTTAATTTCGTCACACTTGAAAAAGCCGGGTTCGCCCGGCTTTTTTGTTGGGGCGCTGCATGGGGGCCGGGAACGCGACACCACTTGCCTTGCGCCAGCGATGGTCTACCTTCGACCGGGGAATGAAAAAAAGAGGAGTTCAGGATGCGGGCAATCGGCGCGAGGACGAAAATGGCGGCTTGCCTGGCCGCGGCATTCCTGAGCGCGGGCCTTGTGGCCGGATTTCCCGCCAGTGCGGCGGATGAATGGAGAACGCGTTCCTCGCTGATTGCCCCTGAAAGCGAAACCGCCGCGCCGTTCGAGCATTACGATTATGTCAACAAGGATGCGCCGAAGGGCGGAACGCTGAATGGCGTTGCTCTCGGTACGTTCGACAGCTTCAACCCTTTTATTGTCAGGGGCACGGCTTCTGCGGGGCTCAACTATTTCGGCGGGTTCCTGTGGGACACGCTTATGCAGCAATCCCTGACCGAGCCTGGCACGAGCTATCCATTGATCGCGGAGGCGTTCAAATATCCGGAAGATTTTTCCTCCGCCACTTACCGCATCGATTCCAGAGCCCGCTGGCATGATGGCACGCCGATCACGGCGGAAGACGTGGTCTGGACGCTGGAGATGCTGAAGAAATACAGCCCTCAGCATACGCGGTATTTTTCCAGCGTCACCGAGGCCGTAGCCCTGTCCGAGCGTGAGGTCGAGTTCCGCTTCGACCAGAAGGGCAACAAGGAATTGCCGCACATCATGGGCGACATGCCGATCCTGCCGAAACACTGGTGGGAAGGCACGGATGCGAGCGGCAGGAAGCGCGACTTTACCGAGCCGACGCTCGAGCCGCCACTGGGCAGCGGTCCCTACCGGATCGAGAGCTTCAAGCCCGGTTCGGAAGTGATCTGGAAGCGGGTCGAGGATTACTGGGGCGCCGACCTCCCGGTCAATGTCGGGCGCAACAATATCGACCGCAAGCGCTATACCTATATCCAGGACGAGAACGCGGCCTGGCTTGCCTTCACCAAGGGCGGCCTTCAGGACATCCGCGTGGAAAATCGCGCCCGGCGCTGGGCGACGGAGTACACTTTCCCAGCCTTCAACGCCGGCGATGTGATTAAGAAGGAATTTCACACCGGCGGTGCCGAGCCGATGCAGGGCTTTGTACTAAACACGCGGCGCCCGCAGTTTCAGGACCGTCATGTGCGCCAGGCGCTGACGCTCGCTTTCGATTTCGAAAGCATGAACCGGACGCTGTTCTTTGATTCCTACACCCGCACCGACAGCTATTTCGAGGGAACGGAACTGGCCGCGACCGGGTTGCCGGAAGGCAAGGAACTGGAGATTCTCGACGAATATCGCGACAAGCTGCCCCCGGAAGTTTTCACGGAGCAGTTCAAGCTTCCCGTCTATGACAATCCGCAGGCCGAGCGCACCTATCTGCGCGAGGCGATCAAGCTGTTTGGCGAAGCAGGCTGGACCATCAAGAATGGCCGCATGGTGAACGATAAGGGCGAGCAGTTCCGCATCGAATTCCTGGGCAACAGCCCGACGGACGAGATCACCACCACGCCGTTCATGACGGCGCTGCGCAAGATCGGCATCGATACGTCCCTGCGCATCATCGATCCGTCGCAATATGTAAACCGGGTGCGCAACTTCGAATTCGATGCCGTCGCAAGCATCTTTGTGAACTCGCTTTCACCCGGAAACGAGCAGCGCGAATATTGGGGTTCGCAGGCTGCCGATATCCCTGGTTCCCGCAATCTGGCGGGCGTGAAGGATTCTGTCGTGGACGCGCTTGTGGAGAAGATCGTCTACGCGCCCGACCGCGACACGCTGGTAGCCGCCAGCCGGGCGCTTGATCGGGTTCTGCTGTGGAACTATTACTGGGTGCCCCAGTGGCACGCGCCCTATGTCCGGGTGGCTTTCTGGAACAAGTTCGGCATGCCGGAGAAGCAGCCCGAATATGTCGGCGTGGACCTCGATGCCTGGTGGATCGACGCCGAGCGCGAAAAGGTGCTTGCCTCCAAGTATCGGAGCCAGAATTGAGGGTGCGGCGCGGCGAGACGGGAAGTCTTTCCCGGCGGCAGTTCATCGCCACCGGCTCTGCCGCGATGGCGGTACCGTTTCTCCCTCGCCAGGGGCTTGCCAATATCCAGACGGGGGCGCCGTTGCATGGCCTGTCGGCCTTCGGCGATCTGAAATATCCCGAAGGTTTCACCCGGTTCGATTATGCAAGCCCGGAAGCGCCTCGGGGTGGTGTGTTCAATTTTCAACCTGGCTACTGGTTCTTCAACCAGAACGTCCTGACCTTCAACACGTTGAACTCCTTCGTTCGCACGGGCGATGCACCGCCGCGCATGGAGCTTTGCTTCGATATGCTGATGACGCGGGCCTATGACGAGCCGGATGCGATCTATGGCCTGTTGGCCGAGACCGTGACGGTTTCTGAAGACCGCAACAGCTTCACTTTCAAGCTGAGACCAGAAGCCCGCTTCCATGACGGAACGCCGCTGACGGCAGAGGACGTCGCCCATTCCTATATGTTGATAAAGGAAAAGGGCCATCCTCAGCTCCAGCTTCCCCTTGCCGAGCTGGAGCGGGCGGTTGCCGAAGCCCCCGACAGCGTGCGCCTGGAATTTTCGGGCCGCCAGGCGCAGCGCAACATTCTGGGTGTCGTTACCTATCCGGTGTTCTCGCGGGCTTCCGTGGAGAAGAACGGCTTCGACAGCTCTCGTCTTGTACCGCTTCTGGGCTCGGGCCCCTACAAGGTGGGGCGATTTTCGGCCGGACGTTATATCGAATATGATCGCGTCGAGGACTATTGGGCGCGCGATCTCGGACCGCGCCGCGGCTTCAACCATTTCGACCGGATCCGCATCGATTTCTACCGCGACCGCAATGCCGGCTTCGAGGCGTTCAAGAAGGGCGATACGCTGTGGCGTGAGGAATTCACCGCGCGGACCTGGGCGACGGGCTACGATTTCCCGGCGATCCGCGAGGGCCGTGTCCTGCAGGTCGGCATTCCGAGCGAGAAGCGTCCGTCTCTTTACGGTCTGGTGCTCAATCAGCGGCGCGAGCAGTTTCGCGATGCGCGGGTGCGCGAGGCGGTCGGCCTGTGTTTCGATTTCGAATGGACGAACCGCAACCTTTTCTATGGCGCTTATACGCGCTCCCACTCCTTCTTTCAGAATTCGCCCTACATGGCGGAGGGGCTGCCCTCCGATGCGGAGAGGCCACTTCTGGAGCGGTTTCGCGGCGACGTGCCGGAAGCGGCATTCGGCGAGGCGGTCATGCAGCCGGTCTCCGACGGCACGGGCCGCGACCGGAAGAACCTGCGCGAGGCGCGCCGGCTCCTGACGGAAGCGGGCTGGACCCCGCGCGACGGTATTCTGCACAACGAGAAGGGTACGCGCCTCACTCTCGAATATCTGGTCCGTGACGAGATATTCCTGCGCACGGATGCGGGTTTCACGGAAAATCTGCGGGCGCTGGGCGTCGATGCGAGCATCCGCCTCGTGGACGCTTCGCAATATCAGAGCCGGCAGGTCGGTTTCGATTTCGACATGGTCTCCATGGCGATCGGGCTCGATCCCACGCCCGATGTCGACGGGCTCGAACAACTCTTCCATTCACGCTCGGCGGGACTTGAAGGATCATGGAATCTCTCCGGTACCGCTGATCCGGCCATCGACGAACTGATCGGGATTGCCGGCAAGGCATCGACCCGTGAGGAATTGACCGTGACGCTCAAAGTGCTCGACAGGGTCTTGCGTGCGCGGCGTGAGTGGATTCCAAATTGGCACGCGGCGAATCATCGCGTCGCCCATTGGGATATGTTTGGCTACAGCGCTGAAAAACCGGACTATTTCTTCCCGGTTGAATCGTTGTGGTGGTACGACGCGGAAAAGGCGAAAGCGATTGGCAAGGCTTGATATGGCGGTAAGCGGCGGAAACGCCATGAACCAGCAGCCCGGGTTTGATCCCGTGGCGGGAGCGACCGGCTGATGGGCGCCTATATTCTTCGCAGGCTCCTGCTCATGATCCCGACCCTTCTGGGCATCATGGCCATCTCCTTCATCGTGGTGCAGTTCGCGCCGGGCGGCCCGGTCGAGCAGGTCATCGCTCAGATCACCGGCCAGGCGGGCGGCGCGGATGCGCGCATCTCCGGCGGCGGGGGCGATATGGGCAATTCCTCCTTCGGCGGAGGATCGGTCGAGGGAAGCGGCGTCACCTCCAAATATCGCGGCGCCCAGGGGCTCGATCCCGAGTTCATCGCCTCGCTCGAAAAACAGTTCGGCTTCGACAAACCGCCGCTGGAACGCTTCGGCATGATGCTGTGGAACTACGCGCGTTTCGATTTCGGCGAGAGCTATTTCCGCGACATTTCCGTGATCGACCTGATCCTGGAGAAAATGCCCGTCTCCATTTCGCTGGGGCTGTGGATCACGCTGATTTCCTACGGCATCTCCATCCCGCTCGGCATCCGCAAGGCCGTCAAGGACGGCTCGACCTTCGACGTCTGGACAAGCGGCATTATCATCGTCGCCTATGCGGTTCCGGGCTTTCTCTTTGCCATTCTTCTGATGGTTCTTTTCGCGGGCGGTTCGTTCTTCGACTGGTTCCCCTTGCGCGGCCTGACTTCCGACAATTGGGAAAGTCTGTCCTGGCCGGCGCGCATCCTGGATTATTTCTGGCATCTGGCCCTGCCGCTCACGGCAATGGTCCTGTCCGCCTTCGCCACCACCACGCTTCTGACGAAGAACTCGTTCCTCGATGAAATCCGCAAGCAATATGTCGTGACGGCGCGCGCCAAGGGCCTTTCGGAGCGGCAGGTGCTTTACGGGCACGTCTTTCGCAACGCGATGCTCATCATCATTGCAGGCTTTCCCGGCGCCTTCATCTCCTCCTTCTTCACCGGCTCCCTGCTGATCGAGAGCATCTTCTCGCTCGATGGCCTCGGCCTGCTCGGCTTCCGTTCTGTCATCGATCGCGACTATCCGGTGGTCTTCGCCAACCTCTATATCTTCTCCCTGCTTGGTCTCTTCATAAGCCTGATTTCCGACGTCACCTACACGCTGATCGATCCGCGGATCGATTTCGAGCGGAGGGATGTTTGATGTCGGACATCCAGGCGAAAACCGAGGTGGAAGCCGTGCGCCGGGAGGTTGCGCGTCCGTTCCTTTCGCCGATCAACCAGCGCCGCTGGAAGAACTTCAAGGCCAATCGCCGGGGCTATTGGTCGTTGTGGATCTTCATCGTCCTCTTCGTTCTGTCGCTGTTCGCCGAGTTCATCGCCAACGACAGGCCCGTCCTTGCCTACTACAAGGGCGAGGTCCTGTTTCCGGTGACCGTCGATTACCCGGAGGAGAAATTCGGCGGCTTCCTCGCCGTGACAGACTATCGCGATCCCGTCATCCGCGACGAGATCGAGGCGAATGGCTGGATGATCTGGCCGCCGATCCGCTATTCCTACCGCACGCCCAACAACGAGATTCCCGAAGCCGCTCCCGCCAAGCCTTCCTGGCTCTATAATCGCGAGACGCGCTGCCAGCGCTATCCGGGCGGCGTGGATGACCCCGCCTGCACCATCGGCAACTGGAACTGGTTGGGCACGGACGATCAGGCGCGAGATGTGCTTGCCCGCGTAATCTATGGCTTCCGCATCTCGGTGCTGTTTGGTCTGATCCTGACCGCCGCCTCGGCGCTGATCGGCGTTTCCGCAGGCGCCATTCAAGGCTATTTCGGTGGTTGGACCGATCTTCTGTTCCAGCGTTTCATCGAGATCTGGTCCTCAGTGCCGGTGCTTTATCTTATCCTCATCATTGCCGCCGTCCTGCCGCCGGGCTTCTTCATCCTGCTCGGCATCATGCTTCTGTTTTCCTGGGTGGCCTTCGTCGGCGTGGTGCGCGCGGAGTTCCTTCGTGCGCGCAATTTCGAATATGTGAGCGCGGCGCGGGCGCTTGGCGTCTCCAACCGCACCATCATCTTCCGCCATCTTCTGCCCAATGCCATGGTGGCGACGCTGACCTTCCTGCCTTTCATCCTGAACGGCTCGATCACCACGCTCACCTCGCTCGACTTTCTGGGCTTCGGCCTGCCGCCCGGCTCACCCTCGCTGGGTGAACTGCTGCGTCAGGGACAGCGCAATCTCAACGCGCCATGGCTCGGCATTACGGGCTTCCTGAGCCTATCCATCATGCTGTCGCTGCTGATCTTCGTCGGCGAGGCCGTGCGCGACGCCTTCGACCCGCGGAAGACGTTCAAATGAGTGAAACGCCTCTCCTTTCCATCCGTGACCTGTCGGTCTCCTTCACACAGGGCGACCAGGAAACGCTGGCGGTTGATCATGTTTCGTTCGACATCGCCAAGGGCGAGACAGTGGCGCTGGTGGGTGAATCCGGCTCCGGCAAGTCGGTGACCGCACTCTCCGTGCTGAAACTCCTCCCCTATCCGGCGGCAAGCCATCCCTCAGGCAGCATTCTTTACAAGGATACCGACCTCCTGTCGGCGAACGAGACGGAATTGCGCAAGGTGCGCGGCAACGAGATCGCCATGATCTTCCAGGAGCCGATGACCTCGCTCAATCCGCTTCACACGATTGAGCGGCAAATCGGCGAAATCCTGAAGCTGCACCGCGGCCTTGGCGATGCCGCCGCACGCGAGCGCACGCTGCAACTTCTCAATCAGGTGGGTATACGCGATCCTGAAAAGCGGCTGGATTCCTTCCCGCACCAGCTTTCGGGCGGCCAACGCCAGCGTGTTATGATCGCCATGGCTCTTGCCAACGAACCGGATCTGCTGATCGCCGACGAGCCGACCACCGCGCTCGATGTGACGGTTCAGGCGCAAATCCTGGAGCTGCTCGCCAAGCTGCGGCGCGAGAAATCCATGTCCATGCTTTTCATCACCCATGATCTGGGCATTGTGCGCAAGGTCGCCGACCGCGTCTGCGTGATGACGAAGGGCGAGATCGTCGAGACCGGTCCGACAGCCGAGATTTTCGCCAATCCGCAGCATCCCTATACCCGCCATCTTCTGGCGGCCGAGCCGAAGGGCAAGCCGCCAAAGGCCAATCCCGACGCCGAAACGGTTATGGAAGGTGACGACGTCAAGGTCTGGTTCCCTGTCAAGAAGGGGCTGTTGCGTCGTACGGTCGATTACATCAAGGCGGTGGACGGTGTGAACATCAGGGTTTGCGCCGGACAGACGCTCGGTGTCGTGGGCGAATCCGGCTCCGGCAAGACCACGCTCGGCCTTGCGCTGGCGCGCATGATTTCCTCGCAGGGCGAAATCCGCTTCTGCGGCAAGAATATCGACCAATTGAGCTTCCGCCAGATGCGCCCGCATCGCCGTGCCTTGCAGATCGTCTTTCAGGATCCCTTCGGCTCGCTCAGCCCGCGCATGTCGGTCGCCGAGATCATCCAGGAGGGATTGCGCATTCATGAGCCGGGGCTTTCGGCTGAAGAACGCGATGCCACCGTGGTGGATGTGCTGAAGGAAGTCGGGCTCGACCCGGAGACCCGCTTCCGCTATCCGCACGAGTTTTCCGGCGGCCAGCGCCAGCGCATCGCAATAGCGCGCGCCATGGTCCTGAAACCGCGTTTCGTCATGCTGGACGAGCCCACCTCCGCGCTCGACATGAGCGTCCAGGCGCAGGTGGTCGACCTGCTTCGCGATTTGCAGAAGCGGCATAATCTAGCCTACCTCTTTATCAGCCACGACCTGAAGGTCGTACGGGCGCTCGCCAACAACGTGATTGTCATGCGCGCGGGAAAGGTGGTCGAGACCGGAACCGCCGAGCAGATTTTCGAGGCACCGCAGACCGACTATACGCGCGCGCTCATTGCAGCCGCCTTCAACATCGAGGCGACCCATGGCGGGGTCGTCAGCGAATAGTCTTTTCGGGAGGAGACGTCATGAGCGCAACCGCACGCGGCCGTGTTCTGTTATCCGTTACGGGCTTCAATCCGCACCGCTGGTATGAACTCTTGTCGAAGGAGCGGGAGGTCGTTCTGGAGCCTGAACCCCTCGACGATCCAAGCATCGAATATGCGGTACTATGGAAGCAGAAGCGCGGAATCCTGTCGAAGCTTCCAAACCTGAAGGTCATTTTCTCGATCGGCGCCGGAGTGGACCACATTCTGGCCGACGATCTGCTGCCCGATGTCCCCATCGTGCGCGTTGTCGCCGACAATCTCTCCGAACACATGCGTGAATATATTGCCTGGCGGGTGCTTGATCATCATCGCCAGGGCATGCTCTATCGCAGCCAGCAACGTCAGAAGATCTGGCACGATGCCCGCCAGGTGCTCGCAAAGGAAGTGGCCGTCGGCATCATGGGCTTCGGCCATCTGGGCCGGCAAGCCGCCGAAATGCTGTTGCCCTTCGGCTTCAGGATCAATGGCTGGAGCCGGCGCCCGCAGGAGATGGCCGGCATATCCTGCTATTCGGGTGAGGAGGGGCTGACACCCTTCCTGAACGCTACCGATATTCTGGTCGTGCTTCTGCCTCTCACGCCGCAGACGGACGGCATCGTGAACCGTTCGCTCCTGTCGAAGCTTCGCAAGGACGGCCCGCTCGGTGGCCCATGCCTGATCAATGCCGGTCGCGGGCGTCTGCAACGCGATGACGAAATCCTGAAGGCGCTCGACGAGGGCATACTGAAGGAAGCGAGCCTCGATGTTTTCGAACAGGAGCCGCTGGCGCGCACCAGCCCGCTATGGAACCATCCGCGCGTCTTCATCACGCCCCATGCAGCAGCCACATCCTATGCCGAGCATCTGGCAGGCCCGATGCTGACTCAGATGGACACCTTCGAGCGGGGCGAACCGCTGAGAAACGTCGTCGACCGCGCGACCGGGTATTGATTTTTATCCTTTGCCAGAAGGAGCGCAGGAACACCAACGGAACGGCCCCCTCATCCCCTACCGCTCAAGGCCGGCGATAGCCGGTTGGCTGGCCGTAGAGCGGCGCTATCCGGTCGATGGCCTCACGAAGTGGCTCGCGTGCCACGGTCATGGTGTGGCCATTGGCATGCACCATCTCCAGACTGTCCAGCATGATCGCCACATGTCCGCGCCAGAAGACGAGGTCGCCGCGTCGCAGCGGCGTTTGCGCGGGGTCGAACGGCGCACCAATGCCCCTTGCCTGCATGTCGGTATCGCGCGGCGCCTGCCGGCCTGCCATATGCATGGAAAGCTGCACGAGCCCGGAGCAGTCGATACCGAACCCGCTCGCCCCGCCCCAAAGATAAGGTGTGTGAAGAAACCGTTCGGCGACCGTCACATAGTCCGGCTCCAGAGACGAAATGGGAGACAGGTGCCGGGCGATCATCGCGCTTCCCGAGGCGAGCAGGAAGTAGCGCGTCCCGCGCCTTTCTTCTTCCCCGACAACCCGCAGCGACGCGCCCATGCTGTGTGCGCCGATGATCGGAGCTTTCAGCTCGGCCTTCGGGTAGACGAAGCTGCGCTGGGCGATGACATGGTGGGTCGCTTCTTCGTTGCAGTCGCCCAGCCCCGCCTCGCTGACATAGCCCACATAGCCGTCCCGTTCAGCCTGCACCCATGCCCATCCGGCTTGCCGTTCGAAAACGCGCACAAGCTGACCGCACAGAAACTGCGTGTCCATACCCGCCCCCCTGTCAGGGGCGCTGTGGACGTCGAGCACCGGTGTCGTGACGCGGGCGCTTTCGCCAGCACTGAACCGCGAAGCATCCACCTGGCCTTTCAGGCGCAGGTCGGCGAGGTCGGGCCGGAAGGCATTCAGGCGGCGATCGAGGGATGTCATGAGGAAAGCTCTCCGGCTTTTGCAAGCATCACGTCGCCGAAGCGCTCCACGAACAGAGCGCCCTCCAGCGTGCGCTTGATGAGGACGTTGCGGCGGTCGCGCTCGTCGCGGTGGCGCGAAACCAGTTTGAGCGCGCCCATCGTGTCCAGAGCGCGGGTTATGACGGGCTTGGAGACGCCAAGCTTTTCAGCGAGCCCCCGCACCGTATGCGGGGGCGGATCCAGATAGATTGTGAGAAGAATGGCGAACTGACGTTCAGTCAGGTCGGGCTGCCCCGCCTGTACCTCGGCAAGGCTTACCTGTTGCCACAGTCTGAGCGCCTGCAGGGGGCGCAGCTGGATCGACATGCTTCCGGCTCGTTCCGATCGAAATCAAAACCATTTCGGTTCCGTTTCGATTATGCGATGTCACCCTGCAATGCGCAAGCAGCCTCAATTGCCATAACGTTTGAGGAGAACGGCTTCGAGCGCGCGGATGCCCTGTGCTTCCCCGCCGACGGGGGCATACGGCTTGTCGCTCGGGTTCCAGCCATAGACGTCGAAATGGGCCCAGCTTCGCGCCTGCTCGATGAAACGTCCGAGAAAAAGTGCCGCGACGGGCGAACCTGCAAAACCGTCCAGGGAGACATTGTTCATGTCGGCGATCTTGGAATCGAGCCGCGCGAGATAGGGCTTCCATAGGGGCAGGCGCCAGAGCGGATCGGCCATGGTGTCTGCTGCAAGCGCCAGTTCATCGGCGAGCTCTTCGTCATCGGTAAAGAAGGGTGGCAGGTCCGGCCCGAGCGCAACGCGGGCAGCCCCCGTCAGCGTCGCCATGTCGATCAGCATGTCCGGGGCTTCCTCGTCGGCGAGCGTCAGCGCGTCGGCGAGTACAAGGCGGCCTTCCGCATCCGTATTGCCGATTTCGATGGTCAGCCCCTTACGACTGGAAAGCACGTCGCCGGGGCGGAATGCATTGCCGGCAACGGAATTCTCGACGGCGGGTATCAGGACGCGCAGGCGGATATTGGCGTTTGCCGCCATCAGCATGGAGGCGAGCCCCAGCACATTGGCTGCACCACCCATATCCTTCTTCATGAGCAGCATGTTGGAGGCCGACTTGAGATCGAGCCCGCCCGTGTCGAAACAGACACCCTTGCCGACCAGCGTCACCTTCGGCGCGTTCTGCGGTCCCCACTGGAGGTCGATCAGGCGCGGCGCGGCGCTGGCTGCGCGCCCCACCGCATGGATCATGGGAAAATTCTTATCGAGTAGGGCTTCGCCTGCGACCGTGGAAACCTCGGCGCCATGCCTGGCGGCGAGCGATCGCACGGCTTCTTCCAGCGCGTCGGGACCCATGTGCTCGGCCGGGGTGTTGATCAGGTCACGCGCCAATATGGAGCCGTTGGCCCAGCGTTCGATACGGCTGGCGTCGACACTTTCAGGCACCGTGAAGCGCAGCGCCGCGCGGGGCTTCTTGCCATAGCGGGTGAAGATGTAGGAGCCCAGCATTACCCCCAGAAGGGCGAGTTCGGGTCTGTTCGGTTCCGAGGCAAAATGCCATGCGCCCTCGGGCAGATTGCGCGCCAGGGCTCCCGCTGAAAGCGGCGTGCCTTCCTGCGCCTTGCCGAGCCCGAGGAAGGCGCCACCCAGCGTCCCGTCGCTGCCCGGAAAGGTCAGCACCTTGCCCGCGGCGGCCGAGAAGCCGTTTGCCTTTGCCCAGGCGAGTGCTGCGAGGGGAGCGCCACACTGTTCCAGACCGCCGGGCTCGACCGCGAAGACCGGCAGCGAGCTGGGATCTTTTGCGGCTATCAGCGAAACGGGCATGAGTGGGCTCCTTGAGGCGGCAACAGGCGGATTTTAACCGTCCGTTAGGGTTAACAGAATATTTCTCCTCCTAGAGATTTGGCCGGAGGGCGGCCGAAGCCAATCGGAGGGCGTGGGCAGATGTTTACCGAACAGCGCACGAATGCAACCACTAACAGACTTGCGGCGACGGCGCTGGCGCTGGTCATGGCTGTATCCCTTGCCGGTTGCGCGCGAGACCGCATGACCACCGGTTCAATCAGCCGCAGCACGCCCGGCAATGTCGCCAGCATGAGCGCCCCTCAGCTCAACCAGGCCGCCGACAGCCTCGGCAAGGCCTATGCGCGCAATTCCAAGGATAAGGACACAGCCCTGCGCTATGCCTCCGTTCTGCAGATGAACGGCCGCGTCGACCAGTCGCTTGCCGTTATGCGCAAGGCCGCAATCGACCACCCGAAGGACAGGGGCGTACTCGCCGCCTACGGCAAGGCGCTGGCCGCCGCCGGCGAACTCAAGCCCGCGCTTGAAGCCATCCGCCGTGCACAGACACCGGAATACCCGGATTGGCGCCTCCTGTCCGCAGAAGGCGCGATCCTCGACCAGCTGGGTGACAAGGATTCCGCGCGTGCGCTTTATCGCAAGGCGCTTGACCTTCAGCCCAATGAATCCTCGATCCTGTCCAATCTGGGGATGTCCTACCTTCTGGAAGGCGACCTGAAATCCGCAGAGGCCTATATGCGCCAGGCGGCCCAGGCGCCCGGTGCCGACAGCCGCGTTCGCCAGAATCTGGCGCTCGTCGTCGGCCTTCAGGGGCGCTTCGAAGAGGCCGAGCGGCTTGCCCGGCAGGAATTGTCGCCGGACAAGGCGGAGGCCAATGTCGCTTATCTGCGCTCGATGCTCGCCCAGCAAAATGCCTGGAGCCAGATTTCCGAGGACAAGAAGAAGCGCAACTGAGTTTCTTCAGCCAACCCGCATTTATGAAAAAGGCCGCCAAACTGGCGGCCTTTTGTTTTTACCCTCTCGGGAAAACCGTGACTTCTAGAAAAGCCCTTGCTCGTGGATCTGGATGGCGGCAGGCCCCAGGATCACAGCAAACAACACCGGGATGAAGAACACGATCATCGGCACGGTGAGCTTCGGCGGCAGGGCGGCGGCTTTCTTTTCCGCTTCGTTCAGGCGCATTTCGCGGCTTTCGTCAGCAAGAACCCTGAGCGCGTGACTGACTGGCGTTCCGTAACGCTCGGCCTGGGTCAGCGCCTGCGAAACGCTTTTCACGGTTTCCAGACCTGTGCGCGAGGCCAGGTTGTCATAGGCTTGTCTGCGCTCTTGCAGGAAGGAGAGCTCGGCATTCGTCAGAACCAGCTCTTCGGCGAGCGGCACTGACTGGGCGCCAATCTCGTCGGCGACACGGCGGAAGGCCGCTTCGACCGACATGCCCGATTCCACGCAGATGAGCATCAGGTCCAGTGCGTCCGGCCAGGCTCTCTGGATCGACTGCTTTCGCTTCGTGGCGAGGTTCGACACATAGAGCACCGGTGCGTAGAAGCCTGCATACCCCGCCAGAACGCAGACGAAGGCGCGGATCAGGAAGGGCTGCTCCGGCAGGCCGTTCATCAGGAAGATATAGATGATCGCGCCCAAGAGGGTGATGATCGGCAGAAGCAGGCGGAAAAACAGGAACTTGGTAATCGGGTTTTGCCCGCGAAAGCCGGCCATCCGGAGCTTGTTGATGGTCGCATCGTCAGCAAGCGCGCGACGCAGGTCCAGCCGTTCTACGATGGCGCGCATTCCGAGTGACTGCTTCTCGCGCAGGCCGCGCCGGCGCTGATCGGCTTCCGCAGCCAGTCGCGCGCGTTGCTTCGCGCGCAGTTCCTCGCGTTCCAGCGCTACGCTTTTCATGCGCGATTTGAGCGGATCTCCGCCAAGGGCAGGCAACAGGGTAAACACGGTTGCGAACACGGCAACCGCAACCAGCATGGCGATGAGAAAGCTCGGATTGATGACTGCGCCAATTACGTTGCCTGGCATGTCACACCTCGAAATTGATCATCTTGCGCATCATCAGGATACCGGACAGCATCCAGATGCCGGAGGCACCGAGGATCAGATGGCCGATGCTCGTGGTGAAGAGCGGTATGATGTAGGAAGGGCTCGTCAGATAGACGAGGAAAGCAACAATGAACGGCAGCGCGCCGATGATCACGGCGGAGGCCTTGGCTTCCATGGAAAGCGCCTGCACCTTCGCCTTCATTTTCTTTCGGTTGCGCAGGACGCGCGAGAGATTGGCGAGCGCTTCCGACAGATTGCCGCCGGCCTGCGACTGAATCTGGACGACGATGCCGAAGAATGCGGCTTCAGGACATGGCATGGTTTCGCTCATGCGCATGCAGGCTTCCGGGGTCGAAATGCCGAGCTGCTGCGATTCCACGATGCGGCGGAACTCCGTTTTCACGGGCTCCTGCGACTCGCTGGCGATAAGGCGGATGCCGTCATTGATTGGAAGGCCCGACTTGACGGCGCGCACGATGACATCGAGCGCATTCGGAAACTCGTTCAGAAAAGCTTTCACGCGCCGTTGACGCTTGAAGATGACGAACCAGCGGGGAAGGCCGAGCCCCCCGACGAGAAGGGCTGCAGGCAGCACGAGAAGCGGTGCGCCGACGATGAACAGAACCGCAGTCAGCACGAGGCCGCAAATCACCGAGATGATGTGAAACCGCTCGACCGAAACAGACATGCCCGCCTGACGAAGCTGCAGCTTCAGTGGCGGCTTGCGCATGCGCGAATCGCGGTCCTTCTGCTTCTGATCGAGATCTTTCAGCGAATCCTGGATCGATTTGCGGCGCTTCGTGGCTTCGTTTACCCGGTCGCGTGCGGCTTTGACGGCTGCCCGGTCCGTCTGCGCCTGCTTGACGCTTTCCAGCCGTCGCCCCGCCTTGCGTTCGTTGCTGATGCTGTTGAACATGAACGCATAGGCCACTGCTCCCGCGCTCATGCCGGCGAGCAGGATGAAAACGAGCAATGTCGTGTCGAAGCCGAACATGTCGTCAGCCCGCCTGTTTCTCGATTGCCTCTAGAGCGGTTGCAAGCCGGCGCTCTTCTCCGTAGTAGCGCGCGCGATCCCAGAAATGGGGGCGGCCGATGCCGGTGGAGACATGTTCGCCGATGATCCGCCCGTTCGCGTCCTCGCCCTTCATGTCATAAAGGACGAGGTCCTGCGTGATGATGACATCGCCTTCCATGCCGATCACCTCCGTGATGTGGGTGATGCGGCGCGAACCGTCGCGCAGGCGGGTTGCCTGCACGATCACATCGATCGAGCCGACGATGATCTCGCGCACGGTGCGCTGTGGCAGGGTGAAGCCGCCCATGGCCACCATCGATTCGATACGGTTGAGGCATTCGCGCGGGCTGTTGGAGTGGATCGTGCCCATGGAGCCGTCATGGCCCGTGTTCATCGCCTGCAGGAGGTCGAAGACCTCCGGTCCACGCACCTCGCCCACGATGATGCGTTCGGGGCGCATGCGCAGACAGTTGCGCACGAGGTCGCGCATGGTGATCTCGCCTTCGCCCTCAAGGTTGGGCGGGCGGGTTTCCAGACGCACCACATGCGGCTGCTGCAGCTGGAGTTCAGCCGAATCCTCGCACGTGATGATGCGCTCATCCTTGTCGATATAGCTCGTCAGGCAGTTGAGCAGCGTCGTCTTGCCCGAGCCGGTGCCGCCTGAGATCAGGACATTGCAGCGCACCCGACCGATGATCTTCAACACCTCAGCGCCTTCCGGCGATATGGCACCGAAACGGACGAGCTGATCGAGCGTCAGCTTGTCCTTCTTGAACTTACGGATGGTAAGCGAAGCGCCGTCGATGGAGAGCGGCGGAGCAATGACGTTGACGCGCGATCCGTCAGGCAGGCGCGCATCGCAGATCGGGCTCGATTCATCGACGCGGCGGCCGACCTGGCTCACGATGCGCTGGCAGATGTTGAGGAGCTGCTGGTTGTCGCGGAACCGGATATTGGTCTGCTCGACCTTGCCGTTGACTTCGATATAGACCTTCTGCGCTCCGTTCACCATGATATCGGCGATGTCGTCGCGTGCGAGCAGGGGCTCCAGAGGACCGTAGCCGAGAACGTCGTTACAGATGTCCTCAAGCAGTTCCTCCTGCTCGGAGATCGACATTGCGAAGTTCTTGATCGCGATAATGTCGTTGACGATGTCGCGGATTTCCTCGCGCGCACTGTCCTGATCCATGTTGGCGAGCTGCGAGAGATCGATGGTCTCGATCAGCGCCGAAAAGACCTGGCTCTTCGTGTCGTAATAGGAATCGCTGCGCGTGCGCTGGGGCTGTGCGGGGCGCGCCGCCGCCGGTGGCGGAGGAGGGGGCGGCGCTTCGGCGACGAGAGGTGGCGCGGAAACGCGTTCCACCGGCTCCCGCGAGATGGGCTTTTCGGCGTCAAGCACGGCTGTGCCGGCGCCCGGAGCCTCATAGGTTCTCGGAGCCTGGTGCGTGTGCGGAGCCGCTGGAGTTCCGCCGCTATTGCCTCTCTTTCCGAACATGTGCCCGCCTACCCTTCAGTTCAGCTCTTGCGCTTCAGCCGCTCCAGGATTCCGGACAGGCCGGCCTTCTGTTTCGGCTTGGCCTCGCGGCGGCCCGTGAGGACGTGAGCGAGTTCGTTGATCGTTTCCACGACCGGGTTCTTCGCATCCATCTCGGCCAGCATGCGCCCGTTATTGGCGGCGTTGCCGAAGAAATGAGGGTCGAAGGGAATGCTTGCGATCGGTGTGATGCCGAGCGGTTCGCTGAAATCCGCAAGCGAGATTTCCGGCCGTTTGGGAACACCCGTCTGGTTCAGGATAAGCTTGGGTGGCCCGTCGTTCGGCCGCAGCTTCTTCAATGTGTCGATCAGGTTCTTGGTGTTGCGCAGATTGGCGAGATCCGGCGTTGCCGTGATCACGACCTCATCGGCGCGCGCCAGTGTCGTCTTGCTCCAGCCCGACCAGATATGCGGCACGTCGAGCACCATCACGGGCACGGTACGTTGCGTCGTGTCGATGATCTGGGCAAAGGCTTCCGCGTCGAAGTCGTAAACCCGGTCGAGTGTCGAGGGTGCTGCGAGAAGCGAAAGATGTTCCGCGCATTGTGCAAGCAGGCGGTCCAGATAGACCTCATCGATGCGTTCCGGCGAGAAAACGGCCTCGGCGATCCCCTGCGGTGGGTCCTGATCGAAGTCGATATTCGCGGTGCCGAAGGCCAGGTCGAGATCGGCGACAACCACCTCGTTTTCGAAGAGGTTGGAGATGCTCCACGCCAGATTGTGCGCGAGCGTGGACGAGCCCACGCCGCCCTTGGCGCCGATAAAGGCGATGGTCTGCCCGATGGGAGCGGAATCGGGATCGACGAAGATATTGGCGATCACGCTCACGATATCGGCCATTGAGATCGGCGCCACAACATATTCCGAAATGCCGGCGCGCATGAGCTCGCGATAGAGCCAGACATCGTTGTAATGGCCGATGATGATGACCTTCGTGCCCGGGTCGCATACTTCGGCAAGCCTCTCCAGAGAGGCTAGCATCTCGCGCGGTTCGTGGGCCGATTCGATGATCACCAGATTGGGGGTGGCGGCGGTCTGGTAGAATTCCACCGCCGTTGTGATGCCGCCCATATTGACCTTGAGATGCGCTTTCGACATGCGCCTGTCGGCGCCCGCCCGCTGGATCGGGTTGGCGACGGCGTCGGTCTCGCAAAACGCCTGGATCGAGATGCGCGGAACCGGCCGCAAGGTCTGCAGTGTCGGATCCGGTTCGTTCGTTTCCGTCTCGGCCGGATCGGTTTCGTAGGCCAGATTGCTCATGGAAAGCCCCTCAATCATGCGGCTAGTCGTAGGTCACTTCGCGGTTCGACTTGAACCCGTCCGAGACCTTCCGTCCCGTGTAGTCGGAAATGGCGGCGTCGCTGCGGTCCGCGTGGATCGGCGTCTGCTTACGCGGCCCGAGGAAATCGTTCGGATTGGCGACCTGTGCCGCCAGATTGTTCTGATAGGAGCATCCGAAATTCGCGTAATGCTTGTTGTCGGTCGTATCCAGGGCGTCCTTCGGCCAGCGACCGCACGGTCCCGTCGAGGCCTTCACCACCGGATAGGAGACACGGATCGGCGGGGACACATCCGGCGCAGGCGACTGGTAGGCCAGGATGGCGATCCGCTCTGCGGGAACCCCGCGGGCCTGCATGAGGCGCGAGAAATCCGAGGCCACGCTGGAGGCCGCGAGTTCGTTCGCTGAGCCTGCCGGCACGAGCATGGTCACTGTGCCGCCGGAACGGCGGTCGTATCCGTCCAGAAAGCCGGCCAGAGTTGCGGCCTGATCGCGAGACATCTTGCGGATGGAGGCGCCCACCGGCAGGTCGATCTGCTCGGAGGATTCCGAAACGACGATGGGATGGTTGGTTCGGTAGTCGTCCGGCACCGAGCCGACAATCACCGAGTCCCTTTTGGCAAAGGTGCATCCCGAAAGAAGAAGAGCGGCCGTCAAAGCGATCAAAGGCCCTTTGATCTTGAGGCGGACAGCTTCCGAATGGTCAATTGTCTTCATAACCACCCCCGACATAGCCCCCGACATGGCTGATCCCCCGCTCACTTGTAGATGTAGCCGACAACGCCGTGGTAACGGCCATTGGGCAGATTGGTTTTCATCGTTCCGTAGACGCGGTTCACCCGGCCAAGGAACATGCCGGCGCCGTCGCTGGCCGGGGTGAAATTGTCGTCCGGCTTGGCCAGTGCCGTGCGCGCGCTCGGCTTGGAGAGATAGGGCGTCACGATGATGACGAGTTCGGTTTCGTTGCGTACGAAGTCGCGGCTACGGAAGAGCGAGCCGAGCACGGGCAGCTTGGAAAGCCCGGGTGTTCCGCTGAAGGCCTGTCGCACGTCGTCCTGCACAAGGCCGGCGATCATCATCGATCCGCCGGACGGCAGTTCCACCGTCGTGTCTGCAAGGCGCTTGCGGATTGAGATGAAGTTCATGCCGTTCAGGAACGATCCACCAGAAGTGAAGCCGCCTTCCATGGGAACGCCGCCACGCATCGTCGGCTCCGAAACCTGGGTTCGGATTTTCAGGGAGATACGGCCCTGCGTAAGGACGGTCGGCTGGAACTCCAGGCCGATGCCGTATTCGATCTGCTTGATGGTATATTTCGTGCCATTCTCGTCGACCTCGCGTTCGTCCACGAGATTGAACTCGCCGCCCACGCGGAACGTGGCCTTCTCGCCCGAAACGGCGGTGAGCGCCGGCTCGGCCAGCGTGCGCATAACGCCAGCCTGTTCCATCGCGTTCAGATATCCGCTGATGATCGAGTTGCCCGAGGCACCGACCTTCAGTCGGCTGTTGGATAAGGATTTGCCCAGGAGGAACGGATTCTCGGTCAATGCCCCCCAGGAAATGCCATCGACGCTTCCCTGACCGAGCATGTTCACGCCGAGCTGCTTCATCACATCCCGGCTGACTTCTGCGACTGTCACCTTCAGCGTCACCTGATCCTCGCCGAGGATCTGGAGCATGTTGATGATCCTGCTTTCCTGGCGCTTTTCATCCGGGTTGTTGATCGCGACGCCACCGCCATCGGTGGGGGCGGAAGCGCTCTGCGAATATTGTCCGGTCGTGGCTTCACCGCCGGTCACGAACATCTGTGCGATGTCCTTGGCGCGCGATGCATCGAGCGGCGTTTCAACCGTGCCGGTCAACACGACGTTGTCGTTGATCAGTTCGACCTGAATGTCCGAGTTCGGAATGAAGCGTTTCAGATAGTCTTCAAGGCCCGCAACATCGCGTTCCACCGCGACATCCAGGCTGGCGATCTGTTCGCCATTGGGGCCGAACACGAAGATATTGGTCTCGCCGACCTGCTTGCCGAACAGATAGATGCGCCGCGCCGTACGCGTCACCGCATCTGCGACGGCGGGATTGGCCACCAGAATGTCATAGGCGTCGCTTGGCAGGTCCACCACCAGCGACTTGTTGAGCCCGAGCTTGACCCGCTGACCGGAGGTCTTGGCGCTCTGGGCCTTGATGATCTTCTGGTCCGCGAAAGCCTCGCTCACGGGTGCGGCTGCGGTGATGAGAAGAGCGGTCGCGCAGCCCAGAAGCAGGCGCGCTGCAAGCCTCTCGCGCTGTGTCTTGCACGGAGCTGTTCTCGTCACAGAGAAGGTGTTCTTCGGCAAACTCATTTGCGGGTCCCCACTTCGCTCACCTGGCCCGACTTGATCAGGCGTATGCTGTTGCCCCGTCCGGCGCCCGAAACCAGATAAGAGCCTTCGTTCGTAACAGGCTCGTTTGTGTCGGTGATTGCTCTCAGCGAAAGGGTCAGCCTGTCGGCCATCTGCTGCGCCACGGTGATGATTTCAGCCTGTTCCGGCGTGAGTTCGAGGGTGGCGGTCTCGCCGACCTTGACGCGGCGGCCTTCCTCATCTTCCTGGATCGTCTGATCGATCGCCAGAACCTTGATGTTCTTGAGAATGGTCTCGGTGATGAACCCGCCGGTACTCACGGCTTCCTGCTGGCGGCGCGTCATGATCACGTCGACGAAATCGTTCGGCAGGATAAAGCCGCCGGCCGAAGTGTCGGCAGCGATCTGGGTTGCGACCGCACGCTTGCCCGAGGGCAGGATCGCGGACATGAAGCTGATGCCTTCGCCGATCAGCTTGGAGCGTCGCAGCGGCTCGCCCGAATAGAGCGCCACACGGGCGATCGAGCTGTTGAGCTCTTCAAGCGCCTGCGGGCTCTGGTCGCGGGTGATGAAATTGGCGTTCACATTGTCTGCAGGCCAGGGTTCCCAGCGTAACGAACCATTCAGTTCGCTGCCCATGGTGACGTCCTGGCCCAGGACCAGAACATCCGTCATCCGGACTTCTGGCTTTTGGGGCCCTGTGTCGGCCACAGGTTGCGGCTTCGGCGCAGTCAGATTCTTGGCCACGTAACCGGCGCCCAGCGCAGCCATGACGGCCACGCCCAAAATGACGATCCGGGATTTGCTCATACCACGCCCCTCGCACTCGGATTCCCTTGCGTGATCGGGAGAATGGAGCGGCAATCGTCAAATTATGGTTAACGACGGACTTACGAACGTGATTAATCGAAAGTTTCTCGCGCTATCGTTGTATCGCTCCGCAGCTCCGTGGCGCAAAAGGAAAGCGGCGCTCTCCCGTCATGGAAGAGCGCCGCGGATGGTTCCTTTGAGGCCTGGGCCAGTGCTCAGAAAGCCGAGACCTTTTCGATGGCCCACTGCGTCAGCGGAGATTGCGGGAAGGCCAGGAGCCCCGCGACGCCGAGCGCGATCCCATAGGGAACGCCCACCTTGGTGTTGGCGAAGTGTTTTAGAAAGAGATTGTTCCCGCCGATCAGGGATAGCGGCGAGTTTCGGAAGGAAAGGATCGCCAGCGTCAGCGCGCCTCCGACAACCGATGCCAATGCGAGATATTCCACCAGAGCAGGCGAAAACCCGAACCAGATGGAGGTTGCCGCTATCAGCTTGGCATCGCCACCGCCCATGCCCCCGATTGCGAACAGCGCGAAGGTGACCGCAAGCACCGCTGCCACCGCAGCCAAGTGCAGCCCGATAGTGCTCCATGCCATGCCGGTAAAGGGCGCGATCACAAGAAAGGCAACGATCAGCAGGACCGAGACACGGTTGGCGATGGTCATCGACAGCATGTCGGAGACTGCCGCAAAGGCCATGCAGAAGGGAAAGATTACAAAGATCGCTGCTTCAAGCATCGCACCACCCACCTTGTTTATGGAAACTTCTTATCCCGCAGCCGCTTAAAACTTGGTTGAAGCGCCGTCGCCTTTCCGAAAACGAAAAGGGCCGCCCGCTTGTGGCGGACGGCCCTCAATCCGTATCGGATAAGCTTCCGATTAGCCGGCGAGACCGGTGGAAACGGAGCCGAAGGTGGTCTGCAGGGCGTCGCGAACGCCGGTGACGGCGGCGATGATGCCAACACCGATCAGGGCAGCCAGAAGGCCGTATTCGATCGCCGTGGCGCCGGACTCATCTTTCAGGAAACGTGCAACCAGATTAGCCATGTGAAGTACTCCTCTTCCGCGTTGTTTTAACAGCAAGCCCGTCAACGTTTTGTCTGTGTTGATCGGATGAGCCGAACTTACGGGGAAGCTCTTTCAGCGGCCTTAAGAAACAGCATTACCAAAACCTTTCCTCGCCGAATGCTTGGCTTTGGTTAATGCTCAACTAAGTGAAATCCCGCATTTTTAACGGGCCGGACACTGTTGGCGAGGTCACTTATATATAGAGTGTTTTATGCAGCCTTTGGTTGCTTTCGCGCTCTTGATGCATCGCTGCCTCTGCGGGTTTAACGCTTGGTTCACCAATCCGCTTCATAGTCTCTTCAGCTTGAACTGGGGAGCCGGGCAATGGGCCACGCTTTTTTTCACACGCGCGGAATGTTTCGTGTCGCAGCTTTCGCTGCGAGCCTGCTCGCCATGCCCACCGTTACCCTCGCGGATGTCGGTATCGAGGTGGTGATGAACCAGGCGAAGATCGTCAAGCTTTCACGGCCTGCCGATACGATCGTGATCGGCAATCCCGAAATCGCCGATGCGGCGGTTCAGGATGCAACCACCATCGTTCTGACGGGCAAGGGTTTCGGCGTCACCAATATGGTGGTTCTCGATCTTGAAGGGCAGCCGATTGTCGATGAGCAGGTCACGGTGAGCCGCCAGGCGGTCCAGTCGGTTCGCATTTATCGCCGGGCGAACATCCAGACGCTTTCCTGCACGCCTTATTGTGAAAGCGCCTACAAGACCGATGCCGAGCGCACCTCCGAAACGGAAATGAACGCGAACCAGTAGGCCCTCTGCGCATCCGCGCGATTGGCTTGGTTACCGAGTGCTTGCCGTCCGATGTAATTTTTGAGCATATCAAAAAACCGGACTGCAACCGGAACCCGCTATGGTTGAGCCAGAGTTCAACACCTTGCGGGAAGCGATTATGGGCGTTCGGGGCGAAGATTCGGCGATTGGAAATCGCCGCGAGAGACGCATCTTCAGACATTTCATCAAGAACCGCGATGGCGTCACGGCTATCGAGTTCGCACTTCTTGCCATGCCGTTCTTTCTGTTGGTCTGCGCGATCATCGAGACTTGCATCGCCTTCGCTGCCCAGGAATTGATTTCAAACGCCACCGATGATGTGGCCCGTCAGTTCCGGACAGGACAGATCACTGCTGCCAGCAATCTCAATGAAACGGCGTTGCGCAAGATGGTCTGCGATCGCATCTCCATCATGGTGTCGGATGAATGCCCCGGCCTGACCGTTGATCTACGCCAGTTCGCGACCTTCGAGGAGGCCGCCAACACAGCCAGTTCCAGCTCCTTGTCCGCCCTGCAGCCCAAGGTCGACCTCGGGCCTGCGCTGACGAAGAACATGCTGCGGGTCTATTATCGCTGGCCGATCATCACCAATCGCCTCGGCCAGAACCTGCCTGATGGCAAGATGCTGCTCTTTTCCGCCGCCACCTGGCAGAACGAACCCTTCTGACAAAGCCCGTTGTTTCAGGAACAAGAACGATGAAGAACATTTCAATCTTGCCGGCGGGTGAAAAGGGGATCTTCTCGACCCTGCGCCGTTTCATGAGTGACCGCCGTGGCGTTGCCGCTATCGAATTCGTCATCGTGGCGCCAATCCTGTTCGGGCTTTATTTTCTGACGCTCGAATTCGCCCAGGCCATCGACACCAACAAGAAGGTCGCGCGCATTGGCAGCATGGTCGGGGATCTGGTCGCCCAGCAGCCATCCATCACCAAGAACGAGATCGACGCGATCATGAAGATCGGCGGTGCGTTGCTCGTGCCCTATAACCGCTCGCAGCCGGAAGTGGTCATCACGGCAATCGAGGTGACCAACGAGCCTACGCCCAAGGTCAAGGTCGTCTGGTCGCGCAAGATGGTGGCCGGCACTGCGGGGAACGCCCTGGCCGCCGGGAGCATCACCACCATTCCGGAAGATCTCCGGATCCCCGGCGCGTTTTACATCCGTGCGACGGCGGATATCGGCTACAAGCCCATCCTCACCTATTCTTCGGAAGGTAAGGAAGGCATGGGCCTGATGGCCATGACCGGGTTGCAGAACCTGAAAATGAGCGAAAGCTATTTTCTGCGGCCTCGCATGAACAACAGCATCGCCTGCACGGATTGCTAGCATTCAACCATCAGGCGGCTTTGCCTGACGGTTGAATGTGAAAACGCAGTGAGACGGAACGCCATGGGTGAAGACCAACCCATGGCGTTCTGACGTTGCGCGGCCATTCCACTCATTCCACCCGGTGGCAAAATGCTCTATGTCTGACCTGACATCTCGAAATACTGTCTGGGTCCCATGGCGCGCGCATTTCTCTTCGTTCTTGATTCCTTTGGCATCGGCCATGCACCCGATGCGGCAGCTTTTGCAAACGAGGGGGCCGACACATTCGGCCATATTGCACAGGCCTGTGCGGAAGGCAGGGGCGACCGTCCGGGTTTGCGCCAGGGACCGTTGCTTCTGCCGCACTTGCGTGCGCTCGGGCTATCCCATGCTGCGGCGATCGCTGCCGGGCACGATGTTGCGCATCTGCCGTCCGCGACGGGATTCTATGGAGCGGCCTGCGAGACCTCGCGCGGAAAGGACACGCCTTCCGGTCATTGGGAAATCGCCGGCGTTCCGGTGCCTTTCGACTGGGGATATTTTCCCGAAACCGAGCCGACCTTTCCCAGGAGCCTGACCGACGCGATTGTCGAGAAAGCGGCGCTGCCCGGAATTCTGGGAAATTGCCATGCCTCGGGAACCGAGATCATAGCCCGTCTTGGCGAGGAGCATATCCGCACAGGCAAGCCCATCTGCTACACCTCCGCCGATTCCGTCTTTCAGATTGCCGCCCACGAGGAACATTTTGGCCTGGAACGGCTCTATCAGCTTTGTGAACTGGTGCGTGTTCTGGTCGATCCGCTGAATATCGGCCGGGTCATCGCCCGTCCTTTCCTTGGCGAAAGCGCAGAAAACTTCGAGCGGACCGCCAACCGTCGCGACTATGCGGTTCCCCCACCCGAGCCGACCCTGCTCGACCGTGTGGAGGCGGCAGGCGGACGTGTTTTCGGCATAGGCAAGATCGGTGATATTTTCGCGCATCAGGGCGTCAGCGAAGTACGCAAGGCAGCTGGGAATATGGCGCTGTTCGAGGCAAGCCTGAAGGCGATGAGAGAGGCGCGGGACGGTGACCTGGTGTTCGCCAATTTCGTTGACTTCGATTCTCTTTATGGCCACCGGCGCGATGTGCCGGGCTATGCTGCCGCGCTGGAGGCTTTTGATCGCAAGCTGCCGGAGGCGCTGACGCTTCTGCAGGAAGGCGACATGTTGGTCCTGACTGCGGATCACGGTTGCGATCCAACCTGGAGCGGTTCCGACCATACGCGCGAATGCGTGCCGGTGGTGGGCATGGCGCCCGGCTTGCGAGGCGGATCGGTTGGCCTGCGTCGCACCTTTGCCGATATGGGCGAGACGGTTGCCGAACATCTCGGGATTCCGCGCGGGCCGCATGGCATATCCTTCCTCGGTGGACTGGCACCCGATGCCTGAACTGCCGGAGGTCGAGACGGTCCGGCGCGGCCTGCAGCCGGTCATGGAGGGGGCCCGGATACGCAGTGTCGAATTGCGTCGCCCCAACCTGCGTTTCCCGTTTCCCGAGGATTTCGCAAAGCGGCTGGAAAACCGCAGGATCATCGCGCTCGGGCGCCGGGCCAAATATCTTTTGATGCACATCGAGACGGCGGATGCCGTGATTTGTCATCTGGGCATGTCTGGCTCTTTCCGCATCGAGCGTGAAGGGGGCACCGAGACGCCGGGGGATTTTCACCACGAGCGTTCCAAGGCCGAAAAGCACGATCACGCCATCTTTCATCTCGAAGGCGCAGACGGTTCTGCGTTGCGCGTGATTTACAACGATCCGCGCCGCTTTGGTTTCATGCTTCTGCATGATGAGGGCACGCTGGATAGCCACCCTCTGCTTTCAGGGCTTGGTGTGGAGCCGACCGGAAATGTTCTCGACGGCGCGCATCTTTCTGAGCTTCTGAAGGGGCGCAACACGCCGCTCAAATCCGCATTGATGGATCAGCGGCTGGTGGCCGGTCTTGGCAATATCTATGTCTGCGAAGCTTTATGGCGAGCAGGCTTATCGCCGAAGCGGGCTGCGCGCACCATCGTTGCGGAGCGGGGCGTTTCAAAGCGGGCTCTGCTGTTGGCGGAGGCCATTCGTTCCGTGATCGCCGAAGCCATCGCTGCCGGCGGGTCTTCACTAAAGGATTACGTGCAGGCCGACGGGTCTCTGGGCTATTTTCAGCATACGTTCAATGTCTATGACCGGGAGGGACAGCCGTGCCGCCGGGAGGGATGTGGAGGAACGGTGCAGCGTATCGTTCAGGCAGGCCGGTCGACCTTTTATTGTCCGTCCTGTCAGCGTTGAGCATTTTGCAGCCAAGCGGCACGCTTGGCGTCGCACAAATGCGGAGAGACCAGCATTTTGCAGCCAAGCGGCACGCTTGGCGTCGCACAAATGCAAAGAGACCGGCATTTTGCAGCCAGACGGCATCGTCTGGCGTCGCATAGGAGAGAGGAACAGGCTATGGCATATGAAACGATCCTGGTGGAGACGCGCGAGCGGGTAGGGCTGATCACGCTCAATCGCCCCAAGGCCTTGAACGCCTTGAATGCACTCGTGATGGAAGAAGTCGTCGCTGCCGCTCAGGCGTTTGACGAGAACCCCCGCATTGGCGCCATCGTCATCACCGGATCCGAAAAGGCGTTCGCGGCCGGTGCAGACATCAAGGAAATGCTGCCCAAGACTTTTATCGACGCCTATATGGAGGACATCTTCTCCGGTTGGGACGGGTTGGTGCGCGTGCGCAAGCCGGTTATCGCGGCAGTGGCGGGTTATGCGCTCGGTGGCGGTTGCGAGCTTGCCATGATGTGCGACTTCATCATTGCTGCCGAGAACGCCAAGTTCGGTCAGCCGGAGATCACCCTTGGCATTATTCCGGGCATGGGTGGTTCGCAGCGGCTGACCCGCTTCGTGGGCAAGTCCAAGGCGATGGATATGTGTCTTACCGGTCGTATGATGGATGCTGCCGAAGCTGAGCGCTCAGGCCTGGTCTCGCGCGTGGTGCCCCCTGGCGAACTGATCGAGGAAGCGTTGAAGGCGGCGACCACAATTGCCGAATTCTCCCTGCCTGCGGTGATGATGGCCAAGGAGGCGGTCAATCGGTCCTATGAAACGACCCTTACCGAAGGGCTGCGGTTCGAGAGACGCGTTTTCGATTCCATGTTCGCGCTGGACGACCGCAAGGAAGGAATGGCGGCCTTTACCGAGAAGCGCTCGGCGAATTTCAAGAACCGCTAAGGCGATTGGTTGTTGTGCGGGGCGTTTTCTTGCGCCTCGCTGCCTGGTTCGAGGGTCTCAGGCGTTGACGTGTGGGAAAAGCTACACTATAAGCCGCCACGACTGTGGTGGCCCGTGGCTGCCCCTTTTTATTTTGAGCCGGCGATCCACTGAATTCGCGGCGTGAACGTAGAAACAAGAGAGGTCACATGGCCAACACGACTTCGGCCAAGAAGGCGGTGCGCAAGATTGCTCGCCGTACCGCGGTGAACAAGAGCCGCCGCTCGCGCGTGCGCAATTTCGTCCGCAAGGTCGAGGAAGCAATCGCTTCCGGCGACAAGGCTGCGGCCGAGACGGCTTTCCGCGCAGCGCAGCCGGAGCTGATGCGTGCGGCCACGAAGGGTGTCCTGCACCGCAACACCGCTTCCCGCAAGGTGTCTCGCCTCGCGCAGCGCGTGAAGGCCGTCGGCGCCTGATCTTCCTAAAATTGCTATGAGAAACCCGGTGGTAAACGCCGGGTTTTTCTTTGTGCTCCAACAGGTTGGCAGTCTGCACGCGATCCGTGTGCGGCGCCGGCCTTTTTTTGTTTGCCGGCGCTGATCGCTCAAATTCAGCCCGGCAGCTGTCACATTGTGACCTTCATGTTTTGTTATCCAAACCGAATAGCTTAGCTATATCATGGCGTTGTGGAAGTTTATCCACAGCTTGTCCACGTCATCCCTGGACCTCTCGGCTGCCATAAATGTCAAGTTCTTTTTTTCGATTTTTTTTCAAACGTGCCCGTCAAGGGCTGGATTTGGAAAAGGCGTTGGAATCCAAAAGACTTATTCACCTCCCCTTTTGCGGAGTCCGATTCCGCAGGCAAAGGCAAGGCCGGATTCGCGAAAAAACCGGACCGCGCGCTCTTGCTCTTTCCGGCGGGATTTCGGTAATGTCTGGACATCGAGAGAGGCAGCCAGAGCCTTCAAGCTTTAGCCGAAATTGGCAGTTTTTGCGGCGCGGATTCATTCTGCGCGAGGGGACTCTTTGCGCTCTCGTACAGGCCACTTCCGGTTTCGCTGCCGGGGTTGATAAAGGCGCTTCAGGCGTCATGGGGACCACAGAGTTCGGAAGGTTGGTCACTGCCGGTAAGCAACTGGCGGTTGAGGGGGTTATGTGCAAAAAAGCGGGCGGGGGCTCAGCTGGTGAAGGAGCAGGAAATTGAAAGTTTAGGTCGTTGGCTACGATCAACGATGCCAATCAATAAGGGACACCGGTCGGCCGCGTGAGTTGTTGCGACGAGCGCGTCGAAAGGCTCCGGCCGGTAAAAACCAGACATTGAAAAACAGGGACATGAGAATGCAAAGCGGCGCCGAAAGGGAAGTTAAGGGGGGATTTTCTTTTCAAGAGCAACTGTCTCACCAGGAAGCCATTGAAAAGGGTGAGGCCGACACTGAAAAGGTCACCGAGAAATCCGGTCCCTCCGAGGTTGTGTTTGACAGGGTGAAGGCGCAGTTGCGCGCACGCCTCGGCAGTGAGGTCTATTCCAGCTGGTTCGGACGTATGAAGCTGACGGAAGCTTCCAAGGGGTGTGTACGGATTTCCGTGCCCACGGCCTTCCTGCGATCCTGGATCAACGGCCATTATCTCGATCTGATTTCCGAACTCTGGAAACAGGAAGAGCCTGAGACGCTCAAGGTCGAGATCGTGGTTCGCACCGCGACCCGCAATGTGCGTGTGGCTCAGGAAACCAAGCCTGCGGTTGCCCGCAAGGTTGCAGCCCGCCCGCAGACGGCATTGGCAAGCGGCACGCTTTCCGCCAGCCACGGGCCGCGCGGCAGCGCCGTGCAGGCGGCGGAAGCCGATGGTCGCGCCAATGTGCTCGGCTCGCCGCTCGATAGCCGCTACACGTTCGATTCCCTCATCGAGGGGCCGTCGAACCGGGTGGCTAGCGCTGCGGCGCGTACGGTCGCCGAATCGGATTCCAATGCGATCCGGTTCAATCCGCTTTTCCTGCATGCCTCCGTCGGTCTCGGCAAGACGCATATGCTGCAGGCGATCGCTGCGGAATCGCTCCGTCGCAAGCCGCAGGCCCGTGTCGTCTATCTGACGGCCGAATATTTCATGTGGCGTTTCGCCACCGCGATCCGTGACAACAATGCGCTCACCCTCAAGGAGCAGTTGCGCGATATCGATCTTCTGATCATCGACGACATGCAGTTCCTGCAGGGTAAGTCGATCCAGAACGAGTTCTGCCATCTCCTGAACATGCTGCTGGACAGCGCGCGTCAGGTGGTGGTGGCGGCAGACCGACCGCCTTCCGAGCTGGAGTCGCTCGAGCCGCGGGTGAAGTCCCGTCTCAACGGCGGCGTCTCGCTGGAAATCGGCGCGCCGGATTTCTCCATGCGTTTGTCGATCCTCAAGCAGCGTCTCGCAGCCGCGCAGGCAGAAGACGCCTCGCTCGATATTCCCGAGGAGATTCTGGTGCATGTGGCGCGCTCCGTCACCGGCAGCGGGCGTGAACTGGAGGGCGCCTTCAATCAGCTTCTCTTCCGTCACTCCTTCGAGCCGCAGATCACCATCGACCGAGTCGATGAAATTCTGGGCCATGTGTGCCGCGCCGGCGAGCCGAAGCGCGTTCGCATCGAGGATATTCAGCGCATCGTCGCACGGCATTACAACGTGTCGAAGACCGAGCTCCTGTCCAATCGACGCACGCGCACCATCGTCAAGCCGCGTCAGGTCGCCATGTATCTTTCGAAGGTCATGACACCGCGTTCCCTGCCGGAGATCGGCCGTCGTTTCGGCGGGCGCGATCACACCACGGTTCTGCATGCCGTGCGCAAGATCGAGGGGTTGACTGATGGCGACCGGCAGCTTGCCCAGGAGATCGAGCTTCTGAAGCGCCTCATCAGCGATCAGGCCTGATGGTTTTGCCCGCCGCGCCTCCGTGCGGCGGGCGTTTCCCGATAAGCGCGTTTTCCGGTCAGGCGATCTCACCTGACGTCTGGCTGAACGCGGAAAGGTTTGCTGCGGGTCGAGCTCGGAGGGGGAGGCGGCCCGCCCTGGCGTGCGGAGTGCAAGGCGCAGTTTGCGCGCTTCGCACTCCGTACGCCTCGCTTTTTGCGGCAAGCTTTGTCGTTTTCCCCAAAAAGCCTGAATGCAGAAGCCGCTGAAGCCGCGCGGGCTTGCGTTTCCCCTTGATTTCCTGTCAGTTTGCTGGGATTCAAGCCTGTTCATGGCTGCGCGCGGCATGGCACATGTCCGCTAGGCGTCTTTTCATTCAAGCGAGTTTATCGGTCATGCGTGTTATCCTCGAACGCTCCACTCTCCTCAAATCGCTGAATCACGTTCATCGCGTGGTGGAGAGGCGCAACACGATCCCGATCCTGTCCAACGTCCTGCTGAATGCGGATGGTGGCAGTCTTCAGATGAAGGCGACCGATCTGGACCTCGAGGTTACCGAGGCTGCGGGCGCGAGCATCGAGCAGGCGGGCGCCACCACGGTGCCGGCCCATTTGCTTTACGACATCGTCCGCAAGCTGCCCGACGGCGCTGAGGTGATGTTGAAGACCGATGAAAGCGGCAACGCCATGTCGGTGGTTTCGGGGCGTTCGAGCTTCCGTCTGCAGTGCCTGCCCCAGTCCGATTTTCCGGAACTGTCAGCCGGCAATTTCTCGCACATCTTCCGCCTGGAATCCGAGGCTCTGAAGAACCTCATCGAGAAGACCCAGTTCGCCATCTCCACCGAGGAGACGCGCTATTATCTGAACGGTATCTTCCTCCACACCATAGAGGCGGATGGCGCGCTCAAGCTGCGCTCGGTGGCGACGGACGGTCATCGCCTTGCCCGTGCCGAAATGGAGGCGCCGGCAGGTTCTGAGGGCATGCCAGGTATCATCATCCCACGCAAGACGGTTGGCGAGCTTCAGAAGCTGGTCGACGATCCCGATGTCGCCGTCACCGTGGAGCTCTCCGACACGAAGATCCGCTTCACCATTGGCAGCGTGATCCTGACCTCGAAGCTGATCGACGGCACCTTCCCGGACTATCAGCGCGTCATCCCGACCGGAAACGACAAGGTGCTGCTCATCGACCGGCAGAGCTTTGCCGCGGCAGTGGATCGCGTATCCACCATCTCCTCCGAGCGTGGCCGTGCCGTGAAGCTCGCCATCGCCGAGGGGCAGGTGACGTTGACGGTCAACAATCCCGATTCCGGCAGCGCCACCGAAGAGATCGCCGCCGATTACAGCGCCGATCCCATCGAGATCGGCTTCAACGCGCGCTATCTGCTGGATGTTGCGGCGCAGCTTTCCAGCGAAAGCGCCCGTTTCCTTCTGGCCGATGCCGGTTCGCCCACCCTCATCCAGGATGAGGGCGACAAGAGCGCGCTCTACGTTCTCATGCCGATGCGCGTGTAGGCGCCCTTGGAAAGACCTTGGCCGAACAAGATGCCGGTAAGGGGCGTGCCGCCCAGGTTCATGTCGCAAGGCTCAGCCTGAGCGATTTTCGCAACTATCGCGCCTTGTCGCTGGATTTGCAGCCGGGTGCGGTGGTGCTTACCGGCGAAAACGGTGCCGGCAAGACCAACCTTCTGGAGGCAGTGTCCTTCCTTTCACCGGGACGCGGCCTTCGCCGTGCCACGCTGGAGGATGTCGCCCGCCAGGGGGCTGACAATGGTTTTGCCGTTCATGCCCGGCTCGAAGGAGCGTTCGGCGATTGCGAGATCGGCACGGGCACGGCAGGCGCAACCGTCGCCGAAGGGGCGGGCAGGCGCGTGCGCATCAATGGTGAGACCGCGCGCTCCGCCGACGCTATGCTGGAATGGCTGCGCGTTCTCTGGGTTACCCCGTCCATGGATGCGCTCTTCACCGGGCCTGCCGGTGATCGACGCCGGTTCCTCGACCGGCTGGTGCTTGCCATCGACCCCGCCCATGGACGTCGTGCGCTCGATTATGAAAAAGCCATGCGGGCCCGCAACAGGCTTTTGTCGGAGGATTCCCGCGATGCTGCCTGGTTCGATGCCATCGAGACGCAGATGGCCGAAACCGGCGTGGCGATTGCCGCAGCCCGCGCAGAGATGGTGCGTCTGATTGCGGCGATGAACGAACGCCTGCCGGAAACAGGCCCGTTTCCCAAGGCTGAAATCGCCCTTGAAGGCACCATCGACGAGGCGGTCGGAAATGGGCCGGCAGTGGATGTGGAGGAGATGTTCCGCGCGCTCCTGCGCGATCTGCGTTATCGCGACCGGGCGGCCGGGCGCACTCTTGAAGGGCCGCATCGCAGCGATCTCCTGGTGCGCCATGCGCCGAAGGATATGCCGGCGGCACGATGCTCGACGGGTGAGCAGAAGGCGCTGCTCGTGGGACTGATCCTTGCCCATGCGCGTTTGACCGGTGAGCTGTCGGGATCGGCGCCGGTCCTCCTGCTCGATGAGATTTCCGCCCATTTCGACCCGGACCGCCGCGCTGCGCTCTTCTCCATCCTCGAGGAGCTGAACTGCCAGGCCTTCATGACCGGCACGGAGATATCGCTTTTCAGCGCGCTGGAAGGGCGGGCACAATTCCTCTCCGTATCGGCTGGAGCCATTCTGCCTCGCTGACACGGCATCCTGCGCGCGATAGGATGCCTCGAAGAGACTTTGCGGACATTGGAAGAATTCGTCAGGGGTTCGCACAACCGCACAAAAGCAAGACGATGGAGCGGGTTCGGCGTTTCCATGAAACGATGAACCGTTCCAGAAACCAGAGGACGGATTGCAGCCTTCCTGCAAAGGAAAACGATCCGGTATCGTTATGACACAGAACGAAACCGCCCTGAACGACCAGGAACTGGAGCGTTATGCACGCCACATCGTGCTGCCGGAAATTGGCGGCGCCGGCCAGCAGAAGCTCAAGCGTGCACGGGTGCTCGTAATCGGCGCCGGCGGGCTCGGTGCGCCAGTGCTTCATTATCTCGCCGCAGCCGGCATCGGCACGCTTGGCATCGTCGATGACGATACCGTCTCGCTCTCCAATCTTCAGCGCCAGGTCATTCACGATACCGAGAGTGTAGGCCTGCCGAAGGTCGAGAGCGCAGCTCACGCCATTGGGCGCATCAACCCGCATGTTCAGGTTGAGCAACACGTTATGCGCCTCGGCGAGGCCGAAGCCGCAAGCCTTATCGCCGGCTACGATATGGTGGTGGATGGGTCGGACAATTTTTCCACGCGCTACCTGCTTGCCGATACCTGCGCGGCAGTCGGCCGTCCTCTGGTGACGGCGGCCATCGGTCGTTTCGATGGATCGTTGACGGTCCTCAAGCCTTATGAGTGCGACGCGGAGGGAACGCCGTTTCCCGGCTATCGCGATCTTTTCCCTGAGCCGCCGCCACCGGGCCTCGTGCCAAGCTGTGCGGAAGCCGGCATCGTCGGCGCCCTTGCCGGCGTCATGGGCACGCTGCAGGCCATGGAAGTCATCAAGCTCGTGACCGGCACGGGCGAGCCGCTGATCGGTCGGCTGCTTCTCTACGATGGGCTGGCCGCCCGGTTCCAGACCATCAATTACCGGACGCGCCGGCAAGCGGGAGCGCTCGAAAAAACCGGCTAATTAACCTGCCGTCAAACCGTGCGGGGCAGCACGCGGTCCGGCGGCCGATGGCCGTCGAAGAAGGTGCGGATGTTGATGATCACCTTCTCGCCCATGTCGATGCGGCCTTCGATCGTCGCCGAGCCCATATGCGGCAGGATCACGATCTTGTTTGCCTTGGCGAGCTTTTGAAGCTTTGGGTTCATGGAAGGCTCGTGCTCGAACACGTCGAGCCCGGCGCCCGCGAGTTTTCCTTCATCGATGAGCCGGATAAGTGCTTCCTCGTCGACCACGTCCCCGCGCGCCGTGTTGACGAGGTAGGAGCGCGGCTGCATCAGCTCCAGACGACGGGCCGACAGAAGATGGAAAGTTGCCGGCGTCGAAGGGCAGTTGACGGAAATGATATCCATGCGCGCGAGCATCTGGTCGAGACTGTCCCAATAGGTGGCTTCCAACTCGTCCTCGATAGCCGGCGCAACGCGTTTTCGATTGTGATAGTGGATCGACAGCCCGAAAGCCTTGGCGCGCCGGGCAACAGCCGTGCCGATACGCCCCATGCCCACAATGCCAAGCCGTTTGCCCCAGATGCGGCGCCCGAGCATCCATGTGGGCGACCAGCCGGCCCATTTGCCGCCGCTTTTCAGAAGCTCCGCGCCCTCCGTCAGCCGGCGTGGCACGGCAAGGATGAGGGCCATGGTCATGTCAGCCGTGTCCTCGTTGAGCACATTCGGCGTATTTGTGACGGCGATGCCTTTCTTGGCGGCCGCTGCCACATCGATATTGTCGACGCCATTGCCGAAATTGGCGATCAGCTTCAGCTTTTCGCCGGCTTGTGCGATCAGCGCGGCATCGATGCGGTCGGTAATGGTGGGCACCAGAACGTCGGCTTCCTTCATCGCAGCCACGAGTTCAGGCTGCGTCATCGGCTTGTCGTCGACGTTCAGCTTTGCGTCGAACAATTCGCGCATGCGGGTTTCGACCTGGTCCGGCAGCTTGCGGGTTATGACGACGAGAGGTTTCTTCCTGACGGTCATGGGTTCTCCGAAATAACGCCCTGTTGATACCTCTTTAACCAAGACGCGCGACACTGCAATGCCGAGCCGGGCCGTCCTTTCTCTATCAAGTGGGACCGGCCAAGACAAAGAAAAAGGGCTGGGCAAAAGGATTGGGGACGAGGTCCCCACCACAGACACAGGGTTTCCGGGAGTTCGACGATGCCGGCCTTTGCGCCTATGCGTTCATTGTTAGCCGCTTTCGCCATTGCAGTAGCCGTTGCCGCACCCGCCGCCACGCACGCCGAGGCAAACACCGAACCGAGCGTGAAGACTGGCCCGAGCGGATTGCCGCTGCCGCGTTTCGTCAGTCTCAAGTCCAGCCGCGTCAATATGCGCATCGGCCCCGGACTGAGCTATGCCATCAACTGGCGCTACATGAAGTCCGGCCTGCCGATGGAAATCATCCAGGAATATGACAACTGGCGCCGCGTGCGGGATGCGGATGGTGCAGAAGGCTGGATCAATCAGGCACTGCTCTCAGGACGTCGCACGGGCATTGCCGCTCCCTGGTTCAAGGGCAAGCAGGCGGCCATCGATCTCTATGCCCGCCCCGACAAGGAAGCCCGCACGGTGGTTCAGGTCGAACCCGGCACAGTCGGCTCCATCAAGGCCTGCAACGGGTCGTGGTGCGAGATGGACTTCGCAGGCCACTCGGGCTGGATCGACCAGTCCCTGGTATGGGGCGCCTATCCGGGTGAGAACCTGAAGGACTGAAGCAGTCGGGTTGCGCAGCAACCCTGCGCGCAGCAGATCAGGCGACTTCGCCTGTCTGGGGCATTTTGCAGTCAGGTGGAATCACTTGACGTCTGCATAAATGCGGAAAAACAAAGAGATAGGAAACGGTGAACCGATCTAGCGTATCAATCTGAAAACGAATGGAGCTGCCTTATCGTGGCTGGCGATCAGCGCTTTTTACGCCGCAGCCGCACCACAATATCGACATTGACGATTTCCGTGCCTTCTGGCGGGGAGGGCAGGTTCTTCACCTCCACACGCCCGGACGGAATATCGAAGACGCGGTTTTCATCCTCGATGAAGAAATGATGGTGGTCGGACACATTGGTGTCGAAATAGGTGCGCGCGCCTTCCACCTGGACGATGCGCAGCATACCGGCTTCGGTGAACTGGTGCAGCGTGTTGTAGACGGTGGCAAGGGAGACGGAATATCCGGCTTCCTGCGCTTCTTCGTGGAGGGATTCCGCAGAGATATGACGGTCGCCGGAGGCAAAAAGAAGCTCGCCCAGCGCGATGCGCTGGCGTGTCGGGCGTAAGCCCGCGCCCCGCAGCCGCTCTTCCAGCGGCGTTTCCGTCTCGTCCTGTACAGTTCTCAAGGAAACCGTCCCGTCGTCCGATCCAAAGCCAAACCGCCATGCCGGCGGCCAAATTTTCCTGCTGCCATGACGCTGCCATAGCCTCCAGACATATATTCGGTCGTACGGAAGCGATCAATAGCAGCGGATTTCAGCAAGCCAAAAGTTCAAGACCGGCCAATTTCGCACAACTGCGGTTTCCAGCGGGAAAGAAGCTGTGATAGGGAGGTCCGACAATCAAAATCGGACCCGGATCGAACCGGGCCGTCGACGGGATGGCAATTGATGGCGCAAACGAAGAACAGCTACGACTACGAAGACCTTCTGGCCTGCGGCCGCGGCGAGCTTTTTGGCCCCGGCAATGCGCAGCTTCCGGCCCCGCCGATGCTGATGTTCGACCGCATCACCGATATTCAGGAAGAGGGCGGTGAGTTCGGCAAGGGCTATGTTCGTGCCGAGCTCGACATCAAGCCCGATCTCTGGTTCTTCCCCTGTCACTTCATCGGCAATCCGGTCATGCCGGGCTGTCTTGGCCTTGATGCCATGTGGCAGCTGACGGGCTTTTTCCTTGGCTGGCTTGGCCTGCCGGGCAAGGGCATGGCGCTGTCGACCGGCGAGGTGAAGTTCAAGGGCATGGTCACGCCGACGGTCAAGAAGGTCGAGTACGGCGTCGATTTCAAGCGCGTCATGAAAGGGCGTCTGGTGCTCGGCATCGCCGATGGCTGGCTCAAGGCCGATGGCGAACCCATCTACAAGGCGACGGACCTCCGGGTCGGTCTGGCTCAGCAGGAAGCCTAATTTCAATTCTTGACGGGCGGCCGGAGCCCCGGCCCAAGGAGAGCATATGAGACGCGTCGTCGTTACTGGCCTGGGGATCGTTTCCTCGATCGGCAACAATGCGGACGAGGTGACGGCCTCGCTACGTGAAGCCAAGTCTGGAATCTCCTTCTCGGACGATTTCGCCGAACACGGCTTCCGCTGCCAGGTGTGGGGTGCTCCGACGCTCGATCCGACGGAACTGGTGGATCGCCGCGCCATGCGCTTTCTCTCCAAGGGTGGAGCCTGGAACCACGTGGCGATGGAACAGGCAATTGCCGATTCCGGCCTCGAGGAAGGCGATATCACCAACGAGCGCACCGGTATCATCATGGGCTCTGGCGGCCCCTCCACCCGCACCATCGTGGAAGCCGCACAGACGACGCTTAAAAACAGCTCGCCCAAGCGCATCGGACCGTTCGCCGTGCCGAAGGCCATGTCCTCGACCGCTTCGGCGACGCTGGCCACCTGGTTCAAGATTCACGGTGTGAACTACTCGATCTCGTCGGCCTGCTCGACGTCGGCGCACTGCATCGGCAATGCCGCCGAGATGATCCAGTGGGGCAAGCAGGACGTCATGTTTGCCGGCGGTCACGAAGATCTCGACTGGACCATGTCGAACCTGTTCGACGCGATGGGCGCCATGTCTTCCAAGCACAACGACACTCCGGCCACCGCCTCGCGCGCCTATGACGTCACGCGCGACGGGTTCGTCATCGCCGGCGGCGCGGGCGTTCTGGTTCTGGAAGAGCTGGAGCACGCCAAGGCGCGCGGCGCGAAAATCTATGCCGAACTGACGGGCTATGGCGCGACCTCGGACGGTTACGACATGGTGGCCCCCTCGGGCGAAGGCGCCGTGCGCTGCATGCGCCAGGCCCTCTCCACCGTGAAGGGCGACGTTGATTACATCAACACGCATGGCACGGCGACACCGGTGGGCGATTCGCGCGAAATCGAGGCGATCCGCACCGTTTTCGGCGACAAGGCCCCGCACATCGCCTCCACCAAGTCGCTTACGGGCCATTCGCTTGGTGGCGCCGGCGCACAGGAATCGATCTATTCGATCCTGATGATGCAGGCGGGTTTCATTGGCGAAAGCGCTCATATCACCGAGCTCGATCCCGAATTCGACGGCGTGCCGATTGTGCGCAAACGGATAGACAACGCCAAGATCGATACGGTTCTTTCCAATTCCTTCGGTTTCGGCGGCACCAACGCCACGCTTGTGTTTCAGCGTTACGCAGGTTGAGTAAATGGACGCTTTGATGAAAGGGAAGCGCGGCCTCATCATGGGGGTCGCAAACGATCATTCGATCGCCTGGGGCATCGCCAGGAAGCTGGCCGATGCTGGTGCCGAGTTGGCCTTTACCTATCAGGGAGAGGCTTTCGGCCGCCGCGTCAAGCCACTCGCCGAAAGTGTCGGCTCCTCGCTTCTTTTGCCCTGCGATGTGGAAGATTCCGCATCCATCGACAGTGTCTTCGAGACACTGAAAAAGGAATGGGGATCGCTGGATTTCATCGTTCACGCGATTGGCTTCTCCGACCGCAACGAGCTCAAGGGGCTCTATGCGGACACATCGCGCGAAAACTTCATCCGCACCATGGTGATCTCCTGCTATTCCTTCACCGAGGTGGCCCGCAAGGCTGCCGAGCTGATGACGGATGGTGGTCAGATGCTGACGCTCACCTATGCGGGTTCCGTGCGGGTGATGCCGAATTACAATGTCATGGGTGTCGCCAAGGCGGCGCTTGAGGCCAGCGTTCGTTACCTGGCGAGTGACTATGGCCCGCGCAATATCCGCGTGAACGCCATTTCGGCCGGTCCGGTGCGCACGCTGGCGGGCGCTGGAATTTCCGATGCGCGCTACATGTTCTCCTACCAGCAGCGCAACGCGCCGCTGCGCCGCACGGTCAATATCGACGAGATCGGCGGATCGGCGCTTTATCTTCTGTCGGACCTGTCTTCCGGTGTCACTGGCGAGATCCATTATGTGGATTCGGGCTACAACACCGTTTCCATGCCTGTGATGGAAGAACTGAAGCGCATGAGCGAGGCGGCAGGGGACTAATACGCCTGTTGCCTGTGCGATAGGCTTGTCGAGACACGAGGGTGCCGGTCGCTATTTCCGCGCCCACAGCACTTTGAACGTGCCATCGCGCAGCAATTCGCCATGCGCGGAAAAGTGTTTGGAAAGCATCTCCTCATAGGGCAGCGGCCGATTAGCGACTAGAAAAAGCTTCCCGCGAGGCTTTAGCGCCCTGGCCGCCGACACGATCATCTGCTGTCCCATGTCAGGTTCCGCTGCACGGCTGCGGTGAAAGGGCGGGTTCATCAAAATGGCGTCATAGCGTTCGGATACCTCTTCTCCGAGCAGGTCGTGCCAGAAGAACCGAGCAGGCATCTGTGGCGCGTGCGCCGCCATGTTGCGCCGTGCTGCTTCCAGGGAGGCGTGGTGCGCCTCGTAGAGATCGACGGACTGGATTCCCGGGCAGCGCCCGGCAGATGCTACGGAGAGGAAACCCCAGCCGGCGGCGAAATCGGCGATTTTTCCAGAAAGGTCTTCGGGCAGGCAGGAGGCGAGAAGCGCCGACCCGGCGTCAATGCCGTCGTCCGAGAAACCTCCCGCAACGGTGGCGAAGCCATCCGCCTCGCCGTTGAAATCTCCAAGCGAAGCAAGAACCGCCGCATCGGGCGCGACCGGGCGGCGAAGCCAGAAAACCACGCCATGATGCTTGGAGGCGTGGTCCTCGATGCCGAGCAATTCCTCCACGCGTTTACGCAGGCTACCGCCGCCATCCTTCTTGGCCGTGGCGGCAACGATCAAACCACCGGCCTTCGTGCGCTTGAGCGCTTCGGCCAGCCGGGCTTCGTTCTCGCGCCGGTGTCGACCGCAAAGCACGAGCGTCATGTCGTAGTTCTCGCCCGTTGCTTCAGGCGTCACTGCGAACCCGGCGCGCTCAAGCGCCAGATAATCCGGGCGAAAACCCTGCACCATGGACAATCGGCCGGCAAAGTCTTCCGGCAGGCGCAGGCTTCCCGGCGCTCCGATGAACAGCACGCGGTCTTGTCCTGAAGGCGGTTCGACAAGGCCGCGCTCGAAGGGAAACAGCAAGGTGGGAAGTGGCGTATCGTTCATCGGAATATCTATGGAACTTTGCACATGGGATGCTCGGGGGCACGAAATGGCCCCGATACAAAAACGGGCAAATGGAGGAAGGGTCAGCCTTCGGCGTCCTCGTCAGCCTCTTCCTTCTTCTTCTTTTCCTGCACGATCTCCGTGCCGGTCTCCTGATCGACGACCTTCATGGAGAGGCGCACCTTGCCGCGCTCGTCGAAGCCCATGAGCTTCACGAACACCTTGTCGCCTTCCTTCACCACATCGGTGGTCTTGGCAACGCGCTCGGATGCGAGCTGGGAGATGTGGACCAGGCCGTCACGCGGGCCGAAGAAGTTCACGAAAGCGCCGAAATCGGCGGTCTTCACGACTGTGCCCTCGTAGATCTCGCCCACTTCCGGCTCTGCCGTAATGGAATGGATCCACTTGCGCGCAGCCTCGATCTCCTTGGCATTGGAAGAGGCGATCTTCACCGTGCCGTCGTCCTCGATATTGATCTTGGCGCCGGTCTTCTCGACGATCTCGCGGATGACCTTGCCGCCGGAGCCGATCACGTCGCGGATCTTGTCGGTCGGGATGTTCATGACCTCGATGCGCGGCGCGAATTCGCCGAGCTCGCCACGGCTTTCCGCAAGAGCCTTGCTCATCTCGCCGAGAATATGCAGACGACCGCCCTTGGCCTGTTCGAGAGCGATCTTCATGATCTCCTCGGTGATGCCGTCGATCTTGATGTCCATCTGCAACGAGGTGATGCCCTCGTCGGTGCCGGCCACCTTGAAGTCCATGTCGCCGAGGTGATCCTCATCGCCCAGAATGTCTGAGAGAACTGCGAAGCGCTCCTCTTCCTTGATCAGGCCCATGGCGATACCGGCAACCGGCTTGGCCAGCGGCACGCCCGCATCCATCAGCGCCAGCGAGGTGCCGCAGACGGTGGCCATCGAGGACGAGCCGTTGGACTCGGTGATCTCGGAGACGACGCGCAGCGTGTAGGGGAACTGATCGGAGGCCGGCAGCATCGGGTGGATGGCGCGCCAGGCAAGCTTGCCGTGGCCGATCTCGCGGCGACCGGGCGAGCCCATGCGGCCCGTCTCGCCGACGGAGTAGGGCGGGAAGTTGTAGTGAAGGAGGAAGGATTCCTTGTAGGTGCCGGTCAGCGAGTCGATGAACTGCTCATCCTCGCCAGTACCGAGCGTGGCAACCACCAGCGCCTGCGTTTCGCCACGCGTGAACAGCGCCGAACCGTGCGTGCGGGGCAGGACGCCCACTTCCGAAACGATGGGGCGGACGGTGGAAAGGTCGCGGCCATCGATGCGGTTACCGGTATCGAGGATGTTCCAGCGGACGATCTTCGCCTGCAGGCTCTTGAAGACCGTGTTGACCTGCTCGGTCGACCACTTGGTCTCTTCCTCGCCTTCCGGCAGGAAGGTTGCCTTCACCTTCGCCTTGGCGGCGTCAACGGCATCGTAACGCTGCTGCTTGTCGGTGATCTTGTAGGCATCGCGCAGGTCGTTCTCGACAACCTTCAGCATCTCGCCTTCGAGCTCGGAGAGGTCGGCGGCGGAGAAATCGCGCGGCTCCTTGGCCGCCACTTCGGCAAGCTTGATGATTGCGTCGATGACCGGCTGGAAGTTCTTGTGGCCGAACATGACGGCGCCGAGCATGACGTCCTCGGGCAGCTGCTGGGCTTCCGATTCCACCATGAGGACGGCTTCACCCGTACCGGCGACGACGAGGTCGAGCTTGGTCTCTTCCATCTCGTCGACATGCGGGTTGAGGATGTATTCGCCGCCGATATAGCCGACGCGGGCCGCGCCGATCGGGCCCATGAAGGGCACGCCCGAAAGCGTGAGCGCGGCGGAGGCGGCGACCATCGACACGATGTCCGGATCATTTTCCAGATCGTGCTGCAGAACGGTGATAATGACCTGGGTGTCGTTCTTGTAGCCGTCGACGAAGAGCGGGCGGATCGGGCGGTCGATCAGGCGGGAGACCAGTGTCTCCTTCTCGCTCGGGCGGCCTTCACGCTTGAAATAGCCGCCGGGAATCTTGCCGGCCGCGAAGGTCTTTTCCTGGTAGTTGACGGTCAGAGGGAAAAAATCGAAGCCGGGCTTGGGCTCCTTGGCGGAGACCACGGTGGCGAGAACGACCGTCTCACCATAGGTGGCGAGAACGGCGCCGTCGGCCTGACGGGCGATCTTGCCGGTTTCCAGAACGAGCGGACGACCGCCCCATTCGATTTCGACTTTATGGTGCTTGAACATATCTTGTCCTTTTACGCCGGAACCGCGCGCTGCGCTTGGCTGCACACGCTTCCGGACTTGGCTTCATTTTTCTGGACGAGCCACGGGCAAGACAACGGGAGGCTCGGGTTCCGGCCTTCGCCGGCCGCAAGCATCCTGCAATCCTGCCCCATGACCTGTCCGTCGGGGCCCCGGCTTTCCTGCCTTGTTTGCATGAGGTCGGCCCGACAGGGCACATCCGGGATCATGCTTCAGGCCGGAGCCGAAGGGCATGCGCTCAGCCGCCTGCCCAAATGCAACCGGCGGACACCGCAGGTGTCCGCCGGTCAAACGCTTAGCGCCGCAGACCGAGCTTCTCGATCAGCGTCTGATAGCGGCCTTCGTCTTTCTTCTTGAGATAGTCCAGAAGGCGGCGACGCTGCGACACGAGCTTCAGGAGACCACGACGGGAATGGTTATCCTTCTTGTGGTCCTTGAAATGCTCGGTGAGGTTCTTGATCCGCTCGCTCAGGATCGCGACCTGGACTTCCGGCGAACCGGTGTCACCCTGGGTCGTGGCGAATTCCTTGAGCAAATCCTGTTTGCGCTCTGCAGTAATCGACATCGTGTTTCCTTTCTTGGAATTGTGGGAAAAGGGGACGCCCTCAGCCGGGATGTCGTCCAGCCGGGGCCGCTTCACAATGCGGTCAAACCGCAATGTTGGCCGGCATATAAGCGAAAACGGACATAATTACCAGCCCAAACCGCGCCGCTCCCTTGCGTGGAGCCACGGCGACGGCGCCGACCATACGCCGTCAATCCGCATTGGCATCGTCGGGATGCTTCGGTTTGGCGCTTTCGGGAACCAGCCGTTCCACCGGAATCGCGAAGATACATTCCAGCCCGTCGCGATGGAACACGCGCGAGATGTCGGCATCCAGCGTTCCACCCACCATGCGCTCGATGATTTCTGTGCCGAAACCGCGTCGTCCGGTGCGCCTGCGAAGACGCGGCACCCGCTCGCGCCAGACCAGTTTCAGTGTGTCGTCCTCGACTTTCCAGGAAAGGTCGAGACTTCCGGTATCTGAAGCGAAGGCTCCGTATTTGGACGCGTTGGTCGCCAGCTCGTGGATCGCCAGACCGATGGTCTGCGCGGGCTGGTTCCCGAGCCTGAAGCGAGGTCCTTCCATCGTCATTCGTTCGGGATCCTCCGGCCGGAACGGATTGATCTGGGCGGAAAGCAATTCTCTCAGCTCGACGCCCGCCGCTCCGCCCGCGATGAGGAGATCCGTGGAGCGGGCCAACCCGTAGAGGCGCTTCTGGAAAGTATCGTGGAAGGCGGCAAAGCTGCGCGCATTGCGCGCGGTCTGCTTGGCCATGGAGGCGACGACAGTAAGCTGGTTCTTCGAGCGGTGAGCCACCTCCCGCATGAGAAGCCGGATTTCGTTTTCGGCCTGTTGCCGGTCGATAGCGGCTTCCGAGAGCGCGGTGGAGACGGTTGCCACCTCGGCGATGGGGTATTCGATGGCCTGCACCGTCTCGCCGGCGCCAAGACGCCTTGCATCCCGCGCAAGACGGCGGACAGGGCCGGCGATCTGCCGTCCGAGCAGCCATGCCGCGAGCGTGCCGATGGTGATGACGAGTATGCCACCGATGATCAGCATGCGCAGCGAGCGGCGCATCGGCTCCTCGACGGTGTCCGTCGATGCCCACACCACGGCCTTCCATCCGCTGTAGATGGATTCATCGACAATGGCGATATAGGTGTCGCCCTTTGCGTCCTCGGCAGGCCGTGCGCCGCGGTAGCGACCGGCGCCGCCGATATCGAGGAAGAACTTTTCGCCAATCTTCGAATCTTGGGAAGAAGAGGCGATCACCAGACCGTTCTGATCGACAAGGGAGGCATTCCAGCCACCGCGCAATATCTGCTGCGAAAGCGTGTCGGCCAGCGAGGAAGCGTTGCGCGTCATCACCATGAGGCGCGAAGGGCCACTGTCGGGCACATAGGGCAGCAGAACATTAAAGACCCAGTTCTGCGAGGTCTTGCCGAAGAACACGCCTGAAACCGTTTTGCCGGGGTTCTGCCGTGCGGCGCGTGCGGATTCGGGATCGGAGGTCGGCCCGAGCGGTGTACCGAAGGGCACACGCGTGTTGAGAAGCTGGTTCAGGTTTTCATCGAGAAGCAGGAAATAGGTCCCGGTGCCTGCAAGCGCGAGGCGGGAGCGCTCGTAGAAATCTTCCAGGTCGCTGTCGGAGAGCGATGGTGTGGTGGAAAGGACCCGCAGGGTGGTCGCCATGCCGCTCAATTCGCGGTCGATCGCTTCCACGATCGAGCCCGCCATGGCCTCGGCGAGTGTGGTCACCACCTCGTTCTGCGCTTCATTGTTGCGCTGGAGCAGAACGACCGATACGCCAATGGCGGGAATAACCGTGACGGCGATCAGAAGCAGAAGATAAAGGCTGATAGGCTTTGGCCCGGAGAGCGCGGATCGCAATCGTTCGGCAAAGCCGGGCTCGTTTTCGATCCTGTCCTTGTTCGTCACCCGGTTCCTTGAATGCATGCAGCCCCGTCCCTCGCTTCGCCGGGCAGAACCGAAGCCTGCATACCCTTCCGACGCCATGATCGCATGAGTCGTTGCGGTCGGAATTGCCGACCGTCGCGCATCATGCTCCAAGGCTCATAATGCACCAAACGTCAAAGGGTTGCGTGGTGCGGATAAAAAACCGCCCATGCCGCTGCCGGTCTGGCTTGCCGCGATCAGGCGCCGAAAACGCGTTTCGGCTTGAACATGCCTGCTTCCACCATGCCGAGCGCGACAAGGCGTCCGCGTGCGCTCGCCCATGCTTCCGGCGCTTCTGCCGGAGCATCGCGCCCGCGCACGATTACAGGGTTTCCAAGCCGGATGCGTGCTGCCGCATCGTCGTTCACCGCGATTTCGGGCAGCCCTTCGAGAGCGGTCGCGATATCGAGGAGAAAGGCATCGAGGCCGGAAAAGTCGGCGGCTTCCGAATGCGCGGTCTCTGCTGCTTTTTCGAGCGCTGGGAGTTCGACGAATTGTTGGGGCGTGAAGGGATAGACCTCGGTGCGGCGCAAGTCGGCGATATGGCCATAGCAGCCGAGATCGCGCCCCATGTCGCGCGCAAGGCTGCGCACATAGGTGCCCTTGCCGCATTCGATCTCGAAAACCGCTTTCTCGCCGTCGAAGGAGACCAGGTCGAGCCGTCCGACCTCGATCTCGCGCGCCGCGAGTTCCACCGTCTCCCCTTCTCGGGCAAGGTCGTATGCGCGCTCGCCGCCGATCTTGATGGCGGAAAACTGCGGCGGCGTCTGCATGATGATACCGGTATAGCGCGGCAGGAGCTGGCGGATGTCCTCCTCGCTCGGGCGCTTGTCTGAAGTCTTGGTCACGGGGCCTTCCAGATCGTCCGTGCTGCGCTCCTCACCCCAGGCCACGGTGAAGCGATAGACTTTCGCGCCTTCCATGACGAAGGGGACCGTCTTTGTGGCGTCTCCCAGCGCGATGGGCAGCATGCCGGAGGCGAGGGGATCGAGCGTGCCTGCATGGCCGGCCTTTTCGGCCTTGAACAGCCACTTGATCTTGGACACGGCTTCGGTCGAGCCCATGCCCGCCGGCTTGTCGAGGATCAGCCAGCCATTGACTGGACGGCCCTTTTTCTTTCCGCGTCGCGCCATTACTGGTCGTCCCCTTGCTCATCCTCGTGCTTCAGGTCGCGCGCCACTTCGGGCGACCTCAGAAGGCGGTCGATCTTGTTGAAGTTCTCGAAACTGTCGTCGAAGCGGAACCGCAGTTGCGGCATGTATTTCATCTGCCGCAGCGCGGGCGTGATGCGCCCGCGAATGAAACGGGCATGCTTGTTGAGCGCCGCGATAACGGCATCCTTGTCGCCTGAGCCGAGCGGCGACACGTAGGCTGTTGCGATCTTGAGGTCTGGCGACATGCGCACCTCCGATACGGAGATCACCGTGCTCTCGATGACATCGTCGGAAATCTCACCGCGTTGCAGCATCTGTGCGATTGCGTGACGCACCTGCTCGCCGACCCGGAGCTGGCGTTGGGATGGAGCTGAAGACGACATGGAAAAACCCCCTTGGCGGGCAAGCTCTGTTCGATCCGTTTGGATGATACCGGAAAATCATGGCGCCGGGCAGGCGCGGGTCCAGGCGAGGAAGGCAGGGCAGCTACGGCGTCCTGCGCCCATTCGGGCACAAGGGATGCTGCAGGTTCTTAAATCTGCACATCGGCCCGAAAACCGTTTCCGATTTTCGGGCCGATGCGTAAATGCCCTGCCCCTGAAACGCGTCTGGAACGAGGATCAGAGCGTGCGGGTGACGTGCTCGACGCGGAACGCCTCGATGACATCGCCGGCGCGGATATCCTCGTAATTCTCGAAGGCCATGCCGCATTCCTGACCGGCAGGCACTTCCGAGACTTCGTCCTTGAAGCGCTTCAGCGTCTTCAGCTTGCCTTCGTGGATCACGACGTTGTCGCGGATCAGGCGAACGCCCGCACCACGCTCCACCTTGCCCTCGGTGACCCGGCAGCCGGCAACCTTGCCGACCTTCGAGACGTTGAACACCTCGAGAATTTCGGCATTGCCGAGGAAGGTCTCGCGGCGCTCGGGCGACAGGAGGCCGGACATGGCGGCTTTGATGTCGTCTACGAGGTCATAGATGATGTTGTAGTAGCGGATCTCGATGCCGGCCGCTTCGGAGGCGTCGCGCGCCTGCTTGTTGGCACGGACGTTGAAGCCGATAATGGCCGCACCCGAGGTTTCCGCCAGCGACACGTCGCTCTCGGTGATGGCGCCGGCACCCGAATGGACGATGCGCGCCTGCACTTCGTCATTGCCAAGCTTCTCAAGCGCCCCTGCAATGGCTTCGATGGAACCCTGCACATCACCCTTGATGATGAGGGGGAATTCCTTGAGGCCGCTGCTCTGGAGCTGTGTCATCATCTGTTCGAGCGAACCGCGCTGGCCGGCCTGACGAGCCACGGACTTCTCACGTGCCAGCCGCTGACGGTATTCGGAGATTTCGCGGGCACGTGCTTCGTTCTCGACCACCGCAAAGCGATCGCCAGCCTGAGGCGGCCCCTGAAGGCCGAGAATTTCGACCGGCATGGAGGGCGGAGCCTCCTTCACCTGCTCGCCGCGGTCATTGACCAGGGCGCGCACGCGGCCCCACTCATTACCGGCGACGATGATGTCGCCCGTCTTGAGCGTACCGGTCTGCACGAGAACCGTCGCGACCGAACCGCGGCCACGGTCGAGCTTCGCCTCAATGACCACGCCTTCAGCGGTGCGGTCAGGATTGGCCTTGAGCTCAAGCACCTCGGACTGGAGCAGAATGGCTTCCAGCAATTTGTCGAGATTGAGCTTCTTGGTGGCGGACACCTCGACATCGAGCACGTCGCCGCCCATGGATTCCACGAACACCTCGTGCTGCAGCAGCTCGGTGCGCACCTTCTGGGCATTGGCTTCCGGCTTGTCGATCTTGTTGATCGCCACGATGATCGGAACACCCGCCGCCTTGGCGTGGTTGATGGATTCGATGGTCTGCGGCATCACGCTGTCGTCGGCCGCCACCACCAGAATGGCGATATCGGTCGCTTCGGCACCGCGTGCACGCATTGCCGTAAAGGCGGCGTGGCCGGGCGTATCGATGAAGGTGATGGTCTGGCCATCCTGCTCCACCTGATAGGCACCGATATGCTGTGTGATGCCACCGGCCTCGCCCGAAACAACGTTTGCCTGACGGATGGCGTCGAGCAGCGAGGTCTTGCCGTGGTCGACGTGGCCCATGATGGTGACCACCGGCGGACGCCCCTTCAGATCCTCGGCCTTGTCCTGAATATCGAACAGACCTTCCTCGACATCCGATTCAGCGACGCGCTTCACCGTATGGCCGAATTCGTTTGCCACCAGTTCGGCGGTGTCGGCGTCGATCACGTCGCCGGGCTTCAGCATCTGCCCCTGCTTCATGAAGAACTTGATGACGTCCACGGCCCGCTCGGTCATGCGCTGGGCGAGTTCCTGGATCGTGATCGTCTCCGGCAGGATGACTTCGCGTGCAATCTTCTCGCGCTGTTCCTGATGCTGCGCGCGGCGGAATTTCTCCTGCCGGCGGCGCATGGAGGAAAGCGAGCGACCGCGTGCTTCGCCATCGTCGGAAAGCGCGGTGTTGAGCGTCAGCTTGCCGCGGCGGCGCTGGTCGTCGCCGCGCGTCTTTGCTGGACGGGCAGGGTCGACCTTGGTGGGAGCCACGCGCTTGACCGGCAGGCCCTTGCTCTTCGGCTTGCCCTCGTCGTCATCGTCCTCGCCGGCCTGTGTTGCGGCCCGCTTCGGCGGCTGGGCCGTGGGTTCCTCGGCCTTCTCAGGCGCGGAAGGTGCACGGCGCTGCGCTTCTTCCTCGGCGCGGGCACGGGCTTCGGCTTCAGCCTTGAGGCGCTCTTCTTCCTCGGCCTGGCGGCGTGCGGATTCCTCGCGCTCGCGCTGGCGGCGCTCTTCTTCCTCGGCGCGGCGCTTGGCTTCCTCGACGGCGCGCTGGCGTTCTTCCGCTTCGCGAACCTTCGAGTCCTGAAGGGCGCGGCGGCGGGCCTCCATTTCACCCTTCGACAGATCGTTCAGAACGACGCCGGAACGGTCGGGTTGCGGCTGCCGCGGGCGCTCGCGCACATTCGACTGTGGCTGCGGCGTCACCTGCGGGCGCGGCTTGGGAGCCGGCGCAGGCGCCACCGGCGCTGCGGCCACCGGTTCGTCGGGGCGCGAGAATTTACGCTTCTTCGTTTCGACAACGACAGACTTCGAGCGTCCATGCGAGAAATTCTGGCGCACGGTGCCCTGTTCGACCGAGGGCCGCTTCAGCGTCAGCGTCTTCTTGGGGTTGACGCTCAGCGTCTTGTCGTCACCGCTTTTCGTATCCGTCATTCCACATCCTCTGCGGTGCCTGTCGCAACCGCTTCCGGGTTTTGAGCGAAATCGCCTCGAAAATATTCGAGCGCCATCACGCGTTTCAGCGCCGCCTTGCCCGCGTCCCGCCCGAACACGGCAGCATGTATCACATTTGTGGCCCCCAATGCCAAACTCAATTCCGGCTCGGAGAAGAGTTTGTATGCCGGCATATCGGGTCCGCCCATATGGACGACTGCGCGCCGGGCTGCAGTAATCTTGCGCACGCCATCTTCGGAGGCTTCACGGGCATGCAGAACGGCAAAAGCCTTGCCGCTGCGCACCGCCGCCTCGACCTTCGCCGCACCCAATGCCACGGCACCGGCCTTGCGCGCAAGCCCAAGCGCGCCAAGAGCCGCTTTTGAGAGCAGTTCATCGACCAGACCGCCGAGATTTTCCGGCGGCTTTGCCGGCGCCTTCAGGGCGCGGGCGAAAAGATTTTTGTCTGCCGCCTTGTCGACGAGAGCGCGGTCTGCCGTAACCCAGCAGCCTCTTCCGGGAAGATTACGCTTCAGATCCGGAACGACCATACCGTCCGGTCCGGCGACGAACCTGATGAGGTTCTCCGCCGGTTGCGCCTTGCGCGTGACGATGCATGTGCGGTCGTTCATGTCTTCCACGATGTCTCCCGGTGACGCCCATATCAGGCGTCCGCGCCTTCCGCAGCCTCGGTGCCGGCTTCTTCGCCCGCAGCGGCTTCAGCGTCGGCTTCCGCATCCTCATCGGAGGCCAGATCGGCTTCCGTAATCCAGCCCATCTTCAGGCGGGCGGCCACGACCATCTGCTCGGCTTCGGCGCGCGACACGTCGAAATTGGAGAAGACGCCCGGCATGAACTTGGTCTCGCCGTCCTTGCGTTCTTTCCAGCCGACGAGGTCGTCGACGGCATAGCCGGCGAAATCCTCGATCGTCTTCACGTCGTCTTCGCCGACCGCAACCATCATGGCGGTGGTGATGCCCGGCAGCTCGCGCAGTTCGTCGCTCACGCCCAGTTCGATGCGCTTGGCGTCGTGCTCTGCTTCGATACGCTCCAGATATTCGCGGGCGCGCATCTGGATTTCGCCGGCGGTCTCCTCGTCGAAGCCGTCGATGGAGGCGATTTCATCCGCATCCACATAGGCCACTTCCTCGACGCTGGTGAAGCCTTCCGAAGCGAGCACCTGGCCGACCATCTCGTCGACGTTCAGGGCTTCCATGAAGAGTCTGGAGCGCTCGGAGAACTCCTTCTGGCGGCGGCTCGACTCTTCTTCCTCGGTCAGGATGTCGATATCCCAGCCGGTGAGCTGCGAGGCGAGGCGCACGTTCTGGCCGCGGCGGCCGATGGCCAGCGAAAGCTGGTCGTCCGGCACCACCACCTCGATGCGCTCTGCATCTTCGTCAAGCACCACCTTGGCAACTTCGGCCGGCTGCAGCGCGTTGACGATGAAGGATGCCGCATTCTCGTTCCACGGAATGATGTCGATCTTCTCGCCCTGCAGTTCGCCGACCACCGCCTGGACGCGGCTGCCGCGCATGCCCACGCACGCGCCGACCGGATCGATCGATGAATCATGGCTGATCACGGCGATCTTGGCGCGCGAGCCCGGATCGCGGGCCACCGAGCGGATTTCGATGATGCCGTCGTAGATTTCCGGCACTTCCATCGCAAACAGCTTGGCCATGAACTGCGGATGCGTGCGCGACAGGAAAATCTGCGGGCCGCGCTGTTCGCGGCGCACGTCGTAGACGTAGGCGCGAACGCGGTCGCCATACTTGAAGATTTCGCGGGGGATCAGTTCGTCGCGGCGGATAATGGCTTCGCCGCGGCCCAGATCGACAATCACATTGCCATATTCCACGCGCTTGACGGTACCGTTGACGATCTCGCCGATGCGATCCTTGTATTCATCAAACTGACGGTCGCGCTCGGCTTCGCGCACCTTCTGCACGATCACCTGCTTGGCTGACTGGGCGGCGATGCGACCGAAATCCATCGGCGGAAGCTGCTCGGCGATGAAATCGCCGACCTGCGCGTCGGGGTTGCGCGTACGTGCGGCCCTAAGGTCGATCTCGCGGGCAGGCTCTTCGACCGTCTCGACGACTTCCATCAGGCGCTGCAGTTTCATCTCGCCGGTCTGCGGGTTGATGTCGGCGCGGATATTGGTCTCCTGGCCGTAGCGCGAGCGTGCCGCCTTCTGGATGGCGTCCGCCATGGCGGCCAGCACGATCTGCTTGTCGATCGACTTTTCGCGGGCAACCGCGTCGGCGATCTGCAGAAGCTCCAGCCTGTTTGCACTGACCGTCATGTCACTCTCCTTCGGCGTCGTTTCCGGGCTCATCGTCCCGGGCCGTTTCCAAATCAATGTTCTTGCCGGATCGTGCGGCAGCCCGCTCCGTGGCGGAAGGGCGGCGTTCGCGCTTGCGCTGCCGACGTTCTTCCTTGTCTTGCTTCAAGGCATCGCGAACCAGTTCGTCCGTCAGGATGAGCCGCGCCTCGGCAATCGCCTCGAAAGGAATCCCGTAAACCACATCCTCGTCGCCCTCAGCCTCGACCGTCTCCGGTTCAATGGTCACGGTCTCCTCGTCGCATTCCACGATATAGCCGCGAAACCGTTTGCGTCCCTCCAGGAGGACGGAGGTTTCGATCTTCACGATATGGCCCACTGCCGCGTTGAAATCCGAAGCGCGCACCAGCGGGCGGTCGATGCCCGGCGAGGAAATTTCGAGTTGGTAGGCCGAGGCAACCGGGTCTTCGACATCGAGCACCGGCGACAAGGCAAGGCTCACTGCCTCGCAATCTTCCACCGTCATTGTGCCGTCCGGCCGTTCCGCCATGATCTGCAGCGTCGCGCCATCCTGAGCGGTCATGCGCACGCGTACCAGCCGATAGCCGAGGGCGCCAAGAACAGGAGATACCACCGAAGCGACACGCGCTTCCAGTCCGCTTTCGCGGATGAGCCGGTCATCGCTGGCTGCAGCAGCTGCCGCGCCGCCCGGTTGTGCTGTTCCTGAAACTGTCGTCACTGAGCCTCCAAGGGCCTCTTTTAACAAAAAAGAGCGGGACCGGCTGGACCCACTCTCCGTCATATCGACCAAGAATTTGAACCCGATATAGCCGAACCTGCCTCATTTTACAAGATGCCAAGCGCCTTCTTGTCAGCCTCTTGCCCGGTCTCCCTGTCGGGAACCGTTGATGCTGCATTGCACAAATGCATGGCTGTCCTGCCAATTCGGCACTTCTTATCGGAGCGTTACAGGCTTATCTCATGTTGCAACGCACAATGAAAGGAACAAGGCAATGGCCGCACGCGCTCGCAGCTTCATGAGGGGCATCGGTGATTTCTTCGGTACGTTCGAAAGCGCCATGGCGGTTTCCGCTGCGGTTCGTGATCGTCGCCGCGTCAAGGAAACCGACCTGATGCGCCTTGGCATCGATCCTTCCCAGTTCTACCAGATTCGTAACTGATCCGGATCGAACTCGTTCCGCCTTTCCCGCTTGCGCCGGCCTCCCCGGCGCACGGGAAGGCCGAAGTCTCGCGGAAGGGCGATTGGCCCACAGACTTCAAAGCCCGATGGCTTTCCGCCGCCGTGTCCCTGCGGCCACCAATTCTCCCTTGCTTGCCAGTCTGATCGAACCATGCCGGGTCATATCCCGCGCGGTCTGCTATTATGTGTGATCGGGCGTTGGATTGAGCTTGCATATTGACATAAAGATATCTTTATGTGACCTACGGCTCTTTCAAGAGAGGCAGTACAAGTGTCGCAATCGTCCATTGATACCCTCTTCGGCCCGGTCGCGCCGAAGTCCGACGGCTCGGATGTGTTCGAGGCTCTGCGCATGGCTGCGCGCGAGCGTATCCTGATCCTCGATGGCGCGATGGGCACGCAGATCCAGAGCTTGAAGCTGGACGAGGACCATTTCCGTGGAGACCGCTTCATCGGTTGCGAGTGCCATCAGGCCGGCAACAACGATCTCCTGATCCTGACCCAGCCGAAGGAAATCGAGGAAATCCATTACCGCTACGCCAAGGCGGGCGCCGATATCCTCGAGACCAACACTTTCTCCTCCACCACCATCGCCCAGGCCGACTACGCGATGGAAGATGTGGTCTACGAGTTGAACCGGGACGGCGCGCGCCTTGCCAAGCGGGCGGCGATCCGCGCCGAACAGGAAGATGGCCGCCGCCGTTTCGTCGCCGGGGCGCTCGGCCCCACAAACCGGACGGCTTCCATCTCGCCCGACGTCAACAATCCGGGTTTCCGCGCCATCAGTTTCGATGAGTTGCGCATTGCCTATGGCGAGCAGCTTCGCGGCCTCGTCGACGGCGGATCCGACATCATCCTGATCGAAACCATCTTCGACACGCTGAACGCCAAGGCTGCGATCTTCGCCACCGAGGAAATCTTTATCGAGAAAGGCGTGCGCCTGCCGGTGATGATTTCCGGCACCATCACGGACCTGTCCGGCCGCACGCTTTCGGGCCAGACGCCCACCGCCTTCTGGTATTCGGTGCGGCACGCGCGGCCTTTCACGGTCGGCCTCAATTGCGCGCTGGGTGCTGCCGCTATGCGCCCGCATCTGGCGGAGCTTTCGGGCGTCGCCGAAACCCTGATCTGCGCCTATCCCAATGCCGGTCTGCCCAATGCTTTCGGCGAATATGACGAGAGCCCGGAGATCATGTCCGCGCAGGTCTCCGAATTTGCCCGTGAGGGGCTGGTGAATGTGGTGGGCGGCTGCTGCGGTTCCACGCCGGAGCATATCGCAGCCATCGCCGAGGCCGTTGCGAGCCACAAGCCGCGTTCGGTGCCGAACCGGCCAGTGCAGATGCGCCTGTCGGGACTGGAGCCCTTCACGCTCACCGACGATATTCCTTTCGTCAATGTGGGCGAGCGCACCAATGTCACGGGCTCGGCTCGCTTCCGCAAGCTGATCACCGCCGGCGACTACGCCACGGCGCTCGATGTCGCGCGCGACCAGGTGGATAACGGTGCCCAGATCATCGACATCAACATGGACGAGGGGCTGATCGACTCCCAGAAGGTGATGGTCGAGTATCTGAACCTTGTCGCAGCCGAGCCGGACATTGCCCGCGTGCCCGTCATGATCGATTCCTCCAAATGGGAGGTGATCGAGGCCGGCCTGAAATGCGTCCAGGGCAAGCCCGTGGTCAATTCAATCTCGCTCAAGGAAGGCGAGGACAACTTCCTGCATCAGGCGCGTTTATGCCGGGCCTACGGTGCGGCGGTCGTCGTCATGGCATTCGACGAGACGGGACAGGCCGACACCGAGGCGCGCAAAGTCGAAATCTGCACCCGCGCTTACAAGATTTTGACAGAGCAGGTGGGCTTCCCCCCGGAAGACATCATCTTCGACCCGAACATCTTCGCCGTCGCCACCGGCATCGAGGAGCATGACAATTACGGCGTCGACTACATCGAGGCGACCCGCAAGATCACGGCAACGCTGCCCCATGTGCATGTCTCGGGCGGCGTTTCCAACCTGTCCTTCTCCTTCCGTGGCAACGAACCCGTGCGCGAGGCGATGCACGCCGTGTTCCTCTACCACGCCATCCAGGTGGGCATGGACATGGGCATCGTCAATGCCGGCCAGCTCGCGGTTTACGAGACCATCGATGCGGAGCTGCGCGAGGCGTGCGAGGACGTCGTCCTGAACCGCCAGCCCAGGGCAGGCGGCACCGCCACCGAGCGCCTGCTGGAGATTGCCGAGCGCTTCAAGGGAACCGGCGGCAAGGAAGCCAAGGAAAAGGACCTGGCCTGGCGTGAATGGCCGGTCGAGAAGCGCCTTGAGCACGCGCTGGTGAATGGCATCACCGAGTTCATTGAGGCTGATACGGAAGAAGCCCGGCTGGCGGCCGAACGCCCGTTACACGTCATCGAAGGTCCTCTCATGGCCGGCATGAACGTGGTGGGCGATCTGTTCGGCGCCGGCAAGATGTTCCTGCCGCAGGTGGTGAAGTCGGCCCGTGTGATGAAGCAGGCCGTGGCCGTTCTTCTGCCCTACATGGAAGAGGAAAAGCTGGCCAGTGGTTCGGTGCGCGAGAGCGCCGGCAGGGTGCTGATGGCGACGGTGAAGGGCGATGTCCATGACATCGGCAAGAACATCGTGGGCGTCGTGCTTGCCTGCAACAATTACGAGATCATCGATTTGGGCGTGATGGTGCCCGCAGCGAAGATTCTCGAGACGGCGCGATCGGAGAATGTCGATATCATCGGCCTGTCTGGCCTCATCACGCCTTCGCTCGACGAGATGGCCCATGTGGCCGCAGAGATGGAGCGCGAGGGCTTCGACATACCGCTCCTGATCGGTGGCGCGACGACCAGCCGCGTCCATACTGCGGTGAAGATTCATCCGCGTTACGAGCGCGGTCAGGCGGTCTATGTCACCGATGCGAGCCGCGCGGTGGGCGTGGTCTCCAACCTTCTGTCCAACGAAGCCAAGCCCGGCTACATCGAAAGCCTGCGCGCCGAATACCGCAAGGTGGCCGACGCACATGCACGTTCGGAAGCCGAGAAGCAACGCCTGCCGTTGCCCGCCGCCCGCGCCAATCCGCATCGCACCGACTGGACGTCCTATACACCGCCCAGGCCTTCCTTCCTTGGCACCCGTGTGTTCGAGAGCTGGGACCTGGCGGAACTTGCGAACTATATCGACTGGACGCCCTTCTTCCAGACCTGGGAGATGAAGGGCCGGTTCCCGAAGATACTCGAAGACGAGAAGCAGGGTGCTGCCGCCCGCCAGCTTTACGATGATGCGCGGGCCATGCTCGCCAAGATCATTGAGGAAAAGTGGTTCACCCCGCGTGCCGTGGTCGGCTTCTGGCCGGCCAATGCGGTGGGCGACGATATCGATCTCTACACGGACGAAACCCGCAGCGAGCGGCTCGACACGTTCTTCACGCTGCGCCAGCAGCTGACCAAGCGGGACGGCAAGCCGAACCTTGCCCTGTCGGATTTCGTTGCCCCAAGGGAGAGCGGCAAGCCCGATTATCTTGGCGGGTTCGTTGTCACCGCGGGCATCGAGGAGGTAGCCATCGCCGAGCGTTTCGAGCGCGCTAATGACGATTATTCCTCGATCATGGTGAAGGCGCTGGCCGACCGTTTCGCGGAAGCCTTTGCAGAGCGCATGCATGAAAAGGTGCGCCGCGAATTCTGGGGCTATGCCTCCGATGAGACCTTCACTCCGGAAGAGCTGATTAGCGAACCCTACAAGGGCATTCGCCCGGCACCGGGCTATCCCGCGCAGCCCGACCATACGGAAAAGGTCACGCTTTTCCGTCTGCTGGACGCGGAGGCGAAGGCCGGCGTGAAGCTGACGGAAAGCTATGCCATGTGGCCGGGCTCCTCCGTTTCGGGTCTCTATTTCTCCAATCCGGAAGCCTATTATTTTGGCGTGGCGAAGGTGGAGCGCGATCAGGTCGAGGATTATGCGCGCCGCAAGGGCATGGATGTCGTCGAGGTCGAGCGCTGGCTGGGCCCGGTCCTGAACTATATTCCCGGACCGAGCGTGGCGGCGGCCGAATAAAACGGCGGCACTTCAGTCCGCCAGATAATCTGGATAGAGTGCAAGGGCCAGCGCGCGGATGGCATCTGCCGTGCGTGGCCCGAAGCCCAGCATGTAGGGGCCGTCGAGCACGATCAGAGCACGGTCGCGTGCCGCCGGTGACGTGCTGAGCGCGGCTACGGCGAACACATCTTCCGCTGCCGGGCCGCCGCGCCCGTCAGCCATCATCAGAATGGCTTGCGGCTCCATTGCAAGAAGCGCTTCCTCCGAGGCGGCCTTGTAGCCGTCGAAATGGCCGAAGGGGTTGATGCCGCCGGACTGGCGGATGATGGCATCCGCGGCCGTTCCTCCTCCTGCCGCCGTCAACCGTGCAATCCCGTGAAAGAAGATCACTTTCTTGCGGGCCGCCGCCGGCACGCGCTCGACGAGGGCGGAAACAGCTTCGAAATCCCTGGCGATTTCATCGGCAAGTTTCCGGCCTTCCTCCTCTCGGTTCAGCGTTTCAGCGATGAGCGCGATTTTGCGGGCGACGCCGTTCATGGAATTGTCTTCGGGAATGAAAACGACCGGCACCGAAAACGCCTTCAATACGTCCACGACCTCTGGCGGTCCGATATCCTCCGCCGCAAGGATGAGTTCCGGCTTCAACGAAAGCAGGCCTTCCGCCGAAAGCGCCCGCCGATAACCGACATTGGGCAGGCCGTTGGCTTCCTCGGGATAACGGCTGCTGCGGTCGACACCGACCAGCCGGCCTCCCGCGCCAAGCGCATAGACGATCTCCGTCACGTCCGGTCCGAGCGAAAGGACACGCATTGTCTCAGGCACTGCGACCTGACGGCCAAGGGCGTCGGTTACCGTGGTTTGCGCCATCGCCGGCATACGTGCCGTCATGGTCACGAACAGCGTTGCGGCAAGAACGAGGAAGCCGATGGAGCGAAGGCCTGAAAGCCGTGTGTTGGGAGGTTGGAGGCGGGTCATGATCGTGTCTCCGGGGTGTCATGGAGCGCCACGGATATCGTGCTCGAGGGCTCGTGTAAATTTATTATGACAATTATGGTCAGAATATATTGACCGCCATAACGCTCTGCCGTAATCAGCCTTTAGTTCAAGCTCGCCAAGTTGCAGGAAGCAGCCCCAGCCAGCCCCCGGTAGCCCGCCAGAGAAGCGGATCGCCGGTGTCTCAACCTGCGGGCTTGAAGATGGCCCGCCTCATTTAAAGGGGCTTCAGATGGGCGTGACTTCACGGACGATTAGCCGATTAATGACTGCCACGATACTGGCCGGGTTTACCGGGTTGGTCCTTGTGCCCGCACAGGCCTTCGGTCAGGAATCCGCAACCAACACGGCCGAAAAGACCGGCCGCGTGACGTTGCTTGACCGGCTGACAATTTCCGCCACCTGGGTGGATGAGGCGGCAATCGACGCTCTGGCTGCCGAATCCCATGTGGACCGCGAAGAACTCGAGCGTATCCAACCCAACACGGCAGCCGATGTGTTCCGCAGCGTGCCGGGTGTGGCCGCTTCGATGAATGGTGACGATCCGGCTACCGCCATCAATATTCGCGGCATGCAGCAATATGGTCGCGTCGTGGTGACGCTCGATGGCGCCAGGCAGGATTATTGGCGTGTCGGCCATGGCTCGGGATCGTTTTATGTGGAGCCGGAGCTTCTGAAGGAAGTCACGGTCATCCGCGGCCCTGTTTCCAACACGTTCGGCACGGGTGGCATCGGCGGTGTTGTCGCATTTGAGACCATGGATGCGCGCGACTTTCTGAAGTCGAACGAGCGCTGGGCACTGAGTGAAAAGCTTTCCTACGAAACCAATGGCAAGGGCTTTTTGACGAGCACCACCGGCGCCTATCGCTTTACCGACAATTTCGACGTGATCGGCAATCTGGTCTATCGCGACCTTGATGCCTACAAGGACGGAAACGGCGACACCGTGCCATGGACGGAAAACTCCGTTCTCAGCGGCTATCTGAAAGGCAGTTTCCGCTTTGCCGAGGATCAGGAGCTGAAGCTCGGCATGGTCCAGCAGAAATACAACGACTTCATTACGGGCTCCAGCGGATCGCCTTCGGCATCGCTCAGCCGGTATGACGCCGACACCGTAAATCGTACCTACACCGCCTCATACACCTACAACCCGGCAGGCAATGACCTGATCGATTTTGGCATAGACGTTTATCACAACGAGACCCGTGCCGATCAGTATCAGGTGTGGCCATCCTCGCGCATCGGCAACACGCGCTACTATGACGTCTCCACCACCGGCTTCAACGCGCGTAATTCCTCGCGCTTCGACGCCTATGGCCTGGCGCATACGCTGACCTATGGCGGCGATTTCCATCATCTGGAGGGCGATTCCGATGCCGATCATTTCGGCGCGGGATCGCAGGACTCCGGTGGGGCCTTCCTGCAATGGAAGGGCGAATATTCCGACTGGCTCGAGGTGATCGCCGCGCTGCGCTACGATGCCTATCAGCTCGATGGCCAGACCAAGACCCTCGAAGACGCTTCGCTCAGCGGCAATCGATGGTCGCCGCGCCTGAGCGTTGCGGTCACGCCCTTCGAAGGTTTCCAGGTCTACGGATCCTATTCCGAAGGTTATCGCGCTCCGACCCTTCAGGATGTGTTCCGCGGTGGCGGCGCTCATGGTTCCGGCAACAGCTATGTGCCCAACCTGCTTCTGCAGCCGGAAGTCGCCAAGAGCTGGGAAGCGGGTGTCAACATCAAGCTCGACGATGTGCTCGTCGCCAACGATTCGCTGCGCGGCAAGATCAACCTCTTCCACACCAAGGTGGAGGACTACATCGATGTTGATCTCACAAATCCCATTCGTTCGGCCCGTAATCTGGGCGATGCGCGCCTGCGCGGCATCGAAGTCGAAGGTCTCTACGATTTCAACTGGGGTTTCGTGAACCTCTCCGGAGCGTTGGTCGATGCCGAGTTCACGAGCGGCGTCTATGCCGGTCAGCCGCTTACCAACACACCGCTTGACCGCTTTTCGGCCACGCTCGGCTTCCGGGCCTTCGATGAGCGCCTGACCTATGGTGCCCAGTTCCTGAGCGTTGGGGAAATCACCCGCACGAGCCGCTCCGATCCCACCGCGGCGCTGGAAACAAGCGACGGCTTCCAGCTCGTCAATCTCTTTGCGGACTGGAAGGTCAACGAGCACACCCGGCTCGGCTTCGGTGTCGAGAATCTGTTCAACGAGAAATACACCGACCCGCAATCCTCCTGGTCGTCCAGCGCGGCGACCGAACAGGGTAAGGGCCGCACGTTCAAGGTCAGCCTCACGGGCCGCATCGGAGGCTGAAACGGCGATGAAAACTTCAGGAGAAATGGCATGAGTGCGTTGCAATGCCGGGCCGAAATCGGTCTGCGACAATTGCCGGATTATATGCCGGCGATCATCGATCGTCTTGCCAGCTTCGAGGGCGAGGTGGAGCAGGGCGGCAGTGGGGTCTCTCTCCGCTATGCCTTTGGCCGCGCACATCTGGGAACGGGAGAAAACCGCCTTTTGATGGCGTTGGAAGCCGGCGATGTGGACGGGCTGCAACGCCTGCGTGAGCTGGTGACGGTGGCCGTACAGATATACGCGAAGGCAGAGAGCCCTCAGATCGTCTGGCAAGGCGACCTTGCGGGCGACCGGGCGCTTGCCACATTTCGCAAGATTCGCGTGGAAGAGGTGTCGCAGCTCACTCCGCATATGATGCGCTTTCGCTTTTCGGGTGAGAATCTCGCCCGCTATAGTCAGTTCGGCGGCATGCATGTGCGGATGCTTTTCCCGACGCCCGAAAATCCGAATCCCGTCTGGCCGGTTTCGGGCGCGAATGGGCTGCCGGCCTGGCCATCGCAGGAGCGCCGGCCTGCAGCGCGCGTCTATACCATCCGGCATCTCGATAGCATTTCAGGAACCATGGACATCGACTTCGTGATCCATGGCGATGAGGGGGTGGGGTCGGCCTGGGCATTGCGGGCAAGACCGGGTGATGAAGTCGGCATCATCGGACCGCTTGGACGCCCCGTCCGGAACGCCGATTGGTATGTGATCGGTTGCGATGAAACAGGGCTTCCCGCAGCCGCCCGTCTGATCGAGAATCTCGGGCCGCAGGTTCGTGGCAAGGCCTTCATCGAGGTCTTGAGCGCGGGCGAGCGGCAGGAGATCGCCCATCCGGAAGGCTTCTCGATCAGCTGGATCTATCGTGAAGAAGAGGCAGCACCCGGCGAGCGGCTGGCCGATGCGGTTGCCGCCATTCGCTGGCCCGAGGGAGAAAATTGCTTTGGCTGGTTCGCAGCGGAAGCCGAACCCGCCCGGCGCCTGCGCGAATACTGGCGCGAAACTCTCTCCTACGGCCGCGATCGCACGCTCGTTGCCGGCTACTGGAAGCGCGGCGTCGCCGGCCTGATGGCCGGCTGAGGGCCCGGTAGGGCACAGTGTTGCGCCCCTGTGCCTTCACCCCCGTCCACGATAGGTCGCTACACCCTGGTCGGGCAGCCACACGTCGCGCGGCGGCTCTCCAGTCTGGTAGAACACATCGATGGGCATGCCGCCGCGCGGATACCAGTAGCCGCCGATGCGCAGCCATTCGGGCTCCAGCAGATCGGCAAGCCGCCGCCCGATGGACACGGTGCAGTCCTCATGGAAAGCGCCATGGTTGCGGAAGGAGCCGAGATAGAGCTTCAGCGATTTGCTCTCCACCAGCCAGCCCGCCGGCACATAGTCGATCACGAGGTGCGCGAAATCGGGTTGTCCGGTAAGTGGGCACAGCGAAGTGAACTCCGGCGCTGTGAAGCGCACGGCATAGCGCGCGTCCTTCTGCGGGTTCGGCACCCGCTCCAGAACGGCTTGCTCGGGAGAGGTCGGCAGTTCCGTTCGTCTGCCGAGCTGGGTGAGATTGGCATAGATGTTTTCATCGCTCATCGGTGAGTTCCTTATTCAGATCGGTTCACCGTTTCACGGAAACCCTGAACCGATCTATCTCTTTGTTTTTCCGCATTTATGCAGACGTCAGGTGATTCCACCTGACTGCAAAATGCTCTAGACGCCGCGCCGGTTGCCCCAAAGGAGCACATGCAGCTGCGGCAGGATATGCGGGGCGAACCAGCGGTCTTCAGCCGTCCTGTCGACGAGCCAGCGCATGCGCTGCAGGATGCCTTCCATGTCGATCGCGGCGTCCAGCGCCTCAGGGGGCGGCGGCGTGTGGTTTCCCGGCTGGAGATAGAGCGGCAGGGTGGGGAAACGCGCTGCGGCGGCCTTCGCCCAAAGATAATCCTCTTCGTCGAAGACGACGATCTTGAGAACGCACCGCGCCGGTCCTGCGGCTTCCAGGCATTCTTCGAAGCGTGCCCAGTCCACGGTCTCGCCAGAAGAGGGGGGCTTGGGGCTGAGAACCAGCATATCCAGAAGATCGAACCAGTCTCGCGCCACGGAGCCCTGGGTCTCCATGGCGAAGCGATACCCTTCCGGTTTGCCGGTCTCAATCAGTGCGCGGAAGGGCTGGATGGCTGGATTGCCGCCCGAGAGCGACACGGTTAGCGGAACCTCGCCGGAAAGCTCGCGCACTTTTGCCCAGACATGCCGGGTTTCCATGGGCGTCCAGCCGTGACGATGGGCATTGTCGACCGCATGCAGGCTGTCGCACCAGCGGCAGCGATAGTCGCAACCGCCTGCACGCACGAAGACGGTCGGCAGGCCGATCAGCGCGCCTTCGCCCTGGATCGTCGGGCCGAATATCTCGGCAATGCGCAGCGTGCTCACGGGCGGTACTCGGCCCAGGTCTTGGGCGTTTCGCTGACCCGCACCGCGCTCACCTCGCTCCATCGTGCCTTGCACCAATCATAGAGCGCCTTGGCGAGAAATTCCGCCGTCACGCCGTCATGGCCGAACACCTCGTTGAGATGGCGATGGTCGAGCGTGTTGTCGATATGGCGCTTCAGCGGGTCGAGCTCCCGGTAGTCGCGAACGAAGCCGTGATTGTCGAGCCGCTCGCCTGCCAGTTCGACCACGACGATGTAATTGTGTCCATGCAGCCGCGCGCAGGAGTGGTCGTCCGGCAGGTTGGCGAGCCGATGCGAGGCGGAGAAATGAAACTCCTTGCTGACCCTATACATGGCGCGCCTCCCGACCCGTGGCGCGGAGCCAGAAATCCGGATCATCATAGATCGTGGGGTCGTCGATGCCCGCTTCGAAAAAGGCCTCGCGGCGCTCCACGCAGGTGCCGCAACGCCCGCAATGGTGCTCTGCGCCCTTGTAGCAGGACCATGTTTCGGCGAAGGGCGTTTCGGCTCGCGCGCCTTCGCGCACGATGTCGCCCTTCGTCCCATTGAGGAACGGTGTATAGAGCCGTATCGCCCCCATGCCCTCGAGTGCGGCGTCCTGCATGGCCTGAAAGGCGTTGATGAAGGCTGGGCGGCAGTCGGGGTAGATGAAATGGTCGCCGCTGTGAACGGCTGCCGCAACCGCATCGTCGCGCCGGGCCGAAGCCATGCCGAAGGCAATGGCGAGCATGATGGCGTTGCGGTTAGGCACCACGGTGATGCGCATCGTCTCTTCCGCGTAGTGCCCGTCCGGCACTTCGATGGCGTCGGTCAGTGCCGATCCGCCGAGGTGGCTTCCGACGGCTGAAATATCGATGACATCGTGCAGGACACCGAGCCTCTCCGCCGCACGTGCGGCGAAATCCAGTTCCTTGCTGTGCCTTTGGCCGTAATCGAAGGAGACGAGGCCGGTGAGTGTGTGTTCCCGCGCCACCTTATGGGCAAGGGAAACGGAATCGAGTCCGCCGGAGCAGACGACGAGTGTCTTCATGCTTGGGTTCCTTGTTTTGATTGCCGGGTAGGCTGCGACCGGCGCCGGACTTCAAATCCGGCAGAACGCACCTAGCAGAGCCGGGAGGCAAAGAAAAGCGCGATGGCATTGTTCATGGACTGCCGTGCGATTCTGTCCCTTTGCCTCGGCGGAAAATGGGGTATAGGTGCCACGCGCGGGCAGGGGCCCGCCTGATCTGTTGCAAACCGGTGGGTGAACATGTCCAGAAGCGTCGCTTGGCACGAACTGTCCAGACTGAGCGCGGATGAGCGCAAGGAGCTGCTCACGCGCACGGAGGACGATCTCACCCATTTCCTCGAAAACGTTGCCCCGATCATCGAAGCGGTGCGCGTCGAGGGCGACGAGGCGCTGGCCCGCTTCGCCCGTCAGTTCGACAAGGCGCCGGTGGAAGCAGGAGAGATCGCCGCGACCGAAGCCGATTTCGACGCCGCCTTCAAGGCACTCGATCCCGAGATGGTCGAGACGCTGGAGTTCTGCGCCGACAATATCCGCCGTTTCCATGAGGCTCAGCGCCCGGAAGAAATGTGGATGAAGGAAATCCGCCCCGGCGTTCTGGTCGGCGAGCGTGCAACCCCCATCGACAGCGTTGCGCTTTATTCCCCTCGCGGCAAGGGAACCTTCCCGTCCATGACGTTGATGACGGCGATCCCCGCCGTGGTTGCAGGCGTGCCGATGCCCATTGTGCTGACCCCTCCGGGCCCCGATGGCAAGGTCGATGCGGCAACGCTGGTCGCCGCGCGCATCGCCGGCGTGAAACATGTCTTCAAGGCGGGCGGGGGACAGGCCGTCGCCGCTGCCGCCTTCGGCACCGCCACGGTGCCGCGCTGTGCCAAGTTCGAGGGACCGGGCAGCCCGTGGATTGCCGCCGCAAAGCGGCTCCTTCAGGGCCAGATCGCTTCGCGCCTGCCTGCCGGCCCGACCGAGAGCATCGTGCTTGCCGATGAGAGCGCGGATCCCGAGATTGCCGCGCTCGATCTTCTGGTGGAAGCCGAGCACGGCAGCGACAGTTCAAACTTCCTTGTCACCTGGTCGCGCGAGGTCGCCGAAAAGGTGCGCGATGCACTGCCGAAATTCTGGGCGCATATGGGCGAGGAGCGCGTACGCTATTCGTCCGACGTGCTCGGGGGAACGAGCGGCGGCATCGTTCTGGCGGATACGCCGGATCAGGCGTTCGAATTCATCAACGACTATGCACCCGAGCACCTGCAGATCCTGTCGAAGACGCCGTTCGAATATCTGTCGAAAGTGCGCAACGCCTCGGAAATCCTGTTGGGCGAACATGCGCCGGGCTCCATGGCCAATTATGCGCTCGGGCCCAATGCGGTGTTGCCCACCTCGGGCATGGCCCGCGCCCACTCGCCGCTTGGCGTCCATGATTTCATGAAGACATCCTCGGTCGCCCATGTAACGGCGCAGGGCTATGCCGAGTTTGCCCCTCATACCTTGCGCTTTGCCCGCTATGAGGGTTTCGACGCCCACGGAAATGCGGTGACGCCGCTCCGCAACAATCACGTGGAGAAGGCCAAGTAAGGCTGTTTTCACAGCGCCTTGGTCAGCAGAACCCAGTTTTCCGTTTCGGTATCCCAGTCTTCCCTGACACAGGGCAGGCTGGCGATTTCCCTATAGCCGGTCCGCTCGTAAAGGCGCCTGGCGCCCACATTGTCGTCTGCAACGATCACGCTCATGCCGGCAAGCGCCCCGTCCTGCGCGATGTCTTCGGCAAGCTGAAGAAGGCGGGAACCAAGTCCCCTGCCGCGATGCTCAGGATAGCAGGCAAGAACATTGACGTACCAGCTGTTGAGCGCGAGGTTCTCCAGCTCCTGCAAAGGTCTGAAAAGGGGCGGGAAATCGTCGCCTATGGGTTCTGCTTGTGCGCCGATTGGATAGCCGGTGAGCGCGGCGACGGCGCCGTCGCCAAAGTCGGCTACATATATCTGGCCGCCGCTCACTTTCTCTGCCTGGCGTGAGCGGCCGACTTCCCAGGGATCCTGATCTGGTTTCGCCATCCCGCGCCAGATGTGGAGCGGCAGGCCTTCGCCAGCGAAGTTCACGAGTTCGGCCAGTTGCCAGATGTCGGATTGGCGGGCCGGGCGAAACGGAGCTTGCAGTTCGATCACGATTCCCTCCCTGGCAATCGTCAACGACTTGGAACATGCACTGTCGCATGCACGTTCAGAATAATACGAACGCCGCGAAATAACAGTCTTATCTGCCTCTGCGGTCGACGCGAATCCGGGTGGTGTAAGCTGTGCGAAAAAACGCGCAGCTCCCTAGGCGAGCTGTCGCGAATGAAGAATGCTGACCGGCGGCCATTGCAGCGCATCGGCAATGTCGAATGTCATTGAGAAGTCGGCTATCGGCTTTTCAGCAAAGTCGAGGGCGTTCTGCCGGTTCCTTCCGGGAACGGAGCTTGCAAGGGTGGCATGCGGTTGCCATTGAAGCGGTCTGTAATGCGGGTCGCAGCCATCTTCCCCGATGGCGGTGTGCAGGTGCCGGTGCAGATCCCGCAACCCACGGTCCTCCCGGGGGCGCAGCCAAAGAACAAGGGGTGCGTTATCGAAGAAGCAAACCCGGTCGAAAGCGATGGTCAATGGCCCGGCCGCAGCGAGGATTTCCAGTCCCGCGGCCAGTCGCGCGGGTTCTATCGCGCCATAGCGTGCCAAGGTCAGGTGAGCTGGATAATTCAGCGCCCTGAATGAAGGAGCGTCCTCAAGCGCCGCCGCTTCGTCGACAAGGTTCCAGAAGGCGGCAGCCTCGTTGGAAACGCGAATTGTGATTCCAAACATCCCGAATGATCCAGATTCAGGCCTTGCCCGCACAATCTCCGCAATCGCCACGAATTTCGATGGTGGTCTTGGCTGCCCTGAAGCGATGGGACCTGGCCCAGCCATCGAGGCGTTCCTTCACCGTGTCGTCGGAAAACTCCTCGACCTTGCCGCAGGTCTCGCAGATGGCGAAGGCGATCAGATCGTGTTCGTGGCAATGCGGATGCGCGCAGGCCACGAAGGCATTGAGGCTTTCGAGCCGGTGTACGAGGCCCATGTCCAGAAGCTTGTCCAATGCACGGTAGACCTGCAGTGGTGCGCGAAGGCCGTCATCGCGCAGGCGGTCGAGGATCGTATAGGCGCTCAGCGGCGCTTCCGCCTTGGAAAGCGTCTTCATCACGAGCGACTGGTTGCGGGTCAGGTCTGCGGTCATGGCCGGTTCTCCGTCGCCCGGTCGGGCGTTTTGGCAAGCGGCGAGGGGATGAGGCTGAGAAGGAAAAGCACCAGTGCCGCCACCACGATGGACGGGCCGGAAGGCGTGTCGAATTCGAGTGAGCCGAACAGCCCGCCAAGAACGGCCAGAGCGCCAATGGCCGAGGCGAGAACGGCCATCATTTCCGGCCCCGAAGAGAAACGCCGTGCGGTCGCCGCCGGAATGATGAGCAGGGACGTGATGAGCAATATGCCCACGATCTTCATGGCGATGGCGATCACGGCTGCCATCAGAAGCATGAAGATGACGCGCGAACGTTCCGGGTTGAGCCCTTCCGCGCGGGCAATGTCGGTATTCACCGTTGCCGCGAGCAGAGGGCGCCACAGGAGCACGAGCAGCGCGAGAACGATTGCTCCACCGCCATAGATGAAGGCTATATCGAGCTTCGACACGGCAAGGATGTCGCCGAACAGAAAACCCATGAGATCCACGCGCACCCAGGTCATGAACGCCACCATGACGAGGCCGAGCGCCAATGTCGAGTGTGACAGGATGCCGAGCAGCGCGTCGGTGGAGAGCGAGCCGCGCCGCTCCAGGAAAAGCAGCGCCAGCGAGGCGAGCGTGGCCACCAGGAACACGCCGGCCATCAGGTTGATTTCCATCACCAGCGACAGCGCCACGCCAAGAAGCGCCGAATGGGCCATGGTGTCGCCGAAATAGGCCATGCGCCGCCATACGACGAAACAGCCGAGCGGCCCGGCCACCAGCGCCAGGCCAACGCCGGCGAGAAGCGCACGCGTGAAGAAATCATCGAGCATCGGGCTTCTCCTCGCCTCCGGTGTGATGATCATGATCGCCGTGATGATGGCCGTCCTCGGGGTGGCAATGTTCGGTGATCGTGCCGTCGGCATGGCGCACCCGCCCATCGGCCAGATGCGTGTGGTCATGGTGATGGCTATAGACTGCCAGGGACTGCGCTGCCCTTGCACCGAAAAGCCGGTTGTATTCCGGACTTTCCATCACGCTTTGCGGCGCGCCACGGCAGCAGACATGTCCGTTGAGGCAGATCACCGTGTCCGTATCGGCCATCACGATATGCAGGTCGTGTGAAATCATCAGGATGCCGCAACCCGTGCGGTCGCGGATGTCGCGGATGAGTTCGTAAAGGGCCACTTCGCCGGTGAAATCGACGCCTTGCACAGGCTCGTCCAGCACCAGAAGATCGGGCTTGCGCAAAAGCGCGCGTGCCAGCAGGCTGCGTTGGAATTCGCCGCCGGAAAGCGCCGCCACCTGCCTGCCCGCAAGATGGCCGACGCCGGCAGCCTCCAGAGCCGTGCGGATTTCCGCCTGCGAGGCGGGCGCCGTCAGCGTCATCAGGCGCTCGACGTTGAGCGGAAGCGTCCAGTCCAGCGAAACTTTTTGCGGAACATAGCCGATCCGTAGCTTCTTCAGCCGGTGCACATGCCCCTCGGTGGGCTGCATGACGCCGATGGCGGTCTTGGCGGTGGTGCTTTTGCCCGAGCCGTTGGGGCCGATCAACGTGACGATCTCGCCGCGTTTAACGGTGAGGTCGACCCCGCGCACCAGCCAGCGCCCGGCGCGGAAGACGCCGGCATTGTGCATCTCCACCAGCGTTTCGGACGAGCCATGTTCGGGCGGCGTGTGTTTCTTCAGCATGCGATTTTTCCGGCTTGTCAGCGCATATGGCACACGTTATAGCGTTACGCAACAGAATGTAATGTCATAACATTCCGCATCAAGCCCCGCTTTATGAAGCCGCTTTGCCGGCAGGCATAGTGTTTTGTCCGTAAGTCACAGGAGCCCCGCATGAAATCTCTGAGCAAAATATTGGTCGCTGCCTCCTTTCTTCTCTCCCCTGTTGGCGGGGCATGGGCAGCCGATATCGAGGTTGTGACGTCCATCAAGCCCGTTCATTCGCTGGTTGCCGCGGTCATGGACGGGGTCGGCGAGCCGGGGCTCATCCTGCAAGGTGCCGGCTCGCCCCACACCTATTCGCTCCGCCCCTCCCAGGCGCGCATGCTGGCCGGCGCGGACGTCATCTTCTGGGTTGGCCCCAATCTGGAGGCCTTTATGGCAAAGCCGCTGGAATCGCTGGCCGATGGCGCGGATCTGGTCACGCTGTCCAAGGCCGATGGCGTCACGCTGCTGGAACCCCGCGAAGGGGGAACCTTCGAGGCTCATTCCCATGGTGATGATGACGACGATCATGACCATGGTGCAGAAGGCCATGAAGAAGCCGGCCATGATCACGACAAGGAGACTCATTCCGAAGCCGCTCATGCCGAGCACGATCACGACCATGGACCCGACGCCCATCTGTGGCTCGATCCCGAAAATGCCAAGGCGATGGTCAGGACGATTGCGGCGGAGCTTTCCAGGGCAGACCCGGGCAACGCGCAAACCTATTCCGACAACGCGAAAACGGTTGAAGAAAAACTGACTGCACTCGAGAACGAGATTGCGGCTGAGCTCGCTCCGGTAAAGGACCGGCCTTTCATCGTCTTCCACGATGCCTATCAATATTTCGAAAAGCGCTTCGGCCTTGCCGCCGCAGGCTCCATCACCGTCAGCCCGGAGGTCATTCCAGGTGCACAACGGGTCGATGAAATCCATGCCAAGGTAAAATCGCTGAAGGCGGCTTGCGTCTTTTCCGAACCGCAATTCGAGCCGCGGCTGATCGAGGTGGTTACCGAAGGAACCGATGCAAAATCCGGTGTCCTCGATCCTCTGGGCGCAGAGCTCACCGATGGTCCCGACCTTTATTTCGAACTCATCCGCAACATGGGGACTTCGCTGAAGGAGTGCCTGACACCTCAGAGCTGAGAGCCGGCAGAATGTGAAAAGAAGCACCCGGGCATGGGCTCGGGTGCTTCTTCATGAGCTATTTCAAACCATCAGTGATGGGAAAGCCAGTCGTCGATTTCGCGCTCGGCTTCTTCCTGCGCCTTCCCGTAGCGCTCCTGAAGTTTGCCTGCGAGCTCGCGGCGGCTACCGCGCACAATGTCCATGTCGTCGTCAGTGAGTTTGCCCCACTGCTTCTGGACCTTGCCCTTGAACTGTTCCCAATTGCCTTCGATCTGATTCCAATTCATGACGGTTCCTTCCGCATCCTAATCTGGGCGGAGCGCTCAGCCTGTTTCGACTGTCCCTGGGTGCTGGATAAATGCTTCAACGATGAAAGAGTTCCCACCTTCATTGGCCGCTTCATCGGAAAGCCCGAATTGGGGCGTGAATTGAAGCTGCGTTCCAGGCGACCTAGATTGAGCGGGAAAGGACATGCCGATGGAAACCATGCCCGCGCCCTTTGTGCCGCCGGCGCCAAGCCCACGCACGAAACCGCCTTCCACGCTCGAGATGATGCGGATCGTCTATCGCAATCCACTCGAACTTTGGGGCGAGCCTTCCTATAACGAGCCTTGGATTTCCATCGAAGGTGGTATTGGCGGGCCCCTGGTCATCGCCAACGATCCGGGTCTGATCCGTCACGTGCTCGTCGACAACGCCCGGAACTACAAGATGGCGCGCGTGCGCCAGAAAATCCTGCGCCCCATCCTGCGGGACGGCTTGCTGACTGCGGAAGGAGCGGTGTGGCGCCGCTCCCGCAAGGCCATGGCGCCGGTCTTCACGCCGCGCCACATAGCCGGCTTCGCAGCGCCGATGCTTGCCAGCACCCAGGCTTTCGTCGGGCGCTATGAAGAGGCGGAGGGGCCTGTCGATGTCGCACGCGACATGACCATGCTGACCTTCGACATTTTGGCCGAGACGCTGTTTTCCGGCGAGATCGCTGGCGATCCAGATAATTTCGCCCATCAGGTCGACCGTCTGTTTGAGACGATGGGGCGTGTCGACCCGCTCGATCTTCTGGGCGCCCCCGACTGGCTTCCGCGCATCACCCGCATTCTCGGGCGCAATTCGCTCGCCTTTTTCCGCAATATCGTTGCCGAGACGATGGCCTTGCGGAAGGAGAAGATGGCGCGCGACGCCGATGTTCCTGAAGACTTCCTCACCCTGCTCCTGCGCGCCGAGGGGCCCGACGGCCTTACCAGGCAGGAGATCGAAGACAACATCATCACCTTCATCGGTGCGGGGCACGAGACCACCGCACGCGCGCTGGGCTGGACCATTTATTGCCTCGCCGAAGCGCCCTGGGAGCGCGAGCGCATCGAATCCGAGATCGACGAGGTGCTAGCCCGCGAGCCGGACCCGGTGAAATGGCTGGATGCCATGCCGTTCACCCGCGCGGCTTTCGAGGAGGCGATGCGGCTCTATCCGCCGGCTCCTTCCATCAACCGTGAGGCTTTGACGGAGGACCATTATCGGGATTTCACCATCATCAAGGGCGCTCAGGTGCTCGTCATGCCCTGGACGGTGCATCGTCACCGAAAGCTATGGGAAAATCCCGAAGCGTTCATGCCATCGCGGTTCCATCCCGGCAATCGCGAAGCGCTCGACCGTTATCAATATCTGCCGTTCGGGGCAGGACCGCGTGTCTGCATCGGCGCGAGCTTTGCCATGCAGGAAGCGGTGATCGCACTTGCGGTCATGCTGTCGCGGTTTCGTTTCGACACCATGCCGGGCACGCGTCCCTGGCCTGTTCAGAAACTGACCACACAGCCGCAGGGCGGCCTGCCGATGAAGGTGACGCGGCGGTCATAGAGCAAGAATATTCTGGGTGAGGGGCAGGTCAGCTCAAAAAGTGGGTTTAGCCGCGGCCGGAAAACACATTCTCCACATGCACCGGCCAGCGGCGCGGGAGAACGGCGACGAGATCGAAGCGCAGCGAGAGCCGGGCATAGTCCGGCTGGCGTGCGAGCCACAGGTCAGCGCAGCGCTCGATCCGACCCTGTGCGGTGTGCCCGACAGCATCCATGGCTTCAGCGAGCGTTGGGCGGGCCTTCACTTCCACGATGGCGATCACGCTGCCGCGTCTTGCGATCAGGTCGATTTCGCCGAGCTTCGTCCGGTATCGCCGCGCGACGATGCGGTAACCCTTGGCCATGAGGGCGATTGCGGCAAACCATTCGCCGCGATGGCCGCGCCGATAAGCTTTCCGCCGCGCCTCAGTCGCCATCGCCTTGCGCCTTGAGCGCCAAAAGGCGCTGGTAGAGTTCGGATTTGTGGCCGCCTGTCATGCGCGCTGCCTCACCGGCGGCTTTCGACGCGGGCATTTCGGACGCAAGCGAAAGAAGCAGCCGGTCGGTGTCGGCCCCGCTGGCGGTGATTTCCTCTTCCTGCGGGGGAGCGATGCACACCACGATCTCCCCCTTCGGTGCGCCGGCCTCGGCATAATGGGCGGCAAGTGTCGCGAGTGTGCCGCGGCGCATTTCCTCGAAGGTCTTCGTGATCTCACGGGCCACACAGGCTGGCCGGTTGTCGCCCAGCACCTCCGCCATGGCCGCAAGACTGTCGGCAAGCCGGCGAGGGGATTCGAAGAAGATCAGGCTGGCGGGGGTCTGGCGGAATGTGTCGAGCCGTTTGCGCCGCTGCCCGTCCTTCACCGGCAGGAAGCCCGCAAACAGAAAGGCATCGGTTGGCAGGCCCGAGGCCGAAAGAGCTGCGAGCACGGCAGAGGGGCCGGGGATGGGGACCACGCGGATGCCTTTTTCCACGGCTTGTTCCACCAGCCGGTAACCTGGGTCGGAAACGAGCGGCGTTCCCGCATCGGAAATCAGCGCAACGCTCTTGCCTTCCGCCAGCGCGGCCATCAGGCGCGGCCCGGCCTCACGCGCATTGTGTTCGTGATAGGCGGTAAGGCCCCGGTTGATGCCGTATCGGTTGAGAAGCACGCGCGAGACACGCGTATCCTCGCAGGCCAGGAGGTCAGCCGCCGCCAGCACCTCCAGCGCGCGCAGCGTGATATCGGCGAGGTTGCCGATGGGCGTCGCCACCAGATAGAGCGCCGTTTCCAGCGGTCCTGCACCGATGCGCGCGGCCCCCACTGTGAAACTTTTCTCCACGCGCTGGTTTTCCGCACGCCGGTTTTCCATGAGATTGCCTTTCTATTCGCACATCTCTTTGACATGCCGGCGTGCCGGTTGCAAAGTCGCCCGCGAAAACGGGGCGGTCGCGGCTCGAAGCCCGGCAAGAGAAAAATCGAGAAGGCGGATGCGCTGTTTTTCGGCGCCTGTGCCGCAGGGAAGACGCAGGAATGAAATTCTGGAATTCGGCCGAGTGCCGCAGGGGCGCGGCTTCGGCCATGCTGGCGGGGCTCGTCATGATCGGCGGATGCGTAGGCGCAGACGTGCCCTATGGCATGTCCAACATCGAAAATCGACCGGTCGCGACCGCGCCTGAGCCAACAGGCCCGCGCCTGCCGGCTTCTGGCGAGGTGATCGGCACGGGCGAGACGCGGGTTGCGCTGCTTCTGCCGCTGACGGGCGAAGGCAACGCCTCGCGCATTGCCGCCGAATTGAAGAATGCGGCGATACTGGCGATGGACGATGCGGGTCTTCAGTCGATGGAGCTCGTGGTCAAGGATACGGCAGGCACGGCCGAAGGCGCGTCGGCGGCCGCAAGCCAGGCGGTGGCGGAAGGGGCCGCAGCGGTGCTCGGTCCGTTGTTTTCGGCCAATGTTCGTGCTGCCGCGCCCGCGCTTGCGGTGAACGGCACCCCCATGATCGCCTTTTCATCGGACAGGGCCGTCGCCGGCCCGGGCATCTATCTCAATTCGTTCCTGCCGCAGGGCGTTGTGCGCCGGACATTGCTTTATGCCGCGGGGCAAGGCGCGCGTTCGGTCGTGGCGATCGTGCCGGAGGGGGCTGCGGGCGATATTGCCGAGGCAGAGGCGCGCCGCACGATGTTGGAAACAGGTGGGCAGGTCACGGCCGTCGCGCGCTATCGCTACGACAATGAATCCGTTTACGAGGCCGTGCGCGGCGTGACGGAGGATATCCGCACCGCCGATGCGGTTTTCATCCCCGATGGCGGCAACAGCCCTGCCACCATCGTTTCGAGCATCACCGAATCCGGTATCGAGATGAGCGGTAAGAAGGTGTTGGGCACAGGGCAGTGGACCAGCGCCAACCTTGCCGATCCGGTGCTCGCCGGCGCGGTCTTCGCCGACACGGATCACGGACGCGTCGCCAGCTACAAGCAGCGTTATCAATCGCGTTTCGGAGCCGAGCCCTCGCTGACCTCTGCGCTGGCCTACGACACGGTGATCCTCGCTGCCAACATCATCAAGGGCGTGAACGCCATTCCTCGTCATGCCATCGAAAGCCCGGTCGGCTTCTCGGGATATACGGGGCTCTTCCGTTTCAACGCCGACGGCACCACCGAGCGCGGCTATGCGATCTATGAAGTGCGCGACGGCCAGCCCCAGATCATAGACCCGGCGCCGTCCCGCTTTGATGGCGGCGCGAGTTAGAGCATTTTGCAGTCAGGTGGAATCGCCTGACGTCTGCATAAATGCGTAAAAACAAAGAGATAGATCGGTTTAGAGTTTCCATGAAACCGTAAACCGATCTAGGGCATCTTGCAGTCGGGTGGTTCCGGTTCAGCGCGTTGCGCCCATCCCTTCATCCCGCCCTCGTGGTTCGACAGGCTCACCATGAGGGCCGTGCCATGGCCTTCGTTGGATGGGATCACGCCGTTCCTATTCCCGTGCGAGATCGGCCACCACCGCGTCGAGCACGATCATGCCGCGCGGCGTCGCGCGCAGACGGGTGTTGCCGACAGGTTCCACCAACCCTTCATCCTGCAACTCCGTTATGCGGCGGAGGGGAAGCGGATGCCCGGCGAGCGCTTCGTAGCGTGTCAGGTCGATGCCCTCGGTAAGCCGCAGCCCCATGATGAGGAACTCGTCGGCTTCCTCCTCGCGGGTCAGCACTTCACCGCCGATAACGCCATGCCCATGCGTTTCGACCCGGTCGAGCCAGGTTTCCGGCATCTTCTCGGTGAAGGTCACATTGCGCCGGCCGTTCTCGATGAAGCGTCCATGCGCTCCCGGGCCAACGCCGACATACTCGCCATAGCGCCAGTAGACGAGGTTGTGCCGGCTTTCCGCGCCGGGCCGGGCGTGGTTGGATATTTCGTAGGCGGGCAGACCACGCGCCGCCGTCACGTCCTGCGTGATCTCGTAGAGGAGTGCCGCATGATCGCTATCGGGCATGGAAAGCTTGCCGGCGTCATAGAGAAGCTGGAAGCGGGTACCCTCTTCGATGGTGAGCTGGTAGAGCGAGAGATGATCCGCGGCAAGACCGATTGCCCGGTCGAGTTCCGCCGACCATGCATCCACGCTCTGCCCGGGGCGGGCATAGATCAGATCGAAGGAGAGGCGGGGAAAGGTTTCCCGCGCCAGTTCGATGGCCTTCAGGGCCTCGGCGACATTATGCAGCCGCCCCAGGAATCTGAGGTCCTGATCATTGAGAGCCTGCACGCCGAGCGATACGCGGTTGACCCCGGCAGCGCGGTAGCCGCGAAAACGGTCCGCCTCGACTGAGCTGGGATTGGCTTCCAGCGTCACCTCGATGCCGTTCGGCACGGTCCAGTGTTCGGCCACCGCGTCGAGCAACGCGCCGACGGTCGCCGGCTCCATCAGCGAAGGGGTTCCGCCGCCAAGGAAGATGCTGGTCACCTCGCGTGGACCGCTGCGCTCCCGCATCGTTGCAATTTCCCGGCGGAAGGCGGCGGCAAACCGGGTCTGGTCCACCGGTTGGTGGCGAACATGGCTGTTGAAGTCGCAATAGGGGCATTTGGCCGCGCAGAACGGCCAATGCAGATAGACGCCGAAGCCCGGCGTTTTATCGCGCAGCGTCGTCACGCAGATCCGAGCCGGGCTTGAGCGAATTTCTGGAAGGCGCGGGCGCGGTGGGAAAGCGCATCGGCATCGCCCGGCTTCCAGCCGTGTTTTTCTTCCGCCGTCATTTCGCCGAAAGTGATGTCGAAGCCTTCGGGCTGAAAAACGGGATCATAGCCGAAACCGTCGGTCCCACGCGGGGGCCACACCAGGTGACCCTCGGCCTCGCCGCGGTAATATTCGGCTTCACCGTCCGGAAAACACAGGCAAAGCGTGGCGACGAAGCGTCCAGTACGTTTTGCCGGCGTATCGGCACCCTTTTCGCGCAATTTGCCCTCGGTCTTCTCCATGGCCATCATGAAGTCGCGGCTCCCGTCCTCCCTGGTCGCCCAGTCGGCGGTATAGACGCCCGGCGCTCCGTCAAGCGCATCGACACACAGGCCGGAATCGTCGGACAGTGCGGGCAGGCCCGTCGCTTCGGCGGCGGCAAGCGCCTTGATATAGGCGTTTTCCTCGAAGGTTGTGCCGGTTTCTTCCGGCTCGGCGAGACCGAGTTCGGCGGCCGAGCGCACCGTGTAGCCGAAGGGCGCCAGAAGATCGGCAAACTCCTTGAGCTTGCCCTTGTTGTGGCTTGCCAGAACGAAGGTCTTGTTCTCTATCGGTCTCACGTCAGTCCCCATATACGCGGTTCGGCGAATTCGAGCGAATTGCCGAACGGGTCGCGAAAATAGATGGATCGGCCACCATTCGGCCATTCGAAATCCGCCTCGATCTCGATGCCGGCCGCAGCAAGATATGCCTTCCAGCGCCCGATCTCTTCAGCCGTTGCGGCAAAGCACAGATGACCCTCACCCCGCGTGCCATGCGGCGGCACGGGAAGGCGTGCATCGGGTGCAGGCGGTTTCCCGGTTGCTGCCGGATCGAACAGCAGGAGAACCGTCTGACCGCATTGGAAGAACACATGCCGCCCCTCGACCCTGGCAATCCGCTTCAGCCCGAGCGTTTCGCCGTAGAAGCGCTCGGCTTCGGCGAGATCGCTCACATAGAGCGCTGCTTCCAGTATGGCCGAGGGTTGCATGGTTTTCGGTGTCAGCTCAGGAGATCGCCAGTTTCTGCAGTTCGACGAGTCTTGAGATACCCTTGCGGGCGAGTCCCATCAAGGAGGCGAATTCACCCTCTGAGAAAGGTTCACCTTCTGCCGTGCCCTGGATTTCCACGATGCCGCCCTTGCCGGTCATCACGAAGTTCGCATCGGTCTGTGCCGTCGAATCTTCCGCATAATCGAGATCGAGCACGGGATTGCCGTTGTAGATTCCGCAGGAAATGGCCGCGACGTGATCCTTGAGAACCTTGTCGCGAACGATCATCTGGCGCGCTTCCATCCAGCTCAGGCAATCCGAAAGAGCGATGAAGCCACCGGTGATCGCTGCCGTGCGGGTTCCCCCGTCGGCCTGCAGCACGTCGCAATCCACCGTGACCTGCTTTTCGCCAAGCGCCTGCAGGTCTACGACCGAGCGGAGCGAACGGCCGATGAGCCGCTGGATTTCCAGTGTGCGCCCGCCCTGCTTGCCGGAGGAAGCCTCACGGCGCATCCGGTCGCCTGTGGAACGCGGCAGCATGCCGTATTCGGCGGTCACCCAGCCCTGGCCGGAATTGCGCAGCCAGCCAGGAACGCGCTCCTCAAGGCTTGCCGTGCAAAGCACATGGGTGTCGCCAAAGCGAACGAGGCAGGAGCCCTCCGCATGTTTGGAGACGCCGCGCTCGAAGCTGACGGCGCGCATTTCATCGGCTTCCCGTTTCGATGGTCGCATGGGCTGTTTCTCTCCGCTAGTGTTCTGCTTGTTGGCGGCTTGTAGCTTTCGCATCGTTTGAAGGCAAAGGAAAACGCTGTGTGCGCCGGCCCCTCAGACGGTTGTGTTCGCCCACGCGCCGCTTATATTCAAGACATCGAGGTCGAACATGACGAAACCGGTCTTGAATAGAGAGCTTCAGGAAAACACCCTGCAATCCTTGGATGCGCGTTCGCGCGAAATTTTTCGTTTCATCGTCGAGTCCTATCTGCGGGACGGCGAACCCTTGGGCTCGCGCAATCTTTCCCGTTTGCTTCCCACGCAGCTCTCGCCTGCCACCATCCGCAACGTGATGAGCGATCTGGAGCATCTGGGGCTTGTCTATGCGCCCCATGTTTCGGCGGGCCGGCTGCCGACCCAGCAGGGCCTGCGCTTCTTCGTGGATGCTTTCATGGAAATCGGCGATCTTTCCGACGATGAAAGGCGCATCATCGAGACGCAGGTGAAAGCTTCGCGCAGCGGCCATTCGCTCGACCACATGCTGACCGAGGCGAGCCAGCTCCTGTCCGGCCTGTCGCGCGGCGCAGGCGTGGTGCTGACGGCGAAGTCGGAAATGGCGCTGAAGCACATCGAATTCGTTCAGCTCGAACCGCGCAAGGGGCTTGCAATCCTGGTTTCGCAGGGCGGCGACGTGGAAAACCGCGTCGTGGATCTGCCGGCGGGCGTCACCGCTTCGCAATTGCACGAGGCGTCGAACTTCCTGAACGCTCATATCCGCGGCCGGACCCTTGCCGAAGCGCGTTCCGAAATCTCGCGGCTGCGCGAAGAGGTGCGCACCGCTCTCGACACCTTGTCTGAGGCGCTGGTCGAAAAAGGCCTTGCCATGTGGGCCGGCAGCGAAGCCGGCCAACCATCGCGTCTCATCGTGAGGGGGCGCGCCAACCTTCTGGAAAACCTCACGGCCGAGGCCGATCTGGAATTGCTGCGCCGCCTTTTCGAGGATCTGGAGACGAAGGAAGGCCTGATCCAGCTTCTCGACCTTGCTGAGGAAGGCGCCGGCGTGCGCATTTTCATCGGCTCGGAAAACAAGCTGTTCTCCCTTTCGGGTTCATCGCTCGTGGTCGCCCCCTACCGTGATCAGGAGTCGCGGGTGATCGGCGCCCTGGGCGTCATCGGTCCGACGAGGCTCAACTACGCACGCATCGTGCCCATGGTCGACTATACGGCGCAGATGGTGGGGAGCATGCTCCGCTGATCTGTCGGCGGATTGGTTCCTGAGAGGCCCGCCTCTTGATTTTGCCGTCGCGAACATCGATATCGGGCGCAATCACCGAACAATCATGAAGAAACAGACGGACTGCCATGACCAATGAGGCTAAGGACAACCACATGACCGGCTCCGCGAACCCGGAAGAGCAGGATGTGAACGCAACTCCCGGTGCCGAGGGCGTCACGGAAGAAGACGTTCTGGTGCGCCTTGCCAAGGAAAACGAAGAGCTGAAGGATCGTGCCCTGCGCGTCGCCGCGGAGATGGAAAATCTGCGCAAGCGCACCGCGCGCGACGTGACGGAGGCGCGGGCCTATTCCATCGCGGCCTTTGCCCGCGACATGCTTCAGGTTTCCGATAATCTCAATCGCGCGCTCGAGGCCGTTCCGGCTGAAGCCCTGGCTGCAGATGCTTCCGGCCTGAAGGCATTGATGGAAGGCGTCGAGATGACGGAGCGTTCCATGCTTTCGGCGCTGGAACGCCATGGCGTGAAGCCCATCGACCCGCAGGGTGAGCGTTTCGATCCGCATTTTCATCAGGCCATGTATGAAGTTCCGGACCCGACCAAGCCGGACGGAACCGTGGTTCAGGTCGCCCAGCGCGGCTATGTGATCGGCGAGCGCGTGCTGCGCCCGGCCATGGTCGGCATTGCCAAGGGTGGACCCAAAGTCGCTGCCGTCAAGAACGGCGAGAATGCCGCTGCCGAGCCGGGCCCGCCCAATCCGCAGGCTGAGCGGGACGCCTGATCCCCGTTCACGATTGAGCGAGGTTTAAAGCCGGAGAGCTTGCGGGATATTGAACATGCGGCGGTCAGGTGAATGCATCTGACGTCCGCCTGTAGCAAAAAACCCGCAGGCTCGAGTACGGCCTGCTTTTCCCTCGTCCCGCTTCCCAATGGGCGGCCCCTCGGCTATCCAGTTGAGACGCTGTGCATCCCGTGGTCGGGATGACGCTGTTTTTCCTTCCGGGAAATGGCGAGGCGTTCCGGCGGAGGAACCCGATGAATCCATTGCTGCTTCTCGATTATTCGGGCATCGCCGTCTTCGCTGCCACAGGGGCCTTGGCGGCCTCGCGCAAGGAACTGGACCTGATCGGGTTTATCTTCCTCGCCGGCATCACGGGCATGGGGGGAGGCACCCTGCGCGATCTGATCATCGATGCGCCCGTCTTCTGGATTCTCAATCCCACTTATATCGTGATCTGTGCGCTGGTGGCCGTGCTTGTGTTCTTCACCGCGCCCATGGTGGAATATCGCTACCGGCTGCTTCTGTGGTTCGATGCGGTGGGACTGGCCGCCTACTCCGTTCTCGGGGCAGCCAAGGGCCTTGTGGCTTCGGGGTCCGCCACGGTGGCGCTGGTGACCGGCATTCTGACGGCCACCTTTGGCGGTGTCCTGCGTGACGTGGTGGCGGGAGAGCCTTCCGTGCTCATGCGCCCCGAAGTCTATGTCAGCGCTGCTTTGGTGGGGGCGGCCGTGTTTACCGGAATGGATATTGCCGGCGTGGACGGAACGATAGCCGCCCTTGTGGCCTTTGCCGCCGCATTTCTGGTGCGCGGCGGTGCTATTCGCTACGGATGGACCATTCCACGCTACAGGCCCCGCCCGGGGCGCCCCCCGGAAGAGCTACAATAGGCCTGCCTGCTGGGCTTCGTAGCGCAAATCCTTGTTGGCGCGCGGGCCGATCTGCTGGATGATGAGGCCAGCCGCGAAGGAGCCCAGCTTGCCGCTGTCGAGCAGGCTTAGCCCGTTGGTGTAGCCATAAAGGAAGCCCGCTGCATAGAGGTCTCCCGCTCCGGTCGTATCCACCAAATCGTCGACCTTCACAGCATCCACCGGAACGGTTTCTTCCCCCTTGAGGATGATCGAGCCCTTTTCCGAACGGGTCACGGCAGCCAGCTTGCAATCCTTGCGGATGGCTTCGAGAGCGCTGTCGAAGGACGAGGTCTGGTAGAGCGAAAGCAATTCATGTTCGTTCGCGAACACGATGTCGACGCGGCCCGAGCGCATCAGCTCCAGAAACTCACCGCGGTAACGGTCGACGCAGAAGGGATCGGAAAGCGACATGGAGACTTCGCGGCCGGCCGCATGGGCAAAATCCGCGGTCTTGCGGATCGCCTCTTTCGCAAGCGGCGGATCCCACAGATAGCCTTCGAAATAGGTGACCTTGGCGCCACGGGCCTTGTTTTCTTCCACGTCGTCAGGCCCAAGTTCGACGCAGGCCCCGAGATAGGTGTTCATTGAGCGTTCGCCGTCCGGCGTCACGAAGATCATCGAACGCGCCGTGGGCGGATGTCCCTCGAGCGGCGTCGTGTCGAAGGCGACACCCTGCGCGCGGATATCGTGCGTGAAGATTTCTCCGAGCGTGTCGTTGGAGACCTTGCCGAAATAGGCCGCTGTCCCGCCAAGTCCCGCCACACCCGCGGCAGTGTTCCCGGCGCTGCCGCCGGACGTTTCCACCGCCTGTCCCATCCGGTCGTAGAGCAATGTCGCGCGATCCACATCGATCAGGTTCATGGCGCCACGGATGATCTTGTTGTCTTCAAGAAAGGCTTCGTCGCAGCGGGCAATGATATCGACGATGGCGTTGCCGATGCACAGCACGTCATATTCGCTCAAGATCGGTTCTCCAGATTGATTGGGAAGATGTATTGGCTTCTGGCGGGAGCGGTTTAGCGCCTTGACGGGGATTTGCAAGCCAAAGACAGGGGCCTTTCGGCTTGCGGGCAGCCCCAAGCCTTCCTATCTCGGATGCAGGAAAACAGCCAAGGGGCACCAGACCGAATGATCCTTGAAGCAGCCCGCGCCGCCATGAGCCGCCTGTTCTCGGCGGAATTCCGCAGCGTCTTCTTCAAGACGCTCGGTCTGACGCTACTGGTCCTTGCCGGTCTCTGGCTCGGTGCGAAGGAATTGTTCGAATATATGGCGCTGCCATGGTTCGATGCGCTGTTCCCTGATCTGCCTGTTTGGGTCGGATGGGTCGGCCTTGTGGCGGCAATTGCCGCCGGCCTTGGCCTCGCTCTGGGGCTGGCGCTTCTCATCTCTCCCGTTACGGCCATCATTGCCGGTCTCTTCCTCGATGATGTCGCCGCCGTGGTCGAGCGCGAGGACTACCCGCAGGATCCGCCCGGCAAGGCGCTGCCGATCGTTCCGGCAATTGTCATGTCGATCAAGTTCTTCGGCGTGGTCGTGCTCGGCAACATCGTCGCCCTGCTTCTGCTCCTTGTGCCGGGCGTCAACATGCTCGCCTTCTTTATGGTCAATGGCTATCTGCTGGGTCGTGAGTTCTTCGAGTTCGCGGCTATGCGCTTCCGCACCGAAGCGGAGGCGAAGGCACTGCGTCGGCGCAATGCCGGCACGATCTTCCTCGCGGGCCTGGTGATCGCGGCCTTTCTTGCCGTGCCCCTGCTTAATCTTCTGACGCCGCTTTTCGCAGCCGCGATGATGGTGCACCTCCACAAGATGATCTCGGCTACCGAAGGCGCGCGCGTCCGGGATGCTCTGGAAACCTCCTGACCTTTGACCGCTCCTCATACTTTGGAACGAAAAACAAACGCGCTCCGAGAGGCTAGAACATCTTGCCCGCGTTGAGGTGATTCTGCCCCGGCCCAACGGGTTCCGCCCTGTTCCGGCGGGCTCTTTGCCGCATCGCCGGATGGACATTTCTTTGTCAGAAAGCCGGCGGGTTTCTTTTCAGTCTGGTCGTCTGATCTCCCACGGGCGGCTGCGGAGGACACAGTGAAGACCATGAATCGTATCGCCAATGATCGCCTGCGCTCGAAAATCATGAGCCCCGAGGATGCCGCTTCCCTGATCGCCAATGGAACGACGGTCGGCATGAGCGGCTTTACCGGTTCCGGTTATCCGAAATCGGTACCTATGGCGCTGGCCGCCCGCATCGAGGCGGAACATGCCGCAGGCAATCCCTTCCGCGTCCGCGTCTGGACCGGGGCGTCCACGGGTCCGGAACTCGACGGTGCGCTCGCCAAGGCCGACGGTATCGAATTCCGCCTGCCCTATAATTCCGATCCCATTGCGCGCGAGAAGATCAATTCCGGCGAGATGAACTATTTCGACCTGCATCTGAGCCAGGTCGCACCGATGGCCTGGCAGGGCTTTCTTGGTCCTCTCGATACGGCGGTGGTCGAAATTTCAGGAATAACGGCCGATGGCACGCTGATCCCGTCCTCCTCCATCGGCAACAACAAGACCTGGCTCGATCAGGCCAAGCAGGTGATCCTTGAGGTCAACCGCTGGCAGAGCGAGGCATTGAACGGCATGCACGACATCTATTACGGCACGGCTTTGCCGCCGCATCGCAAGCCGATCCCGTTGGTCAATCCCGACGACCGCATCGGTGAGCCGCATTTTCGCTGCGATCCCGAAAAGATCGTCGCCATTGTCGAGACGGACACACCCGATCGCAATCTGCCCTTCGCCGAGCCGGATGCCGTGGCCGAGGCGATCGCCGGTCACCTTCTGGAGTTCTTCCGTCATGAGGTTGCGCGGGGCCGCTTGCCGAAGGAGCTGCTGCCGCTGCAATCGGGCGTCGGCAATGTCACCAATGCGGTTCTGACCGGCCTGATGGATGCTCCGTTCGAAAATCTCACCGCCTTCACGGAAGTGGTGCAGGACGGCATGCTCGACCTTTTGGAAGCCGGGAAATTGCGCATGGCTTCCGCCACCGCATTCTCGCTGAGCCCGGAGGCTGCCAAACGCTTCAACGACAATGCCGGCGCCTTCCGCGACAAGCTGATCCTGCGTCCGCAGGAAATCAGCAATCATCCCGAACTGGTGCGGCGTTTGGGGTGTCTTGCAATGAACGGTCTTATCGAGGCCGACATCTATGGCAATGTGAATTCCACCCACATCATGGGATCGCGCATCCAGAACGGCATTGGCGGATCGGGAGATTTCGCGCGCAACGCCTATGTGTCGATTTTCATGACGCCTTCCACCGCCAAGGGCGGAAAGATTTCCGCCATCGTCCCGCAGGCCAGCCATGTCGACCATATCTCGCAGGACGTTCAGGTGATCGTCACCGAGCAGGGGCTGGCGGATCTGCGCGGGCTCGCGCCCAGGCAGCGCGCGGAGCTGATCATCGCCAATTGCGCCCACCCCGACTATCGGCCTGCGCTTCAGGATTATTTCGCGCGAGCCAGGAAAGGGTCCTATGGCCAGCACGCTCCGACCCTGCCCGGCGAAGCGCTCTCCTGGCATCAAAGGTTCATGGATACCGGGTCGATGATGCCCTGACAGGTTTTTGGCGGTCAGCCGTTCCAGCGCATCTTCATGTAGACGCCACCGCTTGTGAGTTCGTCGAGCATCTGCCGGAGGCGCTTTGCCTGCGTCTCGGGCCGTTTGGCTCGGACGATCCAGCCCAGATAATCGTTCTTCTGATAATCGGGCCTGGCCTCATAGGCGCTGCGCAAGCCCTCATCATCGAGCGCCTTGCGCACGAAGTCGGGCATTGGGTTGAGAGTGCGTTGCAAAGCCATGCGTGAAACTATCACACCCTAAGTCCGCGGTGCCAGCGGAGAGCCGCTCGGCGAAGATGGCTTCACGCGGTGGCTTGAATCTCCACGAGAGGGGCGGGAATGGCGGTGGTCTTTTCTGCCGATTTGCAGATATCCGCGATAACGCAGGCCGGGCAGTCAGGCTTGCGTGCCTTGCAAACATAGCGCCCGTGCAGGATCAGCCAGTGATGAGCGTGGCGCATATACTCTGCCGGAATGATGCGCACCAATATGGCTTCCACCTGCTCCGGTGTCTTGCCGGGGGCAAGGCCGATGCGGTTGCCGATGCGCAGGATATGCGTATCCACCGCCATGGTGGGTTGGCCGAAGGCCATGTTGAGCACCACATTGGCCGTCTTGCGGCCAACGCCGGGCAGGGTGGTCAACGCATCGCGACTGTCGGGCACCTGCGAGCCGTGATCGCGGATGAGCGCTTCGCTCAGCGCGATGACGTTCTTGGCCTTGTTGCGCCATAGCCCGATGGTGCGGATATGGTCTCCGACCTTTGCCTCGCCGAGCGCCAGCATTTTCTCCGGCGTATCGGCCACCTTGAAGAGAGCACGTGTTGCCTTGTTCACGCCCGCATCGGTGGCTTGGGCCGAAAGCACCACAGCAACAAGCAGCGTGAAGGCGTTCACATGCTCCAGCTCGCCCTTGGGCTCGGGCCGTTGCACCGAGAAGCGGCGGAAGATCTCGTGAATCTCCTCGGGCGAATAGGCGGTTTTCGGCTTGCGGGGCCGGGGCCTCTTTTGCGGCGCGGCAATTTTCTTCTTGGGCTTTTCCATGCGCCTTCTATAATCGGGTTCATGTCCGAAACAAACACCGCAGACACGCCGGTCTTCCAGGCGCTGCTGACGCCGTATCGCTCCCTGAGCGGGCGCGGCTTTGCGATCCTGATGGGCACGCTGCTGCTCATATGGATCAGCGTAGGGGCGCTTTTCCTGAAAATCGGCGCCTGGCCGATTTTCGGCTTCTTCGGGCTCGATGTTCTGGCGATTTATGTCGCGTTTCGCCTGAATTATCGTGCTGCGCGCGTGCGGGAGGAAGTGCGTCTGTCGCGGACCAGCCTCGACATCCGCAAGGTGCCGCCTTCGGGCAGGGCGGTGGAGCATCATTTCAATCCGTTCTGGGCGCGCTTCCGCATCAACCGTCATGATGAGATCGGCATCACCGACATGGCGGTCGAAATGCGCGGCGAAAGCGTGTCGATTGGCAGCTTCCTCAATCCCGACGACAGGGAGAGCTTTGCCATGGCTTTCGGACAGGCCCTCGCCACGGCCAAGGGGCGCTGACAAGTCAAGAATCGGGTGGCGAAAGCACTGCCGGCGAAGGATATTGGCGTTCAACATCTCAATATGCGCATTGCCGTTTCGATCCTTGCGAAACGAAAGTGCGTGAAGTGGCCCCAGACGGCCGGGAGTAAACGCCATGAATATGCCGACAGCCCTGTTGCAGAAGGATGTGACGCCGGACGGTGGAGACTACGAGATCGTTCGCCGCGTGGTGGAAAAAATCAGCCTCGATTATCGCGATCAGCCCTCTCTGGAGGCGCTCGCAGCCGAGGTGGGCGACACGCCCACGGGCCTGCAGAAGCTTTTCACCCGCTGGGCGGGGCTTTCGCCGAAGGCCTTCTTACAGGCCGTGACACTCGATCATGCTCGCCGGCTTCTGGATTCGGGCTTGCCGTTGCTCGATACGGCTTTCGAATTGGGCATGTCGGGACCTGGTCGTCTGCACGATCTTTTTGTCACGCACGAGGCGATTTCCCCGGGCGAGTACAAGTCGCGCGGTGCAGGCCTGACGATGCGCTATGGTTTTCATGTCTCGCCTTTCGGCCTGGCGCTGGTCATGGTCACGGATCGCGGTCTTGCCGGCCTTGCCTTTTGCGATGTCGGTGGCGAGCGCGAGGCGCTGGAAGACATGACCTCGCGCTGGCCGAATGCCGGTTTCGTGGAAGATCTTTCCGCGACCGCGCCCTACGCCGCGCGCATTTTCGAACCCGCTCGCTGGCGGGCCGACCAACCGCTCAAGGTGGTTCTGATAGGCACCGATTTTCAGGTGCAGGTCTGGGACGCGTTGTTGAAGATACCCATGGGGCGTGCGCGGGCTTATTCCGACATCGCCACCGGCATAGGCAAGCCCTCGGCCGCGCGGGCCGTGGGTGCTGCGATCGGGGCCAATCCCATTTCCTTCGTCGTTCCCTGCCACCGCGCGGTCGGCAAGTCCGGCGCGCTGACAGGTTACCATTGGGGGCTGACGCGCAAGCGCGCCATGCTTGGCTGGGAAGCCGGCCAGCTCGTCAAGGCCGATTGAGATCGGTGCAAAGCCGGCGGACGGATTCCATCTGGCCTGAAAATGTTCTAGCGTCCTGCAAAACCGTGCGGGAGGCTTCAGTTGATCGTCGTCATTGGCTCCATAAATCTCGATCTGATCGTCGCGGTCGAGCGACTTCCCAAGCCGGGTGAAACGGTTCCGGGAAGAGATTTCGTGACAGCCCCAGGCGGAAAGGGTGCGAACCAGGCGCTGGCCGCCGCCCGGGCAGGCGCTGCCACGCGCATGGTGGGGGCGGTCGGAGACGATGCCTTCGCCGAAGAGGCCCTCGCCCTGCTCAAGGGCGCGGGAGTGGGGCTGTCTGGCCTGCACCGCGCGGAGACGGCGACAGGCACGGCGCATATTTTGGTGGAGCGCAGCGGTGAGAACACCATTGCCGTAGTTCCCGGCGCCAATGCCGAGGTTTCGCCGCTTCATGTCCGGCAGGCGGCGCTATCGCCAGGCAATCATGTTTTGCTGCAGCTTGAGGTTCCGATTGCCACCGTGGATGCTGCGCTGCGCGCCGTGCGGAGCGCGGGGGCGGTCTCGCTTCTCAACACAGCGCCCTATCGCGAGGAGGCCGCTTCGCTTCTTGGAGATGCCGACTATGTCATCGCCAATGAGACGGAGTTCGATCTCTATGCGGATGCCCTCGCATTGAAGGGAAACGACCGGCAGGCACGGATGTGCGATTTCAGCGTGAGAACAGGGCGAACCGTCATCGTGACGCTCGGAGCCGACGGCGTCTGGGCTGCTACGCCAGAAACCTTCCTGAGTGTGCCAACGATCCGGATAGATCCGGTCGATACGGTAGGGGCAGGAGATACCTTCTGCGGCTATCTGGCCACTCAACTCGCCAGCGGGCATGGGTTGGAGCAGTCTTTGCGCCAGGCAGCTGTTGCGGGTGCGCTTGCCTGCCTGAAGCCCGGTGCCCAGCCGGCCATCCCGCATCGGGCCGAGGTCGACGCCGCGCTCGCCTGAGCGGGCTGGACGCGGTTGTGCGCCGGTGTATCCTGCGCGTGGGAGGACAAAGCGGATGTCCCTGGAAACCTACACGGCCTATGTGATCGTTTGTTTCGTGGCGACCGTCATACCCGGTCCCACCAATATGCTGATTGTCGCAAACGGAATGCGCCACGGCGTTCGCGCGGGGGTGCTCAACGTCGCCGGGACACTGGTTTCCCTGTCGATCATGATCGCGATTGCCGGCATTGGCCTCACCTCCCTGATCGAGATGGCAGGCCACTGGTTCGAGTGGATCAAGCTTCTGGGTGCGGCCTATCTGTGCTGGCTTGGCTGGAAGATGATTCGGGCAGGCCGTGAGACGGAGGATGGAAGCCTGACGGTTCGCACACCGCGCCGCGGGTTTTTCCTTCAGGGGTTTTTCGTCTCGATGGGTAATCCCAAGCAATTGCTTTTCTTTGGGGCACTGCTGCCCCAATTCATCGATCCCACGGCCAATCACGCCCTGCAGATCGCCATAATGGGCGCCACGGCGCTTTCCTTTTCAGCACTTTCCGATGGCGGCTATGCTATCGCTTCCGGCCGGATCGGCCAGCGTCTCACGCCACGCCGGGTTCGCCAGTTTACCCGCCTTGGCGGAGGTTTCCTGATGGGCGGCGGTCTGTGGATCGCTCTTTCGCGCTCGCGCTGAGCGGTTTCACAAGCGGCTGAGCCGCTCGGTAAGAAGCGCGAAGAAACCATCCGCATCGATATCCCGCATCACCAGGGCGTTGTGCGGACGTTCGGTAACGCGCCACCAGTCGACCACCGTCATGCCCATGGTGAGTTCCGAGCCGGTCTCGACGCTCACATTGCAGCTCTTTCCACCGAAAAGCTCGGGCTTGATGAGATAGGCGATCACGCAAGGATCGTGCAGCGGCCCACCATCGGTGCCGTATTTTTCCTCGTCGAACCGTTCGAAGAAGTCGAGAAGCTGTGCGGCGGCCAGTGCCACAGGGGTGCCGAGCGCGCGGATGGCCGTCAGCCGTTTGCGCGTGGTCAGCGCCTTGTGCGTCACGTCGAGCGGCATCATGACCAGTGGTATGCCGGCCTGTAGCACGATATCCGCGGCATGCGGGTCCACATAGATGTTGAATTCCGCTGCCGGCGTCACATTGCCGCCTTCGAAGAAGCCGCCACCCATCAGCACGATCTCGCGGATGCGCGGTGCAATCTCCGGGGCACGCGACAGGGCGAGGGCGATATTGGTGAGAGGCCCGAGCGGGCACAGCGTGACGGATTTCTCCGCCTGGTTCAGCAGCGTTTCGATGATGAAATCGACGGCATGGGTGTCCTGCAGCGGCATCCGGGGTTCCGGGAGGTCCGGCCCGTCAAGGCCGGTTCGCCCATGCACTTCTTCCGCCGTCACGAGTTTTCGCAGGAGAGGGCGCGCAGCGCCTGCAAAAACGCGCGTTTCGGGTCGGCCAGCGAGTTCGCAGATCTTGCGCGCGTTCTTCTGGGTTAACGCGAGCGGCACGTTTCCTGCTACGGCCGTGATGCCGAGCACTTCGAGTTCGGGGCTGGCCAGGGCCAACAGGATCGCCAGGGCGTCGTCCTGACCCGGATCGGTGTCGATGATGATCTTGCGGGCTGCCGTCATGCGGTGGCTCCAAAGTGCTTGAAACGCGGATTTTCAAAGACCATATCAATGGTCAGGAAGGCGATGCCGAACGGGTCTCCTTCTAACCACGTCGCTCTTTGAGGACAAAGCAAAATGACGCGTATGACGCCTTTTTCGAATCCCCTGCTTCTCGGGTTCGATAGTATGGAAAAGACGCTCGAGCGGATCGCCAAGTCAGGCGATGGTTACCCGCCTTATAATATCGAGCGCATCCGTGCCGAGGACGGTCGAGGCGAGAAATTGCGCATAACGCTTGCCGTGGCAGGCTTTGGCGCTGAAGACCTCGACGTTACGACCGAGGAGAATCAGCTTATCATCCGTGGACGTCAGTCCGAGGAGGGCGAGCGGGAATTCCTGCATCGCGGCATCGCCGCGCGCCAGTTCCAGCGCATGTTCGTGCTGGCCGAAGGCATGCGGGTGCTCGGTGCGGATTTGAAGAACGGGCTTCTCTCCGTCGACCTTGACCGTCCGGAGCCGGAACGGATGGTACAAAAAATAAACATTTCGGTGAAAGACTGAGACACTGGTCTCGATGGGAGGAAACCGGACGGGCTGACCCGGCCGGAACCTTGGGCTCTTCAGCGGGTTGGTTTCCTGAGGAAACGCCTGCGTCAAGGAGGCTTACATGACCGAACTTGAACACAAGATCGAAATCTCCGAACAGCAGCTTGCCCATATGGGCGAGGGCGCTGTGGCCTATATGCGCGAAATGAGCGCCGAGGATTTGCAGGGCAAGTTCCCCGGCATGCCGAACCTGGTTCCAGGAACGCGCTTATGGGCGTTGTTTGCGGCCAATGGCCAGCCCATCCTTCTGGCCGACGCTCGCGACACGGCACTGGCAGGTGCCTTCCAGAACGACCTGGAAACGGTCAGCCTGCATTGACCGACCGGCGCCGCCGCAAGGCGGCGCGATGCCGGGCGGCGTGACCCGTCGCCGCCCCAGAGGGCCACAGCACGATATCGTGTGGGGCCGATCAAGCTTCTTTGCCAATTCCGGCAATCGCAGGGCATCGACGAGCAGGCGCAGTCCTCCGGCCCTGTACGGGCGCTCAGCACCGACTTCCAGGCACAGGGGGCGTAAGTTCAGGCTCGCGCCTGCAGGTATCAGGCGGCGTTGGACGCCGGCGTCTCCGCGAGGAAGCTGTGTATTGCTGCCGCGTCCTTGGTGCCGCGAATCTTGGCCACCGTGTCGGCGTCGCGCAGCACGCGGGCAATTCGCGACAAGGCCTTGAGATGGTCGGCACCGGCCCCCTCGGGGGCAAGCAGCAGGAACACGAGGTCAACCGGCTGATCGTCGATGGCCTCGAAGTCGACCGGTGTCTCCAAACGGGCGAACACGCCCGTAATGCGCTGAATTCCGGGAAGTTTGCCGTGAGGAATGGCAATGCCGTTGCCCACACCGGTAGAGCCGAGACGCTCACGCTGGAGAATCGTATCGAACACCTCCCGCTCGGGCAGGCCGGTCACGGCGGCGGCTTTTTCCGCGAGCAGCTGCAGCAGCTGCTTCTTGGAATTGGCCTTCAACGCCGGGACAACAGCCTTCGGCTCGATCAGATCGCTAAGATCCATGTCTATGCATCCTTTGCTTTTGTCTGCTCGCCGGCATCCAGGCCGGCGCTGACGCGGGCACGGAACTTATGCGTGCGCAACCGTCGACGGGTCGATCCAGCCAATATTGCCGTCGGCGCGCCGGTAGACGATGTTCACTTCATTGCTTGCAGCATTGCGGAACACGAAAACCGGATTGTCCTTGGTGTCGAGCTCGATCACGGCGGATGCCACCGACATGGTCTGCAGCGGCATCTTCGATTCGGCGACGACGGTCGGAGCATAATCCTCCGGAACCTCGTCTTCCTCGTCGGCAACCGGCGCCATGACACGGTAGGCGATATCCATCGGATCGATGGTCTGGCTGATGTTATGGGATTTCAGACGGCGTTTGTAGCGGCGCAGCCGCTTCTCGACCCGCTCTGCCGCGGCCTCGAAGGCCTGCTGCGGATCCTGTGCCTGTCCGGTGCCCTGGAGCACCATTCCCGTATCCAGATGGACCATACAATCGGCGGAGAAGCGCGAACCCGACTTCTCGACCGTAACGCGACCGCCAAAACCACCGTCGAAATATTTATCGACAGCTTCCCCGATCCGCTCTTCGATGCGGGAACGGAATGCGTCGCCGATGTCCATGTGCTTGCCAGAAATGCGTAAGCTCATCTGAAGACAGCCCTTTCCTGATCAGACATCGAACGATGAGAGTTTATACGTGTGCTCTGCATGTACAAGGTGCCGCGGCGGATTGTGAACTTCGTTTCGACCGCGATCTCCTTCTCAGATTGGCGCTTATCGCAGAAAAGTCAAAGCCGTTTCCGGCTCGAAGGCCTATGCGGGCGGGCTTCTAGTGGCTTCACGGGGGAATGTCAATCAAGGCTTGGGCGAAGCTCAGGCCGTGCGGGCCATTGCGGTGGAGCCTCCGGCGGCCGCGGCGAGCATTCTTTTTTCCCGTCTGCGCTGCACCGAGGAGGGAATATTGAGCGCTTCCCGATACTTGGCGACGGTGCGCCGGGCGATGTCGATGCCCTCCCGGTTGAGGATATCCACAAGCGCATCATCCGAAAGAACGGCGCCCGGTTCCTCATTGTCGATGAGGTGGCGAATGCGCTCGCGCACCGCTTCCGAAGAATGAGCATCGCCTCCATCCGCTGAAGCGAGCGCGGAGGAAAAGAAATAGCGGAGTTCGAACGTGCCGCGCGGGGTCATCATATATTTGTTGACGGTAACACGGCTCACGGTCGATTCGTGCATGCCGATGGCCTCCGCGACCGTCCGCAGGTTCAGCGGCCGAAGATGGCTGACCCCATGGATGAGAAAGGCGTCCTGCTGCCGAACGATCTCGGATGCGACCTTCAAGATGGTGCGGGCGCGCTGATCCAGGCTGCGGGTGAGCCAGTTGGCGCTTTGCAGGCACTCGGAGAGAAATTGCCGGTCGGTTTCGCGCGCATGCGCTGAAACCTCTGCGAAATAGGGCTCGTTGACGAGAACCCGCGGCAGGGTTTCAGGATTGAGTTCCACCGCCCAGCTGCCGTCATTGGCAGCTTTCACCACCACATCCGGAACGATGGGATCTGCCGTGCCGGAGGAAAATGCCATGCCGGGCTTGGGGTCGAGGGTGCGAATCTCGGCCAGCATGTCCGCGAGATCTTCCGAATCCACCCCGCAAAGCCTGCCAAGCGTCTGGAAATCGCGCTTGGCGAGCAGCTCCAGATTTTCCACCATGGCGCGCATCGCCGGGTCGTAGCGGTCCCGCGCGATCAATTGAAGGGCAAGGCATTCCGAAAGGCTGCGCGCAAACAGCCCCGGCGGATCGAAGGTCTGGCAAACGGTCAGAACCTCGTCGAGGGCCGCGCGGTGGGCGCCGATGCGTGCGGCCATCTCGTCCGGATCGGCAAGCATGTAGCCGGCTTCATCGAGGCCCTCCGCCAGCTCATGAGCCATGATCTGACGTGCGGGAGAAGAAAACGCGAGCGCGATCTGCTCGTTCACATGATCGCGCAGCGTGACGCTTGCCGCGGTCGTTGCCTCCAGATCGTAGGAGCCGCCGCTGCCTGCCGCTTGAAGACCATTGCCCCCAGCCGATTTCCATTGCGCGGAAAGGTCGGGCCCGATGCGGTCATGGGTACCGGGATCGTCGGGAAAGAGATTTTCCAGAGACGCGTCGAGGCGGTCAGAAATCCCCTCCGCGCTATTCGTGGAGGCGGTGTCGCTGTCCTTGCTCCACTCCGGACTTTCATCGCGCGCTTCCTGCGTCGCGCTATCGTCTCGCCATTCAAGCAGCGGATTGCGCTCGATCTCTGCGTCGAGAAAACGCTCCAGCTCCTGATGCGTCATCTGCAGGAGCTTGATCGACTGCAGGAGCTGTGGCGTCATCACGAGCGATTGCGTCTGACGCAGATGAAGTTTCGGTGCAAGCACCATGGAAAAGGCCCCTTTTGCCTCCGGCGACAGGCGCCGGACCGGGGGCAGATTCAATTGGCCCGAGATTTGCTTGTCAAGAGAAATGAGCCGGTCCGACCACCGAATGGGTCAAATCGCGGCGCAGAAACGGCGAAAAACAGTGTTATTCGCCGGTTCCGGCTGTGTCAGAGCGTGAAACCCTCACCCAGATAAAGGCGGCGGACATCCGCATTGCCGACGATATCGTTGGGACGGCCATGGGTGAGCACCTGGCCTGCATGGATGATATAGGCCCGGTCGATCAGGCCCAGCGTCTCCCGCACATTGTGGTCAGTGATGAGGACGCCGATGCCGCGCGCCGTCAGGTGGCGCACGAGCTGCTGGATATCGCTTACGGCGATGGGGTCGATGCCGGCAAAAGGCTCGTCGAGCAGCATGAAGTTCGGCTGGCTGGCCAGCGCGCGCGCGATTTCGAGCCGCCGCCGCTCGCCGCCCGACAGCGCCACCGAAGGTGACTTGCGCAGATGGCTGATGTGAAACTCTTCAAGCAGCGCATCGAGGCTCTTGTCGCGTTCCTTGCGGCTTGGCTCCACCACCTCGAGAATGGCGCGGATATTCTGCTCGACCGTCAACCCGCGAAAAATCGAGGCTTCCTGCGGCAGGTAGCCGATGCCAAGCCGGGCGCGCCGGTACATGGGCATGGAAGTGACGTCATGCCCATCGATGTGGATGGTTCCCTGATCGACCGGCACGAGGCCCGTCACCATGTAGAAACAGGTGGTCTTGCCAGCGCCATTCGGTCCGAGGAGGCCGACGGCTTCGCCCGCCCGCACGCCGATGGAGACGCCGCTGACGACCTGCCGCCCCTTGTAGGCCTTGGTCAGACCACGGGCGATCAGCGTGCCCTTGTAGTCCTTGAGCTTGCCGCTCGCAGGATTTTCGGGTGCGGCCTGCTTGCTGCCGCCCCTTATTTTACGCAACTTCGAAATCAACGGCGGAACTACCTGTTCTGGGATCCGGGCGTGAGGAGCATCTTGACGCGGCCGGCCGATTTGCTGCCCTTGCAGCTGTCGAGCTTGGCCTGACCGTTTTTCATCTGGACGGTGAGTTTGCAGCCGACAATCACATTGTCGCCTTCCGAAAGCACGACTTCCTTGCCTGAAAGGACCAGCACTTCCGACTTCATGTCGAAGGTCGCCTTGTCGCCGGTGGCAACCTGGGTATCCGACTTCACGTAGACGTTTCCGTCCACCTCCAGCCGGTCGATATTCGCGCTTCCGGTTGCGGCCGAACCGCCATCCTTCAGATAGTAGACCGTCATCTTGCTGGATTTCAGCACGGTCTTGTCCTGCGCAACGGAGACATTGCCGGAAAACACGGCGACGTTCTCGCCCTCGCGGACCTCCAGCCTGTCGCTTTCGATCTGGATGGGCTTGTCGCCTGAAAGCTGAAGGCCGGTAAGCCGGCTTTGTGCGTCCTGGGCCATGGCCGGTCCGGTAAGGCCGGCGAACGCCAGCAGTGCGGGAAGGGCAAACCTGTGGAGCCTCATCGCGTTTTTCTCACTGTTCTTGTCCCTTGGCGGCGTTTTTAAGCTGCGTGGGATCGATTGTAACGCGAACGCGCTTGTCGAACACGAAAACCTTGCCCCCGTCGCTTGCAGCGAATGAATCGGCTGCGATCTTCGTCCCGTCAAGTTCGATCTCGACGGCATGAGGGCTTTCGAGTGTGCTTTTCTCGATGTCGATCCTGGCCGATTCGAGCCTGGCCGTGATGCCCGAGGTGGTTTTCAGGAGAAGCGGGCTCTTGATGTCGAGCTTGTTGTCGCCGCGGCTGTAGACCCCGTCTTCGGCCTGGATGGTAGCGAAATTATCCTTGTCGACGGGCACATGGGCGCGGATGCCCTCGAGCTCGATCACATCCTGACTGCCGATCTTCTGGCGCGCGCGCTCGGCTGTCATCTTGTAGGGCAGGTTGTCGCTGGTGAAGCCGTTGAGCTCAGGGCTCGCCATCACCAGCGAGCCGCTCTCGATGGATGCCGAAGCAAGATCGACCGTACCGTTCATGGCTGATGAGAGGAAGGAATAGCCGGCAAAGGCAACGGAGACGAGGATAGCGGCAGCCGGCAGCATGATTTTCAATGCGCGCACGAGCCGTGAATGGCGCGTGGCGCGCGCAAAGGCTTCCTCGCCGCGCTCGCTGCTTTCCGGTAGACCTTGACGGCTGCCGCCGCCGGCCATCGCTGCTTTGTGTGCCTGGTTGCTCATACTCGTCCCGCATATCCGGGATTTCGGTCGCGCGCCCGGTTGAAAAAAAAGTGCTTTTTACCGGCAGCGCACCGGCTGATAATCGAACTTCTCCAGTGACGTTAAGGTGTCGCTGGAAGGGGTGAAATGCACGGTTTGCGGGACAATTATCGCAAGAAGAGGTCCCATCCGGCCAAGTCTCACTCCAATATGGCTATTTTTGGATTAACGACAACATCGTTGCGCCCGATAATTATCGTCGGAAGAAGCATTTTCTTGCTCATTTTTCGTTTCTCGAGCCTGCAAGGGGCGATTGATCATGCGCTTCACGCGGCAATTTTACCGTGTCGGCGTCCAGGATCTCGATACATCTGCCGAAGGCGCAATATTTCCAGCCGATTCTTGTGGCTGAACAGTAGCCCCGCGCCACCCTTTGGACTAAAAGCGCTGGTTCATGAAGCATCTCCAGCGTGAACGAGGCGAACATGTCCATTCGAGCTGACGACCTGATCGACCGCCGCCGCCTGCGCCGCAAGCTGACCTTCTGGCGCATCGTTGCGCTGGCGGTTGTGGTGCTCGCGGTGGCGATTGCCGCCCAGCGCTATTATGGCGCGGCTGCCGGCACTTCCGCCAATCATATCGCGCAGATCAAGATCACCGGCACGATCATGGAAGACGACGAGTTGCTCGAGCGTCTCGATCGCATTCGCAAGGCGCCGGGTGTGAAGGGTGTCATCGTGACGGTCGATTCTCCCGGCGGCACCACGGCCGGTGGCGAGGCGATCTACGAGGAAGTCCGGCGGCTCGCTGCCGAAAAACCGGTTGTTGCTCAGGTGGGCACGCTCGCCGCGTCGGCAGGATACATGATCGCCAGCGCCACGGATCACATCGTCGCGCGTCAGTCCTCCATCGTCGGCTCCATCGGCGTGCTGTTTCAATATCCCGACGTCAGCGGCCTGATGGAAAAGCTCGGCGTGAAGCTGGAAGAGATAAAATCGTCTCCGCTCAAGGCCGAGCCGTCTCCCTTCAAGCCGACCAGCGAAGAGGCGCGTGCGATGATCCGCAACATGATCCTCGACAGCTATGCCTGGTTCGTGGATCTGGTGACGGAACGCCGGCCACTTACCCGTGACGAGGTTTTGCGTCTGGCCGACGGGTCGGTTTTTACTGGCCGTCAGGCGGTTGAAAACAAGCTGGTTGACGAGCTGGGTGGCGAACGTGAAGCCAAGGCATGGCTCGTGAGCCAGGGTGTCAGCGACGATCTCGAAGTCGTCGAGTGGAAGAAGCGCGAACTTGCAAGCAGCTATTTCCTGCCCGAAATGATAACGCGCCTTCTCGGAACTCCCTCCGGCAGCGCAGAAATATTGCGCGAACTGGGTGCGGATCGCATCTTCCTTGACGGTATGCTGTCGGTCTGGCAACCTGAAAAGCGATAAATGCCTGACAAAAAAACAAGCAAAATCATCCGAATGCCGGGCATCCAGGGCGACGGGAACAGATCAACACAGCGGCGGAAAGAACCATGATCAAGTCAGAGCTCGTGCAAACGATCGCCAACCGCAATCCGCATCTTTATTTGCGCGACGTCGAAAACATCGTGAATGCCATCTTCGAGGAAATTTCCGATGCCTTAGCCGATGGGCACAGGGTGGAGTTGAGGGGCTTTGGCGCTTTCTCGGTGAAGAACCGTCCCGCACGTGTCGGGCGCAATCCGAGGACGGGCGAATCCGTTGAGGTCGAGGAGAAGTGGGTGCCCTTCTTCAAGACCGGCAAGGAGCTGCGCGAGCGGCTCAACATCGAAAAGTAAGCCCTCCCGAAACGATACGTTCCAAGCAGCAAGTTTCATGGCCAACCGCCTTCTTCTCGTTCTCGTCCTGGTGCCGTTGGCGGTCATCATCGTCGCCTTGGCTGTTGCCAATCGCGGCCTGGTGCCGTTCACGCTTGATCCTTTCAATCCGGGCAATCCGGTTCTGACGGTCAACTGGCCGCTCTTTGTCTATCTCTTTGCCGCGCTTGCGCTTGGTATGGTGATCGGCAGCCTTGCCACGTGGCTGCGGCAGGGGCGTTATCGCCGGGTTGCGCGCGACCGCAAGAAAGAGGTCGACCAGCTGCGTGAAACCGCAATGCGCGCAAGCGGCGCCCCACAGCTGCCACACTCTTCCTGACGCCTTTTCCTGAAACGGATATACCCTTGATGCTGAATATCTCCGCCGACGATGTCGATTCCTGTCTGGACCATGCCGGTCTGATTGAAACGCTGCGTCGGGCGTTCCGCCAGGGCGCGGTGCAGCCGGTTCGCCATCACCACACGGTGGAACGCCCCGGAGCCAGCGATGCGACCTTGCTTCTGATGCCGGCATGGAACGATTTTTCGAACGCGGAGGTCGGCAACGGTTATATCGGCGTTAAGATCGCCACCGTTTCACCGGACAACAATGCGATCGGAAAGCCGGCAGTGATGGCCGTTTATCTTCTGATGGATGGCCGCACGGGCGAACCGCTGGCGCTGATCGATGGCCAGCGTGTCACCGCCTGGCGTACGGCCTGCGCGTCCGGTCTGGCAACCTCCTACCTCGCGCGACAGGATGCTTCCCGGCTGCTGATCGTCGGGGCCGGTGCCCTTGCACCGCATCTGGCGCGTGCTCATTCGGCTGTGCGCCCGATCACCGAGATTCGCATCTGGAACCGATCCAGCGGCAATGCACAGAAGGTTGTCGACAGCCTCAATGCTGCGGGTATGAACGCGGCCGTGGCGGGCGATCTGGACGAGGCGGTGGCCGAGGCCGACATCGTGTCCTGCGCCACGCTTTCCAACGAGCCTCTGGTGCGCGGCGCGGTGCTCAAGCCTGGGACGCATGTCGATCTGATCGGCGCCTTCACCCCGACCATGCGCGAGAGCGATGATGAAGCGGTACGCCGCGCGTCGGTGTTCGTGGATACGAGAGCTGGCGCGGTGAAGGAGGCCGGCGATATCGTTCAGGCGCTCAAATCGGGCGCTCTGAAGGAAGAGGAAATCTGCGCCGACCTTTACGAGCTCACCCGCGGCGACAAGCCCGGGCGCCGCAGCGACGATGAAATCACGTTGTTCAAGTCTGTTGGGGCAGCCATCGAGGATCTGGCGGCGGGTATTGCCGTTTACGAGAAGCACCGGGCCTGAAGCGCGGCAACATTGCCTTGCCGCAAGCCCTGTGGCAGAAGCCCGGCACCATTTGCGGATTGGCGGACACGGAATTGAAGCCTCAGCGCCCAAAGCGCCGGAACGACCGGCGCCCCCAGCAGAAGCCCCAGCCCCCGCGTGACAACGAACCGCGGCAGGAGGAGCCTGCGCGCCGCGCGCCGCCACCGCGCCGTCAGGGACGGCTGCCCGACGAGCGCCTGCCCGTCATTCTGGAAGTGCGGCCCAACGAGGATTATGCGCTGCTCGATTCGGGCGATGGCCTCAAGCTGGAGCAATATGGCCCATACCGGATCGTGCGGCCCGAAGGGCAGGCGATCTGGCGCCCTGCGCTCGGTCCTGCCGAATGGAACCGTGCGGACGCGATCTTCACCGGAGACACCGATGAAGAGGGCATGGGCCGCTGGCGGTTCCCGCGAGAGCCTTTGGGCGAGACCTGGCCGATGCGCCATGACGGTATCGACTACCTTGGCCGCTTCACCTCGTTTCGCCATGTGGGCGTGTTTCCCGAACAGGCGACCCACTGGTCGCATATGGAAGAACTGGTGCTCGGCGCCGGTCGCCCGGTGAAGGTTCTGAACCTGTTCGGCTATACGGGGCTTGCCTCGCTGGTCGCTGCCCGTGCCGGCGCCGAGGTCACCCATGTGGACGCCTCCAAGAAGGCGATTGGCTGGGCCCGCGAGAATCAGGAAATTGCCGGACTTGCCGACAAGCCGATCCGCTGGATCTGCGAGGACGCGGTGAAGTTTGCCGAGCGCGAGGCAAGGCGCGGCAACAGCTACGACATCGTTCTGTTCGATCCACCGGCCTATGGGCGAGGTCCCAAGGGCGAAGTGTGGCAGTTGTTCGAGGACCTGCCCTATCTGGCCGAGCTGTGCCGTTCCATTCTGTCGCCGCAGCCATTGGCGGTCGTGCTCACGGCCTATTCCATTCGCGCCTCCTTCTTCGCCATTCATGCGTTGATGCGCGACATCTTCGCGGGCATGGGTGGGCGCATCGAATCCGGCGAATTGATCATCCGCGAGCAATCGGCGGGCCGGGCGCTTTCCACATCGCTCTTTTCTCGCTGGGTGGCCTCATGAGCACGCATGACCGGGACAGGAAACGCACGGGACAGGTGAAGGAAGTCACGAGCCTCACCAATCCGATCATCAAGGACATCCGAGCGCTGTCCATGAAGAAGTTCCGCGATCGCGAGCATGTCTTCATGGCCGAGGGGCTGAAGCTCGTCATCGATGCTTTCGAAGCTGGATGGACCGTCCGGACCCTGCTCTATGCGAAGGCCGGGCGGGGCAATGAAGCGGTCGAGAAACTCGCCGCGCGCACGGTCGCTTCCGGTGGGCTCGTGCTTGTCGTGAGCGAGAAGGTCCTCTCCGCCATCACCCGGCGCGACAATCCGCAGATGGTCGTCGGTGTTTTCGAGCAGAAAACGCTGCCGCTCGACGCGGTGGAGCCGGCCGCAGGCGACGTCTGGATCGCGCTCGACCGTGTGCGCGATCCCGGCAATCTGGGCACCATCCTGCGCACCGCCGATGCGGTGGGCGCGAAGGGCGTGATACTCATCGGCGATTGCACCGACCCTTTTTCCATCGAGACGGTGCGGGCCACCATGGGCTCGGTTTTTGCGGTCCCCATCGTGCGCGCCGGCGTGGAAGCCTTCCTTGCCTGGCGAAAGGGCTTTTCCGGCAGGGTGGTCGGTACCCATCTGGAAGGTTCTGTCGATTATCGCACAGTCGATTACTCGAGGGGAGCAACCCTGCTTGTGATGGGCAACGAGCAGCAGGGGCTCACCGCCGAACTCGCTGCCGCCTGCGATACGCTTGTGCGCATTCCGCAGGCTGGCCGGGCAGATTCCCTTAATCTCGCGGTCGCGACCGGCGTCATGCTCTATGAAATCCGGCGCGATGTTCTTCCCCTCGACGACAGGAGCAAGGCATGAGCATGCGCGCCATCGCCTTTTATGGCGTGCTGACACTCGTCTTCGCTCTTGCCGATCAGCTCGTGAAGGAGCTGGTGGAGACCGCGATGCCGCTCTATGAGCGTATCGATATCCTCCCCTTCTTCTCGCTCCTTCACTCGCGCAACACCGGCATCGCCTTTTCCATGTTCTCCGGCATGAGCGGCATCGGCCTTAGCATCGTTATGGCGCTGGTCATTCTGTTCATCGGCTTTCTCGCCATGCGAACGGGGGCCGCGCAGGTTTGGGCAAGGCTCGGCTTTGCACTCATCCTCGGCGGCGCCATTGGCAATCTCATCGACCGCCTGACGCTTGGATATGTGACCGATTACCTGTTTTTCCACACGCCGGTCTGGTCCTTCGCCATCTTCAATCTTGCCGATGTGTTCATCACGGTGGGCGCGGGCCTGGTCATACTCGAAGAGCTTCTCGACTGGCGGCGTGGCCGCCGGGGAAGAGGCAATCAGGCGGATTGACCGCGGCGGAGGCCTCGCCCGTTTTCCCCTTCTTCGGTCGATGGGCTGCATGAACCCTTACGGTCGGCGATGCTTGCCGATCGTTAAAATTGGAAACACCCGCCAAAAGCTTCTGTAATTCTTGCTCGTTACAGTGCGCCCCATGGAAACGGCGGGAAAAAAAGACTTGGCTGAGCGCATCGCGACACCGGTCGCATCTGAAAAGGTGCAGCCGCGGCGCATGCGTATCAAGTCGCCCGCCCTGGCTCCGGCCCTCGCTTCGGAGGGACTGGTGCCGCCACATCGTGGCGGAGAAATGATGTTGAGCCTTGCGATCCTGCTCATTGCAGGCATCGCGCATCTGACGGGCGCGTCTCCGCTGATCGGGCTCTTTCTGGCAATCCTGGGAGCATTCAGTCTTCTGGTCACGGTTCGCGCGGCCAATGCGGACAAACGTCTTCTCTCCGAAGTCGCCCGCAAGGAAGCCGTCAGCCGCGTCGAGATGGAAGACCTCGCCGACCGCATGTGGGAATTGCGTGAGAGCGAGGAACGGTTTCAGGGGCTTGTCGACGCGCTGGGCGATCTCATCGTTCACCGCGATCGCGGCGGACGGATCATCTATGTGAACCGGGTTTTCGCCGAATTGCTGGATCGCGAACCCGAGCAGCTTGTGGGCCGGACCCTCAGCCAACTGGGGATTGACATCGGCCTTGTGCCCGATGCGGCCTTCTCGGATGGAGAGTGCCTCAGCTCCACCGATGTGGCCATTCACACGCGCCACGGGGTGCGCTGGTATTCCTGGATAGAACATTCCGTCCGCGACGAGAAGGCGGGATCGGTTTCGCATCGCGCCATCGCGCGGGACATCACGGCCCGCAAGCGGGCGGAGCGGGCGTTGATCAATGCGCGCGAGCGCGCTGAACAGGCAAGCCATGCCAAGTCGCGTTTTCTCGCCACTGTCAGTCACGAGATCCGCACGCCCATGAACGGCATCATGGGCATGGCGACGCTTCTGGCGGATACGCGGCTGACGCCCGAGCAGCGCACCTATGTGGGTGCGGTTTCCACCTCTGCCAGCGCGCTTCTCGCCCTGATCGAGGACTTGCTCGACTACTCGAAGATCGAGGCCGGGCGGCTGGAGCTGGAACCGCAAAGCATTCTCGTGCACGAGATGGTGGAGAATGTGGTTGAGCTGCTGGCAGCCCGGGCCTTTGCCAAGAAGATCGGGCTCGGTTGCTACATCGCTCCCAATGTTCCAAGCCGCATCACGGCCGATCCCGGTCGGGTGCGCCAGGTGCTTCTCAACCTGCTCGGCAATGCGGTCAAGTTTACCGACGAAGGTGGCGTTACGGTGTGCGTGACCCGGGAAGAAAAGAATGGCGCTCCCGCGATCCGCTTTGCCGTCACGGATTCCGGGCCGGGAATGGAGAAGGCCGACATAACGCGCATCTTCAAGGATTTCGAGCAGGTGGACGGCAGTTCCACGCGGCGGCATGGCGGGGCAGGGCTGGGGTTGGCCATCACAAAACGCATTGTCGATGCCATGAACGGCTCTATTGCCGTGGCGAGCACACCGGGCGAAGGCTCGGAATTTGCCGTCGTGCTCCCCTTGGGGACGGGCGCGCACGAAGAGGCGGATGCCGACCCCGTCCTTTACGAGGTGAACGCGGTCATCCTCTCCCCATATCTCGAGGAAGCCGAAACCATTGCAATGACGATCCGCGCATATGGCGGTTCCGCTGTCATTGCGACCGGGCCGGAGGATGCGGCGCGCCTGGCGAAGGAAGCCGGCAAACCTTTCGATACGGTGCTGGTGGATGCGACCCTGGAAGCTGACGACGGCAACCTCATCACGCGGCTGCATCAGCTGGGCGTCGGGGCGGGCAGGGCTCTGACCCTGATCACACCGTCCGAGCGAGGCCGTCTGGCGGCGTTCCGCGCCTCGGGATATGGCGCATTTCTCGCGCGCCCCGTTCGCGGAAAGACGCTGCTGCATCAGCTCTTGAGCGAGCACGGCGAAATCGCATGGCCGGTGAGTGAGGCGCGGGATGCCAAGGGTCGCAAGCAGCTTGCCGAAGCGAAGAGGGGGCTCCGGATTCTTGTAGCGGAAGACAATGAAATCAATGCCATGCTGGCGCGTGCGGCCCTGAAGAAGGCCGGTCACGAGGTCGATCTCGTATCCAATGGCCGTTCTGCGCTGGAAGCGGTGAGCAATTCCGTGAAACGGTATGACGTGGTGCTTATGGACCTTCACATGCCGGTTATGGACGGGTTGGACGCGATCAACGCCATCCGTCGTCACGAAGAGGAAACGGGCATTGCCCCTGTGCCGATTCTGGTCTTGTCCGCCGATGGGCAGGAAAAGACACGTCACGGTGTTCTTGCCCACGGCGCGAATGGGTTCGTGACCAAACCGCTCGATCCGGATAAGCTGCTTGCTGCGCTGGAGATGCACGCGGCAGCCTGACCTTGGGTGAGCCGGCGGTTGCCGCTCACGCTTTGTGACGCTATCGTCATAGTTCTGTCGCAACAGGCGACTATTCCGGCGTCGATCCAACGCGGAGGAGAATCAGCAATGCAAGTCATGACGCTGAACACCGCTTTCAACGAGCCTGCCGGTCAGCCGCCCCTGGCGGGGGATGCCGGTGTGTTGAGTGAGCTTTCCGAAGATGGCCTGCTGGGCCGTATCGGCCCATTGGAAGTGCGGCTGGCGCGCGATCCCGCTGAAATTGCGGCTGCACAGACAATCCGCTTCCGCGTGTTTTTCGACGAGATGGGTGCCCGGCCTTCCGCCGCGGTTGCCTCGCAAAACCGGGATACGGACGGTTTCGATGCCGTTTGCGATCATCTGTTGGTGGTCGACACCTCGCTTGAGGGGGATGATGTCGATCGTATCGTCGGTACCTATCGCCTGCTCCCGCCGGAAGGCGCGCGCAAGGCCGGTCGCTTTTATTCGCAGGACGAGTTCGCAATAGAAACCCTCATGGCCCGCCATACGGGCCGGCGGTTTCTGGAACTGGGCCGCTCATGTGTTTTGCCGGCTTACCGTACCAAGCGCACCATTGAGCTCCTGTGGCAGGGCATCTGGGCTTATTGCCGTCGCCTTCGCATCGATGTGATGATGGGGTGTGCGTCTTTCCCGGGCGTCGTGCCGGCTGCCCATGCGGAAGCGTTGTCCTTCCTCGGCCATTTCTGCCAGGCGGAAGCCGATTGGCATGTCCGTGCGCTGGATGCACGCTTCGCGCCGATGGACCTGATGCCGAAGGAAGCCATCCAGGCGCGCTCTGCGCTGGCTGCCATGCCTCCCTTGGTTAAGGGCTATCTGCGGCTTGGCGCCCGGTTTGGCGAGGGATGCGTTGTCGACCACGATTTCGCTACGACCGATGTTTTCGTCGTGTTGCCTGTCGAAGCGATTTCCGACCGCTACATCAACTATTACGGCGCCGACGCCCAGCGTTTCGCAGCTTAGAGCATTTTGCAGTCAGGTGGAATCTCCTGACGTCTGCATAAATGCGGAAAAACAAGGAGATAGATCGGTTCAGGGTTTCCGTGAACCGATCTAGTCGCCCTCAGGCCCCCGCATTGTAGGCGGCGATCGCTGCCATGTTGACGATGTCGGAATCCTTCGCGTTCAACGAAACGATCTGAACCGGCTTGTTGAGGCCCACGAGCAGCGGGCCGATCACAGTCGAGCCACCCAGTTCCTGCAACATCTTTGTGGAGATGGATGCGGAGTGGAAGGCCGGCATGACAAGCACGTTGGCCGGTCCCGACAGGCGGCAGAACGGATATTGCTGCATGAGGTCGGGATTGAGGGCCACATCGGCGGCCATTTCGCCGTCATACTCGAAATCGACCCGGCGCTTGTCGAGGATTTTCACCGCCTCCTGAACGCGCTCGGCACGCTCGCCGGGCGGATGGCCGAATGTCGAATAGGCGAGCATCGCCACGCGTGGCTCGTAGCCCATGCGCCGCGCCTGCCCGGCAGCCTCCTCCGCAATATCGGCAAGCTCCTCCGAATTTGGCATGTCATGCACCGCCGTATCGGCCACGAGCACGGTGCGCCCCCTGCACAGGGCGATGGAGCAGCCAATCACCCGGTGGCCTGGGCGTGCGTCGATTACCCGGCTGACATCGGCAAGCACGGTGGAGTAGTTCCGCGTCACGCCGCTCACCATCGCGTCCGCGTCGCCTAAAGCGACCATCGTCGCAGCGAAGTGATTGCGGTCGTTGTTGATCAGGCGCTGGCAGTCGCGGAAGAGGTAGCCTTTTCGTTGCAGCCGTTCATAGAGAAAGTCCGCGTAAATCCCGTTGCGTCTCGAAAGCCGCGCATTGATGATCTCGATACCCGGTTTGGAAAGATCGACGCCCGCGTTGCGCGCGGTTTCCTTGATCCGTTCTTCGCGGCCCAGAAGAATGGCGGTGCCGAGCTTCTGGTTCACATAGGAAGCGGCTGCGCGCATGACCTGCTCTTCCTCGCCTTCGGCAAACACCATGCGCTTGGGCTGGCGGCGCACGCGGTCATAGATGCGCTGCAATGTGGAGGCGATGGGATCGCGCCGGGCGGAGAGTTCGTTGGCGTATTTCTCCATGTCGAGGATCGGCCGGCGGGCAACACCGCTATCCATCGCCGCTTTGGCAACCGCCACAGGAATGGCTGAAATCAGGCGCGGATCGAAGGGCACGGGGATAATGTAGTTCGGCCCGTATTTCGGACGATTGCCCTGATAGGCCGCCGCCACGTCGTCGGGCACGTCCTGCCGGGCAAGTTCGGCAAGCGCCTCCGCGGCGGCCACCTTCATGGTATCGTTGATCGTGGTTGCTCGCACATCCAGTGCGCCACGGAAGATATAGGGAAAACCGAGCACATTGTTGACCTGGTTCGGATAGTCCGAACGGCCTGTGGCCATGATGGCGTCGGTGCGGATTTCGGCCACTTCCTCGGGCGTGATCTCCGGGTCGGGGTTGGCCATGGCAAAGATGATCGGGTTCTTTGCCATGGATTGCACCATGGCCGGGGTCAGTGCGCCTTTGGCCGAGAGGCCGAAGAACACGTCGGCGCCTTCCAGCGCTTCGGCAAGCGTTCGCTTCTTGGTCTCCACCGCATGGGCGGATTTCCACTGGTTCATGCCCTCGGTGCGGCCTTTATAGACCACGCCCTTGGTATCGCAGAGAAGAATGTTCTCGGGCGAGAAGCCGAGCGACTTCGCAAGCTCGATACAGGCAATGCCCGCCGCACCGGCGCCATTGCACACGAGCCGTGTGGATTTCATGTCGCGTCCCGTCAGGTCGAGCGCGTTGATGAGGCCCGCGACGGCGATGATGGCCGTGCCGTGCTGGTCGTCATGAAAGACGGGAATGTCCATCAATTCGCGCAGCCGGCTCTCGATGATGAAGCATTCCGGCGCCTTGATGTCTTCCAGGTTGATGCCGCCGAAGGACGGGCCGAGCAGCTTCACGCAATCGACAAAGGCGTCGGCGTCTTCCGTATCCACTTCAAGGTCGATGGAATCGACATCCGCAAAGCGCTTGAAAAGGACGGACTTGCCCTCCATCACGGGCTTGGAGGCGAGCGCGCCGAGATTGCCGAGGCCGAGGATCGCCGTGCCGTTGGTGATGACAGCCACCATGTTGCCGCGCGTCGTGTAATCAAAGGCGCGGCTGGGGTCTTCCGCAATGGCTTTCACGGGGACGGCAACGCCGGGCGAATAGGCAAGCGAGAGGTCGCGCTGCGTGGCCATCGGCTTGGTCGGTGTGATTTCCAGCTTGCCGGGCCGGCCCATGGAGTGAAAGTCCAGAGCCTCCTGCGGGCTCACCGATGGTCCCTGGCGTTCATTCTTGTCGTTGGCAGGCATGATTTGGTTCGTTCCTCCCGGGGATCGGCCTTTGGCTCGTGCTTTCTGTGGAGTTTTGCGAGTGACAGGTGCATAAGGCTACACTTTCGCCCAGTAAATGGCCAAGCAAATAGAAGCTGTTCATTCAACGCCACACCAAGGCAGGGGTGATCTCCTTGAACGACGAAACGCCGATGCGCCAACCCGTGCACCAAAGGGCATTGCAGGCCGCCGCCGAAGGGGCGACGCCTATGATGGCGCAGTTTATCGAGATCAAGATGGCGAATCCCGATTCGCTGCTGTTCTATCGGATGGGCGATTTCTACGAGCTGTTTTTTGAAGACGCCGAAGTGGCCAGCCGCGCCCTTGGCATCACGCTGACCAAGCGTGGCAAGCATCAGGGCGACGACATTCCCATGTGCGGCGTCCCGGTACACGCCGCCGACGATTATCTGCAGAAGCTCATCGCGCTCGGCCATCGTGTCGCCGTGTGCGAACAGATGGAAGATCCCGCCGAAGCCAAGAAGCGCGGCGCCAAATCCGTCGTGAAGCGCGATGTGATCCGCCTGGTGACACCCGGCACCATCACCGAGGAAAAGCTGCTCGATCCCTCCGAGGCCAATTATCTGATGGCACTCGGCCGGGTGAAAGGCGGCGATGCCGACAGCATGGCGCTTGCCTGGATCGACATTTCCACCGGCGCCTTCCGCGTTGCCGCGACGCGGCCCGACCGGCTCCTGGCCGACATATTGCGCATCGATCCGCGCGAGCTGATCGTGCCCGACCCGGCCTATTACGATCCGGAGCTGAAGCCGGTCTTCGATGTCGTTGGTCGCACCGCCAGCCCGCAGCCGGGGAACCTGTTCGATTCCGCCTCCGCCGAAATGCGCCTGACGCGTTTTTATGGCGTGGCGACGCTGGAGGGATTTGGGCGCTTCTCGCGCGCCGAGCTCTCGGCGATCTCCGGTGCCGTCGCCTATGTGGAAAAGACGCAGAAGGCCGAACGCCCTCCGCTCGGTCGGCCGGAGCGCGACGAGGAGGAGGCGGCACTTTTCATCGATCCCGCCACCCGCGCCAATCTGGAACTGGCGAGGACGCTTTCGGGCAATCGCGACGGCAGTCTCCTGAAGGCGATAGATCGCACCGTCACGGGAGCTGGAAGCAGGCTTCTGGCCGAGCGTCTGATGTCACCACTTACCGATCCCGAGGCAATCGGCGCGCGGCTCGATGCGGTTTCGTTTTTCCTCGGGGAGCCGTCGCTGCGCGACATGGCGCGCGGTCTTCTCAAGGGCGTGCCGGACATTGCCCGTGCGCTATCGCGCCTGGCACTCAATCGAGGCGGCCCGCGCGATCTGGGTGCGCTGGCGGCGGGTTTCGAGGCTGCGCACGGCGTTGCCGAAATCCTGCACGGCAAGCCGGTTCCGGCTGAGATCGCTGCAGCGCTTTCCGGCATTGCCGCGCTTCCCATGGAGTTTGCCGCCCATCTCGACCGGGCGCTTGCCGAGGAATTGCCGCTTCTGAAGCGTGACGGCGGTTTCATCCGCGCCGGCTACAATGAAGAGCTGGACGAGATGCGCGCCCTGCGCGACCAGTCGCGCCGGGTGATTGCCGAGATGGAGCGGGCGCTTGCCGAGGAGACCGGCATCCGTTCTTTGAAAATCCGGCACAACAACGTGCTTGGCTACTATATCGAGGTTACGGCCAACAATGCCGAGGTGATGACCGGTTCGGACGAAGCCAAGGCGCGCTTTATTCACCGTCAGACCATGGCAAACGCCATGCGCTTCACCACGACGGAGCTGGCGGGGCTTGAGACGAAGATCGCCAATGCCGCCGACCGCGCGTTGCAGATCGAGCTCGGCGTCTTCGACGTGCTCCTGGACGAGGCGGTCAGGGCGGCGAACGCCATCCGCGCCGCATCCGACGCATTGGCCGTGCTCGACGTTTCGGCTGCTCTTGCCCAGATTGCCGAGGCCGAAAACTATTGCCGCCCGCATGTGGATGGCAGCCTCGATTTTCACATCGAAGGCGGGCGCCATCCGGTTGTCGAACAGGCGCTGCGCCGGCAGGTCGCGGAGCCCTTCGTCGCCAATGATTGCGACCTTTCGCCGGTGGAGGGCGAGAAGCACGGCGCGATCTGGTTGCTGACGGGCCCCAATATGGGCGGTAAGTCGACCTTCCTGCGCCAGAACGCGTTGATAGCGGTCATGGCGCAGATGGGATCCTTTGTGCCGGCGGCGCTGGCCCGCATCGGCGTGGTGGACCGTCTCTTCTCGCGCGTCGGCGCTTCGGATGATCTGGCGCGTGGGCGTTCGACCTTCATGGTCGAGATGGTGGAGACGGCGGCGATCCTGAACCAGGCGGGCGAACGCGCGCTGGTGATTCTCGATGAGATCGGTCGCGGCACCGCCACTTTCGATGGCCTATCCATCGCCTGGGCGGCGGTCGAATATCTGCACGAGCAGAACCGTTGCCGGGCGCTTTTCGCTACGCATTTCCATGAGATGACGGCACTTTCGGAAAAGCTGCCACGTCTGTCCAACGTGACCATGCGGGTGAAGGAGTTCGAGGGTGACGTGGTGTTCCTGCACGAGGTCGGTCGAGGCGCGGCCGATCGCTCCTATGGCGTGCAGGTCGCGCGGCTCGCAGGGCTTCCGCATGCCGTTGTCGAGCGCGCCCGCGAGGTTCTGCATCAGCTTGAGGAAGGCGAGACCTCCGGCAAGGCATCGAAGCTCATCGACGATCTGCCGCTGTTTTCCGTTGCCATGAAGAAGGAAGCGGAAGCGCCGAAGACGCCGGACCGGCTGGGAGCCGAGCTGAGCGCGATCAATCCCGACGATCTGACCCCGCGCGAGGCTCTGGAAGCGCTCTACCGGCTGAAGCAGCTCGCTGCCGGGAAATAGAGAATTTTGCAGTCAGATGGAAACATCTGACGTCCGCATAAATGCGCAAAAACAAGGAGATGGAGCGGAGAAGCGTTTACATGAAACGGTGAACCGCTCCAGGCCGGAATGGCAAAGACAGCCTCCAGCCCGCCTGACTGCGAAATGCTCTAAATCGCGTCGCCCCAGCCGGCCTTGCGCGCTGTCTTGAACGCCGGGCCTTCGCGCCGGGTCACCAGCCTTTCCTCCACGGTTCCCTGTGCGAGACAGAGCTTCAGCCGAACCATGCCGCTTGCGGTGCGGGGTGGCGCGAGCACACGGGCCGGGCGCTCATCGACGGGATGGCGCGAAACGGCGACGTAGCTGAATTTCTCGTCCTCCCATGGCACCTCGCCGCCCTTGGCCGTGCGATGCAGGCGCGAGCGGGCGACACGCCGCGAAAAATGGCACCAGTCCGGCGCAGCAATCGGGCAGGGGGCTTCATGCGGGCACGGGGCGATGACATGCGCCCCTGCCGCGATCAGGCGTTTCCGCACCGCAACGATGCGTTGCCAGCCGGCCGGTGTGCCCGGTTCCACGATCACCAGCGTGTCGCTGGCAAGCGTCCACAACCTGTCGACAAGCATATCGCGCGCTGCGGGGGCGAGTTCGTCCAGCACATAGCACAGTGTCACGAGGTCTGCTTTTTCAAGGTCGGAAAGTCCGTCCTCAACCTTTGCCGCTTTCCAGGAGACAGCAATTCCGGTCGCCGCTTGCGCAAGCCGTATGCCGGCCTCTCGCATGGCAGGACTTGCCTCGACCATGGTCGCGCTTGCGATGCCTTGCCATTTGTCGCGGGTAGCCCAAAGCGCCGTTCCCGGCCCCGCGCCCACATCGAGCAGGGTCGCCGGCGAAAAGCCCTCCCTCCGCATCGCCACTTCACCGAGTGCCTGTCTCACGGCAGCGAAGGTGGCCGGCAACCGTGTGGCAAGATAGGCTTTTGCAGCCAGATCGTCGGCCACATGCAATCTGCCGTCGCGTGTCTCGGCCCGGTAGCGGCGTGAAAGCAGCTCCGCGGCACGCTGAATTTCGGCAAGCGGCGTTCCTTCGAGCGTGGCATCCACTGCCTGGCGAAGTGCGGCGGGAAGCTCCATGTCCGAGGCGCCCTTTGTGTTGAAAACCTGAACCGGGATAGCGGCCAGGAGTTGCCGCTGCAACTACCCAGGGAGCCGAAAACGCGCTATACAGCGCCGCCGACGCCGGGCGAACACCGCTTCGCTGCGGCCAACACGGGAAGTCCATGGCCAAGGTACCTCTCAAGCTCGATCAGATCATCGATGGCTCTGCTCTGCGTGCGGAGCTGACCGCTCTCGCCAAAGACAGGAGCGAACCCGAACTGCGCAAGGCGGTTCTGGCGACGCTGAAGGAGCATGTCGCGGAAGGCCGCAAGGTTGCCGAAACCATGCTGATGGCCGATGGCGGCGGCACCGCCTGTGCTGCGCGTCTTTCTCATCTGATGGACGAGATCATCGCCTCGCTGCATCATTTCGCGGCGACCCACGTCTATCCGACGCAAAACCCCTCGGCTGCCGAACGCATGGCAATCGTTGCGGTCGGCGGTTATGGCCGCGGCACGCTGGCGCCCGGTTCCGATATCGATCTTCTGTTTCTCCTGCCTTACAAGCAGACCCCCTGGGGCGAACAGATTGTCGAATATGTGCTCTACATGCTCTGGGATATGGGCCTGAAGGTGGGTCACGCCACCCGCAACATCGATGAATGCATGCGCCAGGCGCTGACGGACATGACGATCCGCACTGCCGTTCTCGAGGCGCGTTTCATTTGCGGGGAAGAGCCCCTCTACGACGAGATGGTCAAGCGTTTCGATGAGGAAGTCGTCAAGGACACCGGCGCCGAATACAGCCAGGCCAAGCTCGCCGAGCGCGATCTGCGCCACGCCAAGGCCGGCGAGAGCCGCTATCTGGTGGAACCTAATGTGAAGGACGGCAAAGGCGGCCTGCGCGATCTGCACACGCTGTTCTGGATCGGCAAATATTTCTACCGTGTGCGCGAGGCCGAGGAACTGGTTGGCAAGGGGGTATTCACCCGACAGGAATACCTGCAGTTCCGCAAGGCCGAGGATTTTCTCTGGGCCGTGCGCTGCCACATGCACTTTCTCACCGGCAAGGCCGAGGAGCGGCTGCACTTCGATATTCAGCGCGATATCGCCGAGCGCCTTGGATACACCAGCCATCCGGGCCTTTCGGCTGTCGAGCGCTTCATGAAGCACTACTTCCTGACGGCCAAGGGCGTCGGCGACCTGACGCGCATTTTCTGCGCCGCGCTTGAGGAAGAACAGGGCAAGCATGCTCCGGGCTTCAATCGCCTGTTCATGAGCTTCTCGCGCCGCCGCCGGAAGCTTGCCGGAACGAGCGATTTCATCGTCGACAATCATCGCATCAACGTGGCCGACGAGGGGGTTTTCGAGCGCGATCCGGTCAATTTGCTGAGGCTTTTCTGGTTCGCAGACAAGCATGGGCTGGAATATCACCCCGAAGCGCTGAAGCTGCTCACCCGCTCGCTGAAGCTGATCGACCGCAACCTGCGCCGCGACAAGGAGGCGAACCGCCTCTTCATGGATATCCTGACCTCGGACCGCGATCCCGCGCTGAACATGCGCCGCATGAACGAGGCCGGGGTTCTCGGCAAGCTCATCCCCGACTTCAACAAGATCGTGGCGATGATGCAGTTCAACATGTACCACCACTACACGGTGGATGAGCATCTCATCCGCTGCATCGGCGTCCTGTCCGAGATCGAGCATGGCGATGGCGAGAAGCTGCATCCGCTTTCCCATTCGCTGATGCCCTCGCTGAAGGCGTGGCGGCCCGTGCTCTATACGGCTGTCCTGCTGCACGACATTGCCAAGGGCAGGCCCGAGGATCATTCCACGGCAGGCGCACGCATCGCCCGCAGGCTCTGCCCGCATATGGGCTTCGATGCCAAGGAAACCGAGATGATTGCCTGGCTGGTCGAGCATCATCTCGACATGTCCATGGTGGCCCAGACCCGCGATCTCAACGACCGCAAGACGATCCAGGATTTCGCCGATCTGGTGCAATCCGTGGAACGGCTGAAATTGCTTCTTGTGCTCACGGTTTGCGATATACGCGGTGTCGGCCCCGGTGTTTGGAACGGCTGGAAAGGCCAGTTGCTGCGCACGCTCTACTACGAGACGGAGCTGCTTTTGACCGGCGGCTTCTCGGAAGCCTCGCGTTCCACCCGTGCGGATGAGGCGCGCCAGCGTCTGGCGGCGGCTCTTGCCGATCGTGATTGGGCGGAAGCCGAAACGGAGCGCTATCTCGGCCTTCACTACTCGGCCTATCTGCTTGCCGTCGATCTGGACGACCAGGTTCGCCACGCTGAATTCATCCGCGAGGCCGAGGCCCAGAAGAAGCCGCTTGCCACCATGGTCAAGCCGCACACATTCGAGGCCGTGACGGAGGTCACCGTCTTTGCGCCGGATCACCCGCGTCTGCTCTCCGTCATCGCCGGTGCGTGCTCAGCGGCCGGGGCGAACATCGTCGATGCGCAAATCTTCACCACCACCCATGGGCGGGCGCTCGATACGATCCTGATCGGCCGCGAATTCGACTTCGACGAGGACGAGCGCCGCCGCGCCGAGCGCATTGGCCGGCTGATTGAGGATGTGCTGTCAGGCAAGACCTATCTGCCGGAGATAATCGAGAAACGCGCCAGGCCGCGCCGTTCGACACGGGCATTCCGGGTGGAGCCCCGCGTGGAAATCGGCAATGCCCTGTCGAACCGTTTCTCGGTTGTCGAGATCAAGGGCCTCGACAGGCCAGGGCTTCTTTCCGAGTTGACGGAGACACTATCCGACCTGTCGCTCGACATCGCCTCCGCGCACATCACCACATTCGGCGAGAAAGTCATCGATACGTTCTACGTGACGGACCTGACGGGTCAGAAGATCGTCAGTCCCGATCGTCTCGACGCCATCTGCCGTGCTCTTCTTGAAACGCTGGAACATGGCGTCCAGCGTCCCGCCAAGGGTAAGTCCAGGACGGCCGCCGAATGAGTGCGGGAACAAAGGGCGCAATTGCGTCGTGCGTCGCGCGCTGCAACGTTTCGGCATGGGGCCTCAAATGAGCATATATTTCAATCGTATACGGTTTCACGCCTTCACCCTCAGGTCGCATCTTCCATGAGCCTCATCGGTAAATTTGCAAGCGTCGGCAGCGCCACCATGGCAAGCCGCATTCTCGGTTTCGCGCGTGAGGCGCTGATTGCGGCTGCCATCGGCGTTGGGCCGGTGACAGACGCTTTCTATGCCGCTTTCCGCTTTCCCAATCTGTTCCGCCGGCTGTTTGCCGAAGGTGCGTTCAACACGGCCTTCATCCCATTGTTCGCCAAGGAAATAGAGGGCGGTGGCCTGGAAGCCGCGCGCCGTTTCGGCGAAGATGTCCTGGCGGTCCTGATCACCGTTCTGCTTGGCCTTTCGGCCTTGGCGATGATCGCCATGCCCGTTCTCGTCGCAACCATCATCGCGCCGGGGTTCACCACCTCGCCGGAAAAATTCGACCTGACCGTGCTGATGACGCGGATCATGTTTCCCTACCTGTTCTGCATGTCGCTGGTGGCGATGTTCTCGGGCATTCTCAACGCCATGCGCCGCTATTTTCTGGCCGCGCTGGTGCCCACGCTGCTGAACGTCATCCTCATCGGCGTTCTGCTCGCCGCCCTTTACTGGGGGCTTGATCCGCGGCGCACCGGCGTCTGGCTTGCCTGGGGTGTGTTCGCCTCCGGTCTGGCACAGCTCGCTTTCCTCATCCAGGGCGCCCGCCGCGAAGGCTTTTCCATGCGCGTGCGCCGTCCCCGGCTGACACCCGGCGTCAAGCGGCTCCTCGTCCTGATGGCGCCGGCGCTGGTCACCGGCGGCATCATGCAAATCAATCTTCTGGTGGGGCAGATCATCGCCTCCACGCAGGAAAATGCCATCGGCCTTCTGAATTTCGCGGACCGCATCAACCAGCTTCCGCTTGGCGTGATAGGCATCGCGGTCGGTGTCGTGCTTCTGCCGGAGCTGGCGCGTGCCCTGAAGGCAGGTGATTTCGACGACGCCCAGCACTTGCAGAACCGCTCGCTGGAATTCGCGCTCGGGCTCACTCTGCCGGCGGCCATCGGCCTGATGGTGATGCCCGGCCCCATCGTCTCGCTGCTTTATGAGCGCGGTCAGTTCACCGCCAACGACACGGCTCTCACGGCTGCCGCACTGGCGGCCTTTGCAAGCGGCCTGCCGGCCTATGTGTTGACCAAGGTGTTCCAGCCCGGCTTCTTCGCCCGCGAGGATATGAAGACGCCGATGTGGTTTTCGCTGGTCACCGTGGTCGTTAACATCGTGCTCAGCCTCATCTTCTTTCCGCTCTACGGCCATGTGGCCATCGCCGCAGCAACGTCTGTTTCAGCATGGGTGAATGTTCTGCTTCTGGCAGTCACGCTCTGGCGGCGGGGTGATTTTCGGCCCTCCGCGATCACGCTGCGCCGCATCTTCTTCATGCTCGTCGCGTCATTGGCGATGGGGGTGGCCGTGTGGGCGCTGCTGACAGGGCTCGCAGACTTTGTGCAGCACGGTCATCTGCTGATACGCCTCCTGACGGCAATTGGCATCATTCTTGTGGCCGCGATTGTCTATTTCGGCGTTGCATTGGCCAGCGGGGGAATAGACCGCAGCGAGCTCAGCCGCTCTGTTCGACGCGGCAGGAAGCCGAAGCAGGTCGATGCTTCCGGCCAGTGACGGCTGGCATTGACGGCCTGCCATTAACGGAAATCGAAACCCTTTTTGCTAGCATGCCGTCTCCCGCGTCCAATGCGGGCGCAGCGGGAGACGGCGACGTGCAGCAGCAACGGCTTTATTATATCGACTTCCTGAGGGTCTCGGCATTCCTGCTGCTGATTGCCTATCACGCTTCGGTGGCCTTCTTTCCGGATATGAAATGGCTGATCGAGGCGCCGGACGGCAGCCCTGCCCTTTCGTTGATCATGAAATTTCCGCGGGCCTGGCGGCTGGCGTTGCTGTTTTTCGTTTCCGGCATGGGCACATGGTTCGTGTTCCGCCGCGTGAGCAGCTTTGCCTTTCTGAAGGGCCGTTTCCTGCGCCTCTTCCCGCCGCTTATTTTCGCTATGTGCGTCATCGTCGTGCCGCAGGTCTGGTACGAGCGGATGTATGAGGAAGGGTATCAGGGGTCCTTCCTCACCTTCTGGCTGACGCGCTATTTCACCGAGGGCAAATATCCCGATGGCAATTTCACCTGGGCGCATATGTGGTTCGTCGCCTATCTCCTGTCGATGACCTTCGTCTGCTATCCGGTCTTCCGCCTGCTGGATCATCCCCGGGCAAAACCCGTGACGGACTGGTTCGAGAGAACGGCGGCCTCTCCCTTCGTCTACCTGTTCTTCCTGCTGCCGCTGGTTCTCAATCTGGCCCTGTCGCCCATTTTTCCGCGCCAGACCAACTCGCTCTACAATGACGGTGCGTGGTTTGCCGTATGGGCAAGCTGGTTCGGTCTCGGCTTCCTCTTTGCGCGCCATCACCGTTCTCTGATCGACGGGCTCGTTGCCCGCCGCTGGGCAAGCGCGGCCATGGCGATGGGCCTGACCCTGGTGCTTTACGCCTTCTCATGGACCGATCTCGGCGGATTATCCATCGGCGATTACGATCGCATGACCCCGCTCTACAAGGCTCTTCTACTGGCGCTTGCCTGGGTCATGATCTTGATGCTGTGCGGTTTTGCCGCCCTCCACATCAATGGCCCCAGCAAGACGGTGGCCTGGCTGAACCGCAAGGTTTTCCCGCTTTATATCGTCCACCAGACCATTGTCGTTGCCGCGCTTTATTACGTGTTGCCGCTGGGACTCGGTGTTTGGGAGGAATACGGGCTTGTCCTGTTCGCCACCTTTGCCGGTTCCTTGTTGTTTGCCATGGCGGCAGAGCTTTTGCCGGGGCGCCTTGGCCTGCTCGTGGGGCTTGCCCCGCGCACGACGCGCCGCTCCAGTGCAGAGGAAGCACAGGTCCAATCGGCCCGTGGGGCTTGATTGCGGGTTTGCGCTCGTTCATAAGCTCGTCTCGCGCGCGGCTTTGGCGCGGACCGGCATTCAGGAACGATCATGAGCGAATTCAAGGAGCTCGTCTTCTCCGGCGTTCAGCCGACGGGCAATCTTCATCTCGGCAATTATCTCGGCGCGCTGCAAAAGTTCGTCGCTCTGCAGGACAGCCACGAATGCATCTATTGCGTGGTCGATCTGCATTCGCTGACGGCCACTTTGGTGCATGAGGATCTCGCCGAACAGACGCGGTCCATCACTGCGGCTTTCCTGGCCGCCGGCATCGATCCGAAGAAGCATATCGTCTTCAACCAGAGCCAGGTGATGCAGCATGCGGAACTGGCGTGGATTTTCAACTGCGTCGCGCGCATCGGCTGGATGAACCGCATGACCCAGTTCAAGGACAAGGCTGGAAAGGACCGTGAAAACGCTTCTCTCGGCCTGCTTGCCTATCCGAGCCTGATGGCTGCCGACATTCTCGTCTACCGCGCCACCCATGTTCCAGTCGGTGACGATCAGAAACAGCATCTGGAGCTGACGCGCGATATCGCGCAGAAATTCAACAATGATTTCTCCAGCCGCATTGCCGATCTCTGCTATGGCGTGGAGATGGACGTGGGTGAGGAAAAGGTCAACGGCTTCTTCCCGCTGACCGAGCCGCTGATCGACGGTCCGGTGACGCGCGTCATGAGCTTGCGCGATGGCTCGAAGAAGATGTCCAAGTCGGATCCGTCCGATCTGTCGCGCATCAACCTGACCGACGATGCAGACGCCATCTCCAAAAAGATCAAGAAGGCGAAGACCGACCCGGAGGCACTGCCTTCAGAGGAGGCAGGCCTTGAAGGACGCCCCGAGGCGCTCAACCTCGTGGGCATTTACGCGGCATTGTCGGGCAAGACGCGCGCCGATGTGTTGGCCGATTTCGGTGGCCGTCAATTCTCCGAGTTCAAGCCGGCGCTGGCTGATCTTGCTGTCGACAAGCTCTCGCCGATTGCAACCGAGATGCGCCGTATCTCGGCAGACCCCGGATATATCGACAGCGTTCTCAGGGAAGGTTCCGGCCGGGCCCGCGAGAAGGCTGAAGCTACCATGAAGATGGTGCGCGAAATCATCGGGCTGATCGGCGATTGACCGACGCGTGATCGAGCAAATACGCATCGTCTTGCCGAATTTCAGCGGCAATGGCAGATTGCGACCGTGTGGGGCGGGGTGCCCGCCCACGAAACAGGACGGGTGAATGGTCTCAAAACGACTGATCCGCGAGGCGGGGCACCGCCGTAAATTCCTCGTCATTATCGACGACACGCCTGAATGCGAAAGGGCTGCCGCCTATGCGGCCCGTCGCGTGCAGGCCACCAGCGGTGGTCTGGTGCTGCTTTTCGTGATCGAGCCGGGTGATTTCCAGCATTGGCTCGGCGTCGAACAGATCATGCGCGAGGAGGCGATGACAACCGCCAAGGCCGCGCTCGATACCCATGCGGTGAAGATTCGCGAAAATCTCGGCCTCGAACCGGAACTGGTCGTGCGCGAGGGCAAACCCGCCGATGAAATTCACAAGCTGATCGAGGAAGACCAGGATATCGCGATTCTGGTTCTTGCTGCCGGCAATGCCAAGGAAGGGCCGGGGCCGCTCGTCTCCTCCATCGCCGGCAAGAGCGCTGCATTTCCAATCCCGGTCACCGTCGTGCCGCACAATCTCAGCGACGAAGAGATCGAAAGCCTGGCATAGAGGGTCCGCAAACCCCATATGCCGGCTTGAATGGTGGACACTTTCCGCCTATTTTAGAATTATTCCAAAACGCGGACTTAAGATCGATGTTCATCCAGACTGAAGCGACCCCCAACCCTGCGACGCTGAAGTTCCTGCCTGGCCGTGTTGTGCTGGAAGAGGGAACTGCGGATTTCCGCGATGCGTCGACGGCTGCCGATGCCTCGCCGCTTGCAAGCCGCCTCTTCGAGGTTCCCGGCGTTACGGGCGTGTTCTTCGGTTATGATTTCATCACCGTCACCAAGGATGGCGGTCCGGATTGGCAACACCTCAAGCCTGCCATTCTGGGAAACATCATGGAGCATTTCATGTCCGGCCAGCCGGTCATGGCTCCGGCGGCTTCCGGTCTGCCGACCTCCGATGACGGCGAGTTTTACGATGCGGCGGACGAGGAGATCGTCTCCACGATCAAGGAGCTTCTGGAAACTCGGGTTCGCCCGGCCGTTGCTCAGGATGGTGGCGACATCACCTTCCGCGGCTATGAGAAAGGCACTGTCTTCCTGCATATGAAGGGCGCCTGCGCTGGCTGCCCGTCGTCGACCGCGACCCTCAAGCACGGCATCCAGAACCTGCTGCATCACTTCGTCCCCGAAGTGCGCCAGGTCGAGCAGGTCGTCTGACGGCCCGACTCATTCTTCAGGGCAATAAAAAACCGGGCTCCAAGGCCCGGTTTTTTTGTGGAACGCGATGAGCGTTCCGTGTTGCTGAAACGGTTCTACCGCTTGACGATCACTTTAGCACCAACTTCGGCGCGGCTGTAAAGGTCTATGATATCCTGGTTCATCAAGCGGATGCAGCCAGAGGACATCGCCTTGCCGATAGAGTTCCACTCGGGCGTGCCATGCAGGCGATAGCCCGTGTCACCGCTGCCGTTGAAGAGATAGAGGGCGCGCGCGCCGAGCGGGTTGCTGAGGCCGCCGGGCATGCCGGTACGCCACTTGGCCAATTCCGGCTGCCGGCCGATCATCGCGGAAGGCGGTGTCCAGGTCGGCCATTCACGCTTCATGGCGACGCGCGCCGTGCCTGACCATTCGAACCCTTCGCGTCCCACGCCGATGCCGTAGCGCATGGCCTTGCCGCCTTCGAGCACAAGGTAGAGGAACTTGGCATTGGTATCGACGATGATCGTGCCCGGCTTCTCCTTGGTGTCGTAGGAGACGATCTGCCGGTGATACTGGCGCGGCACCTTGCTGATGGGAATGCTGGGCAGCCTGTAGCCAGCATCCTTAACCGACCCATAGTCAGCGCTAAAGATCTTGAATGTCCCGTCGGACGTACAGCCTGCCAGAGCCGTCGCCAGCCCCAGGGTGGCGGCGATAACGAGTGATCTGATTTTCATACGGTCTCCATTCCCCCGATTGGCGGGCGCCTGCCTGAATCGCGCCACACTCTGGTCACCTTTCTTAAATTCTTGGTTAACAAATTGCCAAGACTTCGAACTTGTTGCGGTACGCGGAAGTTGCCTTATTCGTGCCAGACATTGCAAAACGGCAACAGAAAACGCAATTAAACAGCAACTGAAACGCTGTTTTGGAGAGTCTCATGAATGTTGGAGACGCAGCACGACGCTCCGGCCTGCCTGCCAAAACGATTCGATACTATGAAGAAATCGGCCTGATTGCACCAGACCGATTAACCAATGGCTATCGCGACTATAGCGCGGAGGATCTGCATTTCCTGATCTTCCTGCGCCGTGCCCGGGGGCTTGGTTTCGGCATCGAGGAATGCCGGACCCTCATGGCGCTCTATCGCGACAGAAAGCGCGCCAGCCACGATGTGCGCGCGGTCGCGGTGGCGCATGTGGCCGCCATCGACGAGAAGATTTCAGAGCTTCAGGCAATGCGGGCCACGCTGGGGCAGTTGATCGAGGCCTGTCATGGTGATGCGCGTCCCGATTGCCCCATCCTTGATGACATAGCGGGAGCCCGGTAATGGCGTTCTGCGTCTTTTCCTGTCGGGGAGTGGCAGCAGGTTCTGACCGCACGTCTTCAGGTCGTCGTGCAGCGGTGGCATAATCCGCCCATGCCGATCATCTCACCGATTCCCCTCAATCCGCTGGCCGATGGGCGCCAGTCGGAACGCGCCATGGTTATTCGGCGCGGCGTGCAGCGGCTTCTCCTGCAAATGGGGGCCGTGGTGATCCCTGAGCTGACGCTCGCCACTGGCCGCCGCGCCGATCTGGTGGCGCTGACCCGAAAGGGCGACATCTGGATCATCGAAATCAAATCTTCGGTCGAGGATTTTCGCGTCGATCGAAAATGGCCGGAATACCGTCTTCATTCCGACCGGTTTTTCTTTGCGACCCATCCCGATGTGCCCGCGGAAATTTTCCCGCAGGAATGCGGTTTCATCCTCTCCGATGGCTACGGTGCGGAAATCCTGCGTGATGCGGATGAGCATCGGCTCGCCGCAGCGACCCGCAAGGCCATGATGCTGCGTTTTGCACGGGCGGGCGCTGCCCGCATCACCGCAGCCGAACTGGCGGGCATCGCCGTGCCGCTTGCCGAAAATGAACAGGATTGAGAAGGTTCAGGCGATGAACGGCTTGCGACCGGTCGCAAGCGCATGGTCGAGATACTCCACCCGGTCCTGACCGAAGAAGGCCTCGCCGTTCAACACGTAGCAGGGAACGCCGACCGCATCGGCTGCAACCGCATCGGCGGTGTTCTTTTCCCGGATCGCGCCGGTCGCTTCGCTTTCCGCAGCCTTCAGGATTGTTGGCGCATCGTGGCCTGCTTCTTTCAGAAGGCGTGCCAGTGTGTCGGGTTCGGCAATGTTCTCGCCCTGCGCCCAAAGCGCTGCGAAGACGGCTTGCATGTAATCGAGCGGATCGGCGCCCGCCGCCACCAGCGCCGCCACGCTGCGATCAGCAAGGGTCGGATCCACTGGCCAGTGTTGCGGCTTCGGATTGAGTGGCAGGCCTCGGAAGTCGGCGATGCGCTGTAGTTCGACCATCCGCAGGCGCTGGCGCACCGGCGGGCGTCTGAGCGGGGGAACGGCCCCGGAAATGTCCCATATGCCGAAAAGGTTGACGGGCTTCACCGCCAGCGTTGCCCCATGCTTGCGCGCCACGGCCCGCACAGCCTCGTGGCCGAGATAGGTGAAGGGCGACATGGAGGTGAAATAATAGTCGATGACGGTGGACATGCTGGGAACTCCCGGGTTTCGGCTCCGGGGCAGACTACCGCGCCGGGTTGAAACCACAACCGGCTATGGCATTTTGTGGTCGGATAGGGTGGGCCGGCTTTTCCATCGGTGGAGCACGACGCCGTTGCAATGCGATGCCATGCACCCGAAATCATCTAGGACAACATCTTTGCGCGAGCGCGCATTCCCTGATGTGAGGCCATGAATGCCCGTTCCTCCGCATCCGGTGGCCGAGGCACGGCGTCCTGACCGAGAATGGACATCACCTCGTCAATGGGGACGAAACGCTTGCCGCCATAGTCATAGACGCCGCCCGTCGTCAGGATGATCGCTGCGATGCGCCCATCCTCCAGAATGAAATGATGACGCCCCAGCATCTGGCTCCCCTCCCAGGTCTCGATGGTCGAGGTCACTTCGAAGCGTTGCCAGAGCTTGATTTCGCGCACATAGGCCGTTTGCAACCCACCGAGCAGCGTCGTCCAGCCCCGCTTGCGCGCCTCGCCGAAAAGGCCGCTGCGCAGAAAGATGTCGATGCGGCCGAGATCGGCCAGCATCATGTAGCGGGCATTGTTCAGATGGATGTTGGTGTCGACATCGGATGGCAGGCAGCGAAAGGCTAGGCGGCCCTCGTCGCCAAGCTTGTAGGGTCCACGGCTTTTGCGCGTCGCAGCGAGCCGGAGAAGACGCATCCAGACATACATGGCTTGTGGCTACCTCGATGAAGCATGGCCCGTCTGAAGGGCCGAGCCTTCCGTAAAGCCTGCATGCGGCCTCTGCAATACAAGGATCACCTCTCTCCCACGAGGAAGAGAGGTGAGGTTGTCGGCGGGCGGATCAGGCCGCCTTGCGTTCCTTCGCGCCGGTTTCGGGCGCGAAACGCTGGTAGAAGGTCTCGCCCTTCTCCGCCATGTCGTGAAGAAGCGCCGGCGCCTTGAACTGCTTGCCGTATTTCTTCTGCAACTGCTTCGTCATGGCGAGGAACTCCTTCACGCCCATCCCGTCGATATAGGACAAGGCGCCGCCCGTATAAGGGGCGAACCCGAAGGCAAGGATGGAACCCACATCCGCTTCGCGCGGGTCCGTCACGATGCCTTCCTCCATCACGCGGGCAGCCTCGAGTGCGATGGTGGCGAGCAGGCGCTGCTTGAGCTCCTCCACATCCACCTTCTCGGGCTTCTTCTGAGGATAGAGATCCTTCAGCCCGGCCCAGAGATGCTTCTTGGCGGGTCTTTCCGGATAGTCGTAAAACCCCTTGCCGTTCTTGCGGCCGAGCCGTCCGTATTTGTCGACCAGCGTGTCGATCAGCTCCATGTGGCGTGGATCGACGGCCTTCGGGCCGAGATCTCGGATCGTCTGCTTCATGATCTTCTGGGCAAGGTCCACCGCCGTCTCGTCGGTCAGGGCGAGGGGCCCGACCGGCATGCCGGCCATCTTGGCAGCGTTCTCGATCATTGGAGCGGGCACGCCCTCGATCACCATGGAGAAGGCTTCCTGCATGTAGCGAAGCACGCAGCGATTGACGTAGAAACCGCGCGTGTCGTTGACCACGATGGGGGTCTTCTTGATGGCGCGGACATAGTCCATCGCCGTCGCGAGCGCCTTGTCCTCGGTTTTCTTGCCGAGAATGATCTCCACCAGCATCATCTTGTCGACCGGCGAGAAGAAGTGAATGCCGATGAAATTCTTCGGTCGCTTCGAATTACGGGCAAGGCTCGTGATCGGAATGGTCGAGGTGTTGGAGGCGAAAGTGGCGGAAGGTTTCAGAACGGCTTCGGCCTTCTCCGTCACGCCTTTCTTGACTTCCGAATCCTCGAACACCGCCTCGATCACCAGTTCGCAACCATCGAGCGCGGCATAGTCGTCAGAAGGCGTGATGAGCGAAAGGAGCTTTTCCTTGTCCTCGGGCGTCGCACGGCCTTTCTTGATCAGCCCATCCATCAGCGAGGCGGAATGGGCCTTGCCCTTCTCGGCGGCGGGAACATCGCGGTCGACCAGCACCACGGGGATGCCGGCTTTCGCCGTCACAAAGGCAATGCCCGCGCCCATGAAGCCGGCACCGAGAACGCCGATCTTCTTGAACTTCCGCATGGGCACGTCCTGCGGTCGCCGGGCACCCTTGTTGAGCTCCTGAAGCGAGATGAACAGCGACCGGATCATCATCTTGGCTTCGGTCGTCTGCATGATCTCGGTGAAATAGCGCTGTTCGATGGTCAGCGCCGTCTCGAAGGGCACCAGCAGCCCTTCATAGACGCATTTCAGGATCGCGGTCGCAGCCGGATAGTTGCCATAGGTCTCGCGACGCAGAATGGCGATGGCCGGCGGCCAGAGGTTTGCACCAGCAGCCGAATAGACAGGCCCGCCCGGCAGCTTGAAACCCTTCTCGTCCCAAGGCTGAACGGGCTTCAGCCCGTCGAGGATCATCTTCTTCGCCGCCTCCACCAGCTTTTTGGGCGGAACGACCTGATGCACGAGGCCCATGGCCTTCGCCTTCTGCGGCGAAAGGGTCTGGCCCGTGGTCAGCATCTGCAGGGCTTCCTGCGTGTTGGCCAGGCGCGGAACGCGCTGGGTCCCGCCCGCGCCGGGGAAAATGCCCACCTTCACTTCCGGCAAGGCCATCTTCACTGCCGGGCTGTCGGCCACTACGCGGCCGTGGCAGGCGAGCGAAAGCTCGAAGGCGCCGCCCATGCAGGTGCCGTTGATTGCCGAAACCCAGGGCTTGCCGCAGGTCTCCAGCTTGCGCCACAGCCAGCCCATGCGACCGGCATTGTCGAACAGCAGCTTGATGGCCTTCTTGCGGTCCTTGTTCTTCTCCTTCTCGAAAAGGCCGAGCATCTTCTGCAGCATGCCGAGATCGGCGCCGCCGGAGAAGGTTTCCTTGCCGGAGGTGAAGACTGCGCCCTTGATGGCTTCGGTTGTTGCCACATGGTCAATAATGGCTTCCAGCTCGTTCATCACCTCTTCGGTGAAGACGTTCATGGAGCGGTCGGGCATGTCCCATGTCACGAGCGCGATGCCATCCTTGTCCGCATCGACAGTGAAGTTCTTGTAGTCGGTCATTGGAGGGTATCTCCCTGAAAAAATCCGTTCGCGCGGTTCTGGCCGTTTCCATCGTCTCCCCGCTGCCGGGGAGGCGGAAAGGCGCTAAACCCGTTCGATGATCGTTGCCGTGCCCATGCCTGCGCCGATGCACAGCGTCACGAGCGCGGTGTTGAGATCACGTCGCTCCAACTCATCGAGCACTGTACCGAAGATCATGGCGCCGGTGGCGCCAAGCGGATGACCCATGGCAATGGCGCCGCCATTCACGTTGATCTTGTTCGGGTCGATTTCGAAGGCCTGCATGTAGCGCAGCACGACGGAGGCAAAGGCTTCATTCAACTCGAACAGATCGATGTCCGAAAGCTTCATCTTGGCCTTCTTCAGAAGCTTTTCCGTCACGTCCACCGGGCCGGTCAGCATGATGGCCGGCTCCGAACCGATATTGGTGAAGGAATGGATGCGCGCACGCGGCTTCAGGTCCATCGCCTTGCCGGCCTTGCGCGATCCCAGGAGGACGGCGGCCGCGCCATCGACGATACCGGATGAATTGCCGGCATGATGCACGTGGTTGATGCCCTCGATCTCGGGATAGCGCTGCACCGCGACCGCATCGAAACCGCCCATCTCGCCCGGCATCACGAATGAAGGGTTGAGGGCGGCCAGCGACTGCATGTCGGTGCCGGGACGCATATGCTCGTCATGGTCGAGGATGGTCAGGCCGTTCTGATCCTCGACGGGGATGACGGAGTTCTTGAAATAGCCTTTGTCCCAGGCGTGTTTGGCGCGCTTCTGGCTCTCCACCGCATAGGCGTCCACATCGTCGCGCGAAAAGCCGTATTTCGTCGCGATCAGGTCGGCGGACACACCTTGCGGCATGAAATAGCCGGGCAGGCCCACGGATGGGTCCATGAACCAGGCACCGCCCGACATACCCATGCCAACGCGGGACATGGATTCCACCCCGCCCGCGATCACGATCTCGTCCGAGCCGCCGGCGATCTTGGCCGCGCCAAGATTGATGGCGTCGAGGCCCGACGCGCAGAAGCGCGAAATCTGTATGCCGGGGGCCTGATCCTCGTAGCGTGCTTCGAAGGCAGCGGACCGGGGGATCACCGAACCAGCCTCGCCGACCGGGTCCACACAGCCGAAGATGATGTCATCGACCTTTGCGGTGTCGAGCCCGTTGCGGTCGCGAACCGCCTCGAGCACCTTGGCACCGAGGCGCACGGCCGGTACCTCGTGCAGCGCGCCGTCCTTCTTGCCGCGTCCGCGCGGTGTGCGAACAGCGTCATAAACATAAGCGTCAGCCATTTCGATCTCCTTGCCTTGCGGGCTTTTGGCCCGGCCTTGTCGCAATTTCGGTTGCCGTTGCGTCCTCCTGATTGCCGGGGCAGGGGAGGTGCGCGGACGGTCTGTCTCCGTTCTCAAAGTCCTCTGGCGATCACCAATTTCATGATCTCGTTGGTGCCGCCGTAAATGCGCTGCACGCGCGCGTCGCGATACATGCGCGCGATGGGATACTCGTTCATGTAGCCATAGCCGCCATGAAGCTGGAGGCATTCGTCGACGACCTTGCATTGCAGGTCGGTCATCCAGTACTTGGCCATCGAGGCCGTGGCCGTATCGAGCCCGCCCGTGATGTGGCGCGAGACGCAATCATTATAGAAGACGCGGCCGATAGTGGCTTCGGTCTTAAGCTCCGCGAGCTTGAACTGCGTGTTCTGGAAGTCGATCACCTTCGCGCCGAAAGCCTTGCGCTCCTTCACGTAGTCGATGGTGACGGCAAGCGCGCGCTCGATCATTGCGATGGCCTGGCCGGCAATCAGCAGTCGTTCCTGCGGAAGCTGTTGCATGAGCTGGGCGAAGCCCTGGCCCTCATCCTCGCCGAGAAGGTTCGCCGTCGGCACCATCAGGTCGTTGAAGAAGAGTTCGGACGTGTCGTTCGACTTGAGGCCGATCTTGTCGAGATTGCGTCCGCGTTCGAAGCCGTCCGCCCCATCGGTTTCGACGACGAGCAGCGAGGTGCCCTTGGCGCCTTTTTCCGGGTCGGTCTTCGCCACCACGATGATGAGATTGGCGAGTTGGCCATTGGTGATGAAGGTTTTCGAGCCGTTCAGCCGATACTGGTTGCCGGCCTTTTCCGCGCGGGTCTTCACCCCTTGCAGGTCAGAGCCGGCGCCAGGCTCCGTCATGGCAATGGCGCCGATCAGCTCGCCGCTGGCGAGTTTCGGCAACCAGCGCTTCTTCTGCTCGTCGGTCCCGTAATGAAGGATGTAGGGCGCGACGATGGCGTTGTGAAGCGCGATGCCGAAACCGTCCACCCCCACATGGCTGACCGCTTCCAGAATGGCGCTTTCATGGGCGAACGTGCCCCCTGCGCCGCCATACTCTTCCGGCATGGATGCGCATAGAAGGCCGGCTGCCCCGGCCTTCTCCCAGCTTTCCCGGTCGAACATCTCCGCTTTCTCGAAGCGCTCGTAATGCGGAACGATCTCCTCGCTCAGAAAGCGGTTTGCCATGTCATAGAGCATGGCGACATCGTCCGCCGCCCAGGCGGGTTGCGGAAGGCCGAGTATGGATTGCGGGTCTGCCACCTTACGTCTCCTCGCCGGCAGTCGGGATCAGATTTGTTCAAGCTAGAACAAGCCTGTTCCCATGCCAATCAAAACGCGTCCTCGGGCATGGCCATCATGGTGTCGGAGCCGGAGGAAATGCGCGCGAGATGCGCCGCGGTTTCCGGCATGACCCGTTCCATGAAATAGCGCCCGGTCATGATCTTCGCCTCCAGGAAGGCCTTGTCGGCATCGCCGCCTTCAGCCAGCCTGTCCTGGGCGGTCTTGACCATGCGGCCCCACATCAGGCCGAGCGCCACGAGGCCCATGAGATGCATATAGTCATAGGAGGCCGCGCCTGCATTGTCCGGCTTCTGCAAGGCGTTCTGCATGAGCCAAAGCGAAGCGGCCTGCAGGTCGTTCAGCCCCTTCTTCAAAGCCTTGGTCAAGGGCGCCATGGCCTCGTCCGAGCGATGCGCCTCGCAGAACTCGCCCACTTCCTTGAAGAAGGCCTGCACCGCGCGGCCACCGTTCTGCGGCAGCTTGCGGCCCACCAGATCGAGCGCCTGAATGCCGTTCGCACCTTCATAGATCATGGCGATGCGTGCATCGCGCACGAACTGGCTCATGCCGTGCTCCTCGACATAACCGTGCCCGCCGAAGACCTGCTGCGCCATGACGGCGTGGTCGAAGCCCTTATCGGTCAGGACACCCTTGATGACCGGCGTCATGAGGGCGAGATGGTCGGACGCTGCTTCCTTTTCCTTGGCGTCATCGGAAAGATGCGCGATATCCGACTTGAGCGCGGTCCACAGGATCAAGGCCCGACCGCCCTCGTTGAAAGCCCGGATCGTCATGAGATTGCGGCGGATGTCGGGGTGAACGATAATCGGATCGGCTTTCTTGTCGGGCGCTTTGGGACCGCTCAGCGCGCGCCCCTGCAGGCGTTCGCGCGCATAGTCGACCGCCGCCTGATAGGCGGCCTCGCCCATGGCGTGGCCCTGCAGCCCGACGCCGAGCCGCGCCTCGTTCATCATCGTGAACATGGCTTTCAGGCCGCCATTCTCCTCGCCGAGCAGATACCCGGTCGCCTCGTCGTAATTCATGACGCAGGTGGCGTTGCCGTGAATGCCCATCTTTTCCTCGATGGCGCCGCAGGAAACAGCATTGCGCTCGCCGAGTTCGCCTTCATCATCCACCATCACCTTGGGCACGACGAAAAGCGAAATGCCCTTCACACCGGCCGGCGCACCCTCGATGCGGGCCAGAACGAGATGGATGATGTTTTCGGAAAGATCGTGTTCGCCGGCGGAAATGAAGATCTTCTGCCCGGAAATGCGGTAGCCGCCTTTGCCATCGGGTGCGGCCTTTGTCGTCAGCAGGCCGAGGTCCGTGCCGCAATGCGGCTCGGTCAGGTTCATCGTGCCGGTCCAGGTGCCTTCCACCATTTTCGGCAGCCACTTCTTTTTCTGTTCGTCGCTGCCATGGGCGAGGATCGCCGCAACCGCGCCTTGCGTGAGGCCGGGATACATCATCAGCGCCATATTGGCCGAAACCAGATATTCGCTGACGGCCGAATGCACCGTATAGGGAAGGCCCTGACCACCGAACTCGGCCGGTGTGGCAAGGCCGAGCCAGCCGCCTTCGCAATATTGGCGATAAGCGTCGTCGAACCCTTTGGGTGTGGTCACGCTACCGTCGTCATTGCGCACGCACCCTTCCATGTCGCCGACGCGGTTGAGCGGCTGCATGATGTTTTCGGCAAGCTTCGCACCCTCTGCGAGAATGGCTTCCACCACGTCGGGCGAGGCGTCGGCAAAACCCGGCAGATTGTCGTGGTTGCCATAGCCAAGCACGTCGTTGAGCACGAAAAGCGTGTCGCGCACCGGTGCACGGTAGGTCGGCATGAGGGTCCTCCAGCTCTCAACCGCGGAACACGTCGAATTCAGTCCGCGCGTCCGCATCATTCATGACTTCTGCCACATTCATGCAACGTAGGATGAATTCATCCGACGGCAAAAGGCTCCATTAGGGGAATGCGATCCGGGCAGACCGCACGGCAGCGTCAAATAGCGCTATCAAATTTTGACGTGCGCGTAAACGTCAAAATTTTCGCAGGCACGACAAAACCCGGACCGTTAAGACGGTCCGGGGGAAGGCCGTGAGGCAAAACCGTTCTGGAAGCCTACCGCGGAAGGTTTCCGCGCCGGCTCAGCCGCGTGCCGGTGAGGAATTCAGCTGCGAGAGCCGGTCCGTCACGTCTGCGACGAGCTGTTTCAGGTCTGCGATGGCGTCTTCGATAGAATTCCGCTGGCGCTCCAGCCGGGCCATCTGGCGTTCCGACTTCTTCAGCACCAGGCGAAACTGCTTTTCGTTGGCTCCACGCGGGTCATGCAGATCGAGGACTTCCTTGATGTCCCTGAGCGAGAAGCCGATCCTGCGCCCAAGCAAAATCTGCTTGAGCCGCCTCTTGTCCTCGTCGGAATAGAGACGGGTGGTTCCCATGCGCTCGGGGCTGAGCAGCCCTTTGTCTTCATAGAAGCGAAGGGCACGCAGCGTAACTCCAAACTCGCGCGCCATGTCGCCGATGCGCGTGTAGTCGGAGACGACATCAGGAAAATCATTTTCCTCGGCTGCCTTTTGGGCAGCCATTGCAATGGTCATCATGATCAGTTGTTCCGTATCGAATGGCTCACTCCGGTATTGGCCGGAGCTGGCACCCGGTCGACCGCCGCCGGGCGCGGCAGGCCATAAGGTCGGGCTTATTCTCAAGGGCGCGCTTATGCTCTCCACAATGCGGCATTACAAGGGCAAAATCGGTGAAAAATGCCGCTTGCGCCACTTCGACCCGCCGGTTTGGCCACCTTACGTAGCGTCCCGCACGGTATTAATCGTTAACCGCCTGTTTACCATGATCGGTGAATTGTGATGCGGACAGCCCACCCTGTTCGTTTCGGCTTATTCGGATGGTGGCGGGGTGGCTCGTAGGTTCCACGGTTTTGATGTGCCGCCAAGAAGCGTCCCGATCCGCATGTGCCTGCGAGGTATAGTTTAAAGGCCAACCGGAAGCGGTGAAAAGGCGGGCGTTCCGATGAACAACAAGCGTTCCTATCTGGATAACATCAATGCAGGCCGCCGCCGCCGTCCCAGCCCGGACGAATCACTGGATCACATCAGCAGAACGCTCGATCAGCTCGAGAACAGGCTCGACCGTGCCCGCAGCCCACGCGATCCCTGGGAAGAGGAAAACGAGGTTGCCCGGCGCTTCCAGCGCCTTTCCGACAACATTGCCGAGCCTTATACTCGTCCGGTTGCCCGCCCCGCTCCATCCTCGCGCGCTTCGCTCGAACGTGCCGCTCGTGAACTGGAACGCAGTCGGCAGCAGGAATTCGAAGTCACATCTATCGGCAACATCGCCAGCGAGCTCAAGACACTTCGCCATGATCTGCGTGAGGTTATGCGGTCAGGCCTGTCAGGCGAGTTCGAAACCCTCCGCCGTGAGCTCGCCGGCATCATGGCAGCGGTACCCAACACGGCGCTCAGCAGCGAACTGGTGGTTGAATTCGAGCGCCTTTCCCAGGCAATCGCCCAGCTCTCCGAACGTGGTGACGACCGCAACGTCAAGATGCTGCGCCTCGAAATGGAGGAGCTCAAGTCTTCCATCGGAGCGCTGGCACGCGAGGAGACCTTGCAGGCTGTTGATCGCCGCTGGGACATGCTGGACGACCGCTGGAACGCGTTCGAAGGCCGTATTTCAGAGAGCCTGCGCAGCCCTGACGCAGCTTTCGACATGCTGCACCAGCGCCTGGAGGATATCGGCAACGCCATCAACAGCCTGCCGGATTCGCTTTCGCTTCACTCGCTTGAGGAGCGCGTCCGCACTCTTGCCGGCGCGCTTGACCAGCTCGTCAGCCGCAAGTCCGCCGGCAATGCCGAACTGTACGCGTCGCTGGACGAGCGCCTCGACGAGATCTCCCGGGCGATTGCCGCATCGGCGCGTCGCCCCGAGGTCGCCTCCATCGACCCGCAGCCCTTCGAGCGCATCGAGGCTCGCATTTCAACGTTGGCCAATCAGGTCGCAGAGGTTCTGGAAGACCGTGCGGGCGGGCAGGCGGTTGATCGTCTGGGCAATCAGATGGCGGAGCTGTCGCGCCGGGTCGACGATATCGCTCAGCGCATAGATCTGCCTGAACAGATGGTTGAGCGGCTTGCGGGCAAGATTGCTGAACTGGCGGAGCGCCTGGACACGACCCCCCAGTCACAGGCAGCCGAAATGATGCTGCACGGCCTTGAAGGCCGGCTTGCGCATCTCTCGCAGCTGATCGAGCAGCGTCAGGACGACGCGAGCGAGTTGGGACGCAATCTGGCCCACGATCTGGAGCAGCGTCTGCAGGAAATCACTGCTCGTTTGGATGAGCGCGCCAGTTTTGTGCCCGACCAGTCCGGCATCATGGCGAGCATCGATGCCCGGTTCAACGAGCTAGCGGCCCATCTGGCTCATAGCATCAACGAGCCTCAGAGCTCGACTGCGCTGCGCAGCCTCGAAATGCGCCTGGAAGACATCTCGTCGCGTCTGCATGAATCCTCCGCATCGGCTTCCACCGTTGCGCCGGAGATGATCCAGAATCTGGAAGCTCAGGTGAAGAGCCTCTCTGAGCACCTTTCGCGCCCGAGTGCTGAAATGCCCGAGTTCGAGGATATCGGCCCGCGGCTGCAGAACATCGAGCGCTCGATCCATGAAAATCGCACGGCTGTGCTTGAGGCCGCACGCCAGGCTGCTGCGCAGGCTGTGAACGCGCTCGGAAATTCGGCTTCCACAGGTGAAGTCGATGAGCGTCTGCGCGACGAATTGAAGGCGCTGGAAACGCTTACCCGTAAATCCGACGAGCGCAATACAAAGACGTTTGAAGCCATTCACGACACGCTTCTCAAGATCGTCGACCGCTTGGGGGCCGTCGAAGGCACTGCGCGTGCCGGTGCAGTCGCTACCTCCGCAGCCAAGATCGCCGTTCAAGAGGTGCCGTCCATAGAGCCTTCGGAAGAAGCCGCGGTGATGCTGCCCGTCGACAAGGGACCTGCTCCCATGCCGCGTTCACCGGCAGAAGCCGCAGCTGCTGCCGCGCGTGCTGCGATGGACGAGGATGGGGAAATCGATGAGGTCGAGGTCGAAAAGCCCTCACTTCTGGGTGGCTTGTCGCGCAAGCTTGCCAGCCGTCGCGCTAAACCCGTTTCTGATGCCGTCGTTGTGGAGGAACGCGCCGAGCCAGAAGTTTCCGCGGCTACGGAAACTGTCGAGATCGATATGGACCGGATCAATGAGCCGCTTGAGCCGGGCACCGGAGCACCGGATCTCAATGCAATTATGCGCCGCGTTCGTGACGAGAAGAAGAGCCCCGCGCGCGAAGGCAACGACGCAGCAAAGTCGGATTTCATTGCCGCTGCGCGCCGTGCCGCGCAAGCTGCTGCTGCAGAGGCTGAAATTCTCAAGAAGCGCCAGGAAGAAAAGGCCGACACGTCTGGGCGTTTCGGTCTTGGCAAGTTGCTCAAGCGTTCGCGCAAGCCGCTGGTTGTGGCGTTGGGGGCGGGCATTGCCGTTACCGGCGGGTACGAGCTCAGCAAGGCATACCTGTCCGAGAGCACGGCGATTTCATCGCTCGCCTCTATCGAGAAGCCCGCAGCTCTTGAGCCTGCAGAACTGGATCAGGTTGCTACTGGCAGCATTGCTAAACTCGCGCCAGAGCGCCAGGTGCGCGTTGTTGATGACGAGCCGGCTGAAGAGGCGGTGGTCGACACGTTGGCAACGATGCATGCGCAGGATGCAGAAGCGATCCTTGAGGCATCTACAGGTAAATTCGAAGAGCGCTTCGGTGAGCAGAATGGCGTGCAAAAGCCTCTTGCTTTCACGCCTGCTCAGGAGATGGCTGCAGAAAAGGTTGCAATCGAAACGATTGCACCGGATGCCGGCCCGGTTGCTTTGCGGGAGGCTGCTGCCGGTGGTGATCCCAAGGCATTCTTCGAGATCGCAAACCGATATATGGATGGCCAGGGCGGTGCCGTCGATCCGGCCAAGGCCATCGAATGGTACACCAAGGCCGCCGATGCCGGTTTCGCGCCTGCCCAATCTCGCCTCGGCGATATCTATCAGAAGGGAATCGGCATAGACCGCGATCCCGCCAAGGCAAAGATGTGGTTCCAGCTTGCGGCCGAACAGGGCAACGCCAGCGCCATGCACAATCTGGGCGTCCTGTTTGCCATGGGCGCCACCGGTGAAACGGATAACCAGTCAGCCGCCCGCTGGTTCCTGGAAGCTGCCGAGCACGGCGTCACGGACAGTCAGTTCAATCTGGGCATTCTTGCCGCCAAGGGTATGGGCACCAAGCAGGACCTGACGGAAGCCTATAAATGGTTCGATCTCGTGGCGCGCAGCGGTGACAAGGATGCTGCGGCAAAGCGTGACGAGGTGGCCGCGAACATGTCGCCGGAGCTTCTCAAGCAGGGCAAGGACAAGGCGCTTCTGTGGAAGCCTAAGCCGGTTGATCCGGCGGTCAACCTTGTCGACATCCCAGATGCCTGGCGCACTGCGCCCGAGGCGACGGCCAGCGTCGACATGAGGAAGGCGATCACCAACATCCAGCTTATCCTCAACAAGGAAGGCTTTGATGCCGGAACGCCGGACGGGCTGATGGGCGCCAAGACGAAGGCTGCTATCTCCGCATTTCAGAAAGCCAGTGGCATGAAGCCGACCGGCGAAGTGGATGAGGCTCTGGTGCGCGCGCTTCTGGAGCGCAACAAAGCGGCGACCGGAACGTAATTCTACCCGTTTTGCGAGCATTGCGGTGCAAATCCTGCCCGGTGGGAGCTTCGTCGGGCAAGTGCTTCAAACTTTTCCGCATTTTGTGGCCTGATGGTTTGACTTCGCCATGATCAGGGCGCAGAAGGGGAGGCAGTCTTAAGTCTTCCACAAGACCTGGCGCGCAAGGCGTCGGTCTCGCAATCATTCGGGTGCCGCGGGTGGGTATCTATCTTCCCATCGCTGAAATGTCCGTCAATGTCTTCGTGCTGCTTGCCATGGGCGGCGCGGTGGGCTTTCTCTCCGGTATGTTCGGGGTCGGAGGCGGATTCCTGATCACACCCTTGCTGATTTTCTACAACATTCCACCCAGCATTGCGGTTGCCACCGGCGCCAATCAGGTGATCGCCTCGTCCTTCTCGGGCGCGCTTGCGCATTTCAAGCGCAAGTCGCTCGACGTGAAGCTTGGAACGGTGCTTCTCGCCGGTGGCATCGTGGGGGCCTCTCTGGGTGCCGTCGTCTTTGCTTATCTGCGCCGGCTGGGCCAGCTCGACCTGATCGTCTCGCTGCTTTATGTCGCGTTTCTGGGCGTGGTCGGCGGGCTGATGCTGCTTGAGAGCGTGAATGCCATGCGCCGTTCGCGTAGCGGCGAGAGCATATCGCTGCGCAAGCCCGGCCAGCACAACTGGATTCACCGCCTTCCCCTGAAGATGCGCTTTCGCGCGTCGAAGCTCTTTGTCAGCGTCATACCCGTCCTGGCGCTCGGCGCCTTCATCGGCTTTCTGGCATCGATCATGGGTGTGGGCGGCGGTTTCATCATGGTCCCGGCGCTGATTTATCTGCTCAAGGTGCCCACCAACGTCGTTATCGGCACTTCGCTGTTCCAGATCATTTTTGTCGCCGCTTTCACCACGATCATCCATTCGACGGCCAACCAGACGGTGGATGTGGTCCTGGCGTTTTTGTTGATGGTCGGCGGCGTTGCCGGCGCCCAGTATGGTGCGCGGGTCGGCCAGCGGCTGCGCGGCGAGCAGTTGCGTGCATTGCTTGCAATGCTTGTGCTTGCCGTTGCGATCCGGCTCGCATTCGATCTCTTCGTGCGCCCCGAAAGCGTGTATTCCCTGTCGATGGGAGGGGCTTGAGCATGCGGGTGATGGCTCTTCTTCACGCAAGCGCGCTGCTCGCTCTGCTGCCTGTCGCTTTCGCCCGTGCGCAGGAGGGCAGCCCGGAGAATATCCAGATCGGTCTGTCGACCGACCGCGTTTCGATCACTTCGGATTTCTCAGGTGCCGAACTCACAATTTTCGGCGCGCTCGACAATGCCGATCCGTTGATCGCCCGGCAGGGGCGCTATGATGTGGTGGTGGTTCTGGAAGGCCCTTCGCGGCCGGTGATGGTGCGCAAGAAGACGCGCGTCCTGGGCGTCTGGGTCAACACCCAGTCGGAAATCTTCCGCGATGTCCCCGAATCCTATTCGATGGCCCTGACACGCGCGCCGCAGGACATCACGGATCCCGGCGGTTATCGTCAGCTTGCGCTCGGCCCCGCAAACATTCACCTGCAGCCGCTCGACCCTGAAGGCGACCCCAAGACGATTGAGGAGTTTTCGGCAGCTCTACGGGATCGCAAGGAGGCAACGGGCCTTTATTCGGTGCGGGTGGGGGGCGTTCAGTTCCTGTCGCAAAGCCTGTTTCGCGCCAAGCTCACGCTTGCGCCCAATGTCGCGGTTGGCACGCATCGCGCGCGCGCCTTTCTGTTTCGCAACGGCATGTTCCTGCGCGAAACTTCCGCGCAGCTGACCATCCGCAAGGCCGGCCTCGAACAGCGGCTTTACGAGTTCGCCCAGGACCATGGAACGATCTACGGCATTATCGCCGTGCTGATTGCCATCGTCACCGGCTGGCTTGGCCGGATGATTTTCCGCAAGGACTGATCGCAGAGCCCGTTAACGAAGCACGCTGCCGGCAATGGCATAGATGCCCTGGCGTCCGAGCATATAGGCCGTCATCGTCTCGCGGCTGAAGAGGCCGGCAAAGGCCTTGTCGAGCACATTCAGTGTTCCGGTCAGGCTGCCGAAGGCGGGCATGATAAGCCTGTTGCCATCGCACACGAAACAGGCGCTGCGCACTGCGCGCCCACGCCGCACGATGCGCGCGCCCGGGTGCAGATGGCCGGCGATCTCGCCGGGGGCTTTCCCGGGTGTCGGCTCATGACGAAAGACCAGCCCATCGAGCCCGATCTCCTGAGCCGTGCGGCCGGGCAGGCCGGCTGGCGGTGCAGGATCGTGGTTGCCGGCGATCCAGTACCATTCGCGTCCCGTCATCATGGCGCCAAGGCGCTCGCGAAAGGGTTCCGGCATTTCCGCTGCCCCGTCGCCGTCATGGAAACTGTCGCCGAGGCTAATCACCATTCGCGGGTCGTACTCGGCGATCACGCCCCACAAGCGGTCGAGCGTCGCCGCGGTGTCGTAAGGGGGGATGAGACGGCCGCGCCGCGCGAAGGCTGCCCCTTTCTCAAGGTGCAGATCTGAGACCACAAGCAGGTCCATCGTCGGGAAAAACAACACGCCGCGCCGATCACAGACGGCTTGAGACCCGGCGAGCCGGATCGTCAGGGCGCTGCTCACATCGCTTACGGGCGCAAGGCTGTTCATGCGTTACTGCTTTCCCGTATCAAGGGCTTCCTGCATCAGTTCTTCGCCGGAAAGCTTCGACATCTCGCCCAGAAGGGCTTCGTTGGCATCGCCGGCAACGGCTTCCCGTCCGATTTCCAGCATGATGGGCACGGCGAGCGGCGAGATGCGCGTCAGTGCTTTATGCACGATTCGTCCGCGTATGCGCGACAGCATCTCGCCCAGTCTCCTGACATCGAGCAGGCCCTGTGCGGCATCGGACCAGGTTGCTTGCATCAGAATATGATCCGGTTCGTGGGCGCGCAGCACGTCATAGATGAGATCGGCAGACACCGTCACCTGCCGGCCTGTCTTCTCCTGTCCGGGATGCCGTTTCTCGACCAGGCCCGAAATCAGGGCGCAATTGCGGAAAGTACGCTTGAGAAGCCAGCTGTCGGCGATCCAGGCTTCCAGATCGTCGCCAAGCATGTCCTCGTCCATCAGTGCGGCAAGGCTCAGCGATCCGTCGCGCAGCATCGCGCCCATGTCGTTCAGGCCCCAGACGGCGATGGCGTAGTCATTGGCAACGAAGCCGAGCGGGTGGGCGCCGGCCCGCTCCAGGCGGCGCGTCAGAAGCATGCCGAGTGTCTGGTGGGCGAGCCTGCCTTCAAAGGGATAGAGCACCATGTAATGGCGGTCGCCACGCGGAAAGGTCTCCACGAGCAGGTCTTCCCGGCGCGGCAGGATCGATTTGTCCCGCTGGATTTCAAGCCAGTCGGCCACCTGTTCTGGCAGCGCCTTCCAGCGCTTCGGGTCAGCGAGTATCGCCCGCACCTCCGCAGCCAGATAGGTTGAGAGCGGAAACTTGCCTCCCGCATAATAGGGCACTTTGGCATCGTCTCCGCCGCCGTTCGAGACATAGCATTCGTTTTCGCGAATACCCTCGAAACGCAGCACCCGCCCTGAAAATAGAAAGGTGTCGCCGGGCACCAGTGTTTCGAGGAAATATTCCTCCACCTTGCCCAGAACCTGGCCGCCGCGGGCTGCCCCGCCGCGTCCGCGCCGCACCATGCGGATGTTCAGCATGGGGGATTCCACGATTGTGCCGACGTTGAGCCGGTACTGCTGGGCGAAGCGCGGGTGGGAAATTCGCCACAAGCCGTCCTTCGTCTGGCGGATGCGGGCATAGCGTTCATAGCTCTTCAGTGCATAGCCGCCCGTTGCCACGAAATCCACGATGCGGTCGAAAGTCGTCTGTTTAAGCCCGACATAAGGCGCCGCGCTGGTGACTTCGCCATAAAGCATGTCGGCGTTGAAGGGAGCGGCACATGCCGTGCCCAGAACATGCTGCGCAAGCACGTCGAGCGCGCCTTCCACCAATGGTGGCGTGTCCTGCGCGCCCAGATAATTCGCCTCCAGCGCGGCGCGGCACTCCATCACCTCGAAGCGGTTCGCGGGAACCAGGATCGCCCGGCTTGGCTCGTCCATGCGGTGGTTGGAGCGGCCGATGCGTTGGGCGAGGCGGCTTGCTCCCTTCGGTGCGCCCACATGCACAACCAGATCGACATCGCCCCAGTCGATGCCGAGATCGAGCGTCGAAGTGGCGACGATCGCGCGCAGGCTGTTCGTCTCCATCGCTTTTTCCACCTTGCGGCGCTGCCCGACATCGAGCGAGCCATGATGAAGAGCGATTGGCAGATTGTCTTCATTGGTGCGCCATAACTCGCGAAACAGCAATTCGGCCTGGCTGCGCGTGTTGACGAAGAGCAGGGTGGTGCGATGCGCCCTGATGGCTTCGTAGATCTTGGGGATCGCGTAGAGTGCGGAATGCCCGGCCCAGGGCACCCGATCCTCCGTTTCCAGAATGGTGATGTCGGGTTTTGCCCCCCCTGCCACAGTGACGATGTCGGCCATCGCGCCGGCTGACGTCTGGGGCACCAGCCAGCGGCGCAACTCATCCGGTTCCGCCACGGTTGCCGAAAGGCCTATCGTCTGTAGCTCGGGGCGCATGCGTCTCAGTCGGGCGAGCCCAAGCGAAAGAAGATGCCCGCGCTTGGAGATCACCAGCGAATGCAATTCATCGAGCACGACATAGCGCAGATGCGAAAAGAACCGCTCTGCGTCCGGCGAGGCAATCAACAGGGCGAGTTGCTCCGGCGTGGTCAGCAGGATGTCGGGTGGTGCGTATTTCTGGCGCTGGCGTTTGTGCGTCGGCGTGTCGCCTGTGCGTGTCTCGATGCTGAGAGAAAGCCCCATCTCCGTAACGGGGATGTTGAGATTGCGCTCAATGTCGACGGCAAGAGCCTTGAGTGGTGAGATGTAAAGCGTGTGCACTCCGCGCCGCGCCTCACCGGGTTTTGCTTTTGGCCGCTCTGCGATATCCGTCAGTGAAGGCAGAAAACCGGCGAGTGTCTTGCCCGCGCCCGTCGGTGCAATCAGAAGCGCGGAGCGCCCTGCCTGCGTTCTGGCCAGAAGCTCGAGTTGGTGTGCGCGCGGTTGCCAGCCGCGCGCGGCAAACCATTCGCTGAAGGGCGCTGGTAGGTATGGGGCGGCAATGCCGCCGGGAGCGTGTATCCGGTGTTCCAAGATGGGTTAGAACTAAACCAGAACACAGCGCCCGCCAAGAGCCGTTTGCGATGGCGGGCGTAAGGAGATACGGCGTGAAAAAGCGATTGTTCAGCGGCTCACGGCGCGAGTGAAATCAGTTTTTCTTGCACCTCTTGTAGGAAAACGTATGCACTCCGCGAAGTGTCCCTCGGAGTTTTACTCCAAACATGTTTTCGATGGCAGGTTTCTTTTGTTGGCCAAATCTGATCGCTTTGGTAACGCTCGGTTTTTGGCCAACGCAAAACTCACTTTTAGGTTTCGCATATGATGATTGAATGTTGATGATGCTGACAAAAAAGATGGAAATAAATATGATATATCTCATAATATCCTCCTAAATCTGCAGGAGTTAAATCTCATAAATTTAATATAATGTCAAATATTCTTAAAATCGCCGGTATTATTATTTAAAATAAATAACGTATAAAATAACACTTATTATAAATTACATAAATTAGTGAAATGGCGAACGGATATTGTGACATTCATTAAAAGTAGATTCGTCGATTTTGGCCTCCTCGCCTTTGCGCAAGGCCACGACGATAAGGCCTTCGATCGCTTCCCCCCGATCCATGCGGATGGCGGCTTTTTCCATGCTGACGAGCTCAAACCCTTTTGCAATGAGCATTTCGCGCAGATGCGCCTCCGAATGGGCATAGCGTCGCGAGGGTCTGAGGATCATGGTTTCGGGCCCGTCATGAAGCTCCACGGAAAAGGCAAACAGGGTGCCTGGGGCAAGCGTGGCCGCAACGAGGGCGAACAACCGCTCAAGCGACCCGATATACATGAAGACATCGGCGGCGGTGATGAGGTCGGCTTCCCTTGGCAATTCCGCCAGGGTGGCAAGATCTGCGCGGGCGAGGCGGTCATAGATGCGCTTTGCTTCCGCGCGTTTGAGCATTTCCGAGGAAATGTCCATTCCCTCGAGAAAACTTACATCGCCGCGCAACCGCTCTCCCATCAGGCCCGTGCCGCAGCCAAGATCGATGGCGTGGGCGAAGCCGGATTTGCCAAGTGAGGCGATGGCGCGCTGGAGCAAGGTGGGAACCTGATAGACGAGTTTGTCCACCAGGGCCTCATCGAATGTGTCGGCATACTGGTCGAACAGGGTTTCTACAAAGGCGGAAGGCATGGCGCGCATTCCGTCCATCGCACCGTGCAGTTCCAGTTTCAGGCTCGCGCCGAGTTGGTCCACAGGGTCGAGGCGCAGCACGTTACGCCAGGCATCCAGGGCTGCGGCGATCTCACCTGCTTCCGCAAGCATCTCTCCATGACGAAAGTGTCCGGCTATCCATTCGGGTGCAAGTTCCAGCGCATCGCCCATAAGGGCTGCGGCAGCTGAATGATCGCCCGAGGAGAAGAGCATTTCGGCATAGTCCGCCCGGCGATCGGCCAGCAGGTTGCCCGAAGAAAAGGAAAGCGGGGTCATCGAGGATCGGTTTTCCGGAAAAGCCCAACTTGGGGCAGCGAGGGCTTATGCGCGAGAAAAAGACTCCTGACAAGCACGCCTTTCGCCGCGGAAAAAAAAAGCCTATCTTCAAATGGAATGAAGCCCGAAGCCCTGCTCCACTCCCGTCCTGAGGGACTTTACTGTCCGCCAGGCAATTTCTTCATCGATCCCGTGCGTCCGGTCGAAAGGGCGTTGATTACGCACGCTCATGCAGATCATGCCCGTGCGGGCCACGCCGCGGTTTTGGCCACGCGAGAAACGCTCGACATCATGCGCCTGCGCTATGGTGGTGATTTCACGAAGAGCAAGCAGGTTGCCGAACTCGGTGAACGGATCGATCTGGGCGGAGTTGCCGTTTCCTTCCATCCGGCGGGGCATGTGCTTGGTTCCGCGCAGATAGCGGTGGAGGCGAAGGGTCTGCGGATCGTGGCCTCCGGTGACTACAAGCGACATCCCGATGCCACATGCACACCTTTCGAACCGGTGACCTGCGATGTTTTCATCACCGAGGCCACCTTCGGCCTGCCGGTCTTTGTTCACCCCGATCCTGAAAGCGAAGCGAGGCGGCTTGCCGAATCCCTGCGCCAGTTTCCCGAAAGGGCCCATATCGTCGGAGCCTATTCGCTCGGCAAGGCGCAGCGCTTGATCAGCCTCATGCGATCGGTCGGCCACGATGCGCCGATCCTCATTCACGGGGCACTGGCCAAAATCAGCCGCTATTATCAGGGGCGCGGCATCAAGCTCGGCAAGCTGGAGCCGGCAACGGTGGAGGGCATCGCCGGCACGCGCGGTGCCGGCCAGATTATTGTGGCCCCACCTTCCGTTCTGGGGGACCGCTGGACGCGCCGTTTCGCCGATCCGTTGAGCGTATTTGCCTCCGGCTGGATGCGCATTCGCCAGCGTGCCCGGCAGCGCGGTGTGGAACTGCCGCTCATCCTGTCTGATCACGGCGACTGGAACGAACTCACCAGGACAATCCGGGAGACGGGCGCCAGCGAGGTGTGGGTGACCCATGGGCGCGAAGAGGCGATCGTGCGCTGGTGTGCCATCAACGGCATTGCCGCGCGCCCGCTCCACCTGGTCGGATATGAAGACGAGGCGGAGTGATGCGGCGCTTTTCCGAGTTGCTCGACCGTCTGGTGCTCACTCCCTCGCGCAACGCGAAGCTCACGCTTCTGGTCGATTACTTCGCCTCCGTGCCGGATCCCGACCGGGGCTATGCACTGGCCGCGTTGACGGGCGGCCTCGATTTCCCCTCGGTCAAACCCGCCATGCTGCGGGCTCTGGTGACGGAGCGTATGGACGAGGTACTGTTTGCCTATTCCTATGATTACGTGGGCGATCTTGCCGAGACCATTTCCCTGGTCTGGCCGGTTGCCGATACCGGTTCCCAACCGGCTCCGGCACTGGGCGAGGTGGTGGAAACACTGTCGTCCTTGAGCCGGTCCGACGCGCCGGCCGTTATGGCTTCTCTCCTTGATCGCCTTGATCCCTCGGCACGCTTCGCGCTCATCAAGCTTGCCACCGGAGGCATGCGCATCGGGGTCTCGGCCCGCCTCGCCAAACAGGCGCTTGCCCAACTGGGAAGCCACGACGTGGCAGAGATCGAGGAATTGTGGCACGGGCTCGAAGCCCCCTATGAAAACCTGTTTGCGTGGTTGTTGGGCCAGGCGGAGAAGCCTGAAAGCGTTGCAAAAGCGCTCTTCCGGCCAGTCATGCTTGCCAATCCGCTGGGCGAGGGCGATTTCGAAAAGCTCGATCCGGCCGACTTCGCGGCTGAATGGAAATGGGACGGCATTCGGGTACAGGCCGTATCCGAAAGCGGCGTGAAGCGGCTTTACTCGCGCACGGGCGATGATGTTTCCCCGGCCTTTCCCGATCTCGTCGCAGCGTTGGGCGAGGACGTGTCGCTCGATGGCGAGTTGCTGGTGGGAGACCCGAGCACGCGCACGGGCAGCTTTTCCGATCTCCAGCAGAGGCTGAACCGCAAGACGGTTTCAAGGAAGATGCTTGCCGATTACCCGGCGTTCCTGCGTTGCTACGATCTGCTTCAGACAGGGGGCGAGGACCTGCGCGCGCGCCCTTTCACGGAACGCCGTGCAAGGCTTGAGAGCCTTATGCCGTCGCTGGATCCGCATCGCTTCGACCTGTCGCCATTGGTGGCCTTTGCGGGCTGGTCCGAGCTTGAGCGCCTGCGTTCCGACCCGCCGCACCCGGTGATCGAGGGCGTGATGCTGAAACGGCTGGATGCGCCCTATCTCGCAGGGCGGCCGAAGGGACCCTGGTTCAAGTGGAAGCGCGACCCCTTCACGGTCGATGCTGTGCTGATGTATGCGCAGCGCGGTCACGGCAAGCGGTCGAGCTATTATTCTGATTATACGTTCGGTGTTTGGAGCGGAGCGGAGGGCGATCTGCAGCTTGTCCCCGTTGGCAAGGCCTATTTCGGTTTCACCGACGAGGAGCTGAAGCAGATTGACAAATATGTGCGCGACAACACGATCGAGCGTTTCGGGCCCGTCCGTTCGGTGCGCGCCGAGCCGGATCATGGCCTTGTGATGGAAGTGGCTTTCGAGGGTTTGAACCGTTCGACGCGTCACAAATCGGGTGTTGCGATGCGGTTTCCCCGCATCGCGCGCCTGCGGTGGGACAAGCCCGCCGCCGAAGCCGACAGGATCGAGGCTTTGACGGCGCTGCTTGATGACTGAGGTCTACTCGGCAGTCGCTGTGCGAATTCCGTAGACATCGAGTGCGCGGCGCTTGCCCTCGACATCCGGAACGATGGCGATGGTGCCGCCGCTGCCGGGGTTGCCGCTGGGCATTTCCACCTCGAACAGGAACTCCGTGCGCGATGGGCCGACCACATAGCGCTTGCGTCCGCAGCTTCCCAGCGAACCGAAATGGCACGATATGGAAATCTGCGTTTCCTGCCCATCCTGCGAAGCGACATCCAGGCTGAAGATGGCGTTTTTTCCCGCAAGCGCTTCAAGCACGCCCTGACCCACGTCGAACACGATTCCTGAATCGCGGTCGCTGGCAATCCGCAGTGCGGGACGACCATCGTCCTGAACCACCTCGGCGCTGGCATTGCCGGGCGCAGCGACGGTGGTCGGATCGGTGGGCGTGAAGATCGCCAGCCATTGTCCTGTCGCTCTGCTGCCGCTACCAGTCTGTCCATCGGTCTCGCCGGTCGAGTAATCCTCTTCCTGGAGCTGCATGGGTGGGTTACGCACACTGGTGTCGCGCTCAGCGTCCGAGAGGAATATGCCGCTCGAAAGGCTCCACCAGATGCCGACACCGATAAAAGCCGCCAGCGTTGCAATCAGATAGAGCATTGCGAAGGGGTGCCGACGCCGCTGGCGTGGGGCCTTCTCGCGGCGCCTTTTGCTCGTCTTTTGCTCCGGCGTCCGCGCCGCCGCCCGGCGCTCGTCGCGTTCCACGCTGGGGGTGAAATCGCTGGAAGGGGACGCCTGCCTTGCGGCAGCCTGTGGCGTTGCCCGTCCTGCCTGTTCGGGTGCTTGCCGTGTGGGTGTTGCGGCGCGCTGTGGCGCTTGCGCGGCCGGAGCCCGGGCCGGCATGAATTCCGTTTCGATCTCGGTGATCTTGGCCTTCAGGGCGATGCGGCGCGTACGCTTTGCATCTTCCGGTATTTCCGCATTGCTTTCGAGCGAACGCTCAAGCGCGGTGAATGCCGAACGATAGACCTTCTCCCGAAAGGTCCGATCTCGGGCATCACCCTTCTCGAACGCTTTTCTTATTGCATTTTCTATGGCGTCCAAGGCTCGTTGCTCTCTGTGCGCATTGCTTCCCCCATGGTTAACCGCAGGTGAGCATGCAATCAACGGTCATAACAAGCTGTGAACAGCGCGAGGCTGAAAGTCCAAAACCCGGATCAAGCGGCCCGGCACAGCGCCACAAAGGACGCGCCGATGCCCAGAGCGGCCTTGAAGGCGCAGTTTTCCGGCGTAAAAATCGCCAGAATGCGCCGTGTTCCGGCGATTATTGCTCTTGAGAGCCTGTGATTTGAGTCTGGCTATTGATGCTGACCTCAGCTTCGATAAGCTGCAACTCCAAACGGAATGCGGTCATCTCCCGATAAGCGCTGTTGCCTGCAGCATGCCCTTTTATTTCCCTCGGCTTTGCCTTAGAAGCTTCTTACGCTTACGCGCACGTCAATAAAAGAAAGGGCCTTCATGGCGCTTCCAGCCGTTTTTACCAAGCTGCGCCTGCCCGTGGTGGCGGCTCCTCTCTTTATCATCTCCAACCCGCTTCTGGCGCTGGCTCAATGCAAGGCGGGCATTGTCGGCTCCTTCCCCGCGCTCAACGCGCGGCCGAAGGAGCAGCTCGATGAATGGCTGGCCCAGATGAATGAGGGGATCGCGGCGCACGATGCGGCGAACCCGGATCGGTCGGCAGCCCCCTTCGCTGTGAATCAGATCGTGCACCGCTCCAACGATCGGCTGGAGCACGACCTGGCGGCATGCGTGAAATACAAGGTGCCTATCGTCATCACTTCGCTGGGAGCCGTGGAGGAGGTGAACCAGGCAGTTCATTCCTATGGCGGCATCGTTCTGCACGATGTGATTCATGACCGCCATGCCCGAAAGGCGATTGAAAAGGGGGCCGATGGCCTGATCGCTGTCGCCGCCGGTGCGGGCGGCCATGCCGGCACGTTGTCGCCCTTTGCCCTTGTTCAGGAAATCCGCCAGTGGTTCGACGGGCCGCTTCTTCTGTCCGGCGCAATCGCCAATGGTGGTGCAATTCTCGCCGCCCGCGCCATGGGAGCGGACCTTGCCTATATCGGCTCTCCCTTCATCGCCACGCATGAGGCGCGTGCGAGCGATGACTACAAACAGATGATCGTGGAATCGCGCGCTGCCGATATCGTCTATTCGAACCTCTTCACCGGCGTTCACGGCAATTACCTGAAAGGCTCTATCGTGCGGGCCGGAATGGATCCCGATCATCTGCCGGAAGCAGACCCCTCGAAGATGAACTTCGCAAGCGCCGACGCCAAGGCGTGGCGCGATATCTGGGGCAGCGGGCAGGGCATCGGTGCGGTAAGGGAGATCATGGGCGCTGCCGCTCTGGTCGACCGCCTTGCTGATGAATATGAAGCCGCCGGAAAACGGATCTGCGGAAGCTGAAGCCCGCGTTTTCCTGTTCCACGCGGCAAAACGGCGTTGCCGGCTGTTTCCACCTTTCCGTTGAAGGACGAAACGATCTAGTTTCGGGCGATGATGGATTCTGCTGCACGATCTGCGGTTAGCCGGGCCCGGCCATTCCTGCTCTGGCTTCTGGCTGTGGCGCTGGCCTTGGGTGGGCTGGCGCTCTATCAGCGCATGGTTCTCGATGCCGAGTTGCAGCGCCAGAGCGCCACGCTTCATCGCCTCGCTTCGCAGCAGGCCGACCAGCACGATGCGCATATGACTGCGCTTTCAGCAATTGCGGTGGCGGGGGAGGGGCAGCGTTTCGATCTCTTTCTGGAAGTCGCGGCCACCATCATGCGCTTTTATCAGCGCATCGATGCAATCCAGCTTGTGCCTCTCGCACAAACCCGCGAGATCATCGGCACGGAACCGCTCGATCCGCAACTGGCGGAGGCGATACGCGCTGCGGCCCGCGCAAGCGATGGCCATATCGCGCTGTTGCCCGATCCCGCGCTTGCTGACCATTACCGCATGGTCAAGCGCAGCCCCAACACCGATGCGGCGCTTTATGCGCTCACTCTTCGGGTCAATGCTGAAAAGCTGTTGTCGGATGCCGGGCCTTTCTGGTCGCGGCCGGGCGTGACGATGCGGCTTTCGCTGCCGGATGGCGAAATCCTGAGCGGACCGGAAGCGCTGCCCGCTTCGGCCCGCTATTCCAAGGCGTTGGGCAGCGCTTCGCAACCGCTTCTTCTGGAAACGGGAATGCGCATCGGCCTTCCCGACCTTTTCCCACCCATGCGGGTCCTGGCGCTTCTGGTGGCGGTCACCCTGCTTTTCATTGCGGGCCTTGCCATTATGCGCCAGCGGGCGCGCACGCGCGATGCCCTGCAGCAGGTGCGGCTGAGCGCGATTGAAGCGCGGCTCACCCACGCTTCGCGCATCAATGCGCTGGGCGAGATGGCAAGCGGCATGGCGCATGAGCTCACCCAGCCTCTGACCGCTATCCTCGCACAGGCGCAAGCTGGACGCCGGCTTCTGGAACAAAAGGACACGGACGCCGTCGCATCGGTGCTTGATGACACAGTCAAGCAGGCGCGCCGCGCCTCCGATATTTTGGAGCGGTTTCGCAACTGGTCGCGCCCCCAGCAGGCGCTCGTTGCCGGTTTCGACCTGCGTAATGCGGTCGCCAATGTGCGTGCCTTGCTGGCGCAGGCAAGTGCGGCCGAAGGGATCGAACTGGATATTCGGCTTCCTGCGGACCCCGTGCGTGTGGCGGCCGATCCGGTGGAGATGGAGCAGGTGGTGTTCAACCTGATGCGCAACGCCATCGAGGCTCTGGAAGGAATGAAGCCGCCCCGCCGTATCGTGGTGGAACTGAAGCGCGGGGACGGCGCGGTCACACTCGATATTTCCGACAACGGTCCCGGCCTTTCGCCTGCGGTTAGGGATCGCCTCTTCACGCCTTTCACAACGACACGACCGGAAGGAACAGGCCTCGGTCTGGCGCTCAGCCAGCGGCTGGTGGAGCGCGCTCATGGCGAAATCTCTCTGAAGGACGGGGGATTGGGAACGACCTTCCGCATCGTCCTGCCGCCGGCGGACGAAATGCCGGGAGAAAAGGAATGAGCCTGCCCGTCTATCTGGTCGACGATGACGAGGCGGTGCGCTCGGCGCTCAGCCTGCTTTTGTCCACGGTCGGTATGCAGGTAACGGCTTTTGCCGATCCGCAATCCTTCCTGGCCAGAATCGGGGCCCTTGGGCCGGGATGTCTGGTGCTCGACATCCGTATGCCAGCAATTTCCGGATTGAAGCTGCAGGAACGGCTTGCGGAGCAGGGCATCGACTGGCCGGTCATCGTGATTTCAGGGCATGGCGATATCGAGGCCTGCCGGCGCGCATTTCGCAACGGCGCGCTCGACTTTCTGTCGAAGCCGGTCGATGAGCAGGATCTGATCGAGGCCATCCAGAAGGGGCAGGAGGTGCTTGGCAGGACGTTGCGCGCCCGCGCGGAGAAGGCGGAGACGCTCGATCTGCTCTCGGCCCTGACGAGCCGCGAAAGCGAGGTCCTCGCCCTTATCGCTAAGGGTTTTACCACAAGGCAGATCGCGGAAGGCCTGGGCCTTTCTCCCCGCACGGTCGAAAGTCATCGCTCGGCCATAGGAACCAAGCTCGGCACGACCTCCCAGGCCGAATTGACCCGCATCTGGCTCGAAGGGCGTGTCACTCCGTAGAACTACGGAGGCAATCGAGACCGCTACGAATATTGCCGGCCGGGTTCAGGAAGTAGCTTTTCTTCATCGCAAGAAAGGAGACCCCTGATGATCCGTGAACTTATTCTCGCAGCCGCCGTTTCAGCACCTTTCGCCGCTTCGGCGCAGGAGCTGCCAACCACTCCCTATCTGCCGCTCGACATGGCGACGACAGCTGCAAAGGCCGCTCTCGATGCCTGTGCCGCCGAAGGTCACAACGTCAGCGTTGCCGTGGTGGCGCGCGACGGCGCGACAAAGGTTCTGCTTAAGGCCGACAAGTCCGGTCCGCACACGGCAGGCAGCGCCCAGGGTAAGGCTTTCACATCTGCGGCCATGGGCCGCGACACGGCAGGTCTGGCCGAATTTATCAGCGGCAACCCGCAGAATGCGGGCCTGCGCGATATGGATAGCCGTATGGTTATTCAGGCCGGCGGCCTGCCGGTAAAGCTCGGCGGTGCGCTGGTTGCCGGCATCGGCGTGGGTGGGGCGCCCTCCGGCGCCGTCGATGCCACCTGTGCCCGCGCCGGGCTGGATGCCATCGGCGCCGAATAAAATCCTGCAAGGGAAGCGTGCGGCGGGCAATGTGGCTCGCCGCGCGTGTGCCATTCACTGAGAAGGAGCGTAACGATGCTCGCCAGAATCCTTCTGCCGCTGCTTTTGGCTCTGCCCATTCCTGCCCAGGCTCAAACTCCTCCTTCGCCCGCCGAGGCTGCAGCCTATGAGGGATTGCACAAGGCTGCCCGCGAGGGCGATGTCGCCGCGATCCGTTCGCTTGCGAAAGCGGGAGCGGATATGAATGATCGGGACAGCCGGGGGCGGACGCCCGTCCACGTCGCAGCCTTTGCGTCCAATGATGATGCTCTTCGCGCCCTGGCCGATGCCGGGGCTGACATGAATGCGCTCGAGAGCCAGGCCTATGACGCGGTCACCATTGCAGCTGTGGCGGATGATCCCGAATTGATGTCTCTGGCGATAGCACTTGGCAATCGGGCAGACCTCACCACCAGCCCCTATGACGGTACGGCGCTGATCGCGGCCGCGCATCTGGGCCATGTGGAGATCGTGAAGCGTCTTGTCGAGGCCGGCGCTCCTCTCGACCACGTCAACAATCTGGGATGGACGGCGCTGATCGAAGCCGTGATTCTGGGCGACGGTGGAAGTGATCACCAGCAGGTTGTGCGCCTTCTGGTTCAGGCAGGCGCCGACCGTTCGATCGGCGACCGCGATGGCGTCACACCGCTTCAGCATGCACGCTCCCGTGGCTATGTCGAAATGGTCGAAGTCCTCGAATGAGGCGATGGCTCGCCTAATCCCGCGCCAGCGCGGAAACCAGTTCGGCCTCGCTCTTTTGCGAGGCTGCCGCTATGTCGGTGAGCGTCTGTTCGCTACCCGCGACGGAGAAGCCGGCAGCTGCAAGCTTTGCCTGCAATGCCTCCGGCGTCATATCCAGCACGGGCGCCATTTCTGCCACCGAAGCCGTCAATGCCTTGTGCGCGAAGGCAAATTGCGGCGGCCCGCCCGCCCGGTCGCCTCGACTTGCAGAAGCCGGATAGAGAAAAACCAGCGCTGCTGCCAGAGAGGCGATGAGCGCAATCGCCATAGGCGCGTGCCGCAGATAGCTTGTCATCGGCTTCCAGTTTTTCCAGATATGGAACGCGAAGGGTAGGATCAGCACCATGCTGAGCCACTCGTGCATTCCATGGAAACCCGACGGCCCCACATGGAAGAAAAGAGCTATTCCCGAGACGAGGGAAACGAGAAACAGACCGGTGATGAAGGGGGTGGCGTAGCGCGACAAAAGCCGTGGCATGCTGGTCTCCGCATTTCATGTTGCGCTGCATCATTCTCTCAACGCTCTGTTTTGTCACATTAAATATCGGTTATGTTTGCGCGCGGGAATTCCGTTGCCAATGCCCGTTAGACCCTCTCCCTGTGAACTGTCAAAAAACCGTCATCGCGACGACATGCCGGTTTCATGCGCGCCCGCTAGGCAAATTGCATGAATGGGCCGGAAAGGCCCTCGACCTATTCGCGGGAAAACCTGATGCTGGAAATTCGCCAAGTCACGCGCCGCTTTGGAGCCAACACGGCCGTGCGCGATGTGACGCTTGAAATCGAACAGGGCCAGATGGTCGGCGTTATCGGCCGCTCCGGCGCCGGCAAATCCACCCTTCTGCGCATGATAAACCGTTTGATCGATCCCTCTTCGGGGTCGATCTTTTTTCATGGAGCAGAGGTTTCCACCTTGCGTGGCGCCGATTTGCGACGATGGCAGCGCGATTGCGCGATGATCTTTCAGCAGTTCAATCTGGTTCCCCGCCTCGATGTGCTGACCAATGTCCTGCTTGGCCGTCTCAATCACCGTTCCACGGTGCTCAACCTTTTGAACATGTTCACCCGTGAAGAGCGCATTCGCGCGATCGCAGCGCTGGAGCGTCTCGACATTGCACAGACCGCATTGCAGCGCGCGGGTACGCTTTCAGGCGGCCAGCAGCAGCGTGTGGCGATTGCTCGCGCCCTCATGCAGGAGCCGAAAGTCATTCTCGCCGACGAGCCGATTGCCTCGCTCGACCCGCTGAATGCCAAGGTGGTGATGGATTCGCTTGCCGACATCAACGCCCGTGAAGGCATCACTGTCATCACCAACCTTCACACGCTCGACACCGCCCGCGCCTATTGCAGCCGCATCGTCGGCATGGCCAAGGGCGCCGTTGTCTTCGATGGCCCGCCGGAGGCGCTGACGCGCGATGCCGTCAGAATGATCTATGGCGGCGAGGAAGGCGCGGAGCTTTCCGAAGCCATCACCTCGACCAGCATCAGCCTGCCTGAAACGCGGGCCAGGAAATCTTCCGGCCACGCGGTGCCCGCACTCGCCACCGCCTGAACGCCGGGATCGCCTTGCCCGCGTAACGGGCCGCCATTCCATGAAACATTGCCGGCAAAACCGGTGTCAAAGGAGAGACGTCATGTTCAAGAAAGTCCTGATGGGCGCTGTCGCCCTTACCGCAATGATGGTTGGAGCCGCCGCGGCGGAAGACCTGAAGGAATTCCGTATCGGCATCCTCGGCGGCGAAAACGAAGCCGACCGTCTGCGCAATTTCCAGTGCATGGTCGACCAGCTTCCGGAAGTCCTCGGCGTTGAAAAGGTCTCGCTTTTCCCGGCCGCCGATTATGACGGCGTGATCCAGGGGCTTCTGGGCGGCACGCTCGATTATGCCGAGCTCGGCGCGTCCGGTTATGCCAAGGTCTATCTCGAGAACCCGAATGCAGTCGAGCCGATCCTGACCACGGTCCAGACCGACGGCTCTACCGGCTATTATTCCGTCATGGTGGCGCGCAAGGATTCGGGCCTGGCCAAGCTGGAAGACATGAAGGGCAAGAAGCTCGGCTTTGCCGATCCCGACTCCACTTCCGGCTTCCTCATCCCCTCGGTGACGCTGCCCAAATCTGTTGGCGCTTCGGTTGAAGAGTTCTTCGGTTCCACCGGTTTCGGCGGCGGCCATGAGAATCTGGTTCTCGAAGTCATGAAGGGCACCTTCGATGCCGGCACGACCTGGGCATCGGGCGTTGGCGAGTTCTCCGACGGCTATTCCTCAGGCAATCTCCGCAAGATGGTCGACAAGGGCATCCTCGACATGGATGACCTCGTCGAGCTCTGGAAATCTCCGCTCATCCCGAACGGCCCAGTCGTCGTTCGCACGTCCATGAATGCGGACATGAAGGGCAAGTTCAAGCAGTTCATGATGGAGATGCCGGAGAAGGACCCAGCCTGCTTCTCTGCCATTCAGGGCGGTGACTACAAGGGGTATGTCGAAGTGACCCCGGCCTTCTACGAGCCGATTTTCGACGCCCGCCGCTCCAAGATCGGTTCGTAAACCGGTCTCGCGAAAAAGCAAGCAAACGCCTCTTGAGCCTTTCGGCTGCGCTGTCTTTCTCTCTTGCGGGAGAAGGGCAGCGAAAGGGGCGTTTGCCGCGTTGAAGAACCAGCGCTTTTTGCATTCAGGCTGAATGACCTGATGTCCGCCTGAATGCGGAAACAAGAAGATCGAGTACGCGGAAGCCCTTCCATGACAGCAACCACTCACACGACGCTTCTTTCCGAAGCCGGACATGCGGTCGAGCGCCACTGGCGCGAGCTCGCCGGTCGCCGCCGCCTTTACACGATTGGCGGGCTTCTCTTCCTCATGCTTGCCATGGGTGGTTCGCTTTGGTTCGCAAATGAATCCAACGCCGGAAAGTTTTTCGACCGGCTTCCCTATTTTTTCGATTTCGTCGGCCAACTCGTACCGCGGGATGGTTGGGAAATCTGGCGCGCCCTGTTCGACCTGCCATCGCCCTATGACGACGGCAGCCTGAAATACAATTATCCTGCCGGCCGGATTTATCTGACCGAAACGCTCTATCTGCCCGAATATTTCTACAAGATGCTGGAGACCATCAATATCGCGCTGGTTGCCACGCTGATCGGTTTCGGCTGCGGGTTCGTTCTGTGTTTTCTCGCCGCCTCCAACATCACCACACGGCGCTGGCTGCGCTTCTTCGTACGCCGCTTCATGGAAATCCTGCGCGCCTTTCCTGAAATCGTGATTGCGGGCTTCTTCCTCGCTGTTCTGACGATCGGTGCCGTGCCGGCCATCATCGCTGTGTCGATCCACACCATTGGCGCCCTCGGCAAGATGTTCTTCGAAGTGGTGGAGAACGCCGACATGAAGGCGGAGGAGGGGCTTCGCGCTGCTGGCGCCAATTGGGTCGAGCGCGTGTGGTTTTCCATCGTTCCGCAGGTCATGCCGAATTTCCTGAGCTACGCGCTGCTGCGGCTTGAGATCAATGTGCGTGCCTCCACCATCATAGGCGCGGTGGGCGGTGGTGGCATTGGCGAGGCGTTGCGCCTGTCCATCAGCCGCACGCACGAGGCCAAGACGCTCGCCATCATCCTTCTCCTGTTCTGCACCATCGTCGCGGTGGACCAGCTTTCCGCCTGGCTGCGAGCGCGCATCGTGGGCAAGCAGGCATTCGAATTCGGCCGGGGGGCGTGATCATGACGGAAGCAGAAGAAACCGCGCTGATTGCGCGCCATACCGCCGTTTTCGAGCGACCGCTTCTGGAGCGTATACGGGCTGGCCTCATCTTTGCAGGCGTCAGCCTCTATCTCGTTTTCGCATGGTGGCTGTTCGGCATCGGGCAGGTTCTGTCCGATGGCAGATGGGACATTGCCGGTGCATATCTGGCCGATTGGGTTTCCTATGAGGTGCGCCCAGATGTCGATTTCCAGGGCGAGGCGCTGGAGGTTTCGTTCCCGCGGTTTTCCCCGCTTGGCGAGAACCCCGATCCGGACTGGCTGGTGACACAGAAGGCCATGGTTGAAAGCCGTGCCGAAACGCAGGCGGATGTCGCAGGGGCAGCCGGCGGATCGACCAGCGATGCGGGCTTCCTGGGGGCGCTCTCCGCTGAGCCCGCTCCGGCTCCGGCGGGCGATGCAGGCTTTCTGGGATCCCTGTCCGGCAGCGCGGCTTCGTCTTCCTCGACCGGCACTGCGGAGCCTGCCGCGACAGCGCCGGCCCGCAGTGAGGCTGTCGTTGCGGCAGATATTTCCTTTGGCGGCGACACGTCGGTTAGCATCGTTCCGGGGCTCGTCACCGTCACCCATGCGGGTGAGACGCTTCTGCTCGACATCGTTGAAGACAAATCCGTCACTGCGCGCGGCGATCTGCCCGAATGGGCAAGCCAGCGCGCGCCGGGGGCCAAGGTCATCGCCCGTTTCGGCTTTGCCGGCCGCGCCGAGATCGAAGATGACGAGGTAAAGCTGCGCCGTCGCTTCCTGGGGTGGGAGAATTTCGTTTTCGACACCCGCTCTCCCTTCTGGGGGCTGCCGGCCTCGCAGGTAATCGGACTGATCGTGTGGGGTGAGCGCATTCAGCCCGAACGTTCCAATTTTGCGCTTGCCTTCGAAAATGTCTGGAACAACGCCGACTGGCAGCACGGCGATGTCTGGACGAAGTTGCTTCAGACCATCGTCATGGCCTTTGCGGGAACGGTGCTTGCCTCGATGCTGGCGTTCCCGCTTGCCTTTGCAGCTGCGCGCAACATCACGCCCAACCGTTTCGTGAACCAGTTGATGAAACGCTTCTTCGATTTTCTGCGCTCGGTCGACATGCTGATATGGGCGTTGTTCTTCACGCGTGCTTTCGGACCCGGGCCGCTTGCGGGCATCTCGGCAATCTTCTTCACCGACACGGGCACATTCGGAAAGCTCTACGGTGAGGCGTTGGAGAACATCGACGACAAGCAACGCGAGGGGGTGCGTTCGGTTGGCGCCGCGCCGGCTTCGGTCCAGCGTTTTGGAGTGGTCCCGCAGGTTCTGCCCGTGTTTTTGAGCCAGTCGCTTTATTTCTGGGAGTCCAACACCCGCTCCGCCACAATCATCGGCGCGGTCGGTGCTGGCGGCATCGGTCTCAAATTATGGGAGGCGATGCGCACCAACCAGGACTGGGAGAACGTCGCCTATATGGTGATTTTGATCCTGATCGTTGTTTTCGTCTTCGACGCGATCTCAAGCGCGTTGCGTCATCGTCTCATCGGGATGCGCTGAAAACGGCAGATGCACTGAAAACGGAATGAGAGGGGTTCCGAATACCGTTCCGGTTTCCAGACCGATGCGCTAGGCTCGATACGCATACGGGATTCGTTATTTTGTCACGCAAATCGCCTATTGCATCGTGATCGGCGAGGAGAAGATCATGCGTTATGCCATTTACTTCACCCCTGAACAGAACGATCCGCTGACACGGGCCGCTGCCCGCTGGCTCGGGCGCGATGCGTTTACGGGCGAGCAGAATCCACCGGTCGAGACGGATGTATTCACGGCCGCCGAAATTGCCTTTCACACGGCTGCGGCGCGCCGATACGGTTTCCACGCGACGCTGAAGGCGCCTTTCAGCCTGGCCGAAGGGCAGACCGAGCAGGGGCTCATTGCCGCACTGGCGGATTTTGCGCAGCGCACGGACCCGCTTTTCCTGCCGCGCGGGGTGGTGCGCCGGCTGGATGGCTTTTATGCGCTGGTGCCCGAGGAACGCTCGGCGAGCCTCGACAGGTTTGCCGGAAGCGTCGTCGAATCCTTCGAGCCATTCCGGGCGCCTTTGAGCCCCGAAGACATCGAACGCCGTAATCCGGAGAATTTGAGCCCCGCTCAGCTAAAAAATCTCCACAAATGGGGTTATCCTTACGTCTTCGAGGAATTCCGCTTCCACATGACCCTCACGGGGCGCGTGCCGCAGAATGAAGCAGCACGCATGGAACGCGCCATCGACGGCTTTTTCGGTCCGCTTTTGTCGGAGCCGCTTGAAATTGCATCGCTTGCCCTCTTCGTGGAGCCGGAACCGGGAGCCCCTTTCCTGGTCAGGTCCTTCCACGAATTGGGCTGGGCCAAGACACGAAAGACCGCATGAGAATGACGACCGAACTGATATTGAAGAATGCCCGCATCATCCTGCCCGACGAGGTCGTGACGGGCAGTGTGGCGATCCGTGACGGACGCATCGTCGACGTTTCCACCGGACCGGCGAACGCCGGCGAGGACATGGAAGGCGATTACATCCTGCCTGGGCTCGTCGAGCTGCACACTGACCATCTGGAACGCCATTACGCTCCGCGTCCGAAGGTGCGCTGGAACCCGATTGCCGCCGTGCTCGCCCACGATGCGCAGATCGCTGCCTCCGGTATCACGACGGTGTTCGATGCGTTGCGCATCGGCCTCGACGAGGATGCGGACCTGGAATCAAGCGAGATGCGCCAGCTTGCGGATGCCATCGAGGGCAGCCTTGCCGCAGGCCGTCTGCGCGCTGACCACTTCTTCCATCTCCGCTGCGAGGTTTCGGCGCCTGACTGCCTGGAGGGCTTCGCGCTTTTCGACGGCGACGACCGCGTCAAGCTTGCCTCGCTGATGGACCATTCCCCGGGCCAGCGCCAGTTCACGCAGATCTCGACTTACGAGATGTACTACCGCGGCAAGACCGGCATGAGCGAGGAGGCGTTCAAGAGCTTCTGCGAAAAGCGCATGGAACAGTCGCGCCGCCATTCTTCGGTCAACCGCAAGGCGATTGCCGAGATGTGCCATGATCGCGGCATCGTGCTCGCCAGCCACGATGACGCCACGCTCGACCATGTGGACGAGGCGGCGGAGCAGGGGGTTCGCGTTGCCGAGTTCCCGACAACCGCGGAAGCCGCGCGTGCCTCCCGCGAGGCGGGCATGCAGATTCTGATGGGTGCGCCCAATGTGGTGCGTGGTGGTTCCCACTCCGGCAATGTCTCCGCGCGCAGTCTCGCCGAAGACCGCACGCTCGATATCCTCTCTTCGGATTACATCCCCTTCAGCCTTGTTCAGGCGGTGTTCTCGCTGGGCGAGACCGTGGACCACATATCGCTGCCGCAGGCTGTCGCCATGGTTACGAAGAACCCCGCCGAGGCCGTGGGGCTGGAAGATCGCGGTATCGTCGAGGAAGGCCGCCGCGCCGATCTCGTGCGTGTTCGCGTGGATGAGCATGTGCCGGTGGTCCGTTCTGTCTGGCGCGAGGGAGCGCGGGTGGCATGAGGTCGTCCGCCACGCTGGAGCGCGTCATCGACGAGCAGGAATTCCCGATCCGCAACGGCGTTTTCGTTGCCGTCGCAGGGCCCTCGGGTGCCGGTAAGGACTCGGTGATCAATTATGCGCGCCAGCGTCTCGGTCCGCTTGAAAACGAGGTGACCTTTGTACGTAGGGTCATTACCCGCGCCATGGATGGCGCGGGCGAGGCGCATGACTGCCTTACCGATGCCGCCTTCGAGAAGGCGCGCCTCAACGGATGCTTTGCCGTCAGCTGGCAGGCAAATGGCCTGCGATACGGTCTTCCCGTCAGCGTCGACGAAGTGGTGCGCGGCGGGAATGTGGCGGTTGCAAATGTGTCGCGCAGCGTCATTCCCGCCTTGCGCGAGCGTTATGAGAACGTGATCGCCGTGCTGATCACCGCAGGGCGCGATGTTCTTGCCGACCGATTGTCGCGGCGCGGCCGTGAGACGCGTGAGGAAGTTCTGGAGCGGCTGGAGCGCGCCCACGCAAAGGAGCTTGTCGTTGAGAACGCGACGGTGATCGATAATTCTGGCGCATTGGAGGAGGCGGGTGAACGCTTCCAGGATATTTTGCGCCGCGCCGCGGCATGGAGCGCGGTGAGCGATTCCATCTGAACATTGTGCGGTCTACTTCTCCCCGCGAGCGGGGAGAAGGACAATTGTGGCGCTGCGGGTTTACTCGGCCGCGTCGGCGGAAGCGGCGTTGAGCTGGCCGTATTTGGCCTCACCGATCTTCTCGAGCAATTCGAGCTGCGTTTCGAGAAAGTCGATATGGCCTTCCTCGTCGGCAAGCAGTTCCTCGAACAGCTTCATGGTCACATAGTCGCCAGCTTCGTGGCAGATGTCGCGTGACTTCTTGTAGGAGGTGCGGGCGTCATATTCTCCGGCGAGATCGGCCTCCAGCACTTCCTTGACGTTCTGGCCGATGCGCAGGGCGCCGACCGACTGGAGATTGGGGTGTCCTTCCAGGAAGATGATGCGCTCGACCAGCTTGTCGGCATGGTGCATCTCTTCGATGGATTCGGCCCGTTCCTTGGCTGCAAGTTTGGTGAACCCCCAGTCCTCGAGCAGGCGATAATGCAGCCAGTACTGGTTGACCGCGCCGAGTTCGAGGAAGAGCGCCTCGTTAAGCCGCTCGATGACCTTTTTGTCGCCTTTCATGCATTCTGCTCCCGTACCGCTCGCGCAGCGCGCGAACCTGATCTAGATAGGTCACGATCTCGGCGCCTTCGGCACCGCTGTGACGGTGGTGGTACTCTTCGGTTACCCGGATGATCGTTTCCACCACATTTGGGAAGCAGCCGCAACAGCGACCACGCTTGGAAAGTGTGTGATAGACCTTGGCCGGAACGATGAGCTGCCAGGCATCCTCGTCGAGAAGCGAGATGATCGTCTCCTCGATCTCTTTCTGGGTAATCAGGTTGCATTGGCAGACAAGCATGGCGTGTCGGTCTCTCTGGTCGATACGAAAAACGTCCCGACCTGAAGCCGATTCCCACTCTACTGGAAGCTTGCGCCAAAACCCTTCAAACCCTGCCTGGCCAGAAATGCGGCTCATAAATGCAGCATGTCGCGTGGCAGAAAGGCTGGCGACGAGGCGTCCGGTGATCGAATGGGTTAAAGGCCCAGGCATCTGTGGACGCATCCCGTGGATGCGCAGGCATTCAAACAGCGAGTCCGGGCGCCTGTCAATAAAAACCTGACAATTATGTTCAGGGTAAGCTGCGGCGCGATGGCGCGGGGCTCACGCCCCATGCTTGTCCAGAAATTCCTCCGCGCCAAGCGAACGGAAATCATCCAGCGTCTGGCGCAGTTTCCCGTGGTCCCAGTCCCACCAGCACAGCGCCTGATAGCGTTCGGCGGTGCGCCGGTCGAAGCGTTCACGGATCGGGCGTGCGGGCACACCGCCCACGATGGTGTAGGGCGCCACGTCTTTCGAGACGACAGCACCTGCTCCGACCACTGCGCCATCGCCGATGCTCACGCCGGGCAGAATGGTGGAGCCGTGCCCAAGCCAGGTGTCATGGCCGATCCGCACCATGTTGTCCCGCCGCCAGCCGAAGAAGTCCGCATCGTGCTGTGCGTCCGGCCAGTAATCGGCGGAGCGATAGGTGAAGTGATGCAGCGTCGGCCGCCAGGTGGGGTGATTGGTGGCGTTGATGCGCACCGCAGCCGCGATGTTGGAGAATTTCCCGATCTCCGCACACCAGACGCTGCAATCCTGGGTCATGTACGAATAGTCGCCGAGACTGGCTTCATGAACGCGCGAACGCTCACCGATTTCAGTGTAGCGCCCGAGTGTGGAATCGACGATCTCGGCGGTCGGGTGAACCGAGGGCTTTTCGGAAAGCTGTTTCATGCCGCTTTCCTTTCCGGCGCGAAGCCCGTCACGTCGATCACCCGGTCGGCGACGATGTCACGCACGTCCTGATCGTGAAAAATGCCGAGAAGCGCCACGCCAGCTTCCTTTTTCCGGGCGATCATATCGATCACGATCTCGCGGTTCGCCTTGTCGAGCGAGGCGGTCGGCTCGTCGAGCAGAAGCACCGGATGGTCGGTGATGAAGCCGCGTGCAATATTGACGCGCTGCTGCTCGCCGCCGGAGAATGTCGCGGGAGGGAGGGACCAAAGCCTTTCGGGAAGGTTGAGTTGTGCAAGCAGTGTTTCGGCTTTCTGACGTGCAGTTTCCGCCGCTTCACCGCGTGCGATCAGGGGCTCGGCCACGACGTCGCGGGCCGATACGCGAGGCACGGCCCGCAGGAACTGGCTGACATAGCCGATCGTGTCGCGCCGGATGGCTATGATGGTGCGTGGATCGGCGTTGGCGAGGTTCACAAGCGCTTCGCCATGGCTCACGATGATCTGGCCGCTGTCGACGGCATAGCTGCCATAGATCATCTTGAGGATCGAGCTCTTGCCCGCGCCCGATGGGCCGCCGAGCACCGCGCATTCGCCCGCGCGCAGCGCGAATGCCACATTCTCGACCACCGGGAGCTTGATGCCGCCGCGCAGATGCATGGTGAAGCTCTTGCAGACTTCTGAAACGACGAGGGGGGTCGACATGATCACACCTGCAGGATGGAGGAAACGAGAAGCTGCGTATAGGGCGCCTGAGGGTCGTCCAGCACCCGGTCGGTGAGCCCGCTTTCCACCACATGGCCGTCCTTCATCACGATCATGCGGTGGGAGAGCAGGCGGGCGACGGCCAGGTCATGGGTCACGACGATGGCCGACAGGCCGAGTTCGTGCACCAGCCCGCGCAGGAGGTCGAGCAGGCGCGCCTGCACCGAAACGTCGAGCCCGCCGGTCGGTTCGTCCATGAAGACGAGGCGCGGCCCGGTCACGAGATTGCGCGCGATCTGCAGGCGCTGGCGCATGCCGCCGGAGAAGGCGCGCGGCTGGTCGTCGATCCGGTCGGCGGAAATCTCCACCCGGCCAAGCCAGTCGGTGGCCGTGGCGCGGATGTCGCCATAATGGCGCTGGCCGACCGCCATCAGGCGCTCGCCCACATTGGCGCCGGCCGAAACAGTCATGCGCAGCCCGTCGGAAGGGTTCTGGTGCACGAAGCCCCAGTCCGTTCGCATCAGGAAGCGCCGTTCCGCCTCGCTCATGCGGTACAGGTCGTGAAACAGCCCGTCCCGCATCCTGTAGGAGACGGAGCCGGATGTCGGCAGCAGCCGGGTCGAAAGGCAGTTGAGCAGGGTGGTTTTGCCGGAGCCGGATTCGCCCACGACCGCCAGCACCTCGCCGGGGTAGAGATCGAAGGAAATGTCGCTGCAGCCGATCCGGTTGCCATAGAATTTCGAGATGGAGCGAACGCGAAGCAACGGTTCGTCAGTCATTGGATTTCTCCACGAATATTCAGAAGTTTGCGCAGCCCCTTATCCGCCTGCCGACGCCTTCTCTCCTTCTTCGAGGGAGAAATGGAGGATGACCGCAACGCTGACGCGCTGTCGTTTCTCACGTTGCAGCCTCCTCGCCAGACAGATGCCCGCGATGGCCTTCGGCGCGGCGTTCCTCGCAATGATCCGTGTCGGAGCAGACAAACATGCGCCCGCCGCGATCGTCGAGCACGACTTCGTCGAGATAGACCCCATGCGCCCCACAAAGAGCGCAAGGTTCCTCGAAGCGCTGCACTTCGAAGGGATGGTCGTCGAAATCGAGGCTTTCGACATGTGTATAGGGCGGGATGGCATAGATTCGCTTTTCGCGCCCCGCCCCGAAAAGCTGCAGTGCCTTCGACATATGCATCTTCGGATTGTCGAATTTCGGTGTCGGCGAAGGATCCATCACATAGCGCCCCTCGACCTTCACCGGATAGGCGAAGGTGGTGGCGATATGTCCGTGCTGAGCGATGTCCTCATAGAGCTTCACATGCATGAGCCCGTATTCTTCGAGCGCGTGCATCTTGCGGGTTTCGGTCTCACGCGGTTCCAGAAAACGCAACGGCTCGGGGATCGGCACCTGGTAGACGAGCACCTGGCCTTCCTTCAGCGGTTCCTCGGGGATGCGGTGGCGCGTCTGGATGATGGTGGCCTCACCTGTATGCGTGGTCACCGAAACCTGCGCCACCTTCTGGAAGAAGGCGCGGATGGAAACGGCGTTGGTGGTGTCGTCGGCCCCCTGGTCAATGACCTTGAGCACATCCTGCGGCCCTATCACCGACGCGGTGACCTGCACGCCGCCCGTGCCCCAGCCATAAGGCATAGGCATTTCGCGGCTGGCGAAGGGCACCTGATATCCGGGAATGGCAATGGCCTTCAGGATCGCCCTGCGGATCATGCGTTTGGTCTGCTCGTCCAGATAGGCGAAGTTGTACTGCGCGATGGCTTCGGCGTGAGCATTCATTCGGCGGCCTCCCGGCGCTGCGGTTTTTCGGCGTCCGCCTGGCGGCGCTCCTCATATTCGCGGCGCATCTGGCGCACGAGACCGAGTTCGGCCTGGAAATCCACATAGTGGGGCAGTTTCAGATGTTCGACGAAGCCTGTCGCCTGCACATTGTCGGCATGCGAGATCACGAATTCCTCGTCCTGCGCCGGCGCGGTGATGTCCTCGCCGAGTTCGGAGGCCCGCAAGGCCCGGTCGCACAGGGCCATGGCCATCGCCTTGCGTTCCGACTGGCCGAACACCAGCCCGTAGCCGCGGGTGAACTGCGGTGGCACCTTCATGGAACCCTTGAACTGGTTGACCATCTGGCATTCGGTGACGCGGATGCGTCCGAGCGTCAGCGGAAAGTCGAGCTCAGGCACGTCGATCTCTACATCCACCTCACCGATGCGGATTTCACCGGCGAAAGGGTGGTTGCGGCCGAAGCCGCGCTGGGTCGAATAACCGAGGGCGAGGAGAAAGCCTTCATCGCCGCGCGACAGCGCCTGCAGGCGCAGGTCGCGGTCCATGGGAAACTCGGGCGCTTCGCGGGTAATGTCGCCGGGCTCGCGGTTTTCCGGCAGCGAGCCGTCCTCCTCGATCAGCCCCTCATGAGCAAGAATGTCGGATACGCGAGGCATGGCCTCGCTCTCCCGCTCGCGCGTCTCGGGCGTTGCCGGATCGCTGTCGCCGGCCAGTTCGGGGTCTAGCAACCGGTGCGTATAGTCGAAGGTGGGACCGAGAAGCTGACCGCCCGGCAAGTCCTTGTAGGTGGCTGAAACGCGTCGCTCGACCAGCATTGCCGCCGTTTCGATGGGGCGCGTATAGCCGAAGCGCGGCAGTGTGGTGCGGTAGGCGCGAAGAAGGAAGATCGCTTCAATCATGTCCCCACGCGCTTGCTTGACGGCAAGCGCTGCAAGTCCGCAATCGTAGAGCGAGCCCTCCGCCATCACGCGGTCGACCGCCAGCGCAAGCTGTCCGGTGATCTGCTCCAGCGTCAGCGCCGGCACGGAGCGGTCGCCCCGCCGGCGATCGGCAAGTAGCTTATGCGCATTGCGGATGGCAGCTTCCCCGCCTTTCACGGCAACATACATGGCTCAACCCTCCTGATTGACGATACGGGTGGTACGGGGCAGGGCGGCCATGCCCTCGCGGCTGACCAGGACAAGGTCGATCCCGCGCGGGAAACGCGCGCGGTTCTGTGCCCATTGGCGCGTGAAGTGGCGGGGCATGGGATGTGGCGCAAGCGTGCGCTGCGTCTCGATGCCTGGCCCTTCAAGAAGAAGTTCGGGGCCCCCAGAAAGGCTCTTCACCTGCAAGATGAGCGTCGCCGAACGGTCCGGATATTCCTGCGAACCCTGTGCGAAGTTCTCCAGCCCGATGAGGTTTTCAGGTTCCGCGCAAAAGGCGAAATGCGCCTCGGACGGCGTTGCGGTCAGTGGCGCGCCCGTGTGAAACGCAAGCCAGGCGCGCACGGCTTCTTCCGCTGCGAGCGGCGCGTCGAGCCAGATCGGCGTGTCCTGATCGCAGGATGTCAGCGCCACTGCCGCAGCTTCTGGCGTCAAGGGAGCGGGCGGGCGCGTGAGGCCGAGATCCCGGGCGACGGTGCCGGGTTCGGCCATCGCCTGCATGAGTGCGCGAAAGACACTCTGCGCGTCGAACACCGGGTTGCGAAAACCGCCTTCGATGGCGATGGAGGCAAGTGACATCAGTCTTCTCCCCGGACCATGGTGAAGAAATCGACCCGGGTCGCCGCGGTCTCGCTACGCCGTTCCGCATCGCCTTCCGCGAGCTTGTCGCGTAGCGGCGCGAGGATCTTTTCTTCGATGAGGGTTTCGAATTCGGGCTTTTGGCGCAGCGCGTCGACGAGGGCCGCAACCTTTGCCTTGGTCTTCTCGCGGCCCAGCATATAGGCATGGCCGACTTCGCCGGTGGCGAGCTTGACGGTGGCGCGTGTGACGGTGGCTTCGCCGAAATTGAAGGCGGCTCCGCCGCCGCCCATGCGCCCGCGAACGGTCACGAGACCTGTTTCCGGCCCGCGAAGCGTCTCAGCCTCCTCCGGCAATGCGGCAGAGGACCAGAGCTGCATCAGTGTCTCGCCGGGTGCCGCCGCCATGACGGCCATGGCCTCGCGGCGGCGCTCCAGTGTGGCCTGTCTTTCCTGGCGTGAGACCATGATGACTCCTTTCGGTAGGACTAATATTTGTCTATTGTTCTAGACAACTAAACATATTATGCTTCCTCCAATAGGGCTTGTCCATGACGTGCTTATGACAGGCGTGCGGTGTTGGAGAATTGCCAATGGCGGAAGCTGAAACCATCGAAAGGCGCAGTGGCGTGGCCCTGTGGCGGCAGATCGCCGACCGGATGCGGCGTGAGATCGCGGCAGGGCTTGCCGATGAAGCCGGCCGCATGCCGCCGGAGATCGTGCTGGCGGCGCGTTTCGGCGTTAATCGCCACACGGTGCGCACGGCCATCGCCTCGCTGGTACAGGAAGGTGTCTTGCGTGCCGAGCAGGGGCGGGGCACCTTCGTCGAGCGGCGTCAGCGTCTGTCCTATCCCATTCGTGCCCGCACGCGTTTCTCCGAAGGTCTTGCCGGCCAGACAACCGGGCTTAAGGCGGTTTTGCTCGAACATGTGGTGGAGAGTGCCTCGGTGGAAGTGGCGGCGGCGCTTGATCTGGTGTCCGGCGCACCCGTCCTCCGTCTGGAGACGCTGTCGCAGGCCGATGGCCGCCCCATTTCGCGCGCGAGAAGCTGGTTCGATGCCAAGCGGTTTGACGGCATCGTGGAAGCGTTCCGCAAGACGGGTTCCATTACCGCATCCTTCAAGATGCTGGGGCTTGCCGATTATCTGCGCCATTCCACGGTGGTGACGGCCTTGCATGCGGATGCGTCCGATCTTGCCGATCTGCGCCTTTCGCCGGGTGCGATCGTGCTTGTCACCGCAGCCATAAATGTCGATCCCGATTGCCGCCCTGTTCAGTATTCGCAGACGCGCTTTGCCGCTGATCGCATCGAACTCCAGATCGCCGGCGAGAGCTGATTTCACTGCGCCTTCACCGTGAAGTGACCTGATGCGAGGTAACGGTGCATTGATCTTGCCGGCGCGGCCATGCTCTATCGAACGACCCAGATGACGGGGCGCAAGGTCCACCCGGGAGGTTCGATTGAGAAAACTGGCTATTTCCATGGCGCTTCTGGCGCTCGGCAGCATGTCGGCCTTTGCCGGAGGTTCCGCCCCCGATCCTTCCGACTGGGACGCTGTGGTCGAGAAGGCGCGTGGCGAAACGGTCTATTTCAACGCATGGGGCGGTTCGCAGAACATCAATGCCTATATCGAATGGGCTGGCGAGAAGCTGAAAGAGCGTTATGGCGTCATGCTCAGGCACGTGAAGCTCGACGATACGGCCAATGCCGTCGCCAGCGTCGTTGCGGAAAAGGCAGCGGGACGCAATGAAGGCGGCACCATCGACCTGATCTGGATCAACGGCGAGAACTTCGCCGCGATGAAGCGGCAGGGCCTCCTGATGACGCCAGGCTGGGCGGAAAAACTGCCGAACTTCGCCTATGCCGATGTTGAGAACAAGCCGACCATCCGCACGGATTTCACCATCCCTGTCGAAGGGCTGGAAAGCCCCTGGGGGATGGCGAAGCTGGTTTTCTTCTACGATTCCGCCCGCACGCAAGCGGCGGCCTTGCCGAAGGACGCCGACGGACTGCTTGATTGGGCGCGCCAGAACCCTGGCCGTTTCTCCTATCCGCAACCGCCGGATTTCATCGGTTCGTCCTTCCTGAAACAGGTTCTGGCCGAAAAGATCGCCGATCCCGCGCTGCTCCAGAAGCCGGTGGAGGAGGCTGATTTCGAAGAGGTTACGAAACCGCTCTTTGCGTATCTCGACGAGTTGAACCCGCTGATGTGGCGCTCGGGCCGCGCCTTCCCGCAGAACTATCCGGCCATGAAGCAGCTTCTGGCGGATTCGGAGGTCGACATCATTTTTGCCTTCAATCCGGCGGAGGCATCGAGCGCCATCGCCAATGGCGAGCTTCCTGGCACGGTACGGTCCTTCACCTTTCCGGGCGGAACGCTGGCCAACACCCACTTTCTGACCATTCCATACAATGCGCCGGCCAAGGCGGGTGCGCTGGTCACCGCTAATTTCCTCCTGTCGCCGGAAGCGCAGGCGCGCAAGGAAGATCCGGCCATCTGGGGAGATCCGACGGTGCTGGCGCTCGACAAGCTCGACCCGGGTGATCGCGCGCGGTTCGATGTGATCGATCTCGGTGTGGCGACGCTGCGCCCCGATGAATTGGGCCCGGCGCTGGATGAACCACATCCAAGCTGGATGGAGCGCATCGAAACGGAATGGAAACGTCGTTACGGAGTGGCGAACTAGACAGGATGATGGGAGCGTCATGCGGCCGGCGCATGAGGGGCGGGCATCGAGACAGAACTGGAAAAGCGCCCGCATGACATTCCCGCTCCCGCATCCCGTCCCGACCGGAACCGCAGCCCCATGCTGACCCGCCTCGGCCCCGTGCTCGCAATAGGTCTCCTGACCCTGCCGGTCGCCTTCGGCCTCGCAGGCACCGTGTTGCCGGCCTTCGGCTATCTCCCGGCTCTGGGAGGAAAGCATTTCAGCCTCGATCCCTTCGCGGTGCTTGCCACCGAGCCGGCGCTGTTCGCATCGGCGGGTATGAGCCTGGTTGCCGGGCTGGGCACGGCACTGGTTTCGCTCACCGTCGTCATGCTGTTCACCGCCGCCTGGGTCGGAACGCCGGCCTTCCGGCGGATGGAACGATTGCTTTCGCCTCTTCTGTCGGTGCCGCATGCGGCTGCGGCCTTCGCGCTCGCCTTCCTGATTGCGCCCTCGGGACTGGTCGCCCGCATCGTCTCGCCGGAATTGACCGGTTGGCAGCGTCCGCCCGACATTCTGATCGTCAACGACCCGATGGGGCTGTCGATGATGGCAGGGCTGGTGGTGAAGGAAATCCCCTTCCTGCTCCTGATGACGCTCGCAGCCCTGCCGCAGGCAAGGCCCGTGCGCACGCGCGCGCTTGTCGCCTCCATGGGCTATGGGCGTGTGGCGGGCTTCGTCTTCGGCCTGTGGCCGGTTATCTATCCGCAAATCCGCCTGCCGGTTTTCGCTGTGATCGCCTTCGCCTCCTCGGTGGTGGATGTCGCCGCCATCCTTGGCCCAACGGCACCGGCACCGCTTGCCGTCCGACTGGTCGGATGGATGAGCGACCCCGATCTTTCCATGCGCTTTCTGGCATCCGCCGGAGCGCTGCTTCAACTCGTCGTCACAGCGCTTGCGATCGCCATCTGGATCGGGCTCGAAAAGGCGGCGACCGGCTTGCGGGATCGGTTCGCCTTCGCAGGTGTCCGCTTGCGGTGCGATGGCATGGTGAGGGCCGGCGCGCTGGCAATGATGCTGACTTCGGCAGCGATCATCTTTGCAGGCCTTGCCGCACTCGCGCTGTGGTCGGTTGCAGGTCTCTGGCCGTTTCCCGATGCGATGCCTGCCTCTTACAGCCTCAGGACCTGGATGCGTGCCCTGCCGCAATTGCGCGATCCCATGCTGACGACGCTTGCCGCCGCTTTTGCATCGAGCGCCGTGGCGGTCGTCATCGCAATCCTGTGCCTCGCGCACGAGGATCGCATGGGGCATGCGCCGGGACGGTGGGCCTTCTCGCTGATCTACCTGCCGTTGCTGGTGCCGCAGGTGGCATTTTTGTTCGGCCTTCAGCTTCTGTTCGTGCTGGCAGGCGTGGAGGCGACCATGCCGGCATTGATGCTCGCTCATCTCGTCTTCGTGCTGCCCTATGCCTATCTCGGCCTGAAAGACCCATGGCGCGCCTTCGACCGGCGCTACGATCAGCTTGCGGCGGGTCTTGGCAAACGCGCCTGGCTGCGTTTTCTTCACATTCGCCTGCCCATGCTGGCGCGCCCGATTTTGGCTGTCATGGCGGTCGGCTTCGCTGTGTCGGTCGGGCTATATCTGCCCACGGTCCTGATCGGGGCGGGGCGCCTCACCACTGTCACAACCGAGGCCGTGGCGCTTGCCTCAGGCGGCAATCGCAGGGTCATCGGCGTCTACGCCTTCATGCAGATGTTTTTGCCGGTACTCGGCTTTGCCGTTGCCACGCTCGTGCCGGCACTGATATTCCGGCGCTTCCGCGACATGCAGTATTGATCGGACGAAATGTGAAGGATGCCGGCCTTTTCATCGACGGGGTAAGGATCGCGCTTGCGGGCCGCGAGATCGTGTCGCTCACGCGCCATGTGGCGCCGGGCGCGGTGCTGACCGTCATGGGACCGTCGGGCGCGGGGAAGTCGACGCTGCTTGCCTTCATCGGCGGGTTTCTCGATCCGGTGTTCAGCGCCTCTGGCCGGTTCTTTATCGACGGGCAAGATATCTCCGCCCTGCCGGCCGAGGAGCGCCATATGGGCATTCTGTTCCAGGACCCGTTGCTCTTTCCGCATATGAGCGTCGGGGGCAATCTTCTCTTCGCCCTGCCGGCGGCAATTCGCGGGCGCACCGCGCGCAAACGTCAGGTGGAGGAGGCGCTGCAAGGCGTCGACCTCGAAGGTATGGAAGCGCGCGATCCCGCGACGCTTTCGGGAGGGCAGAAGGCGCGTGTCGCGCTCGCCCGTGTTCTCGCTGCTCATCCGCGCGCTCTGCTTCTGGACGAGCCGTTCTCAAAGCTCGACGCTGCGCTGCGCCAGCAGATGCGCGAGCTGGTTTTTGCCAAGGCCCGTGAAAGAGGCCTGCCGGTACTCCTCGTCACCCATGATGAGGCGGATGCGGCAGCCGCGGGCGGCGACATCGTGACCATTGGCGGGACGGAATGAGCAGGGAACTGCCGCACCTTCCTGTCACGGAGGTCCTGCCGGTCCTGCAACGGGCGCTGGAGGAAAGGGGCAAGGCTGTCCTTGTGGCGCCGCCCGGCGCGGGCAAGACGACGCTTGTGCCGCTGGCCTTGCTCGATGCGGACTGGGCATCCACCGGGCGCATCGTGCTTCTGGAGCCGCGTCGGCTTGCCGCGCGCGCGGCTGCACGCCGCATGGCGGCTCTTCTCGGCGAGGAGCCGGGCGAGACGGTGGGCTACGCCATGCGCATGGAGCGCCGCCTGTCGCCGCGAACGCGCATCCTCGTCGTCACCGAGGGCGTTCTCGCCCGCATGATCGTCGAGGACCCGGAGCTTTCGGGCATCTCGGCGGTGCTGTTCGACGAGTTCCACGAGCGTTCGCTGGACGGCGATTTCGCGCTGGCGCTGGCGCTCGATGCACAGGCCGCGCTGCGACCCGATCTCAGGCTTCTTGTCATGTCGGCAACACTTGATGGCGCTCGGGTCGCGTCGCTTCTGGGTGATGCACCGGTGATAGAAAGCGAAGGCCGCAGTTTCCCCGTCGAGACGCGCTATCGGGAGCGCCCGGCGCAGGAACCCATCGAGGATGCGATGGCGCGCGCCATCCGCGAGGTTCTCGCCGAGGAAGAGGGCAGTGTGCTTGCTTTCCTGCCCGGCCAGCGCGAGATCGAACGCACCGCCGAGCGCCTTGCAGATCGCCTGCCGAAGGACGTCGACATCACGCCGCTCTATGGCGGTCTCGAGGGCAAGGCGCAGGATGCTGCCATCCGTCCGCCGGCTACGGGACGGCGCAAGGTGGTTCTCGCGACGGCCATTGCCGAAACGTCCGTCACCATTGATGGGGTGCGCGTCGTGATCGACAGCGGTCTGTCGCGCCTGCCGAAGTTCGAGCCGGCGACGGGTCTGACGCGGCTGGAGACGGTGCGCGTCTCGCGCGCTTCAGCCGATCAGCGCGCCGGCCGCGCGGGGCGCACAGCGCCCGGCATCGCTTTGCGTCTGTGGCGGGCCGAGCAGACGGCGGCCTTGCCTGCTTTCACTCCGCCGGAAATTCTCGATGCGGACCTTTCCGGCCTGCTTCTCGATTGCGCAGCCTTCGGTGTCGCCGATCCGGCAAGCCTTGCCTTTCTCGACCCGCCGCCGCCTGCGGCCCTTGCCGAAGCGCGGGCACTTCTGGCACGGCTTGGCGCGCTCGACGGAACGGGCCGCCTGACGCCGGAGGGGGCTGCCATGCGCAAGCTCGCTCTGCCGGTACGGCTTGCGCATATGGTGTCGGTAGCGGCACGGCGCGGCCATGGCCAGGCGGCCGCCGATCTGGCGGTTCTCCTCTCCGAGCGTGGCCTGGGTGGGAATGCCGTTGATCTGGACGAGCGCCTGCAACGCTTTCGCAGGGAGCGTGGCACGCGTGCCGAGCAGGCGCGCTCATTGGCGATCCGTCTGGCGAAATCCGCCGGCGGCGACAGGGGCGCATCCGTCCCGCAGGCCGGAGCGCTTTTGATCCATGCGTGGCCCGATCGCGTTGCCAAGGCGCGGGGGGCATTCGGTCGTTTTGTGCTTGCCAACGGGCGCGGCGGTGTTCTGGCAGCGGAGGAGCGCCTTGCCGGTGCAGCCTATCTCGTGGTGGCCGATTTGCAGGGCCGGGCGGAGAACGCCCGCATCGCGTCGGCTGCGGCAATCGCTGAAGAAGAGATATTCGGCGCATTGGGCGACGATATCGAGGAGAGTATCGAAAGCGGATTCGACCGTGAGCGCGGTTCGTTGCGCCAGCGTAAGGTGCGTCGGCTGGGCGCCATCGTTTTTTCCACGCAGGCCATGCCGTCCCCGTCCGGCGTGGAGGCCGACCGGGCGCTTGTCGAGGCGGTGCGCGCTAACGGGCTCTCGCTTTTGCCTTGGGACAAGGAGACGGAGGCTTTGCGCGGTCGCCTCGGCTGGCTGCACCATGCCAAGGGCAAACCCTGGCCCGATATGAGCGACGAGGCGCTGACTGCGCATCTGGAAGACTGGCTGCAACCGTTCCTCACTGGTGAAAGCAGCCTTGCGAAGCTGAAACCGACATCCCTGCGCGAAGGGCTGGTTTCGCTGGTGCCGCATGAATATCAGCGCCGGCTGAAGACATTCGCGCCCACTCATTACGACGCCCCCTCGGGAAGCCATGTGCCGATCCGCTACGAGGCGGAGGGGCCTGTTCTCGCCATCCGCGTGCAGGAGCTTTTTGGCTTGAAGACACATCCCTCCATCGCCGAGGGCATTCCGCTGAAGCTTGAGCTGTTGTCGCCTGCACACCGTCCCATCCAGACGACGCTCGACCTGCCGGGCTTCTGGGCGGGCTCATGGGCCGATGTGCGCGCCGACATGCGCGGCCGCTATCCCAAGCATGTCTGGCCGGACGATCCGGCCAACGCTGCCGCCACGCACCGCGCCAAACCGCGAGGCACTTGAAGAGCTCAACGCTCTTGCCGACAGACTATTGAGCCATGATGATCGCTCAAAACATGCGGCAAATAAATTCTTGGAGGAACGGGAGACTTCCCGCATAAGGCGGCATGCTTGAAGATATCAGGGCCCATGACACGAGCCACGGCCTCAGGCTCAATACGCTGATCAAGCTGCGCTGGCTCGCCATTATCGGGCAGAGCGCCGCAGTGATCGTCGTCGCCTACGGGCTCGATTTTCCACTCCCGGTCGGCCTGTGCTTTGCGCTGATCGCGGCATCGGCCTGGCTCAACGTGCATCTTGCATTGCGGTTTTCCGCAGCCCACCGTCTGCCACCGCTGGCAGCTCTGGGCATTCTGACCTTCGATGCTTTCCAGCTTTCGGGCCTGCTTTACATGACCGGCGGGCTGACCAACCCCTTCGCTCTTTTGATGACGGTGCCCGTGGTCATTTCGGCTACCTCCCTGCCATTGCGATGGACTGCGCTTCTGGGGTTTCTGGTCGTCGCGCTGGCGACGGCGCTCGCCGTCTTCCACCGCCCGCTCCCATGGTTCCCGGGAACGGAGCTCGTCATGCCGCTCATCTATGTGATCGGCATGTGGCTCGCCATCGTTTCGAGCATCGCCTTTACCGGCGTCTATGCCTATCGCGTCGCAGAGGAGGCAAGGCTTCTGGCGAACGCGCTCGCCGCGACCGAGCTCGTCCTGCAACGCGAGCAGCATATTTCCGCGCTTGATGGACTTGCCGCCGCCGCCGCGCATGAACTCGGCACGCCGCTGGCGACAATTGCGCTGGTGGCACGCGAGATGGAGCGCGCCCTCGGCAATGACGAACGCTTCCGCGAAGACGTCACGCTGCTGCGCACGCAAAGCGAGCGCTGCCGTGAAATCCTGCGTCAGCTCACGAGCCTGTCGACAGAAGGCGAAGCGCATATGGCGCGGTTGCCCTTCACCTCGCTGATTGAGGAAACAGTGGCGCCGCATCGCGATTTCGGCATCGATATCCGTTTCGAGCCAGGCATCACGCAGGGGTCGGAGCCAGTCGGGCGTCGCAATCCCGGCGTGCTTTACGGGCTTGGCAATTTGGTCGAGAACGCGGTCGACTTCGCGCGCGAGACGGTCACCATCAGATGGCATTGGAATGATGACGAAATCGGACTTCTGGTGATCGACGACGGTCTGGGCTTCCCTGTCGAAATTCTCGACCGGATCGGTGAACCCTACATGTCGAAGCGCGGTGCCGCAGCCAGCAGTGGCGGCGGATTGGGGCTTGGCCTCTTCATCGCCAAAACGCTTCTGGAGCGGTCCGGCGCGACGATCCGCTTCGGCAATCTCGCCGAAAAGGGCAAGGGCGCTTTTGCCGAGGTCACATGGCCGAGATCGGTATTCGTTGTGCAGGGGCCCGCCCTGGAAGATGAGATCAAAACTCCTAAATTGGAAAAGCCGACGAATATAGGTTAGAAACATTCCAGGATGACAACGTGCTGAACGTGCTCGATATGACGAATGATACCGTGGAAGACCCCGAGACCCTTCTGGGTGAAGATCGCTCGCTTCTGATCGTCGATGATGACAAGCCTTTCCTGACCCGTCTCGCGCGCGCCATGGAAAGCCGCGGGTTCACGGTCGGCACGGCTGAATCCGTCGAGGAGGCCGTAGCCAGCGTCAAGTCGGCGCCGCCCGCCTTTGCCGTGATCGACATGCGCCTTGCCGATGGTAATGGTCTGGATGTGGTCGCAGTCATCCGCGAAAAGCGCAAGGATGCGCGCACGGTCATTCTGACGGGTTACGGTAATATCGCCACTGCCGTGACGGCAGTGAAGCTCGGCGCTGTCGATTATCTGGCCAAGCCTGCCGATGCCGACGATATCTTTTCCGCGCTCACCCGCCAGGCAGGCGAGAAGGTGGCGCCGCCCGAAAATCCCATGTCTGCCGACAGGGTTCGGTGGGAACACATCCAGCGTGTTTACGAGATGTGCGACCGCAATGTCTCGGAGACCGCCCGCCGCCTCAACATGCATCGCAGGACCCTGCAACGCATTCTTGCCAAGCGCGCACCCCGTTAAAGCATTTTGCGGCCAGATGGTAACATCTGAGGTCTGCATGAATGGGGAGAGCAAGGAGCTGGAGCGGTTGCAGGCAGGTGAAATCGCCTGACGTCCGCCAGCGGCTCCGGCGCGTTTTCGGAAATTAAAGGACCGGCATTTTCTGATCGTGCTTCCGGCACGCATCAGTTTATGGACAAGCGCGAATGAGGGCGTTAAAAGTGCGGAACAGGTATTTTTTCCTGTTTCAACTCCGGAAGGAAACCCGCCGTGCTTTCGCACCAGAAGGTCTGGGCAGCCATAGACGCGCTGGCTGAGCGTCATTCGCTTTCGGCCTCTGGTCTGGCTCGGAAGGCGGGGTTGGATTCGACCGCGTTCAACAAGTCCAAGCGGCGTTCCGCCGATGGGCGTCCGCGCTGGCCTTCAACGGAATCGATCTCCAAGATCATGGACGCGACCGGCACGTCGCTCGCCGATTTCATCGGCCTTGTGCAGAGGCTGGGTCGCCCGTCGGATGCCTATCCGCAACCACCGTCAAGCGTGCCCTTGATCGGTTTTGCACAGGCCGGCGCGGGTGGCTTCTTCGACGATGCCGGGTTTCCCGCAGGGCAGGGCTGGGAACATGTCGATCTGCCCGCCGCTGCGGCCGATGGAACCTATGCATTGCAGGTTCAGGGCGAATCCATGATGCCGCTCTATCGCAATGGCGACACGCTGATTGTCGATCCGTCCGCCCGGTTGCGGCAAGGGGATCGTGTGGTGGTGAAGACAGCCGATGGCGAGGTGATGGCAAAGGTGCTCCAGCGTCAAAGCCGCGAAGAGGTGGAGCTTCTTTCGCTCAATCCCGAACACCCGAACCGTGTTTTTACCAGGCAGGAGGTCGAATGGATCGCGCGCATCGTCTGGGCGAGCCAGTAGGCGGGCGCAGTGCCCCTTTCCATATCTGCGCATTTGGCATGGCGGCCGCGGTATTTGCAGGATTCGCGTTTCCATTGACCGCGAGCGCTCAGGATGGAGGAGGGACTGGGCAAGCGCGCGGTCCACGCGTGATAGCGCCTGAACTGGTCGCTCCTTTGCCGGTCGATCCTTCCATGCTGGAGCGCATCGAGCCGCGCCAGCCGTTGAGCGGGCTCGCCGGGCCCGCGCCCGAACCGAAGCTTCGTAAGGAAGATGCGTTGTTCTTCCGTCCGGTAGCTGTTGCCGCCGGCATGTTTGAATCCGAGGGACGCACGGTTACCATTGCCGGCATTCGCGTCATACCGCCAGACCGGACCTGCGAAGCGCGTGATGGCGGTGCATGGCCTTGCGGAGTGCAGGCGCGCACTGCATTCCGCTACTGGCTGCGCGGGCGCGCCATCGCTTGCGAAAGCGGACCCGGCGGCGAACCGCCGGACACGGACAAGCCGCTGACCTGTTCACTTGCCGGCTACGATATTGGCAAGTGGCTGATCGAAAATGGCTGGGCGATGCCCGAACCGGGCGGTCCCTATGAGCAGGATGGCGAAAATGCCCGCCGTGCAGGCAAGGGCATTTTCAGTGGCGGCCCTTCCAGTTCCTGACGGCCCAGTTCCTGACTGCTGCGTCAGCCTGCCAGCGTGCCGTCGAGTGCGGCCTCGATGAGGGCCCGCGTTTCCTTAACGCCATAAAGGGCTGCAAACGAACCGAACCTGGGCCCGCGTTCCTGGCCGAGAAGCACCTGATAGAGCATCTGGAAGAAGGCCCCGGAAACGCCGGGGCCGCCCGTCGGGCTCTTGCGCTGGAGATCCTGATAGCGCTCGATGCCGCGCGCCACGTCGAGGATCGCATCCTGGATCGCTTCGCCGTCGGCATCTTCCGGCAGGGTGGCCAGCGAATCCGAGATGGCGCGCAGTGCCGCGCGTTCCACGTCGTCGGGGGCACGGAAGGTTTTTGCCGGTCTGACGAAATCCTCGAAATAGCGCAGCGCATAACCGGTGAGCCGGTCGAGTTCGGGATGGGTCTGTGCCGTGACGCCCGGCGCATACCGCGTGATGAAGCCCCACAACACGTCCGTGTTTTCCGCATTCGAGGCGCTGACCAGATTGAGCAGCAGCGCGAAGGGAACCGGCAGCTCTGTCCTGGGCGGCTCACCGTCGTGGATATGCCAGACGGGGTTGTTCATCCGGTTCTTCCAGTCCTGCCGCCCATAAGCCGACAGGAAAGTGTAGTACTCGTCGACGGTGCGCGGGATGACGTCGAAATAAAGCTTCTTCGCCGTCTTCGGCTTCTGGAACATGTAGAGCGAAAGGCTCTCCGTGGGCGCATAGGCCAGCCAATCGTCGATGGTCAGACCATTGCCCTTCGACTTCGAGATCTTCTGCCCCTTCTCGTCCAGGAACAGTTCGTAATTGAAGCCTTCTGGTGGCGTGCCGTCGAGTGCGGAACAGATCTGCGCGGCAAGCTTCACGCTGTCGATCAGATCCTTGCCGGACATTTCGTAATCGACCTTGAGGGCGGCCCAGCGCATGGCCCAGTCGGGCTTCCATTGCAGCTTGCAATGGCCGCCGGTGACCGGCGTCTCGAAGAGTTCGCCGCTGTCGGGGTCGCGCCACACGATCGTGCCGGCATCGAGCTTGCGTTCCTCCAGAGCCACCTGCATCACCACCCCCGTCCTGGGGTGGATCGGCAGGAACGGCGAATAGGTCTGAGCGCGTTCCGCGCGCAGCGACGGCAGCATGATCTCCATCACCGCATCGAAGCGCTCGAGCATGGCCAGAAGTGTCGCATCGAAGCGCCCCGACGCGTAATATTCCGTCGAGGAGGCGAACTCGTAATCGAAGCCGAACCGGTCGAGGAAAGCCCTGAGCCGCGCATTGTTGGCCGCTCCGAAGGAGGGATACTCGTTGGAGAACGGATCGGGCACTTGCGTGAGCGGCTTGCCGAGATGTTGGCGCAGCATCTCCTTGTTGGGCACGTTGTCGGGCACCTTGCGCAGGCCGTCCATGTCATCGGAGAAGCACAGGATCTTGGTCTTCACCTTGTCTTCGGTGAGAATGCGGAACGCATGGCGCACCATGGAGGTTCGCGCCACCTCGCCGAACGTGCCGATATGCGGCAGGCCGGAAGGGCCGTAGCCTGTCTCGAAAAGCACCGTTTCCGGGAATGCGCCGGCCTCATAGCGTTTGACGATTTTACGCGCTTCTTCGAAGGGCCAGGCCTTGCATTCGGCCGCGGTCTCCAGAATTTCGGGCGAAAGTTCTAGCGCGTCTTGGCGTGCCGTCGTCATGTCGCTTTCCAGGAATTGGTTTCACTTAAGGGCCTTGCGTGTAGGACGGCCATGGCGGTGCGTCAATCGACACGACAGTTTTTCATTGCGGCGGGGGCTCCGGCTCCCTAACTTTCCGGCAAATCATACCCCTAGCGGAGCGTTAAATGGCACAGCCGACAGCCCACGAAGCCCTTATTTATCTGATGGTCGTCATGTCAGCGGCCGACCGCGACATGACCGATGCGGAACTTGCCATCATTGGCGAGACCATCCGCAACTGGCCGGTTTTCGAGGGCTTCGACGACGACATCATAGCCGTCGCGCGTCAATGCCAGCAGATTTTGCAGGAAGACGACGGGCTGGAGCGCATCCTCAATGCTGTCCGCGACGTGGTTCCTGCGAAGCTGCACGACACGGCCTACGCGATTGCTGTCGAGGTGGCCGCCGCCGACCGGCACGTGGAACCTGAAGAGGCGCGCATGCTGCATATCGTGCGCAGCCGTCTGCATCTGGAGCCTCTGGTCGCCGCCGCCATCGAGCGCACCGCGCAGGCCCGCCGCCGGCGGCTTTAGGCGCAGCACACCGCGGTCCCTCCCCTGGCTGTTTGATCTTGGGCAGATGCGTTGTGCGTGTCGAACCACGCACGGGATCGGTGTGAGGAATGCGGATCATGGCGTTCGGAGGGGCACGCCTCCGCGTGAGGGCAGCGTTTTCACACGGTGAGGGACAGGCAAGGGTAGATCAACGTCATTTGACTGGCGCCTGATCACACCCATCGGGATAATGCGGCATGAGCTCTTTTCTTTATTCGGAAGCCGCAGTCCGGCTTGCTGCTTTCCTTGGCATTTTCACGACCATGGCCGTCTATGAACTATGGTCCCCGCGTCTGGAGCGCGCCGAGATGGTGGGGGCGCTGAAGTCGCGGCGCTGGTTTGCCAATCTGTCGATGGTGCTTTTGTCTTCAATCGTACTGCGCATCGTCTTTCCGGCGGCTGCGGTCGGTGCGGCCTTGTGGGCGCAGGACATGGGGATCGGCCTTTTCAATGTCCTTGCGCTGCCGCAGGCAATTGCAGGCATCCTCGCCTTCATCCTGCTCGATTTCGCAGTTTGGCTGGAGCATGTTGCGAGCCACAAGATACCGCTGTTGTGGCGCATCCACCGCATGCACCATGCCGACAACGGCTTCGATGTCACGACGGGGCTACGCTTTCACCCGTTGGAAATCCTCCTTTCCATGGTGTGGAAGGCGGGTATCGTGGTTGCACTTGGCGCACCGGTCCTGTGGGTGCTGATCTTCGAGATTGTGCTCAACGGCACGTCGATGTTCAATCATTCAAATGTGCGCTTGCCGCTTGGGCTGGATCGCGTTCTGCGTCGCTTCCTGGTGACGCCCGACATGCATCGCGTTCATCACTCCTCGATCCCCGACGAGACGGATTCCAATTACGGTTTTAATTTCCCGTTCTGGGATCGCCTGTTCGGCACCTATGTGGCACAGCCACGTCGTGGGCACGAGGCGATGGAAATAGGGCTTTCCGAATATCGCGGCGGGCTCACCGCGAAGCTTGGCTGGATGCTTGCCTTGCCCTTTCGCCCAGGGCGTTCAAGACGCGGTCAGTAGAAGCTCACCGGGAAATAGCGCTGGTAGAGTTCGGTAAAGGCGCCGCTCGCCTCGATCTCGTGCAGGGCGAAATTGATGGCCTCCGCAAGCATGGGGTTGTCTGTGGGAACCGCGATGGCAAGCCCCTGTCCCAGATAATCCTGCGCCATATAGGGGCCACCGGCAAAGGTGCAGCAGTTTTTCGCCTCAGGGCTTGCCAGCCAGAAACTCAAACGCATTCCATCGCCGAAAACGGTGTCGATCTTGCCCGACTGCAAATCTTCGTAGAGCCATTGAGCCTTGCTGTAGGTTGTCGCACGGGCATCAGGGAAGAGGTCGCGCAGGAGCCGCTCATGTGTGGTCCGGCCGAGCACGCCGACGCGTTTTCCCGAAAGGCTTTGAGCGATCGGCTCTTCCGGCAGGGAGGAGCGCTTTGCAATCAGCCTTGCAGGAAAACGCATATATGGCTGCGAAAAGAGATAGTGCTTCCGATTTTCCGGAGTGACAGCGAGCCCGGCCACGATTGCCTCTGCGCGTCCATCTTCAAGTGCGGGCCGTAACTCTTTCCAGGGCAAAGCCTGGATCTGACAACGGTCGGTTATCGAAAGCTCGGCGCAGATGCGGCGCACCAGATCGACGTGAAAACCGGTGAGAATGCCTGCGCCATCGATATAGTTGAACGGGAAGAAATCCACCGTGGTCACAAAACGAAGCCGCGTGATGGGGGAAAGGTCCGGCTTCGCGATGCGCTGGCTGGGGCCCCAGAAACCCGGCGTATTTTTCTGCTGGGCATTGGCATCGGACAGAAACGCAAGAAGGACAGCGGCGGCCATGGCGACCGCGAGGCCGCGGATGCGGTTTCCCTGTGCGCTTTTCATGAAGTGTCTTCCGTCCGTGCCCGAACTGTTTTCCCTGTAACGGACTAGTTGGCACGTCGATAGTGGTTTGGCAAATCCCCGATACGGGAAGCAACGAACGGATTTCATCAAAAAAATGCCTGCCTGCATCGGAACGGACTGCAACCATCGATGGCAGCGCTTTTCTTGAAGCCTTATACCCTCGGCTAGTTTCACGTTTCTGTTTTCGATGCCCGGTTGCCTGCGGACGCCGATTTCGAGGCGGAAAGCATCGAATTCCGGATGAGTGGGCAATCGGGCATACTCGAAACGATCACGGGAGTTGCCGGTCAGGCATGTTTTATTGCAATTTAAAATTGCATATAATTTTTAATTCCCGAAAAAATTGAATAGTCAATATGAAATTTTGCGTTGACTCGGAATGTCCCAAAATTGATAATTTTTTTACGAAAACTGTGGATTTCAAAAATATATCTGGAAATTGTCATGCGTTGTGGGGGTGTGTGATGGGTTTCTATTCTGAAATTTTCGATTCCTTCAAAGGAAATTATTTCTTATATACCGATACTAAGCATTTAGAGGGGTTGGTTGGGGCTCAGATAATAACTTTTATATTTAAGGGGAAGCTCTTTCTTCGTTCTAAGGCAGAGGGATCTGCTTCCTGCCATGATTGAAGGTGGTGGGGGAGCAGAACGGAAAAGCTTTCATCAGTCATTCTCGGCTTCGTTGCCGAAGGCGGTGCAGCCTTCTCCCGTCGGCGATTGGCAGGTGCTGTTGAAACGGCTGAATGTGCCCGTTTTCGAGATCGAGCGTATTGCCCAGCGAGCGGAGATCTGCGGTGTTTCCTTCCAGACGGAATTGCTTGCCTCGGGTGCGGTGTCCGAGCGCGAACTCTTTCGCGCGCTCGCCGATGATCTGGGGCTTGCTTATCTAGACAGGCCGGATCCTTCCGACTTGGTAATGCGTGAGTGGCAGGGGTTTGCTGCGCTGGCGAACCGGGGCGGGGTGCGCATGGCGCTTACCCTTGATCGCGACGGTCGTTCCATTGTTCTGATCGCGCCGGACCGTCTCAATATTCCTGCTTTGCGTTCCTTCGTCAGGCGCTATCCGCGCGCGGCCCGCCGGTTGCGGGTGGTTCCTCCGTCACACTTGCGCGAGACGGTCAGAAAGCGCTTTCGCCCCGAGCTTATGCGCGCCGCGACGGATGGGCTGTTTTCTTCCCACCCGAAACAATCTTCGCGTTTCGTGGTCAATGCCTGGCAGGGGGCCGCACTTGGGGCGCTGCTCGTCACGCTCGCCTTTTTTTCCTGGACGAGGCCGGCCGCAGCTCTGCTTTCTGTTCATGGGGTGCTGTCGGTGGCCTTCCTGGCCTGCGTGGTTTTACGCATTGCAATCGGCCTGTCGCGCGAGCCGGAGAAGAAGCCAAATTTCACCGACATGGATCAGGCCGAGGCCCCTGTCTATTCGGTGCTGATTGCCCTCTACAAGGAAGCCGATGTCATACCCGACCTGCTTTCTGCGCTCGGTCGTCTGGTGTGGCCGCGTTCCAAACTGGAGATCAAGCTGGTTTGCGAGAGCGACGATCGTGAAACTCTGGAAGCCATTCGCTCCCATGAATTACGGCCTTATATCGAAGTGATCGAGGTACCCGCCGGAGGGCCACGCACCAAGCCCAAGGCGCTTTCCTACGCATTGCCGATGACCTCGGGAGAGTTCGTGGCTCTTTACGATGCGGAGGATCGTCCGCAATCCTTCCAGCTCGTCGAGGCCTGGCAGGCTTTTCGCGATGGCGACGAGAAGCTTGCCTGCGTGCAGGCCCCGCTCACCATCTCTAACAGTGGGGAAAGCTGGATTTCCTCCATGTTTGCGCTGGAATATGCGGCCCTTTTCCGCGTGGTGCTGCCCTGGCTGGCGCGCCGCCGCCTGATGCTCCCCCTCGGCGGCACCTCGAACCATTTTCGCCGCTCTGCCCTGAATGCGGTCGGAGGGTGGGACCCTTACAATGTTACCGAGGACGCGGATCTGGGATTGAGGCTATGCCGCTTCGGATACCGGACGTCGATGATCGCCAATGCGACCTATGAAGACGCACCCACCCAGGCGCGGGTCTGGGTGCCCCAGCGCACGCGCTGGTTCAAGGGTTGGGCGCAGACATGGCTGGTTCACATGCGCGATCCCGGCGCTGCCGTGCGTGAACTTGGCTTGCCTTCCTTCGTCATCATGCAGGTTTTGTTTGCGGGCATGGTTCTTTCCGCGCTCGCTTACTCGATCTTTTGGGCAACGGTTCTGGGGCTCGGGGTCTATGTCGCGCTTGATGGCGAGTTCCGCCCCGGTCATTTCTGGCTGCTCATGCTCGACGGGGCAAACGTGGTCTTGGGCCATGCGGCTTTTCTGTATATCGGATGGCTTTCCTTGAACCGGACGGAACGGGCAGGTTTCTGGAAAAAACTCCTCTGGACGCCGGCCTATTGGTGCCTGATGTCGCTGGCGGCCTGGCGATGCCTCTGGCAGCTCTACTGGAACCCGCATCATTGGGAAAAGACACCGCACAAGCCGTATCGAGGTCCCTATATCGGTACTGGAGCGTCTTCGTCGAAAAGCCTCCAGCCAGAAGCCGCAGCAATGCGTGTCGGCAGGAGCAGGAAAGAGCCCGGCCGTCACGTGGGGCCAGGGTGGCAGGCCGTGCCGCCCTTTGCCCGCTCGGTTCGCTTGCGCGCGACGCGTCAGACCAGGAAACCCGGGCCCGAACCGATGATGAGCTGGTCCTCGGCGCCGATTGCATCCAGGTCCCTTCCGTCATAGGCGACGGAGAGAAGAATGCGGCGGATGACGGCAAGCCGTGCGCGCCGCTTGTCGTTTGCGCGCACGACTGTCCACGGCGCATGGGCGCTGTGGGTCCGCTCGAGCATGAGGTCGCGCATTTTGGTGTAGTCTTTCCACTTCTTGATGCCCGCGACATCCATCGGAGAGAATTTCCAATGCTTCAGTTCGCTGTGCCGGCGGTCGTGGAAGCGTTCGAGTTGGGTTTCCTGCCCGATATTGAGCCAGAACTTGAAGAGATGGATGCCGTCATTGACGATGGCGCGTTCGAAATCGGGAACTTCGTCCAGAAACTGCTCATGCTGTGACGGAGTGCAGAAGCCCATGACCGGCTCGACGCCACCCCGATTGTACCAGGAGCGGTCGAAGGTGACGAATTCGCCCGACGTGGGGAAATGCGTCACATATCGCTGGAAGTACCACTGGCCGCGCTCCGTTTCGCTGGGCTTCGGCAGCGCCACGTTGCGCGCCATGCGCGGGTTCATGTACATTCGGATCCGGGCAATCGTGCCGCCTTTTCCGGCTGCGTCCCGCCCCTCGAAAAGGGCCATCACCCGCTCGCCGGAAGCCTGCATCCAGCTCTGGAGCTTGACGAGCTCGATCTGGAGCCGCTCCAGCTCCTTTTCATAGGTGTCCTTGTCGTATTCCTTGTCATATGGAAAGCCGCCTGCCGCAAGCGCGTTGTCCTTTACCCAGCTTGGCAGTTTCGGATCGTCGATGTCGAAGGTCCGCTTCTTGCCGTCGACCTTGATTTCGATGGGGTCGATCTTGTCTTGCGAGGGGTTTTCCAAAGGCTTGTTCATATTTCTCGTTCCTGAACCGTGGGAGAATGCATGCTATTTGCTGCCCGGCATCAGGTCTAGCAGCGATCAAATGACGTGGCTGTGTCGAGCCGCGCGGTGGTATGGAGTTCTGGGGCGCGCTGCTCCCCGATGGAGCCGATTGGCATATGAAGACGAATAATGGAAAATCCGGATCAAAGGCGCCGGAAGTCCTGCAGCCCTCTGGTCCGGACCAGCGGGGGGGCGGCAGTTTGCGGGAGCGCCTGCAAAACAGGCTGGCGGGCTTCTTTCCGCCGGATCGTCAGGAGGATGATTTGCCCGTCGCAACAAAGGGGCCGGTGAGTATAGATACGCTGCCTGCTGTCTCTCTCGCAGCCGCTGTTCCCGATCCACTTTATATTTTCGATCGCAATGCCGAAATCCTGTTTGCCAACGAAGCTGCCAACAGGGCTTTCGGCCCCATATCCTCTGGAACCTCCCTGCGCTTGAAGTTCCGCGCCCCGGAAATGCATGAACTGATCGCTGACGCGATTGCGAGCGATGGCAGTTCGCGCGCCATCAATTATTCAGAACGCGTACCTGTGGAGCGAGCATATCGCGTTTCGGCAAGCAGCATTGGCGACGGCACGGAACTGTTTGTGCTGTTGTTCAAGGACCAGAGCGAGGCGCGCCGCATCGACCGCATGCGGGCCGATTTCATCGCCAATGCCAGCCATGAGCTGCGCACGCCGCTCGCCTCGGTGTCAGGCTTTATAGAAACGCTGCGTGGCCCTGCACGCGACGACCCGGTGGCGCGTGAGAATTTTCTTCAGATCATGCACAACCAGACCCAGCGCATGGCGCGCCTGATCGATGATCTGCTTTCGCTGTCGCGTCTGGAGATGAAGCCTTATCTGAAGCCCAGCGGTCGCGTGGACCTCGTGCAGCTTCTGGATGGGGTGGTTGAATCCATGCGCCATCTTGCCGGCGAAAGTGGCGTGACCATCGAAAAGGCATTTCCCTCCACGCCGATCTTTGTCGCGGGAAACCACGATGAATTGGTTCAGGTGTTCGAAAATCTGATGGAAAATGCTTGCAAATATGGTGGTGCGGGCGGCCGGATCCTTGTTTCTGCGGAGCAGGCGGGGCCGCTCGAAGAGGTGCGCGCGACGGTGCGCGACTTCGGGCCCGGCATTCCGGAGGAGCACATTCCGCGTGTCACCGAGCGCTTCTATCGTGTGGATGTGGAAACGAGCCGCGCCCAGAAAGGCACGGGGCTTGGGCTCTCAATCGTCAAGCATATCCTCACCCGCCATGACGCGCGCCTGTCCATCCGCTCGAAAGTCGGCAAGGGTGCTGCGTTCACGGTGCACTTTCCGCCGTTGCCGCCGGGCGCGGCCAGTCGCCCCGCTTAGACGGTCAGCTACGCAACTATTTTTCTTTGCTCTTTCATTTTCCTGCAATCGCAATAGCTTAGTCATGGACGCGATTGCCAGAAAACAACGGAAAACTTATCATGCAAACCCATCATACGATGCGATCTTTCGACGACGAGCTGAAGTATCTCGTGGACCAGATCGCAGCGATGGGTGGGTATGCCGAGCGCATGGTGGCCGAGGCCATGGAAGCGCTCATCCAGTCGGATGCGGGGCTCGCCCGCAAGGTCGTGGCGGATGACGTTTTCCTGGACGAGAAGGAGCGCGAGATCGGTGAACGCGCGGTCATCATCATCGGCCGCCGTCAGCCCGTGGCCGGCGATCTCCGGGAAATCGTCGGCGCCATCCGCATATCCTCGGATCTCGAGCGCATCGGCGACCTTGGCAAGAACATTGCCAAGCGCGTCGTGGCCGTGACCGAGAGCAAGCAGCCCGTTCGTCTTTTCCGGGGGCTCGATGCGCTTGCAGGGCTTGCCCTGACCCAGCTTAAGGAGGTGCTCGATGTCTATGCCTCGCGCTCCATCGAGCGCATCGGCTTCGTGCGCGATCGCGACGAGGAAATCGACGCGATGTATACGTCCCTGTTTCGCGAACTCCTGACTTACATGATGGAGGATCCGCGCAACATCACGCCCTGCACGCATCTTCTCTTCTGTGCGAAGAACATCGAGCGCATCGGCGATCACGCCACCAATATCGCCGAGACGGTGCATCATATCGTCACGGGTATGCAGCTTCCGCTCGAACGCCCGAAGGAAGACAAGAGCCATCGGATCATTGCGGGTCCCGGAGCTTCCTGAGCCCGGAGTATTTTGCAGTCAGGTGGTATCACCTGACACCTGCATAAATAGAGCATATTCCAGTCAAGTCGTTCTGCCTGACTGCGAGGGTGTTCGGAAAACAAAAAAGCGGAACCTTGCGATCCCGCTTTTTCGTGCCCCTGCCCAGAGCCCCTTACCTTGCCAGAGCCCCTTACCTTGTAAGAGATCAGCGCGCCCGACGGCGCTCCGAAACCGGTTGATAGGCAATGCGCGAATGATAGTTGCAGTAGGGGCCGGATTCACCGGCCTCATTGCCGCAAAAGCTGAATTCCTCCGAAAGCGGATCGCCATTCGGCCATTTGCAGGTGACCTCGGTGAGCTGCACGAGGGAGAGTTTGCGCGAGATCGGCACCACGACGTCGCTCACGGGGCGAAGATAGGTGCGTGCCACCGGCTCTTCTTCGAACTGTGCCTGAAGAGCGGTCGCGCCGATGGTCGCGGTTACCGGGCGGGTGTTGCGCGGCCGGCGGGCTGTGCTCGGAGCGTTTGTAGTGGCCTGCGGCGCCTTCTTCTGACGCGTGCGCGGGCTTGCGGCGCGGCCGCGGCTGGAGAGCTTCAGGCGGTGCACCTTGCCGATCACGGCATTGCGGCTCACGCCGCCCAGCTGCGCGGCGATCTGGCTTGCGCTAAGGCCTTCGGCCCATAGCTTCTTCAAGGTTTCAACCCGCTCGTCAGTCCAGTTCATCTGGCTGCTCCTGTCCAGCGTGCGGAATCCGAATCCTTCAACGCTCGACGAGAGCCGAGCGAGCACCGTATAAAGCTGCTAGGTATGGGTTGCCGCACAAAATGTAGTTTTTGCTGGGTCAGAAGCTACCTTATCGGCTGACTCCGTGACAAGAGTCCTTACCGTAAGCTGATTCGCTTTTTGCGGTTTTCCCCAGTTTGCTTTTTTTGCTGTCATCTTCCCGTTGCGCCGTTTGAATTGACAGGCATCGGGAAAAGACAGATAAAACACAGGCTCTGCCGCCCCTTGGGCGGCATTTTGATTTCCTCATCCTCGCGCGGGGCACACGACGTGGCGTGAGGACTAACCCTCAGGCTCAGCGGAGACCGTCTGGATGCGTGAATCTGCGCTTTATGAAACCTTCGCCCGTCAACCCCTCGCCTTTGAAAAAGGCGAAGGCTGCTGGCTGGAGACGATCGACGGTGAGCGCTATCTGGATTTTGCGGCGGGCATTGCCGTGAATTCCCTGGGGCACGCCCATCCGCATCTCGTCGCGGCATTGACCGAGCAGGCGGGAAAGCTCTGGCATGTCTCCAATCTCTATGACATCCCCAATCAGCGCACGCTTGGGGAGCGTCTGGTTGCCCATACCTTTGCCGACAAGGTGTTCTTCACCAATTCCGGTGCCGAAGCGCTTGAATGCGCCATCAAGACGGCGCGCCGCTATCACTATGTGAACGGCCAGCCGGAGCGCTATCACGTCATCACGTTTGAAGGCGCGTTCCATGGCCGTACGCTGGCGACCATCGCCGCCGGTGGCCAGGCAAAATATCTGGAAGGCTTCGGCCCCAAGGTGGAAGGCTTCGATCAGGTTCCTTTCGACGATATTGAGGCCCTTCAGAAAGCCATCGGGCCGCAGACCGCCGCCATTCTCGTGGAGCCCCTTCAGGGCGAGGGCGGCGTGCGCCGCCTGCCGAACGCATCCCTGCGTCGCCTGCGTGAAATCTGCGACAAGAACGGCCTTCTGCTCATGTTCGATGAGGTGCAGACGGGCGTTGGCCGCACAGGAAAGCTGTTCGCCCATGAATGGGCTGAAGTCACGCCTGACATCATGGCGGTTGCCAAGGGTATTGGCGGCGGGTTCCCGCTCGGTGCCTGTCTTGCCACCGATGAGGCGGCCAAGGGTATGAAGCCTGGAAGCCACGGCACCACTTTCGGCGGCAATCCGCTGGCGATGGCCGTCGGCAATGCCGTGCTGGACGTTGTGCTGGAAGAGGGGTTCCTGGACGCCGTGGTCCAGAAAGGTTTACTCCTGAAACAGAGCCTCGCCGCCATTGCCGACGAATTTCCGGACGTCATCGAGACCGTGCGAGGCGAAGGTTTGCTGATCGGTATCAAGTGCAAGGTGCCGAACGCGCTTCTGCAGCAGGCCATGGCCGATCAGAAGCTGCTGGTGGTGCCCGCCGGCGACAATGTGCTGCGGCTTCTGCCGGCCCTGACGATCACCGACGAGGAGATCCGCGAGGGCGTGCGCCGTATGCACGATGCCGCCGCCGCAGTGCACGCCGCCCAAAAAGCCAATGCTTGAGAAGAACAAGGAGGCGGGCATGGTCAGCGCCCCGCGCCATTTCATCGACCTTTCGCAAATTGCGCCGCAGGAGTTACGCTCCATGCTGGACGATGCGCGAGCCCGCAAGGAGCGACTGAAGGCCGGAGAGCGGGAAAGGCCGCTGGACGGCAAGGTCCTGGCGATGATCTTCGACAAGCCGTCGACCCGCACCCGCGTCTCCTTTGATGTCGGCATGCGCCAGCTCGGCGGCGAGACGATCATGTTGACCGGTACGGAAATGCAGCTCGGCCGTTCCGAGACCATTGCCGACACGGCTAAGGTGCTGTCCCGCTATGTCGACGCGATCATGATCCGCACGACCGCGCATGAGCGTCTTCTGGAGCTCGCCGAAAACGCCACCGTTCCGGTCATCAACGGCCTCACGGATGACACGCATCCCTGCCAGATCATGGCCGATGTGCTGACATTCGAGGAGCATCGTGGCCCGGTGAAGGACAAGCTGTTCGCCTGGACGGGCGATGGCAACAATGTTCTTCATTCCCTGATAGAAGCTTCGGCGCGTATGGATTTCCGGCTGAACATTGCCGTGCCTCAGGGCAGTGAGCCGATGGCGCAATATGTCGACTGGGCCAGGGCCAATGGCGGCAGGGTCGCCTTCCAGAAAACGGCTGAAGCCGCCGTCGATGGCGCCGATTGCGTCGTCACCGACACATGGGTGTCCATGGGGCAGGAACATCGCGCCCGTGGCGACAATGTCTTCCGGCCTTATCAGGTCAATGAAGAGCTGATGAAAAGGGCAAAACCCGACGCGCTGTTCATGCACTGCCTTCCCGCCCATCGCGGTGAGGAGGTGACGGACGAGGTGATCGACGGTCCTCATTCGGTTGTGTTCGACGAGGCTGAAAACCGCCTGCATGCGCAGAAAGCGGTCATTGCATGGTGTCTCGGCCAGTGAGCGCGGACAGGAAAGAACTCGGCGAATTCGGTTTCGCCGGCGACGACAACGTCGTTCCCTTCGATGTGGAACCGCTGGATGTGCGCGGCCGTGCCGTTCAGCTCGGTCCCATGCTTGACCAGATTCTCGGCCGGCACACCTATCCCGAGCCGGTGGCATGTCTGCTCGCTGAGATGATCACCATGACCGTGCTTCTGGGCAGTGCCCTGAAGTTCGAGGGGAAATTCATCGTGCAGACCCGCTCCGACGGGCCTGTCGATATGCTGGTGGCTGATTTCTCGACCCCGAGCGCGGTACGCGCCTATGCGCGCTTCGACGAGGCACGGCTTGCCGAAGCCGTTGCCGCCGGCAAGACAAAGCCCGAGGACCTGCTTGGCGCAGGCGTCCTGGCGCTGACTGTCGATCAGGGCGCGCATATGCAGCGCTACCAGGGCATCGTGCAGCTCGACGGGTCCACGCTTGAGGACGTGGCGAGAACCTATTTCCGCCAGTCCGAGCAGATACCGACCGAAGTCCGCCTTGGCGTGGCCAAAATGGTGCTGCCCGGCGAACAGGCCGGTCGCGAGCATTGGCGGGCCGGCGGTTTAATGCTGCAATTCCTGCCCAATTCGCCCGAACGTATGCGGATGGCCGATCTGCCGGGCGGCGATGGCGACGAGGAGAACGACGGCTCATCGCATCCGGAGGACGATGCCTGGCAGGAGGCGCTTGCGCTGTTGTCCACGGTGGAGCCAACCGAACTGATCGATCCGACCGTGGGGGCGGAGCGTCTTCTCTACCGGCTTTTCCATGAGCACGGTGTGCGCGTCTATGCAGGCGTGGATGTGCGCGACGAGTGTTCCTGCTCGCGCGAAAAGATCAAGACCATTCTCGATGGCTTTACGGCAGAGGAGATCGCCGACAGCGTTGAGGATGGCAAGATCCGCATTACCTGCGAATTCTGCTCGACCGAATACGAATTCGACCCTTCCGACTTCAGTTGATCTGCACAGGTGCGCCCGGCAGGTCGAGCGAAAAGGCGGGTATGTCGATTTCGAAGAGAAACCCCTGCGGGCCGCGCATCGTGTAGCGTCCCGACATGATGCCGGAAGGTGTCGGCAGCGGGCAGCCGGAGGTATAGGTGTAGCTGTCGCCGGGATTGAGCACCGGCTGCTCGCCGACCACCCCTTCGCCGCGCACTTCCTGAACACGCCCAAGCTCATCCGTAATGTGCCAGTATCGCGAAATGAGCTGCACCGTTTCCTGCGACTGATTGGTGATGGTGATGCGGTAGGCCCAGACGAAATGGGCGGCATCGGGATCGGATTGCGCGGGCAGATAGCTCGGTTCCGCACACACCTCGATGGATTGTGTCAGCGCTCGATACATGGATTTGCTCTTTCTGAGCCGGTGGTTTTCGACCTTGTCCGATACCGAGTGAATGCGGCAAAAACATTGGGATGAGGCCGTCCTGGGAAAGCGGGAAGATGGCGCGCACCCATGGCGGCGTCAAGTGTGCTGCATGTAGGCTGCCGGTTGCCATGACGGTATTGTGAGAGGAATGAGAGCGGCATTTGGGTTAAAGCCATTCTGCGGCGGATGATGTCGCCCTGCGGGTCGCGCGGCGATCGAGGGCTGTGCGTGAGATAATATTCCGCCGCTTGCCCGCATGAATGGAGTTTTGCCGATGCTCGATGGTTGGGCGCGCAACAGGATCGATCCGGGAATATCCCTTCTGGCGAAGGCGTTCGCCCGGGCGGGCGTTCGCGCCAACGCTGTCACGTTGGCGGGGCTGGCTCTTGGATTGGCCGCGGCTGGTCTTATTGCCTTCGGACATTTCCTGCCCGGACTTGTGATGATACTCGCCAGCCGATTATGCGATGGGCTCGACGGGGCGGTCGCGCGCATCCATGGCAAGACCGATTTCGGCGGCTATCTCGATATCGTGCTGGACTTTGCCTTTTACGGTGCCGTGCCGCTTGGCTTTATCATGTTCGATCCCTCCGCGAACGCGGTGGCGGGTGGGTTTCTCCTGCTTGCATTCTATGTGAACGGCGCGAGCTTCCTCGCTTATGCGGTCATGGCCGAACGCCGCGGGCTGGAAACGGATGCACGAGGCGACAAATCCCTGTTTTTCACGACAGGTCTGGCCGAGGCCACGGAAACGCTGATCGTCTTTGTCTTGATGTGCCTATTCCCGGCCTGGTTTCCGGTCCTCGCATACGCATTCGCAGCCGTCACGGCCTACACCACGCTGTCGCGTATCGTGCTGGCGGCAAGGGAGTTCGGCTGAGCATACCCTTGTCTTTCCGCATGCATGCGGAAAGACAAAAGGACAGAGCGCGGCCAGGCTGCAAACCGTATCAGACCGCTGCCAGCGCGCGCTCTATGTCGGCCAGAAGATCGTCGCCATGTTCGAGCCCGACCGACAGGCGCAGCGTGCCGTCGCCGATGCCCAGTTCCGCGCGTGCTTCTTCTGAGAGGTTTTTGTGCGTGGTGGTTGCCGGGTGGGTGATCAGGCTCTTCGCATCTCCAAGATTGTTGGAGATCTTCACGATTCTCAGGGCATTTTCGAAGGCGAAAGCTTCTCTCTTGCCGCCTTTCAGTTCGAGGCAAAGCAGCGTCGAGCCGCCGCTCATCTGGCGGGCGATGATATCGGCCTGCGGATGGTCCTTGCGGCCGGGATAGATGACGCGGGCGACCTTGCCGTGATCGGCCAGGAAATCGGCAATGCGCGCGGCGCTTTCGGTCTGCTGGCGCACGCGCAGGGGCAGCGTTTCAAGCCCCTTGAGAAGGGTCCAGGCATTGAAGGGCGACAGGCTCGGGCCGGTATGGCGGAAGAAATCCTGGAGCTCTTCGTCGATCCATTGCTTGTCGGAAAGAACCACGCCGCCCAGACATCGGCCCTGGCCGTCAATATGCTTGGTGGCCGAATAGACAACCACATGGGCGCCCAGTTCCAGCGGTTTCTGCATCATCGGCGTGGCGAAGACATTGTCGACCACGAGACGCCCGCCTACTTCGTTGGCAAGGGCAGCCACGGCCGCGATATCCGCCACTTCCAGCGTCGGGTTCGTCGGGCTTTCGAGGAAGAAGAGCTTGGTGTTCGGGCGAACGGCGGCCTGCCATTCCTCGATCCTGGAACCGTCCACCAATGTGGCCTCCACGCCGTAGCGTGGCATCAGCGTCTCGACCACCCATCGGCAGGAGCCGAACAGGGCGCGTCCGGCCACCACATGGTCGCCCGCCCGCACCGAGCACAAAAGCGCTGCTGTGACAGCGGCCATGCCGGAGGCCATGGCGCGGGCTTCCTCTGCGCCCTCAAGCGCGCACATGCGGCGCTCGAAGATGTCGACCGTCGGATTGGCATAACGCGAATAGACGAAGCCGGGCACCTCGCCCTTGAAGCGTGCTTCGGCGGCTTCCGCGCTGTCATAGACAAAGCCTTGCGTGAGGTAGATCGCCTCGGAGGTTTCGCCGAATTGCGATCGCTGGACGCCGCCATGCACCAGCGCCGTCTGAGGATTCCAGTCGTCTTCGGAATGGTCTGTCATCGTCTCTGCACTCAACAAAAAACCGGCCGCGAAAGCCGCATGCCGGTTCGATGGTCGAGCACGGCCTTTTAGCGACTTCTTTAACGTGGCTGCAAGCCGACCGGCCAAATCACCACGGGATAAAGGGTCAATAAACCTTCAAGCGCCTTGCGTCAACGTGAGCCGGCGCTAAACCTCGTTCAGTTGGTGAGCGTGCAGGGAGACAGGCGTTGGCGAAAGCGGGCATCCTTCCGGACAAGGATATTGCGGCTCTGTTCGAGAGAGGTGCGCTGATTTCCGCCCGGCCGCTGGACGATGACCAGATCCAGCCGGCCAGTCTCGACCTGCGATTGGGCAGTGTGGCCTTCCGTGTTCGCGCAAGTTTTCTGCCGGGCCCGCAGGACCGTGTTTCCGACAAGCTCGAGCGGCTGAAGTTGCACGAAATCCAGCTCGGCGAAGGGGCTGTTCTGGAAACGGGCTGCGTCTATATCGTGCCGCTTCTGGAGGCGTTGAAGCTTCCCGCCGGCATATCCGCCTCCGCCAACCCCAAGAGCTCCACAGGTCGCCTGGACATCTTCACCCGCGTCATGACCGATCATGGCCAGGAGTTCGACAAGATTCCCGAAGGCTATAGCGGCCCGCTCTATATGGAAGTGAGCCCGCGCACCTTCCCGATTGTCGTGCGCACGGGTTCACGCCTATCGCAGGTACGGTTCCGCACGGGTAAGGCACTGCTGAGCGAGGGCGAGCTCGCCGACCTCCATGCGAGCGAAACGCTGGTCGCTTCGGAAGCGCCGAACATTACCGGCGGCGGTATCGCCCTTTCGGTCGATCTGAGCGGCGGTGAGGACGGGCTGATCGGCTACCGCGCCAAGCACCATACCGCGCTTGTGGATGTCGACCGTCGTGCCGCGCTCGAAGTTGCCGATTTCTGGGAACCCCTGCGGGGCGATGGCGCCGGCGGACTGATCCTCGACCCGGATGAATTCTATATTCTCGTGTCGCGAGAGGCGGTTCATGTGCCGCCATTGCATGCTGCCGAAATGACGCCTTTCGATCCCCTGGTTGGGGAATTCCGCGTCCACTATGCCGGGTTTTTCGATCCGGGCTTCGGCCATTCCGGGGCGGGAGGGCGCGGCAGCCGCGCCGTTCTCGAAGTACGCAGCCACGAAGTGCCCTTCATTCTGGAACATGGCCAGATTGTCGGGCGTCTGGTCTATGAGCAGATGCTTTCACGCCCGAATGCGCTTTACGGAGCGGACCTGAAATCGAACTATCAGGGTCAGGCCCTCAAGCTCTCCAAGCATTTTCGCGCGTCCTGACGCGGGCTATTTGCCGGCTGTTTCCTTTTGCGCTGCGAGTGTCCGCACGTCCTCGCGCAACGCCCTGATTTCCGCAAGGATCGTTTCCTGCTCCGCCTGTAGCGCCGTACGCTCGGCGGACGCCTCGGCATCGTGCTCTGCCTGCATGGCCGACACGATGATACCGATGAACAGGTTGAGCACCGTGAAGGTGGTGGAGACGATGAAGGGAATGAAGAAGAGCCAGGCGAGCGGATAGACCTCCATTACCGGTCGCACGATGCCCATCGACCAGCTTTCCAGCGTCATGATCTGGAAGAGGGAATAAGCCGAATGGCCGATTGTGCCGAACCACTCCGGGAAGGAGGCGCCGAACAGTTTCGTCGCCATCACCGCGAAGACATAATAGACAAGCCCGAGCAGCAGCATGATGGAGCCCATGCCGGGCAGCGCAGCGATCAGTCCGCCGACGACGCGGCGCAACGATGGCACCATGCTGACCAGCCTGAGAACGCGCAGGATGCGCAGCGCACGCAGCACGGAAAGCCCGGCTGTCGCGGGAATGAGGGCGATACCCACCACAAGAAGATCGAACACCCGCCACGGATCGTGGAAGAAGCGGCCCCGATGGACGGCGAAGCGCGCGATCAGCTCCGCCACGAAAACGCCGAGGATGATGCGGTCGAGCGCAACCAGAAGCGGCCCCGCCGCCTCCATGGCGCGGCTCGATGTTTCAAGGCCGAGCGTGATGGCGTTGATGACGATGAGGGCGGTGATGAACGCTTCGAAGCGGCGCGACTGGATCAGGTTCTTGAGGGCGGTCACGTCTGCAGTCCGGTTGGGCGGTTATGATGGATCAGGGTGGCACACAGTTGGTGTCTCCTGCTTCTCGCGTCAAGCGACAAAAGACGGCAAATCGCGCCTGTGTCTCCAAGGATCGGCTGGCGTCAGACGCCGGAAGCATCCCGCGGGAAGGATGACGTCAGCCAGTTCTTGACGGTGTTGGCAAACAAAAGGCCTGTCTGAGGTTTGATCTTGTGCGCGGGCCACAGCAGCCAGACGTTGAGATAGGCCGACGGCAGAAAGGGCTTGGCGACGACGCGCTCCGGCGAGTAATCGGCCGGCGTGAAGGGGTCGATGATGGTGACGCCCATTCCGTTTGCAACGAAGGCGCAGGCGCTGTCGGAATGTTGCGCCTCGATCTGGATGTTCCTCTGGATGCCGAGATCGTTGAACACCTTCTCAATGCCCATCCGCTCAGGATCCTCGATGCTGAGCGAAATGAAGTTCTCTCCGCGCAGGTCGTGCGGATAGACTGCCTTGGCTTGCGCCAGCCGATGGTTTGCCGGCATCACGCAAACGCGTTGCAGTCGGTGAAGGTGCTGGATCTCGATGCCCGAATGATCCGACGGCAGAATGCTGAACCCCATGTCGATCTGCTGGGCTGCGACGCTTTCCACGATGCGGCGTGAGGACATGCTGCGCAGCGATATCTTGAGGTCGGGCCGTTCTCCCAGGAAATCCACAAGAAGCCGCGGCAAGTTCCGGGAAGCGAGCGCAGGAAAGGCGGCAATGGTGAGTTGTCCGCTGCGCTGGTCGCGTATGTCGTTGGAGGCGCGACGAATCTGGTCGACGCCGAAAAACATCTGATCGACCTTGCCATAGAGCTGTTGTGCCTCGGGCGTGGGCAGGGTGCGCCCTGCCTTTCGTATGAAAAGGTCATAGCCGCATGAGGCTTCCAGATGGGCAATCAGTTTGCTGACGGCTGGCTGGGAAATGTGCAGCAGCTCTGCGGCGGCGGTGATGGTTCCGCTTTGCATGACGGCCCTGAAGGCTTCCAGCTGGCGCACATTCATCGGTCATTGCCTTTCACAACATAACTCTGGGTTATGATGGTCAGAATAAATAATATTGGATGGTTATTCCATAGGGCTTTATCCGTTTAGGAGCGAGATGGGCGCTTCCACGACGCCCGGAATTGAAGGGCATAGAGAATGAGCGGATCGCAGGAAGAGTTTTTGACCAGGCTTCAAAACGTCGAGACGGGTGTCGTTACCGATGCTCTTTCGCGTCTGGGCCTTTCGGGTTGGATGGACGCGGTCCTGCCGCTCGGTGCGGCCAACCGGATCGTCGCACGGGCAACCACCGTTAAGTTCGCGCCGCGCACTGGAATGCCCGGCCAGGCCGGCAACATCTACACGGCCATCCGGGGTGCGGCGGCGGGAACGGTGCTCGTGGTGGATTCGGGATGCTCCGACACTTGGCTCCTCGGCGAGAACGTCGCTCATGGCGCTTATTTCCAGGGGCTGGCGGGCATCATTTCGGATTCGCTGGTGCGCGATGTCGCCCAGCTCAGGGAAATGGATTTCCCGGTTTTCGCCAGAGGCATCTCCGTTCGTCCGCCAATGCTGGAGATGATTGGCATCGACGTGCCGGTCGAGTGCGGCGGCGCGCAGGTGCGTCCCGGCGATTACATCGTGGCGGATGCGGATGGGGTCGTAGTCGTGCCCCAGGCGCAGATCGAGCGCGTCATGGTGGAGATCGCAGACCTCGAGCAGCTTGAAAAGGACCAGGAACTGGCCCTGGCCGACCAGGCGCCGCTGGAGGTGATCAACGAGCTTCTCAGAAGAAAGAAGACCCGCAAGGGGTCTCAGGCCGTCAAGGCATAACCTCAAAAAGCAAACGGAGGGGAAACCCGTGAACAGACTTTTTAAATCAGCAGCAATGGCATGTGTTGCCGCATTCGGATTGGGCGTTGCTCCGGCAATGGCGGAATATCCCGAAAAGCCGGTCGAAATGGTGGTGCCCTATGCCCCCGGCGGCAGCACCGACGTTCTCGCGCGCAAATTCGCCCAGTATGCGGAAAAATATCTCGGCAAGCCGATGGTGGTGGTGAACAAGCCCGGTGCTGGCGGCCAGCTCGGCTTCACCGCGATTTCGACCGCGAAGGCCGATGGCTATACGATCGGCTGGATCAACTCGGGCATCATCACCAACGCGATTACGCGTCCCGATGTGAAGTTCAGTGTCGACACCTATGACATGGTCGCCAATCTGGTAACCAATCCGGGCGTGCTCTCGGTTACCGGCGATTCCGGCATCAACACGCTTGAGGAGTTCATCGCCGCAGCCAAGAAGGAAAAGCTGACCGTCAGCCACGAGGGCGTCGGAGGCGATGACTTCCTGGCCGTGCTGCAGCTCGAACAGGCTGCTGGCATCGAGCTCAACAAGGTGGCCTTCAACGGTGACGCAGAGGCCAAGGCAGCCCTCCTGGGTGGTCACATCAATGCGATCGAGGGCAATGTCTCCGAACAGGTGGAGATGGCCTCCGAGGGCGGACTGAAGCCGTTGGTCGTGTGGTCCAAGAAGACTGCCGCCGATATGCCTGACGTGCCGACCGGTGCCGCACTCGGCTACAATATTCTGAGTGCTGCATCCCGAGGCATTGCCGGCCCCAAGGGAATGGAGCCCGAGGCCCTCGAAAAGCTGCGTGAGGTGGCAACCAAGGTCGCCAACGATCCCGAGTTCATCGAAGATCTGAAGAAGCTCAACATGCCGATGGATGTTATGATTGGCGATGAATACCTGACCTTCATGAAGGAACAGGACAAGGCCTATCGCGATCTTTGGGAAAAGAATCCCTGGATGTAGGAAGCGATGATCGGGCGGCCCCGAGGCCGCCTGATCTCAAGTCGTCAAGGCGTCTTGGAATACGGGAACGGCTTGCCCGCGAGAACCGTTTCGCGGCGACATCAAGCCGGTTTCCGTTTCAAGACCGTGTATCTGAACGAGCTTGAATATGCGTAGAGACGTTATCGTCGCGGCCGCCCTGCTTCTTCTGGCCGTGGCATCTGCCGCCGGGGTCTGGACCCTCGAAGGCGGCGCCCGCAATTTCCCAATCACGATGGCCGGTCTGCTGGGCGCCGGCGCCGTAATCCTCATGGCGCGATCGATGCTGGGAAACCCTCCCAAGGGACAGGCAGAGGCTGACGAGGCACCTGTCGCCTATGGCCGTCTGCTGATCGTCGCCGCAATAACCGTGGGCTTCGTGCTGGCCATGCCCTGGATCGGGTTCTATCCGGCAACTTTTCTCTATCTTGCAGGTCTCTACTGCTGGCTGACGGCGATGCGCCCGGTTGCCGCCGTGGGGCTGGCAGTTGTGCTCACGGCCGCGATCTACGTGCTTTTCGGCCTGTTCCTGGCGGTCCCGACACCCGGCGGCGCCATCATCTCAACTTTGCTCGGCTAGGAGAGACCCATGGAAGCGCTCTTGGTCGCCGCTTCGAACGTATTTTCCCCGGAAGCCCTGCTCGTGCTGGTGATTGGCACGGTGGTCGGTCTTTTCGTCGGTGCGTTGCCGGGGCTTTCGTCCACGATGGGCGTCGCGCTGTGCATCCCCATCACCTTCGGCATGGACCCGGCGATTGCGCTGGTTCTGCTTGGCGCCATCTATTGCAGTTCTGTCTTCGGCGGCTCGATCACGGCAATCCTGTTGCGCACGCCGGGAACGGATGCCTCCATCGCCACCACTTTCGATGGATATCCGATGGCGCAGCGCGGCGAGGGCACCAAAGCCATCGGAATGGCGCTCGTCGCCTCGCTGGTGGGCGGTGTGTTCAGCGCGCTCGTGCTGTTGTTCGTGGCGCCGCCGCTGTCCAGGCTTGCCCTGCTCTTCGGCCCTCAGGAATATGTTTTCCTGGCGATCTTCGGCATGGTGTCGATTATTGGCGTGGCCAGCGGCCAGGCGCTGAAAGGTTTTGTCACCGCTGCGCTCGGGTTGCTGCTGGCGACCATTGGCCTCGATCTTTTCACCGGCTATCCACGCCTGACACTCGGGCAGGACGAATTGCTCGACGGTCTCCCCCTGCTGCCGGCGCTGATAGGCATCTTTTCCGTGTCGCAGGCACTTTCGTTGTGCATCTCGAATGAAGGCGCGGCTGCGGACAAGCCGATGCTCGATGTGAAGGGAAAGGTCCTGCCCGAATGGGCAGTGTTGCGCCGTGTTGCGCGCACGCTTCTGCGCTCCTCCGTCATCGGCTCGATCATCGGCATTCTGCCGGGCGCGGGGACAAGTGTGGCCGCCTTCATCAGCTATAACGAGGCCCGCAGGCATTCCGCACATCCGGAGCGCTTCGGCAAGGGCGAGATCGAAGGCGTTGCGGCCCCCGAAGCCGCTAACAACGCGGTCACCGGCGGTTCGCTCGTGCCGACCCTGACGCTCGGTATTCCCGGCAATGCGGTGACGGCGGTGTTTGTCGGTGGCCTGACGATCCACGGGCTGATCCCGGGGCCGAAACTGTTCACGCAATATGCCGATGTCACCTACACGCTGATCCTTTCGCTGATCCTCGCAAACATCCTGTTTGCCCTGGTCGGGCTCGTCTCCGCGCCGTGGATTTCGCGTGTCATTCGCGTTCCCAATGCGGTGCTCGGGCCGGCGATCATCGTCTTCAGCGTTGTCGGTTCCTATGCGTTGCGCAACAGCCTTTTCGATGTCTGGCTGGTTCTGGGGTTCGGCGTTGTCGGCTTTTTCATGGAACGTTGGCGTTTCCCCGGCGCGCCGCTGGTGATTGCACTCGTTCTGGGGCCGATCCTCGAAACGAACTTCCGCCGGTCGATGCAGATATCGGGTGGCGACTGGACAACCTTTTTCACCCGGCCGTTCTCGCTGCTGCTGATCGCGCTGATCGTCGTTTCGCTCTGCTATCCGCTGATTTCGCGGTGGCGCGGTGGCAAGCGACTGCTCGGCTGAAACTGTCTTTCTGTTTTTAATGAGGATGAGATGACACTTGTCGCCTCGCGCATGGCGCGCGTCCAACCTTCGGCCAGCGGCATGGCCGCCATGCGTGCCCGGCAGCTGATTGCCGCTGGTCACGACATCATCAGCCTCACCGTGGGTGAGCCGGACTTCGATACGCCCGACCACATCAGGGCGGCAGGAGAGGCCGCGATCCGCAACGGTCAGACCCGCTACACCAATGTCGACGGTATCCCGGCATTGAAGCAGGCTGTGGCGCGAAAGTTTCTCCGCGAAAACGGCCTGAGCTACGAGAACAACCAGATCGTCATTGCCTCCGGCGCGAAGCAGGTCATCTTCAACGCATTCCTTGCTTCCGTCGATCCCGGCGACGAGGTCATCATTCCCGCGCCCTATTGGGTGTCCTATCCCGACATGGTGCGCCTGGCCGGTGGCGAGCCGGTGGAAGTGAAGTGCCCCGCCGCGGATGGTTTCAAGCTGACACCGGAACGTCTGGAGGCGGCGATTACGCCGCGAACCAAGCTGCTGGTGCTGAACTCGCCCGGAAACCCCTCCGGCGCGGTTTACACGCGCGATGAACTCAAGGCGCTTGGTGAGGTTCTGCTCCGGCACGAGCGCGTCGGAATTGTCAGCGACGAAATCTACGAGCACATCACATTCGGCAATGTGCGGTTTGAAAGCATCGCAGCAGCCGAGCCGCGACTGGCGAACAGGACGCTCGTGGTGAACGGTGTATCGAAAGCGTATGCGATGACCGGCTGGCGCATCGGTTACGGGGCAGGACCGGCCGATCTGATCAAGGAAATCGTCAAGCTGCAATCCCAGAGCACTTCCAGCGCCTCCTCCATCAGTCAGGCGGCGGCACTTGCTGCGCTGGAAGGGCCTCAGGATGAGGTGCACAGGAATTGCAGCGTCTTCGAAAGGCGCATGAAGATCATCCGTGCCGCATTGAACGAGGCCGGCCTGTTCTGCGAGGAACCCGGTGGTGCGTTTTACGTCTATGCCGACTGCAGCGCATATATCGGCAAGAAGCGGCCGGATGGGCGCGTGATCGAAACCGACACGGATTTTGCGGAATATCTTCTTGAGGAGGCGAAGGTGGCTGTAATCGCCGGCACGGCATACGGCCTTTCCCCCTTCGTGCGTTTAAGCTTCGCCGTTGCGGACGATCGGCTTGCGGAAGCTGGCTCACGCATTTTGAGCGCTTGCCGGAAACTCGCATAGCCGAAGGCCGTTCGACGGAACCAGCTTGTTGCTAAGGGCGAGCAGGTGCTGAAATGCGCCGCTCGCCCGGAAGTCCGGGAGGCGGCTTTCTCTTGGATCGGTTCACCGTTTCGCGGAAACCCCGAACCGATCTATCTCTTTGTTTTTCCGCATTCATGCAGACGTCAGGTGGTTTCACCTGACTGCAAAATGCTCTTAGCGGGCCTTGTCGATGCGAAGGGCGTGTTCGCCGTCCCTGAAAGTGCCGAGCTTTCCATCGACGGTGCGCTCCGTGCCCCATCCGGGGTTCGGGCAGCTCACATTCGATGCCGAGCAGCTGTAACCCGCAGTCACCTCGCGCCCGCCATGCATCTCCTTGACGTAGCATTTTCCGTAATGCTTCGTTCCCGTCGCAGCCTGGGCCACGCCCAGCACCACAAGGTTGGCGACAATAGCGATTGCGATTTTCCCGACAGACATCTTGCTGCTCTCCTCCGGTTGTTGATGACGAGCGGCAAGGTGAACGATACCAAATGAACGCTTTCTGTGAGGAAGGTTCATTGCCTGTTCAGTCAAGGAGATTGGCAAAGACCCCTTATCTGAAGTTTCTTCTTCTGAAGATTTCAGGAGATGAGGTACTTTTCTCAAAAATGTGTGTTTTCCTGCTCAGAATGCGCGCTTGTGCGGTCGAAGCGGAATTGTCTTGCTTCCGTGAATTCTGTCGAGAATATCCAGGAACACTTTTATTCTATAGCTGGGAGGGCGCAGCGAAGACGCAATCGCACAGCCAGTGTGCTGGAATTTCGGGCTGTCGGGAGCTTCAACCAGGCTGAACCTCTTCTCGATCAACTGGGCATAGTTCGTCGGCAGCAAGCCCTGATAATGCCCGGTCGCAATCATCGCAGCCACGGAGTCCAGGCCGGTTGCTTCAGGCCCCCTTTGATAGCGCCCGATCCTGAGCGTTTCTTCGACATAAGGGTGTGGCCGATAGACCAGCGGAAGATACTCTATCTCCGCATCCTTGACCCGGCTTGAGACGAATATGCGATGAATTTCCGTGTAGAGCGGCAAATAGGAGAGATCGCGATCCCCTCGATAGTTCCCGCGGATGATCAGGTCGACACGCCCGTCTCTCAGCGCGAGTTCCAGCTCGGGGAATGTCATCACGTAAATCTGAGGTTCGACATTTGGAGCCCGGTCCCGCATGGCCTCCAATGCTTCAGGCAGCCTGCAGCCTGGATGGGTGAGTGTGTGCTCCCCGAGGCCAATCGCCAGCCGCCCCGACAAGACGCCGTGTACCGCATCGATCTCCGGGCGGATGCGGCTCAACGCCTGTAACGCAGCGGAAGCCAGGTCGAGCGCAACTATGCCTTCCGCAGTCAACCGGAAGCCGCTTGGCCCGCGTTCGCACAATTTCACGCCAAGCCTCTCTTCGACCTCCCGGACATGACGACTGATCGAAGGCTTTGACATCGCCAGCTTTTTCTCGGCAGCCGCGAAGCCTCCTGCCTCCGCTACCCCGCAGAACACCCGAAGAGACCGCAGATTGCGTTCATCAAAGTCAAGTTTCCTCATATTTGAAAGGTATTGAAAAATGAAACTTAGGCAACAAAAAAATCGCTTTTCGAAATGATGATGCCTTCATAACATTTCCTCGTGGCCGGCTGCTGATCGGAAGGCTGACCCACCCTGATCGCGACTTGAGAAGTAAGTTGCGAATGAAAAGTATTCCATAGGAAGAATTCGATGGCGCATACGCGAATCCGAAAATTCAATACAAAAGAAACATACCCTGAACAGAAGATCGATAATGATCTGTGTCAGGCGGTTGTCGCTCGTGGAACCACGGTATACTTGCGTGGCCAGATCGGTCAGAATCTGGATACTTCCGAATGTGTTTGTGTCGGTGATGTCGCCGGGCAGACAGAGCAGGCAATGAAAAACATCGACATGCTGCTCAAGGAATGCGGAAGCCAGCTCGATCATATCTGCAAGCTGACCATCTACATCTCCGATCCGCGTTACCGGGAGGACGTGTACCGTGTGGTCGGCCGTTGGCTGAAGGGTGTATTCCCGGTCTCGACCGGCATCGTCGTCACGGCGTTCGCACGGACCGAGTACCTGGTTGAGGTGGACGCCACGGCCGTTATCCCGGACTGAGCGCATGCCTCGGATGAGGAGAGTGTTGCCGCAGGGATAACCTGCGGCATCGTAGCAAGACCAAAAATCAATAAAGGGGAACTTATCATGAAGACCAAACTATTCATCGCAGCCATGGCCGCGTTGGTCACCTCATTCGTGGCCGCGCCCGCGTCCGCGGATATGCTCGACGACATCATCGCAAGAAAGACGATCCGCGTTGCGGTTCCTACCGATTATCCTCCGTTCGGTTCTGTCGGAAGCGATATGCAGCCGCAGGGCATGGATATCGACATGGCGAGGTTGATCGCAAAAAGCCTGGGCGTCGAAGTCGAGCTTATCCCGGTAACGGCGCCGAACCGCGTGGCCTATCTGCAGACCGGCAAGTCGGACCTCACCATCTCGTCCCTCGGCAAGACGGAAGAGCGGGCCAAGGTCATCGATTTCAGCATCGCCTATTCTCCATTCTTCGATGCCGTATTCGGCGCCAAGAACCCGCCTATCGAAAAGCATGAGGACCTGACCGGTCATACCATCGCAGTGACCCGCGGTTCGATGCAGGACCAGGAATTGGAAGAACTCGCACCGGGTGCCGTGGTGAAGCGGTTCGAAGACAACAACAGCACGATAGCAGCATTCATTTCCGGCCAGGTGGCGATGTTTGCCTCCGGCACGCCGGTTGCCGCCGCCATCAAGAAGCGCTCGCCCGATCTCGATCTCGAGCTGAAGATCGTTCTGGCAAACTCGCCGTGCTATGTCGGTGTCGCGAAGGGCGAAACGCGCCTTCTGGAGAAGGTGAACTCCATCATTCGCGAAGCCAAGGCCAGTGGCGAAATCGACCGCCTGTCGCTCCAGTGGCTGGGTGCACCGAGCGGCGACCTGCCTGAATAACAGCGTTCTGGACCTGTCTCGTTTCCGGTTCACGCAGGAATGATCGTGGCGATGAAAGCTTCCCGCAATGCTTCGGCATTGCTTGCGGAATGGGCAAGCAATGTGCGCACATCCGATATCCCCGACAAGGTCAGGGCCGTTGCACGCACCTGTGTGACGGACACCATCGGGGTCGCCATGGCGGGAACTGCTTCGCCGGTTTCCTCCCTGGCGCGACAGGTCGCGCTGGAGAATGCGGGCCCCGGCTGGGCCGATGTTCTGGGGGCGGGAACGAAATGTTCGGCATCGGCGGCAGCGTTCTGCAATGGCGTTGCCGCCCATGCGCTCGATTTCGACGACAATTGCTATGCTGGCTTCGTCCATGGCTCCGCCATTATCGTTCCCGCAGCGCTTGCCGTCGCCCAGGAGCGGGATTTGACGGGGGCTGACCTCGTCACGGCCATCGTTGTCGGTGCGGAATGCGAATATGCGGTGGGCGCGGCTGCCGGGGTCGATCTTTACGAAAAAGGGTGGTGGACGACTGGCCTGCTTGGCCCCATAGGCGCAGGTGTCGCTGTCGGGCGGCTCCTTGGGCTGGATGCAGAGGCGATGCAGTCCTGTATCGGTTTTGCGGTTGCCGGTGCCGGCGGCACGAAAGCCTGTTTCGGAACGGATGCGAAAGCCCTGATGGCCGGGGCGGCGAGCGAAGCGGGCGTGAAGTGGGCACTTCTCGCTTCCCGCGGCGCGAATGGTCCGGTCGATGCATTTTCGCATGTGGCGGGGTTTGCCAACCTCTTCAACAATTCGATCTTCAACGTCGAGGAAGTTGCCCGGCTGGGTACCGACTGGCGCCTTGTCGAGCCGGGCATCGACATCAAGAAATACCCGGTATGCCTGTCCTCCCACGCCGCGATCAACGTTGTTTCCGGCATTGTGAGGCGGGAGGGCATTGCCGCTGCCGATATTCAGGAAATCGTCTGCGACGTGCCGCCCGTCGTCGTGGCCAATCTCATCTATGTTTCTCCGGAAACGGTGAGGGAAGCGCAATTCAGCATGGAGTTCGCAGTGGCTGCGGCCGCGTGTTTCGGCGAACTCGGTCTCGACCAGCTAAAGCCGGAAATACTGCACAGCGAAGAGGTTCGGGCGCTGATGGCGCGCGTCCGTATGCTCAGCGGGCCCGACTGGGACCTGCCGCGCCGTATCGCTGCTCCTGAAGGAGCCTCGATCCTGCTGACGCTGAAGGACGGACGCCGGTTTTCAGGCTTCTGTTCGCATGCCCCCGGAACGGCGGCGAACCCTCTGCCTGCCGAAGAGATCGAGACAAAATTCCTGGGCTGCACGCAAACCGTCCTGGGCGCCCGTCCCGCCCGCGATCTCTTGCAGGCGCTCAATCTTCTCGATGCGGATGTACCGGTTCGCGATCTTTTAAAACCCGTTTTCCCGGGAGCACAGAAATGCGGCTGATCCAAACATGAGTCTATCGAGTTTCATCGACGTTCTGTCAGCATGGCCCAGTCTTCTCAACGGGCTGATGATGACCATCGTTATCACGGCCGTGGCCTCCTTCCTCGGTGTTTGCCTTGGCACATTGTGTGCTTGGGGAAGCCTGAAAGCTCCGAAATTCCTGCGGATCATCATTCGCTGTTACGTCGAGTTCACGAGGAACACGCCGTTCCTGGGGCAGATATTCTTCATCTTTTTCGGGCTGCCCACGCTGGGGCTGAAGATGAACAGTCTGACCGCCGCCATCGTGGCGATGACGTTCAATCTCACGGCCTATGCCTGTGAAATCATTCGGGCGGGGATCGAGGCCACGCCTCGAGGTCAGTTCGAGGCCTCCGGCGCCTTGGGGCTGAAGCCGGTTCAGACCTTCTTCCTCGTGGTGATCCCGCCCGCATTCCAGCGTGTCTGGCCAGCCATGACGAGCCAGCTCGTGATCATTCTGCTCGCTTCGGCGCTGTGCAGCCAGATCTCGGTCGCTGAGCTTTCGTATGTCGCCAACGTCATAGCAAGCCGGACCTTCAGGAACTTCGAAGCCTATATCGTCGTGACGATCCTCTATCTGTTCCTCGCCATCCTCTTCAGGAAGCTGTTGGTTTGGGTCGGACACCAGTTCGTGTTTGGGCATTTCGGAACGGTGGGGCAACGATGATCAGCGATTTCTCGACCTGGGATATTTTCCGGAATCTCATCGCGGCTGTGCCGTGGACGATCTATCTTTCGTTGATTGCCTTTGTCGGTGGGGCCTCGCTCGCCCTCCTTCTTCTGGTCTTGCGGCTCACCTATCCCCGTACCCTGTCCCGGCCAATCAGCCTCTATGTGAGCGTTTTCCAGGGCACACCTCTGCTCATGCAGCTGTTCCTGGTCTATTTCGGGTTGGCGCTGATCGGGTTGCAGACAACGCCGCTTCTGGCAGCCAGCCTTTGCCTGTGGATTTATAGCAGCGCCTACCTGACCGAGACCTGGTATGGCTGCGTGCTCGCAATTCCCAAGGGGCAGTGGGAGGCGTCCTCGAGCCTCGGTTTGAAAAGCTGGCCGCAGATGCGGCTCATTATTCTGCCGCAGGCCGTGCGCATTTCGGTGCCGCCGACGGTCGGAATCCTGGTGCAGGTCGTCAAGAACACGTCGCTTGCCTCCATCGTTGGTTTCGTGGAGCTGACGCGGGCCAGCCAGATGATCGCAAACGCTACCTTCGAGCCGTTCCTGGTCTATGGCGCGGTGTCGCTCATCTATTTCGTGATCTGTTTTTCGATCTCTCTCGGCGGCAAATGGGTCGAGGAGAGGACGAAGATTGCATGAGCCCGCCGCGCTTTTGAAAGCCAGTGAACAACGCAATTTTCCTGTCGGGCGGTCATCTCGACCCGCCGGGCACTGGACGACTTATGTGAGGTATTGAACCAAATGGAACCTGCTCTTGTTACGGCCAAGGCTGGCGCGCCGAAATTCCGACCGGACACCGGCGGCGCCGGGGCGGCCATAGAAATCTTCAACATGAACAAATGGTTTGGGGATTTTCAGGTTTTACGCGACATCAATCTGACGGTCATGAAGGGCGAACGCATCGTCATCGCCGGGCCGTCCGGTTCCGGCAAGTCGACCATGATCCGCTGCATCAATCGCCTGGAAGAGCATCAGAAAGGAAGGATAGTTGTTGGAGGCATCGAACTCACCGACGATCTGAAGAAGATCGATGAGGTGCGCCGGGAAGTCGGCATGGTCTTCCAGCACTTCAATCTCTTCCCGCATCTGACGATCCTGGAAAACTGCACGCTCGCTCCGATCTGGGTGCGGGGGATGTCGAAGAAGGCCGCGGCGGAAGTGGCCATGCACTATCTGGAACGGGTCAAGATTCCAGAACAGGCAAACAAGTATCCGGGACAGCTTTCGGGTGGGCAGCAGCAGCGTGTCGCCATCGCCCGCTCGCTTTGTATGAAGCCTCAGATCATGCTGTTCGACGAGCCGACATCCGCTCTTGACCCGGAAATGGTCAAGGAGGTGCTCGACACGATGGTTTCGCTCGCCGACGAAGGCATGACCATGCTTTGCGTCACGCATGAAATGGGTTTCGCCCGTCAGGTCGCTGACCGGGTGATCTTCATGGATGAAGGCAGGATCGTCGAGGAGAATGCCCCGGCCGAGTTTTTCGACAACCCGCAGCACGAGCGGACAAAACTCTTTCTCAGCCAGATTCTTGGGCACTGAATACAGCAATGACGAGGCAGCGCGCGGTCATCGCCCTCAGCGATGAAACGCAGGAGCCTGCCTGGACAATTCAAGGAGGAAATTATGCCGCTTACAATTCCCGCAAAGGCCGAGCACCGGACGTTCCTGTATTCGGAGCCATGTCTCGATCTGGATGCGCTCTCTGCCGATATCGCCTATCTGGGAATTCCCTATGGGGCATCCTACACCTTCGGCGAAATCGCCAATGACCAGAGCCGCGGCGCTTTGGCCATGCGCCGGGCGACCGACAGAATCCTCCGCTCGATAGAGCGATATGATTTCGACCTTGGCGGCCCGATGTATGACCATCGACCCATTCGCGCAGTCGACTGCGGCGATGTATATGCCGATCCGCGCGAGCATGGGGATCATCTTCAGCGTGCCGAGGAGGTTGTCCGCAAGATCGTGGCTTCGGGTGCGCTGCCGATCATACTGGGTGGCGATCACTCGATTCCCATACCGGTTATAAAGGCACTCGACACGGAGGGGCCGATCACGCTCATCCAGCTGGATCAGCACCTTGATTGGCGTGAGGAAATCAACGGCGTTACGCAGGGCCTGTCCAGCCCGATCCGCCGGGCATCCGAGATGGATCATGTCGGCGAGATTTTTCAGATCGGGCTGCACGCAACCGGCAGCGGGCGTCAGGAAGAGTTCGACGCAGCGGAAGCCTATGGCGCACATCTCGTATCGGCCTATGATCTGCATGATCACGGTGTCGAGCCTGTCCTGGACATGATCCCCGATGGCGGTCGTTATTACATCACGGTCGATCTGGATGCCTTCGAGCCTGGGGTCGCCCCCGGCGTCGCCGCGCCATGTGCCGGCGGCATGACCTTCCTGCAGGCGCGCAAACTGATCCACGGTCTCGTCAAGAAGGGCAGGGTTGTCGGGATGGATGTCGTGGAGATCACGCCTGCGACCGACGTCAATCAGATTACCTGCATAACGGCGGGGCGCTTGATCGTGAACCTGATCGGCGCGGCGGTGCGCGCCAACTATTTTGAAGGTCGCGCCGGCAAGAGCGGCGTGTGAAAGCGCGCAATCCGGACGGTCTCCTGAAGTTGGAAAATCTAAATGAACGCTGTTGAGATACTTGACCAGTTGATCGGCTTTCCGTCGGTCGTCGGAACAGGCAATGGCGACATAGTCGACTGGATTTCCCGCTATCTGGAAAGTCACGGCATCACGGCCTCGGTCCTGCCCGGCCCGGAGGGCGACAGGTCTAATCTCTTTGCGACCATCGGGCCGGCCGATCGGCCCGGTTACATTTTCTCGGGCCACATGGATGTGGTTCCCGCCGGTGAGGCGGAGTGGTTATCCGATCCCTTTTGCCTGAGAGAAGAGACCGGTCGTCTTTATGGGCGCGGTACAACGGACATGAAGGGGTTTCTTGCCGCGGTCCTGGCAAGCACCCCCATGCTTCAATCATTGAAATTGGAGCGCCCCATTCATATCGCCTTCTCCTATGACGAGGAGGCAGGGTGCCGCGGCGTTCCGCACATGATATCGAGATTGCCGGAGCTTTGTGCAAAGCCCGTTGGCGCAATCATTGGCGAGCCCAGCGGCTTGCAGGCGGTTCGTGCGCACAAGGGCAAGGCGGCTGCTCGGGTGACGGTAAGGGGACGTTCCGGTCATTCGTCGCGCCCGGATCTCGGTGTGAATGCAATCCACGTCATGACCAGGGTTATGGCGAGGGCTGTCGCAGAAGCGGAACGCCTGACGCAGGGCCCTTTCGAGGAGACCTTTGCACCCCCTTATTCCTCCTTGCAGATCGGCAGGGTGGGAGGGGGACAGGCGCTTAATATCATCCCCGAACTCTGCACGGTCGAAATTGAGGCCCGCGCCATATCTGGAGTTCGACCGGAAGAGCTGCTGCAGGCGGTTCGCGACGAGGTGGAAGCGCTTGCGGACAGCGGCATCGATATAGAGTGGACATCGCTGAGTGCTTATCCCGCACTGTTCCTTCCCCAAGACACCTCGCTGGTTGCCCTTCTGGAACAGGCCACCGGCAAGCCATCGCGCGCCGCTGTGAGCTTTGGAACCGAGGCGGGGCTGTTTCAGGGCGCGGGCATTGATGCCATCATCTGCGGCCCAGGTGACATCGGCCGCGCACACAAGGCAAATGAGTTCATCGAGCTGGACGAACTGATGGCCTGCCAGAGATTGATCGAGACCCTGGGCAGAACCTGTACCGGATAACACCCGGCGCTCTCGAAACTATTGATAGCAGAGCTGCAGCCTTTCTGCTGCCGAAAGCAATGAGGGGAGGTGCTGTCGCAGGTCCGAGATTTTCATCCGGGCGCTCGGCGCCGCTATGGCCAATGCCAGCGCCGGCTTTTGCTCGCCGAGTGAAATCGGGACAGCCATTCCGATCACGCCGTCGAGATATTCTTCATTGTCGAAGGCTATGCCGAGAGCCGACACCCGGGAGAGCTCCGCCCGCAACTCATCGCGGTCGATGATCGTGTTGTCGGTGAATTTCTGCAGGGCAAGGGTATCGATGTATTTGTCCTGCTGCTTTGACTGCAACTGGCTCAGGAGCACTTTGCCGATGGCGGAACAGTGCAAGGGAACCTGGCTTCCCGCCTCCAGTCGAAGCGACAAGGGCCATGTCGCTTCGACACGGTCGACATACATCGCCCGGCCATTCGCGATGATGCCGACATTGCAGGTTTCCTTTGTTTCCTCCGCAAGCTGAAGCAGGATATCGTGCCGGGGGCCGCGATGCGCGGCGTTGATGATGACCGACAGCGCCATGTCCAGAAGCTCGTCGCCCTCGATCAGGTGAGAGCGTTTGGGCTCCCGCTTGAGCATGCCGAGCTTGATCAGATTGCTGATTATTCGGTTGGCGGTCGGACGCGGCAGGGAAAGTGCCTCCGCGATCTGGGCAACGGATGGCGAGAAGTAAGGATCCCGCACAACGAGCCTCATTACCTCCAGGGATTTTTGAAGCGGACCAGTGGCGTCCTTGTTTTCCTGGCTGCGGCTGGTCTTCTTCATGGGCGGGTCACGTCTCCGGATGCTGAATCGGCTCATTTTTTGATTGCATATAGAGGATATTTCGATCCGGGCCAATAATACCTTGTGCGCTTCCGCGGCGAGCGTTCTCGCTTGCGTGTCTCGCTTAAGCCCGGGTGAAGGCACTTGATCCCCTGCTTTCGCAACAATTGAAATGCATGCGAGGCGCCTCCGCCGCTTCCGCAACCGATAGAGAAACTCTCTCACAAGTTGATTGACAACGTATCATTTAACGATACGATTAGATCAAAATAATGATACAAAATTTAGCGTCTCACCGAGGAGGACGGTTATGTACGCTGAAAGTCGCACTATCGGGCGCATTGCGCTGGCGCTTGGCGTCGGCAGGGAGGGGCGCCCGAAATGAAGCATCTCTCGCGCTTTCTACGCAATGGCGAACGCTGGGCCATGCTGTGGCTGTATGCCTATGTCGTTCTCGTTATCGTCATCGAGGTTATCCGCCGCTTCGCCTTTGGATACTCGTCCCTGTGGGGAGAGGAGGCGGCCCGTTATGCCTTTGTCTATCTGGTGTGGATCGGGGCGGCCGTTGGTGTCCGCAACCGCTCCCACATACGCTTCTCAGCAGTCCTCGACATGCTGCCGCCCAGGCCTGCGGCGGCGGTCAGCGCGGTCGGCAATGTTGCGATCATCATCTTCGCCTGCTTCGCGGTCTACTGGTCTCTGGAACCGATCGCGACGTCATTGAAATTCGGTTCGGTCACCGAGGGTTTGCGGCTGTCGCGCGCCTGGTTCCTCGTGGCTGTGCCTTTCGGTTTCTCGCTCGTCCTCCTGCACGCGTTCCAGGCCCTGGCGCAGGACGTTTCCGATTTCTGGCACCGGCGCGTGCCCGAAACCGGCGAAAAGCTCTTTGACTGAGGGGGAGGCAAACGATGTTGTATCAATCTTATGACGCCGGTATCGCGATCGGGTCGGACGTTCTGCTTTCGCTCGCTCTTCTGGCCGTGCTTTTCCTGCTTGCGGTGCCGGTGTGGATTGCGCTTGGCATATCCGCGCTCGTCATGCTGTGGTCGACAGGCGTTCTGCCTCTGTCCCTTTTGGGCGAGAGCCTGTTCGGGGGCGTCAATCATTACGCACTGATCGCCATACCGCTTTATCTGCTCACCGGCGATGCGCTGGTGCGATCCGGCCTGTCCAAGCAACTGCTTGACGTTGCTGAGGCAACGATGGGGTCGCTGCGCTCGGGAATGGGGACGTCGACCGTTTTGGGGTGCGGCTTCTTTTCCTGCATTTCCGGTTCGGATGCCGCCGGTTGCGCTGCCGTCGGCCGCATGACCTATTCCCGGCTCGTGGAGAAGGGGTATCCGCCAAATTATGCATCGGCGCTGGTCGCAGCCGGCGCCTGCACGGGGATTCTCATCCCGCCATCCATCGCCTACATCATCATCGGCATGATCCTCGGCGTGTCGGCTGCCAGCCTGTTCGTTGCCGCCATCGTGCCGGGCGTTCTGGTGCTGACAGCGATCATGGTCACGAATGTGGTCGTGAACCGGGTCTGCGGATATGAAAAGAGCGGTCAGTCGTTCTCCTTCCGCCGGTGGCTGGAAGCGGTCTGGGAGGCAAAATATGCCCTCTCCATTCCGTTGATCATCTTGGGTGGCATCTATTCGGGCATATTCACGCCCACGGAAGCCGCTGCGGTGGCGGTCATGGTGACCTTGCTGATCGGCTTCTACAAGAAGACGCTCACCTTCGCCGATATTCCGGACATGCTGTGGAGTTCGGCAAAGGTGAATGGCATCATCGTGCCGATCATCGCCGTTGCCCTGCCGCTCGCGCAGGCCCTGACGCTGGTGCATGTGCCCCAGAGCTTTGTGGGGATGATCACCTCTCTCACCGACGACCCGGTCTACATCGTCCTGCTGATGCTGGCTGTGCTGCTGGTGGCCGGTTGCTTCATGGAGGCCACCCCCAATATCGTGATCCTTGCCCCCATCATGTATCCGCTGGGCCAGGAAGTAGGGATGCATGAGATTCAGTTCTGCATCTTCATGATCACGGCGCTGGGCGTCGGTTTCATCACGCCGCCGCTGGGCCTCAACCTGTTCGTGATCTCGAGCATCACGGGTGGGTCGATCTTCTCCATCGCAGCGCGCTCAATTCCGTTCGTGATTGTGATGATCGGGGTTGTGCTGGCGATCGCATTCTTTCCCTCTCTTTCCACCTGGGCGTTCCAATGAGCGGGGCCTCTTCCATGCAGCCGCAACCGGCGTCATATCTTTCCGGGCTCTTCTCCCTTTCGGGACGTGTTGCCCTGGTAACGGGCGGAAACACCGGATTGGGCGCGCAAATGGCCGAAGCACTTGCGGGCGCCGGTGCAGAGGTCGTTCTGGTCGCGCGCCGCGCCGATGCCCTCAGGGAAACGAGTGCGCGTATCCAGCGCATGGGCGGGCGGGCTCACACCTTGCCGGTCGATCTTCTGGGTGAGGCCGCCGTCGAAGAGGTCGCGCGAGGTGTCGAAGCGAAGGGCTGCAAGGTCGACATCATCGTCAATGCGGCGGGCATCAACATTCGAAGGGATGCCGAGGCCGTGACGCAGGAAGACTGGGATCGCGTATTGCGTCTCAATCTCGGGGTCCCCTTCTTCCTTGCCCAGCATTTCGCTCCGGCCATGTCGGCGTGCGGCTGGGGACGGATCATAAACATGGCCTCGCTCCAGTCTGTCCGGGCATTTCCGCAGAGCGTGCCCTATGGCGCGTCAAAAGGGGGGATCGTTCAGCTGACGCGTGCCATGGCTGAGGCGTGGTCCGGACGCGGAGTATGTTGCAACGCCATCGCTCCCGGTCTCTTCCCGACCGAGCTCACGGCCCCGCTTTACAGCGATGCCGCGACGCTTTCCCAGATGGCTGCCAGGACCTGCTGCGGTCGGAACGGGGAGCTTGAAGACATCGCAGGGCTCACGGTCTTTCTGGCCTCCGACGCCAGTCGATTCGTGACAGGACAAACGATCTTCCTCGATGGGGGGCTCACGGCCAAATGAACGCTTTCGAAAAATGCCCTTCAGCGACGTTTGAAAAAATTCAGCAACAGGATGGAACCGCTTTGCAATCGAAGAGCCTGAAAAAACGCAGCACCGGAACGCCCTGGTGGGAACTGCAGGTCTCCGACGCCGATATGCGGAAGGTCGAGCGAACTGAACTGGTCCGCATGCTTGAGCAATTATTGCTCATCCGCGAGTTCGAGGAACGGCTTCTGGATTTGAGCACGGCCGGCATTCTGCATGGTCCGGCGCATGCCAGCATCGGGCAGGAAGGCGCAGCGGTTGGCGCCATGTCTGCGTTGGGGTCCACCGACAAGATCAACGGCACGCACCGCATGCACCATCAGTTTCTTGCAAAGGCGCTCAATCATGCAGCGCCGAAGGGATATTCCCCCCTGGAAACGCCGTTTCCCGAAGAGCTTGTCGATGTGCTTTTCAAGACTTATTCCGAGATTCTCGGCCTTTCGACGGGATATTGCGGCGGTCGTGGGGGGTCGATGCATTTGCGGCTGCCCGAGGCGGGTGTGCTTGGCTCCAACGCCATTGTGGGCGGCAACCTTCCGCATGCGGTTGGCTATGCGTTTGCCGACAAGCAACTTGGCCGCAAGGACATTTCGGTTGCGTTCTTCGGCGATGGCGCCATGCAGAACGGCGCCACCTATGAAGCCATGAATCTTGCCGCGCTCTATCGCACGCCCACCGTATTCTTCGTCGAAAACAATCTCTATGCGGTTTCCACGCATGTCAGCGAGCAGACCCGCGAATATCGGCTGGCAGCGCGCGGACAAGGCCTCGGAATCCCATCCATCGAATTCGATGGAATGGACGTCATCGCGGCGCGGCGGGCGATGGAGCTTGCACGCCAGATCATCGACGATGAAGGCGGTCCCGTCCTACTCGAAGCGAAGACCTATAGATATCTCCACCAATCGGGCGCCCTGAAGGGAAGCGCGTTCGGATACCGCGACAAGGAGGAGGAAGAGGCGTGGGGTCTGCGCGATCCGGCAACAGCCTTTCCGGCGCAACTGGAGAAGCTCGGCATCATTGAGGCTGGCGCCGCCGAAACCCTGAAGGAACGGGTTGCCGAAGCCGTCAGGAATGTCCTGGAGAGGCTCGTCGAAAACTATGGCGATGAGCAGCGCCAGAAAATCCGCGCATCGCTCTGGCCTGATCCCTCTCGCGTGGAAGAAGGTATTCGCGGCGATCTGAAGGAGCTCGCCGGACAGAAGCATCGCGAAGTCGAGGACATCGAGGAAAAAGACCGCATCGAGGCGAAATTCATCGATGTGATTTCGCAGACCATGCTGCGCAACATGGAGAAGTTCGAAACCCTTTTTGTTCTGGGAGAAGACGTGCACCGTCTGCGCGGCGGCACCGCGGGCGCCACACGGGGGATTGCGGAGAGATTTCCCGACCGTCTTGTCGGCACCCCGATCAGCGAGAACGGCTTCACCGGTCTTGCGCTGGGCGCGGCATTGAACGGGATGCGTCCGGTTGTCGAGATCATGTATCCCGATTTCGCCCTGGTGGCGGCCGATCAGCTTTTCAATCAGGTCTCGAAAGTGCGCCATATGTTTGGCGGCGACTTCGCGGTTCCGGTTGTGGTGCGCAGCCGTGTTTCCCAGGGAACCGGCTATGGCTCGCAGCACTCGATGGACGCCAGCGGCCTGTTCGCTCTCTATCCGGGCTGGCGCATCGTCGCGCCTTCCACCCCGCATGATTATATCGGTCTGATGAATGCAGCGGTCGCCTGTGACGATCCGGTTCTTGTGGTCGAATACAGCGACCTCTTCCAGGAGCGCGGCATGATCCACGCCACCGACTGGGACTATGTGGTTCCCTTCGGAAAGGCGCGGATCGCGCGGCCCGGCAATAGCTGCACCATCCTCACCTACGGGCCGATGGTCTCCACCTGCTGCGCGGTTTCTGAACGGGGAGGTTTCGACGCGGAGGTCATCGACCTGAGAACCATCGATCCGCTCGGTGTCGATTGGGAGACTATTGCGGAGAGCGTGCGCCGCACCAATGCCCTGATGATCGTCGAACGTACGACACGCGGCACGTCCATCGGTTCCCGCATGGTCAGCGACGCGCAGTCGCGCCTCTTCGACTGGCTCGACCACGAGATCATTCATGTCTCCGGCACGGAGTCTTCGGCGGTTGTCTCGAAAGTTCTCGAAGAGGCGGCGTTTGCCGGTGCCGAAGCGGTTGAAGAGGCACTGAAGCAGCTTGTCCGCCGGCAGCAGATGGCGGCCTGAGCGAGAAAGGGAGGAGATTGCGAGGATGCTGAAGGATGAGCTTCTCGATGTGCATCACACAGCGGTTTGCGTGACGGATTTCGAACGCGCGCGGGACTTCTATGTCGATTTCCTCGGCTTTGAACTCGAGGGCGAGGCGGACAATCGATCCGAATCCGCCCTTGGTGACGTGGTTGGCCTCAAGGGAGCAACAATCCGCTGGGCCATGCTGCGCCGTGGGTCTCACTGCGTCGAGCTCTTCAAATACTACCAGCCGGAGGGAAACCGGACGCCGCGCGAACAATGCGACCTGGGCTACACCCACATGGCGATGCGGGTGCGCGATGTCGATGCGGTTTTCGAGCAGGCTGTCGCTGCCGGATATGAACCTGTTTCCACGCCGCGCGTGCTTCGGGGAGGAAAGACGAAGGTTTTCTATCTGCGTGAGCCGGAAGGCGCGATCACCGAGTTCATCCAGTTCAACGAACTCGGCTGACCTGCGCGAGACAAGGGGAAGGAGTGATGGGCATGAAGACGGTGGCATTCATAGGCCTTGGAACCATGGGCGGACCCATGGCTGCCAGGCTTGCCGCGAACGGTTTCGATGTGCGCGGATATGATCTGGACGATCGCAAGGTCGAAGCGCTTGTCGCCGCGCATGGAACCGGTTGCACCAGCATTGGCGATGCCTGCCGGGGTGCGGAATGCGTCGTGACCATCTTGCCACGCGATGAGCATGTCCGCTCCGCCATGCTTGGCGAAGGCGGTGTATTGGAGAACATCGGCCCGGGCGTTCTTGTTCTCGAGATGAGCACCATCTCGCCGTCGACCAGTCTGGAAATCGCCGCCCGGCTTTCCGAGCGAGGTGTGAGGATGCTGGACGCGCCGGTGGGCAGAACCCCGCAGGATGCCCGCGATGGAAGGCTTCTCGTGATGGCCGGCGGTGCCCCTGATGATTTTGCAGCGGCGCACGAGGTGTTCTCAGCCTTTGCCGACAAGATCCTTCATATGGGACCGCAGGGATGCGGCATCCGCATGAAGGTCGCAAACAACTACATGTCGATGGTAACCATGGTGCTGACGGCCGAAACCCTTGCTCTTACGGGCAAGGCGGGGATCGACGAAAAGCTCGCGGTCGAGGTGTTGCAGAACACCGTGGCGGGCAAAGGTCAGATCAATACGAATTTTCCCAGGAAAGTGCTCGCCGGCGACCTGACGCCCGATTTCCCTTTGGCGCTTGGCCACAAGGACATATCGCTCGGCGTGCGCCTCGGCGAAGAGTTGAAGGTGCCGCTGTTTCTTGGCGCATCGGCCCGTGAACTTTTCGGGCTGGCGCCCGCGATGGGGCTCGCGGAGCTGGATTGCACCGCAATGCTTCTGATTCTCGAAAAATTGTCGGGCATGGACGCCGTCAGAGAGGGAGGGTTGAAATCATGACAAAAGAAAAAATTATTGCCGCGAGAAAATATTCTGGCGCCGGATCCTTGTTATTTTTCGCGGTATTTTTCGTCAATGTGATATCTGCCGGATTTTTGAAGAATTATATACCAAGTTATTATTTATTGTCTTCTTTTGGAGAATTCATCCTGTTTGGAATGGCGTCTCTTTTTCTTGTAGTTTTCTTGATCATACACAACGAATTTTCCTGAGGCGTCACCCGGTGCGCGCGGTTTGGGAGGAAAACAATCGCTGCGCGGGCTCAACATCAACGAATGGAGGAGAACATGAAACAACACGACAATGAGACGGGTATCGCGACCACTCTGCAGTCTCGGCGCGACTTCATGCGATTGGTCCGCAATGCGGGCTTTACGGTGGCTGCTGTGGCTGCCGGCAGCGGCGCGCTGGGCATACCGGAGGCAGAAGCCCAAACCCGGGCGGAAGAATCCGAGCGCGAATCCGCGGCTCAGTACAAGATGACGATTGCGACGGCTTACAGGCTGGGCACGGATCGCAGTTTCCCTGTGATGCAATTGCAGCTCAAGGAGAACATCCAGAACGCCACCCGCGGCAAAGTCTATGTCAGGCTGGTGCCCGACGGCGCACTGGGTGCCGGTGCCGAACTCGCGGAAAAGGTCCAGAACGGAACCATTCAGGCAGCGCAGCACTCGATTGCGAATTTCGCACCATTCGCCAAGACGGTCGATGTTATCAATCTGCCCTATTGGTGTGGCGACAACCAGCAATTCGTCAATCTCGTAACCTCCGACATCTGGAAGCAGGAGGTGGATACGCGTGTTGAGAAGAACGGCTTCAAGGTGCTTCTCTATCAACCCGTCGATCCCCGAACGGTCTCCCTGCGTCGCGGTCTGCGCGATGAACCCGTGCGTCGCCCGGATGATCTCAAGGGGCTCAAGTTCCGTGTGCCGGGATCGGCCATTCTCGCGCAGCTCTACAGGTTGCTGGGTGCAAACCCCACCCCCATTGCCTGGGGCGAAACTCCTTCCGCATTGCGTCAGGGCGTTGCCGATGCGCTCGATCCCAATGTGATGGGGCTGAACCTCTTCGGGTTCAAGGACATCGTTTCGCGCGTGACCTTCGTTCGCAGTGTTCCAGACGGTGGCGTCTATTCGTGCAACCTTGCCTGGCTCGAAACACTTGATAACGACACGCGGGAAGCTGTGGAATGGGGAGCTCACATCACCTTCCTGCAGAACCTGTCGCAGGTGCCTGCTTCCCGGGAATACTCGATGGCGGAGATGGCTGCTGCCGGCGTCAAATTCTATTCGCCAGCAGAGGACGAGATGGCCGAATGGCGCGAACGGGCCGGTGCCCAGCGGTCGGAATGGGATGATATCAAGAAGGATCTCGTCGGCTCGCTGGATGTGTTCGACCGTTTGAAGGAAGCCGCAGATACGCCTTCGGCATTTTACGTCCACGACGCCTAGGCGGCCTTGGTGTGCGGCGTGGACGGTTCATGCCGCACACTCCAGGGCGCAAGGGCGCTGACTGGCCCATCCTTCCTGCGGTCGGGGGAGCGATCGGGCAGGGAAATGATGGCTGGCCGCCGATCGAGGCGGCCGACCCCTTTCGGAGAATTACGGCGAGGTTTGCATGCGTTGGCTTCAGGGGCGTCGAATTTTGCCTTGAGATAAATTCTGATCGTTATTCGATCCATTTTAAATCGAATAACGATCTTAAAAGCTGTGCTTGGCGCAGGTGAGCGGTGAATAAGAGCATGCAGCAAGAGAAAGTGAACTGATGGCAATCGAGATTCTCATGCCCTCTCTCTCCCCCGGAATGGAGGAAGGAAAGCTTGCGAAGTGGCTTGTCCAAGAGGGCGCGGAGGTGTCGGCCGGCGATATCATCGCGGAGATTGAGACGGATAAGGCCACATTGGAATTTGAGGCGCATCAGAGCGGCGTTCTCGCGCGGCTGATAGTGCCTGCCGGAACCGACGGCGTTGCCGTGGGAACCCCGCTGGCCGTCATGGCGGGCGATGAGGACGGGGAGATGGAGGCAGGGCCCGCCGAAACGCCCGAGCCGCATTCTACCAGCCCGGCAAGACAACCGGCTGCCGTTACGGCCAGTCCCGGAAGGGACAATGCCGCTACTGCAGAGCAGGCGGCAATGGAAAGCGCAAATGCTCCCCGCATTTTCATGTCGCCCCTTGCACGCCGTCTGGCCCGGGAAGCGGGGCTTGATCCTGCGGGTCTTTCCGGAACAGGTCCGCGTGGCCGTATCTTGCGCGCCGATGTCGAGGCGGCTTTGACGCCGGACAAACATGCAGATGCGCGCCCTGCTGGTGGCAGCCATGCTGCGGATCGGGAGGACACAGGGCCTGTCTCCTCGCCGGCGGACGACGACATGGTGTTGAAGGTCTTCGAGGAGGGCAGCTTCAGGCGTGTGCCGCACGATTCCATGCGCAAAACGATCGCGCGGCGCCTTACTCTCGCAAAGACGACGATCCCTCATTTCTATCTGACTGTGAATTGCGAGATCGACACGCTTCTGGAACTGCGCGGAAGGCTCAATGCGGCTGCTCCGATCAAATCCGCAGCCGAAACCTCGGAGCCAGCCTACAGGATTTCCGTGAACGACATGGTGGTCAAGGCACTGGCTTCGGCTCTGGCGGCGGTTCCGAATGCCAATGCATCCTGGACCGAAAGCGAAATGCTGATCCACGAGCACGCCGACATTGCCGTTGCCGTGGCGCTGGATGGCGGCCTGATAACGCCTGTGGTGCGGCGTGCGGAGCAGAAGGCCATTTCCGTGATCTCGAACGAGATCAGGGAATTGGCCCGCCGCGCACGCAACAAGGAACTGCGTCCGGAAGAATATCAGGGTGGAACCACGGCGGTTTCCAATCTGGGCATGTATGGCATCAGCGAATTCAGCGCGATCATCAATCCGCCTCACGGAACGATCCTCGCCATAGGCGAAGCCGTTCAGAAGCCGGTTGTCAAAAATGGCGCAATCGTCCCGGCGACGATCATGCGCGTGACACTCTCAGCCGATCATCGCGCGGTGGACGGTGCGCTTGGCGCGCAGCTGCTCGCAGCTTTCAGGAACGGCATCGAAAACCCCTTGAGCCTGCTGGTCTGACATGCCGACCGGCCGGGCCAAAACCAATAAGCAAGGAGATTCCACATGAAAATGAACACTGAAGAGGCATTCGTCAAAGTCCTGCAAATGCATGGAATCCGGCAGGCTTTCGGCATCATCGGTTCTGCGATGATGCCGGTTTCCGATCTGTTTCCCAAGGCAGGCATTACGTTCTGGGATTGCGCGCACGAAACGAACGCGGCGCTGATCTGCGATGGCTATAGCCGCGCCACGGGCCAGATGGCCATGGCAATCGCTCAGAACGGGCCGGGCGTTACCGGCTTCGTGACGGCCGTCAAGACGGCTTACTGGAATCATACGCCTATGCTTCTCGTAACGCCTCAGGCTGCCAACAAGACGATTGGGCAGGGCGGCTTTCAGGAAGTCGACCAGATGGCGATGTTCGAGGAAATGGTCTGCTACCAGGAAGAGGTGCGCGATGCCTCCCGGGTGGCCGAAGTGTTGAACCGCGTCATCGAGAAGGCGTGGCGCGGTTGCGCGCCGGCGCAGATCAACGTTCCGCGCGATTTCTGGACGCAGGTGATCGACATCGAACTGCCGCAGATCGTGCGGCTGGAGCGCCCTTCCGGTGGCGCCAGGGCTATTTCTGAAGCTGCCCGCCTTCTCTCGGACGCGAAGTTTCCAGTCATTCTGAATGGTGCAGGGGTCGTGATCGGCAACGCCATCGAGGATTCCCGGATGCTTGCCGAAAGGCTGGATGCGCCCGTGTGCTGCGGATATCAGCACAACGACGCCTTCCCGGGCAGTCATCCGCTGTCCGTTGGACCATTGGGGTACAATGGCTCCAAAGCGGCAATGGAACTGATCGCCAAGGCGGATGTGGTTCTGGCGCTGGGAACGCGTCTCAATCCCTTCTCCACCCTGCCGGGATACGGCATCGACTACTGGCCGAAGGATGCGAAGATCATTCAGGTCGATATCAATGCCGACCGCATTGGCCTGACCAAGAAGGTCACCGTGGGCATCTGCGGCGATGCCCGGCACGTTGCGCAACAACTACTCTCCCAATTGGCGTCCCATGCCGGTGACGCCGGCCGCGAGGAGCGGAAGAACCTGATCCATCGGACGAAATCCGCCTGGCTTCAGATGCTGTCGTCCCTCGATCATGAGGAAGACGATCCTGGCACGGTGTGGAACGAGGAAGCGCGCAGGAGGGACGCGGACCGCATGTCGCCGCGCCAGGCATGGCGGGCCATCCAGGCGGCACTGCCCGATGATGTCATCATCTCCACCGATATCGGCAACAACTGTGCCATCGGGAACGCCTATCCGTCGTTCGACACATCGCGCAGCTACCTCGCGCCAGGCATGTTCGGTCCCTGCGGCTATGCATTCCCCTCGATCATCGGCGCCAAGATCGGCTGTCCCGACAAGCCGGTGATCGGGTTCGCCGGCGATGGGGCTTTTGGAATATCCATGAACGAGATGGGGTCGATCGGGCGTGAGGATTGGCCGGCTATCACCATGGTGATCTTCCGCAACTATCAGTGGGGGGCGGAGAAGCGGAACACCACGCTCTGGTACGACAATAATTTCGTCGGCACCGAGCTCAATCCAAAACTCAGCTACGCGAAAGTCGCTGAAGGATGCGGTCTGAAAGGCGTGGTCGCAAAAACGCCGCAGGAACTAACGGAGGCCCTGCACAAGGCCGTGGAGGAACAGGCCAAGGGTATTACGACCTTTATCGAGGTGATCCTGAATCAGGAACTTGGCGAGCCCTTCCGGCGTGATGCGATGAAAAAGCCGGTCCCCGTCGCCGGCATCGATCCGAACGATATGCGGGATCAGATCCCCGCTTAGAGCATTTTGCAGTCCGGTGGAATCACCTGACGCCCGCATAAATGCAGAAAAACAAGAAGATAGGGCGTGAAAGCGTTTCTGCGAAACGATGAAGCGCTCTAGGCGGGCCGGGTGCGGCGGAGGCCTCAAATCGGGCCTCCGCTCCCTGCTGGAATCATGCGTAATGTGCAAACTCCGTTTATCCATGTTCTCGCCACAGCAGACCGTTCATCACTGCAACAAGCCGGGTCTTCAGGCGTGCCGGTTCGAGTGGATGCGGGGACGGGTATGAACGAGCTCGATCGCTTGGTCGAACGCGCCAGCCGCGATCCGGCGCGCATTGCGCTTGCGGAAGGAGAGGACCGGCGCGTTCTTGAAGCGGCCGTGCGGGCGCAGGCCGACGGCCTTTCGGCTCCCATCCTCGTGGGCGACGCTGGCAAGATTTCTGCCGGTCTGAAGGACCTTGGAGCAAATGCCGGACGTTTCCGAATAGAAGACCCGAAAGCTTCGGGGCTCTCGAAACGTTTCATCGACCGCTATCTCGAGCTGCGGCGAATGAAAGGCGCGAGCGAAGCTGATGCACAGGCGGCGATAGCCGACCCATTGGGATTTGCCGCCATGCTCGTACGCGAGGGGGAAGCCGATGGCATGATCGGCGGAGCCGTAGCGACCACGGCCCATACCGTAAGAACGGCCCTTCAGATTGTCGGGCGGGCAGCCGATGCGACGATTGTCTCCAGTTTCTTCCTGATGCTTTTGACAGCCCGGCAACACAGGGAAAAGGGCGCGCTTGTCTTCGCCGATTGCGGGTTGGTCGTGGAACCGAATGCGGAAGAACTGGCGCAGATCGCCTTGTCCTCGGCGCGTTCGTGCCGTGCGCTCATCGGTGCTGATCCCCGGGTGGCGATGCTGTCGTTCTCCACGATGGGCAGTGCCATTCACGAACGGGTGGATAAGGTGGTGCGGGCGACGCAGATCGTGCGCCGGGCCGAGCCGCAATTGCTGATCGATGGCGAAATGCAGTTCGACACGGCCTTCGAGCCCGTGGTGAACACCATGAAGGCTCCGAATTCCTTGACGCGCGGGCAAGCGAATGTCTTCATTTTCCCGAATCTCGAAGCAGGAAACATAGGCTACAAGATCGCGCAGAGGATCGGTGGAGCGACGGCGATAGGCCCGGTTCTGCAAGGCTTGGCAAAGCCGTGCAACGACCTGTCGCGCGGCTGCAGTGTCAATGACATCTACGCGATGATCGCAGTCACGACGGTTCAATACCGCTCTCTTGTCCAGGGAACCGGGCGCCAAGCGCACACTGGCTGCTGAGACCTGCGAATGCTGGGGAAAAGATGCGAGGTCCGGCCTTATTCTTCTATAGTGGCCGCTATGAACTCCCGGGAGGCGCAAGAAAACAAAAAGGCCGGGCATGAGCCCGACCTCTCGTCGTCATCTTCGTTCCGTGCCAGTACATCCGTGGTCACGGGACGGGATGAAAGCTTTAGACAGCCTGAAGGTTGTCCGCAGCGTTCTTGCCGCTGCGTTTGTCCTGGACAACGTCAAAGCCGATCTTCTGTCCCTCGGTAAGGCTGTGCATGCCAGCGCGCTCGACGGCAGAAATATGAACGAAAACGTCGTTCCCGCCATCATCCGGGGCGATAAAACCATAGCCCTTGCTCTGGTTGAAGAACTTTACGGTACCAATAGTCATGACGATCTCCATAAAAGTCGGTCACAAGAAATTTCCACCACGTTTTTTGGCGTAGCAGAGCCATTGATCGATTTTGAAAGAGGAAGATCGCAAAGACCGTCTGACGGCAGAGACAAAGTTCGACAGGCAAGATCGATATTTCGCAAATATGGGTTGCATTCGTGTCGGAAGCAAGGCGTACGGAAATTTTATTTCGGTGAATTTTTTCACTGCGAAGACAGTCGGATTGCCGGCCGGTTGTCGTGAACGGCTGCCAAAGCACGCTTGACGGTCATGATCGAGGCGCGAACTGATGTGCGCTGCACGGTATGATCCGCCGTCAGCCTGCCTCCTTCTTGGGGTGCAAGCGACCGCGAAATGAGGAATGTATTAAGCGCAGATGATGGTGAAAACCGTATCCCGGATTTCACGAAACTGAGGAGGATAGCGGGCGGACATCGATTCGCGTGAACCTGGCGTACCGATTTTCCATTCTCTTTCAGGTACTCTAATAACGGTGGGAACCTGAGCGCTGCAATCATGGGGGCGATCCGGGCTTGCAGGAATTATCGAGTTTTCCGTTTATCGGTGTAAGGTCACAATGCGAACCAAGACATATTATCAGCTGGTGCGGGATGTCCTTGCTAGGAATATCGAAACCGGAAGATTGCCGGCCGGTACCCGTCTTTATACGGCCGCCGTGGCCGATCGTCTCGGTATCAGCCGCCCCCCAGCCAAACGCGCAATAGAGATGCTGGCCAGTGAAGGGCTTTTGAGCGCTTTGCCCAAGCAGGGATATCAGGTTGGTGGACCCGATATAGGCGCAACCGCAGTGCGCGAGAATCTGCATCTGCTGGATCTCGATCTGTCCATGATGACAAATCAGAGCAGTACACCTTTGGCGCCCCGTTGGGGTGAAGTCCATGATCGGTTGAAGGGGCAGCTTCTGAATGTCATCCCCTTTGGCACCTACCAGATTTCCGAGAGTGCGGTGGCGGAGACCTACGGCGTTTCCCGTACGGTGGCGCATGAAGCCTTGGCGCGGCTCGATGCTGAAGGCATCGTTCGCAAGAGCAGGACCTCCCATTGGACTGCTGGTCCTCTTTCGGTGAGAATGCTCGACGAGGCCCAGGAAATTCGTATTCTGCTGGAACCCGCAGCACTGGTTCAGGCGGGGCCGGATATGTCTCGCGAAGAGCTACTTGCAATAAGGGCAGCCTTGCGCAACGCGGCTGCCGACGGTCCGGCGCTTTCCATTCCTCGCCTCGCCGAACTGGAAACCGCGCTGCATGTAACTTGCCTTGCGACGTTGAAAAACCGCAAGCTGCATGATCTCCTGATACGGCTTCAATTGGATCACATCGTGAATGAGCTGTTCCGACGCCATGTCACCACACCCGATGACCGCGATATGATCGCAGAACACTCTCTGGTTATCGATCATTTGCTGATTGGAGATTTTACAGGAGCCGGGGAGTCCTTGCGGTATCATCTGCATGAAGACCACCAAAGGACACGCGCGCGCCTGAAGGTCCTGTCGCTCTTCAGGGAGCCGCAGATTGCCCCCTGGCTTAGCCCATTGAATTGAGGGGGCGATGATGCGTACAGGCAAGACACCGGCCCTGCGTGTGATTATTCGAAGCGAGATGATCGGGCAGCCGATCATAGACCGTGCGCGGGTGGAACTCCCGTTTCCGATTGTGTTCGAAACGATCGATAGCCTGGAAAGCTTGCGCAGGGTGGTGCAGCAGCCCGAGAGCTACGATGTATACCATCAGTGGCATACGGTCGATCTCATGTGGACTGCGCGTGCCATACAGCCGATCGAGTTGTCCCGCCTCGGCAACGGCAATGCCGTTTTGGCACGGGCGCGCAGGCCGTTGGGCAATTATCCGTTCGCCGGCATATTCGTACAGCCCGATGGGAGACTTGGTTCTGCCCACAGTTCCCATGTTGCAATCATGCCGGTCGCGCAGGGGGTGGATTGCTTCGGCTACAATCCGGCGCTGCGGGAAAAGATCGGCGACGACGAGCCGGAAAGCTGGGGTTGGCTGCTGGATTCCCGGCTGAGAGGCCGGGTTGCGCTGCTTGCAGATCCCGTTCTGGGCATGATCGAAGCCGCGCTGGCGACCGAAGCGGCGGAGGGGTTGCGCTACAATAATGTGGCCAATCTCAGCATCGACGAGATCGATATGGTCGTGGACGGGTTGATCCTGCGCAAGAAGAAGGGCCATTTCAAAGGGTTCTGGTCCAATTCCGATGAATCCGTGCGGCTGGCGCGACGTGGCGGGGTTCTTATCCAGAGCATGTTCGGGCCAACGGTTCAGCGTCTGCGCCGCGAAGGGATTCCTTTGCGGATCGCCAGCGCTATAGAAGGTGGGCGCGGATGGCATACGGACCTTTGTATCTCTAGGGATACGAAGGGGGAGCGGCTGGACGCTGCTTATGCATATCTGGACTGGTGGTTGTCGGGCTTTCCCGGTGCGGCGGTTTCGCGGCAGGGATACTATTCGATCCTGCCGGAAACGGCGCGTGGGTATCTGAGCATTGATGAGTGGGACTATTGGTACGGCGGAAAGCCGGCGTCGCAAACGCTTCTTGACGGCGATGCGCAGCCGACAATCCGCGAAGGCGATGTCAGGGATGGTGGCTCGTATTACGAGCGCATGGCTGGCGTACGTGTCTGGAACGCTTTCATGGATGAGCACACCTATCTCACCCACCGCTGGCAGGAATTTCTGAGCGCCTGAGCCTTGGGATTCCGCGTCGTTGAATTTGCTGCTGCCCGATATTCGTATCGGGTGATGTGCAATCAAAAATTCTGAATTTCGAGCGCATTATTCCGTTTTAGATCATGGAGAATCTCTCTGTGGTTGTGGGGCTTTGCGTCTGGAAATGTGGGTGTGCTTGCGCGGGATATCCATAAAGTCTTGAAAATAATAGCTGTATTTCGCCAGATATCGGTAGATATCGGACGGCTCATCTCGTCTTCCAAGGAGGCGGGGTCGGTGTTTTTCTAGCGGTGGTTTTGCTTCATTGTCATCGATTCTCTTTTGAAAAAATGTTGATCGCATGCGTTGTTCATTTTAGCTTGATCGAAAGTCACGAGGAGAGACCCATTATGGTGGTGAAGCTAATCCGCGCAGGCCATATCATCGCGTATCAAAACGGAACCCATGCCCATCTTCGCGATGGAGTAATCGTGGTCGAGGATGATCGCATCGCATATGTGGGTAAAACGTTTGACGGTGAGGCGGACGAGGTGATCGACGCGTCTGACAAGATCGTCACGCCGGGCTTCATAAACACCCATGTTCACATGAGTGAATCGCCGCTCGACCGTTCGTTCGTGGAAGATCGGGGGCCTCGCAATTTCTATCTTTCGGGCTTGTTCGAGTTTCTGACCGCGCGCGATGGCGCAATCACCGATCAGGCGCGCAGGGCTTCGATTGCGATGTCAGTGCCGGAGATGATCCGCACCGGCACCACAACTGTCGTCGAAATGGGAAGCCATGGCGATTACGTTGCAGAGCAGTGTGAGAAGGTGGGGCTGCGGGCCTATATCGGAGAGATGTATCGATCCGGCCGCTGGTATACCGATGACGGGCGCAGCGTGAAATATGAGTGGTGGGAGGATGATGGCCGTGAGCGCATGGACCATGCGGTCGACTTCATCGAGCGGCTCGAGGGACGCGGCAATGGGTTGCTCAAGGGATTCCTGACCCCTGCGCAGGTGGATACCTGCTCGGCCGCCCTTCTGAAGCGCACGGCAGAGATCGGGCGGGAGATGAAGGTACCGGTCGCGTTGCACGTCTCCCAGTCAGTTCCCGAGTTCCAGGAGATGGTCCGCCGCAACGGATGTTCTCCGGTGGAATGGCTGCATGAGCTGGGTTTCCTCGGCGATAACGTGTTGTTGGGGCACGTCATCATGCCGGCGGGATCGAGCTGGGTGAACTACCACGGAAACGACCTGGAGATTCTGTCGGACACCGGCACGAACGTGGCGCACAACGTCTGGGTATTTGCGCGGCGCGGTATCGCGATGGAGAGCTACGCTCGCTATCTGGAAAAGGGAATCAATATGGTTCTCGGCACAGACACCTGTCCTCAAAGCATGATCGAGGCGCTTCGCTGGACTGCGGTGATAAGCAAAATCCAGGATCGCCGGACCGAGGTGGCCACGGCGGCGGATGTCTTCAATTCCGCAACGCTTGCAGGCGCGAAGTCGCTGGGCCGGGACGATCTCGGACGTATCGCCAAGGGCGCAAAGGCAGACATGCTTTTCTGGGAGGGGCAGGGGCTGTTCATGACACCGCTTCGCGATCCGATCCGCAACATCGTCTATTCGGCAACGCCGGAAGATCTGCACTCCACGATGATCGACGGGCGGATGGTGATGGAGAACCGGGTTATCCCGGGCGTCGACCTGGACAAGCTGTCCACGGATCTTCAGCTCGGAGCCCAGCATATGTGGGAGCACATGCATGTAACTGACTGGGGCAAGCGCAATATCGAGCAGCTTTCCCCGTCCAGTTATCCCGAGTTTCGCGCGCAGTAAGCGTTTCGACACTGAGCCGTCCCGTTTGGGGCGGCTCTCATAACAAACATAAATCAAAAAGGGGAATTTCCATGAAACACCGCAGCCTTGCATTGGCTTTGATGGCGGCTGTCCTGAGCGGGCCTGCCTGTGCCGAGACACTCAAGATCGTAATGGAAAGCCGGCTCGGCAATCTCGATCCGATTCTTTCCGCATCCCATCAAACCCGCGAGCACGGTTATCTCATCTACGATACGTTGTTCGCGGAGGATGCACAGGGGCAGGCACAGCCGCAGATGATCGACGAATATTCGGTCTCAGAAGACGGCAAGACATATCGTTTCAAACTGCGCGAAGGGTTGGCCTTCCATGACGGCGCTCCAGTAACGGCGAAAGATGCGGTCGCATCGATCAAACGCTGGGGACAGCGCGATCGAATGGGGCTCGCTATCATGAAAGCGACAGACAGCCTTGAGGCGGAAGACGACAGCACCTTCGTTCTTAAACTGAACACGCCCCTGGGTGTGGTGATCGACGCTTTTGCGAAGCCAAGTGGTGTTCCCTTGTTCATTATGCCGGAAGCGGCTGCGGCAACGCCGATCACGGAGGCCATCACCAATTACGTTGGCTCAGGCCCCTTCAAGTTCGTTGAAGATGAATATTCTCCGGGCGTGAAGAGCATTTATGTGAAGAATGAGGACTACAAGCCGCGCAGCGAGGAGCCGAGCGGTATGGCTGGCGGAAAGGTTGCGAAAGTCGAGCGCATCGAGCGTATTGAAATCGCCGATCCGCTGACTGCCGTCAATTCGCTCACTGAAGGCGAAGTCGACTTCATGCAGAATGTCCCTCTCGACCTTGCCCCCCTCGTGGAGGGCAATGAAGAGATCACAACCGCGCATCTGGACAAGGCGGGCTATCAATACGGCTATCGGTTGAACTTCCTCCATCCGCCCTTCGACAATAAGTTGGTCCGGCAGGCCGCACTGTATGCGGTCGGTCAGAAAGAGATACTCCAGGCTCAGTTCGGCGACGCTGACAATTATCAGGCCTGCGGTGCGATCTTCGGGTGCGGAACCACGTATGAATCCGATGTGATGGCGGATATCGCGATTGAGGCCCAGCCTGAAAAGGCAAAGGCCTTGCTGGCGGAAGCCGGGTACAATGGCGAGACTGTTCTCCTGCTTCATGTCACGGATAACCCGGCCATGGCCGCTGTCGGTCCCGTCATGGCGCAGCAGCTGCGAGCTGCCGGATTCAATGTCGAAATGCAGGCCATGGACTTCATGACGATGTTGTCCCGGAGAGCATCGCAGGAGGCCGTCGACAAGGGGGGCTGGAGCATTTTCATCACCTCCTGGCAGGTGCCGGAGGTTTCCGATCCTGTCCGTTCGTACATGATCGTTTCGGAAGGCACGAAGGGCTATGCCGGTTGGGGAGACGTTCCTGCCATCGATCAGAATATCCAGGCATTTCTGGCTGAACCCGATGTCGCCAAGCGAAAGGAAATCGCTGCTGAAATTCAGAAGATCGTCTACGAGGAGGGCATCTACGCTCCGCTCGGACAAAGCAGCCGCCTGAATGCATGGACCAATAAGGTCGACGGCCTCATTCCGAACGGGCCGACCGTCTTCTGGAACGTGACCAAGTCGGCAGAAAAATGATCTTCTACATCCTTAGGAGAATCGTTGCGACCATTCCTGTCATGGGGGTGGTCGCCCTTCTGGTTTTCAGCTTGCTGTACTTGGCTCCGGGGGACCCTGCGGTGATCATCGCGGGTGAATCGGCCAGTACCGAGCAGTTGGAAAAGATGCGAAAGGACATGGGCCTGGATCAACCCTTGCCCGTGCAGTTTGCTAAATGGATCGGAAAGGTCGCCTCGGGAGATCTGGGCACCTCTCTTCATTCGGGAAAGAAAGTTTCGGAGATGATCGGTGCGCGCGTCGGGCCGACGCTCTCCCTGGCGACCGTGACGATCCTCCTGTCGCTGATACTTGCAATTCCGATGGGGATCTTTGCGGCCTGGGCGCGAGGCCGGTGGCTGGACAAGTCGCTGATGAGCATTGCTGTTCTTGGGTTCTCCACGCCGGTCTTTGTCGTCGGCTATGTGCTGATCTTCCTTTTTTCGGTGAAAGCGGGTTGGTTCCCGGTGCAGGGGTTCACACCGATCAGCGAAAACCCGTTGCGTTTCCTGCGAACGGTTACGTTGCCAGCGTTCACGCTGTCTCTGGCTTATGTGGCTCTCGTCTCCCGCATCACGCGGTCGAGCCTGCTTGAGATGCTGGGAGAGGATTTCATCAGAACAGCCAGAGCCAAGGGAGCTTCGGAAAGGCGTGTCCTGTTGCGACACGCACTGCGCAATGCCGCGGTGCCCATTTTGACGGTGGCGGGTTCTGCCGCGGCATTTCTGATCGGCGGGGTCGTTGTCACGGAAAGCGTTTTCAATCTACCGGGCATGGGACGCCTGGTCGTGGAATCCGTTCTTGCTCGCGATTACCCTTTGATCCAGGGGCTGATCCTGCTCCTGTCGCTGGTCTATATCGGCATCAATCTCCTCACCGATATTCTCTATTCGGTTTTCGATCCACGCATCCGTTACTGAGATGCGACGGGGGAACCCAATGAATACACTTCCTCATTCACCCAGCGTTGAAAGCAATGAGCTGCGCGCTATCCGGATGCGACGCATTGCGCTGTTCTTGCATGACAACATATTCGCAATAACGGTTCTGGCCCTGGTGATGCTTGCTGGGCTTTTGGCGCCGTTGCTGACCTCGGCAGATCCGGATTTCATCAACCCCGGCATGAAGCTGAAACCGCCTTCCGCGGAGGCGCTCTTCGGAACCGACCTTCTCGGACGCGATGTGCTTGCCCGTGTTCTCTACGGCACCCGTGCCTCGCTCTTGGTAGGGCTTTTGGTGGCCCTGGTCGCTCTCGTGGTTGGCCTTCTGATCGGTCTTGTTAGTGGATATTTCCGGTCTCTGGATGGTGTCATAATGCGTGTCATGGATGGCATTATGGCAATACCCGCCATCATCTTGGCGGTTGCCCTCGTTGCCATCATGGGAGCCAATTTCATCACTGTCGTTACGGCGATCGTAGTGCCGGAAGTTCCCCGTGTTGCGCGTCTTGTGCGCTCGGTCGTCTTGTCCCTGCGAAGCGAGCCTTATGTCGAGGCGGCGGTTTCACTCGCAACTCCGACCTGGCGTATCCTCTTGCGCCACATGCTGCCCAATACACTGGCACCGCTGATCGTCCAGGGCAGCTTCATCGTGGCATCGGCGATCCTCACGGAATCAGCCCTGAGCTTCCTTGGAGTGGGTCTTCCACCTGAAATTCCCACCTGGGGAAACATCATGGCGGAGGGGCGCAGGTTCTTCCAGCTTCTGCCCGGCCTCGTTTTCTTCCCCGGCCTGTTTCTGTCGCTGACAGTCCTTGCGATCAATCTGCTTGGCGATGGGCTACGGGACCGTTTCGATCCCAAATTGATTAAGCGAGCATGATGATGACGAATGAAGCCAATCAGCGAGAAATCGTCCTTCAGGTCGACGGCCTGACCGTGTCGCTGCATTCGGGGCGCGAGATCGTTTCCGACATCAGCTTCAACGTGCACGCCGGTGAAACGCTTTGTATCGTCGGTGAGAGCGGTTCGGGCAAGTCGGTGACAAGCTTCGCGGTCATGCAGCTTCTGGACCCGGCTGCATTGCGACCCACAGCCGGCTCCATCCGGCTCGAAGGCGTGGATTTGCTGAAAGCCAGTTCTCAGGAGCTACGGCGTCTCAGGGCGGCCCGTATGTCCATGATTTTCCAGGAGCCGATGACCGCGCTCAATCCGGTGGAGCGGATCGGCAAGCAGGTCATGGAGGTTCTGGAAATTCATCGGGAGGGCGATCACGCTGGTCGGCGCGCTCGTGTCCTGGAAATGTTTCAAATGGTGAAGCTTCCCGATCCCGAGCGGGTCTTCAATGCTTACCCTCATGAACTTTCAGGCGGGCAGCGCCAGCGTGTCGTCATCGCCATGGCGCTGATCCTGCGTCCGCGTCTGCTGATTGCGGATGAGCCGACCACGGCTCTTGATGTGACCACCCAAGCCCAGATTCTGCGGCTCATTTCCGAGCTGCAGCAAGAGATGGGAACGGCGGTGCTGTTTATCACCCACGATTTCGGAGTGGTGCATGACATCGCCGACCGGATTCTTGTGATGAACAAGGGGCGGGTCGTCGAGCAAGGCAAGAGCTCGGATATCCTGACCTCTCCCACTGCCGATTATACGCGCCGATTGATTTGTGCCGTTCCCAGCCTCGTTCCGGTGCCCAGCCGTCAACTGACAGGCGAGGGCGTTCTGGAGGTGGAGGGCATGGCGAAGCGGTATGTCATGGGCAGTTTTCCGAGGAAGCGCCATTTCGATGCGCTACATCCTACAGACCTGCTTCTACGCGAAGGAGAGATACTCGGCGTCGTCGGTGAGAGCGGCTCGGGAAAGACAACGCTTGCGCGCTGCATCGCCCGGCTTGTGCCCGCAAGTGCGGGTGTCGTCCGGCTGAAGGGTGCGAGCGTCGAGGAACTTTCATCGGCGGAAAAGCGCCGTAGCCGCAAGCATGTTCAGATCGTTTTTCAGGACCCGTATCGGTCGATGAACTCTCGTCTGAAGCTGCGCGACATCATTGCCGAAGGCATGGTGAATTTCGATTTCGCTCCTGCGGAAATCGAAAGGCGCTGCAACGAACTGGTTCAGGCCGTAGGGTTGCAGCCAGCCATGCTGGATCGGTATCCGCATCAGCTTTCGGGTGGTCAAAGACAGCGTATTTGCATCGCCAGAGCACTGGCCCTGGAGCCATCGGTCCTCATCTGTGACGAGGCCGTTTCGGCATTGGACGTCTCCGTGCAGGAACAGGTAATCAAGCTGCTGCTCGATCTGCGGGACAGGCTTGGGGTGGCCATCCTGTTCATCACCCACGATCTGAGGGTGGCAGCGCAGTTGTGCGACAATGTGATCGTCATGCGCAACGGCCGGGTTGTCGAGGCGGGCAGTGCTGCCGACATCCTCACGCATCCGAGGGATGAGTACACGCGCTATCTCATCGATGCGGTGCCCGCGCGTGAGTGGAATTTTCGGGAGCGCGTCTCGGGAACTATTGCAACAACCGGGTAAACGCGGCTTGGAAGCGTCGGCCGTCGCTGACGAAAATCACGGAGATTTCGAGCGTCTGGAGTCTGCATTCTGTCCGTTGCGGTGGGCCAGCGGTCAGGCCTTGCCCAGGGGCTGGTTTGCACTTCTCCAATTGCCGTCAATCCGCGACGCCCTGCGCATGCCGCACTCAGACGAAAAGTCTCGGTGTCCACACCTGTGCCGGAAAACGAAGAACCTTGAGGAAATGCCGATTGTGCGAAGATTTCAGCCGTAACGGAGCGTCCGTGGCATTTCCCGGTGAGCCGGATTCTGGAAGGCATGCGGTCAGCCGCAGTGCCTGGCCGGCCATCATTGTCCTGGCACTTGGCGCTTCATGTTTCGTTACCTCGGAGCTTCTGCCGGCGAGCCTGCTCAGCCCGATAGCCGAGGGACTGAACGTATCGGAGGGGGTTGCCGGACAAGCGATTTCAGTCACCGCATTCTTTGCGGTTCTTGGAAGCCTGTTTGCCTCCACCTTTACGGGGATGCTCGACCGTCGTCTTGTGGTGATGATCTGCATCCTCATGGCGGTTCTGGGTGCCGTGTCGGTGGCGCTCGCTCCGAATTACTATGCGATGCTGACGGGCCGGGCATTGTTCGGCTTGGCCTTGGGGGTCTTCTGGGCAACGTCAGCGTCTATCATCCTGCGGCTCGCCAGGCCGCATCATGTTCCTCTGGCGCTTTCCCTGATGTTCGGTGCAATCCCGATCGCGATGACAATAACCGTGCCGGTCGCAAGCGCATTAGCCGCGTTGTGGGGCTGGCGTTCTGCGTTTTTCCTGATCGCCGGTCTCGGCACGATGTTCCTGCTGTTGCTGGCAGTTGTGCTGCCTCCGTTGCCGGCGCATCGGCGCGCGAACATCGTGGGTGTCCTGCGCTTGCCGATGCGGGAGGGGATTCCGGTTGCCATGCTTGCCCTGTTTCTCGTCTTCGCCGGAAAATTTTCGCTTTTCGCGTATGTGCGCCCCTTTCTGGAGGGCGAATTCGGTCACCAGAGTAGTGCAATAGTAACGATGCTGTTCGTCTTCGGCGTTGCAAACCTTGCCGGCACATCCGTCTCTTCCTTCATGATCCGACACGACTTGACAACGACCCTGTCTCTATCGTCGCTGGTGGTCTCGTTATCGGCGATCGGCCTTGTCCTGTTTTCCGGCAGCATTTGGAAGATCGGGATGCTCATAGCCTTTTGGGGATTTTCCGTCGGCTGTATTCCGCCGGCGTGGACCACATGGATGACACGCAAGCTCGAAGACGATGCCGAGAATGCGGGTTGCCTCCAGTTCTCCGTCATGCAGCTGGCAATTGCTGCGGGAGTGGTGTCCGGTGGAGTGGGAATTGAGCAATTCGGCAGGTCAGGCCCCTACATTCTTGGTGCGATCTTCCTGATATCCGCAGCCATTCTGATCCGGTGGAAACTTTCCCGGCCCGAAATGCCTGTCAGTCGTACGATGCCTCAATCGCATCAAACCGTTTGCGAAGCGCGCGCAGAAGAGCTGGGGTGAATAGAACGCTGTCCACAACGCCGTTTCGCTCGGCCCGGAACCGGCTGTGTAATCCATTGTAGCGAGCAGGCCCGCCTTTAAGGAATCACAACAATGGCGCCGCTGACGCGGCGCTCTTCGGCCGCGCGGTGGGCTTCCACGATGTCATCCAAGGCAAAGCGCTGACCGATCTCGACGGAAACATGCCCCTTTTCCACGGCATCGAAAAGATCTGCCGCGTTCGCCCTGAAGCGTGCCGGGTCGGCGTTGTGCGGAAACACGGATGGCCGGGTCAGAAAAAGACAGCCTTTGGCATTCAATGTCTCGAACTCTATCGCAGGCGCTTTTCCCGACGAGGCACCGTAGACGACAAGAAGGCCGAAGGGCCTGACGCAATCGAGCGAGTGCATCACGGTATCCTTGCCGACCGCATCATAGACGACATGCGCTTTTTCACCGCCTGTTGCCTCGAGGAAGGCGTCTGCCCAGCCATCCTCGCTGGTGTCAACGACGGCTATGCAGCCCGCATCGAGTGCCGCCTGTCGCTTCTTCGCTGTTCCTGTCGCGCCGACAACGCGCGCACCCAATGCCGTTGCCCAACGCGTCAGAATCTGGCCGACACCGCCCGCCGCCGAATGAACGAGCAGAAGCTCGTCGGGTTGGACCGCGTGGGTATGGCGGATGAGATATTGCGCCGTCATTCCCTTGAAGAACAACGACACGGCTGTTTCGTCGTCAATTGCATCCGGTACGCGAACAAGTTTGTGTTCCGCAACGTTGCGACGGTCTGAATAGGCCCCGACCCCTGCATTCATATAAACGACCCGGTCGCCGATGCGCAGATTCTGGACCCCAGCTCCAATTCGTTCCACAAAGCCGGCTGCTTCAAACCCCAGCCTGGTCGGCAAAGGCAATGGATAAATGCCTTTGCGTTGATAGATATCGATGAAGTTGAAGCCTATCGCGGTGTGACGGACTTGCACCTCGTTTGCGTCCGGGGGCGGCAGTTCTTCCGTCACGATCTTCATAACGGAGGGAGGGCCGAATTCGGACACCAAGACGGCTCGATTGCGTATGGTTGCCATTGTCACATCAATCCCCATAACCTAGAATCTTTGGTATGATAATCATCATACCTTGTGAAGTCTAGCTATGAACAGCCTGCTCCCCGAACCGAACGTGGAAGATCTCGACCTTGCGACGGTTTTGGCGGCATTGGCCGATCCGCATCGGTTGAGTATTGCTCTGGCTCTTGCCGCAGCGCCCGAGACCGTCTTGAGATGCGCCGCGTTTGATATACCAGTGACCAAGGCCACGCGGACGCATCATTTTCGCGTGCTGCGTGAGGCAGGTATTATCCGTCAACACGATCACGGCAACGGACGATCCAATCAACTTCGCCTTGCCGATCTGCGGCAGCGATTTCCGGGGCTGGTCGAGATGCTTTTGGCTGAACAGGCCGAAAGAGGATCAGCAATACGGGATGGTTGATGCGTCTGGCCCTTCACGCGTCTGAGCAGCATCTCTTCCGGGTGATTTCGACCGTTGTGAACGGGTCAGATTTCCGGGGGGAATGGCATGCGGGAATTTTGTTTGGATTAACTTGTTCAGGATGAGGATAAGGACTGGGGTTAAATGTGCGCCTTGAACTGGTTCACGCTTAGCCCTCCGATCCGCAGGGCCTCTGTTGTAGTCAGGCCGCCGAGGCCGGAAATCTTGGGAAGAAAGCCGGTAAAGATAGCTTCCTGAGCCGCTTTGGCGATGCGTTGGCTCAGTTCTGCATTTTCTGTTCGTTGTGCGATGAGCCACAGCGTGCGCGACATCGGTGCTTTGCTGAGCGGATAGATGCGCAGGTCCGTGTCGGAGCGGACGCTCTTCAGGACAACAAGCGGTGTTGCAATGGTCCATCCGATGCCGGCGCCTACCATTCCAAGAACGGCATCTGATGTATCGAGCTCATAGCGGTGCTGGGGGCTCAAGGCGTGTTCGCGTAGATAGTCGTCTACCTGTCTGCCGAAAAAGGACGATCGCGAATAGCGAATAAGTGGCATTTCCTCGCATAGCTGCTCTGCCGTTTTCGGCTCCGGGCTGCTTGAAGGCGGGGCTACGATAAAGAATGGCTCCTCGAAAATCGGTAAAACTGTCAGTTCGAACAGGTTGTGCGAATTGTCAGAGGTGATCACGAAGTCCACCCGTCGTTCGAGAAGGGCGCGAACACTGGTTTCGTTGATTCCAGACAGGACCGACCATTGCGCGGCGATCGTATCGAGGGCTTTGACCAGATGCGGACCAACCGTCGCTGCGAAGGAATCCACCATGCCGATCCGCAGGAGCGGGAGCAGCTTGTTCATGTCGAGATCGACACTTTGCTCGAGGATCCGGGCGCGGCCCAGAAGCTCCAGGGCCCCCTTGTAGAAGGTGGTGCCGAGCAATGTCAGGCGCGCCGGCCGCACCGTGCGGTCCACCAGCTGGGCGCCGATCGATTTCTCCAGATTGGCGATTGCCTGCGAGACGGCGGACTGTGTCAGACCGAGGCGCTCGGCGGCCCGGGACATGTTGTCCTCTTCAACCGAGGTAACGAAAATTTCCAGCGATCTCAGGTTCATCCAGCTTTTCATACGCGCTCTTGGCTCCCGGAATCTTTCCGGTTGACTATACCGCATATAAGCCTTATATTAAATATAAGTAAAGCTAATAATAAGGTGAATGAACGCCTGCAAGCAGAGGGTAACAAGGAGAGTTGCATGGCACATATTTCTCTCAGAAAGCTGATATTCGCGGGAGCCGCGCTGTTGGTCGCCAGCACCGTAGCCGGCGCGGAAACCGTGACGCTGCGCCTCGGCAACATCACCGATCCGCAGCATTCCGAAACGAAGGCTCAGGAATATTTCGCCAAGCTCGTCGAGGAGAAGACGAATGGCGAGGTCAAGATTCGCATCTTCTCCGGCGGGCAGTTAGGCGATGCCCCCAGCCAGTTGGAGGCGATCCGTCTGGGCGCACAGGACATGTATGCCGGCGGGACTGGTAATTTCGGCAAATATGTCAGCGATTGGAACATCACCACGGTGGGTTTCGTGTTCCGGGACACGGATCACTTCATGAAGGTGCTCGACAGCGAGCCCTACAAGAAGATGGAGCAGGACCTGCTCGACAAGGCGGGCTTCAGGATGGTGTTGCGCAATGGTGCCCGTCCCGGCAAGCCAGTCATCTCCACCAAACCGATCATGAGCCCCGATGACTTCAAGGGCCTCAAGGTGCGCGTTCCGCCATGGGAAGGCTTTGTGAAAACCTTCGAGGCGATGGGTGCGAAGACTGTAAGCCTCCCCTGGGGCGAGACCTATCTCGCACTCAAGCAAGGCGTGGCCGAAGTGGCCTGCGCGACAGTTTCGGGCTTCTACGGCCAGTCGCTTCAGGAGGTGGCGCCCTACCTGACATTGGTCGATTTCTTCAGCGACAGCTTCACCATCGTGATCGGCGACAGGAAGTTCCAGGGACTGTCACCGGAACATCAGCAGGCACTGCTCGATGCGGGCACTGAGGCCGGTGAATATTACACGAAACTCGCCGTCGAGGATCAGAAGGAAATCATTGAAAAGATGATCGACGATGGCGCTGTGGTCATTCGCGTGAATCCCGAGCCGTTCATCGAAAAAATGGGTCCTGTGGTTGCTGACATGGAAACCAAGGTCTGGTCGACCGCAGGCTTGTTCGACGCGATCCAGGCGATCAAGTGATCCTGTGTGGCACGGAGAGGTTCACCTCTTCGTGCCGCATTCCACTCCTTTAAAAACTGAGCGTCGACTTCGATCCGCGAGATCGGGTTGTACGGTCATGTCGTCCAGGGAAAACCCGCATGCTGAAAACCACGATTCCCCCGATCACAAAAGTTCTTGCCGAATTCGTTGCTTCTCAATCCTGGGACACCTTGCCGGAAGATGCGCGCGAATGTTCCAAGCAGGCGATCGCCGATTGCATCGGCGGGGCCATCGCGGGGGCCACGGAGCCTCCCAGCAAGGTAGTGATGGAACTTGCGCGCTTTGAACCGGGCAATGTGGCCATTTGGGGTAGTGACATCATGACCACGGAGCGCATGGCCGCGCTGGCCAACGGCACCCTGGCGCACGCACATGATATCGACGATACAAACGAGTCCATGCGAGGGCATCCATCCGCCCCTGTAGTGCCGGCAATCTTCTCCATGGTTCCGGCGGTCAAGGCAGGAGGCAAGGCGTTGATCGCCGCCTATGCGGTCGGAGTCGAGATCGAGGCAAAGCTCGGTCGTGCGATGAACATGGAACATTACGAGCGCGGTTGGCACACGACCTCCACGCTCGGCACGCTGGGAGCTGCTGCGGCGGCGGCGAACCTTATGGGCTTGGACAGCGAGGCTTGTGCGCGCACGCTTGCGATCGCGGGCACGATGGCCTGCGGGGTTCGCGCCAATTTCGGCACCATGACGAAGCCGCTGCATTCGGGACTGGCTTCTGAGCATGGTGTCACGGCAGCGCGGCTAGCGGCGGCCGGGTTGAGCGCAAATCCCAATGCGCTGGAGGCGAAAGAAGGGTTCATCGACCTGTTCTGCGGCTTCGATCACGTGGCCGCCAGCTTGGCCGTATCGGACCTCGGCGCGCCTTTCGACGTGGTGAATCCGGGCATCCTCTTCAAGATCTACCCGACATGCTCCCTGACGCATCACGTGCTCGATGTTCTGCTGGAAGGGCTCGCGAGCGGCGCCATCCGGCCCGGTCAAATCAAGCAGCTGAATTGCGGTATTGGATATCGCTGCGAGAACACGCTTCCCTACCATCGCCCGACGACGGGGCTGGAAGGTAAGTTCAGCATGGAATATTGCGTTGCCGCCGCGCTGCACTACGGGAAGGTGACCTTCGCCGAATTCTCGGACGAAGCCGTGAACGCTCCGGCCATTCAGGCCCTGTATCCGAAGTTGAACGTGTATATTCATCCTGAGCTTCGCGAACGGGATTCGGTCTTCAACGATTTTGCCGATATCGAGGTCATCCATGAAGATGGCGAGGTGTACAGCAAGCGTCTCTACAAGCCGAAGGGGCACCCGACCAATCCTCTTTCCTGGGAGGAGCTGGCCGCGAAATTCGTCGATTGCGCGGAGCCGGTCGTCGGGGCGGAAAAAACGAAGCAAGCATGGAATGGTCTGCGTCATCTGGAAACGCTGACGGGCTCCGAAATCGTTTCCTTGTTATGATTTTTCGGAAATGGAGAGTTCCGAAAATGAGTTTTATCGACAAATGGCTGAAACATCTGGAAGAGGGAGCGGCGACCATCCTGATCGCGCTCCTCACCCTGACCATCGCCGCACAGATCTTCTTTCGCTATTTCCTGAACTCACCCTTGAGTTGGAGTGAGGAGCTATCGCAGTTTCTGCTGATCTGCCTCTGTTTCGTTGCGGCAACGGCTGTTCTCAAACGTGGTGAGCACTACTCCATCGATACGTTCATAAGCATGCTGCCAGTGGAGGTGCGGCGTTTTGCCGAAGCCGCGGCGCTGCTTGTTGAACTGTTGTTGCTGGTGGCGCTTGCCTACTATTCGTTCCGCATCGGGGCACTTTATGTCGGCACATACTCGTTGATCCTGAAGATACCCGAAGAAGTGAAAGCTTATCTGATGAGCTACTGCTTCTTCTCCATGGCCCTCCACGTGGTGGTCCGGATATCTAAAACCTTCAAGCCGGGGGCGTGAACCATGGAGGGCATAGTCTTCGGTGTTATCCTGGTCGTACTTTTCGCGGCGAATGTGCCAGTTGCTTTGACGCTTCTTGCCGCAACGGTGGGGTTCATTCTGACGGGCAGCGATTTTCCGCTGGAGATCGTGACACAGCGCATGTGGGGCGGAGTACAGTCCGTGGTTCTGTCGGCCATTCCCATGTACATCCTCGCTGCGATCCTGATGAACAATATGGGTGTGACGGAACGCATATTCCGTTTCGCCTGCGCGTTGGTGGGGCATCTGCGAGGAGGGCTCTACTACGTCAACATTCTGGCGAGCGTCATATTCTCCGGTATGTCGGGGTCCAACACAGCAGATGTCGCTGGTTTGGGTCGTATCGAGATTCGCGCAATGATCGATGCTGGATATGATCGTGCATACAGCGCGGCTATTACGGCTGCATCTTCCATCATCGGACCCATCATTCCGCCGAGCATCATTCTGGTGGTCTATGCCCAGCTTGCGAATGTCTCTACCGGCAAGCTGTTTCTCGCCGGCGTCCTGCCTGGCTGCCTGATGGCGTTCTGCCTGTCACTGATCGTTTTCACGGCGGTGCGTGCAAAGCCCGTACTGGCGGGCAATCCCCTTCCACGTGCGAGCCTGAGGGAATTCCTCATGAGTGCGCGCGACGGGTTCTTTGCTCTGCTTTCTCCCGCCATCATCGTCGGGGGCATGACGCTCGGCATCGTCACGCCTTCCGAGGCGGGGGTGCTTGCGGTTCTCTATTCGATGCTGCTCGGTCTGATCTATGGCAGCCTTTCCCTGGAAGTGGTCATCCGTTCGCTGCGTGAGGCGGCCTTCTTCACCGGCGCGATCATGTTCGTCATAGCGGCATCCGGTGCATTCGGATGGGCCGTGAATATCATGGAGGTTCCCGAGACAATCGGCACGGCGATCCAGGCCGTGACCGCAAGCAAGTGGATTGCCCTCATCCTCATCAACATTGGTCTGCTGATGTTGGGAGCGCTGGAGGCCGGGTCCGCTGCGCTGATCATCGTCGCACCGGTGCTGATCTATCTCGGACGGCTTTACGGGATCGATCCGGTGCAGCTCGGCATCATCGCGGCCGTCAATCTGACGATGGGCTCAATGACACCTCCGGTGGCACTCTCCCTGTTCATTTCGGCGCAGATCGCCGAGGTGCCCATGAAGCGCGCCGTGCTGGCGGCGATCCCCTTCTTTCTGGCGCTGATCGCTTCGTTGCTGATCATAACCTATGTGCCGGAGTTTTCTCTCCTGCTGCCGAACCTGTTGATGGGAACGTGAAATGCTGGAACTGGAAAAACATGGCAGACTTCTGGTGCTGCGTCTCAACAACCCGGCCAAGCTCAATGCCTGGAGCGGCGCTGTGCGGGAGGACATTCGCAAGGCTCTCGCATCGGCGGACAAGGATCCGCAGATTGTCGCGGCCGTCATCACCGGAACGGGCGAACGCTCGTTCTGCGCAGGCGCGGACCTTTCCGACCCGACCATGAGCATACCGTCCGCCGCCGCGGGGCGTATGACGGCGTTCCAGGACTTCTATGTCGGCATCCAGTCTTTCAGGAAACCGCTGGTCGCGGCTCTGAACGGCTTTGCGCTGGGTTCGGCGTTCCAGGCGGTCTTGCTGATGGATTATCGTGTTGCCCATGCGGGCGTTCGCTTCGGGTTGCCGGAGATCAATTCCGGCATGCCCTGCATAACGGGCTCGGCTATCCTTTCCTGGTCCGTCGGTCCCATGCTCGCCCGCTCCATTGCTGTGAGTGGGCGGTTCATGGAGGCGCAGGAGGCGTCGAGTTTGGGGATGCTGGAAGAAATCGTTCCTGCGGAAGCAGTGGAGGAGCGATCCTTGCAAGTTGCCGACGAACTCGCGGCGAAATCTCCCGAAGCTTTCGCCGAAACGAAGCTGTGGCTTCGCGATCTCACGCTACCTGCGCTCGAGGCCGCCTTTGCCCGCGCGGCGGAGGTGAGAGCGAAGGAAGAAATAACCCGGTCAGTTAAGTCCGGCATTTCGGGCTTTTTCGCCGGACACAATGCCAGGAATGCGTAGAGCGTTCTCCACTCCGAACAAGTGAGTGAACTGGCGTCCAAGAAAATTCTGGAGAATGACCATGAGCGGCAGGAACTCAGCCGACTTCAACATGCGTGCGCATTGGCCGGCGCCGGGAGAAGGTACCTTTCGGACAATCCTTGAACAGCGGGCGAACACCGACCCGGATCACCCGTTCTGCGTCTGGGAAGGGGGGCAGTTGACGGTGCGGGAGCTTCATGAGCGCTCGACGAAATTAGCGAACGCCCTGCTCGACCTGGGCATCGGCAAGGGTGACGTCGTCGCTCTCATGCTCGATCAGCATGCCGAGCACATCATCGCGCTTTATGCCTGTGCCCAGATCGGTGTCGCGCGGACCTCCGTCAATGTGAATGCCAAGGGCGACTACCTATCGCTTCTGCTGGCCGATGCCCGGCCCCGCGTTCTCATCGCGGAGACCACCTACCGGCCCTTGCTGGATCAGGCCCTTGGCGAGACGGAAATCGCGCATGTGATCTGGAACGACGACAGCGGAACGGGTCAACTCGACAGGCTCATCGAAGGGGGCGCAACCACACCGCCCGCACTGTCGGCCGGGCCTGATGATCCGCTGGTCATAAATTATACGTCGGGAACGACGGGAGCGCCGAAGAAGTTTTCACGTTCAGACCGCGTCGTGCAGATCGGTTCGATCGGGTGCCTGCTGATCGGGGAGATGGAGCCGGGCGACGTCCTGTTGTTCTGGGAGCCCTTGTATCATGGAGCGGGGCATCAGACCGTCTTTGCCGCGATCATGGAGAAGCTTACGCTCGCCATGGTTCCCCGCTTCAGCGCCTCGCGCTTCTGGGATCAGGCCCGCCGTTTCAACGCCACCAAGATCCATTACATTGGAGGCATTCTGCCGATCCTGCTGAAGCAGCCGGCCCGTGACAACGATCGCGATCATGCGGTGAAGGTTGCCTGGGGGGCGGGGTGTCCGGAGGACATTGGAGAAGAGTTCGAACGACGCTTCGGGGTGACCGTCAATGAAGGTTACGGTTTGAGCGAGGTGGCGAACTATGTCTCGATCAATGTCGGGGGACCGCGCGGTTCCATCGGAAAACCCCTTCCGTGGTTCTCGGTGAGGATTATCGATGACGGGGAACAGGATGTTCCACAGGGAGAAACGGGCGAGATCGTCGTGAAGGGCAAGAGCGAGGGGCATACGTCCGTTTCGCTCAACAAGGTTCAGACCAGAACGCAGGCCGGTTGGATCAAGACGGGCGACCTCGGCCGGTTCGACGAGAACGGATATCTGTTTTTCACGGGACGTAAGAGCGACAGCCTACGGCGCCGGGGAGAGAATGTTTCGGCTTGGGAAGTCGAGCGGATCGTGGCCCGCCACCCGTCGGTGGAAGAATGCGCCTTGGTCGGTGTCGACAGCGGTCTTGGGGCTGGCGATGATGACTTGAAGCTCTTTGTGAAGTTAAAGCCGCAGGAGATGCTTGAACCGTTGGATCTCATCCAGTGGTGCGAGGACAAGATGCCTTATTTCCAGATCCCCCGTTACGTCGACTTTACGCAGGAGTTTCCGAAGACACCGAGCCAGCGTATTCGCAAGGCAGAGCTATCGCGATCAATCGATGATTGCTGGGATATTCAAAACAGCGGCTACATTCTGAAGCGATAGCCTTGGACGAGTACTGGGCAGTTGCCGCTGCGTCCAAAAGCCGTCTTGGGATGCACTGCGTTCGATATACCGGTGAGCAAGGCCTGTCTGAGCGCGTCATTTTCGCGTGTTTCTCGAGGTGGGTGTCGTCCGTCAATGCGATCATTGCAACGGACGCTCCAGCCAGCTTCGCCTTGCCGATCTGCGGCAGCGATTTCCGGGACTGGTCGAGATGCTTTTGGCTGAATAAGCCGAAATCGGCGATGTGGGATGCTTGAGGGCACATAGCCCGTTACGCCGCCGTCACGGTGTAGATCATGTCGTTCTATAGCGGCTGGCAAGCGCATCACCACCCCGCGCTGCCTGATCGGCATCTTTCCTCGGTGATTTCGGTCGTTGTGAATGGGGCGGATTTCGGCGGAGAGCCGTAAAGGCATGTGGGAATTTTGTTTGGATGGAGCCTGGTGGCGGTAAAGGCCGTCAGGCTGCCGAACGGTTGTCGTGAATGGCGATCAAAACCCGCTTGACGCCCGGCCTCCGGTCGCGGATTAATGCGCGCTGCGCGGGTATGATGTAATGGTAGCCTGTCAGCTTCCCAAGCTGAACGCGCGGGTTCGATTCCCGCTACCCGCTCCATCTTGCCGGGCAGGTTCCAAGTCCCTCTCATTTTCCCGAGCTTTGCACGCAGCCACGCAGGAGAAAAGCCCTTCTCCAGCCCTGAAAAGAGCGTTGTGAAATGATCGTCAGGAAGCGCGCCGGAACGTCTTGGATGGGGTGTCGACCTCAGTCGCCCATCTTGTTCAGAAACATTTCCTCAAGATAGAACTTCGATCCGATACCCTCGGCAGAGCGACCGCACATGTCGGCGGCGTCCTTGACCACCGACCGAACCTCGTCGTGCTTCAGGACGCCCTGTTCATCCAGGGCGCGTAGCAAGCTTGTCACGAGCGTGGTCATTGCATTCAACTGGTCGCCGGAACTATATTTCATAGTAATTCCTCCCAAGAATTGCAGTGTGATTGAAGCAAATCGTCCGACCGAAGTCGAGCGCTTACTTTTCACTTTAAATGACTTTTTCTCAGAAGAAGGCGTCCTATGGCGCGGCCGTCCCGATCAGGATTGGCAGGAGTGCTTCTGTTCGGGGAATGCGATCACATTTGAAGCGGGTTTGCGAAATTCGGCATGCGTAACCGCATCCAGCAACATGTCTATGGCCTGGCGGGCCTGGTCGCTGGTTTCGTCGCTTCCGCGAAGATAGTCCTGAGCCCGTTGCAGATGAAGCCTTGCGGCGGAAAAATCACTCTTCAAGATTGTCTCCAGTTTGCCGCCCGGTCCCTATGTGCCGGCTAACTGAAAACACGGGGCTAATCTCCACAGATCGATTTATCTCAAATTTGCACGAATTCTGCCTTGCAGAAGGAGGCCGCAGGGAAAAGGCGGTGTATTCGCGCGGCTTCCGGGCGGGGAAAACGGCGTTGAAATCGTTGCGACCATATCCGTTTCAGGAGTTATCGTTTTGACGGTATGGGGAAAGGAGGGTGCCTTATCCGAAGGTCACGCGGTCGAATTTGAAGCGCTCGATGCCCTTGATCCGACGATAAAACGCACGTGCCTGCCGGAATGGCCGCAAGAGCTCCCGTTTGAGCTTTTGCGCGATCCCGCTTTTCGGTGCCTGTATTTTGCGCTTGTTTGCGTCGAAGCGCTCGGCGTCGATCGTGCTGCGGAACGCGCCTGTTGCCTCTTCTTGAAACATGCTCTTCTGTTTCAGCGGCGCAGGCGCCATTTGATAGATGACTGCATCCCGAACGAAATCATGTCCGAACACCACAAGGTCGACAGCCTCGGTGAAGTCTTCTGTAATATCCAGCAGCCTTTCGGCGGCACTGCGGGTGATGATATATCCCGCACATCCCCAGCTGTCGGAATGCAGTCTGCGCAACACGCGTTCCCCTGATAGCGCTATTGCGTCCATCGACAGGAGCTGTTTCTGACCGGTTGCCTCGACCCGGACCACATCGGCCTGTTGCGGGAACCAGCCGTCCTCATGGATCAATTCAGCGAGCGAAGGCAGGAGTTCCGCGTCGTCTTCGAGTATGAGGGCGCGTTGGTGAGGGGAGGATATGAGGCGCTGCCAGGCCAGCCGATGGCTCATGAAGCACGCGGTCGCGCCAGGCATGAGTCCGTGGCGTTTGAGCGTACCGGGATCGATTGCCTTTCCGTCGACCGCCGGAACCCGCTCGAAGTCCAGGGAAAGCGCTTCGCACTGCTCGCGCATGAAGTCCATTCGACCGGCGGACCGGTCGAGGTTGATAATGTAGATATGCATTGCACCCCACCTGATAGCTCCAATTAGCTGAGAGCCGTGCCCGCTTGCAAGTGCGCTGGTGTTGGGATTCCAGAGGGGAGACGGAAGTTATTTTATCTAGCGTGGTGAGAAAAGATGCGGGAGGGCGCGGAGGTATGAATGCCTGCGCTGTATTTCGTTAAGCGGCGAAAATAAAAGGCATTTCTCCGCTATGTGTTAGTTCAGCTGTACAAATGGATTTTCATATACGCCTGTGATGAACCCCCTTCGATGGCGCGGGAGCTTGATTTCATCCTTAAGATTTGGGGGAAATGGTGAGAAATATTCTTTTTGCAATGCTCGGGCTGTCCTTGGCGGCCTGCAGCACGATTGCGGATGGCCCGGGTAGCGACGTATCGGCGTCGAGCCGGAAGGGCAGTGCCCAATCCGGTCAGCGGAGGGAGGCAGCCTCGGCAAAGGATGCATGCGGGCAGGCCGTGCAGTCTCAGGAAGGAGCTGCCGTATTGGGCGCTGTGCTCGGTGCCGTCGGTGATTATGCTCCCTATAGCAGTCGCAATGGCTGGGCAGTGCGGCGGGCCGCTCATGCGGGAAGCCGGATGGCCGGTGCAGCTGAATCCGCGAGTGCCCGGGAAGCTGGGCGCAGGTGCTGAAAAGATCGGATGAGATAAAGGCGGGTTGAAATGACCGGCCCGCTTCGATTGGAACATCTAGAGAATTTTGCAGTCAGGTGGAATCACCTGACGTCTGCATAAATGCGGAAAACAAAGAGATAGAGCGGTTCAGGGTTTCCATGAAACGATGAACCGATCGATGCGCAGCCAGATGAAGACGCCTGGCTGCGCATTTCCTGGAGCATTTTGCGGTCAGGTGGAATTACCTGACGCCCGCATAAGTGCCTGAGAACAAGACGATGAAGCGGGACAGGTTTCTGTGAAACGATGAAACCGCTTTAGCGCTGGGACACGTGCCAGGGCAGGGCAAGGCGTTCCGCAATATCGACAATGTAGAAAAGCACCGTCCCCATGAGTCCCAGCAGAACGAGGGATACGAAGACGCGCGTCGTGTCGAATTGCCCCTGAGCGGTGAGCACCAGGAAGCCCAGCCCTTTGCCTCCCGCCACGAACTCGCCGACGATCGCGCCAACGAGTGCGAAGGATATGGCCACTTTCATGCCGGCGAAGAGGCTCGGCAGGGCATTTGGCAGGCGAATTTTCAGGAGGACGTCGAGCTTCGAAGCGCGTGTCGCCCTGGCCATGTTCAGCATGTCCGGGTCAACCGAACGCAGACCGAGAACCGTGTCGATGACGATGGGAAAAATCGCCAGCATCACGGCAACCGAAATCTTCGGTTCGAGCCCGGTCCCAAGCCAGATGACGAAAAGCGGCGCTAGCGCCACTTTCGGAACCGAATTGATGGCGACGAGCAATGTGTAGACGGTGCGTTCCAGGAATTTCGATTGCACGATGCCAATGGCCAGGATGACGCCGAGCGCGACCGAGATTGCGAAGGCGAGCGCGGTCGTTCCAAGCGTATAGAGCATGTTGCGCAGGAAGGTGCCTGGGGTCGCGATGAAACTCTGCCAGATGTCGGAGGGCGCCGGCAGGATAATGGCGGGCGGCTGGAAGAGCCAGACGCAGCCTTCCCACAGGAGCAGCGAGCCGATCAGGACGAGAGCGATATCGCGTGTGCGCGATTCGCCGGTGAAGAGCGAGCGGAACCAGTCGGTCATTCTTGGAGGATCCCGAGTTCTGCGAAATGGTGCCGAATGCACTGCGTGTAAGCGCCGAAAGCCGGTGTTTCGCGAATGGACAGGGAGCGCGGTCGCGGCAGGTCGATATCGATCACATCGACGATTCTGCCGGGGCTCCGGGACATCATCACGACGCGATCCGCCAGGAAAACCGCCTCCGAGATGGAATGCGTGATGAAGAGAACGGTCTTGTTCGTACCCTGCCAGATGCGCGACAATTCGACATTCAGGTCGTCGCGGGTCATCGCGTCAAGGGCGCCGAAGGGTTCATCCATCAGCAGCAGGTCGGGATCGCAAAGCAGGGCCCGGCAAATGGAGGCGCGCTGGCGCATGCCGCCCGAAAGCTCCCAGGGGTGCCGCTTTTCGAAGCCGCCAAGCCCAAAGCGATCGAGCAATTGCATGGCCCTGTCGCGGTATTGCGCCCGCGGACGCCCCATGAACTCGGCCTGCAGCAGGACATTGTCGAGGATGGTGCGCCAGTCCAGGAGCACATCGCGCTGGAAAACGACGCCCATGCCGTCGGGCGGGCCGGAGAGTGGCTGTCCGGCGACGGAGATCGTCCCGCCGGTGATTGTCTCCAGCCCTGCAACGCATTTCATCAGCGTGCTCTTGCCGCAACCGCTGGGGCCGACAATGCTGATGAATTCGCCCGGCCGGATGTCCAGATTGATGTCGCTTAGCGCGGTGACCGCCCCATGCGAGGAAGGATAGACCTTCCCCGCATTCGCGATCGCCACATAAGGAACGGGACGTACTGTGGCGTTCATGTCGGCCACGCCTACTGCTTGACCAGATCGTTGGTGTAGTAGTCTCCGGTCTTCCAGCCGGGCTTCACGACGCCGGCCCGCTCCATGCCCTTCAGGGCAGCGGTCCAATCCTCTTCCGCCTGCCAGCCGATGGGTTTCCCCTCGGTTGCCGGAGTGTTGAAATACTCGATGGTGAGCTTGATCTGTTCGCGCAGCACATCACGGTTGAGATTGGCGTCGGGGCGCTGCGCGATCATGGCGTCGACACCCGCTTCCGGATCTTCCTCGATGGCCTTCCAGGCGCGTTGTTGCACTTCGACAAGCTTGGCGAGTGCCTCGCCCTTCTGGTCGATTGTCTCATCGGTGGCAATCAGGCCGTAGCTCGGGAAATAGAGATCGGCGAGGTCCGATGTCAGGCATTTGGAGGGACGGTTCGCCTCCGCCACGGGCAGGGCCGATGACACCGTGGACATCAGGCCATCGGCGCGCTTCGCCGTATAGGTGCCCCACAATGCGGCTGGATCGACGAACATGATCTCGACCTTGTCGCGGTTGAGGCCGCCGCCCTCCAGAAAGGCGTCGATATAAGGCGCCCACGGGCTTGCCGCGAAAACGGTGATCGATTTGCCGTCGAGCTCCGAAATCTTGGTGATCGGCGAATCCTTGTCGATCAGGACGCAAAGATCGGTCTTGCGGACGAAGCCCGCGAAAGACTTGACCTTCGCGCCCTGCTCGCGTGCCGACGGCACAAGGCCAAGCTGGATTTGCCCCACATCGACCTGGCCGGAATTCACGAGCTGAAGGGTGTTGCCGGAGCCGCGCCCATCCTGAACGTCGACATCCAGTCCCGCCTCTTCGAACCATCCGCGCTCCTTGGCCAGATGCATGCCTGCATGGACGCCCCAGGGCGAGAAATCGAGCCGGACGGAAAGCTTTTCCTGTGCCTGGGCGGACCATCCGCCCATGAGCGCAAGTGCCGCGGTTGCGGCGAGTGCGTGCTTGAAGCTGCGCATTGGGTTCCCCTTTTTGTTGTCTTATAAATTGAGACTACATAGTCCAATTATGGAGCGCAAGCCGAAAAATTTTCATATATCCCTTGATATAGGAGGCTTGATAATTCGAAATGAGGAAGATAGATAACTAACTAATTAGTCCAATAATAAGAGAGGGGACACGGCTTTGGCCCGTAGCAGACAAGCCAGGATAGGTGTGGATATCGGTGGCACTTTCACCGATCTGGTGCTGATTGAAGATGGCGGACGCGTCCTTCACGGAAAGGTGGCCTCAACGCCCCGCGCGCCCGAGGAGGCGGTGTTGGAAGGTATCTCCACTCTTGTTGAAGGGGCGGGGCTCGCTGTCGCGGATATTGCCGAAATCGTTCATGGCACGACGGTAGGGTCCAACACGTTGCTGCAAAAGGTTGGCGCGCAAACTGGGCTGATAACCACCAAGGGCTTTCGCGATGTTCTGGAGATCGGGCGACTGCGCACGCCGCACATGTTCGATCTGCAATGGGAAAAGCCGGTCCCGCTCGTGCGGAGGCGTCACCGCCTTGAAGTAAGCGAACGCATTGCTGCCGATGGTTCGGTGCTGGTGCCGCTCGACGAGGAGGAGCTGGTCGCGGCCGCGCAGGCGCTGCTTGGCGAGGGTATTGAATCGCTTGCCCTGTGTTTCATCAACAGCTACCGGAACCCCGTTCACGAAAAGCGCGCCGAGACGCTTTTGCGCGAACGCTTTCCCGCGCTTGGCATCACGACGTCCGTTTCGGTTCTGCCGGAAGCGAAAGAATATGAGCGCACCAGCACGACCGTCGTGAACGCCTATGTCCGCCCGGTACTCGAAGCCTATCTTGCGCGGCTGGAAAGCGGTATCGCCAGCCTGGGGATCGACGCACCGCTGCTCGTAGGCAATTCCAACGGGGCTCTTGCCTCATCCGACACAGCGCGCAGCAAGCCGGTCTTCTTCATCTCTTCCGGCCGAGCGGCCGGCGCAGTTGGCGGAAGCCGTCTTGGCACAGCGCTCGATCTCGACAACCTGGTCATATTTGATATGGGCGGCACCACCGCTTCGGCATCGCTGGTTCGCGATGGCGAGCTCAGCCGTGTCAGCGAGTATGAATTCCGCGCCGGCATTTCCACGCCGAGCCGCTTCATCAAGGCGGGCGGCTACATGATGAGCGTCCCCACCGTGGATGTGGCCGAAGTCGGCAGCGGCGCGGGGTCCATCGCGCATCTCGACAGTGCCGGTCTCGTCAAGGTTGGTCCCGTATCTGCGGGAGCGGATCCCGGCCCGGTCTGTTATGGCCTGGGAGGCACTCGTCCGACCGTGACCGATGCCAATCTCGTTCTGGGGTATCTGCCGCAGGCGCTCGCTGGCGGGTCGCGCACGCTTTCTGTCGAGGCCGCGGGCAAGGCCATCCGGGATGAGTTGGGTGCGCCGCTCGGGCTGGACGAGGTGACGGCTGCCTTCGGTGTGCGTGAAGTGGTGAATGCCAACATGGCTCGCGCCATACGTGCGGTAACCGTTGAGCGGGGTGTCGATCCGCGAGACTTCACTCTGGTTGCGATTGGCGGCTCGGGGCCGGTTCATGCTGCGGCGATTGCCGAGCTTTTGTCCATGAAGAGTCTGCTCATACCGGCTTCCCCCGGCGTGTTCACGGCCATGGGCATGCTCGCCGGCGATGTGGAGCGCTATTACATCGCGCCCTTTGCGATGCTTCTGGAAGATGTCGACACGGCTGCGCTCGCCGAAGCCACGGCGAGGCTGCGCGAACAGGCACGCAAGACCCTTTCGGAAGAGGATATCGCCGACGACGATATGGAACTCGTGTCCGAGGTGGATCTGCGCTTCCGCGGCCAGGAAATGTCACTCCCGGTCCGCTTCTCTGAGCCGTTCGACATGGCGAAGGTGCGGGATGACTTTCTGGAACAGTACCGCGCCATCTACAACTATTCCTCCTCCGACAGCATCGAAGTCGTCAGCGTCCGCATGACGGGTCGCGGCCTGCGACCGGGGAAACTCGATTTTCGCAAGCTTCAGGATGCCGTCGCCGACGACGTGGCTCCCATGTCGCAGCGCCAGGTCTTTTTCGGCCGCGAGCGCGGCTGGCTCGAAACGCCGGTCTACGACCGGCTTCGCATTCCACGGGTGATCGAGGGACCGGCCATATTGGAGGGCAGCGACAGTACTGTCGTCGTACCGCCCGGAGCGACGGCTACCCGCGATGATTTCATGAACCTGCACCTCAAGCTGGCCTGAGCGAAGGAGACACGAATGAGCACTGCAATAGATCCGATCACCTTCGCAGTCCTGAAAAGCGCCGTGGAATCCATCGTCGACGACATGGCCTATACGGTGATGCGCACAGCGCGTTCGCCCATTGTGCGCGATGTCCTCGATTATTCGACCACAATGTGCGACGCCGAGGGCCGCATTCTGGCGCAAGCAAAGACCGTTGCCCTACACCTGGGAGCTGTGCCGGACGCCATGGAAGCGCTGCTTGCCCATTTCGGCGACAACCTTGCGCCGGGCGACGTCATCATTTTCAACGACCCCTATGATGGCGGCATGCATCTGCCGGACATCTTCATGTTCAAGCCGATCTTCCAGGAAGAGCGGCACATCGGCTTTTCGGTGGTGATCTGCCATCATTGCGACGTTGGGGGCCGGGTGCCGGGGTCGAATGCGAGCGATTCCACGGAGATTTTCCAGGAAGGCCTGCGCATTCCGCCGCTCAAGCTTTACGACCGCGGCGTGCGCAACGACACGCTGCTCAACATCATCGCCAAGAATGTCCGACTTCCTGATCTGGTCATCGGCGATCTGGAAGCGCAGCTAGCGACCTGCGCGCTCGGCGAGCGCGAGCTTCTGCGCGTTGTCGAAAAATACGGGCGCGCCCAGTTCGAGACCTTCCTGGCCGATTTCCTCGATTATGGCGAGCGGCTGACCAGAAACGAAATCCGGCAATGGCCTGATGGCCGCTATGAGTTTGTCGATTATATCGACGGCGATGGTTTCGATGAATCGCCCATCCCCATCAAGGTTGCCATCACCGTTGCCGGTGACCAACTCGATGTGGATTTCAGCGGCAGTTCACCGCAGGTCAAGGGTGCCATCAACTCCACCCTGTCCTTCGTGAAGTCGGCCACCTATCTTGCCGTGCGCTGCGTGCTGGATTCGGATGTGCCCAACAATTCTGGCGTCTATCGCTGTATCGATATCTCCGCTCCGAAGGGCTCATTCCTCAATCCTGAGTTTCCCGCGCCCGTGGCAGCCCGCGCCCTGACGGGGTATCGCGTGGCCGATACGGTTCTGGGCGCCCTGTCGAAGATTGTGCCGGCCCGCGTTGCCGCCGCAGGTGAGGGCGGCAATTCCGTCGTCTGTCTCGGCGGTTACGACAAGGAAACGCGCGAACCCTTCATCATGGTCGACATGATCAACGGTGCCCTGGGCGCGCGCGCTACCAAGGACGGCATCGACGCGATCACCAACCCGTCCCAGAACATGTCGAACATGCCGGTCGAGATCATGGAATCGACCTATCCGATCCGCATCGAGGAATACAGTCTGAGGCCGGATTCCTGTGGAGCCGGCGAAACGCGCGGCGGTCTTGGGGTCATCCGTCAGTATCGCCTGCTGGCTCATGACGCGATCCTGCAATTGCGCGCCGACCGCTACGACCACAAACCGTACGGCCTGTTCGGCGGTGGAGAAGCAGCCCCGTCGCGCAATCTGCTGAGCAGCGGCGGAAGCGGCTTCGAGCTTCTGTCGAGCAAGGTTACGCGAAACGTCTCGCGCGGAGATGTCATTCGTCACGAACAGGCCGGTGGCGGCGGGTATGGCGACCCGTTGGCGCGTGCGCCGGAAGCCGTTCTTGAGGACGTGATCGACGGCAAGATCACTGCGGGCTTTGCGCGCGAGCACTTCCGTGTCGTCGTCGAGAACGGCGCGATCGACGAGAAGGCAACCGCAAAGCTACGCGGCGAGACGGAAGAGGTACTGGCGTGAGCGATCTTTCGCGGTTTGCGATCAACCAGATCACCACGCGCGACTGGTCGCTGAAGGAAGCTGTCGACGGCTATGCGCGCCAGGGAGCGGCCGGCATTGGCGTTTGGATGGATTATCTCGACGCGGCGGGTGTGAATGCGGGTGCAAGGATCATCCGTGAAGCCGGTCTTTTCGTGCCGTGCCTGTGCACCTCCGCATGGGTGAACCTTGCCGAAAGGAGCGCTTTCGACGCCGCAATCGCAGAGAACCGCCGCCGTCTCGATGCGGCGGCCGAAATCGGGGCTTCCTGCCTTGTCGTGGTGCCGGGCGGTCTTGCCACCGGCGAACGCGATCTGCAGGCAGCGCGCTCCCGTGTCGAGAGCGCGCTGGAAATCCTGCTCGATCATGCCCGCAGCGTCGGCGTGGCGCTTGGGCTGGAGCCCTTGCATCCCATGTACGCGGCCGACCGTTCCTGCCTTTCCACCTTTGCGCATTGCCTTGAACTGACGAAGAAGCTGGGCGAAGGAACAGGCATTGTCGCAGACACCTATCATTGCTGGTGGGATCCTTTTTTCGCTCAAGGGCTGCGCGAGGCGGGGTCCGAACACATCCTGACCTTCCATCTCGGCGACTGGCTCGTTCCCACGCGGGATGTCTACCAGGACCGCGGCATGATCGGTGACGGGGTCATCGATTTTGCCTTCTATCGGTCGGTCCTGGACGAGATCGGTTATGACGGTCCCTTTGAGATCGAGCTCTTTTCCAAGCTCGACTGGTGGACCCGCGACGGCGCGGAAACCACGCGTATCTCGATCGAACGCTGCGCACCGCTTGTAGGTGCGCGCAAATGAATGTGATGGTAAGCGTCAAGCCGGATACCAGTGGTCTGACCGAAACAGATGGTACCATCTGTTGGAATCGTGCCACGAGGCTCCGGGAGAAGGGCGACGCTTTGCAGAACAAATCAAAACCCGTGAAACGGGACTCGATACGCACGCAAGAAAAGATTCTCGCTGCCGCGCAGGCTGAATTTGCACGCAGGGGCTATGATGGCGCGCGGGTGGACGCCATCGTGGCGCGAGCGAAGATCAGCAAGAATCTGCTTTACCATCATTTCCGCAGCAAGGAGGACCTCTATATCCGGGTCCTCGAGCGGACATATGAGACCTTGCGCCGACGTCAGGGGGATATTCCGCTGGCCGGCCTCGATCCCATCGAGGCGATGCGGCGCCTCTGCGAAAGCACCTTCCAGGTCTTCGTGGAAGAGCCGGATGTCATCGTCATGCTCAACACGGAGAACCTGCATCGGGGCAAGCACATCTCCAAATCCCCCATCATCCGCGCCCTCTATGACCGTCTGTCGGAATCGCTGCGCATCATTCTCAAGGATGGCGAGGAGAAGGGCGTCTTTCGCAAGGGGATCGATCCGGTCGAGCTTTACATCTCCATGTCCGGTCTCGGCTATTTCTATCTGTCCAACCAGCACACGCTTTCGCTGCTGTTCAACCGCCGCCTGCGCGACCCCGAGAATATCGCGCGTCGCCAGGCGCATATCGTCGACATGGTCATCAGCTATCTGACGCGCATTCCCGAGGAAGGGGACTGGACGCCGGACCTGGTGCGATAGGCAACCCGTAGAACGGAGAAATCCCTTGGCACATTCCCTCAATATTTCTGACAAGACGGCTTCCGGCGGCAAGCAGGAGACGATGGGGCACAACCGTCCGGCGCTCGACAGCGATGAGGTCTGGCAAGCCCGGCTCGATCTCGCAGCCTGTTTCCGCTTTGCTGCGCGTCTTGGCATGCATGAGGGTATCTGCAACCACTTTTCCGCCGTCCTGCCCGGCCATGACGATCTCTTTCTCGTCAATCCCTATGGCTACGCCTTTCAGGAGATCACGGCCTCGAGCCTGCTTGTCTGCGACTTCAACGGCAATGTCGTGGACGGCGATGGTCAGCCGGAAGCAACGGCCTTCTATATCCATGCCCGCCTTCACAAGAACGTGCCGCGCGCCCGTGTCGCCTTCCACACCCACATGCCCTACGCGACGGCGCTCACCATGGTGGAGGGAGATCCGCTGGTCTTTGCGGGCCAGACCGCATTGAAATTCTATGGCAGAACCGTTGTCGACGAAGACTATAACGGACTGGCCCTGGATGAAACCGAGGGAGACCGGATTGCGGCCTCGGTGGGCGATGCCGACATTGTCTTCATGAAGCACCACGGTGTGATGGTGCTTTCGCGCAGCATCGCGGAAGCCTGGGACGATCTCTATTATCTGGAACGCGCCTGCGAGGTACAGTGCCTGGCCTTGTCCACGGGGCGGAAGATCGTGCCTGTCAGCAAGGATGTAGCCGAGGCCACGGCGCGCCAGATGCGCGACGGCGATGAAGAATCCGCGCGCCTCCACATGGAAAGCCTGCACCGCATCCTTACGGTGGAGGATGCCTCCTACCGCGCGTAAGGGATAGTCCGCGTCTGAGCGCAGATATCCGGCGCCCGCATGGCGCCTGCGGTTTCGGTGCCATATGCACGATGAAGCCAAAGCGCTTCTTGCCATGGCAGCAGCCTGTGCGTATCTCTTCTCCATCAGGATCAGGGAGCACGAACGGTGTCTTCACTTACCAGGTTTCTCGGCGACAGCCCGTGGCGCGTGATCATCAAGCTTTTGGTGGTCTCGCTCATCGTCGGTTTTGTGATGAGCGCGTTTCACTGGTCTCCATGGGATATTTTCTATGCCATGCGCGATACGGTCGCGCATCTCTGGAATATGGGCTTCGAGGCGCTTGGTCGTTTTGCGAGCTATATCGTTCTGGGGGCTGCGGTCGTCATCCCGGTTTTCATCATCATTCGCGTCTTGAGTTATCGTCGCTGAGGGTGGGTGTTTGAGCGCAGGCGCGTCGGTCTGTTCGCCAGTCCTCCGGGGTCATTAGGTAAAAACCGTGGAACAGTCTCTCCCGCAGCAGCGGGCAATGCGTCCCTTCGAGGTGACGAACCGGCTCGTCCTCGGGATAGCGCTTCCCATGACCTTTGCCTATCTGACAACGCCCCTGCTGGGCATTGTCGACACGGCGATCATTGGTCAGTTCGGTGACGCCGCGCTTCTTGGCGGGCTTGCAGCCGGCGCCATCGTATTCGATGTGGTCTTCACCACTTTCAATTTCCTGCGCGCAGGCACCACGGGTCTGGTTGCGCAGGCCTTTGGGCGCGATGATACGTTGGAGGAGCAGGCGGTTCTCCTGCGCGCTCTGCTGATTGCGATTGTGGCTGGCTTCGTGATCGTGCTCCTGGGACCGTTCATCAATGCCGGGGGAATTCTGTTCATCGACCCGGAACCGCGTGTGGCCGAGGCGATGAACGCCTATGTATCGGTGCGCATTCTGGGAGCTCCGCTTACGCTCATCAACTATGCCATTCTGGGTTACGTACTTGGCAGGGGTGAGGGGCTTCTGGGGCTGTTGCTTCAGATATTGCTCAACGGAGCAAACATCGCCCTGTCGGTTTTGCTCGGTCTCTATCTCGGTTGGGGGATTGCGGGCGTTGCCTGGGGCACGTTGGGCGGCGAGGCGCTGAGCGCGCTGGTCGGTTTTGCGATTCTGGTACGTCGTTTCCGTCAAGGCCCGGGCGTTGCGCGGTCGCGTGTCTTCGATCTTCCGGAAATCATGCGCATGGTGGCGATGAACCGGGATATCATGATCCGTTCCTTTTCGCTGCTGGCGGTCTTCGCCCTGTTCACGCGCGAGGGTGCGCAGTTCGGCACGCTTACATTGGCCGCCAATGCGGTTCTGATGAACTTCTTCCTGATTTCCAGCTATTTCCTGGACGGGCTTGCAACCGCCGCAGAGCAGCTCGCCGGCCGCGCGGTGGGCGCGCACTATGAACCGGCCTTCCGCCGTTCGGTCCGGCTCACCGGTCTGTGGGGTTTTGGGGTCGCGCTGCTGATGGCAGGCTTTTTCCTGCTCTTCGGCAGCGATCTGGTAAGCCTTATTGCGCGTTCGCCGGAGGTCCAGGCGGCTGCCGGCATCTATCTTCCCTGGGCCGCGTTCATTTCCGTGGCAGGCGTTCTGGCATTCCAGATGGATGGGGTGTTCATTGGCGCCACCTGGTCGCGCGATATGCGCAACATGATGCTCGTCTCTCTGGCGATCTATCTTGTGGCGCTATATTCGCTGACCGCCGTTTTTGGCAATCACGGGCTTTGGGCAGCCCTCTATGTTTCGCTTGTCGCAAGGGGCATGAGCCTTGCTTCCATTCTGCCGCGTCGCACCCGGCAGGTATTTGCTTCATAGAGCGTCCTGCGAGGCTGCCTCAGTCGAGCTGGCGTTCAGCCCAGGCGTCCACGCGGCTGTCGCGAATCTGGCGCAGAGAGGTGAGGTTTTCTCGCTGGGCGTAGGCGCTCATGCCTGCCACGATCTGGCCCGGCAGCGAAGCGCCTCCGAAGATCATGCTTGTATAGATCTGCACGAGATCGGCGCCGGCGCGGATTTTCTCCAGTGCCGTTTCCGTCGAGTGGACGCCGCCGACCCCGATCAAAGGCATGGCGGGCCCCACAAGCCGCCGCATGCGAGCCAGAACCATGGTCGAACGCTCGAACAGGGGCTGGCCGGAAAGCCCCCCAGTCTCATGCGCTTTCCGGCTGGTTGCCCCGCGGCGGGACAAGGTCGTATTGCTGATGATCAGGCCGTCGATCCGCTTGTCGAGCACCTCTACGGCGATATCCGCCATGGCGTCTTCTGTCAGATCGGGTGCGATCTTCAGGAAAAGCGGTATCGGTGCGCGGCGTTGCTTGGCCACTTCATCGCGTGCTGCAAGTACGCGTTTCAGGAGTTCGGAGAGGTTTTCCCGGTCCTGAAGGGCCCTGAGGCCGACTGTGTTGGGCGAGGAAATGTTTACCGCCAGATAGGAAGCGATGTCGCCGAAGGCGCGCACGCCGGTCTCGTAATCGGCGATCCGATCGGCGCTGTCCTTGTTGGCGCCGATGTTCACGCCCACGATGCCGCCATTGTTGGCACGCTGCTTCAGCCTTTCGCGTACGGCAACGAGGCCGTCATTGTTGAAGCCAAGACGGTTGATCAGGGCACGATCCTCTTCCAGCCGGAAGAGACGGGGGCGTGGATTGCCGGCCTGTGGCTGCGGTGTCACCGTGCCGCATTCAACGAAGCCGAAACCGAGCCGCAGAATGCCATCCGGTGCTTCGGCATTTTTGTCGAATCCGGCTGCAAGACCGAGTGGATTGGGGAAGACCATGCCCGCGACGATGGTCTTGAGCCTGCGGCTCGCCTCCCGTTCGCCGCACACCGGCACACCGCTTTTCAGCGCCATGATGGCAAGCCTGTGCGCATGTTCGGGATTGAGGCGGAAGAGCGCCTGGCGAGCCAGCCGGTCGAGGGTCGGATTCATTCAGCAGGTCCTGGAAAAACATGCATCCCATCTTGCCCGAGCGGCAATGGCTTTACCCAGTGCACCGTATCGAGGGCGAGCGGCCCGTAGAGATGGGGAAAGAGTGCGCCCCCGCGCGACACTTCATAACGGAGCGCATCGCCGAGCGCTCCAGCATCCACTGCTATCAGAAGCAGGTCGTTCTGGCCGGAAAAATGCTTGGCCGCGGTTTCAGCCATCTGTTCGGCGGTCGAAAAATGAATGAAACCGTCTGAAAGGTCGATCGGAGCGCCGTGAAAGACGCCCGTATCTTCGGCTTCGCGCCAGAGCGGGCGCGGGCAGATCTTGTAAATCAGTGCAGCCATGTGAGCGGCTATACTGGTTATGCAGGTTAAGGGAAAGGGCTGAAAACTGATTTTCGGGGATTGCCCCCGATCCCATTTATGGCGCATTCCCTTGGCACCATCTAACATGCCGTTCGAGCCGGTATATTTTGCGGCTGGATGGAGGCATCCGACATCCGCGCGAATGCGGAAAACAACGGGATTGAGCGTGTTCATGTACCGGGATTGGTGCGTGGCGCGGTGGAAGTGGAGCGGAGAAGATGCGCAGAAACCTTACCCTGGCGGCGACCCTTGCCGCTGTAGCCCTCGCCGGTCCAGCTCTTGCCCAGGATGCCGAGCGCTTCCGGCTGGAGCGTACGGATGACGGCTATGTCCGCATGGATACGAAGACCGGCGCCATGTCGATCTGCCGCGAACGGCAGGGGCAACTAGTCTGCACGCTGGCCGCCGATGAGCGCACGGCCTATGAAGACGATGTCGCCGTGCTTCGGGAACGCCTGAAGGCATTGGAGGATCGCGTTGCCACCCTGGAGACGGGAGGCTCCAAGGCCGATATTCCGAGCGAGGAAGAGTTCGACGAAACTCTTGGTCTCATGGAAAAATTCATGCGCCGTTTCATGGGCATCGTGAAGGATTTCGAGAAGGAAGAAAAGGCGCCCGATACGGGCAAGCCGGCGCCTGACCGTACCTGAACAGGCGCTGCAAGGTTCAGATTAACGCGCGTGCCAGCCGTACTCCCATGGCGGCTGCAAAGAGGCTGCACCCGGCCGCGAAGCTGAGTGTGGCAAAGTGCATGTAGACGTCGGCCAAAATCGACAGGAAAATCTTGCGGCCATGCCTGCCGGCGGGGCGTGCTTCCGGCGCAAGGCAGTTCCATGTTTCCGTTCGGCCTGGTTTCTGGCGCGAAGTGGTTTGCGCCTTCAGGATCAGAATCTGCGCCATCACCAGGGTCAGAAAAGCGCCGGCCATGAGCGCACGCGCAAGATCGAAGGAAAAACTCAGCATGACGAGGCCGATGGCCAGCGTGCCGAACATGACGGCCCGTCCGACGCAGGTAACGGCAACAGCGTAGATTTTGTCCATTGGGTCAATCCCGTCGGTTTGACCTCCCGCAGCCAGAGTGTGCCAAACCATGGGTTCAGGCAAGTAACACTTGCGCGACAGACTGCGGCAAACCGTGCCCATATTGTCTTCCGGCAAAATGTCGTTCTAGCTTGAGGGCAGCGGTTCGAGGCGCGGGAGTGACGCAGGCGAATGGATACGGCTTTTTATTATTTCGAGACGGTGGTCGAACTGGGGTCGATCCGCAAGGCGGCCGAAAAGCTGCATATCTCCGCCTCCTCGATCAGTCGCCAGATCCAGAAGCTCGAATATCTTTATGGAACCACGCTTCTGGTGCGCCAGGCGCAGGGCGTTCGCCTCACGCCGGCGGGGGAGCTGGCTGCCCGCTATGTGCAGAGCCGGGCAAAGGAACTGCAGCGTTTGCGCAGCTCAATCGATTCCCTCAAGAACCTCGATAGCGGCCACGTGGTCATCTATACGGTGGAAGGCATGATCGGCGGGCTCCTTCCGCGCGCGCTTGCCACATTCGGAGAGCAGCATCCGGGCATTACCTATGAGGTCTGCACTGCCAGCACAGACGAGGTAATGCGGGCGGTCGCGGAAGATCGCTGCGACATCGGCATCTCCTTCCAGCCCTATCCGCGACCTGAAGTGGAGATGCTGTCGAGCTTCCGCCAGCCTTTGATGGTGGTCGTTTCCTCCGCGCACCCCCTGGCCGGACACAAGGAAATCCAGATGGGCGATATCGGCGATTTGCCGGTGGGCCTGCCCGATCGCTCTTTCGGCATTCGCCATCTGGTCGATCACGCGGTGAAGGCCGATCTTCTGACGCTCAACATCCGGCTCGAGACAAACTCCATCGACATGATGCGCCAGTTCGCCCTGCAGAATATGGGGCTTATCTTTTTGCCGGCCTTCTCCTTCGAGCGCGAGCTGGCCTCGGGCGAACTCGTTGGAATACCGATTGTGTCGCGCGCGCTTTCACTTTCCACCACGCAGATCTGCAAGCGCGCCGAGGTCGAGCTTACGCCTTCGGCGGGCAAGCTTGCTGCGGTCATCATCGAGACGGCCGAAGCCTTTTCGCGTGTTGCATGAAATGCAACACTGTGTGCTCACATTGATGCTTCCTTGACGCACCTAGTTTCCCCTAGGGTGTGAGCCACTACGCAATGTCCAATCCAAATAAGAGACATGAGGGGTACTTCTATGGGATTTTCTTTCAAGCCGTGGCTGCTCTCGGTGATGGGTGCCGCAATGATGGCGGTTCAGCCCGCCGCAGCACAGGAAACGCTCCGCATCGGTGCGCCGCTGCCCTTGACCGGGCCGCTTTCGCCCGAGGGGCTGAAGCAGCAGCGTGGTTATGACCTGTGGGCCGAGACGGTCAATGGCAAGGGCGGTATCGAGGTGGGTGGCAAGACCTACAATGTCGAGATCGTCTACGTGGATTACGAATCCAACACACCGCGCGCCGTGCAGACCGCCGAACGCCTGATCACCAATGACAAGGTCAACTTCCTGTTCGCGCCATTCGGTTCCGGCGCCGCCAAGGCGGCAAGTTCCGTTGCCGAGCGGTACCAGATTCCCATGATCGCGGCGACGGCCTCGTCCTCCAGCGTTTACGATCAGGGTTATAAATACCTGTTCGGCACCTTCACGCCGAACCAGACCCTGACGGCGCCGCTCACCAACATCGTCGCCGATTCCGGTCAGGGCGTGAAGACTGTGGCGATCTATGCCCGTAACGATCTCTTCCCGCTCGCCATTGCCAATGAGATGAAAGCCTCGGCGGAAGCCAAGGATCTTGAGGTCGTCTCCTTCGCGGAATATGCGATCGGCACGATGGATCACGCCTCCGCGTTGACGCTCATGCTCCAGTCGCAGCCCGACTGGGTTTTCATCACCGGCTATATCAACGATCTCATCCTGATGCGCCGCCAGATGGCGGACCTCGGCATCAAGCCGAAGGTTCTGACCATGATCGCCGGTCCGGCGTATAAGGAGTTCATCGACGCGACAGGCCCGCTTTCGCAGAATGTAACCAGCGCTGCGTGGTGGCATCCGGCCGTGTCCTATGAAGGCAAGGATCTGTTTGGTTCGACGGCCAACTATGTGAAGGCGTTCGAGGACAAATACGGTGCAACGCCGGATTATGCCGAGGCCTCCGCCAGCGCTGCCGGTGCGATCCTTCAGCTTGCCATCGGCGATGCCGGCTCCATCGATCCGACGGCCGTGCGCGATGCGCTTGCCGCGATGGACACGGTGACCTTCTACGGCAATGTGCGCTTCGACGAGACCGGCCAGATCGATTCTCTTGAGCCGCCGGTCTTCCAGATCCAGGATGGCACGACCAAGACGATCTATCCCGAAGCCGTCAAGCAGGGCGAGATGCGCTACGGCGACATCCAGTAGTCCACGCTTCGGCATTTCCTTAGATCGCATGAACCGCCGGCCATGGTGCCGGCGGCCATCGAACCCACACGGTATTCAATGCTTTACGCACAGATCCTCCTCAACGGCCTTGTGCTGGGCGGGCTCTATGCCTGCATCGCGGTAGGCTTCTCGCTGGTCTGGGGCGTGCTCAACGTCATCAATATCCTGCACGGATCCTTCGTTGTGCTCGGCTCCTACATTGCCTATTTCGCCTATGTGCATCTGGGCATCCACCCCTTCCTGTCCGTGATCCTTGCGGGCGGCGCGCTCTTTGCGCTGGGCTATGTGGTGCAGGCCGGTCTCATCAACCGTGTCGTGGGCGCACCCGTCCTGACCACGCTCGTTCTGACCTTCGGCCTAGACCTGATCTTGAACAACGGCATGATTGTCGCCTTCACGGCGGATTATCGCACGGTGCAGCTCGCGCATCCGCTGGGCAGCACCGTGGTCGGCGGCCTCGTTCTGCCGCTCGACAGGCTGGTGGCGATGCTCCTTGCCTGTGTGCTCACGGTCATTCTCTATTTCGTTCTCGTCCGCTCCAGCATTGGCCGCGCCATCGTCGCTGTGCGTATGGATCGGGAAGCGGCGGCCCTCATGGGCGTCAACGTCAAGCGCATCTATGCCATCACGTTCGGTCTCGGAGCCTTGATGGCGGGCGCTGCGGGCAGCCTCCTCAGCCTGATCTTTCCGATTTCGCCGCTCAATGGTTCCGAGTTTCTGGGCATTGCCTTCATCGTCTGCGTGCTGGGCGGTCTCGGCAGCATTTCCGGCGCCATCGTCGGCGGTCTTGCCCTTGGTGCCATCCAGAGCTTCGGCGCGCTTCTGATCGGGCCGCAGCACGGGCTGACCATCGCCTTCGTGCTTCTCATCATCCTTCTCATCTTCAAGCCGACTGGCATTATGGGCCGCAGGGGGTACGAATGACGGTGCGTCCCATCTACGTCCTCGCCGCGCTTCTCCTGGTGGCGTTCCTGCCGCTCGTCGGCGACAACTATGTCCTGCGTCTTGGCACAATGTTCGCCATGTACGCAGTTCTCGCCCAATCCTGGAACATCATCGGCGGTTATGCCGGCTATCCCTCCTTCGCGACAGCGGCCTTCTTCGGGCTGGGTGCCTATGCGGGAGCTATTCTCCAGGGCAACGGTCTGCCCATGCCGCTCGCCTGGCTTGCAGCCGGCATCGTGGCCGGCCTTTTCGCAGCCCTGATGGGAGCGGCCATCCTGCATCTCAAGGGCCATTATTTCGCGATTGCGAGCCTGGTGCTTGCCGAAGTTCTCCTTGAGGTCACCACCTCCTGGACCAGCCTCACGGGCGGTGGCATGGGGCTCAACCTGCCGGTCATCCGCATGTCGGTGGAAGCGCAGGCGCAGCTCTTTTTCTGGGCCATGCTCGGGCTTGCCGTGCTCACCTTCCTGATGAGCTGGTACGTTTCGTCAAGCCGCATCGGCTTTGCCCTTCGCTGCATCCGGCAGAACGAGGATGCGTCTTCCATGGTTGGCGTCAACACGACCTTCTACAAGGTTGTCGCCTTCGTCCTGTCGGCGCTTTTCGTCGGTTCCGCAGGCGCTCTCTATGCGTCCTGGGTTTTCTATATCGAGCCGCCGGACGTCTATTCCGTCCTGACATCCGTCAAGCCGATCGTCATGGTCATGCTTGGCGGTGCGGGCACGGTCGCCGGACCGGTGATCGGCGCAGCAGCGTTCCTCGTGATGGAGGAAGTCGTGTGGCGCAATTTCCTGTCGATCCATTCCGCCGTGCTCGGCCTGCTGATCGTCGCCCTCATCTTCTTCCTGCCCAACGGTGTCCTTGGTTTCATCAGGAAGCGTAAGCGGACCGGCGCAGACCATAGCAAGGAGACGGCCGCATGAGCATTCTCACACTCAAGGGCGTTTCCCAGCAGTTTGGTGGATTGCGGGCGGTGGACGATGTCGATCTGGCTGTCGAGCCTGGTGAGATCGTAGGCCTGATCGGCCCCAATGGTGCCGGCAAGACGACGCTGGTGAACCTGGTGACTGGCGTCTACAAGCCGACCTCGGGAAGCATCGAGTTCGACGGGCAGCGCATCGACGGGCTCAAGCCCTATCAGATCAGCCGGCTGGGCGTTGCGCGCACCTATCAGGTGGTGCAGCCCTTCCCGGAAATGACCGTGCTTGAAAACGTCATGGCGCCTGCCACGTTCGCCGCCGGTGCAAAGAGCGTAGCCGAAGCGCGCGACGAGGCGATGAGCGCAATCGAATTTCTGGGGCTTGCGCCCCAGAAGGACGTGCTCGCCGCCGAGCTCACGCTGGCTGGCCGCAAGCGGCTGGAGCTCGCCAAGAGCCTCGCCATGAAACCGAAGGTGCTTCTGCTCGATGAGGTCAATGCCGGGCTTAACCCGGCTGAGATCGATGTCGCGCTGGAGATGATCCGCGCCATTGCCGCGCGGGGCGTCACCATCATTCTCATCGAACATCTCATGAAGGTCGTCATGAACCTTTGCTCGCGGATCGTGGTGCTGCACCACGGCGCCAAGATCGCCGAGGGCCTGCCCCTGGAGATCACACGCGATGAGCGTGTCATCAAGGCCTATCTCGGCAACCGCTATGCCGAGGCAAACCCGGGAGGAAAGGCCAATGGCTGAACCGTTCTTCCAGATCAAGGGCCTTGAGAGCGGCTATGGCGAGATCCGCGTCCTGTGGGGTGTCGATCTCGAGGTAAACCGCGGCGAGATTGTCTGTCTCATAGGCTCCAACGGTGCCGGCAAGACCACGCTTCTGCGCACGGTTTCCGGCTTGGTGAAGCCCGCTGCCGGCAGCGTCCGTATCGAGGGCGAGGAGTTGGCGGGTCTCGAATGCAAGGACATCCTTTCGGCGGGTGTTGCTCATGTGCCGGAGGGACGGCGTCTGTTCCGCACCATGTCGGTGCGCGACAACCTGCTCATGGGGGCCTATCTGCGCCGTCGCGACAAAAGCGTGGACGAAGACCTGGAACGGGTCATGACCATGTTCCCACGCCTGGCTGAAAGGGCAAACCAGGATGCGGCCACGCTCTCCGGCGGCGAGCAGCAGATGTGCGCCATTGGCCGCTCGATCATGAGCCGCCCGAAACTCTTGATGATCGACGAATTGTCGCTCGGCCTGGCGCCGCGCGCCGTCGAATTGCTGGGCGAATCCCTTGTCGAGATCAACAAGGCCGGGGTCTCTATTCTGCTGGTCGAGCAGGATGTCATGACAGCGCTCGACCTTGCCCATCGCGGCTATGTGCTCGACCGCGGCCGCATCGTGATGGCCGCTCCTTCCGAAGAACTGCGCGAGGCACCTGCTGTGCGCGAGGCCTATATCGGCGCCTCCTGATGCTGACACATCTTGAAAGTTGAAGACGATGAACCTGTCCGTGAATTCTCCGATCCGTGAAGATGATATCCTCTCCCCCTATGATGGAAGTGTCGTCGGCCGTATGCCAGTGGCCGGCGAGGCCGAAGTCGATGCCGCCGTGGAAAAGGCGCTCAAGGGCTTTGAGGTCATGCGGCGTCTGCCGCGCTTCATCCGCGCCGATATCCTGGACCGTGCCGCCGATATTATCGATGACCGTCGCGAGGAATTCGTCCGGCTGATCGCCGCCGAGGCGGGTAAGCCCCTCTACGATGCGCGTGGCGAAGTCTCGCGCTCCCTGTTCAACCTGCGCAACGCGGCCCGTGAGGCCCGTGCTTTTTCCGGCGAGGAGGTGCCGCTCGACGTCGATAGCGCCGTCTTCGAATATCAGACGAGCAATGCCGATGGCGGAGCGCTTAAGCTCGATCGCGCCGACCTCGACACGCTTGCAAATCTCGGCCGCCGGGTCGGCATTGCGCGGCGTTTCCCCATTGGGCCGATCCTGGCGATCACACCGTTCAATTTCCCGCTCAACCTGGTCTTGCACAAGGTGGCGCCGGCGCTTGCCGTGGGCAATTCCGTGATCCTCAAGCCTGCACCGCAGACCCCGTTGACAAGCAAGCTTCTGGCAGAGGTGCTGCTTGAGGCCGGCCTGCCGGAGGATGCTCTGGTGGTCGTGCACTGCGATGTGCCCCTGGCCGAAAAGCTGGTGCGCGACGACCGGATCCCCATGGTCACCTTCACCGGTAGCGCCGGTGTGGGCTGGCACATCAAATCCATCGCCGGCAAGAAGAAGGTTTCGCTCGAACTGGGCGGCAACGGCGCCGTGGTCGTTTCGGATGACGCTGATATCTCTTTCGCGGCGGCACGCTGCGTGCGTGGTGGCGTCGTCTATGGCGGCCAGTATTGCATCGGTGTGCAGCGCATCCTCGTGCACGAAAAGGTCTATGACCGGTTCGAGGAAGAACTGGTCTCCCGCGTCCGGGCATGCGCCGTCGGCAATCCCTTGGAAGAGGGCATCGATGTCGGGCCGGTGATCGACGAACGTTCGGCGATCCGCATCGAAAGCTGGATCGACGAAGCCGTCGCTCAGGGCGCCCGCGTCCTGACCGGTGGCAAGCGCGACCGCGCCGTGATCGAGCCGACGGTGCTGACCGACACCACGATGGATATGAAGGTCGAGGCCGAGGAGATTTTCGGTCCGGTCGTGACGCTCAACAAGGTGGCAAGCGCCGAGGAGGGCGTGCAGCGCGCGGCCAATTCGCGTTACGGGCTCCAGGGCGGCTATTTCACCAATGACATGCGCGCCGCTTTCCGCGCGCTGGAGACCTGGGATGTGGGCGGCCTGATGATCAACGACGTGCCGATCTATCGCATCGACAACATGCCCTTCGGGGGCTGGAAGGATTCCGGCCTTGGGCGCGAGGGAACGCGCTATGCCATGGAAAGCATGAGCGACATCAAGTTCCTCGTGTTCAACTATGGCTGACATCCGCAGGGTTGCGGTGGCGGGGCTCGGCTCGGTCGGGCTCCGTGTGGCCCGCGCGCTTGACGAGGGAATGGACGGATTGCGCCTTGTCGCGGTTGCCGCAAGCAGCCCCGAAAGCGCCGCGCGCCGCATTCGCGATTTCCGTTCCGCACCCGGTATTGTCTCTCTCGACAAGGTGGCGGACGAGGCGGATATCGTGGTGGAGTGCCTGCCGCCTGCCGTCTTCACGGAGCTTGCCAAAGGCGTGTTTGGCCGACAGGGCCGGACATTGGTCGTTGCCAGCGTGGGGTGCCTTCTGACGGTTCCGGGCATTCTGGACAAGGCGCGCGCTTCGGCGACCCGGCTCATAGCGCCCTCCGGCGCGGTCGCGGGTATGGATGGGTTGCGCGCGGCGCGTGAGATCGGGCTTGAAGCGGTGCGCCTGACGACCCGCAAGCCGCCAGCTTCCTTTGGTGAGACCGTCGTGGTTGAGGGGCTGGCGAGGTCCACGGCATCGATCGACCGCGCCGTGCGGCTCTTTTCAGGAAATGCCCGCCAATCCGTTGTGGCGTTTCCGAAGAATGTGAACGTGGCGGCAACTATCGCGCTTGCCGGCGCAGGACCCGAGGCGACGGCAGTCGAACTCTGGGCCGATCCGTCCGTGGCGGTGAACACGCACGAGCTGTACGTGCGCTCACGCGCAGGCGAGATGAAGGTTGTCTGCGCCAACCTGCCGGACGAAGCCAATCCCCGGAGCAGCGCCATCACCGCCTTCAGCATCATTGCCGCGCTGCGCCGCCTCGATGCGGCGCTGACGGTCGGCTCGTGATTTTTCCAACATTTCAACAGAGGACGTGAGAATGCAGACCAAGACCATGCAAGCCGGCGGCTATGAATATATTCCCGGCGTCATGCAATATTCGGCGGGCGTTTCCGCGCTTCCCGGATATCGCCTTGTGCGTGTTCGCTTCGACGAAGTGGTGCCGCTGAAGCAGGGTTTCGAGCGGATTGCGGCTCATCTGAAAGCGGTCGGACGTCCGCTGACGGCGTTCTGCGCTTGCGAACTGCGCTCTCCCGGCCAGTTCACTGAGGCAGGTTTCGAGGAGTTCAACCGCGTCTACACCGGCACGCTTCGCGATTGGGGCATCATGACCGGCAGCGACAATCCCGTCGGCCGTTCCAATGTCTGTCCCGAGATCGGAGCCCCGGCCGAGCCAGGCTTCCACGCTTTCATCTACACGGTTGAAGACAAGGACGCGCCGAAGACCTTCGCAATCGCCGGTTCCGGCGAGGCTCCGGAAGGCAAGGGCAACTACCGCGATCACATCGTGCGCCTTGGTGACACCTCGCCGGACGCACTTCGTGAGAAGGCAGCCTACGTGCTTGGCGAGATGGAGCGCCGCATGGCTCATTTCGGCGGTTCATGGAATGACACGACCGGGGTGCAGATTTATTCGGTTCACGATATTCATCCTTTGGTCGCAACCGAGATCGGCCCGCGCGGTGCCCACCGCAACGGCATGACTTGGCATTTCAACCGCCCGCCGGTGGTCGACCTTGAGTATGAAATGGACTGCCGTCGAATCTTCGACGAGACGGTCCTGCCTGGAGGAAATGCATGAAACTTCTCAGATACGGTGAACCCGGAGCCGAAAAGCCGGGAATGCTGGATGCGGGGGGACGCATCCGCGACCTGTCCGGTGTCATCGGTGACATCGATGGCAAGGCAATTGCCCCCGCTTCCCTGCAGAAACTGGCGGCGCTCGACCCGGCTTCCCTCCCGCTTGTGGATGGGGAGCCCCGCCTTGGCCCATGCGTCGCCGGAGTGGGCAAGTTCGTTTGTATCGGTCTCAACTATGCTGACCATGCGGCGGAATCCAAACTCGACCTGCCCAAGGAGCCCGTGGTCTTCCTCAAGGCCAACAGTGCAATCTGCGGACCTAACGACACGGTTCTCATTCCCCGCGATTCCGAAAAGACCGACTGGGAAGTCGAGCTTGGTGTAATCATCGGCACGGGCGGAAAATACATCTCCGAGGAAGATGCGCTGTCGCATGTGGCCGGCTATTGCGTAATCAATGACGTTTCCGAGCGCGCTTTCCAGATCGAGCGCGGCGGCACATGGGACAAGGGCAAGGGCGCTGACACGTTTGGCCCTGTCGGTCCCTGGCTGGTCACGGCTGACGAGGTTGCCGACCCGCAGGCGCTGAAGCTGTGGCTGGACGTTGACGGCAAGCGATATCAGGACGGAACCACCGCCAACATGGTGTTCGGGGTCGCGCATCTCATCAGCTATCTCAGCCGCTTCATGAGCCTTGCCCCCGGCGACATCATCTCGACGGGTACGCCGGCCGGCGTCGGCATGGGGCAGAAGCCGCCCATCTATCTGCGCGCGGGCCAGGTGATGGAGCTTGGCATTGAAGGGTTAGGCACGCAGCGCCAGAAACTCGCCGACGACCGCTAGCGTATTTTGCAGTCAAGTGGAATCATCTGACGTCTGCACAAATGCGGAAAAACAAAGAGATAGATCGGGTCAGGGTTTCCGTGAAACGGCGACCGCTCCAGAACATCTCTCCTGACCAAGGCAGGGAGGAACCCAGAAATGGGCGCCTCCCTGCTTGCTTCTGCCGCAGAAGATGCGACGAAGACGAACGGCTGAAATGGTTCGGGTATGACATTGCCCAAACCTCTTTTTTGAAATGCTGTTTCACTGCGCAAACCCGCTGTGTGGGTTGCGAATTGCCGGGTATTCTTCCCGTTTTCCGGGAACTCTTTCCCACACCCCCCGTAATAATCTTGAAAAGAATGCGGTTCCCCGCATAATCGGCGCGCAACCTGCGGCGCGATGACCGCCTGAGAACCAAGCTGCGGGCCGGGAGGGACAATTGGCTTCAGGTTACAGATTTCTGGTCGCCGACGATCATCCATTGTTTCGCGGTGCGCTGCGGACTGCGCTTTCCGGCCTTGGTGAGGGCTGCGAAATCCTTGAAACCGGCGACTTCGACGGTGTGAAGTCCCTGGTCGAGGAGAATGTGGATCTCGTACTGCTCGATCTTTCGATGCCCGGTGTGAGCGGTCTTTCAGGCTTGATTGCCCTGCGTGGCATGAACCCGTCCGTCCCGGTATCGGTCGTGTCGGCGCATGACGATCCCGAAACGATTCGCCGCGCGCTCGACCTCGGTGCGTCCGGCTTCATCTCCAAATCGGCAAGTATGGAAGAAATTCGGCGTGCCGTGCGCATGATGCTGGACGGTGATGTCTACACACCCGAGAACATCGATCTGGGTGCCGAGGCGGATCCGGAGATCGCCGATCTGATACAGAGATTACAGATGCTGACGCCCCAGCAGACCCGCGTTTTGGGCATGCTTGCGGAAGGGCTTCTCAACAAGCAGATCGCCTATGAGCTCAATGTCTCCGAGGCGACGATCAAGGCCCATGTTTCCGCGATCCTGCAGAAACTTGATGTCGACAGCCGAACTCAGGCCGTCATTCGTCTCTCCCGCATCGGCGCCGAAGCCATCGCCCAGGAAAATTGATCTTCTCCAGAACGGTTGAGGCTGGCTATTCGGCTGCTTCCTTCATTTGCCTGCAACGCGTGAGCAATGTCCTCAGCGCGGCTGGCTTCAGCGGTTTGTTCAGGATCAGAACATTGAGTTCGTCGGCTGCAGAGCGCACTTCGTTGGAGCGGTCTGCGGTGATCAGAATGGCCGGAATCCCGGCGTCATGGCGCGCCCTGAGCTCTCCAATGATGGCAAGCCCATCCTCGTTGTTGAGGTGGTAATCGGCCAGGATAACGCCGGGGGCGGCTTCTCCCGCTTCCGGCAAGGTCTGCGAGCCTGTCGCAGTGCGCACCCGGCACCCCCAGCCTTCGAGAAGCTGCTGCATACCGTCGAGAATGCGCGGATCGTTGTCCACGCACAGAACATCGAGCCCGTTGAGCATGGCGCGCTGGGCTCCGCTCGCTGTGGAAGGCGCCTGCATCAGTTGGGCCGGAGCTTCGGCCGCAGGCAGGAACACGGAGAAACGGGTCCCTCGTCCGCGCAGGGAAAACAGGCGGATTTCCAGGCGCAATACCCGGGCGATACGATCGACGATGGAAAGGCCGAGCCCCAGGCCTTGCGCTTGTCGCATGCCCTCATCCAGCCGGGTGAACTCGCGGAACACCGTGTTGAGCTGATCTTCGGGGATGCCGATACCCGTATCCAGCACCTGCAGTTCGAGCAATTCTCCACGCCGTCGCACACCCACCAGAACCCGGCCTCGCGGTGTGTACTTGATCGCGTTGGAGACGAGATTCTGCACGAGCCGGCGCAGAAGATTACGGTCGGTTTCCACTGCAAGCGAAGTTGGCACGATGGTGAGTTTCAGGCCCTTCTCCGCAGCAAGCGGCTTGAAGTCGGTATCGAGCTGTTTGAGGAGCGGCTCCAGCCGGAATGCGCTGATCGTCGGCTTCAGCGCACCGGTATCCAGCCGCGATATGTCGAGCACGGCGCCGAGGATGACCTCCACGGAATCCAGCGAGGATTCGATGTTGGCCACATGCTCCCGTATGCCGCCGCTTTCGACGCGCTCCATGAGAGATGAGCAATAGAGCCTGGCGGCATTGAGGGGTTGCAGGATGTCATGGCCGGCGGCGGCGAGGAAGCGCGTCTTCCCCAGATTTGCCTCTTCCGCCAGCACCTGCGCCTGAGCGAGTTCTTCATTGACGCGCATCAGTTCGGCGGTGCGGTTGGCGACCCGCTGCTCCAGCGTCTCGTTGATCCGCTTGAGCGCCATGTCCGCTTCGACGCGTGGCGTGATGTCCGTATAGGTCGCCACGATCCCGCCATCGGGCATGGGGTTGGTGCGCAGTTCGATGATGCGTTCGCTCTTGATGAGGCGTATTTCCCAGGGAACGCCGAAATCGGTGAAGCGGTTGAGTGTGATGGTTTGCGCATCGGCGTCGAGCTCGCCACGCGCGGCAAGCAGGTTCACGAACCGGTCGAGCGGAACGCCCACCTGTCCCATTTCGTCCGGCAGGCTGAAGAGAATCCGGAATTGCCGGTTCCAGCAGATCAGCTGGAAATCCCGGTCAAAGACCGTGACGCCTTCCTCCATCTGGTCGAGCGCGGTCTGCAGGAGATCGCGGTTGTGCTGGAGCGCAATGGAAGCGTCGTCGAGAAGCCGCAGCGCGTCGCGCGGTGAGCGGTCGTTCCGCTGGAACAGCAGCGAGAGAATGAGGCGCGATGATGAAGAGCCCACCGCGCTCGCCAGAAGCTGTTCGGAAAAGCGCACCAGCGCCATGCCAGCATGCTCGCCGCCATTCAACCGGATGCCGTGCGTCGCCTCGAAAGTGGCGAAGGAGCGCTCGGTTCGTTCTGCTCCCAGGTAGCGTGAAATCGTATCCTTGAGATCGTTGACGGTGACGGCGGTGCGGAAGCGTCGCAGCGTGGGAATAGGCCCCGCTTCGCGCGGCACGAAGATCGCCGCCTGAATGCGCTCGAGCGGTTGTGCAGCACGCGACAGCGAGCCGAGGATGAAGAACAGCGTGTTGACGGCAAGGCTCCAAAGGACACCGTGATTGAGCGGCTCTGCGACGGTGCCGAACAGGGCTTGCGGCCGAAGTGCGGGAATTCCCAGAAGCCCTTCGCGGATGATGGCCGTGTCGGCCGGTGCCAGCGAGGGAAAGAGCAGCGTATAGCCCCAGAGGATGAAGCCGGCCCCCATGCCGAACAGGGCGCCGCGTGCATTGGCGCCGCGCCACAACAGGCCGCCGAAGAAGGCCGGCGCGAACTGGGCGATGGCCGCGAAGGATATGAGGCCGATGGCCGCCAGCCGCGTATTGTGCGTTGTTTCGCGATAATAGAGGAAGGCGGCGAAAAGGATGATGAAGATCGCCGCGCGCCGCACGTTGAGGATCACCGTCGACCAGTCTTCCTTGTCGCGTGCATCGGGTCTCAGAAGCCTGCGCACGAAGAGCGGAATGACCAGATCGTTCGAGATCATGATTGAGAGCGCGACGCTCGCCACGATGACCATGGCCGTTGCCGCCGAAAGACCGCCGATAAAGGCGATCAGCGCCAGCGCATCGTGACCTTCCAGCAAAGGCAGCGACAGGACGTAGAGGTCCGAATTGGTACCCCCGCCGACGAGCAGCAGCCCGGCAAATGCAATCGGCAGGACAAAGAGGTTGATGAGCACCAGATAGAGCGGAAAGAGCCAGCTTGCCGTTTCAAGCTCCGCCGTGCTCTTGTTTTCGACGATCGTCACATAGAACTGGCGCGGCAACATGATGATGGCAAAGGCGCTGAGCGTCGTCATCACGATCCAGGTGGCAAGCGAGGTCGGGTAGCTATAAGCCTCCTGAACACGGGGCAGGCGGCTGACCGCACTCGCCAGGTCCACCGGACCATCGAAGAAGTAATAGGTTACCGCAATGCCGACCGTGAGGAAGGCGGCCAGCTTCACGATGCTTTCTACCGCTACCGCGAGAACGAGCCCTTCCTGATGCTCTGTCGCATCGGCATGGCGGGTTCCGAAGAGAACGGCGAATATAGCCAGAAGCAGCGCGACGATGAGCGCGATGTCGCCGACGAAGAAGTCTATTGCTGGCGGGGCGCCGTCATAATGGGCCACCATCAGGCTGACGGAGTCCGAGATCGCCTTCAGTTGCAGGGCTATATAGGGAATGGTGCCGAATGTGGCGATGAGCGTGGCCATCGACGCGACCGCGAAGCTCTTGCCATAGCGCGCCGCCAGAAAATCGGCGATCGAGGTGATTTTCTCCGATTTTGCAAGCCGGATGATGCGCTTGAGCAGAGGAAATCCGAACAGGAAGACAAGGATCGGGCCGATATAGATCGCCAGGAACTCGAAACCGCGTTCGGAGGCCAGGCCAACGGAGCCGAAAAACGTCCAGGAGGTGCAATAGATTGCAAGGCTCAGCGCATAGATGAAGGGACGTGAACCGAGGCCGATACGCCGCCCGGCCCGGCTGTCGCCGAGACTTGCGATAACGAAGAGCAACGTCACATAAGCGACGGCTATGATGGCGATGACCCAGCCCTGCACGGCGGTTCGATCCTCCTCCCTGAAAGGCCATTCTCAGGCAATCACAGCCAGAATGCCCTGTCCAATGCTTCTTTAGAGCATTGTATAGTCAGATGGTTTCATATGACGTCCGATAAACGCGGAAAAATCAGAAGATGGAACGCTGCGCACCCGAAAGGAGCCGCGGCATTCCAAGTACAATTCGAAGACGCGGCGATTAGCGCTATTTTGCGCTTATCTCAATCTGCGGTTTTGCTATTGTGGCGCCGAGGCGGCAATTGAGTCGTCAGGGGTTGCAGCAAGATCGGGAGACATCCGTATGTTGAAGGAATTTCGTGAATTCATCGCCAGGGGCAATGTTATGGACCTGGCTGTCGGTGTCATCATCGGCGGGGCGTTCGGTCTTATCGTCAAGTCGCTGACCGACGATATCATCATGCCGATCGTCGGCGCGATCTTTGGCGGTCTGGACTTCTCCGATTATTTCCTGCCGCTTTCTTCTGGCGTTACAGCGACCACGCTTGCTGCCGCCCGTGAGCAGGGTGCGGTTTTCGCCTATGGCAACTTCCTGACCGTTGTCGTGAATTTCCTGATCCTCGCCTGGATCATCTTCCTGATGGTCAAGGCCGTGAACAATATGCGCCGCCGCATTGAGCAGGAGCCCGAAGCCGCACCGGCAGCACCTCCTGCCGATGTGCAGCTTCTGACCGAAATCCGAGATCTCCTCGCGAAGAAGAAATAAGGTTCTTCAGCACAGGCTGTTTTGACCTAAGCCTTCGTAAAGACAAAAAAAGCGCCGCCGGAGAGTCTCCGGCGGCGCTTTTGCTTTGTCGAGAATTTCAGCCGCCCGATTTTGGCACAAGCAGCGAAACCACCCGATCGGATTTGGCCTGCTGCGGTTGCCCAGCCTCGTTGAAGGGAATGCCGAGTGCATTCCATGTTTCAAGAAGCGCATCGCGCAGGGTCTCGATCAGCCCGTCATCGTGGAACGGCGTGGGGGTGATCCGCAGCCGTTCGGTACCGCGTGGGACGGTCGGATAGTTGATGGGCTGAATGTAAATCCCATGCTTCTCCAGAAGCCGGTCGCTGGCCTGCTTGCAGAGTTCGGGATCACCGACCAGAAGCGGCACGATATGGGTCTGCGAAGGCATGACTGGCAAGCCCGCTGCACCCAAGGTTTCCTTGGTACTCTGCGCCTGGCGTTGCTGCGCCTCGCGCTCCGCCGTGGAGGACTTCAGATGACGGATCGATGCTGTTGCGGCCGCTGCGATGGAGGGCGGCAGAGCCGTCGTGAAGATGAACCCCGGAGCATAGGAGCGCACGGCATCGACGACGGCGGTGGAACCGGTGATATAACCGCCGATGACACCGAAGCCCTTGGCAAGTGTACCTTCGATAATGTCGATGCGATGGGCGAGGCCGTCACGCTCGGTGATGCCGCCGCCGCGCGCGCCATACATGCCGACCGCATGAACCTCATCAATGTAGGTCATTGCGTTGTATTTGTCGGCGAGATCGGCAATCGCCTCGATAGGTGCGATATCGCCGTCCATGGAGTAGACGGATTCGAAAACGATCAGCTTGGCTTGTCCTGGCTCGGCCGCCTGCAAGAGGCTCTCGAGATGCGCCACGTCGTTGTGGCGGAAAATCTTCTTTTCGGCGCCTGAACGCCGCACGCCCTCGATCATGGAGGCATGGTTCAGCTCATCCGAGAGAACGAGGCAGTTCGGTAGGAGCCGGGCAATCGTGGAAATCGCGGCCTCATTGGAAATGAAGCCCGACGTGAACACCAGACCGGCTTCCTTGCCGTGCAGGTCGGCCAGTTCGCTTTCCAGCTCAACGAGCGGATGGTTGGTACCGGAGATATTGCGGGTGCCGCCAGCGCCCGCACCCATCCCGCCTGCCGTTTGCTGCATGGCGCGGATCACGTCCGGATGCTGCCCCATGCCGAGATAATCGTTGGAACACCACACGGTGATTTCGCGCACATCGCCATTGGCGCGCCACAGGGCGCGGGGAAAAGCGCCGACGATTCGCTCAAGATCGGCGAAGACACGATAACGGCGTTCGGCATGTAGTTGCTCGATCGCCTCCGAGAAGAAACGCTGGTAGTTCATGAGACCTTCCTGCTGTGCGGCGCGATCATAGTGTCGGCCCCAACGCGCGTCCATTGCGCATTTCGGGCAAAATGCCACGGTCAGCAGGGGGCGCTTTGCGCTCGATCAAATCGCACTGAAACGATTGCCGCAGGATAGGGTTTCAGGTCCGTCGCTCAGGCGCTTCCGAGGCGCCGAGGGCGCTCAGGCGAAAACCGTCGTCGCCCTTGGTACGAGCCTTGTCGAGTTGCTCGGAGGCGACGCGCATCAAGCCACGGAATTCGATCTGGTCCTCGAAAATCACGCCGCCGATATCGAGCGAAAGGCTGAGTTCGTTGCCTTCTGCAAGGAACGGTGTTTCGGTGGCGGCTGAGCGAATGCGCTCACCTACCTCACGTGCCTGCTCTACGGTGGCGCCGGGAAGGAAGATGCCGAATTCGTCGTCGCTGAGCCGCCCGACGATGTCGCTTCGGCGCACATTGGCCCGGATGACGGATGCTATCTGGCGCATGGATTCCTCGCCCCAGCGAAATCCGTAGTCGATATTGATCGACCGCGCGTTCTGGGCTTCCACAATGAGCAGGGCCCCGTAGGTGCGTCCGGCTTCCGAGACGGAGGTATTGCGCCGGCGTTCGACCAGGGTCGTGAAGGCATTGCCGTTCAGAACTTCCGTTGAGGGGTCGTGTGCGGCAGCGAAATTGCGCTCGTTGCGATAGTTGCGAACTGTCTGGGACGTATAGGCGATATAGAACAGAAGAGGCGCTGCGATTGCGACCGGAAGAATGATCGCGGCCAGCAGGCTCTGCCGGTACGGATTGATGTTTTCGCTGAAGAAAAGGAGATAGTGAACGAGAAAGGACAGGCCCACGGCACAGATCGTGCCAACGAGAGTGAAGGCAGCAAGCCATATCCAGCGGGGTGTGCGGGGCGTCTGTGATGTGTTCATGTCGTTCAGCATCCTCGGCTTTTACCCACTACTAGCCGGCAAATTTCTAACAACCGTTGATCCGATGTTTCGCTTTTTAACGAATCTCGCAGATTCCGCCAAGTTGTTGGATTGTCTAAATATGTGAAAATAAATAGGTATTTTATATAAATGTTACATTTTCCATTCGCTCCCCATTGATAGTTTGCCGTGCAATCTCATCGTCTCGCGGGGGCATCGGAAAGGGACATCATGCCGACAGACTTTGCGTCCGTGCACGCCCATCTCGAAAACGCCCAGGCGGCTTTGCGCGGTAGCGACCCGCAAACGCAAAGGCTGCGCGAGGTGATTGGCAGCCTGATCGACGATGTGCTGAAAGCGCAGTACTCGCCTGTCGCGCAGGGTGATCGGGTTGTGGCTTTTCCGGGTGCCGAGAAGAGTGAGCAGACGCCCTCTTCCCGTCATGGCTGAGAGGTTTCTCATTCGCGGGCTATAGCCTCGCGGCACGCGAACACGACAATGCGAACCGGCGCACGGTGCAGCGATGCCGTGTCCCGGTCGGAAAAATTCGGAATCAGTTTTGTTCGGTGTTCGCCGCAGCCAGTGCCTCATCCCGCAGGGGATGATTGCTTGCACGTGCGTCCTCGGTGCGTGTGGATGTTCCGCTATGGTCGAGAAACACAAGCGCCACCTCGTTTTCCGGCCCAAGCGCCACCGCTGCGATGCGCTGATATTGCGGATCGTCATCCAGCCTGCGGTTGAAGAGAACCCTACCGTCCAGTTCATCCAGAGCAGTCAGAAGAGCGGTTTCAAATCCTTGCGCCACGAGATCCGCCAAATCCAGCAGAAGCTCCAGTTGGACGACCTCAAGCGCATTGTCACATTGCACGGCTACTAAACTCGAATCGTTACTCACCACGTGAAATTAGCTGAGTGATTGTCTCCCCGGCAATGCGATTGCCGAAAACAGTTTGTTTCCAGATGAAACGTCCGATGTTCCTGAATATATGAGTTAAATCAGCATGTTTTATTCATTGCCGTCGCCTCCGATAAAAATCGCTGGTGCGGCAATCCTTCGCGCGAGAAGAGGTTCCCCGCGCTGCGGATACGATTTATCAAATCGGATCTTGGGTGTTTTGAACAAGCGGTGGAGGAATTGAGAATGCCGAAATTGATGAAGGCAATGGCGCTCGCCGCGCCGCTGTTTCTGGGGCTTTACGGCGCAGCGCACGCTGATCCGGATGCCGACGATGGCGAAAAGGTTTTTGCCAGATGCAAGGCCTGCCATGCGGTCGGTGAGGGAGCCAAGCACAAGGTTGGACCGGAGCTCAACGATTTGTTCGGCCGGGTGGCTGGTACGGTGGAGGGCTTCAAGTTTTCGCCGGCCATGCATGAAGCCGGCGAAAAAGGCCTGGTCTGGGACGAAGAGACCCTGCACGCCTATCTTGCTGCGCCGCGCAGTGTCGTGCCGGGCACCAAGATGGCTTTCGCGGGCCTCAAAAAACCCGACGACATCGAGGATGTGATCGCATATCTGAAGACCTTCTCCGAGAACGCACAGTAGAGGAAGGCGCCAGCCTTACTGACGGATCGTCTCGTCGATTGGCGATCCGGGCTGGTGCAGCCGTTCCAGCACTTCGATGATCTGGTACGCGGCGGTAACGCGCGCCGGAACAGGGAAGGTTTTGTTTGCCAGCAAAACGACGCCGAACTTTCTGATCGGAACGAAAGCGATATAGGCGGAAAACCCCTTCGCCGACCCGACCTTGTTCACGAGAACGCTGCGGCGCGGGGGAAAAGGCGGTTTCAACCGCTGTGCCGGCAATGTGCCGAAACGGATGAAAGGGGCATTCCCTTCAAGCAGATGGTTGAGTGTGACGGGATAGGGATACTGTTCCCAATAGAGACACTGAATCATGTCTTCGACTTTGAAATAGCCAACACGTGTGTTGAGAATCGCCTGTTTTACGGCCTCGTCGGCGCTCTCCTGTCCCATCTGCAATGCGACGAAGCGCAGGAGGTCCGATGCGGTTGTCTTTATGCCCAGCGCTTCGGCGGTCAGGAAGCCTGTCTCGGGCTCAACCGCCGCGCCCGTCCGGTTGTACCCGGTGGAAACCTGTTTGTGTTTGCCACGAGGCACGGCAATGAAGCTGTGCTTCATTCCAAGAGCGGGAAAAAGGTGCTGCTCCATTGCCTGGGAATATGACAGGCGCATGGACTTGGCCGCGAGAAGTCCCAGAAGGCCGCTGCCGAAACTTGTTTCCGTGCGTTGCAAGCCTGCAGGATAAGTGGGCGTCCAATGGAGGCCGTAGTCGATGAGTGTTTTTTCGTCGGTCACCATTCCGGGGGTGAGTGAGGGAAGCCCGGCTGTGTGCGTTGCAAGGTTTAACAGGGTCACATTGTCGAAACTGCTGCTGCGCAACGCCGGCCAGACATCGCTGACGCTGTCGAACAGCGAAAGTTTCCCTTCCTGCTCCGCGTGGGCCGCAAGAGTGGCCGAAAAGAGCCGGCTCATAGTGCCGATTTCGAACAGGGTGGACCGCGTGACTTTTGTCCCTGTTTCAAGAGAAGCATAGCCGAAATCGTAGATACGCTGTTCGTCTCCCGCAATGATCGCGACCGACATCCCTGGTATCTGTTCCTGTTGCATTAGGACGCCAACGATGTCGCTGATTGGCTCGGCATACCTATCTTCGGTGATGGGATCGGCGGCAAGAGCTGTATCAGGTTGGGTGGAAAGTAAAAATAAAATAATTATACTGATGAATTGTATTTTCATTTAGAAAAATCAATTTATGAAAATGATACCTTCACATTTTATTTTGGAAATCTATTCTTAGCAAGCCGTTTCTGGCGTCTTTAGTGACGTGTCACAATCATTGTCGAACGCTTGAGCCTATCGGCGATGGGCGTAGCGCTGTATGGGAAGGTTTTGGGGAGTAAGCCTTGAGAGCAGCGGGTCGATGAGCGGGATGTCCGATATTATTGTAATCGGCGGCGGTATAGCCGGCGTCAGCGCCGGCGCGCGGATGGCGAATGATGCCAGGGTAATCCTGCTCGAGGCAGAGGAGGCAATCGGCTACCACGCGACGGGACGCTCGGCGGCGATCTATATCCGCAACTATGGCAATGCTGCATTGCGCGCTCTGAATGCGGCATCCGAGCCCGTTTTCCTCGAGCCGGAAGGAATTTGCGAAAGCAGCCTGCTTTCGCCCCGGGGGCTCATCTATGTCGCTCTTCCCGAACATGCTTCGGCGATTGAAGGATTGTTGCAGGGCGCTACGGGCATGGAGCGCATCTCGCCTGAAGAAGCGTTGCGACGTGTGCCGATCCTTCGCCGCGAAGCCGTTGCCGACGCTGCGATGGAGCCCGGCGCCCAGGATATCGATGTGGATCGCCTGTTGCAGGGGTTTGCCCGGTTGTTGCGCAGGCGCGGCGGGCGCATCGTCACGCAGGCCCGTGTCAACAAGATCGAGCGGGAGGGCGGGGCCTGGACGGTTGAAGCTCCGCAAGGCACCTTCACCGCACCCATCATCGTCAATGCCGCGGGCGCCTGGGCCGATGCGATTGCCCGAATGGCAGGTGCCGAGCCTTTGGGGCTGACGCCCATGCGTCGCTCCGCCGTCATCGTCCCGGCGCCGGAGGGGCATGATGTGTCGGCCTGGCCGCTTTTCGCCTGCGCGGGCGAAGGCTGGTATGCCAAGCCGGAAGCCGGCAAGCTGATGGTCTCCCCAGCCGACGAAGATCCATTTGAACCTTTCGACGCCTGGCCGGACGATATGGTGCTTGCTGAAGGGCTGCATCGCTTCCAGCAGGCCGTGACCATGCCCATCACCCGTGTGGAGAGAAGCTGGGCCGGGTTGCGCAGCTTTTTCCCTGATCGCACGCCAGCCGTGGGCTTTGCGCCCGGGTTGGATGGATTTTTCTGGCTGGCGGGGCAGGGAGGCTATGGCGTTCAGACGTCTCCGGCGCTATCGGCTCTGGCGGCGGATCTCTGCGCCGGCCGATCCTCTTCCTTGCCGGATGAGGTTGTCCGGGCGCTTGCGCCGGAACGGCTAATGACCAACTGAAAGGAAAATGAATGTCTGAAATCACTCGCCTCGAAACAGGCGCCCGCATGAGCCAGGCTGTCGTCAACAATGGCACCATCTACCTGGCCGGTCAGGTCGGTGAGCCGGGGACGAGCGTAACGGAGCAGACCAAGGCGATTCTGGCCCAGGTCGATGATCTTCTGGCGCGCTGTGGTTCCGACAAGACCCGTATTCTCTCCGCCACCATCTGGCTTGCTTCCATGGATGATTTCGCAGAGATGAATGCGGTGTGGGATGGGTGGGTTGCACCCGGTCACGCGCCAGCGCGCGCCACAGGCGAATCCCGCCTGGCGACGCCTGAATACAAGGTCGAAATCATCATCGTCGCATCCGTCGCATAAGCTTCAGCAGCCGGGCGGAACTCCGCCCGGCTGCGTTTTGCCTGCGGGTTCAGATCGGCAATGGTCTGCGCTCTGCGATTGCCTCCATCGCGAAATAGGAGGTTACCGATTCCAGCTCCACTTTCTGGATCAGGCGCTGATAGACGGAATCGTAGCTTGCCATGTCCGTTGTGACGATGCGCAGCATGTAGTCATAGTCTCCTCCGATACGGAAGAAGTCGACGATTTCGGGAATTCCGGCCACATGCTGCCGGAAGATGCGCAGCCAATCCGCCGAATGATGCCGCGTCTTTACCATCACGAAGACTACAAGACCCAGGCCGAGCTTGTTACGGTCTATCATCAGCGTCTTGCCGCGGATGACGCCGCGTTCCTCCAGCGCCTTTAGGCGGCGCCAGCAGGCATTCTGCGAAAGCCCGACCTTCTCGGCGAGGTCGCGCTGCGAAAGCCCGGCATCGCGCTGCAGCTCGCGCAGGATTCGCCTATCAAAATGATCTATTTTCTCATCCATAGTCGTTCATATGATCGAATATTGTCGCTTTTAGCAATGAGTTTTGGCGAAAATGATTGCTTTTATTGTGAGATCATTTTTCAAAATCAATTACGGGGTAATTCACGATGGCCGGCACGGTTTTGGGAGATTTCATTGCGAGCCTGCAGCGTAACGACCTGCAGTCCTATTTACGTCAGGGGTTGATCGGCGAAGACGCTGTGATTGATGGCCCTTGTGGTCGCAAGTCCATGATCTATGCCGATTATGTCGCGTCTGGCCGAGCGCTTGCGCAGGTGGAGGACTTCATTCGCGACGAGGTTCTGCCCTATTACGCAAACAGCCACACGGAGGCTTCCTATTGCGGCGCTTTCTGTACGCGCCTGCGCGAGGATGCTCGCCGTCAGATCCATCGCATCGTTCGCGCTGACGAGGCGACCAGTGTTGTTTTTGCAGGCTCCGGTGCAACGGCTGGCATCAATCGCCTGGTGCGGCTTCTGGGTATCGCCGAACTCGTGGCGAAAGGAGGACGCGCGGTCGTTTTCACCGGTCCCTATGAGCATCACTCGAATATCCTGCCCTGGCGGGAAAGTGGTGCGGAAGTGGTCGCAATCCCCGAAAAGGATTGTGGTGGACCGGATCTGGCCGCGCTGGCCGAAGCCTTGAGGAACCATGCCGATGCGGCGTTGAAGATAGGCACCTTTTCCGCAGCGTCGAACGTGACGGGTATTGTCAGTGATACGGACACCGTCACCCGGATTTTGAAGCAGCATGGCGCACTGGCCATCTGGGACTATGCGGGTGGTGCCCCCTATCTCGAGATGGATATGAAGCCTGGCACCGATTGCGCGAAGGATGCCGTGGTCCTGTCTCCGCACAAGTTTCCGGGCGGGCCTGGTGCTTCCGGCATCCTCGTTCTGCGCAATGCGATCGCCCGCACGGACAAGCCGACCATGCCGGGCGGTGGGACCGTGACATTTGTTTCGCCGTGGGCGCATGACTATTCGAAGTCGCTGGCAGCGCGCGAAGAAGCAGGCACTCCGAATGTGGTGGGAGACATCCGCGCCGCACTGGTACTCTTGATCAAGGAAGCTTTGGGACAGGAGTTCATCGACCGGAGGCATGAGGCCTTGAAGGCAAGGGCTTTGTCCGTCTGGTCGAAGAACGCAAATCTGGAACTCCTCGGAAACCCGCGCGCGCCGCGCCTGCCGATCTTCTCGTTCCGCATCCGCGACGGGCAGGGCAGGCCTGTGCATCACCAGCTCTTTACCCGCATGCTGAGCGACTTCTTCGGCATTCAGGCTCGTGGTGGCTGCGCTTGCGCTGGCCCTTATGCACACCGTTTGCTGGGCATAGAAGAGCAGCAGTCGAATGCGCTGCTGGCGAGCATCCGGGCCGGCCAGGAGATGGAAAAGCCGGGCTGGGTGCGCCTCAACTTCAGCTATCTGATGACTGACGATAAAGCCGACTATGTGATCGAGTCTGTCGACCGGCTGGCTCGGGAGGCGCTCTCGCATGCCGGCGAATATGATTTCGACCCGGCGACCGCCCGTTTCCGCCACAAGGGTCTGGAGAAACTCGCCGGGTAAGCGGTTTGACGCAATTCGTTTGCGTGTATAATTGCATAAACACAACCAAAAAGCGTATTGAATTGGGTGCGTTTGTGGCAAATCCTAAGCTTGAGCCTGGTTCGGAGCGAGTTTGGGGTAGCCATGAAGAAGGCCTTGTGGATCGTCCTGACGGGGGCTCTGCTTTTCGCAGGCCTCGCATCGGCGGTTTTTGCGGAACAACAGAATGTTACCGTCAGGCAGTTCGACCCCGCGACGGGAAAGTGGGTTCGCAAGGAGCGCAAGCTCGCGTTCAAGGCTCCTTGGAGCGATAGCGTCATCAAGCCCGAGATTGTGCCTTTCTCGGAGAAGCTGCCAGCAGGCTCGATTGTCGTCGATACGGCGCAACGCCGGCTGTTTCATGTGCGTGGCGACGGCACTGCCATGCGCTACGGCATTGGTGTCGGGCGCGAAGGCTTCGAGTGGCGTGGGCGTGAGAAAATCTCAAGAAAGGCCGAATGGCCGTCCTGGCGCCCGCCTGCAGAGATGATCCGCAGAGAGGCGGCTCAGGGGCGCATATTGCCGACGGTAATGGAGGGCGGACCGGAAAATCCGCTTGGCGCACGGGCTCTGTACCTTGGCTCCACCCTGTTTCGCATTCACGGCACAAACCAGCCCTGGACCATCGGGAAAGCTGTTTCATCCGGTTGTATTCGCATGATAAACGACGATATCGTCAGCCTCTACAACCAGGTCAGAGTGGGTACTATCGTCGTCGTCCGATGAGTCGGCTAAAAATATGACGATTTAGGTATTATTTAAATTTCAAATAGTTATAAAGGGCGTTACATTTGTTGTAAGCCTGCAACAGGCGCTATAAATGAGGTGGCTAAAGTTGCCTTTAGGGCAGTTTGTGCAGGCTAAACAATAGCTGCTTAAACGATAATGCCATAAGGATTAGCTTAAGAAGCCCGGTCGTGGTGTGCCGGGTCCACCGGCTGGTGCTATCGGGAAAGCGCAAGCTTGAGGGGGGACTATGAAGTTCAAAGCGCGTGTTACGCGTATGCTGGCGGCAGCTCTCTTTGGAAGCGTCGCGTTCTATGCAGACAATGCAAGCGCCCTGTCGCTGAAGGAAGCGATGGCCGTTGCGCTCGAATCCAATCCTGAAATCGGACAGGCGGTCGAGAATCGCGAAGCGATCGAGTTCGAACTGCGCCAGGCGCGGGGCCTTTACCTTCCAAGTGTCGACTTGGAAGCGTCCGTCGGTGCCCGCCGGCTCGACAATCCCTCGCGCCGCGGTGTCGGGATCGAGGACGATCCGCTCTATCCGTCGGAAGTGGGACTTTCGGTCACGCAGAAGCTGTTTGACGGCGGCGGTCGCCGTGCCGAGCTGGAGCGTCAGGCGGCGCGGGTGGATTCTGCCTCTTTCCGGGTTCTGGAACGTTCCGAGACAATCGCTCTTCAGGTGGTGCGCGAGTATCTGGAATATCTCCTCCAGATTCAGATCGTGAATGAATCGCGCGCCAATCTCGGCTTCCACCAGTCCATGCTGGGCGATATCAGCTCTCTGATTTCCGGTGGAGCGCTCACTGAAGCAGACCGCCAACAGGCGCAGGAACGTGCGCTTTCCGCGAAGGCCCGCCTCAAGGAGGCCGAGGAAGAGCTGGAAGCCGCCAAGATCCGCTTCTACAAGCTGGTCGGCAAGCCGCTTACAAACCCTGTCATGCCTGCTTCGGTGGCTTCCGCCCTGCCGCGGTCGCTGGATGCGGCGATTGGCATTGCGCGTGCCAACAATCCGCGCATAAAGGTCGCCAATGCCGACATCGACGTGGCGGATGCACAGGTTGATGCCGCCCGTTCGAAGATGTTCCCCGAGATCTCGGCGGAAGGGCGCGCGCGAACCGGTTACGACATCGATGGCGCCGATGGCCGCACCCATGACCTGCAGGCGCGTGTGGTCGCCCGCTGGAATCTCTATCGCGGGGGTATCGACGTTGCCAACGAGCAGGAGCAGATTCGCCGGGCAAGCGAGCAGCGCCTCGTTCTGCATCAGGCCTATCGTGAGGTTGAGGAAGCTGTGCGCATCTCGTGGGATCGCCGCCAGCGCCAGATCGATCTTTCCAGCACTCTGCGGGATCAGGCCGCCACCAATGCGCGCCTTGTGAATTCCTATCGCGAGCAGCTTGTTGTCGGCCAGCGCTCGCTTCTGGATGTGCTTGGCGCACAGAACACGCGCTACAGCGTGAACGTTCTGTCGAAGACGGCTCAGTACGCGGCTCTCTTTGCAGAGTATCGCATTCTCGCCGCCACCGGCACGCTTCTCAACACGATGCATCTGCAGAGTGCGAAACAGTCCGAGGCTTACGCCAGAACCGAGTTCAATGTGCCCGAGACCGCGCCCACGGAAACCTACAAGAGGTTGCCGTCCAGGCAGGTGAACGATCTCCCGCTCGATCTTCTGGCTCCGATCCGGAGACAGTAGCCGGTCGGTTGAAACGGTTTGACAGAAGCTGTTGGAACAGGTCCGCAAACCCATTGTAGAAACGCCGCTACACACAGGCGGTTTCCGATCCGCTTTTCGGGAAATCGCCCTGTTTCTGGCCCGCCCGTCATCGGACACGGTGCTGTTTTCGGACACGCCCTTCGATGAGGCAAGGCCAGGCTTCGAGGATGTTGAGCGCCTTGCCGCACGTATAGGTCTCGAAGTCGAGGAACATGGCAGGCGTTCGCTCGCCTCGCGCGCGGCCGATCTTCCCTTGCTCGTTCTTTTCGAGGACGGCACGGCGCTTTCCCTTCTGGAAGCGCTGCCGGATGGCCGTTATCGAACCTCCCTGGCTCCCGAACTGGATGCAGATGGAGATGTTTCGCTGCCCGAGGTTCTGGCGCGAGACGTTCGCTTCGCCGTCTCGTTCAGTATCGTTTATCTGAACCAGGCGGAAGATGCCCGGCAAGGCATGCCTGGCGCAATCGAGAAGCGCCATTGGCTGGCGACGACGCTGACACCGTTCTGGCGCTCCTATGCGCAGGTGGCGCTTTCCGCCCTGTTTGTGAATCTTCTGGCGCTCGCCTCGCCGCTTTTCGTGATGAACGTCTACGATCGCGTTCTACCCAATCAGGCGACGGCCACGCTATGGGTTCTGGCCTTGGGCGTCGCGGGCGCAATCCTGTTCGACTTCCTCTTGAAGACGGTGCGCGCGGCGCTCATCGATTATGCCGGCCGCAAGGCTGATCTCAAACTGTCCTACCTTTTGTTCGAAAAGGTACTGCACGCGACGCTCGCCTCCCGCCCGATGTCGACGGGCGAATATGCGAATCGTGTGACGCAATATGAGTTCGTACGTGAGTTTTTCACGTCCAACACGCTCAGCACCATCATCGACAGCGTCTTTGTTTTCGTCTTCCTGCTCGTGATTTACAGCGTTTCGGGCTGGCTCGCGCTGATTCCGACCACGGCATTCGTTATCGCGCTCATTATCGGCCTCGTAGCGCAAAACCGTATCGGAAAGCGTGTCGCAGCCGCCAACAATGAAGCAGCGCAGCGTCAATCTCTCCTTGTCGAGACCATCTCCACTATCGAGACGGTCAAGTCGCTGCGCTCCGAGCGCATTCTGCTGCGTCGCTGGAGCGAACTGGCCAAGAACGCTTCGCGCACATCCGAAGGCATCAAGCAGCTGTCCGCCTGGGCCAGCAATATGACCCAGTTCGTGCAGCAGCTTGTCACCGTCGCATTGGTGGTGGCTGGTGCCTATGAATTCGCGCAGGGCAATATCTCCACCGGCGCCATCATCGCCACGGTTATGCTGTCGGGGCGGGCGGTCGCTCCGCTTGGCCAGATCGCCATGACCCTGTCGCGCATGCGTCAGGCCATGCTTTCGCTGCGAATTCTCGACGGGATCATGAGTCAGCCGGAGGACCGGCCGGAGAGCGCGGGTTTCGTGAATCGCGAGGTCCGTACCGGCGAGGTTGCTTTCCGCGCGCTGGCCTTCACCTACCCCGGCGCCGACAGTCCGGCGCTCAACGATTTTTCGCTTGCAATCAAGGGCGGCGAGCGGGTCGGCATCATCGGCCGCATTGGCTCGGGAAAGACGACCGTGGGCCGTCTGATGGCCGGGCTCTATCCGCCCACTTCGGGCAGCTTGCTGCTCGATGGCGTCGATATCCGGCAATACCATCCTTCCGTCGTGCGTTCCGCCGTGGTTTTCGCCTCCCAGGTTGCTGATTTGTTTTCCGGTTCCATCAAGGAAAACCTCCTGATGGCGAAACCTGACGCGACGGATGACGAGATCGTACAGGCCGCGCAACTAGCCGGTGTCGACCAGTTCGTCGCCCGGCATCCGCGTGGCTACGACATGCCTGTGGGCGAGCGCGGCAGCCAGCTTTCCGGTGGTCAGCGGCAGGCCGTCTCCATCGCGCGCCTATTGTTGTGCAAGCCCAAGGTTGTCTTCCTGGATGAGCCGTCGGGGGCAATGGACCTTGCCAGCGAGCGCGAGCTGATCCTCAAGCTGGACAAGGCATTCGCAAAGGACGTCACGCTTGTCATCTCGACGCATCGCCACAGCATGCTGCAACTTGTCGACCGCCTCGTGGTCATAGATCAGGGACGGGTGGTGGCCGACGGCCCGAAGGAGAAGGTTATCGCTGAATTGCAAAAGAACGCACGTGCCGGCAATGCCGGCCGGGCCGGATGAACGAGGGCTCGGCGTCCGAAAAGGTTCGCCGTGGCACTGGGAGGCAAAGATAAGATGGATCGTCCGCCGCTTGCAGCCCGCTTGGGCCTGATCGTGATCTCGGCCCTTCTTTTGACATTCATTGGCTGGGCTTCCGTGGCAGAGGTGCAGGAAATCGCCCGGGGCCAGGGCAAGATCATTCCCGTTTCCAAGACCCAGATCGTGCAGTCGAGCGAGCCCGGCGTTGTGCAGGAGATTGCTGTCAGGGTGGGGCAGGTCGTCCACAAGGGAGATCTGATCCTGCGCCTGGACGATACGGTGACGGCCTCGTCGCTGGGAGAATCCGAGGCGCGCGCCCGTGCCCTGCGCGCCCAGATTGCCCGGCTGAACCTTGAGGAAAAAGGCGCGTTCGATGCTGAATATATCTGCCCTGAGAGCCTGAAGGATGTCGCGCCTGAAATCTGCATCAACGAAGCGCGTCTTTTCAAGGCGCGCGCCGATAACATCCGCAACAAGCGGTCCGTGCTCGAGGAGCGCCATCAGCAGCGGGTGAAGGAACTGGACGAGGCTCGCGTCAACATTGCACGCCTGGAGGAAAACCAGAAGATTTCGCAGCGCGAGGCGGATTTACTGGGCCCTATGGTCAAACGCAAACTGGTGGCGCAGACCGAGTTTCTGCGCGTGCAGAAGGAATTGACCGAAACCAGCGGGCAGCTCGATCTGGCCCGCGAAACCATCCCGCGCATCGAGGCCTCGATCAACGAGGCCGCCCTGCAGATTCAGGAGCTGGATCTGCAGGTGGAACAAGAGGCGCTTTCCGAGCGCACGCAGGCGCTCGCCGAGCTGTCGGTCATCGAGGCGACCATCCGTGGAGCCAGCGATCGCGTTGCCCGCACAGATATCCGTTCTCCGGTCGATGGCATCATCAACACGCTTGAGGTCAACACTGTGGGCGCCTATGTGCAGCCCGGTACCGTGATCGCAGGCGTGGTGCCAACATCCGAAACGCTTCTGGTGGAGGCGCGGATTTCGCCGCGTGACGTCGCATTCGTGCGGCCCGGGCAACCCGCGCTCATCAAGGTCACGGCATACGATTTTTCGATCTATGGCGGGCTTGAGGGCGAGGTGCAGAACATTTCCGCTGACAGCCTCGTCGATCAGTCCACGGGGGAAACCTATTATCAGGTTCTGGTGAAAACGGATCAGGCCGAACTCGTCCGCAATGGCAAGAGCTATGCCATCATCCCCGGTATGGTGGCCACGGCCGACATCATGACCGGCAAGAAGACAATCCTTGCCTATTTGATGAAGCCCATCAACAAGGCGCGCAACGAAGCCTTGAGGGAACGTTAGGCCATGGCGCGCGCAAGCCCATCTCCTGATCCCAACTGGGCGTTTGTACCGCGTTTCCGGGTCGTGCGTGTCGGCGAGGAACGCAAGGGGTTGCGCCTTGAGGAAATATTCTGGGCCGTTCTGAAGGATATGGCCCATAAGCACGATGTTTCCGTCGGCGATATCGTGAGGAGATGCGAAGAGCGGCTTGAGCCGCGTGGCAATCTCTCCTCGGCATTGCGGGTGGAGGCGGCGCGTCATCTGCAGGCCGAATTGCACTCGGCGCGTCAGCGCACGGGCCTCAAGGCTGTCACCAACCAGGTATTGGCTTGTCCGACGCCGTGCTTTGCACTGTCGGAAGACCGGCGACTGATCGCTCACAATCCGCCGTTCATCGCCTTCGTCCAGTCCCGCCTGTCGCGCTTGCCACTTTCGACGACCGTGCAGGGGGTGCGTCTTTCCCTGGATGTCCAGTTTTCGGAGCTTATCGAAAAACTGCGGATCGAAGGCAGTGGCCCGGCGACGGTGGGCTTCGTGATCGGCGTGGATGACCAGCTTATCCGCGGACGGCTGAATGCGGTTCTGGCGCCGCTTGTCGAGCGCGACGCCATCATCGGTTTCGTCCTGCCTGCCTGACCGCAGCTCGCCGCAGCCGGCAGGAAATCTCAGTGAATGCCTTCGCCCGGCGTCATGCCAGCCGGAAGTGTGCCGATCGAGGCCACCAGTCTTTCTCCGACTTTCTTCCCATGAATCCAGGAGCGCTCACCACTCAGCGAATAAAGCGGCAGGTAGTCGGAAAGTTGAGTGTCGACCATCACACGGTCATGCAGATTGTCGAGAATGTAGTGCCCCTTGCTGGTGGAAACCGCCAGCACTGCATGAAAAAGCTGTCGCCGCTGATCCTGCAGGATCACAATGGACATGCTCGCCATCGGTATGCCCGCGCTGTTCAGCGCTGCCATTTTCAAGATGGCGTAGTCTTCGCAATCGCCACGGCCGCGCGAGAGGATTTCGCCGGGCTTGGCCCAGTAATCCATGGTGCCATAATTATCGCGATCACTCGTATAGGCTACGGCCTTGTTGACGGCGATGTTGATGGCGGCAAGCTTTTCGCCGAAGGTCTTGTCTTTGGCAATCGTTACCACCCGGGCAAGATGTTTTGCCTTGGACGCGCAGTCCGAAGACGCGCCGCATCGTGAAAATTCGGCCTGGGCGACGGCGGGGTAGACGCGCTCCCAGCTCTTGCGTGAAGGCAGCGCCTTGAACGGTATGGCGACCGATTGAAAGACGGCGCGAGCCGTATCCTCTCGCTGCGCGGGCGGGTGGCGCGGGGCGGGCGTTGCCGGCCTGGTGGCAGCGATCTTCTGGATCGCGGTCTTTTCATCGCCCACACTCTCGGGAAGACGCTGAACAAGGTCGGAGATCCAGTTGCTCGCAATCGTCGTGAAGCTGGAGAACGACGAATAACTTATATTTGCGAGAACCGAAATTTCCGATGGGGCAAGGCTATATGTAGAGGCCTTTGCCAATGTTGGGAGAAAGAGCGACGAGTAAATAAAAGCAAAAAGAATTGCTTTCTTGGTCGGTAATTTTATTTTCTTTCCCATGGATGCCCCCGCAATCACAACGCAAGCATGATAGGAAATTCGAATAAAACTTGGATTAATACCTATAGATTACTTTTAGTTTCAGAAATAGATCGAATTTTATGTGATTTTTCAATCCTCCGGCATCGGAGGAAAAGCCCTATCAGTGGCCTGCATGGGAGTGCGTGACCGGAAACGCGAGGTGGAACGCAATTCGCGTTTCCGAGGGCAGGGCCGCTATTCCCTCAGACCATGATAGAGTTACAAATTATAAGGAAATATATATTGGGTTATGCGAATGCATTAACCAAGCATGAATTTCCTGCGATGAGGCATATCATGATATATGGCTTCCTTGAGGGAAGACTTGCCGGCTCAGTTTCTCCGTGTCGTGCTCTCCACAAGTACCATTGTGGGGGTTGTCATGGCCAACGAAGATTTCACGTCCGCCGCGCAGGAGCAGGGCATCGCTTCTGGTGAAGCCGCATCCGGTCACTCCGATCAGGGGATTTCGTCTCCCTCCGTAATGGCCCAGGCAGCAACGGGCGAGCCCGTTCCGGTCGATCCCGTTACCGGCAAGCCGGTCGCGCAGCCGGAAGCCCCCGTCCAGGCCGCTCCGGTTCCTTCGACCGTTTCGGCCGACGCCAACAATGTGGTACATCTTCCACAGGGCGTTTCCATCGATCAGATAGGGGTGGATGGGGACAATCTGGTTCTGGTTCAGCCCGATGGCACGTCCATCACCATTCTCAATGCCGCGTTGAAAGTTCCGACATTCCTGATCGGTGACGTCGAGATTCCGCAGGTCGCTCTGACGGCGGCTCTGGAAGCCAACGGCATCAATGTTGCGGCTGGTCCCGACGGCAGCCTCACAGTGGTGTCGTCCGCCTCGCAGAGCGCCGGTGGCAATTTCGGTCTCGGAGCGCCGGATATCGGTGCTGCCGGTCCTGTAATCGATCTCCTGCCGCCGACGGCGCTGCAGTTCGGCCGGCTTGAGCGGCCCGAATTGTTTCCGTCGGTACGCGGTAACGACCTGCCGGAGCTGAGCATCACGCCGCTTCCCGGCATCGTGAATGAAAGTGCGCTCGATACGTCGGGAGCCATGGGGTCCGGCGGCGGCACGACCACCGCCACAGGCGCCATCAATGTCGATCCGGGCGATGACGGTCTGGGTTCTCTCGTTGTGACCAACTACAACGGCCAATCGGTGGACGTGACCAATGGCGGCACGATTGACGGCGAATACGGCACGCTGACGATTATTCGCGCGCCTGACGGCACCTACAGCTTCGAATACGATATCACCGACAACACGATCGACCATTCCGGCGTTGGCCAGGTCGGTGCGGACGATGTGGTGAACGATGATTTCATCATCACGCTGACGGATGGAAACGGCGATTCGGTCAGCGATGACCTGACGATCATTATCACTGACGACGGTCCGGCAATAGATCTCGTGGCCATCGAGGACGCCGCGGTCGTTCTGGATGAAACCGACAACGATGCCGACGATGGCGATGTGGGTGGACTTCTGGCCAATGTTACCGTGCCGGGATCCGCACTTTTCACTGAAACGGCAGTACCAGGCGCTGACGGTGAGCAGTCCAAGATTTATTCCCTGGTTCTGAACGATGGTTCCACCGGCCTGACGGACACGGCCAGCGGTGAAGCTGTCATCCTCGTTCGTGATGGCGACGACATCGTCGGCCAGACCGAAAACGGAGGCGCGGAAGTTTTCCGCATCAGTGTCGACACGAATTCAGGAGCCGTGACGGTCAGTCAGTCGCGCGCCTTGTTCCATGACCAGAACCCGGGTTCCGATGCGGAAGCTCATGACGAGAGCCTGACGCCGGAAGTAATGAACAGCGGCTTGGTCTCGCTGAATGTCGTGCTGACCGACGGCGACGGCGATACCGCCAGCGCAACCGCCGAACTGGGTTCCTTGATCAGGTTCGAGGATGACGGGCCTTCGATCGAGCCCTCGGGCGCGACGCTTCCCACGCTGGTGACGGACGATACGGACATCACGGACACGACGGGTCCTGTGTCGTTTGCCGGCCTGTTCACGCATGACTTCGGCGCTGACGGGTTCAAGGATGCGGACGACAATGATGCCGCGGATGCGGATGCAATCTCCTATGCGCTGTCCCTGAAGAACGGCAATGGCACGGATAGCGGCCTTGTTGACACGCTGTCGGGCGATGCGATCCTGCTGCGCGTTGATGGCAATGGCGACATCGAGGGCTATCTTGCCGGCGATGCGGGCACGGTTGCGTTCAAGATCGACATCGATCCGGATACGGGCGATGTGACGCTGACGCAGAACCGCTCTGTTGTGCATGACGATGCGAGCGATCCGGTCGAGACGGGCGGCTCCGCCGCGGTGATGTCGAGCGACGTGATCACGCTGACGGCGACGATCACGGATGGGGACGGCGACCAGGACACGGCGTCGGTTGATATCGGCGGTGCCTTCGCCTTCGAGGATGACGGACCTTCGATCGAGCCCTCGGGTGCGACGCTTCCCACGCTTGTGACGGACGATACGGACATCACGGACACGACGGGTCCTGTGTCGTTTGCCGGCCTGTTCACGCATGACTTCGGCGCTGACAGCTTCAAGGACGCGGACGACAATGATGCCGCGGATGCGGATGCAATCTCCTATGCGCTGTCCCTGAAGGGTGGCAATGGCACGGATAGCGGCCTTGTTGACACGCTGTCGGGCGATGCGATCCTGCTGCGCGTTGATGGCAATGGCGACATCGAGGGCTATCTTGCCGGCGATACGGGCACGGTTGCGTTCAAGATCGACATCGATCCGGATACGGGCGATGTGACGCTGACGCAGAACCGCTCTGTTGTGCATGACGATGCGAGCGATCCGGTCGAGACGGGCGGCTCCGCCGCGGTGATGTCGAGCGACGTGATCACGCTGACGGCGACGATCACGGATGGGGACGGCGACCAGGACACGGCGTCGGTCGATATCGGCGGTGCCTTCGCCTTCGAGGATGACGGACCTTCGATCGAGCCCTCGGGTGCGACGCTTCCCACGCTTGTGACGGACGATACGGACATCACGGACACGACGGGTCCTGTGTCGTTTGCCGGCCTGTTCACGCATGACTTCGGCGCTGACAGCTTCAAGGACGCGGACGACAATGATGCCGCGGATGCGGATGCAATCTCCTATGCGCTGTCCCTGAAGGGTGGCAATGGCACGGATAGCGGCCT
>NZ_AMSI01000002.1 GCF_000300515.1 Nitratireductor indicus C115
TGGCCATGCTGGTGTAGGGGGCAAGCGGATACGGTCCGGGGGCGATGATGAAGACCATCCTGTGCTACGGCGATTCGCTGACATGGGGGTACGACCCATCGGGCCCCGGGCGTCACGCTTTTCAGGATCGCTGGCCGAGCGCTTTAAAGGAAGCGCTCGGCAAAGGAGTCCGCGTCATCGCCGAGGGGCTGAACGGGCGCACTACGGCCTTTGATGATTTTGCTGCAGGCTCCGATCGCAATGGCGCCCGCATCCTGCCGACGATCCTCATGAGCCATTCACCGCTCGAACTGGTCGTCATCATGCTCGGCACGAATGACATGAAGCCGTTCCTGTGCGGCAAAGCCATTGGCGCCAAACAGGGCATGCGCAGGCTGATCGACATCGTTCGAGGCCATGATTATCCGATGGGGGAGGCCGCCCCTGCCATTCTGATCGTTTCTCCTCCGCCCTCCTGCGAAACCGACAATCCGGATTTCTCGCTCGTCTTCGAAGGCGCGCTTGAGGAATCGGCCAAGCTCGCACGGCTTTACGACCGCCTGGCGGAAGAGGCGGGCACAGGCTTTTTCGACGCCGGCTCAGTGGCGCATACCAGCCCACTTGACGGTGTGCATCTTGACGCCGACAACACTCGTGCCATCGGCGCGGGGCTCGCGCCGATCGTCAAAGACATGCTTGGACTTTGATAAAGGAGGAATGAGCATGGCCAACACGGCAGGAAATACACCCGTACATACATCCTGGGGCTGGCTCGCCCTGCTCGGCGCGATTTCGCTGATCGGCGGCCTTTTGGCGCTGGCCAATCCCTTTGCCGCAACCCTGACAGCAGCGCTTCTGGCTGCCTGGACCTTTGTGCTTTTCGGCGTGGTTCAGATCATTCAGGCGTTTCGCGTCCGTGGCTGGTCCGGTTTTCTGTGGTCCCTGCTGCTTGGCGTTCTAACGCTTGCGGTGGGTATTTCCATACTGGTTCGTCCAGGGCCGGGCATCGTTTCGTTGACCGTTCTCGTCGCCGTCATTTTTCTTGTCCTCGGCGTGGTCAAATTGATGTATGGCTTCGCGCTGCGTCCGCTTCCGGGTTGGGGGTGGGTGCTCGCTTCCGGCCTGATCTCGATTGTGCTGGGGGTGATGATCCTGTCCGATATGCCCTGGTCTGCAGCCGCTGTCCTGGGCATTCTGCTTGCAATTGAACTTCTGTCGAACGGAATCTTCCTGCTGCTCGTCGCATTCGGATTGCGTTCGGTGGGCCGAAGCTGAGGCTTCACTCGCCCGGACACTGGCCGGGCCTGATCGAAATTGTTTCCCGGGTCCGCTTTCCCAAGAGCGGTTCCGGGAGCCGTAAAGTGACCAAAGGAGAAAGCAGCCGTGGCTGAAAATTACGACGTCATCATTATCGGATCGGGCCCCGGCGGCTATGTAACGGCTGTGCGTTCCGCGCAGCTCGGCTTCAAGACGGCAATCGTCGAACGCGAGCATCTGGGGGGCATCTGTCTCAACTGGGGCTGCATTCCCACCAAGGCGCTGCTGCGGTCCGCCGAGATCAAGCACTACGCCGAAAACGGCAAGGATTACGGCCTGACCATCGAGGGCAAGGTATCGGCCGATGTCGCTGCCGTTGTCGATCGCTCGCGCAAGGTCTCCCAGCGGCTGAACGGCGGCGTCGGCTTCCTGATGAAGAAGAACAAGATCGATGTCATCTGGGGTGAGGCGAAGCTCTCGAAGCCTGGTGAGGTCGTTGTTTCCGAAAGCGCCAAGAAGGCCATGCAGCCGCAGCCGCCTGCGCCGAAAAACACGAAAGGTCCCGGCACCTACAAGGCCAAGCACGTCATCGTGGCCACTGGCGCGCGGCCGCGCGTTCTGCCGGGTATTGAGCCGGATGGCGACAAGATCTGGACCTATTTCGAGGCAATGGTGCCCAAGACCATGCCGAAATCGCTGGTCGTCATGGGGTCCGGCGCCATCGGCATGGAGTTCGCTTCCTTCTACCGCACCATGGGCGCCGATGTGACCGTGGTGGAGCTGATGCCGCAAATCCTGCCCGTCGAGGATGCCGAAGTCTCCAAATTCGCCAAGAAGCAGTTCGAGAAGCAGGGTATCAAGTTCCACCTGGAAGCCAAGGTTACCAAGGTGGAGAAGGGCAAGGATACGGTCACCGCCCATATCGAGACCAAGGACGGCAAGGTCGAGAAGATCACGGCCGAAAAGCTGATCTCGGCTGTCGGTGTTCAGGGCAATATCGAGAATCTCGGCCTCGAAGCGTTGGGTGTGAAGACCGACCGCGGTTGCGTCGCGGTCGATGGCTATGGCCGCACAAACGTGCCGGGTATCTACGCCATCGGCGATGTCGCCGGCCCGCCCATGCTTGCCCACAAGGCAGAACATGAAGGCGTGATCTGCATCGAGAAGATCGCGGAAGTGCCCGGCGTTCACGGGTTAGACAAGGGCCTTATCCCCGGCTGCACCTATTGTCAGCCGCAGGTTGCCTCGGTGGGCCTGACCGAAGAAAAGGCAAAGGCTGCGGGCCGCGACATCCGTGTCGGCCGCTTCCAGTTTGCCGCCAACGGCAAGGCCATCGCGCTCGGCGAGGATCAGGGGTTCATCAAGACCATCTTCGACAAGAAGACGGGCGAGCTCATCGGCGCCCATATGATCGGCGCGGAGGTCACCGAACTGATCCAGGGTTTTGTCGTGGCGATGAACCTTGAGACCACCGAGGAAGAACTGATGCACACGGTCTTCCCGCATCCGACGCTGTCGGAGATGATGAAGGAAAGCGTTCTCGACGCCTATGGGCGGACACTGAACGCCTGATCGGGCTTTACCCCTGTATCCGCCCCGCATTCTGAACTATATGCGGGGCGGAACAATGCAAGGAGCCAGTCATGGAACACGGCTACGGAATCATGGGAATGCCGGGAGTCGGCTTTTTCGGTTTGCTTCTGATCGGCTTCATCGCCGGTTACGTGGCCGAAAAGACCATGAACAGGAACCATGGCTTCCTGACCAACATACTCGTCGGCATTGCCGGCTCCTTCGTTGGCGGGACATTGGCTAGCCTCGTCAACATCTCGTTTTATGGATTCCTGGGCAATCTGGTTGTCGCCATCGTCGGTGCCATCCTGATCCTCTGGATTTTCGGTCGTTCGGAATCCCGCCGGACGCGATAGGACAAAAATGGTCACCGTACTCGATACCGTCAGCAACCGCCCGCGCGTAAGGCATCCGGAAAAGGCTCATCGGCCCGATCAGGAAGTGTTGCGCAAGCCCGAATGGATCCGCGTCAAGGCGCCGACCTCCAGGGGGTATCTCGAAACACGCGAGATCGTGAAGTCCAACAAGCTGGTCACGGTTTGTGAGGAAGCGGGCTGCCCAAATATCGGCGAGTGCTGGGACAAGAAGCACGCGACCTTCATGATCCTCGGCGAGATTTGCACGCGCGCCTGCGCCTTCTGCAATGTCGCCACCGGCATTCCCGGTCCCGTCGATGCCAACGAGCCGGAGAACGTGGCCAAGGCCGTGCGCGAGATGGGGTTGAACCATGTGGTCATCACCTCGGTCGACCGGGACGATCTCGACGATGGCGGCGCGCAGCATTTCGCCGACGTGATCGGCGCGATCCGCGCATCGTCTCCGGCAACCACCATTGAAATCCTGACCCCGGATTTCCTGCGCAAGGATGGCGCGCTGGAAGTGGTGGTGAAGGCCAAGCCGGATGTCTTCAACCACAATCTGGAAACCGTACCGTCGAATTATCTGAAGGTGCGTCCGGGCGCGCGCTATTTCCATTCGCTGCGCCTGCTTCAGCAGGTCAAGGAACTCGACCCGACCATGTTCACCAAATCCGGCATCATGGTGGGGCTGGGCGAGGAACGGAACGAGGTTCTCCAATTGATGGACGATCTGCGTTCGGCCGATGTCGACTTCATGACCATCGGCCAGTATCTGCAGCCGACGCGCAAGCATCACCCGGTCAAGGCGTTCGTGACACCCGACGAGTTCAAGTCCTACGAGACCGTTGCTTACGCCAAGGGTTTCCTCATGGTTTCATCAAGCCCGCTGACGCGGTCTTCGCATCATGCGGGTGAGGATTTCGCCAAGCTCAAGGCTGCGCGCGAGGCGCGTCTGCAGTCGGCCTGAAGAAGACATGCCGAAATTCGAGACCGTAAGGCACGTTGCGCACTCGCCCGAAGAGATGTTCGCGCTCGTGGCGGATGTGGAGAAATATCCCGAGTTCCTGCCCATGTGCGAGGCGCTTGCGGTGCGCACCCGCAAGGAACGCGACGGGGTTACCCTGCTCGTTGCTGACATGACCGTGGGCTATAAGGCGCTACGGGAGACCTTTACGAGCCAGGTGGCCCTGAAACCCGCCGAACGGGCAATCGACGTCCGCTATGTGGATGGGCCTTTCCGCTTTCTGAAGAATGAATGGCGTTTCGAGCCTGCCGCGGAAGGCAAGTGCGACATTCATTTCTTCATCGAGTACGAATTCAAGAGCCGCATGCTGGGTGCCCTGATGGGGGCGATGTTCGATCGCGCTTTCCGCATGTTTGCCGAAGCTTTCGAGCGGCGCGCCGATCAGGTCTATAATCGCGGCGCGGCCTGATTTATCAGTTCGTCGTCTGCCTGAGCGCTTCCAGAACCATGCCGAGTGCGGTCTCAACGGTTGCGGAGCGCACACCCGCGCGGTCGAGACCTTCGAAAATGCGCGATTGCGCGACTGGTTCGTGCCCCTCGAGCGCAAGCCCGAACCAGACAAGACCGACAGGCTTTTCTGCCGATCCGCCACCGGGGCCGGCAACACCCGTCACGGCGATAGAAATGCTGGCACGTGAGTTTTCCAGCGCACCGCGCGCCATCTCCAGCGCCGTCTCGCGCGATACCGCGCCATGGGCGTCCAGCGTATTTGCCGAAACGCCGAGCATGTCCATCTTGGCTTCATTTGAATAGGTGACGAAGCCCCGGTCGACCACGGTCGAGGAACCGGCAATATCGGTCAGTGCGGCTGCAATCATTCCGCCAGTGCAGGATTCGGCTGTCGCAAGCATGATGCCGCGTGCCTCGCATGCCGCCAGTACGGCTCGCGCCAAAGCCTCTTGCCGGGCTTGATACCCACTCATGCGGGAACCTCGCCGGGATAGATCACGCTGACGGTGGCAATGGCTGCAATGCCTTCCTCGCGTCCGACGAAACCGAGTTTCTCGTTGGTCGTCGCCTTGATCGAAATGCGGTGTTCGGCAATGCCGAGCATTGCTGCCATGGCGGCGGTCATGGCCGCGCGATGCGGGCCGACCTTCGGCGCTTCGCAGATGAGGGTGACATCCGCATTGGCGATGCGCCCGCCCGCCGCGCGCACGATATGCGCCGCATGCTCCACGAAGATGTACGAGGCCGCACCCTTCCATTGCGGATCGGAAGGCGGGAAATGAGTGCCGATATCGCCTGCGCCGCAGGTGGCCAGAAGCGCGTCGGTCAGGGCATGAAGGCCGACATCCGCGTCGGAATGGCCCGAAAGCCGCCTGGAATGGGGAATGCGCACACCGCAGAGCACGACCGCATCGCCGTCGGTGAAGGAATGCACATCATAGCCATTGCCGGTGCGCACATCGGGAAAGGCGCTCGCGCGGTTCATGCGCTGGTCAGCGAGAGCGATGTCGCGGGCCCAGGTGAGCTTGATATTGTCAACAGAGCCGGCAACGAGCCGAACCGGAATATCGGCCCATTCGGCAATGGCCGAATCGTCCGTGAAATCGTCTCGACCAAGATGGAATGCGCGGTCGTGCGCAGCCGCGATCAGAGAAAAGGGAAAACCTTGCGGTGTTTGTGCGCCATGCAGGTCGTGGCGCGGGACAGTTTCTGCGATGAGGCCCGCGTGTCCGGCCCGTTTCAGTGTTTCCGCCACAGGCAGAGAGGGAAGGGCGCCGGTGCCCGCCTCGACGGCGCCTATGACACGCCCGATCAGCTCTCTGTCGATGAAGGGGCGTACGCCATCATGGATGAGGACGACCTGCGGATCCGGATCGTGGAGCGCGATAAGTGCGAGGCGCGTGGATGCCTGGCGCGTGGGGCCGCCATGGATGGCCATCACACGGTCGGTCAGGCCTTCGGCAGCTTCGGCAAACAGCGCCTCGTCATCGGGATGGATCGCGACGACGATGCGCCCGATACGGGCATCCGACAGGAAGGTCTCAAGCGTGTGGCGAAGCACGGGCTTGCCACCCACCAGCCTGTATTGCTTGGGTCCCTCGGCGGATTGGCCGGCCCGCTCCCCCCGTCCGGCGGCCACGATAACTGCGGCGACTTCGCCCTTCGCGGCCTGCATGACGCTCTCTTGCCGTGTCATCTGCTTGTCCATGCCTCAGACGCATAATAATTGGGGCGCAGAAAGGCCAGCCGAATTTGTCGATTATGCGCTGCGGCAAGAAAACGCTGTTGCGGGGCCGTCGTAAAGTGGCTAAAGAATGAGCAATGATCACGGGTGCTTCAATTTTGTGCACATCTTCGGTTGACATGTTGACGCAACCGCTCCGGCTTGGCCCGGTGACTATCCGCAACAGGGTTTTTCTCGCACCCATGTCCGGGGTCACGGATTTTGCCTTTCGCGAAAGGGCTTATGCCCATGGCGCCGGCCTGGTTGTCTCAGAAATGGTGGCAAGCGGGGAACTGGCCCGTGGCCGCGCCGAATCGGCGCGTCGCCTGCGCCGCCCCAACGTGGATGTGCATATGGTGCAGCTTGCAGGCCGTGAGGCCCGCTGGATGGCTGAAGCGGCGCGCATTGCAGCCGATGAGGGCGCCGACATAATCGACATCAATATGGGGTGTCCGGCCAAGAAGGTGACGGGCGGCTATTGCGGGTCCGCCCTGATGCGCGAGCCCGACCATGCACTTGGCCTGATCGAGGCGGTGGTGGGGGCCGTTACCGTGCCCGTTACGGTGAAAATGCGCCTTGGCTGGGATGAAAACGCACTGAATGCGCCCGCCATCGCCCGGCGCGCCGAGGAAGCAGGCGTATCCATGGTCACGATCCATGGGCGTACGCGATGCCAATTCTACAAGGGTAAGGCCGATTGGCGCGCCATTGCACGCGTCAAGGACGCGGTGAGCATTCCCGTCGTTGCCAATGGCGACGTTTCTTCGCCAGAGGATGCTGCGGAGATATTGGAGCAGTCGGGCGCCGACGCCGTCATGATCGGGCGCGCCCATTACGGTGCTCCCTGGACGGCAGGCCGCATCGTCGCGCAGGCGGCTGGCCGGATAGCGCAGGACATGCCCCGTTCGCCGCTCGCTCTCGCCGCCTATGTGGTGGATCACTATGAGGCAATGCTTGGCCTCTACGGCGCGGAGCAGGGCTTGCGCCATGCGCGCAAGCACCTGGGCTGGTATCTGGATCGGCACGCGCCCTGGGTCGGGGTACAGGATCGGAAATCAATCATGACCGGCACGGATTATCGCGGCGTCATCGACCGGCTGCATCGCGTCCTCCGTGCGGGCGAAGGCGAGTTGGCGGCATGAAACAGAATGGGGCTGGCTTATCGGAGGCGGTTGCGGCGCAGACGCTGCTCAACACGCTGCGTCATCCGGTCGTCATGATCGACGAGGACGGCTTCATGGTCCACGCCAATGCGGAAGCCGAGGATTTCTTCCGCTCCGGCGCTACCATACTGGCGCGCAGCCGTCTCTCCGATTTCGTGCCGTTCGGCAGCCCGCTTGTCGCGCTGGTGGAGCAGGTGCGTGCCCAGCGCGTTGCCATGAACGAATATCGGGTCGACATCTCATCCCCGAGGCTCGGCTCCGAGCGCATGGTCGATATCCATGCCGCGCCCGTTTCCGAATTGCCGGGGGCCGTGGCGCTGCTCCTCCAGGAGCGCTCCATGGCCGACAAGATCGACCGGCAGATGGTTCACCGCGGAGCCGCGCGCTCCGTTTCGGGTCTTGCCGCGATGCTGGCTCACGAGATCAAGAATCCTCTCGCCGGCATTCGCGGCGCAGCGCAGCTTCTCGAACACGCGGTGACCGACGAGGACCGCGCGCTGACGCGGCTCATTACCGAAGAGACGGATCGCATCGTGGCCCTTGTCGACCGCATGGAGGTCTTCTCGGATGAAAGACCGGTTGAGCGGGCCCCCATCAACATCCACCTCGTTCTCGATCATGTGAAGGCTGCCGCCCGCAATGGCTTTGCCCGAAAGATCGCCTTCGTCGAGGAATACGATCCTTCCCTGCCGCCAGTCTGGGCAAACAGGGATCAGCTCGTTCAGGTCTTCCTCAATCTTGTGAAAAACGCTGCGGAGGCAATTGGCGACCGCGAGGACGGTGAAATCCGTCTGACCACCGCTTTCCGGCCGGGAATTCGCCTGTCCGTGCCGGGTTCTCCGGACCGCGTGGCCTTACCTCTCGAATTTTGCGTCTACGACAATGGGCCCGGCATTCCCGAGGATATGCGCCCGATTATTTTCGATCCCTTTGTGACCTCGAAGCAGAACGGTTCGGGCCTTGGGCTTGCACTTGTTGCAAAGATCGTCGGCGCACATGGCGGTGTCATCGAATGCGAATCGTCCGGACAACGCGGCACGGTCTTCCGCATCTTGATGCCGGCCTGGCGCGAGGCGCGGGGCGATGCACTCCTGACCGGTGAACAGGAAATCCAGACATGAAAAGCGGCAGCATTCTCATCGCCGATGACGACGCGGCAATCCGCACGGTGCTCAATCAGGCGCTGTCGCGTGCCGGTTACGAAGTCCGTGTGACGTCCAATGTCGAGACATTGTGGCGCTGGGTGTCGGCGGGCGAGGGGGACCTGGTCATCACCGACGTTGTGATGCCTGACGGCAATGCTTTCGATCTCCTGCCACGCATTCGCAAGGCACGTCCCGACCTGCCCGTTATCGCGATGAGCGCTCAGAACACCTTCATGACCGCGATCCGCGCTTCGGAGGTCGGTGCCTATGATTATCTGCCCAAGCCCTTCGACCTGACGGAGCTCGTCAATATCGTCGGCCGCGCTCTGTCGGAGCCTAAATCGGGCAATCGCGAAGCCCCGATCCCGGAGGCCCCCGACACCCTGCCGCTGATCGGACGCTCCGCTGCCATGCAGGAAATCTACCGTCTTCTGGCGCGCATGATGCAGACCGATCTGACGGTGATGATCAGCGGCGAATCGGGAACCGGTAAGGAGCTGGTTGCGCGGGCGCTCCACGAATATGGCCGTCGCCGCAAGGGGCCTTTCGTTGCCATCAACATGGCTGCCATCCCCCGTGACCTGATCGAATCGGAACTGTTCGGTCATGAGAAGGGCGCTTTCACCGGCGCGCAGTCACGATCTTTCGGCCGTTTCGAGCAGGCGGAGGGCGGCACGCTCTTCCTGGACGAGATTGGCGATATGCCGATGGAGGCGCAGACGCGCCTTCTGCGCGTCCTCCAGCAGGGCGAATACACAACGGTCGGCGGCCGCACGCCGATCCGCACCGATGTGCGCATCGTGGCGGCCACCAACAAGGATCCGCGCATGCTGATCGATCAGGGCCTGTTTCGCGAGGACCTGTTCTATCGGCTGAACGTGGTTCCGCTGCGCCTGCCGCCCCTGCGCGACAGGGCAGAGGATATCCCCGATCTGGTGCGTCATTTCTTTGCCCGCGCCGAGAAGGAAGGCCTGCAGGCAAAGCGCATCAGCCCGGAAGGTCTGTCGCGGATGAAGCACTATCGCTGGCCGGGCAACGTGCGTGAACTCGAAAACCTGATCCGGCGGCTTGCCGCGCTTTATCCGCAGGACGAGATTTCGGCGGAAGTGATCGAGCAGGAACTGCGCGCGGCGGGCTCCATGCGCCAGGGCGAGGCCGAACCTGCTCCGCAAAGCGTCACTTTGGAACAGGCGGTAGAGCAGCATTTGCAGCGCTATTTCGCGCAGTTCGGAGACCAGTTGCCACCCGCCGGTCTTTATCAGCGCGTGCTTGCCCAGATGGAACAGCCGCTTCTCATCGCGGCCCTGACGGCAACGGGTGGAAACCAGCTGAAAGCCGCCGATCTCCTTGGCCTGAACCGCAACACGCTGCGCAAGAAAATCCGCGAATACGCCATCAACATCTACCGTGGCGCGAATTAGCGCATCCAGAACGCATCCACGAGTCTCGATCGCGGCGCTTAATCCCCGTTCTGCCCCAGCATTGCCACGATTGGCCGATCAAACTGTTGCATGATCGCTACAGTCGTTGCATATGTGCAACAACTGTACAACCGTTCGGGGACGAGCTTCAGGTCGATGGCGAGTGTATCGGAAAGTTCCGGGATAGATCCCCTGCCAGCTCCACTGCCGGCAACGCCACGGCGAGACCGGAGGGCGTCGCTTTATCTTGGCATCGCGGCAGCGGTCGGTGCGCTGGTGACGGCTGCGGTGTCCTTCACGGTCCTGCTTGGTCTGACGCCGTTTACGCCGGATGCCCGCGCGACGCTGTTTCTGATTGCCATCAATGTCGGTTTCATCCTGCTTCTCCTCGGCTTGATCCTTTCGGAGGCGATGCGCATCTACCGGAGCCGCAAAGGCGCGCGCGCGGCATCGCGCCTGCATGTGCGCATCATCGCGATGTTCTCGCTGGTGGCGGCAATCCCGGCCATTCTCGTTGCTGTCATAGCTTCTGTAACACTGGAGCTCGGTCTCGACCGCTGGTTCGAATTGCGGACTAAGGTCATCATCTATTCCTCCCTGTCGATTGCCGACGCTTACGTTCAGCAGAATGCGCGCAGTCTTCAGGGCACGACCGAAAGCATGGCCGTGCGTCTCGATCAGGCACGCACGCTCTACAATCTCGATCGTTACGGTTTTCGTGATTTCATGACGCGGCAAGCCGTTCTGCGCGGCCTTGCCGATGCGGAACTGGTGCGCGCCGACGGGTCGGTCATCATCAGCGCCCAGATGGGGGAGGATATTCCCTTACCCAGGCCGGGCAATGCGGATATCGAAACGGCCGACCGTTCGGAGATCGCCTTCAAGGAGATCGGAGGCACGAACCTCGTGACGGCCGTCTACAAGCTTCAGGAAATACCCGACGCCTATCTCTATACGGGCGCGCTGCTTGATCCTGAAGTGTTGAAGGCCCGCCAGATCGTGCGTTCCAACACGGATGAATATCGTTCGCTGGAGGACAATCGCGGTAACACGCAGCTTGCCTTCGCGCTGCTCTATCTGGTGGTCACCCTGGCCATCGTGCTCGCGGCCATCTGGACCGGCATTGCCGTGGCCGACCGGCTGGTGCGCCCCATCCGACAGCTTATTGGCGCCGCCGCCGATGTTTCGACCGGCGACCTTGAAGTGTCCGTTCCGGTGCGCGCTTCCGATGGCGATGTCGCCCTTCTGGGCGACACCTTTAACAAGATGACGCAGCAGCTGAAGTCGCAGCGCGACCAGCTGATTACCGCCAAGGATATGATCGACGAGCGCCGCCGCTTCACCGAAGCAGTACTCTCAGGCGTGACGGCGGGCGTCATTGGTGTGGATTCGCAAGGAACCGTCGCCATGGTCAACCGTTCGGCGGAGGCCATGCTCGATATCGATGCGCATTCGGCGGTCGACGAAAACCTTTCCGCCGTGCTGCCGCACGTGGGACGGATCTTCGAGGCCGGGCGGAAGTCGGGCAAGCCGGTCTACCGCGAGCAGACCACCTTCTATCGCGCGGGCGTCGAGCGCACGTTCAACGTCCAGATCACCACAGAAGAGGGTGTCGGCGAGGCGGACGAGCATTCCTATGTCGTCACCATCGATGATATTACCGACCTCATGCAGGCGCAGCGCTCCATGGCCTGGGCGGATGTGGCGCGCCGCATCGCGCATGAGATCAAGAACCCGCTCACGCCCATCCAGCTTTCGGCTGAGCGCATCCGCCGGCGCTTCGGCAAGGTCATCGAACAGGACCGCGAGATATTCGACCAGTGCACCGACACGATCATTCGCCAGGTGGGCGATATCGGCCGGATGGTCGATGAATTCTCATCCTTCGCGCGCATGCCCAAGCCCGATATCCAGCTTCTGGACCTGCGCGATCCCTTGCGCGAGGCTTCGTTCCTGGTGGAAGTCGCGCGCAGCGACATCAAGTTCGAACGCGACTTCTCGGATGAGCCGCTGATGGGGCATTTCGATGCCCGTCTGATGGGGCAGGCGTTCGGCAATGTCATCAAGAATGCTGCCGAAGCCATCGAGGCCGCGGAACGTGCGCACGGGCAGCCTGGCGCGATCCGTGTCGTGGCGCGGCCGCGCGGCCGCTTTATCCAGGTCGATGTCATCGACAACGGCAAGGGCCTTCCGCGGGAAAACCGCCAGAGACTGCTCGAACCCTATATGACGACGCGGGACAAGGGCACCGGCCTTGGTCTCGCCATCGTCAAGAAGATCATCGAGGACCACGGGGGACGGCTGGAGCTGCACGATGCTCCGGAAGATTTCCATGACGGGGTTGGCGCGATGATCCGCATGATCCTTCCCGCTGCCCAATCGGCCCCCGAAAAGGACGCCGACAGGGCCAGAGAGACGACAAAAAGGTAGAACATGGCCTCCGATATTCTGATCGTAGACGACGAGGAAGACATTCGCGAACTCGTGGCCGGCATACTGAGCGACGAGGGCCACGAAGCGCGTACCGCCTTCGACAGCGATAGCGCGCTGGCCGCGATTGCCGAACGCGTTCCGCGCCTCATCCTGCTCGACATCTGGCTCCAGGGATCGAAGCTCGACGGTCTCGCGTTGCTCGACCGCATCAAGGAGCTCTATCCACACATGCCCGTGGTGATGATCTCGGGCCATGGCAACATCGAAACCGCCGTCTCCGCGATCAAGCGCGGCGCATATGATTTCATCGAGAAGCCTTTCAAGACCGACCGGCTGATCCTCATTTGCGAGCGAGCGCTGGAAATTTCGAAACTCAAGCGCGAAATGAACGATCTGAAGAAGCGCACCGGCGCGACCTTCGATCTCGTCGGCCAATCCGCCGCGATGAACCAGCTGCGCCAGACCATTGAGCGCGTTGCGCCGACCAACAGCCGCATCATGCTGACCGGGCCGTCAGGGTCCGGAAAGGAACTCGTCGCTCGCGCCATTCATGCAGCATCCTCCCGCAAGAACGGGCCATTCGTCACGCTGAATGCCGCCGCGATCACGCCGGAACGCATGGAAGTCGAATTGTTCGGGACGGAGTCCAATGGCAATGAACGCAAGGTCGGCGCCCTCGAGGAGGCCCATGGCGGCGTTCTTTATCTGGATGAAGTGGCCGACATGCCCTCCGGCACGCAGAGCAAGATTCTGCGTGTTCTGGTCGACCAGCAGTTCGAGCGCGTGGGCGGCACGAGACGGGTCAAGGTGGATGTTCGCATCATTTCATCGACCGCCCAAAACATAGAATCGCTGATCGCCGAGGGGCGGTTTCGCGAGGACCTTTTCCATCGTCTGGCCGTGGTCCCGGTTGGCGTGCCGCCGCTCGCCGAGCGGCGCGAGGACATTCCGTTGCTCGTCAATCATTTCATGCAGACCATCGGGGAACAGGCCGGCATCAAGGCGCGCCCGCTCGGAAACGATGCCATGGCAGTGCTCCAGGCACACAACTGGCCGGGCAATGTCCGCCAGCTGCGCAATAATGTTGAGCGGTTGATGATCCTGACGCGCAGCGACAATCCCGACACGCCGATCACGGCTGATCTTCTGCCGGCCGAAATCGGCGATGTAATGCCGAAGTTGCCCACCCAGTCGGACCAGCACATCATGGCCCTGCCGCTGCGCGAGGCACGCGAGATGTTCGAGAAGGAATATCTTCTCGCCCAGATCAACCGCTTCGGTGGCAACATATCGCGCACGGCCGAATTCGTGGGGATGGAGCGCTCGGCCTTGCATCGCAAGCTCAAATCGCTGGGAGTCTAGGGCGATTTTCAGCCAGTTGGCGCCACCTGACGTTCGCATCGAAGCGGAAAGGCAAAAGGATTGAGCGCCCTGGTGCGCCCGGAAGGTCTCACCGCGCTTCTCATTGCGGGTTCATAACGGACCGCGAGGGCGCGATTACCGCTGCCCGAACATGATCCCGCCTGTTTCCTTGCAAGTGAAAAACGGCTAGAGCAATGCCTCAGCCAAGACCCCGCGTTGCGGGGCAGGGAGTGGACGATGAAGGTCATCATTTGCGGCGCCGGGCAGGTCGGTTACGGCATCGCGGAGCGTCTCGCCTCCGAACAGAACGACGTCTCGGTGATCGATACGTCCCCTGAGCTCATTCGCGCCGTACGCGATACGCTCGATGTGCGCGGTTTCGTCGGCCATGGTGCGCACCCCGACGTTCTGGCATCGGCTGGCGCCAGCGAAGCCGATATGATCATTGCCGTCACCTTGTTCGACGAGGTGAACATGGTGGCCTGTCAGGTGGCGCATTCACTTTTCAATGTGCCCACCAAGATCGCGCGTATTCGCTCGCAGTCCTATCTGCAGTCCCATTACATGGATCTTTTCTCGCGCGATCATCTGCCCATCGACGTCATCATCTCGCCAGAAGTCGAGGTTGGCGAGATGGTCATGCGCCGCATAGCGCTTCCTGGAGCCACCGATGTCGTGCGCTTTGCCGACGATCACGTGGCCATGGTCGCGATTGAATGTCTTGACGAATGCCCGGTTATCAACACGCCGCTCTCGCAGCTGACGGAGCTCTTTCCAGACCTGCCTTCGACGGTTGTCGGCGTATCGCGGGAGGGAAAACTCTTCATTCCTCATTCGCGTGATCAGCTGATAGCGGGCGATCTCGCCTATGTGGTCACCACCCGCGATCAGGTGCGCCGCACGCTTGGCCTGTTCGGTCACGAGGAGCGCGAGGCAACCCGTATCGTGGTGGCCGGCGGCGGCAATATCGGGCTCTACGTGGCACGCGCCATGGAGAAGAAGAACAGCCGCACCAAGGTCAAGATCATTGAAAGCACGCGCGAGCGTGCCGTGGCACTGGCCGACCGCCTGCGCCGCACCGTCGTTCTGCATGGCAGCGCACTCGACCAGAAGCTCTTGCTTGAGGCCGATATACAGCATGCGGACCTCATGGTCGCGCTGACCAACGACGATCAGGTCAACATCCTGTCGAGCGTCATCGCCAAGCGTCTGGGCTGTCGTTCCAACCTGGTTCTGATCAACAATCCGACCTATCACGACTTCGCCAAGACACTTGGTATCGACGCCCATGTGAACCCGCGCTCGGTGACCATCTCGAAGGTCTTGCAGCACGTGCGTCGCGGCCGCATCCGCGCTGTCCACAACATTCAACGCGGCGCGGCTGAAGTGATCGAGGCGGAAGCTCTGGAGACATCGCCGCTGGTGGGGCCGCCCTTGAGCGAAGTGGAGTTTCCCGACGGCATGCGCATTGGCGCCGTCTATCGTGACGGCGCGGTCATCAAGCCGAGCGGTTCTCTGCGCATCAAGCCGAAGGACCGTGTTGTCATATTCGCGCTGGACAGCGCGGTGCGCCAGGTCGAACAGATGTTCCGCGTCAGTCTGGAGTTCTTCTGAGCCGCTTGATTTGAGGCTTGGCGCCTGCAACAAAAGCCATGGCTCATCATCTTGCCCGCATCCGGATCGGTCCTGATTCGGTCATCGTCAGAACGGAGATACGAAATGCCCCGCATTGCCTATGTGAACGGCCGCTATGTGCGTCATGCCGACGCTGCTGTGCATGTGGAGGATCGCGGCTATCAGCTGGCCGACGGCGTGTACGAGGTCTGCGAAATCAAGCGTGGCTACATTGTCGATGAGAGGGGGCATCTGGATCGCCTCGACCGATCGATGCGGGAACTGCGCATGGACTGGCCGGTGGAACGAAAAGCTATGGAGCTGATCCTGCGCGAGGTCATTCGCCGCAATCACGTGCGCAATGGGATGGTCTATGTGCAGGTGACGCGTGGCGTTGCGCCGCGCGATCACGCTTTCCCGACCAAGCCCGTGCGTTCCGCGCTGGTGGTGACCGCCAAGCGGATGGACCCGCGCGCCGTGGAGGCAAAGGCGGCCAAGGGCATGGCCGTGATAACGGTACCCGAAAACCGCTGGGAGCGCGTCGATATCAAGACCATCGGCCTTCTTCCCAATGTTCTGGCCAAGCAGGCTGCCGTGGAAGCGGGCGCCGGTGAGGCCTGGTTCGTCGATCCGGACGGAACGGTGAAGGAAGGCGCTTCCACCAATGCGTGGATCGTCACCAAGGATGGATCGCTTGTGACACGCCCGGCCGATCATGGAATTCTGCGGGGAATCACCCGCGCCACGGTGATGAAGGTCGCCGACAAGCTCGGTCTCAGGGTCGAGGAGCGCGTTTTCAGTGTGGAAGAGGCACAGGCCGCCCGCGAGGCCTTCGTTACCAGCGCGACATCGCTGGTGAGCCCCGTTGTCAGCATTAACGGCAAGCCGGTTGCAAATGGACATCCGGGCAGTGTCGCCCGTTCCTTGCGGGAAGCGTTTTTTGAGATTGCGGAAAAAAGTCCTACCTGTTAACCAACGGGCATGGTGGTAGCGGCCCGGGTCATCCTGGGCTCCTGGCGCAATTCTGATATGCGTTTTCTGTCGGGGTGCTTTCTTGACAGAAGGGTATGTTATTTGCGCTACTGGCTGCCCCTAGGGCAGCGAATGGGTGAAAGACCAAGAAATGGCGGAACGATCACAAAACTTGCAGGACCTGTTCCTGAATACCGTTCGCAAGAGCAAGAACCCCCTCACGATCTTTCTCATAAACGGTGTCAAACTGACGGGCATTGTCACTTCCTTCGATAATTTCTGCGTGCTTCTTCGCCGCGACGGGCATTCGCAGCTTGTGTACAAGCATGCGATTTCGACGATCATGCCGAGTCAGCCGGTTCAGCTTTATGAAGCCGAGGACAGCAATCGGGAATCCTGATTGACACAACCGAACGAGCCTGAAGGCAAAGGGCACAGGCGAGACCCTATAGCGCGCGTGGCAGAGCCCACGCGCGCTTTCGTCGTTACGCCCATTCTTGCTGCGGAAAGACGGGCAGCCGAAAAGGGCGCGCCTATCCGTTCCGCCGATGCGCGCTCACAGGAGGCGGTGGGGCTTGCCGAAGCGATCGACCTCGATGTGATCGCCGCCGAGATCGTGGCGGTCAACCAGCCGCGACCAGCCACCCTCCTTGGAACAGGAAAGCTTGATGAACTGGCCGCGCGTGTCGCGGAAGCGGAAGCGGAAGTGGTCATCGTCGACCACCCCCTGACACCGGTTCAGCAGCGCAATCTGGAGAAGGCGCTCAACGCGAAGGTGCTTGATCGCACCGGTCTCATTCTGGAAATTTTCGGACGCAGGGCGCGCACCAAGGAAGGTCGCCTGCAGGTCGATCTTGCGCATCTGGAATACCAGCGAGGCCGTCTGGTGCGCAGCTGGACCCATCTGGAGCGTCAGCGCGGCGGCGGCGGGTTCATGGGTGGTCCCGGTGAAACGCAGATCGAGGCCGACCGCCGGCTTTTGCAGGACAAGATCGTGCGTCTCAAGCGCGAGCTCGAGACCGTGCGGCGTACGCGCGACCTGCACCGCTCCAAGCGGCGCAAGGTACCGTTTCCGATCGTCGCCATCGTCGGCTACACCAATGCTGGAAAATCGACCCTTTTCAACCGGCTGACCGGTGCCTCGGTCATGGCGGAGGACATGCTTTTTGCGACGCTCGATCCAACATTGCGCCGCGTGCAGCTACCCCATGGTACCACCGTCATCCTGTCGGACACCGTCGGCTTCATCTCCGACCTGCCGACCCATCTGGTGGCGGCGTTTCGCGCGACGCTCGAAGAGGTTGTCGAGGCCGATCTGATCATTCATCTGCGCGACATCTCCGATCCCGATTCGAGCGCACAGGCGAACGACGTCGCGTCAATCCTTGGCGATCTGGGCGTCGATGCCGCCGACAAGACCCGTGTTCTCGAAGTCTGGAACAAGATCGATAATCTCGCCGACGAACAGCGCCACGCTCAGCTTGAGATAACCCATGGTCCCGATGCGCCCATCGCCATTTCAGCCGTGACGGGCGAGGGGATCGACACGCTATTGTCGACGGTGGAACAGCGCATTTCAGGCGCGCTTGCTCCACTCACTTTGACCCTGTCGCCCCGTCAGATGCAGTTCCTCGATTGGGTCTATCGCCATGGCGATGTCGTTGAACGCAAGGACAATGACGACGGCAGCATCACCATTACGGTGCGTGCGACCGATATGGCGCGCAACGAAATTCTGGAAAAACTAACGGGCGACAGCAAGTCATGATGCGCGCCCAGCCCGTCGAGGCTGGAAACTATCCGAGCTTCTTGGCGTCTTGCCAGAGCGCTTCCATATCTTCGAGACTGGCTTCTTCCAGCGTTCGGCCCTGTTCCTTCAGCATGCGCTCGACATGGTCGAAACGGGTGCGGAACTTGTCATTGGCGGCTGCAAGTGCCGCTTCGGGGTCCTTGCCCAGATGCCGACCGAGATTGGCGAGCGCAAAAAGCAGATCGCCATATTCTTCTCCGATATGCGCTTCATTGCCGCTGTCCATGGCTTCGCGCAACTCGCCGATTTCCTCCTCGATCTTGTCGAGGACAGGACCGGCAGCTCCCCAGTCGAAGCCGACGCGGGCAGCGCGCTGTTGCAGCTTGAGCGCACGCATCAAGGCGGGCAGGGCGCGCGGTACCTCATCAAGATAGGCAGGTGGGGTTTCCTCGAGACCAAGTGCTGCGCGGCGGGAAAGACGCTCGGCCTTTTCCTCCGCCTTGATGCGGTCCCACATGCCCTTCGCCATGCCCTTGCCGCGGGCCTCCTCACTGCCAAAGACGTGGGGGTGCCGGCGGATCATCTTTTTGGTGATGGCGTGCACCACGTCACCGAAATCGAAACGGTCTTCCTCTTCGGCCATGCGGGCATGGAAGACAACTTGCAAAAGCAGGTCGCCGAGCTCGTCGCGCAAATCCTCAAGGTCGCCCCGTTCAATCGCATCGGCAACTTCATAGGCTTCTTCGATGGTGTAGGGGGCGATGCTGGCAAAATCCTGCTCGACATCCCAGGGGCAGCCGGTCTGCGGTGTGCGCAGCGCAGCCATGATCTCCAACAATCTCGCGATGTCCTTGGAAGGCTGCATGGGGCCTGTCCCTTTCCCTGGATGGTGCCTTGAAATATCCGCGAGTTTGATAGCACGGATGAGGGATCGGGAAAGACCGGACCAGGCGTTATTGAGGCAGTCCACAGACGTTCTGCATGACGGCCAGCCTCTGCAAGCGTGTCTGGTCCGGACCGCGTCCGGGGTGAGGTTATGCCTCGCCTTTCGCTGTCAGTGCATCGAGCGTGATGACCATTTCGCCGCTTTGGCGGATTTGCGTCTGCGTGAGAACCGCCGACACCGCTTGCACGGCAAGACGGGCGGAGGCGCACAGCGAAAGGCCGGCGCTGCGATGCGCCACGAGGACGCCCGTAAACAGATCGCCGGTTCCACAGGGGCGTACGGGAATGCGCGGAGCAGAGATCCGCGTTACCGCGTCGCCCTCCGCGACGATGGTCTCCACCTGACTTTCCGGCGTGTCTTCCAGAACGCAGCCCGTTACCGCGAAATCCACGGATCGCCCTGCACGAACCTCATGAATGGCCGCAACAATTCCTTCCAGATTACGGGCAGGTCGTTTTGCAAGCCATTCGAGCTCGAACTGGTTGGGCGTTGCCAAGCGCGCTTGAGGAAGAAGCCTGTCGCGGATCAGCTCGGGCAAACCGTAAGCGACGAAAACACCGATCCCGTTATCGCCGATGACGGGATCGCAAACACAATGAATATCAGGATTGCGTCGCAATGCCCGTTCGACAAAGGCCGAAACCACCTGGCCAACCTCCACGGAACCCAGATATCCGGTTAGAAGCACGGCACAATTTTCGACCAGACCGCGCTCCTCGACACCGCGCAGAAGATCGGCGACGAGGTCCGCCTCCAGAACACGACCGCGCATTGTGGGATAATGCGGGTGGTTGGATAGAAGCGTGGTCGGAACGACCGCGACCGTGGCTCCAAGCGCCTGCATGGGCCAGGCGGCGGCACTGTTGCCCACATGGCCATGCACCACCTGGCTCTGGATCGAGATGATCTGGCGCATATCAGCTACCTTACTCATGATCAGCGAAGGATCGGGTGCGCAATCGTAAGTCGGCTTACGACATCGCGCGCTGCATCCAGAACCGCCGGAGCCACATCGTCAACCCTGCCGTCAGCTGCACGAAGCGCCGAAAGAACGCTCAAGATCGTCCCGCCCACTTCACGGAAGTCGCGCTGGTCGAGCCCGCGAGATGTGGCTGAAGGCGTGCCGAGCCTTATTCCGGAAGGCGCCATGGGCGGCCGCGCATCGAAAGGGATCGTGTTCTTGTTGATGGTGAGGCCGACCTGTTCGAGAATGTCGGCAGCAGCCCGTCCGTCGATATCGAAGGGCGAGAGATCGACGAGCAATAAATGGCAGTCGGTGCCGCCGGTGACGAGGCGCAGTCCGCCATCCGACAAAGTCTGCGCAAGCGCCTGAGCATTGTCCCGCACGGCAGCCGCATAATGCCTGAATTCCGGCTGCAATGCTTCCTCGAATGCAACGGCCTTGGCTGCGATCACATGCATCAGTGGCCCGCCCTGCACACCGGGGAAAACGGCCTTGTCGATCCTGCGTCCGATTTCGGGATCCATGCCCATGATGACACCGCCGCGCGGGCCGCGCAGCGTCTTGTGGGTGGTCGAAGTAACGATATGGGCGTGCGGCACGGGATTGGGATAGACGCCCGCAGCAACCAGGCCGGCATAATGTGCGATATCGGCCATCAGATAGGCGCCTGTTTCATCGGCGATTGCGCGTGCCCGTGCAAAATCGATACGCCGCGCATAGGCCGATCCGCCGACGACGATCAGCTTCGGCCGCTCCTTTCGCGCCACTCGTTCAAGTTCGTCATAATCGATGAGTTCATCCTCGCGGCGGACCTTGTAGGTGACAGCATTGAACCAGCGGCCCGATACGGTGACGGGCGCGCCATGCGTAAGGTGCCCGCCGCAGGCAAGATCCAGCCCCAGGATCGTATCGCCGGGCTGCAGCAGGGCGAAGAAAACGGCCAGATTGGCATTCACACCGCTATGGGGCTGCACATTGGCCCAACCGGCATCGAAAAGCCTGCACAACCGCTCCACCGCCGCCCGTTCGATGATGTCGGAGGGGCCGCAGCCGCCGTAGTAGCGGCGACCGGGATAGCCCTCCGCATACTTGTCGGTGAAAACGGAAGCCTGCGCCAGACGCACAGCACGGCTTGCAATGTTCTCCGAGGCAATGAGTTCGAGCCCGTTTTGCTGGCGCTCTTCCTCCGCCGCGATTGCGGAAGCGATGAGGGCGTCAGGCAAAGCGCTCATGGCGGTGATGGTTCGGCTGTGATTCTCGATATTCATGATCGGCTTTCAGGTGGAGAAGAAATGGTTGTCGCGGTGTCGGAAAGGCGCTTGGTCCAATCCTCGACCTTGCGGCTGGAAAGGCGGCGTTCCGCAAGACGGCGCCAGCTGCCCGGCAGGTCCGGAAGGGCTGACATGGCGGAGAGCTCCTCCATGTCGAGCGTATTGACGTAAAGAACCCGCCAGAGCCTGGCGAGGGGCCAGTCCGGCGTCCGGCGTTCGATCCGTTCGAGTGCGCTGTCTGGCCGAACGAGCCCTTCCTGCAGCACGCGATAATACCATCCCGTCCGACCGCTTCGCTGAACCCGCAAGGCCATATCCGCGACGCCAAAGCGATGGTTGAGCTTCCAGCACGGCTGGCGCCCCTGGGAGACTTCAATGACGGCTTCGCCGAGGCGAAAAACGTCTCCGATGGCGATATCCGCTTCCGTTAGCCCCTGGGTGGAGAGGTTTTCACCGAATGCGCCAGCTGCATCGAGCGCCCGGCAGGGCCCGATCGTGAGCCGCCAGACATCGTAATGCTCGAATGGATAGTGATGCACCGCCTTGTCCGGTCCGCCGTGATGCCGCCGGTCGCCCTGTGCATCGCCCTCAAATCCTTCGAGACCGAGCCAAAGCGGCCTATTGGCCGGGGATTTCAATATGCCGCTTGGCACATCATGAGGGCCGAAAGGCTGGACCTGCCCGGTCAGCAACTCTGAAAGGGCGATTTTCACGTCTCGATCCCCTGCAGCCATTGCGCAAACATTGCACGCCCGGCATCGCGAAGCCTGGCCCCATGCTTTTGCGCATCCGACCGAAGCTGTCGCGGATCGATACCGGCGGCAGCGATTTCGAACGCGTGTCCGATAAGCCAGCGCTCGAAGCCCGAAGTCGTATCGGCCTCCGGGTGAAACTGAACCCCCATGATATTGCGCCCGCACGCAAAGGCCTGGTTTGGGCAGGTCACTGTTTCGGCAAGCCGAATGGCGTTGTGGGGAATATCGAACATGTCGCCATGCCAATGCAGCACGGGAAGCCCGTCGATGCGGGCAAGCGCGCTTTCCCTGCCTGTATCGGTAAGGGTGAGGGGGGCAAACCCGATTTCCTTGATGCCGGATGCCCGGACCTGCGCACCGAGCGCTGTCGCCATCAGCTGCGCGCCAAGGCAAATTCCGAAGGTCGGTCGGTCAGCCGCAAGCCGGATGCGCAGAAAATCGAGTTCTTCTCCCAGAAAGGGATAGGCGTCGATTTCATAAGCGCCCACCGGTCCCCCAAGCACCAGGACAAGGTCCGTCTTGATCGGATCGAGCGTCCACAATTCATGAACGCCGATATCGTAGTAATAGACCTTGTAGCCAGCCGCCGTGAGTGCTGCCTCGAAAGATCCTAAATCTTCGAAATGTACATGGCGCAGTGCCACGGCTGTCCTGGGCATCGGCGTATCTTTGCTTGATCGTTTCGTGCCTGTTCGGATACAGGTGTATCGGATGGTCAAAAATGGCCAGTTTTGAAAATATTGATAGGCCGGTTGGGTGCGTGAGATTGCATTCGAAATCCGTGAAGGCACGGGCCAACCCGTTTTCCTTCAATTGTCGCGCGAGATCATCGCGGCCATCGAGGCCGGGAGATTGAAACCGGGACAGCGATTGCCGGGCACCCGAGCGCTTGCCAAGACGCTGAAGCTACACCGCAACACGGTCGATGCCGCCTATCATGAGGCAACGATGCAGGGATGGCTGACGGCGCAACCTGCACGAGGAACTTTTGTCGCCGACGATCTGCCGCTCGATCCGGTTCCTGCCGGGCGCAGGTCCAAACCTCTTCTCGCCACCGGAACCCGTAAGGAGTTGCGGGCCGATAACGGCCCGCCGCTACTGGAGTTCTCCGATGGAGCGCCGGATGCCCGCCTGCTGCCAGCCGCCGAATTGGCGCGGGCTCTGCGCAATGCCCTCCACCGGCCCGATCTCCTCAACGGGGCCGGATATGGGGATCCACGCGGCGTTCCGGCCTTGCGGGAAGCGCTTTGTCTGCACCTGTCTGCCGAGCGCGGTCTCGAGGTTCATCTTGACGATCTGATCGTCACGCGGGGCAGCCAGATGGCGCTTTTCCTGGCTGCTGCAGCCTTGATCGAGCCGGGCGAGGTGATCGCCGTGGAGGAGCCGGGCTATCCGCTGGCGGTGTCGGCCTTCCGGGCGGCAGGCGCCCGGGTGGTTCCAGTCCCGGTGGATGCGGAGGGGATCTCCGTCGAACATCTTGCCCGGATCGCTTCTGGAGAACCGGATATTCGCGCCGTCTACGTTACCCCGCATCACCAGTATCCGACGACCGTGACGCTCGGCGCAGCGCGGCGTATCAGGCTTGCCGAACTTGCGCGACAACACAATTTTACGATCATCGAGGATGATTACGATCACGAATATCGTTTCGATGGGCGCCCGGTCCTGCCTCTTGCCGCACGCATGGGGCACGAAAAGGGGCTTGTCTATGTGGGGTCTCTGTCCAAGGTTTTGGCTCCCGGCCTGAGGCTCGGTTACGCAACCGGCCCGACCGAACTCATTCGGAGGATGGCCGATCTGCGCCAGGCGATCGACCGTCAGGGAGATGTGGTTCTGGAGCAGGCCGTTGCATCGCTCCTGCATCAAGGCGACCTTGGTCGCCACACGCGCAAGACACGCCGTATCTATCAGGCCCGGCGCGACCGGATGGCCGAACTGCTTTCGCGCGAGCTTTCGGACGAGCTCTCCTTTTCGCTTCCCGCAGGTGGACTGGCGCTTTGGACGCGGATCGGGCAGGGGCTGAATGCCGAGCAGTGGAGCCGGGCGGCGAGACGGATGGGACTTTCGGTCATGCCGGGCATGAACCATTGCATCGAGGTGACCGGCGCTCCGCAGGCTTTCCGCATCGGCTTTGCCAATCTCGACGAGCGGGAAGCTGCGAATGCCGTTGTACTTTTGAAGAGGGCGAGAGAGAGTTTGCGCTGAAGGAAAGCGCCTACGGGTTGCGGAACGAGTTGACGTTGCATTCGCACGGGCTGTAAAAGCCGATCCGACGGTCAGGTTGCTTCGCATGCGAATCCGGCCTTCCGTCCGCGGAGGTGTGGCCGAGTGGTTGAAGGCACCGGTCTTGAAAACCGGCAGGCGGGTGACCGTCTCGTGGGTTCGAATCCCACCGCCTCCGCCATTCATCGCCGAACATCCGTGAAATGGTGAGCGGGCCGTCCCCGTTGCGGCAATCCCTTTGAAGAACGTGAATGGCCTTACCTTCAAGCATCAGCCTCAGAGTAGCGGGTATCCTGTGCTTATTTCCTGATAGGCAACATTGACCCGCACTGCCGCCTGTGGCTAGCGTTTATTAACCGGCTAGGGGAGGCGTCTTTGCGCGGAGTGGCGATTTTAACCGAGGCGCGCAGCGGCTCGGAGTGGCTGGGAAGCCTGACAAACAATACCGGCAGAATGGGCAAATCCGCTGAATGGCTCGGAGTGCCGGATCTCGGATTCCTGCCTGCAAGCCTTGATGAGCTCCTTGATGCGGTGATCGAGAAAGGCGCCACACCCAATGACCGCTTCGCCGTAAAGCTCTTTGCACGTCATCTGCGCTGGGCACAGGAGCTTTACGGAGGTGATTTCCTTCAGGCATTGCGCAAGCGCCATCAGGTGGAGCTCATTTTTCTGGAGCGTCGCGATCGTCTGCGGCAGGCCGTCTCCTATGCCCGCGCCATCATGACCGGGCGCTGGAAAAGCAATTCCGTTCGAACGACCGGCGCTGAAAGCTACGATTTCGCGGCCATCTACAGGGCCTATTTCTACATCGAACGCGGCTATGCCTTCTGGCACGCCTATCTGCGCCTTATGGGGCTGAAACATCAGCATTTCTTCTACGAGGATCTGCTCGCCGATCCGAAGCCGTTCCTGGATGCAATGGCATCTCTTCAAGGCGTAGCGTTCGAGGGCGATTTCAAAACCGAGCTTAACATTCAGCGCGACGGGCGCACCGAGGAGTGGATGCGGCGCTTTCAGGAGGAAGCGCAGCAGAGTGGGCTGGTGCTCGGTTTGATCGACGCTCCGGCGCCAAGGACGTTTGAAAACATGCGCCGCTTCCTGAAGAAGGAGCCGCTCAAGGGGCGGATTCAGGTTCTCTAAACGTATTCTCTGCTCGCGCGTCGACTTCCTCTTGCTGGTCGGATAGGGTCCGCGGAGCAGTGGATCGAGCGCATCGATTCACTCTGATAAACTGGCTTAAAGGAATGCACTATGCCCCTGTATTTCCGTTTTAAAAGACTCCTCTCGATTGGAGCCATAGCGGCCTCGACAGCCCTGTCCCCGGTGATCGCGGACGCCTGCACGCGTTTCGTGTATCTGGGGGAGAACGGCGACACGATCACCGCCCGCTCGATGGACTGGAAATACGATATAGGGACCAATCTCTATGTCCTGCCGCGGGGCATGGAACGCAGCGGCGAGGCCGGTCCGAATTCCCTGCGCTGGACGGCAAAATACGGCTCCGTGGTCGCAACCGGATACGATATTTCGACCACGGACGGGGCCAACGAGGCGGGGCTTGTCGCAAACGTATTGTGGTTGGCTGAATCCGAATATCCGAAATTCGACGAGAGCAGCAAACCCGGCCTGACAATCGCTGCCTGGGCGCAATATGTGCTTGATAATTTCGCAACCGTGGAAGAGGCCGTCGAGGCGCTTTCCAAGGAAGAATTTACGGTTGTGACCGATATGGTGCCGGGCCAGGAGCGCCTGACCACGCTGCATCTGTCTCTTTCCGATACAAGCGGCGATAGCGCTATCGTCGAATATATCGATGGTAAGCAGGTCATTCACCACAGTCGCAAATATCAGGTGATGACCAATTCGCCTGTCTTCGATCAGCAACTGGCCCTGTCTTCCTATTGGAAGGATATTGGCGGCACAGTCATGTTGCCGGGGACGAATCGCGCAGCGGACCGTTTCGTTCGTGCGGCTTTCTATGTCAACGCGATCCCGCAGGATGCTCAGCCGAACCGGGCATTGGCGAGCGTTTTCGGTGTCATTCGGAACGTGTCGGTTCCGCTGGGCATTGCTGCGCCCGATCAGCCGGAAATTTCCTCGACCCGCTGGCGAACCGTTTTCGATCACAAGCGCCAGCTCTATTTCTTCGAATCCGCCATGACGCCCAACACATTCTGGGTCGATCTGAAGAAACTCGACTTCTCCGCCGAAACCGGAAAGGTGATGAAGCTCGATCTCGGGCAGGATCAGGACCACACCTATTCCGGCGACGCTTCCGCTGAGTTCAGCGAGGCTGAGCCTTTCAAGTTCCAGGGGCTTTGAGCGGGTGGCTGCTATTTGTCGCGCGCAAGCACGTTGCGCAGCGGCATAAGCAGATACTGCACGACCGGGAAAAGAAGAAGCCCGAGGCAGAGGCCGAATATGCCGTCGAGAACGGCCTTGGCAACCCATTCCACGGCGGCTTTTGCCGCCGTGACCGCATCTGCGGCGGCCGTTGAAAGCTGATGGATCGCATCGCCCGGCATGTGCCAACCCAGGGCTTCCAGACCGTGAATGACGATTGACCCGCCGACCCAAAGCATGGCGGCGGTTCCGACTACCGAAATGAATGCCATCAGCTTCGGCATGCCACGCACGATGAACCGGCCGACGGAGCGGGTCCCGGCAAGCCGTCCGATTTGTGACAGGTGAAGGCCGAAGTCATCAGCTTTTACCAGGAGTGCGACGCTCCCATAGACGAGCACGGTGATGCCGATGGCAACCAGGGCAAGCACAAGCCCCTCCATGAACAGGCCGGTCGCCTCGATCGCGGCAAGGGCGATTGTCATGATCTCGGCAGACAGGATGAAATCCGTCTTGATCGCGCCGGCCACGCGCTGCTTTTCCAGATGCGCGGCATCGAGAGAGGCAGGTATGTCTTCATGCCCCTTTTCCGGATGAAAGACGTGCACGAGCTTTTCAGCGCCCTCGAAGCAAAGATAGGCGCCGCCGAACATCAGGAGAGGGGTAATAAGCCACGGGGCGAATGCACTCAGAAGAAGCGCCAGCGGCAACAGGATGACCAGTTTGTTGAAAAGCGATCCCTTGGCAATCTGCCAGACAATGGGAAGTTCGCGAGCAGCCGGCAAATCCTTCACATATTTCGGAGTGACGGCGGTATCGTCGATCACCGCGCCGAGCGACTTTGCGCCGGCCTTGGCGGTATCATCGATGACGGAAGCTGCAACCTTGACGCCAACCCGGGAAGCTTGCGCAGCCACATCGTCCAATTGCGCCGCCGTGATCTTCGTCAGCGCTGCGACATCGTCGAGTAGGGCAAGCAATCCGCTCATTGGGTTTCCGGTTCATTTTGGCTGGAGGCAAGAGAATCATCGCTCGATGCCATCCAGCGATGTCTGCAGGGATAAGCTGTTTTATTGAAAGATTGTGGTGACGAACCGCTGACAACGCCAGAGCGAAGCCAATTTTTTCCCAGGAAACCGGAGGCCTTTTCCCAATATCGCCCGGAATTGATGGCGAAAGAGCTGTTTGGTTGATGCGCACAGGGCGTCAAATTGTCCGCCAGATGCATTTCTCACATTTTTGCCCATTTCCCGCCACATTGGATTTACACCGTGCTAACCTGTAGCGCGCAAAGTGCGGAGGGCATATTTGCGTGGATTGCCATGGTGCCGGTGAAGCAGGCCGTCGGGGGCTGTTCAGTCGGTCATTTGAATTGTCTGGGGGAAGTAAGGCGCATGAGCCTTGTTACGTCTTTAAGCGGCCGGAATTCCATGCGCCGCCTGTACGCGACGATTGCCGGTGCGACATGTCTCGCTCTGCTTTCCGCCTGCACCTCCACGACGCCCAAAGTGGCCGTCAACAAAACCAAGAGCAAAGAATATTTTGCCGAGTCGGAATATGGCGTGAAAGCCAGCCCCCGTATATCCAGCCTGCGCTCGAACCTTCCGCGCGGCGGTGGTCGATATCAGGTCGGCAAGCCCTATCAGGTGAAGGGCAAGTGGTACAAGCCCAAGGAAGACCCCGATTATGTGAAGACGGGCGCTGCCTCCTGGTATGGCGATGCGTTTCATGGGCGCCTGACTGCAAATGGCGAAGTCTACGACATGACGCATTTGACGGCTGCACATCCCACGATGCCGCTGCCCAGCTATGCGCGCGTCACCAACCTTTCCAATGGCAGTTCCGTGGTCGTGCGTGTCAACGACCGTGGGCCCTTTGCGCACAATCGTCTGATCGATCTTTCCAAACGCGCTGCCGAGCTTCTCGACTACCAGAGCAGCGGTGTTGCACAGGTAAAGGTCGAATATGTCGGCCCGGCGCCGATCGAAGGTCGTGACGACCAGTATCTGATGGCGTCATACAGGCCGGGCAATGCTGCGCCCGATCCGTCCGATGGATTGTCGAGCGGCGTGATGGTCGCCATGAACGGCGCGACACCCACATCATCGCTGCCCGGCGTGACTGCCGCAAACGCCTTTGCCAGCCAGCCGGGGCTGACGCCTCCCGCCGCTGTTCCAGCCGCAGCCGAATTCGTGCTTCCATCCACAGGTCCGATTGTTCCGGCACGCCCGCATGCGGTGCCGCCGTCAGATGTTGGCGGTGTCGAAGTTGCGGCATTGTCCTATGCTGACAGGCGGATCGCCGGCGCAGCGCGCGCCTTCGATACGGTCCTCGACAGCGACTTGAACTCGGCCGATCTCACAATCTGGTGGAAGGGCGCTACGTCGGGCAAGAAAGAGACTGCTGCGGACGGCTATCTCAATGCCGGCACCTGGCAGACCCGCGACGAAGCAGCGAACATGGCTGACAAGCTCTCGCAGATCGGCGCTAGCGAAATCCAAGCCGTCGTCGATGATGAGGGCAATGTCTTCTTTGCTCTCAATGTCCAGCCGGACGGACGCATGCCCCTGGATAGAATGCTCCAGACGGCATGGGCTGCCGGCGCGACGGATGCCTTTGCTGTCCGGTAGTGACAGCGTCCACGCGCGACCTCATAATGCGGCAAGATAATTCATCTGCCGCAAATCCCTCCTAGCCTAGCCAATTCCATGCAGCCGGTTGATTGAACCGGGGCCTCTCCTGTAAACTCGTCGCCTAGATTGAATTGGGTGGGCGGTGTTGTGTTCGGGTTTTGCGTTTCCGCGATGCGCGTTTTTGCGCCGCGAACCGGTATGGTTAATAAAAAACAAACCTTTCCGGGTGAGACTTTATGCGGGGTCCTAATGCTTAGCATTAAGAAGTCCGCGATGCGCCTTTTGCTAATTGCCCTCATTTTCCTGTCCGGCCTTCATGGGGCCTCCGCGCAATTGTTCGAAACGCGGGCCAAGCAGGCGTTCATGATCGATGCCGAAACCGGCACGGTTCTCTTTTCCAAGAATGCCGACGATCCCGTCCCACCGGCTTCGCTGGCAAAGCTGATGACCGCCGAAGTGGCCTTCAATGCCATCAAAAGCGGCAGACTCAAGCTCGACGACGAGTTCTATGTCAGCGAACATGCCTGGCGGACGGGCGGTGCGGTTTCCGGCACTGCAACCATGTTTGCGGCCGTCAAGTCGTCAGTTCCACTTGAAGCGCTTATCCAGGCGGTTACGGTGCAATCCGCCAATGACGGTTGCATCATCATCGCGGAAGGAATGGCGGGTTCGGAAGAGAATTTCGCCCGTGTCATGACCGAGCGCGCCCGCGAGATCGGAATGAGGAATTCCGTTTTCGTCAATCCCACAGGGCTCCCCGCGCAAGGGCAGCATGTCACGATGCGTGACCTTGTCACGCTGTCCTCCCACATTGCTGCCACGTATCCCGATTTCTACGGTTTCTATGCCCAGGAAGCCTTCACCTGGAACAAGATATTCCAGCGCAATCGCAATCCGCTGTTGAAGATGGATATCGGTGCGGAAGGGCTGGCTCTCGGGTATTCCAAGGAAGACGGATATTCGATCGTGGGCGCGGTCAAGCGCGAAGGCCGCCGTCTCTTTGTGGCGATGAATGGCCTCGCCAGCGACGAAGAGCGCGCGGAAGAAGCGCGCAAGATGCTCGACTGGGGCATTCGTGCATTCGAAAAGACCGAGATATTCGCAGCGGGCGAAACCGTGGGGCGGGTCGCCGTGTTCGGCGGCGACAGGCCCGACCTTGCGGTGACGGCCAGAGGGCCGGTGGCGATCTTTCGACCGATCACCGATGCCGACAGGCTGACCGCGCGCATCGTCTATATGGGCCCCGTCGAAGCTCCGGTGGAAGCAGGCGCGCGGATCGGAACGCTCAAGGTCTGGATTGGCGACACGCTCAGTCAGGAAACACCGCTCTATGCCGCCGAGAATGTGGGGATGGGGCGTCTGCAGGACAGGGCACTGGATGCCGTCGGCGAACTTCTGACGGGATGGTTGCGCAAATACCATCTATAGCCCCGGCAGCCTGCCATCGGTAAAGCCGGCTTATTTAACCGTAACTGCGTTTGCCGCATGTTGAGAAGCCTCGCTCACCGTGGACCTTTGCGTGCCGAGGGCCTATAGCAATTGAACTGCCGTTCGGAATCGAGCGGCGAGCGGGCACGCCGCCCGTCAATTCTGGCTCACCGGACCGAACGAAGGGATGCGATCGTTTTGTCGCGCGGTTTCTTCATCACATTCGAAGGAGGCGACGGTGCCGGCAAGTCGACCCAGATCGACAGGCTTGCAGAAGCTTTGCGCGAGCAGGGCCGCGAAGTCATCGTAACCCGGGAACCTGGTGGCTCTCCCGGAGCGGAAGCAGTGCGCCATGTTTTGTTGTCGGGCGCAGCCGAAACCTTCGGCCCTGCCATGGAGGCGATCCTCTTTGCTGCTGCCCGCTCCGATCATGTCGAACAGCTGATCCGCCCGGCGGTGGAACGCGGTGCGATTGTCCTGTGCGACCGATTTTACGATTCCACCCGCGTCTATCAGGGCGTGACCGGAAATCTGGATGCGGATTTCATGGCCGAGCTTGAACGTGTGACGGTGAACGGAATGCTCCCGGATCTGACAGTCATTCTCGACATCGACCCGGAGGAGGGGCTTCGCCGGGCAGGGGCGCGGCGTGGAGCCGAAGCCCCCGACCGTTTCGAAAAGGAAACGCTCTCCATTCATCGCCAGCGCCGTAAGGCTTTCATGGCAATCGCCAAGAAGGAGCCAGATCGTTGCGTGGTGGTGGATGCGTCCGACGCTCCAGAGAAAGTAGCGGCCAATGTGCTGAAAGCGGCTCTGTCGGCAATGGCCCGCAGGGAGCGGGATGACAATCTTGCTGCGCGGGGGGGCAGGGGCAATGTATGAACGCGTTGCGCCGGAACGCTTCGATTCCCTGCCGGAGATACCCGAGCCCTCAGAGAACCCGCTTCTCATCGGCCATGATGAGGCCGCGTCTCTTCTGGCGAGCGCCTACCGTGCCGGAAAACTGCACCATGGTCTGCTGCTGGCTGGCCCGCCGGGGATCGGAAAGGCAACGCTTGCCTTCCACCTGGCAAATCATCTCCTTTCAAATCCCGATCCCTCTTCAGCTCCCGAGCGTTTCGTTGCGCCCGATCCGGCTTCACAGACCTTCCGCCTGATCGCGCAGGATGCCCATCCATCGCTTCTTCATCTGACGCGGCCTTTCGTGGAGCGGGACAAGAAGTTCAAGACCGTCATCACGGTCGATGAAATCCGGCGCATTCAGCGCTTCCTGTCCCTGACGCCGCATGATGGCGGGTATCGGGTGGTGATCGTCGACCCCGCCGACGACATGAACATCAGTGCCGCCAACGCACTTCTGAAAAGCCTCGAGGAGCCGCCGCCGCGTACGGTGTTCGTGCTGATCACCCATTCGCCCGGACGTCTCCTGCCCACGATCCGCTCCAGATGCCAGGTTCTGAGACTTCAACCGCTTCAGGATCGGCAGTTGATGCAGCTTCTTTCTGAGTTGGGCGCGGCCGACGAAAGTACCGGCGCAGAGCTTGCTTCCCGCTCGCAGGGAAGTGTGCGCAATGCAATCCTTCTCTCGCAGTTCGGCGGCGCGGAAATCACGGACATCCTGCACAAGCTGGTGAATGCCCGCGATTTCGATCCGGCCGAAGCTTTGCGTCTGGGCGATGCCGTGAGCGGGCGTGAGCGCGATGTGCAATTCGCGATCTTCAATCGCGCGGTTCTCGACATGATCGCCGAGCGAGCCTCGAGCCTCGCCATATCTGGAGATGGGATCGGGGCATCCCGCGCAGCGGAGCTGTGGGAGGACGTCAACACCACCATCCGCGAGGCTGAGACCTTCAACCTCGATCGCAAGCAGCACGCTGCCGGACTGGCTGCCCGGTTGAATACCGCATTTCGCGGCTAGAATGCCGGCAGACGGAAACGGGGATGAAGTAACCGCATCTCGGGCTGGCATGCGCGCCTGCGATGCGCTATCTGGGCCTCAAAGAAAATGACATTCCGGATATTCTCCCAGATGGCCCGCGATACTTTTTACATCACGACAGCGATTTCCTATCCCAACGGCCGACCGCATATCGGCCACGCCTATGAGCTGATCGCCACGGATGCGTTGGCGCGCTTCCAGCGGTGCGATGGCAAGGACGTGATGTTCCTGACGGGAACGGACGAGCATGGCATCAAGATGCTTCAGACCGCGCGCAAGGAAGGCATCTCCGCGCGCGAACTGGCAGATCGCAACGCGCTCGAATTTCAGCGTATGGCAACCGTCCTCAACGCCTCCAACGACGATTTCATCCGCACCACGGAAGAGCGTCACTACAAGGCTTCCCAGGCTATCTGGAAGGCCATGGCGGAGCGCGGTGACATCTATCTCGATTCCTATGCGGGATGGTATTCCGTTCGCGATGAGGCCTATTACGCGGAGGACGAGACCGAGCTGCGCGAGGACGGCGTGCGCTACGGCCCGCAGGGCACACCTGTGGAATGGGTAGAGGAGGAGAGCTATTTCTTCCGTCTTTCCGCCTATCAGGACAAGCTGCTCGCGCTTTATGAATCCAATCCTGGGTTCATCGGCCCCGTCGAGCGCCGTAACGAGGTTGTCAGCTTCGTGAAGTCCGGCCTCAAGGACCTGTCCGTCTCGCGCACGACTTTCGACTGGGGCGTTCCTGTTCCCGGCGATGAGAAACATGTGATGTATGTATGGGTCGACGCTCTCACGAATTACATCACCGCTGCCGGCTATCCCGATGAAGAGGACCCGCGCTGGCGCTTCTGGCCGGCCGACCTCCATGTGGTCGGCAAGGACATCACCCGTTTCCACGCCATCTACTGGCCTGCCTTCCTGATGTCGGCAGGCATCGATCTTCCGGCCCGCGTCTACAGCCATGGCTTCCTGTTCAATCGCGGGGAGAAGATGTCGAAGTCCGTTGGCAACGTTATCGACCCGTTCTCGCTGGTGGAACACTATGGTCTCGACCAAGTGCGTTATTTCCTGCTGCGCGAAGTGCCTTTCGGTCAGGATGGCAGCTACAGCCACGACGCGATCGTCAACCGCACCAATGCCGACCTTGCCAACGATCTTGGCAATCTGGCCCAGCGCTCGCTTTCGATGATCGCCAAGAATTGCGAAGGCAAGGTACCGCAGAAAGGCACCCTTGCCGAGGCGGATCTCGCCATCCTGAAGGCGGCGAGCGACGCTCTGTCGACGGCTCGCGAGGCCATGAAGACCCAGGCCATCCATCACGCCCTGGCGGCAATCTTCGCCGTTGTGGCGGATGCAAACCGCTATTTTGCGGGGCAGGAGCCGTGGGCCTTGAAGAAGACGAATCCTGAGCGCATGCAAAGCGTGCTCTACACGACCGCCGAGGTGATACGGCGCGTGGCGATCCTCTGCCAGCCCTTCATTCCGGGCTCGGCGGCGAAGCTGCTCGATATCCTTGCAGTGCCGGAGGATAAGCGCTCCTTCGCCGAAGTGTCGGATGATGCAACCCTTGTCCCGGGAGCGGATTTGCCGGCGCCGCAGCCGGTCTTCCCGCGCTATGTGGAGCAGAAGGCCGAAGGCGAGGGGGCTTGATCGCAATGCTGGTCGACAGCCACTGCCACCTCGACTTCCCCGATTTCGAGGAAGAGCGCGACGCCGTGATTGAGCGGGCACGCGAGGCAGGTGTAGGACTGATGGTCACGATTTCGACGCGGGTACGCCAGTTCGAGCGTATCCGCGCGATAGCCGAGACCTATGACAACGTGTTCTGCTCGGTGGGAACCCATCCCCACAATGCCGATGAGGAACTCGACGTCACGACCGCCGATCTGGTGCGGCTCGCCGAACATCCCAAGGTGGTGGCGATCGGTGAAGCCGGGCTCGACTACTTCTATGACAAGGCACCGCGCGGCGCACAGGCACAAGGCCTGCGTGCCCATATCGCGGCATCGCGCGAAACACGTCTTCCATTGGTCATCCATGCACGCAATGCCGATGACGACATGATTGCCATCCTCAAGGAGGAAACGGGCAAGGGAGCCTTTCCCTTCGTGCTGCACTGTTTTTCTTCCGGGGCCGAACTGGCCGCCGCCGGTATCCGGCTCGGAGGTTATGTGTCCTTCTCCGGCATCGTGACATTCCGCAATTCCGAGGAATTGCGTCGGATCGCTGAGACTGTCCCTCGGGATCGGCTGCTGGTCGAGACAGATGCGCCTTATCTCGCCCCCATTCCCAAGCGTGGCAAGCGCAACGAACCGGCATTCGTGGCGTATACGGCTCGGGTCCTGGCTGAAACCGTCGGCCTCGAAGAAGACGCGCTCGCAAAACAGACAACGGAAAACTTCTTCCGCCTTTTCTCCAAGGTGCCGCGTTCGCTGCTGCCGGAGGGCATGAAGGAACAATGAGCGACCGGCTGCGTCTCACGATCCTCGGCTGCGGCTCATCGCCGGGAACGCCGCGCATCACCGGCGAGTGGGGCGCCTGCGACCCGGAAAATCCCAAGAACCGCAGGCGGCGCTGCGCTGCCATGATAGAGCGCATCGCCGCCAATGGCGGCGTCACCCGCGTGGCGCTGGATACCGGACCCGACTTCCGCGAGCAGATGATCGATGCCGGCGTGAAACGTCTCGACGCTGTCGTCTACACTCATCCGCATGCCGACCATATCCACGGGATCGATGACCTGCGTGGCTTCGTCATCGACCAGCGCCGGCTGATGGATATCTATGCCGACCGGCCGACGCTCAAGCGCCTGCATGAGGCCTTTGGCTATTGCTTTGAAACGCCGCCCGGCAGCAGCTATCCACCAATTCTCCAGGCACATCCTATCAGTCATGAAGTGGATTTCACCATCGAAGGCGAGGGCGGTCCCCTGACCTTCCGGCCGTTGCCGCAGATACATGGCGATATCATTTCCCTCGGCTACCGCGTTGGAGGCATCGCCTATTGTCCAGACGTAAGCGATTTCCCAAGCGAGACCGTCTCGCTCATCGGTACACCGGAAATCCTCGTCATCGACGCGCTTCAATACCGTCCGCATCCGAGCCATTTCTCGCTCGGTGAAGCACTCGAATGGATTGAGCGCATAAAGGCGCGCCGCGCCATTCTCACCCACATGCATATCCCGCTCGATTACGAGACCGTGCTCAATGAAACGCCGGATCACATAGAGCCTGCCTATGATGGTATGGTGGTTGAGATTTCAATTTCATCCGATTGAAATATAAGGATATTCACGTGAGCAAAAGCGTCAATCGTGTAAAGGCTTACGCTGAAGCCGCAGGACTTCCCATCGACATCAAGCGCATGGGAGAATCCACGCGCACCGCCGAAGAAGCCGCCCGACAGTGTGGTTGTAGCGTTGCACAGATCGTCAAGTCCTTGATCTTTGAAGGCGAGACCAGCGCAAAGCTGTACCTGTTCCTCGTGTCTGGCGTCCGACAGCTCGATCTCGCCAAGGCGGCGGGACTTGTCGGAGAAACGCTGAAGCGCGCTGATCCCAAGCGCATCCGTGAGGAAACAGGTTTTGCCATCGGCGGCGTATCACCACTCGGACAGCCGGACGGTGTTCCGCGCTATGGCGATGAAAGCCTGTTGGGCTTCGATGTGGTTTGGGCTGCGGCCGGAGCGCATGATGCAGTCTTTTCAGCCGAGCCCCAGACACTGTTTCGTGCAGCCAAGGTTCAGGCAGCAGACTTGGTTGCGTGAGGCGTTTGCGCATCTCGCAGCCAGACCATGCGTGCGGGTTCAGCAAGTTTCGCATAGCGGGAAACCGAGGTTGCAAGGCGCGGTTTTGGCCTTCTGACTAGAATGATAGTTCCATAATCTATCTTATGCGATCTTTATCAGCGCCAGGAGGAAGGCGTTTTATCATCGCCTGCTCTGCAGATCATACGGCTTTTGAACGCTTGTTCTCCATGCGCTCCGCCAGTGCGGTTTCACCCGAAGCCTTCAGCCCCGAGATAGCGCCGGCGTAATCGCGCTTCTCGCGGTTCTGACTGAGCTTGGATTTCGCAACAACCTTCGTGACAGCCACCTTGAAGGCTACGATGCTGCCCAGCATGTCTTTCATATAGTCAGCAGGTGCATCGGCCATCCGCCAGGCATCCTTTCCATTCAATCGCCGCTCGTGATTGCGCGTGAGCAGCCCCACCGCCGCGCGCTTGTCGCGTTCGTCGTGCTGGAAAGTAATGTTTCCGTAGATGTGAACCACCTGATAGTTCCATGTCGGAACATGCCTGTGGTGTTCGGGCTTCGTCGGATAGTAATTCGGGGAGATATAGGCATCTTCGCCACGAAAGATGGCCAGAACCTCCTGCCCCTGGGCGATCAGCCTGTGCATGTCGTTTGCCAGAGCGACGTGACCGACCAGAATGTCCCCGGGAGCGGAAAGCACCGGGATATGATTTGCGATCAGGCCGTCGGAAGTCTGGGCGACGATGCAGGCCAGCGGCGCGGCCTCGATCACCGTTTCGATCTCGTCCGTATCGATTTCCCTGAAGTGCGGTGGAAGATACATGGTTGGCTCCTGGGTTCGGCTCCCTGCAGATCGCCGGCAGGATATCTGCCAAGAGAGGCATTGGTGCGCCCAACCCGGCCTTTCGATGGGGCCAGACATCTGCGATAGTTGCGCGATGAGTGAGAAAAGCGAGCCAAAACTGCTTTCGAGCGGCAATCCGCAAATCCCCAAGGGCGAAGGAAATGCGCCTGTCCAGATGTATATCGCGGCCATGCCCGGGTGGAAGAACGGCATTGGAAAGCGCCTGGATGCCATTGCCGAGCGTATCTTTCCCGAGGTTCGAAAGGCCGTGAAATGGAACACGCCGCTCTACGGAAAGGAAGATGGCTGGCTTCTGGCCATGTATGCTACAGGAAATATGTCCAGCTTACCTTCATGAGCGGAACAGCCCTCCTCCCCATGCCCTCCAGGGCCTCCAAGGTGAAAGGCACGCGTTACCTCGATATTGACGAGGATGATGGGCTCGACGAAGCGCAGATTTCTGCCTGGATCGAGCAGACAATCAGGCTGCCCGGGGTGAGACTGTGATCGGATATCGCCAGTGCCGTCTTCAAGCACCTGTCACGACCTCAAATGCAGCCCGATGACCACAAAATCGCCGCTCGAAGCCGCATAAGAACCCGTATGAAGAATCCCGGAGCCGCATTGCCATGAACGTCGCCGCTCGCGCAGCGAATAACGCCATTGCCGTCAACGGCATCCGCAAGAGCTACGGCTTCGGTGCCAGAGCCGTGCTCGCGCTTGACGACCTCACGCTGCATATTCCGCGCGGCCAAGTCTACGGTCTCCTGGGCCCGAACGGCGCTGGCAAGAGCACCCTTCTGCGGATCATTGCGGGCCTCGTACGGCCTGACCGCGGGCATATCGAGATTCTGGGCGAGCCTGCAGCCCCTGCTTCGCGGCGCAGGCTCGGCATGTTGATCGAAGCTCCAGGCTTCTATCCCTTTTTGACGGCGCGTGAGCATCTGGAAATGCTGGCGCGTATGGCTGACACTCCGTTGCCTGTGGATGCCGTTCTCAAGCGCACCGGCATTCTGCATGCAGCTGACAAGAAGGTCTCCGGTTTCTCGCTCGGCATGAAACAAAGGCTCGGCATCGGCTGTGCTCTCGTCGGACAGCCCGAAGCCATCGTGCTCGACGAACCAACCAACGGGCTTGATCCCGACGGCATTCTGGAGATGCGCGCGCTTATCCGCGAACTTGCGGAGCGGGACGGCATCACGGTACTCCTCTCAAGCCATCTGCTGGACGAGGTGGAGCGGGTGTGTCGGCGCATCGCCATCCTGCGCCGCGGCGCATTGGCTGCTGAAGGCGACGTGGCGGAACTGCTTGGGCGCAACGGCCGGTTCTGGCTGAATGTTGACGGTGCCGAAGCCGTTTCAAAAAAACTGGGTGCGCGGGCCGAACCCGCCAATGGCGGGCTTTATATCGCCGTCAAGCAAGCTGATGTTCCCGAGCTCATCGCTTCCCTGGTTGCGGCCGGTATTCGCATTCACGAGGCCAAATGGGTGAAACCGGATCTTGAAACCGTATTTCTGTCCGAAACGCGGGAGAACCGATCATGAGCGCCCTCTTCCGCGCCGAGCTGTTCAAGCTCGTCAGGCAGCCGTCATTGCTTTTCTGGGGCTTCCTTTCGGTGCCTGTCTTCGCAATGATCTTCAAGATTCTGCTCGATGGCATGGTCTTCGTACGCATGCGGCAAGTCTCGCCCGACAATGTCGACATACTCATGTCGGCGGCAAAGTCGCTTGGGATTTCGGGCAATTCCCTCGCTCATCTGCTTTACGCGATAGGCATCGCCTCGATCTTTTTTGCCGAATACCGTTTCAGCACCTGGCGCATTCTGGTGCCGCGCGCCAGCCGCTTTCAATTATGGGCCGCGAAATATCTTGCCTGCCTTGCTTTCCTCTGCCTTAGCCTGGTTCTGGTGATGATATCGAATGCGCTTCTGCACATCGTGACCACCCTGCTTTTCGAACAGCGCCTGCCCAACATGGCAATCCGCCCCGACAGCTTTCTGACGCTTCTTCTGGCATTCATGGCATCGCTGCTCGAACTCTCCGTTTTGACAGCCATCGTCGCAGCCATCACCACACTCACGCGTTCGATGATAGCTGCCGTCATTCCTGCATTCATGCTGACATTGGGTGCCTCTCTGGTGGCGCTCTATGTCGGCCCCACCAGAAATGTCATCCCCCTGCCATCGCCCGCCTCCGAAGCGTTGCGCGACTGGATATTGTCGGGCGGACCGGCCTTCCTTGGCTGGAGCGGGCTTGCCATACTCTCAGCCTGGCTGGTTGTGGCCGCCGCCATCGGCGGTGTCGCCTTCTGGCGCCAGCAGCTTTCCTCGGAGTGAATGATGCCGGTCTTCGGCCGGCGTCATTCCTGCGGCAATGCCTCGCCGGAATATTGCGCCGCAAATTCAGCGCTCGGCGGAATGGGCTTGATAATGTCGATCATCACACCGTTCGGATCGCTGGTGATGAAGTGCCGCTGTCCAAATGCTTCATCGCGAAGACTAAGCAGGATCGGAAGCCCTGCCTGCGAAAGCCGGTCGTAGACCGCATCCACATCCTCGACCTCGAAATTGAGCAATAACCCGCTCGTTAGCCCTCGCCCGGATGCGGGTATCGTTTCATGGTCACCGTTTAGAACGGCAAGGTTGATCGCCTCGTTCCCGCTGGATTGCAGATGGACATACCAGTCGCTTTCAAACAGCGCTCGGAACCCGAAATGCTCGCAATAGAACGAAGCGGTTCGCCCGACATCCTCCGTCATCAGCACCGGATAGAACTGGGTGCATTTCATGGTTTTCACCTCGCTTCATATAAGATACATTCTGCATGTATCTTTTTATTAACAAACAGGCTGCATGTATGCAAGAGAAACTGGAACGCCGCTCAAATCGCGACCGCACGGCCGCGACGCGAGCTGCCCTCCTCAAGGCCGCTCGCGCGCTTTTCATTGAAAAAGGCTATGCAGACACCGGCACACCCGAGATCGTCGCAGCAGCAAAGGTGACGCGCGGAGCGCTCTATCATCACTTCAGCGACAAGGCGGGCTTGCTTCGCGCCATCGTGGAAGCCGAAGCGAAAGAGGTTGCATCCACGATAGAACACGCCACGCGGGACGCCGAAACACCCCTGGACGCACTCACGGAAGGCGCCGACGCGTATTTCGAGGCAATGCGCACACCGGGCCGTGCGCGCCTGCTGCTTCTTGAGGGCCCTGTCGTCCTGGGTATCGATGAGATGGCGGCAATAGACAGCGCCTCCGGCGGGCAGACATTGCTTGACGGCCTGCGTCTGGCGGATCGGGACGGCCGGCTGGCGGGCGTCCCCTTGAAACAGCTCTCGGAGATGCTGTCCGCGGCCTTCGACAGGGCGGCCCTCGCTATCGCGGGCGGGGCCCGTGAAGCTCCCTATCGCGATGCCGCCAGATCGCTTCTGAAAGCACTTCTGCTCGGAAAAACCTGACAGGACCGCAGGCTTGATCTGCGTCAAGGACATATATCCCTGCAGACCGCAACTCTGTGCCGCCAAGGTAACCCGCGCAACGTCACGAATCTGACGCGTTCTTCGGCAAATCTGGGCAAGAGCGGGAGAGCAAAACAGGTGACGGAGACTTCCGATGATGAACCTGCAGCAGACACCACGCCTACCCCAGCGCAGCATCTCCGCCACGCCACCGCATCCAGACGAACCTTTGGACCGCGATGATCCATTCCGGATCGCTGATCGCATGCATCACGCCACGATCGCCTCGGCAACACTGGGCATTTCACCCATCAGCCTGTTTCAGGCCTGGCAGGATTGGGCACTCCATCTGGCCGCCTCGCCCGGCAAGCAACATCAAATCCTGAACAAGCTCCTGAGCAAGCAGGTGCGCCTGACGCGTTTCGTTAGCGACTGCGCCCTTGAGGGAGAGAAGGCTGAGCCCTGTATCGAACCCCTGCCCCAGGATCATCGCTTTTCCGATCCGGGCTGGAGCAAAATCCCCTTCAGCCTCATGGCGCAATCCTTCCTTCTCACACAGCAATGGTGGCACAACGCCACGACCGGCGTTGCGGGTGTTTCCACGCATCACGAACGACTTGCCGCCTTCTACGCGCGCCAGTTCCTGGACATGCTGTCGCCAAGCAATTTCGCATTTGGGAATCCGGAAGTAATCGCCGCCACCATGCGCGAGGGAGGAGCCAACCTGATGCGCGGCCTTGCCTATTTTCTTGAGGACGCCGCCCATGTAACGCCCCATGAAAAATGCAATTTCCAACCCGGCCGGGATGTCGCAACGACATCCGGCGAGGTCGTCTTTCGCAACGATCTGGTCGAATTGATCCAATATGCCCCCACAACAGGCACGGTCATGACCGAGCCCCTCTTGGTCGTGCCTGCCTGGATCATGAAATATTATATTCTCGATCTGTCTCCGCAAAACTCATTGATCCGCTATCTGGTCGATGCGGGCTTCACCGTCTTTGCCATCTCCTGGGTTAATCCCGACGAACGCCATCGCGATGTTTCCTTCGACGATTATATCCGGCGCGGGGTAATGGCCGCGCTTGATGCCGTCGAGAAAATCACCGGCGTACTGCATATACACGCCGCAGGGTATTGCCTTGGCGGCACCTTGCTCGCGGCGGCGGCCGCCGCCATGGCGCGCGATAAGGATGATCGCCTCAAAACCCTGACCATGCTCGCGGCACAGGTTGATTTCGACGAGCCGGGGGAACTGGGCCTTTTCATCGACGAAAGCCAGCTCGCCTTCCTTGAGGATGTGATGTGGCAGCAGGGTTACCTCGACCAGAAGCAGATGGCCGGAGCCTTCCAGATGCTGCGCTCGCAGGATCTCGTCTGGTCACGGATGGTGCGCGAATACCTGATCGGCGAGAGACCACAGATGAACGACCTCATGGCATGGAACGCGGATGCAACGCGCATGCCCTACCGCATGCACACCCAGTATCTGCGACGCTTCTACCTGAACAATGATCTTGCGCAGGGACGCTTCGAGGTGAACGGACACAACGTTCAACTCGAAGATATCCGCCTCCCCGTATTTGCAGTTGGAACCGTGACCGATCACGTTGCGCCGTGGCGCTCGGTGTTCAAGCTCATTCATCTCTTCGACGCCGATGTGGACTTCGTCCTAACCTCTGGCGGGCACAATGCCGGCATCGTCTCCGAACCCGGCCACCCGCACCGCAGCTACCGCAGCCTGCAATACAGGCATGGCGAACCGCACCCGGAGGCCGAGAAGTGGATGCACGAAACCGAGGCAGAACCGGGCTCCTGGTGGCCTGAATGGGCGAACTGGCTGAAGCAGCGATCCACAGGCCCCTCGGCTGCCCGCGCTCCGGGCAACGAGGAAACCGGATATCCACCCCTTGATCCAGCGCCCGGCTCCTATGTCTTGATGAAGTGAGGGAGGACTGCAGCCTTATCGTTCCCCCAGACTTTTCGACAATTGATCGACGATGGGAGCGAAGAAATAGCTGATCAGGGTACGCTCACCCGTTATCACGTCGACTGCGGCGGTCATGCCGGGCCGCAATGATTTGCGTCCCGCCGGCATATCGAGATAGCCGGTTTCCGGCTGCAACCGCACCACATAGTCCCATCGGCCCGGCTGACGCTCTACCGAATTTGCCGACACCTCCAGAACACGGGCGCGGATCGCGCCGAACCGCTCAGCAGGAAATGCCGCCAGACGGATGCGCGCCTCTTGCCCGACATGCAGAAAACCGCTGTCCTGATTGGAAAAATAGGCCTCCACTTCCAGTCCGCCATCAGACGGAACGATTGTCATCAGATCCTCCCCTGCGCGCGCAATGCCGCCAACCGTGAAAAGTGACATCTGCGCCACGGTGCCTGAGACGGGAGCCAAAAGCCTTGATCCATTGATCTGGCGTTCGGCCGCGCGTTCCTTTTGAGCAAGCGCCGCCAAGCGTGCATCAATCTCACTGCGACGTTGCCGGATGCGGTTGTTCTGGGCGGTCACGAGCGCACGACGCTCTGCCACCAGAGCCGAAACCGCGGCCGCCTGTTGTTCGCGTTGTTTCAAAAGGACATTGCGTTGCTGGAATGCGTCCTCATAAGATTCCAGCGCCGTCAACACATTTGCCCGCGATGCCGTGCCGTTGCGCGCCAGCTTTTCAGCCGCTTCTTTCCTCTCGCCGCGAATGTCAATAAGAGCGTCCGCGCGTGCGATGTTGGCTTCCGTCGCCAAGCCCGCCTTGTCGGTTTCTTCGATGCGCGCACTCAAGCGGCGCAGATTGATCATGACATCGGCTTTCTCTGCAGTGAGCAACTGCGCCTGCTCGGCGGAGAAATTTCTCTCTCTGTTCCCGATCCCATTCAGGACAGGAGGGTTAAAGGGAATTTCCGGCATCTTTCCTGTGGCGATATCTATTTTATCGAGGCTTTCGAGCAGGTTTTGCAAGCGGGCAGCTTCAATGCGCAGATGCTGCCGTTCTTCGACAATCAACTCACGCTCAACATTCACCTCCGTCGCGTCCAGCGTCACTAGGAGATCGCCCTTCGTGACGCTTGCTCCATCGCGCACTAAAATCGCGGTGACCGGCGCTGAAACCTCCGGCTGAACCACCTGAACACGCTCGACAGGGATGATCAGCCCTTCTCCTTGAGCCGTTATCTCGACCCTCAATATCATCGACGCCGTAAGACAGATGATGAAGATCGCAATGGAGATAAAAATCGTGACATGAAGCGTAGGGGATCCGATGGTCTTTGCTTCATCCGGCCTCATGAAACGCCCCCTCTGCGGCAAAATCGAAGACAGCATCGGCCCGCTCAAAGACGTCCGGTCGATGTGTGATGATAATCACCGTCGTCTTGCCTTTCAGTTCCATCAATTCACGCACCATCCGACGCTGCGCGCCCTCGTCCAATGCGCTCGTCGGCTCGTCCAGAATGAGAACGGACGGCTTCTGAAGAACCGCCCTGGCAATTGCCACGCGCTGCCTTTGCCCACCGGAAAGCGCACTGCCTCGCTCACCCACCTGAGCATCGAAACCACCGGAAAGCTGTTCAGGAAGGTCTGCGGCAGCAGCCACGCAAAGCGCTCTGCGCAATTCATCATCGCTTGCGTCAAGCCGGTCGAGCAGGAGATTGTCGCGCAGTGTTCCCGAAAATAGGTAAGGCTCCTGAGGTACATAGACGATGCGGGAGCGCACGCTTTCCGGGTCGTAACGCTGAATATCTTCACCGCCGAGCAAGATTCGTCCGCCGGAAGGTGTTTCAAGACCGCAGGCCAGCTTCCCAAAAGTCGATTTTCCAACACCTGAAGGACCGACGATCACCGTGCAGAACCCTGGTTCCGCAGTAAAATTGAAGCACTTCAGAACGGGTGCGTCCGGCCCATAGAAGAAACCCACATTCTCGAAAACGAGACGATCTTCGATATCGTGTGGCAAACTTGGCTTTTTGCCGAAGGGTTCCGTCGGCTCATTGACAATATCGCCAAGACGTTGCCGCGAGACCTTGAGATTTTGCCAATCCTGCCACAGGCGTGAGAAACCCGCCACAGGTCCCGCGATCTTCTCTGCGATCAACTGGAATGCAATAAGCTGCCCGAGAGTCAGTTCCCCGGCAAAAACCTGCATCGCCCCAACATAGATGATCGCGATGGTAACGACACGCTCGCAGGTCTGGGTCAGTTCGCTACTGGAAATATTGAGTATTTGCGCACTGCGAATGGCTTCAAGCGAACGCTGCAATGTTGCCTCGATGCGCTTTAGAATGACCTTTTCGGCACCGAGTGCCTTAACGGAGACTGAACCCGACAGGCTCTCCACGATCCGAGCCTGGTGTGCAGCTCCAGCATCGAACTGGGCACGCAATCGCTTCCGCAAGAACGGGCCAAAGCAGAGATAGATGAGCACCTGCAAAGGTAGACTAACAAGAACGATCAGTGTCAATTTGGATGACAACGTCAACAAAATAACTAGGTAAATACCAACAAAGACCACATCAAGCGCAATTCCTGTTGTGGTACCAACAATGAAGGCGCGGATTGTGTCGGTTTCGCCAACCCTGGTCATGGTTTGACCAACCGGCCAATGCCTGAAATGCGCCAACGGCAACTTGAAAAGATGCTCAAAAATGCGCCCGCCCAACTCTCTGGTGACGCGATTTGCGGTGAGCATCCCCAACACGTTCGAAGTGACCGTGAAAAGGCTTTGGAACAACCCAGCGCCCGCGAGAACAATCACGACAACCAGCAGCGACGCTTCGCGCTGGAAGGGCAAAATACGATCGATAACCACTTGAATAATGAATGGCTGGATCAGGCCGACCAGGCGCAGACAAGCAGCCAGAAAAAGCAATTCCGCATAGAGCGGAATATACCGGCGCAATGTTTCAGAAAACCAGCTCAGCGGTATTTCACGTGATGCGTTTAGATTATTGAAAAGCATGGGAAAAACCAACCGATCCAAAAGTCGGTAGAGGGCATCGAACAGCGACCGGGGGAAGCTCCCCGATCGCCTCGATTTTAACCTACAGGCTGACTTGGAGTTCAGACCTCAGGCAAAGTAGCCTGCGACCGCACTACCGATGAAGCCGCCCATCGTCGACCCGATACTTTCGCCAATTTCGGCACCCGCAGCACTTCCGAAGTAATTGCCGATCGCTCCGCCGATGACACTTCCTAAGGACTGACCGATGCCCGCTCCTGCATTTGCTGCAGCACCTCCGCCCAAACTAATCCTGTCAGCCTGAGCGTAATTCTCAAAATTGGTGTCAATATTCATTTGAAATCCACATAAATATCTATTCAAGTAATTGAATTATAATAATTTCTTATCAGTCAAATAAGGCACCCAGCTCACCGCCGATGGTTCCTCCAATAGTATTCCCAATACCTATTCCAACGCCTGCGCCAGGAAGATTGGCGAGAAGTCCACCCACGGCCCCACCGATAGTCGCACCAAGAAGCTGTCCAATGTCGTGTCCAATTTGCATACCGCTTGCTCCTCCACCAAAGCTCAGATTTTCCTGGAAGATACTTGTAGTGACTTTCGAAAAGTTAGTCATTTGTACTTTCCTTTCTGTTTTCGGAAGCTTGAAATTTTTTCTTCCCTGGTGAAATTCCGGATACTATTATCCGGTGCGAAGCAGATGAAATTTTTCCTGTACATCTCATCTGCATGCACTGAGGCCATCAGACCTCATATGCATCGGGTACCACCTGACTGCTGTTCTCGATGCGTCAGGCTGGGTTGAGTTCTTAGTTTGGCGCGCTACGGGGCAGGTTGAACCAACGGTTCGTCTTGCGGACGGCCGCCCCCTCACTGCGTCGCACGCTACTCCCTGTTTCGCCGGGAAATACGTTTCGCAAATCGCGAATGATTTCGTTTTTCGTTCCGTATGGCGCGATAAAGTCATTGAAAAAAAGGTTTGGGCCAGAAGCCCATTCATCGGAACCAAGTGCCCTCCCCGTCTTGAGCACATCTGCTTCAACGGCATCGCTCAAACGCGCCCAGGTCACCATGCCTGTGGGAACACCGTTATCGTTGACATAGAAACGGCTTTGACCACACCGAAGTGCCGGCAATATTTCAGTCGTGAAATAAGGCCCAATGGAAAACTGCCGGTGATAAGTCGAGCGTGCCAGTAATTCAAAGGCAAAGCCGGTTGCCAGATAGAGGTCGAGTCCCTTCATGACATCGTCCCCCCTTGAGCAGCCATCAATGCGGCGGCAATCTCCGGCTTGTGCTTGCGAAATGCGGAGCGCAGCGTTTCCTGCCGATCCGGCAGCGACGTCTCGCTGATACTCAGGCATCCTTCATCCGAGCGAAGCCACGTGGCATATCCGAGAGGATTTCCAAACGGCGTTACAGCGATAAAGACACTGCCTTGGCGCATTTGGTCGAACACAGTTGTGTATCGTATCAGGATGTTTTCATTGGCCAGGTGTTCGCAAGCGAAGATGTCCAGAAGGACCATCGCACCGATCTGGCGATAGGCAGAGAGTTTGTCACTCTGCGTCGGCAGGGCCGGCAGCAATCTGGGAAATTCCTTTGGGGATAGATCTGCGATGATCGCAGAAAACGAAAACTCTCCCCTGCCCCGCCAGCGAAACAAGTCTTCAAGGAAAGCAGCGCTGCGATCTCTAAACGCGTGTGCGAGCAATCGGGCGGGGGGATAATTCCAGCGATAATTCACGCATCTGGCATCATCATTAAGAGCATCCAGCAAACCCTGTGCATCGCCGCCAAGATAGGCAGCATTTTCCTGATGCCATGCGCACTCTACAACAGCATAAAGAGAGGAATCGTTCCGGTTGAGCCAGGTGAGCAGTGCATACTCGCCGAGAAAAGCGCATACTTCCCTGGCTACAGCAGGTGGAGAACTTCGAGCCGCCGCCAACTGAACCGCATGCGCAAATTCGTGCGCCACCGCGAGAAGGTCACCTGCTCTGCCTTGATAGCGACAGCTGACGAAAGCAAGTCTTCCCGCTCCTCTGTGATAGGTGAATGGTTGAGACTGTTTACCCGGCAGATCGAGAAGGCAACGTGGCGTCGAGCGCTCTACCCGCTGTATGATATGTGTGAGCCCCGGGATTAAGTCAGCTAAAGCCAATGAGGCCAGTTTCCACGCCTGCTCTGCATCCAGTTCGACGCGATAAAGAGGTGCCGCAGGTGCGCAATCACCGCACCACCCGCAGGCCTTCAGCCTTAACAGCAGAGACAGAAGGGAGCATCTGGCAAATAAATTCTCTTGGCACCAAGAATCTATATTCGACACCATAAAATATCTCGCAAAACAAATACAAATTAAAATATAATCAAATATCAAATCTCGATGCTCAATGAATAGCGAAAGAAAATTAAAAATTCAAGGAGAATGACAAATACAGAAGCGTTAATTTCGAATGTTTCTCAATTAATACTTTGATGAAAGAGAAAAAAATATCGCCCGCAATTTGCGAATTGGGGTTGCACCCTATGACTGCTATCCTATATACGGGCCGCGCCTGAATGGTCAGGCCACATCTGCTGGTTGGAGAGGACGCCATGTCGCACGACGCCCTTTTCCAATTGGGGATGGATTCAGTTGTACTGAACACCGCCCAAAAGGAAGAAACAGTCGCTCCGCAGCCCGTTCTGGCGGTCTGCGAAGACAAAGATCACTTTATCGAGAAGGACGGTGTCTTATGCGCCGGTTCCCATCTCATCGTTGACCTGTTCGAGGCGGAGCGCCTCGATGATTTGCCCTATATCCAGAAAACTCTGGTGAAATGTGTCGAGGAGGCCGGCGCCACCTTGCTCCATATTCATTTGCACCCGTTCGAGCCCAATGGCGGCGTGAGCGGTGTGGCGGTGCTTGCGGAGAGCCACATTTCGATCCACTCCTGGCCCGAGCGCGGCTATGCCGCACTCGACATCTTCATGTGCGGAGATGCAAAGCCCGAGCTATGCATCGATGTGCTGCGCCAGGCGTTCGTGCCCGGGCGCATGGAGGTGCAGGAACTCCTGCGGGGACGAAGCGCATGACGGACAAGAAGGCCGTTTCCGAGACGCTCCACAAGGGCGTGCGCGTCACCTTCGAGGCAGACGAAGTGCTTTACGAGGAGACAACCGGTCACCACCGGTTGTCACTCATCAGCAACCGCTTGTTCGGCAAGCTGCTCATGCTTGACGGGGCGGTGCAGGTCACCAGCGCCGACGAATTCATGTATCACGAGATGATGGCCCATGTGCCGCTTACGGCGCATGCCGATCCGTCTCGCGTGTTGATCATCGGCGGTGGCGATTGCGGTCTGGCCGAAGAAGTCTTGAAGCATGAGCGGGTCAAGTCGCTGACGCAGATCGAGATCGATGCTTCCGTTGTCGAATTCTCGCGCGAGCATTTTTCGGAATTCAACGCTCCTGTTTTCTCCGATGACCGCTTTCGTGTGGAAATCGCCGACGGAGCGGCATTTGCTGCCGAAACTAGCGAGCGCTTCGATGTCATTCTGGTCGATTCGACTGATCCGAGCGGGCCTGGTGCCGTGCTTTTTACGCCTGAGTTCTACACGAACATGCGGCGCATCCTGCGTCCGGGCGGAATTCTGGTGACGCAGAACGGCGTTCCTTTTCTGCAACCCGGGGAATTCCAGACAGCCATGGCATCGCTTTCCGATATTTTCCCGGTCTCCAGCTGTTACCTTGTCGCTGTTCCCACATATTTCGGCGGTCACATGACGTTGGGATGGTCTTCGGATGATCGGGCTTCCCTCGACATCGATGAGGCAATCCTGGCCGAACGGTCGAAAGACATTGAGACCCGCTATTATACGCCAGCGGTTCACAAGGCTGCGTTCGCCCTGCCCCGTTTCATCGAGATGCTGAGGGCAGAAGCCGTTCGCGCGTGAGTGCACTGCGGCCAACCCTTGCGAACCCTGCGGGGAAAACAACATAAGGGCGGTGGGAAGTTCACCAGCCGCCCTTTTTTCGAGGATAAGTTCACGCAGCGCCGACGAAATAGGGAAGTTTCGCCGCCATGGCGAGGTCCTTTTCCTGCATACGGCAATAGGCACGGCGTCTCTCCACGCGCGCAATATAGTCCAGAAAAATCCTTTTGCGCGGCAGCGTGTTCAGGAAGTTCATCATGTAGTTGATCGAGCTCGCAAGCTGGATATCGGCTGCCGAAAAGCGTGCGCCAGCCGCATAGGGATTGCGGACCAGATGCGCCTCGATGAAAGCAAGAGCCTCCTCATAGGAGCCGAAAGGGTAGTTCCTCCTATCATAGGATAACCCAAGACCGTGCGCCGTTACGGCGGGGTCGAGCACGGCGTCGCAATAGACGATCATCCTGTAATAGGCAGCCCGTTCGGCCGGTTTGTCCGCCGGTGGAACCAGCCCCGCATGAGCAAACCGATCGGCCAGGTAAAGAATGATCGCCGCTCTTTCGGTCACGACGATGTTTCCATCCTCGATGGCGGGCACTTTCTTGCTTGGTTGGATCTTGCGATAGGCCTCCGGCACGCCCTGCTTGGCGCGCACATCCACGAGCACGATCCGATAAGGCTCGCCGATTTCCTCGAGCAGCCAGAGAATGCCAGACGAGCGCGACCAGGGCGCATGGTAGAAGCGTATCAAGCGGAGCCTCGCATAACGCGCGCCAACCCCAACAGTCGGCGCGAAATACTGGCCCCCCACATGATCCGCGAAATGCGGATGCAAGCTGATCGAGCACTGATTCACGAGGCAAAAAAAAGGCGGCCCGCAGACCGCCTTTCGAAATCACGCGTTCTGCAAAGAGTTACTTCGGCAGTTCGCCATCCACGCCCTTAACGTAGAAATTCATGCCGAGAACTTCGCCATCCGGTGCGACCTTGCCCTCCTCGAGCCAGAGCGTTCCATCCTGCTTGTAAACGGGACCGGTGAAGGGGTTGAAGCCTTCATCCTTGATCTTCTTTTCGGTCGCCTCAGCAAGCGCCTTCACATCATCGGGCATGTTCATGTAGGGAGCCATCTTCACATGCCCCGCCTTCATGCCGCCCCAGACATCGCTCTGCTTCCAGGTACCGTCCATGACCTCCTGCACACGCTCGATATAATACGGCCCCCAATCGTCGACGATCGAGGTCAGCTGCGTCTCAGGCGCGAACTTGATCATGTCGGACGCTTGTCCGAAGCCCTTGATGCCCCGCTCGGCGGCTACCTGCAGCGGCGCGGTGGAATCGGTGTGCTGCGTGATGATGTCGACGCCCTGGTCGAGAAGCGCCTTGGCTGCGTCAGCTTCCTTGCCCGCATCAAACCAGGTATTGGCCCACACGATCTTCACCTTGAAGTCGGGATTGACCGACTGCGCGCCTAGCATGAAGGCATTGATGCCCATCACGACCTCGGGGATCGGGAAGGAGGCGATATAACCGGCCACGCCCGTCTTGGACATCTTCGCGGCAATCACACCCTGCACGTAGCGGCCTTCATGAAAGCGCGAATTATACGTCGAGACATTTGGATGATCGCGCTTGAAGCCCGTCGCATGCTCGAACTTTATGTCCGGAAACTTGGCGGCGACCTTCTGTACCGGATCCATGAAGCCGAAGGAGGTCGCAAAGATGATATCGCAGCCCGAACGCGCAAAGCGCTCAAGCGCGCGCTCTGTATCGGCGCCTTCAGGCACGCTCTCCAGATAGGCCGTCTCCACCTTGTCGCCGAAATGCTTCTCCACATCCAGAAGCCCCTGGTGGTGCTGGTAGGAATAGCCGAAATCGCCAATCGGACCGACGTAGATCCAGCAGGCTTTCGTCTTGTCCTGCGCAAGCGAAGGCGATGCCGCAAAAGCGAGAGCCGCCGTGCTCGCGGCCAGGGCTAGAAGCAGTTTTCTCATGTTTGACGTTCCTTTTGGTTTGTTGCTGAGCCCCCGGCAACCGTCATCGTGCCGGAACGAATGGTCGCCCGAGGCAGGCTGGCGTATTGACCATCGTCAGCCTCCTGTTGCGGGAGATTAGAACAAGAACCACGACCGTTGCCAGATAGGGAAGCGCTGTCAGGAACTGCGAGGGAATGGACACCCCGATTACCTGTGCATGAAGCTGGCCGATGGACACGGCTCCGAAGAGATAGGCGCCCGCCAAAACGCGCCATGGGCGCCAAGAGGCAAAAACCACGAGCGCAAGTGCGATCCAGCCCCTGCCCGCCGTCATGTTCTCGATCCATTGTGGTGTGTAGACGAGCGACAGATAGGCCCCGGCCAGCCCCGCGCAGGCACCACCGAAGGCGACAGCCGCATACCGTATCGCGATCACGCGAATGCCCAATGCATGGGCCGAATCGTGATTGTCCCCGACCGAACGCAAGGTGAGGCCGGCTCTTGTGAAGAACAGAAAATACGACACCCCTGCCACCAGAACGATGGAGATGTAGAACAAGGGATCCTGCGCAAACAGAAACCGTCCCACATAGGGAATTTCGGACAGAACCGGAATGGAGATCGTGCCAAGCTTTACGCCCGGCATGCCGATGAAGGCTTCGCCGATCATGCCGGATACGCCAAGCCCCAGAAGCGTCAGCGCAAGGCCGGTCGCCACCTGGTTGGTCACGAGCGACAAGGTGAGGAAACCGAAGAGGAGCGAAAAAGCCGCTCCCACAAGAATTGCCGCCAGCACACCCAGCCATGGCGAGCCGGTCGTCACCGCGACGCCGAACCCGGTGACGGCCCCCATGACCATCATGCCTTCGACGCCAAGATTGAGCACGCCGGAGCGTTCGACGACCAGTTCGCCTATAGCGGCGATCAGGAGCGGCGTCGCGGCGGTGGCAATCGTTATGAGGACGGATTCAAGCATTGGTTTCGGCTCCCGTCTCGCCTGTCTTCGCCACTGACAGGCCAACAAGCCGGATACGATAGTGAATGAGCGTATCGCATCCCAGAACGAAGAAGAGCAGCATGCCCTGAAAGGCGCGTGCAGCCTTGTCCGACAGGCCGATGGATATCTGTGCAGCCTCCCCCCCCAGATAGGACAGCGCGAGAACGAAGCCTGCCGCGACGATGCCGAGCGGATTGAGACGCCCCAGAAAGGCAACGATGATGGCGGTGAAACCATAGCCCGGCGAGATGGCGGGCTGAAGCTGCCCGATGGCGCCCGAAACCTCGGAAATGCCTGCAAGCCCCGCAAGCGCCCCCGAAATCAGGAACGACACCATCACCATGTGTGAGGCGCTGAACCCGGCAAAGCGCCCTGCCCTCGGGCTTTGGCCAAGAACCCGGATTTCAAATCCCTTCAACGTCTTGCGAAGCACGAACCACAGGATAACCGCAGCAAGGAGCGCGAACACGATGCCCCAGTTCGCACGGCCAGCGGACGGCATCAACTCGGGCAGGATGGCAAAGGCGTGGAAATCCCGTGTCTCGGGAAAATTCATGCCCCCCGGATCGCGCCAGGGCCCGCGCACGAGCCAGTCGAGAAAGAGCTGAGCCACATAGACGAGCATCAGGCTGGTCAGGATTTCATTGGTGTTGAAGCGTGCTTTCAGGAAAGCGGGTACGGATGCGTAGGCGGCCCCGCCGATCATGCCCATGATAAGCATGAGGGGCAAAACGAGTACATTCTGGAAATCGGGAAAGACCACCGGAAGGATGCCGCCGGCAATGGCGCCCGCGATGAACTGGCCTTCGGCGCCAATATTCCAGTTGTTGGAAAGAAAACAGACCGAAAGCCCCACCGCTATGAGTATGAGTGGCGCAGCCTTGATGGCCAGTTCGTGCAGGGACCAGGTCTCGCGCAAAGGGTCTATGAAATAGTAGTAGAGCGCATCGAGCGGGTTCTTGCCGAGCACGGAAAACATGATCGCACCGGCGATCATCGTCAGGGCAAGCGCGATCAGCGGCGATACGGCACTGAAGAATGCAGAATGTTGCGGGCGCTTGACGAGTTGGAGCCGCATCATGCCTTCTCCAGTGCTTCGCTTGCATGGCGTTCGGGCATGGCACCGCCCATGAGGAGACCGATCTTCTCGAAAGTCGCCTCACTGATGGGCACCGGCGCCGAAAGGCGGCCGTCATGCATGACGGCTATCGCGTCGGACATCTCGAACAGCTCATCCAGATCCTGGCTTATGACAAGAACCGCCGATCCGCTTCGCGCGAGATCGATGAGGGCCTGGCGAATGCGCGCGGCAGCGCCCGCATCCACGCCCCATGTCGGCTGATTGACGATCATCACCGAGGGTTGCCGGTCCAGCTCACGTCCAATGATGAATTTCTGCAGATTGCCGCCGGAAAGTGCTGCAGCTTCGGGGTCCTCGCCGCTTTTGCGCACATCCATCATCTCCACGATGCGTTTGGCAGCCTTCGTCAGCGCGCCCGCACGCACGGTCCAGAGTGGCCCCAGCAATGAACGGGCATCGGTCTTGAAGCGCGACAGGAAAAGGTTCTCCGATAGCCGCATCTGCGGCACAGCGCCGTGTCCGAGACGCTCTTCGGGAACGAAGGCCGCGCCAAGCAGTCTCCGGCCGGAAATTCCCATACGCCCTGCGTCGCGCCCCCGTATGCGCACGCTTGCCGCATCGGCTTGCTGAATCTCGCCAGAAAGTGCCTCGAAAAGCTCGCCCTGCCCATTGCCCGCAACGCCGGCGATGCCCAGAACTTCTCCCGCGCGAACCGTCAGATCGACCTCACGCAGCGGCACGGCAAAGGGATTGGCCGCCGGCCTGCTGAGGCTGCGCGCTTCCAGAAGCGCTTCACCGATCCCGCCGGGTGCTTCCAGGCGACGAACCGCCGCCACCTCGTCACCCACCATCATGCGCGCAAGCGAAGCCGCTGTTTCCTGACGCGGATCGCAATGAGCCACAACCTTGCCATGACGAAGAACGGTCGCCCGGTCGCAAAGCCGTTTCACTTCCTCGAGGCGATGCGAGATGTAGAGAATGGATTTACCCTCGTCGCGCAGCGTCTCGAGGGTTTCGAACAGGCGGTCCGCCTCCTGCGGGGTCAGCACGGAGGTGGGCTCGTCGAGAATGATCAGGTCCGGCTTCTGCAACAGGCAACGGATGATTTCGATGCGCTGGCGCTCACCCACCGACAGATCGCCCACATGGGCGAAGGGATCGAGTGGAAGGCCATAGGTCTTGGAAAGTTCCCGCGCCCGCTCCGCCACTTTCATGATGGGAATTTTCTCATCAAGCGAGAGCATTATGTTTTCGGCGGCAGTCAGGGCCTCGAACAGAGAAAAATGCTGGAAAACCATGCCGATTCCGAGGTGCCTCGCAGCCCCGGGGTTGGCGATATCGACAGGTTCCCCCTTCCAGAAAATTCGGCCTTCGGCCGGCTCAAGCGCACCAAACAGCATTTTCACGAATGTGGACTTGCCCGCGCCGTTTTCTCCCAGAAGGGCGTGAATCTCGCCCTTACCGATAGACAGGTCGATACCGTCGCAAGCCTTGAGTGCGCCGAATATCTTGGTCAGACCCTGCACGTCGAGAAGGCGTTCGCCGCCCGCGTTTCGTTCAGCCTCCACTCCGGCTCCCGTTCTGGTCAATTTGCTTTTGTTCCCGATCCGATCTTAGGCGGACAGTTTTCCCGCGTATTAGTCATGCTTTGCTTGAAAGAGATTCATGCTCAGCAGAAAAGTGCAGAATAGTCCATTTCCCGAAGTGATAAATCACGCTCCATCCACATGGATAGCCGGCTTTACCGTCGCAGGCCAAGGCGCGGAAATACCTGCATGACCCCGCCGATCAGAAATAGATAAAGACCTGTTGCCGCCAGCCCAAGGCGCACTACCTCATTGGCCTGCATGTTTTGCACGAGCGCCACCACGCCCAGAGCGCACCAGACCAGAAAAACCATAAGATTGAGCGTGCGCAGCCGCTTCACCCGTACGGGATGAAGAAAATGGATGGGCAGGAAAGTCAGAATTGCCGAAACCACCACCACCGCGAATGAGACCTGTTCCCCCGGCTGGGTCACGAACAGCGTGAAAACCACCATGTTCCAGACGACTGGAAACCCCTTGAAGAAATTCTCTCGCGTCTTCATTCCTGTGTCGGCGTAATAGATCGCACTGGTGACCACGATCAGGGCTGCCGAAAGAAAGGAGAGTCCCTGCCCCATGAAACCGCTCTGATAGAGTGCAAAAGCGGGAATAAGTACATAGGTCACGTAGTCGATGATGTTGTCGAGCATATCGCCAGACCACGTGGGCAGCACTTCCTTGACCTCGAGCCGGCGCGCGATCGGCCCGTCGATACCGTCGACGAAAAGGGCGAGGCCCAGCCACCAGAACATCGCAGTCCAGCGCTCCTCGCTTGCCGCAACCAGGGAAAGAAAGGCAAGAAACGACCCCGATGCGGTGAGAAGATGAACGGAAAAGGCTTTCGCCTGCGGCGCAGTGACCTTCTTGCCTATGGCTGGCTTTCTGAGTGCCGGTTTTTTCATGGGCGCCCCGCGAGCGTCTGTCTGCCGGCCTTGCGGCGATTGCCGTTGAACTTGTTATCGGTGGCAAAGATTACAGGAAGGGCGCGCCCGGACACAAGATGCGCACAAGCAGGCAGGCCCTTAAACCAGTGCGAAACCCCTTGTCTGTCCCAGATTGCGGCGGGTTGGGTGCTTTCGCCGCGTTGAACCTTGCCCGCGCATGCACCATCATGAGAAAGAGCGGTCGATGGGAATCCCCGTCACCGGTTCCACGGATGGAAGAATGCCATGAGCCAGAACGATGCCGATATTTTCGTTGCCGGAACCGGCCCCGCGGGCCTGATCGCGGCGTTGATGCTGGCGCGCAGCGGCCATCACGTCATCCTTGCAGGTCCGCCTCCCACGGCAAAGGATCGGCGCACCGTCGCGCTGATGCGGCCGTCGCTGGATTATCTCGCACCTCTTGGCCTTCTCGATGGACTGAAGGCAGAGATTGCGCCCCTGCGCAGCATGCGCCTGATCGATGCCACAGGCAGGCTGATCCGCAGCCCGACGGTAACCTTCCATGCTGGTGAAATCGGCGAGGACTATTTCGGCCTCAACATCCCCAATGCCCGTCTCACCGAGGTGCTGGCACAGGCCATTCGCGACGAACCGGCGATCGCATGGCACGAAAGCATGGTCGAAGGATGGGAATGCCGCCCCGATGCGGTAATCGCCACGCTCGCCGACGGCACACGGATCGAGGCAAAGCTCGCGGTCGCGGCCGACGGCCGCAAATCCCCGGCGCGCGATGCTGCCGGCATCAGCGCCAAGGTTCGCATGCTTCCGCAATCGGCGCTGGTCTTGAATTTCGCACACACCCGGGACCATGGTTTCGCTTCAACGGAATTTCATGCCGAAAGCGGCCCTTGCGTTCAGGTTCCCCTGCCCGGCATGCGCTCCAGCCTGGTCTGGGTTTTGCAGCCGGAAGATGCCGACATGCTGGTCCAGTTCAACGATGCCGCCTTGTCGGCCAAGGTCGAGGAACGGCTGGATTCCATGCTCGGTCATGTCACCGTCGAGCGCGGAAGGCAGGTTTATCCGCTGAGCACGCTCATGCCCTCGCGTTTCGGCCTCAACCGAGTGGCGCTGATCGGCGAGGCAGCCCATGTCTTCCCGCCGATCTCCGCCCAGGGGCTCAACCTTGGCATTCGCGACGTGGAGGACCTCGTTGCGGTGGCCGACGCGCACAGGGACGACCCAGGCAGTGCCTCCGCACTTTCTGCCTACGACCGCAAACGCCGCCCCGACATCATCGCCCGCAGCGGCTCGGTTAACCTCTTGAACGCTTCGCTGCTTTCCGGCTTTCTGCCAGCTCAGCTTGCTCGAAGTGCCGGGCTCGGCGTCATTGGCGGCTTCGCGCCGCTGAGGGCCTTCTTCATGCGCGAGGGCATGCGCCCGGGCAGCGGCTTTTCAGCCCTTTTCAATGTCAGGGGAAAAGGTCGGGCGGCAGAATCCCGTGGGTGATGGCATAAAGCAGCGCTGTCACCGTTCCCACCGACAGAATTGTCGTGATCAGAACGCTCGCCGAGGCGCGTTCCATCCAGACACCATATTGCTGGCTGATGACGAAGACATTGGTGGCGGTCGGCAGTGAAGCCAGGAGCACTGCGGAAAACACCCAACTCTCGGAAAAATTGCCGACCCAGCTCAGGATCACGTAACAAAGCAGCGGGTGAACCACGAGCTTCAGCACCGCAATCACCCCCAATTCGCGCGGCACACGCCTGAGCGGGCGCAGCGCCAGACTGACCCCCATGGCAAACAGCGCGCATGGAGCAGCCGCAGAAGCGAGATAGGCGAGAAGCCGCTCCACCGGCAGCGGCGGCTGGAAATGAAGAGCCGCAGCCCCCACTCCCACAGCCGTGGCCAGAATGAATGGATGCAGAACGATCTTGCGCAACACGTCGAGCGCCATTCGCGCAGGGCTTTCGTGCCGCCCTCCCGAAATCGCCATCAGCATGGGCGTCACGGCGAAATGAACCATATTCTCGAAGCAGAAGATCAGGGCGACGGGTACGGCCGCCTCTTCCCCGAATGCAAGGAGGGCAAGCCCCGGTCCCATATAGCCGATATTGCCATAGGCGGCGGACAACCCTTTAATAGTGCTTTCGGCAATGGAACTGCCACCAAGCAGCATGGAACCGGCAAACATGATGCCGAAAACGATGTAGGTTGAGGCGACAGCACCGAAAATATAGCTCCATTCGGTGAGCTGTTCGATCGGCGTCTTGGCAAGCAGCTGGAAAAACAGGGCCGGAAGCGCCACATAGATGACGAAAGTGTTCATCCAGCCAAGGGCTTCCACCGGCTGAGGTCTCAGCCTCGCCATAGCGTAGCCGATAAAGATCAAGCCGAAAAACGGCAGAACGAGCCCGGTGACTTCCGACATCTTGCAATCATTTCGCGGGCCGACCGCTTGCGCAGATGCCGCGTCCCTATTCGCTATTCCCGCGCTAGCCCGCCCGCGGGCCTGCCGTCAAGCCGCGGGATTGAATTGTTGCCACAGCTGCGCCACATAGGGGGCAGAGGTAAGTAGAATATGCCACATATAGGATTAGCGAAATTCCGCATCGGCCAGGTGGTCAAGCACCGGCTGTTTTCATTCCGCGGCGTTGTCTTCGACGTCGACCCGGAGTTCAACAACACTGAGGAATGGTACGAGGCCATTCCGGCCGAGGTGCGCCCGCGCAAGGACCAGCCATTTTATCATCTGCTCGCCGAGAACGACGAGACGGAGTATGTCGCCTATGTCTCGGAGCAGAACCTGCAGGCCGACGAATCGGGCGAGCCCATGCGCCATCCGCAACTTGCCGAGTTCTTCGTAGAAACGGCTGACGGCCACTACGAGCCCCGCGAGCGCATTCATCACTGAAACGTTTCAATTGAGGCGGTTCCCTACCTTTTGGTAGGGCCAGACCGGTTGGATGAAACAATTGAATTGCGTTTATTCGGCTTTCCAAACGAAAACAGGGCCCAGCGGGCCCTGTTTTTTTGGTTCTGTGAGAGCTTACTGGCCCTGCTTGGCCTTTTCCTGCGCCTGGCGCAGCTTCTCGGTGAACTCTTCGTTGTTTTTGTTCACGAAATCCTGCAGCTTCTTCTGGCGGTCCTCAATGTCGGACTGCGGCAGCGGATCGCCATCGTAGGCAGCGGTGAAGCCCGAAAGCGGCATTTTGATCGGATTCGGCTGGTTCTGGAAATTGACCGAGGTCAGCGTGAGTTCCGAACCGCGCTTGAAGGACGCGACGAGGTTGTCGGTCAGCGGGGCCTCGGCGATGCAGCGGTCGGGAAGGCAGATGGCATAATCGATCTTCTGCGTCTGTCCGCCGTCGATCTGCATGCCGATGCCGGGAGGCACCATACGACCGGTCGGCACCGTGATCTGGAAGACCTTGCGGTTCACCTTGCCCTTGACCTCGATCAGGCTGACACCGGTGATCATCTGGCCGGTTTCGGCCACGAGCACGTTCTGCACATTGCAGATATCGACGTCTTCCTGCTTGGTGCAGGCCTTGAACCAGCCACGTGGCAGCTGTTGGGCTTGCTGCGCGGCGGCAACGCCAACTCCGCTTGCCGTCACGCAAAGGGCGCCGGCAGCAACGGTAAGGGTGCGGATTGCTTTCGCGTTCAGGCTCTTCATATGGCTCAGTTCCTCTAATGCACAGCGCCAGATAATTTCCGTCAGCGTCACCTGTTGTTTAAATGCGGCGACAGCATGACCTTCGCGGGCGTGTTACACCTCTCGGACAGCCAAATCCAGCCCGCACCGCCATTTCGTCAGACTTTATACAACGGTGCGGCAAACATCACACGGTGCTGGGGCCTGCGCCCTTCCACTATGATAGGCTCATTATCGAATCATAGATTTTCCATGATTGTTTGGCAAAGGTGCATGCATGAAGTCCCAGAAGGCGATCTCCCGGGCCATTGCGGCGGCAGCGTTTCTGGTCGCAACCAGCGCATTCGCCGCCGCTCAGCAGCCGGCGCGAGGCATCGCGATGCACGGGAAGCCTGCGCTCGCGGATGATTTCGGCTCTTTTCCCTATGTGAATGCGGATGCGCCCAAGGGTGGCGCCATCACCTATTGCGTGGTCGGCACCTTCGACAATCTCAACCCGTTCATCCTCAAGAGCATGCGCACGACCGCGCGTGGTGTCGTTGACACGATTTTCGGAAATCTGGTCTTCGAACCGCTGATGATGCGCAGCGCCGATGAGCCATTCTCCCTCTATGGCCTCCTGGCCGAGAGCGTGTCGATGAACGAGGAGCGCACCGAAGCCGAGTTCAACCTCAATCCCGATGCGAAATGGTCGGATGGTGAACCGGTAACGCCTGAAGATGTGATATTCACCTACGAAGTCTTCGCGAAAAAGGGCCGCCCCCCCTATTCGAGCCGCATGGACAAGATCGAAAAGATCGAAAAGACCGGCGAGCACAGCGTGCGCTTTACCTTCAACGACAAGGCGGACCGTGAGTTTCCGCTGATCGTCGCCTTGACCCCGATCGTCCCCGCGCACGCCTTCGACGAGGAAACCTTCGATCGCAGCACGCTCAAGCCAGTCATCGGTAGCGGAGCCTATCGCATCTCCAAGGTCGAGCCCGGCACGCGCATCGTCTTCGAGCGCAACAGGGAATATTGGGGCGAGAACGTCCCCTCCAAGCGCGGCTACGACAATTTCGACCGCATCACGATCGAATATTTCCTCAACGTCAATTCGCTTATCGAGGCGTTCAAGAAGGGGATTTGCTCGGTCTATTCCGAATCCGATCCCGTGCGCCGTCAGCGCGGCATCGATTTTCCCGCAGCCCAGGACGGCAGGGTCGTTGCCGAGACATTCCGCAACGGCGTTCCGCCGGCAGTGTCCGGCTTCTTCTTCAACACCCGGCGCGCAAAATTCGCCGACCCGCGCGTACGGCGCGCTTTGTCGAAACTCTATGATTTCGGCTGGATCAACAAGAACATCCTGAACGGCGAATACGAACGGACCCTGAGCTACTGGCAAGGCTCCTATCTGTCCGCTCTAGGTGAGCCGGCAAACGAGAAGGAAAAGGGACTTCTCGAACCCTTCATGGATCGTGTTACGCCGGATGTGATGGACGGCACCTATGGAAAGCGCGAAACCGCCGGCGCAGAGCTTGGCCGCGACGAACTGCGCGAAGCCTTCGACCTCCTGAAAGAAGCCGGCTACAAATTGCAGGGCAGACAGCTGGTGAATTCTTCCGGCGAGCCGCTGACGATGGAAATCCTCGTCACATCTCAGGAAGGCGAACGGCTTGCCGCCGTCTACCAGCGCGCGCTGCAAAAGCTGGGCATTGGCGTTTCGATCCGGCTTCTCGACGATTCCCAGGCGCAGCAGCGCAAGCAAAGCTATGATTTCGACGTCATCATCGCATCGGTCGGCTTTTCCGGCACGCTGTCGCCCGGCATCGAACAGATCAACCGCTGGGGATCGCAGGCAGCCCGCACCGAGGGTACGTTCAACCTCTCGGGTTCAGCCGATCCTGCCATCGACGCCATGATAGAGGCTATGCTGAACGCACGCACCGAGGACGATTACATCGCCGCCGTGCGGGCGCTCGACCGCCTGCTGATCGCCGGTGCCTATGTGGTGCCGATGCAGCACAACAACGATGAGTGGGTGGCCTACTGGGCGAAATACGCCCATCCCGACAAAACGCCGCTCTATGGATACAAGCTGCAGACCTGGTGGCAGAAACCGGAAAGCAACTGACAGTTCATCAGGCCGCAACACCGCATGAGGAGTAGCCATGACCACCTCCCTGCCCGTCGCCATCGACATCGTTTCCGATGTCGTGTGCCCATGGTGTTACCTGGGCCGCGCGCGGCTCAACAAGGCATTGGCGCAAATCCCGCAGACGACCGTAGCCATCAACTGGCGGCCCTATCAGCTCGACCCCAGCATCCCGGCCGGAGGCAAGGACCGGCAGACCTATATGATGGAGAAATTCGGCGATGCCGAGCGCATCCGCACGGCTCACACGCAATTGACGGAGCTTGGCCGCGAGGTCGACATCGATTTCGATTTCGACGCCATCAATGTCGCGCCCAACACGCTCGACGCCCATCGTGTGATCCGCTGGGCGGCAACCGCGGGGCCGGATGTACAGGACCGCGTGGTTGGCCGGCTGTTTGCGCTTTATTTCGAGGAAGGCGCCGATATCGGCAACCCTGCAGTCCTGATTAAAGCAGCAGGCGATGCCGGCATGGATAAAGCCCTTGTCGAGACTCTGCTTGCAACCGAGGCCGACCGCCCGGAGGTCGAACAGGAAATCGAGACTGCCCGCAAGATGGGTATTACCGGGGTTCCATGCTTCCTGTTCGAAGGCCGCTATGCGGTTATGGGCGCGCAGGATGTGCAAACACTGGCCGGGGCGATCACCCAGATCGCCGAGGCAAAGGCCAACGGCACGCTGGATCAGCCAGCGGGATAATGGCATGACAGCCGGGCAGCCTCGCCCGGCTTCTCGATACCCGCCCGAACCTGTCAGGCAACCTTCTTGTCAATCAGCCGAACGAGCTGCGTCATGATGACAGCCGCGCCTGCAAGACGCTTTTCAGGCGTTGGCCAGTCGCGGATGAACACAATCCCCTGATCTGGCCGGATTTTGGCGAGCGAGCCCTGTTCGCCGATGAATTTCACCAGCCCGACAGGATCGGCAAAGCTCTGCCCACGGAAATGCACGACCGCGCCTTTCGGACCGGCGTCGAGCTTCTCGACATTGGCGCGCCGACAGAGCGCCTTGATGTAGACGATCTTGAGCAGGTGATCGACCTCCTGCGGCAATGGGCCGAAACGGTCGATGAGCTCCGCGCCAAATGCATCGATCTCCTCCGGCGTGTCCAGTTCGGCAAGCCGGCGATAAAGACCGAGCCGCAGCTGGAGATCGGACACATAACCTTCCGGGATCATCACAGCCGTACCGACCGTGATCTGCGGCGACCAGCCCGTGTCGGAAACCTCGTCGGATCCCTTCAGTTCGGCGACAGCCTCCTCCAACATCTGCTGATAGAGTTCGTAGCCGACTTCCTTGACATGACCGGATTGCTCCTCGCCGAGCAGATTGCCTGCCCCGCGCAAGTCGAGATCGTGGCTCGCCAACTGGAAACCGGCACCGAGCGTATCGAGCGACTGGAGCACCTTGAGCCGGCGTTCCGCCGTGCTGGTCAGCGTGCGGTTGGCAGGCAGCGTGAAGAGCGCGTAGGCCCGCACCTTGGAGCGCCCCACCCGCCCGCGCAGCTGGTAAAGCTGCGCCAGGCCGAACATATCCGCCCGATGCACGATCAGCGTGTTGGCCGTCGGGATGTCGAGACCCGATTCCACGATGGTCGTCGACAGAAGCACGTCGTACTGGCCATCATAGAAGGCGTTCATGATGTCGTCGAGTTCACCCGGCGGCAATTGACCATGGGCGGTCGCGACCTTCAGTTCCGGAACCTGTTCGGCAAGGAAATCGCGAATTTCGGCAAGATCGGAGATGCGCGGCACCACATAGAAGCTCTGACCGCCGCGATAGCGTTCGCGCAACAGCGTCTCGCGGATGACCAGCGGATCGAAGGGCGAAATGAAGCTGCGCACCGCCATGCGGTCGACCGGCGCCGTTGTGATGAGCGAAAGCTCGCGCACACCCGTCAGCGCCAGTTGCAGCGTGCGTGGGATCGGCGTTGCAGAAAGCGTCAGGACATGGACATCGGACTTCAGATCCTTCAGACGCTCCTTGTGCTTGACGCCGAAATGCTGCTCCTCGTCGATGATGAGGAGGCCCAGATTCTTGAAATGGATCGATCCGCCGAGCAACGCATGCGTTCCCACCACGATATCGACGGAACCGTCGGAAAGCCCTTTCTTGGTCTCGGCAAGTTCTTTCGTGCCCACCAGGCGCGAAGCCTGCCGCACCGTCAGCGGAAGGCCGGCGAAGCGGTCGCGGAACGTCTTGAAATGCTGGCGCGCCAGAAGCGTGGTCGGCACCACCACCGCCACCTGCAAGCCCTCCATGGCAGCGATGAAGGCGGCGCGCAGCGCCACTTCCGTCTTGCCGAAACCCACATCGCCGCAGATCAGCCTGTCCATGGGGCGGCCGGACCCCAGATCCTCGAACACGGCGTCGATGGCATTCTGCTGGTCTTCGGTTTCCTCATAGGGGAAGCGCGCTGCAAATTCGCCGTAGAGCCCGTCGGGCGGTGAAAGCTTGACGCCCGGTCGCATCTCCCGCTCGGCGGCGATGCGGATCAGATGCCCGGCCATTTCGAGCAGCTTCTTCTTCAGCTTCGCCTTGCGCGACTGCCATGCGACGCCGCCCAGCTTGTCGAGCATCGTGTCGGGACCGTCAGAACCGTAGCGCGACAGGAGCTCGATATTTTCAACCGGCAGGAAAAGCCGGTCGTCACCCGCATAGCGCAGTTCCAGGCAATCATGCGGCGCGCCCGCCGCCTCGATGGTGCGCAGCCCCACGAACCGGCCGATACCGTGATCGGCATGGACCACGATGTCCCCGGCGGAAAGGGCTGCGACTTCCGAAATGAAGTCGGAAGCCTTCTTGCGTTTCTTGGCGCGGCGCACGAGCCGGTCGCCCAGAATGTCCTGCTCGCTGATGATGGCGAGAGACCGTGTCTCGAACCCTGCTTCAAGCGGCAGAATGCCGATACCCGCCTGTTCGGATGGCAGATTCTGCAAGGCGTCCAGCGTTTCGACGCGCGCCACATTGCCAAGATTGTGTTCGGCAAGGATTTGCGAAAGCCGCTCTGCCGAGCCTTCCGTCCAGCCAGCGACGAGGACACGCTTGCCGCCTGCACGCAGCGCGCCGATATGTTTCACCGCATGGTCGAAGACATTGACCTTGGGATCGGCACGCTCCTCGGCGAAATTGCGGCCGGTCTGTGCGCCGGCGTGATAAATGCGCGTGCCGCTGGTCTCAGGTGTCGCGAAGGGCGTGAAATGGATCGCGAGCCTGTCCTTGACGACAGTGCTCACCTCGCCGGGCGAAAGATAGAGCGTGTCGGGCGCAACCGGCTTATAGGGCACGGCGCTGCCCAGTTCGCCACCCGACATCTGTTGGCGGCGAGCCTCGTAATGATCGACGATCAGCGCGTGACGCTCGCTCAGCGCCTCCTCCGCCAGATGATCGAAGATGACCGGCGCATCGGGAAGATAGTCGAGAACGCTTTCAAGACGCTCATGAAAGAGCGGCAGCCAGTGTTCCATGCCGGCGAAGCGTCGTCCCTCGCTGACAGCGGCATAAAGCGCATCATCGCGTGAGGGGGCGCCGAAAGCCTCGATATAATTGCGGCGGAAACGGCTGATTGCTTCCGGCGTCAGCGTCACCTCGCTCATGGCCTGCAAGGCAACCTCGTTGCGCTGGCCGGTGGTGCGCTGCGTAGCGACGTCGAAGGCGCGGATGGATTCCAGCGTGTCGCCGAAGAAGTCGAGCCTGAGCGCCTCGCTCCAGCCGGGCGCATAGAGATCGAGGATACCCCCGCGCACCGCATATTCGCCAATATCACGGACGGTCGACACACGTTCGAAACCACTGGTCTCGAGCCGCGCCGTCAATTTGTTCATATCGACCTGATTGCCGGGCCGCGCGAAAAAGCCCTGCGCGCCGATCTGGCCCGCCGGCGGCATTCTCTGCAAAATTGCATTTGCGCTTGCCAGCACGATAGCGCGATGCGGTCGTTCCTGAAGTTCAGCCATGGCCGACATGGCCGTCAGACGCCGTGCTGCCGCATCGCCGCCGGGCGATACGCGATCATAGGGAAGGCAGTCCCAGGCCGGCAGTTCGAGCACCGGCAGCCCCGGATCGACGAAGCGCAAGGCTTCGGCGATTGCCGGCAGGCGCTGACCATCCCGCAGAATGAACAAGACCGGCCCGTCGGGCGCCACTTCGCGCGCCGCGACCGCAAGTGCAAAGGCTTCATATCCATCCGCCACGCCATCGACGGTGAGAGAACCCCGCCCGCCACGCGGCAGCTTGATTGCTTCGATCAGGCTCATCGTCTTCGGCTCAGCTTCCCCGCGAAGCCAGAATGCGTGCAAAAAGGGGCGTATCGTATTCCTGAGGGATTTGTGCCTCGCCTGTCACCCAGCGAAAAAGCTCCGTATCCGAAACCGCCAGGATCGTCTCGTACTCGTCCATCTCGGATTCGGTCAGACGGTCGATCTGCGCATCGGCGAATCCACCGAGAACCAGGTCCATTTCACGAGTGCCCCGGCGCCAGGAGCGCACCAGCGCGCGCCGGCGGCGCGGATCGAGATCGTGGCTGGAACGTGTGGTGCCTGTCATGGTCTGGCCTTTGAAGCTGTGAAGATGTCGACGCGCCGGGATATAGCGTGTGCATGAGCATCTGTCAGCCTTGCGTGAAGCATTTCCGGCTTCCATCATGACACGATGCGCCCTTCGCTTCTCGATCCCCTGTTCGCTCCCGTGACCGCCCTCGACGGCGTGGGCACGAAACTTGCCGACCTTCTGTCGAATATCGTGCCGGGAGATGTGTCGGGGCGTGACTTGCGTGTGGGCGACCTTCTGTTCGTTTTACCGCATTCATTGGTGGACCGGCGCAACCGGCCGGGCATCGCCAACGCGCCGGAAGGCGCCATTGTCACGCTGGAGCTGACGGTTGGGCGCCACCATCCCTCCCCGCCCGGACGCAAGAATGTGCCCTATCGCGTCTTTGCCTTCGACGAAACCGGCGAAATTGCGCTGACCTTCTTTCATGCGCGTTCTTCCTGGCTTGAAAAGCAATTGCCCGAAGGCGGGCGTGTTCTCGTCAGCGGACGCATGGAATGGTTCAACGGCCGCGCCTCCATGGTGCATCCCGATTTCATCGTTCCGGCGGAAGAGGCCAACACACTGCCGATGCTGGAACCGGTCTATCCTTTGACCGCCGGGCTTTCGCCAAAGGTCCTGCGGAGGGCGATAGCACAGGCGCTGGAGCGGCTTCCCACGCTGCCGGAGTGGCAGGACCGGGCCTTCCTCGAGAAAAATCATATGCCGCCTTTCGCCGAGGCGCTCGCGCGGCTGCATGCTCCCGAAGACCCCGAAGATTCGACACCTGAAAACCCCTTCTGGCGCCGTCTCGCCTATGACGAATTCCTCGCCGGCCAATTGTCGCTTGCGCTTGTGCGAGCAAAGGTCAAGCGCATGTCGGGGCGTCCGCTTGCCGGTGACGGGCGATTCGAAACGAAAATCCGTGCCGCACTTCCCTACAGTCTCACCCGCGGCCAGGAAGAGGCCGTGCGCGACATCCACGCCGATCTCGACCGCCCCGAGCGCATGGTGCGGTTGCTGCAAGGCGATGTGGGTGCCGGCAAGACTGTGGTTGCCCTTCTGGCGATGGCGCGGGCGGCCGAAGCGGGTGCGCAATCGGCCCTGATGGCCCCCACCGAAATTCTTGCCCGCCAGCATTTCGCGACCATCGCGCCGTTGGCGGAGGCTGCCGGCCTCACGGCGGCGGTTCTGACAGGCCGTGAAAAGGGCAAGGAGCGCGAACGCATCCTCGCCGAAATCGCATCCGGCAATGTGGATTTCATCATCGGCACCCATGCGCTCTTCCAGGAAAGCGTGAAATTCCACGATCTCGGCCTTTCGGTCATCGATGAACAGCATCGCTTCGGCGTCCATCAGCGCCTTGCGATTACGGCCAAGGGCAATGCGCCTGACATGCTGGTGATGACCGCAACACCCATTCCGCGCACGCTGGTGCTCTCCGCCTTCGGCGATATGGACGTTTCGCGGCTGACCGAAAAGCCCGCCGGACGCCAGCCCATCCGCACCGTGACATTGCCCATGGAACGGCTCGGCGATCTCGTGGAGCGCATCCGCAAGGCACTGTCGGAGGGCCAGAAAACCTACTGGATCTGCCCGTTGGTGGAAGAGTCGGAAGAACTGCCCCTAACCTCCGCCGAGGATCGTTTCGAAAGCCTGCATAAGGTTTTCGGCAGCGCCGTGGGCCTCGTTCACGGGCGCATGAAGGCAGCTGAGAAAGACGAGGCCATGCGCGCCTTCAAGGCCGGCGAAACCCGTCTTCTTGTCGGAACCACCGTGGTCGAGGTCGGCGTCGACGTGCCGGATGCAACGATCATCGTCATCGAACATGCGGAGCGGTTCGGCCTTGCCCAGCTGCACCAGTTGCGCGGGCGCGTGGGGCGCGGGGCGCAGGCTTCCTCCTGCGTTCTGCTTTACAAGGGACCGCTCGGCCAGACCGCCACACGCCGCCTCGAGGTCATGCGCGAGACGGAGGATGGCTTCATCATCGCGGAAGAAGACCTGAAGCTGCGCGGAGAAGGCGACCTTCTCGGTACCAAGCAGTCGGGAACGCCGGGTTTCCGCGTCGCGCGCATCGAGGTTCATACGGACCTTCTGGAAGCTGCCCGCGATGACGCAAGGCTCATCCTATCCAAGGATCCCGAGCTTGAAACGCCGCGCGGTGAAGCGCTGCGAACGCTACTTTATCTCTTCGGCAGAGACGAGGCGGTGCGGCTCTTGCGGGCAGGCTGACCGTCCTTGTTGGCAAGGGCCTCGGCGGCAAGCGCCTGAGTGGTCTCCTGATATTCAGGCGACACGAGCCCGGCCGAGATAACGAGTTTCGCTCCCTCTTCCACCGTCATCTTGAGTTCAATCACATCGCGCTTCGGAACAAACAGGAGATAGCCGGAGGTGGGGTTGGGCGTGGTGGGCAGGAATACGGCAATCGTCTCGTCTTCGAGTTTCGCCTGCACCTCGCCGCGCGTTTCCGTGGCGACGAACACCAGCGCCCAGAGCCCTTTGCGCGGATACTCGACGAGCCCCACCTTCTTGAAAGTGTCCGAGCGCTCGGAAAGCACGGTTTCAAGTATCTGCTTCAGCCCGCGATACACGCTGCGCACCAGAGGCATGCGCCCTAGCAGGTTCTCGCCCGTCGATACGATGGTCCGACCGATGAAGTTGGCCGCCAGGAAGCCGATGAGCGTTATAACGACCAGCGCAACGATTAGACCGAAGCCCGGCACGGGGAACGGCAGATAATTATCCGGATTGTAGCGGCCCGGAATATAGGGCTTCACCCAGGAATCCACCCATCCGATCATGGACCAGGCAAGATAGGCCGTAATCGCGAGGGGAGCGGTGACGATGAAGCCCGTGAGGAAATAATTGCGCAAGCGGGTCATGATGCGGAAACGGGCCTCTGGAATTGTCGGGGGATCGGGACGCCAGACAATGTTAAAGCAAATTAATATCGAGTGAAATGCTTCCTGCCCGCGTCAAATTAGAGCCAGACGCAATTGTGGCGCCGGGATGTTCCTGAAAACACGCCCCGCGCCACATTCGATAGTATCCAGTGTGAACGGCGATTGGGGCCGCTCTGTGACAAGTGCTATTCGACGGTTACCGATTTCGCCAGATTGCGTGGCTGGTCGACATCCGTGCCCATGAACACCGCCGTGTGATAGGCGAGCAACTGGATCGGCAGGGCATAGACGATCGGGGACAGGAACTCGGGCACATCCGGCATGACAATCGTGTCGAGTGTCTTAATCGTCGCCTTCCGCGCTCCCTTCTCATCCGTGATGAGAATGATCCGGCCGCCGCGCGCAGCCACTTCCTGCATATTGGAAACGGTTTTCTCGAAGATATGGTCATGCGGGGCGATCACGATGACGGGCATCTGCTCGTCGATCAGCGCAATGGGGCCGTGCTTCAGTTCGCCCGCAGCATAGCCTTCGGCATGGATGTAGGAGATTTCCTTGAGCTTTAGCGCCCCTTCCATCGCCAGCGGATAGTTGGTGTCGCGGCCGAGATAGAGCACATGCCGCACATGGGAGAGTTCGCGCGCAACGCTCTCGATCCGTTCGGAGAGTTTCAGAACCTGCGAGGCATAACGCGGGGCCTCGGAGAGTTGCCGCACGAGATCAACCTCTTCCTCGAATGTGATCCTGCCTCGCGCCTTGGCGGCCTTAAGCGCAAGAGCCGCCAGAACGGAAAGCTGGCAGGTGAAGGCTTTTGTCGAGGCAACGCCGATTTCAGGTCCTGCAAGGGTCGGGAAAATTCCATCACTCTCACGCGCGATCGTCGATTCGCGGACGTTGACGATGGCCGAGATCGGCAGACCCTCGCTGCGGCAATAGCGCAAGGAAGCCAGCGTGTCGGCGGTCTCGCCCGACTGCGAGATGAAAAGTGCCGCACTCTCCTTCGACAGGGGCATTTCGCGATACCGGAACTCGGAAGCGATATCGATGTCGACCGGCAGCCGCGCATAACGCTCGAACCAGTATTTTCCGATCAGCCCGGCCAGATAGGCCGTGCCGCAGGCAGAGATCGCCAGCCGGTCGATCTTCGCGAAATCGAACGGTGTTTCGAACGCCCCGACGCGGCTGGTGCTGAAGTCGAGATAATTCGCCAGCGTATGCGAGATCACCTCCGGCTGCTCATGGATTTCCTTCTCCATGAAGTGACGGTGGTTGCCCTTGTCGACCAGGAAGCTGGTGCCGATGGACTTCTGGCAGGCGCGCTCGACCGGTTGCCCATCCATGTCGAAAATCTGCATGCCGCCGCGGCGCACGATCACCCAGTCCCCATCTTCCAGATAGGTGATGGAATCGGTGAACGGTGCAAGCGCGATGGCGTCGGACCCCAGATACATTTCCCCTTCGCCATGCCCGACGGCAAGCGGCGGACCATTGCGCGCGCCGATGATCATGTCCTCGTCGCCTCGGAACATGATTGCGAGCGCAAACGCGCCCCGCAGACGCTTGAGCGCGTTGAACGCGGCTTCCTGCGGAGCCTTGCCCTGGCGCAGTTCACGCGCGATCAGATGCGCAACGACCTCCGTATCCGTCTGTGAGGTGAAGACGAAGCCTTCGCTCGACAGCTCGTCGCGCAGCTCCGCGAAATTCTCGATGATGCCGTTATGAACGATGGCGACATTTTCGGCGAAATGCGGGTGCGCGTTCGTTTCGTTGGGAACGCCATGGGTTGCCCAGCGTGTGTGGCCGATGCCGATCGTTCCGCCGAGAGGCTCGGACGCGAGCCTCCGCTCCAGATTGACAAGCTTGCCCTCCGCGCGACGACGCGCAAGGTCACCGTGATCGAGCGTGGCAACGCCGGCCGAATCGTAGCCCCGATATTCAAGACGCTTCAAAGCATCGACGATCAGCGGAGCGACCGGCGAGTGCCCCACAATGCCTACGATTCCACACATATGGCTGTCCCAGCTCCCACCGATTTGCCCAAACCCAGTCTCGCGCGAACTTTTAGAACGCCGGCGAACCGGGTGAAAATCAACAAGTTTTTCAATCCGTATCAGCGCCGGCAAACAATTATGCCGCGCACATCATATAAACGATCCGCGTTGAGGTTCCGTTACGTACCAAGGACTTGTCGGTCTCAGGACTTAGCCGCCTTAATTGCTGCCAGTCGGTCGCGTAGGCGTTTTCCCAGGCCCTGGCGCGTCGATTGCCGGGCACGCCCGAAGGCCAGCGCATCTTCCGGAACCGAATCGGTAATGACGCTGCCCGAGGCGACGTAGGCCCCGGCACCGATCTTGAGCGGTGCGACCAGCGATGAATTGGTACCAATGAAGGCACCCGGTCCGATATCGGTGAAATGCTTGGAAAAGCCATCATAATTGCAGGTGATGGTACCCGCACCGAGATTGGCTTTAGCGCCGACACGGGCATCGCCGACATAGGAGAGATGCGGGATCTTCGCACCCGGCTCCACGGTCGTTTTCTTCACCTCGACGAAATTGCCGATCTTGGCGCCATCCATGATATCCGCCCCTGGCCGCAACCGCGCAAACGGACCGACGGAAACGCCGTCTCCCACTCGCGCTCCCTCCAGATGGCAAGAGGTGAGAATGGTGACATTCTCGCCCAACACCACACCCGGGCCGAAAAAGACATTCGGTTCGAGCAGCGTGTCCCGGCCGATGACCGTATCATGGGAGAGAAACACCGTTTCAGGCGCAATCATCGTCACGCCATCGAGCATGATGGCCTTGCGCCGCCGTTCCTGCCAGATCGCTTCGGCGCCGGCCAGTTCTGCGCGGTTGTTGATGCCGAGGGCGCTTTCGAAATCCGCCTCGATGGCGCGAACATCCAGCCCCTTCTGCGAAGCGATGCCGACGATATCGGTGAGATAATATTCGCCCTTGGCATTGTCGTTTCCGACCGTGTCGAGAAGTTCGAGCGCACGCGCACCCGAAATGGCCATCGCACCACCATTGCAAAAGGTGATGCGGCGTTCTTCTTCCGAACAATCCTTGTCCTCACGGATCGCAACGAGGCGTTCGCCGTCGAGTATCAGGCGGCCATAGCCGCTGGGAGATTCCGTGCGGAAGCCCATCACAACCACATCGGCACCGCTGGCAAGCCCGGCCCGCATGGCGCCCAGTGCCTCCGGCGCGATCAGCGGCGTATCGCCGAACGTGACGAGCACATCGTCATACCCTCGTGCAATCGCAGCGCGTGCGGCCAGCACCGCATGGCCAGTGCCCAGGCGCTCGCCCTGGATGAAACATTCGATCCCCGGCGCGAAGGCTGCCGATGCCGACTGCACCGCCTCAGCCCCATGGCCGACGACCAGCGCCTTGTCGCCGGCGCCCGCCGTATCGAGGGCGCGCACCACGTGAGCCAGCATTTCCAGCCCCGCGATCCGGTGAAGAACTTTTGGGGTCGCGCTCTTCATGCGCGTTCCCTCGCCGGCCGCGAGAATGACGGAAAGACAGCTACGTTCGCTCATGGACTATCGCTCGTTGCGGTTGAGATTCGGCCATTGTTTAGCATCCATCGAACGCTGCACCAATCGCCAGCTCAACCGAGTTTGCTGAGTGCGGGGAAAGTTTCAAGCAGCCAGAAGGCCGTCGCCTGCATCCCACCGGTCAGGAACAGGATTCCCGCAAGCACCAGCAGCGCGCCCATAACCTTTTCGACGCGCCCGAGATGCATGCGAAAACGCGCAAGAAAACGCATGAAGGCGCCGGAAAAAAGGGCAGCGATCAAAAACGGTATGCCAAGCCCGAGCGAATAGACCGCAAGCAGCAACGCCCCCTCGCCCACCGTGTCGCGGCCGCCGGCCAGAGTGAGGATGGGTCCGAGCACCGGGCCGATGCAGGGCGTCCAGCCGAACGCGAAGGCGAGCCCCATGATATAGGCGCCGAGCTTTGTCGCGGGCTTGCCGCCGGCCTGAAAGCGCGCCTCGCGAAAGAGAAAGGGGATGCGCAGCACGCCCAGGAAATTCAACCCCATCAGAATGATGACGATGCCGGCCGCGATTGCCAGTTCCTGCTGCCAGGCCCGCAGGAGGCCGCCAATGGTGGAAGCGCCCGCTCCCAGAAGCACGAAAACCGTGGTGAAGCCCAGAACGAAAGCGAATGAGGCGCTGAAGAGGGCAAGGCGCGTGCGCCCGGGGGCTGCTCCATGGGCTTTCCCGTCTTCCTTTTCGCCCTGGAATTCCTCGACGGAGACCCCGGCCATATAGCACAGATAGGGAGGCACCAGCGGCAGGACGCAAGGGGACAGAAACGAAAGGGCCCCGGCCCCCACCGCGCTCAAATAACCGACATCAACCGCCATGCTTCAAAAATCCATTTCCGCGCAAGATGGTCAGGAACGGCGAGCCGTCCGACTTTAAAACATGACTGCCCTATAGGCTTCCCGCCGGTCGAGTGCCAATCACCTTTGCGTGGCAAAGCGTCGCCCGGTCTTTTGGAGAAGCTGCCAAGACAATGCTCGAAACGCGCGAGTGAAGGAGCGCACTTCGAGCGCGCGCAAAAAGTCCGCCGAATTCGTCTTTTTTGCGGTTGACCACTGATAACCGCCTCACTATGTTCCGCCGCACTTTCCCGGCCAAATCAGGCCTTCGGGAGCGCGTAGCTCAGTTGGTAGAGCAACTGACTTTTAATCAGTAGGTCCAGGGTTCGAGCCCCTGCGCGCTCACCAAAAAAATTAGATCATCAATAGTTTGAGTAAGGTGATTCCACTTGGCTGCAAAATGCTCTAGGCGTCCTGCCGGCTCAAGGTGCGCCTGACGGCATCGCGCCAGCCCTTGAGTTTGCTGCGCCGCTCGACCGCCTCCATTTTCGGAAGAAAACGGCGGTCTAGGGACCAGCTTTCAGAAAATTCCCGGGCATCCGGCCAGACGCCCGTATGCGAGCCCGCCAGCCATGCTGCGCCAAGGGCTGTGGTTTCAAGTACGGTCGGCCTGTCGACGGGCGCATCCAGCATGTCGGCGACGCATTGCATGGTCCAGTCGCTGGCCACCATCCCGCCATCCACACGCAGAACCGTTTTCTCAGCGCCGTCTTTCCAATCCCTGCGCATGGCCGCAAGCAGGTCGTGGGTTTGATAGGCAACCGATTCGAGTGTCGCGCGGGCGAACTCCGCCGGTCCCGAATTCCGCGTCAGCCCGAAAATCGCACCGCGCGCATCCGCATCCCAATAGGGAGCGCCAAGCCCCACAAACGCCGGAACGAGATAAAGATGCTGGTTCGGATCGGCCTTGTCGGCGAGTTCCCCAGAATGGGCAGCCTTGCCGATCACTTTGAGCCCGTCGCGCAGCCACTGCACGGCCGCCCCTGCCACGAAAATCGATCCCTCCAGGGCATAGGTCGTTTTTCCGTTCAGCCGATAGGCGATGGTGGTGAGCAGCCTGTTCTTCGACCGCACAAGGGCCTCGCCCGTGTTGAGAACCGCAAAGCAGCCCGTGCCATAGGTCGCTTTCAGCATGCCTGGCTCGAAACAGGCCTGGCCGATCACCGCCGCCTGCTGATCGCCCGCCACGCCACGGATCGGGATCGCCTGACCGAAAAGTCTGGAAACCGTTGCGCCGTAGTCGTCGGCGCTGTCCCTGACCTCGGGCAGCATCGCGCGCGGTACGTCGAGAAGCTTGAGCAACTCCTCATCCCACTCACTGGTCTTGATGTTGTAGAGCAATGTGCGCGAAGCATTGGTGGCATCGGTCGCATGCACGGCTCCGCCCGTCAGCCTCCAGATCAGGAAGCTGTCAATGGTTCCGGCAAGAATCTCCCCCTTCTCGGCCCGGCGGCGCGCGCCTTTCACATGGTCAAGAATCCAGGCAAGCTTGGTGCCCGAGAAATAGGGATCGAGAAGCAGGCCGGTCTTCCTGGAAAAAAGTGCCTCCAGCCCCTTTTTCTTCAGCTTCTCGCAAAGCGGCGCTGTCCGCCGGTCCTGCCACACAATGGCATTGTGGATTGGCTTGCCGGTTTCCTTCTCCCACACCACGATGGTTTCGCGCTGGTTCGTGATGCCGAGCGCAGCGACATCGCCGGCGCCGATCTTCGCCTTGCGCAGGGCAGAACGGACAGTCGAGACAACGCTTTTCCAGATGTCCTCCGGATCGTGCTCGACCCAGCCGGAATCGGGATAATGTTGCGGGAATTCCTTCTGTCCGGTCGCAATGGCCTTCATCCCGCCATCGAAAACAATGGCACGGCTGGATGTCGTGCCCTGATCGATTGCCAGAATGAACCCGCTCATGTCACCTCCCGTTGCGACCGGCCTCGAAGACGGCGCGCATTGTCACGCAAAATTCCCGGTTTTCAATGGGAGGCGACGGCAAGCTCCCGCATGAAGGCGTCGACGGCAGCCGTTTCCTCAGCATTCAGATGCAAACCGCGCTTCGTGCGCCGCCATAGAACGTCTGCGCCGGTGACGGCCCATTCCTGCGCCACGAGGTAACGCAACTCGGCCTCATAGAGATCCTTGCCGAAATGCCGTCCCAAATCCTCGATGGAAAGCGCGTTTCCGAGGATCTTGCGCGCCCGCGTCCCATAAAGGCGGACCAGCCGCGCGGCAAAACCTGCTTCAAGGAATGGATAGTCTTGCCCGAGGTCTGTCACCTCCCCCTCATAGGCATCGAAGGGAAAATCTCCGCCGGGCAAAGCCCCTTCGTGCGTCCAGGGCCCACCTTTCGCACCGAGCGCATCCTCGATCTTTGCAAGCGCGGATTCGGCCAGCTTGCGATACGTCGTGATCTTCCCGCCGAAGACGTGGAGCATCGGCGCCTCGCCATCCGCCTCTTCCGTCTTCAGAACATAATCGCGCGTGGCTTCCTGCGCCTTGGATGCCCCGTCGTCGAAAAGCGGGCGCACACCGGAATAGCTCCAAACAATGTCTTCACGCCGTACCGGCTCTGCGAAATACTCGCTCGCCGAGGCACACAGATAATCGGTCTCCTCATCCGTGATGGCGACATCCTTGGGATCGTCTTTGTAATCGCGGTCGGTGGTGCCGATCAGCGTAAAGTCATCCTCATAGGGAATAGCAAAGATGATCCGTCCATCAGCGTTCTGGAAAAAATACGCGCGCGGATCGTCGAACTTGCGGCGTATGACGATATGGCTCCCCTGAACCAGGCGCACATTGTGCACATCGTTGCGACCAAGAACGCCTGAGATCACGTGATCGACCCAGGGGCCGGCCGCATTGACCAGATAGCGGGCGCGCACGGTTTCGACCGTACCGCTGCGCAGGTCTTCGAGATCGATCAACCAGGAAGTGCCCTCGCGGCGGGCGGCGGTAACGCGTGTACGCGTGCGAATGGAAGCGCCGCGCTCGGCGGCATCGCGCGCGTTCAGAACCACGAACCGGGCATCGTTCACCCAGCAATCGGAATACTCGAAAGCCCGGCGATAATTGCCCTTCAGCGGCTTTCCGGCAGGGTCGCTGCGCATGTCGAGCGTGCGCGTCTTGGGAAGAAGCTTGCGACCTCCGATATGGTCGTAGAGAAACAGGCCAAGCCGCACCAGCCACGCCGGACGCAGCCCCTTGTTGATGGGCAGGACAAAGCGCATTGGCCAGATGATGTGCGGTGCATTGCGCCAAAGAACCTCGCGCTCCATGAGCGCCTCGCGCACGAGCCTGAACTCGTAATGCTCCAGATAGCGCAACCCACCATGAATGAGCTTGGTGGAACCCGACGAGGTGCCGCTTGCCAGATCGTTCATCTCTGCAAGACCGACCGAATAGCCCCGCCCCACCGCATCGCGCGCAATGCCGCAACCGTTGATGCCGCCACCGATAATGAAGATGTCGAAGTCTCGCGCAGCGCGCGCGCCCGTTTCCGGCACTTTAAGCTCCCTGGCCTGCGTTATGAATCGCGCCTGGCGCGCGAGCGCGGAGGCAAAAGGAATTATTTTGAAACCATAACGAATGTCAAACGAAAATCCCTTTGCGTACCAATGGAGGATGAAGCCTCTACCGTACTGACGTCTCCAGAAGGCGAACGCCGGCATCCCGGCAGAGTGTGCGTACAGACGGCAAAGGACAGCGATCGGTTATGAATGTCCCGACCTGCGACAGATGGCCGATGCGTACCGGCGCACTGCGCTCGAATTTCGTCGAATCCGAAACGAGAATGACATGCCGTGCATTGGCGATGATCGCCTGCGCAACCTTCACTTCGCGGAAATCAAAATCATAAAGCGCCCCATCCTCATCAATGGCCGAAACACCGATAACCGCGAAATCCACCTTGAACTGGCGGATAAAATCAACGGCCGCCTCGCCGACGATGCCGCCATCGGAACCGCGCACCACGCCGCTGGCAATGATGACCTCGAATGAGGGATATATTCGCATCCTGTTGGCAACATTGATGTTGTTGGTGATGACGAGCAAGCCGTCATGGCCAAGAAGCGCGTCACTGACAGCTTCCGTGGTGGTGCCTATATTCACGAACAAGGAGGCCTTGTCTGGAATCAGCCCCGCAGCAGCCTTTCCGATGGCGTGTTTTTGCTCCGCCGCAATCTTTCGGCGCGCCTCATACTCCATGTTCTCGGTGCCCGAGGGCATCAATGCCCCGCCATGGGTGCGCGCAAGAAGCCGTTGCTCGCAAAGCTCGTTGAGGTCGCGCCGGATCGTTTGGGGCGTAACGTTGAAATGCCGCGCAAGATCCTCCACCAGAACCCGGCCCTGCTCTCGGGCAAGTTCCAGGATGTCGTTATGGCGTGGTGTAAGAAGATGCGCGGTCATGCGGCAGGCCCATGTTCGTTTTCACAATTATTTCGCAAAAACGAACATCGAACAAGTGCCTTTGGAAAGCCGCCGATGCGAAATATCCAGGCGCTCAGCGCGTGAAATCGGGAAGGCTCTTGAAGGCCGATTTGAGTGCGCTCGACCAGCCTTCGGAAATGGTGCGGAAATAGGGATCGTCGCCTTCGATCCGGCGCTGATAGCCGATCCGGAAACTGTCGCGCTCATAAAAGAGCACATCGAGGGGCAGCCCCACCGAAAGGTTCGATTTAAGCGTAGAATCGAATGAAACGAGCAGAAGCTTCACCGTTTCCTCGAAACTCATGTCCGGCTCGTAGGCGCGCACAAGGATCGGCTTGCCGTATTTCGTCTCGCCGATCTGGAAGAAAGGCGTATCGTCGCTCGCCTCGATGAAGTTGCCCTCCGGATAGACCATGAAGAGCCGCGGCTCCATGCCCCTTATCTGGCCGCCCAGAATGAAGGAGGCGCCGAATGCATCCGCGCTTTGCCCGACTGGTGCCGACTGGCGGATCACTTCCTTGACCGTGTCGCCCACAAGCCGCGCCGCCTGATACATGGACGGAACTTCAAGCATGGAGACGGTTCGCTCGTCCGGAGCCTTGGTTCTTTCGTCGAGCAGGCTGACGACGGCCTGCGTCGTCGCCAGATTACCGGCCGCAAGCAACACCATCACGCGCTCGTCAGGCAGCGACCAGCTATACATCTTGCGAAAGGTCGAAATGTTGTCGACACCGGCGTTTGTCCGGGTGTCCGACATGAAGACCAGTCCCTTGTTGAGTTTCAGCCCGACACAATAGGTCATGCGGACAGCGCCTTTCGCAGATTCGTCACCGGAAATTACTGCTCGACCGTGATCTGAACCGCAAGTTCTTCCTGCGCCTGGCCGAGCCTGATCCCCATCACTGGCATGGCATCGCGGTAATCGCGCCCCGTGGCGACACGCACATAGCGCTGATCGGCCGAAATCCCGTTGGCGCAATCGAACGCGACCCAGCCCAGCCCTTCCACGTGCGCTTCGGCCCATGCGTGGCTCGCCGTCTGCTCATCGCGATCGTCCATGCGCAGATATCCGCTGACATAGCGTGCGGGGTAACCGAGAAGGCGAGCAGCCGTAAGGAAGACATGCGCATGGTCCTGGCAGACCCCCTCACCATGCGCCAGCGCCTCTTCGGCGGTGGTTTCAGAATGGGTGGTGCCGATGCGGTAATCGATGCGGTCGCGCACCGCATGCATCAGCTGGTGCAGTTGTTCCACGGCATCGTCGCCCTTGATGGATCGGGCAAGCGAGGCAATGCCCTTGCCCGCCGTACAGAGCGGCGTCGCTCCCTGAAAAAGCCAAAGCGGCGCCAGTCCTTCATGTTTTCCGACAACACCGGAATTATCGGTCGTCTCCACCACGCCGCGCGCCTCTATAAGGATCGCATGCGGCGCACCGTCTATGCTGATGAGGCGCGTATCGTTGCCAAAACCATCGATGAAATGAACCTCATCATGCGCACCATTGGCGGTCAGCGACCATTCGACGACGGTCTGCGTCGCACCGCTGCGCGGGACGAGCCGCAGCCTCTGCAGCGCGTAGGATACCGGCGCGTCGTAGCGGTACTCCGTACGGTGCAAGATTTTCAGGCGCATGGCCAAATTCCTCAGTAGAAGCGGAAGTCCGCTGCGATCCTATCGCCTAGAGCGCCGGTGTCGCGGATAAAATCCTTCAAAAACTCGTGCAATCCCTCATCGAACACATCCGTGATCGAGGCGGAGCGCAGCTTTTCGAGCTTGGCTGAGGCCATTTCATGGCAGGCATGGCGCACGCCATATTCATCGGCGAGATAACCGAGGGATTCGTTGATGCCCTGATAGCAGAAGATCAGCGAACGCGGCATGCGCCGGTTGAGGATCAGATAATGCGCGATATTGGTGGGCTGATAGTCCCCCTCATAGGTCCAGCGGTAAGAGCGCAGGGCCGAGACTGAACGCAGGATCGTCTGCCATTGATGATTGTCGAGAGACGACCCAACCCAGGCGACGGAAGGCAGAAGCACGTAATATTTCACGTCCAGAATTCGCGCCGTATTGTCGGCACGCTCGATCATGGTGCCGATCTGCGCAAAATCGAAAATCTCGTTGCGCAGCATCGTTCCATGAAAAGCGCCACGAATAAGGGCGGTCTCGCGCTTGATGGCATCGAGAACCAGCGGCAAATCCTGCTCGCCCACCGGCCTTCTGAGCATTCGGGTGAGCGCCATCCAGGCTTCGTTTACGCTTTCCCAGGTCTCGCGTGTCAGCGCCGTACGAACCATGCGGGCGTTCATGCGCGCCGTTTCCATGGATGACATGACACTGGAAGGATTCTTCAGGTCACGCAGCAGAAAATTTGTCACGGTCGCCGTATCGAACGTGTCGTGATCCTGCTCGAAAAGATTGCGCACACCTGCACTCGTCAGGACGGACGCCCATTCGTCCGCGGCCATTCCGGTCTGCGTCAGGGCAAGGCGCAAGCCCGTATCCACAAGGCGCGCCATGTTTTCCGCGCGCTCGATATAGCGATGCATCCAGTAGAGACCGTTTGCGGAACGTCCAAGAAGCATGTCAGACGCGCTCCCCCTCAGCCATTCGGTTCCCCTTCATCCCTCATCCGGGGCCTTTCCGGCAGCAAGACTGCGGACGCCCTCTTCTGCGCGCCTCGAAGGCGCCCGTTCTCAATCGTCCAGAACCCAGGTGTCCTTCGTTCCGCCCCCTTGCGAGGAATTCACCACCAGAGATCCCTTCTTCAGCGCCACCCGTGTCAGTCCACCCGGCACGATCCGAATACGGTCGGAGACGAGCACGAAGGGACGCAGGTCCACATGGCGCGGCGCCAGTCCCTTGCTGGTGAAAATCGGGCAGGTGGACAGCGCGAGTGTGGGTTGGGCAATGTAATTGGCGGGCTTTGCCGCGAGCTTCTTGGCAAAGGCCGCGCGTTCCTTCTTCGAAGCGGCCGGCCCCACAAGCATGCCGTAACCGCCGGAGCCATGAACCTCCTTGACCACCAGTTCCTCCAGGTGATCCAGCACGTAGGCCAGACTGTCGGGCTCCGAACAACGCCATGTCGGCACGTTCTGGAGGATGGCCTTGCGACCCGTATAGAACTCGACGATCTCGGGCATATAGGAATAGATCGCCTTGTCATCGGCAATTCCCGTTCCCGGTGCATTGGCAATCGCAATCTTGCCGGCGCGATAGACATCCATGATGCCCGGCACACCCAGAACCGAATCCGGCCGGAATGTCAGCGGGTCCAGATAGTCGTCATCCACGCGGCGGTAGAGGACGTCGATTTTCTTAAAACCCTGCGTGGTACGCATGGCCACATGACCGTCAACGACGCGCAAATCGCTGCCCTCGACAAGTTCAACGCCCATCTGGTCGGCCAGGAAGGCATGTTCGAAGAATGCGGAATTGAAGCTGCCCGGCGTCAGGACGGCAATCGTCGGCGTTCCTTCGCAGCCTTGCGGCTTTACCGCCTTGAGGGATTCCCGCAGAAGCTGCGGATAGTTCTCCACCGGCAGAACCTTCACCTGCTGGAAAAGCTCCGGGAAGAGCTGCATCATCGTTTCCCGGTTTTCCAGCATGTATGACACGCCCGACGGTGTCCGGGCATTATCCTCCAGCACAAAGAAATCATTCTCTCCAGTGCGCACGATGTCGACGCCGATAATGTGGGTGTAGACGCCGCCCGGCGGTCTGACACCAATCATCTCCGGCAGAAAGGCCGCATTGTTGGCGATGATCTCCTTCGGAATGCGTCCAGCTCGCAGGATTTCCTGCCGGTGGTAGATATCGTCGAGAAAAGCATTCAACGCCTGCACGCGCTGTTCGATGCCCTGCACGAGCCGCCGCCATTCCTTGCCCGAAATGATGCGTGGGACGATATCGAAGGGGATGAGCCGCTCGGCGGCTTCCGCATCGCCATAGACGGCGAAGGTGATGCCGGTTCTGCGAAACACGCGCTCCGCGTCTCCCGCTTTCTGGTTCAGGCGTTTGGGATCCTGCTGCTCGAACCAGCTCGAATAGCCTTCATAGGGTGGTCTGGCCTGGCCCCCCAGGCGCATCTCGTCAAATGTGGTCACGAAACGCTCCTCTCGAAACACATTCTCAACGAGGAAGTTTCAGAAACGCAAGCTATTTCTATAGCTTATCGAAAAATCGCAAAGACATCGCCTTTCCTGCCCAAAGTTTGAACAGGGTGGAACGGCAATCCTGCCGCTTGTTTGGGCATGCGCGTGCGAAGGCATTTTGCGTGCCAGATCAAGGACGTCCGCCCTGCACCTAAAGGTGGAATCGGATGGTGTTCAAAGCGCGGGAATGTCGCCGCGTTCCCAGCCTTGCGCGATCTCCCCAGCCCGCTCGCCAAAGCGTCCGGCCTCGATGGCATTGCGGATATCCTGCATCAGCGACTGGTAGTAGGCGAGATTGTTCCACGTCAACAGCATCCCGCCGAGCGATTCACCGGATTTCACCAGATGGTGCAGATAGGCGCGTGAATAATCGCGCGAAGCGGGACAATCGCTCTCTTCATCGAGCGGACGCATGTCTTCGGCATGACGTGCATTCTTCAGATTGATCTTGCCGTGCCTGGTGTAGGCGAGACCATGGCGCCCTGCCCGTGTCGGCATGACGCAATCGAACATGTCGATACCGCGCGCCACCGATTTCAGGATATCGTCGGGCGTTCCCACCCCCATCAGATAGCGCGGCTTTTCGAAAGGCAGCACGGGACAGGTCGCATCGAGCATTTCGAGCATGACAGCCTGAGGTTCGCCCACGGCAAGCCCCCCCACCGCATAGCCCTTGAGGCCCATATCGGCGAGAGCGTGCGCCGAGCGTTCGCGCAGATGCGCCTTGTCGCCGCCCTGCACGATGCCGAACATGGCTTTTCCGGGCTGGTCGCCGAACGCCGTCTTGCAGCGTTCGGCCCAGCGTAGCGAAAGCTCCATGGCGCGTTCGATCTCGGCCTCCTCCGCCGGCAGCGCCACGCACTCATCAAGCTGCATCTGGATATCGGAATCGAGCAGCCCCTGAATTTCGATTGAACGCTCCGGCGGCATTTCGAACACCTGACCATCCACATGCGAGCGGAAGGTCACGCCTTTTTCCGTGATCTTGCGCAGGTCGGCGAGCGACATGACCTGAAACCCGCCCGAATCCGTAAGTATCGGATAAGGCCAGCGCGCGAATTCATGCAAGCCGCCAAGCCGGGCAACGCGTTCTGCACCAGGGCGCAGCATCAGATGATAGGTGTTGCCGAGAATGATGTCGCTGCCAAGTTCCCGCACCTGGTCGAGATACATCGCCTTGACCGTCCCCGCCGTTCCGACAGGCATGAAGGCCGGTGTGCGGATCGTGCCGCGCGGCATGGAAATCTCGCCGCGGCGCGCTTGGCCGTCGGTTGCCAGAAGGCGGAAAGTGAAGGTGGCGCTCACGCGTTGTCGTCCCTGAAGAGCAGGCTCGAATCCCCGTAGGAATAGAAGCGGTAGCCATTGTTGATGGCATGGGCATAGGCATTCTTCATGCGCTCCATGCCGCTGAAGGCGGAGACGAGCATGAACAGCGTTGAACGCGGCAAATGAAAATTCGTCATCAGAATGTCAGCCGTGCGAAAACGGTAGCCGGGTGTAATGAAGATGTCGGTCGCACCAGACCAGCCTTGCAGGCGGCCAGTCTCGCGCGCAGCGCTTTCAAGCAGCCGAAGCGAGGTGGTCCCGACCGAGACGATGCGCCCACCCCGCGCCTGTACGGCGTTGAGTGCCGCTGCGGTCTCCGGCGTGACCACGCCCCATTCCGAATGCATCCGATGCTGTTCGGTATCCTCTGCCTTGACCGGCAGGAAGGTTCCGGCGCCGACATGCAGTGTCACGAAATGGCGCTCGATGCCTGCCGAATCCAGCGCCGAAAGCAGGTCCGGTGTAAAATGAAGACCGGCCGTAGGGGCCGCGACGGCTCCTTCTTCACGCGCGTAGATTGTCTGATAATCGGCATTGTCGCGCTCGTCTTCCTCGCGCTTGCCGGCGATATAGGGCGGCAGCGGCATATGGCCGACTGTCGCAATCGCCTCATCAAGCACAGGGCCGCTGAAATCAAAGTTGAGCAGAACCTCGCCGCCATCGCCCTTTTCAGCAACGGTGGCCACCAAAGTTCCAAGCAGACAGATCCGCCCCTCATGGCCGAAGCTGATGCGATCGCCCACAGCCACACGCTTGGCCGGCTTGATGAAAGCCTTCCAGCTGTCAGGGCTCATGCGCATATGCAGCGTGGCCTCGATGCGCGCCTGGTTCTCGCCGCGCTGGCGCAGACCATTCAGCCGCGCCGGGATAACTTTGGTGTCGTTGAAGACGAGCGCATCGCCCGCCCTCAAGAGCGCAGGCAGGTCACTGACGGTCCGGTCGCCGAAACCTTCTCCCTCCACGACGAGAAGTCGCGCGGAATCGCGCGGGCTCGCAGGACGAAGCGCGATCCGCTCTTCCGGAAGATCGAAATCGAACAGGTCAACGCGCATGACAACCGGGAAGAAAGAGCATTTTCGCCCCCTGCCGGTCCGCAAACCGCAGGGGGCGAAGGTTACAAAGGGTCAAGCCCGCTTAAGCGACGTCGGCTGCAACGCGCATGCTGACGATGGAATCCGGGTTGGACACCGGTTCGCCGCGCTTGATCTTGTCGACATTATCCATGCCCTCGATCACCTGTCCCCAGACCGAATACTGACGGTCGAGCCAGGGGGATTTGGCAAAGCAGATGAAGAACTGCGAATTGGCCGAATTCGGGTTCTGCGAACGGGCCATCGAGCATGTGCCGCGCTCATGCGACATGTTGGAGAACTCGGCCTTGAGGTCCGGCTTGTCGGAACCGCCCATGCCCGTGCCCGTCGGATCGCCGGTCTGAGCCATGAAATCGTCGATCACGCGATGGAAGACGATGCCGTCATAGAAATTCTCGCGGGCGAGTTCCTTGATGCGGCTCACATGTCCGGGCGCCACATCCGGGAAAAGCTGGATGACGACCTTGCCCTTGGTCGTTTCCATGATGATCGTGTTTTCCGGATCCTTGATCTCAGCCATGAGCCGTTCCTTTCATTATTTGGGGTCGGACGCCATACGAACGTCCAGCATCCTGTCGGGGTTCTGCACCATGCCGTTGGCGGATGCATCCCCTTTCTTGATCTGATCGACGAGTTCCATGCCTTTTTCGACCTCCCCGACGACCGTATACTGGCCGTTGAGGTGAGATGCCGGCGCAAACATGATGAAAAACTGCGAATTGGCCGAATTCGGATCCGCCGAACGCGCCATGCCCACGGTACCGCGCTCGAACGACGCGCTGGTGAATTCCGCCGGCAGGTCGGGCTTGCTGGAGCCACCCGTGCCCACACGCCGGGCATCGAAGCCATCCTCCACATCGCCGAACTGCACATCACCCGTCTGGGCCATGAAACCATCGATCACCCGGTGGAACGCGACATTCTTGTAGGCGCCCTCCTTCACGAGCGCCTTGATCTGCGCCACATGCTTGGGCGCAAGGTCCGGGCGCAACGCAACCGTGACGTCACCGCCCTTGAGCTTGATGATCATGGTGTCTTCCGGCTCAGCCGCGAGCACTGGGCCGAGGCTGGTCAATAAAGCGCCCGCCACGATCAGCGACGAGGCAAGCTTACGAAGCTGCATGAAACTCTCCTTTGGTTCAGGCCGGAAACTTGTTCTTGAGCGCTTTGAGCACCACGCCGGGCACGAAGGGTGCGATGTCTCCGCCCATGGAGGCGATCTGCCTTACAAGTGTGGCGGTAATGGTGCGCACCGAGGGGCTGGCCGGCAAAAAAACCGTCTGCAGGTCCGGCGCCATGGTTTCGTTCATGCCCGCCATCTGCATCTCGTAATCGAGGTCGGTGCCGTCACGCAGGCCGCGAATCATGATCGAGGCGCCGTGTTTGCGCGCCGCATCGACGACGAGCTTGTCGAACGCCGCCACCTTTATGCGGGCATGATCCGCGCCGAGCTCGTCCCTGGCGGACTGCTCGATGAGCGCAACGCGTTCCTCATAGGAAAATAGCGGTTTCTTGCCGGGGTGAACCCCGATGCCCACCACCACCACGTCCGCGACGGTCAATGCGCCCTTGAGCACATCGAGATGGCCGTTGGTGAGCGGGTCGAACGACCCGGCATAAAAGGCTGTTCGCTCAGTCATCGCGTGCTTCTATCCGTCTTGCGTATGGAAGGCAATTCATGCCGGAGGGCATCTGCCACCCGGCATGATCGATTGAAGAATTCGCTCATTCAGCGGCGCGCAAACGCCAGCCACAAACCGCCGCCAATGAGGAATGTCCCAGAAATACGTTCGGTCAGGCGAATGCGGCTCTTTGAAAGCCGTGCGCCGGCTCCCCCCGCCAGAACGGCATAAAGTCCGTCGCCAAGCGCGGCAACCGCCATGAAGATAAGGCCAAACAGCACCGTCTGTAAGGCCGGAGCGCCAAGCGAGGGGTCGACAAACTGAGGAATGAACGCTCCGAAAAACAGGAGGGCCTTCGGGTTCGACCAGATCACGATCAGCCCCTGAAGAACGAAGGAGCCACCGGGCCTTGCCGCGCGCGTACCCATGTCCAGCGAGCCATCGGACCGCCACAACTTGATTCCGAGCCAGATGAGATAAGCAGCCCCCAGAAGGCGAAGGATTTCAAAGAAATTGCCCATCACATTGACCACCGCCGAAAGGCCGAACGCGAGGATCATCATCATGGTGAATAGACCGATCTGCGTGCCGAGAACGTTCAGAAGCCCGGCCCGCATGCCATGCTTGATGGAATTGGCAATGATCACGGTAACCGTCGGGCCCGGCACCACGACGATCAGGAAGGAAGCGGCAGCGTAAGATAAAAGCACGGCAAGATCAGGCATCGATCAGTCTCCCCAAAAGCGAACCGGTAGCGATCAAGCTCACAAGTCGCCCCGGCACGCAACCCCGCTTTTAACGGTAGATATGCAAGGGCGCGCACCGTGTGAACGCACGATGAATAAGGCGTTCAAAAAATGTTCGAACCAGAACCGCTAGTGAAGACACACATAAATGTGAAACGGGTGCAAACAGGCAGGAAGCAACCAAATGGCACCCTTCTTCGTTATGTTGTCAAAGGAGATAAGCCATGCTGATCTTTACGCTTGCGGCCGCAATGACCCTGGCCATGCTGATCGCGACGGCGGTCGGCCTGCATGAGGAAGCCAACCGCGTCAAGCTTGAGAACCGTGTCCGCCCGCGCGCCCGTCAGCGCCACTTCTGATCGGGAAGCAAAGCTTAGGAGAAAGACGGAACGGGCGAAAACGGCTATTGGCCGCCCTCGCCTCCGGTTTCGCCATTGCCTTCGGGTGAATTTATCCCTGCAGGCGCTTCCGGGTTCGTCCCGGTATTGATTTCGCCATCGGCTTCGCCTTCCGCGTCGTCGGCCTGCGTGTCCGAAATGCGATCCACGGAGACGACCTTCTCACCCTTTGCGGTATTGAAGATCGTAACGCCCTTGGTGGCCCGGCTTGCGATACGAATGCCCCCGACAGGTACGCGGATCACCTGCCCTGAATTGGAAACCAGCATGATCTGGTCTTCCTGCTCCACGGGGAAAGCGGCAATAAGCCGCCCGATTTCATCCGTCTTGGAGACATCCGTTGCGCGGATACCCTTGCCGCCGCGGCCGGTGACGCGGAAATCATAGCTGGAAGAGCGTTTTCCGTAGCCGAACTCGCTGACGGTCAGAACCATCTGCTCGCGCGCCTTCAGTTCCTCATAAAGGTCCTGCGACAGCACTGCTTCCTCACCGATCTCCTCATTGGTCAGGACGACTTCCTCTTCCTCACCGGTCGCAAGGCGCCGCTCGGTGGCTGCTTGCTTCAGATAGGCGGCGCGTTGAGCCGGCGAGGCATCCACATGGCCCAGTATGGCCATGGAAATGATGCGGTCGCCTTCGGCAAGATTTATGCCGCGGACACCGATGGAATTGCGGCCGGCGAAGACACGCACATCCCCCACGCAGAAACGGATACACTGTCCCGATGCCGCCGTAAGCAGAACGTCGTCATTCTCGGTGCAGGTATCGACCCCGAGAATCTCGTCGCCCTCGTCATCCAGCTTCATGGCGATCTTGCCATTGCGGTTGACCTGGACGAAATCCGACAATTTGTTACGTCGGACCGTGCCGCGCGTGGTCGCGAACATGACGTCGAGCGCGCCCCAGCTGTCCTCGTCTTCCGGCAAGGGCATGATCGTGGTGATGCGCTCGCCTTCTTCCAGCGGCAGCATGTTTCTCAGGAACTTGCCGACCGATTGCGGCGTCCCCACCGGCAACCGCCAGACCTTTTCCTTGTAGACGATGCCGCGCGAGGAGAAGAACAGGATCGGTGTATGCGTGTTGGCTACGAAAAGCCGCGTCACCACATCCTCGTCCTTGGTCGACATGCCCGAACGACCCTTGCCGCCACGCGCCTGCGCCCGATAGATCGAAAGCGGCACCCGCTTGATGTACCCCTTGTGGGTAACCGTGACGACCATATCCTCACGCTGAATCAGGTCCTCGTCGTCAAGATCGGCCCCACCCTCGGTGATTTCGCTGCGGCGCGGCGTGCCGAACTCGTCGCGAACAGCGATCAGTTCGTCCTTGACGATTTGCTGGATGCGGGCCCGCGACGAAAGGATTTCCAGATATTCGCTGATTTCAGCACCAATCTGGTTCAGTTCATCGGCAATCTCGTCGCGTCCGAGCGCCGTCAGGCGCTGCAGGCGCAGTTCGAGAATGGCCCGGGCCTGCTCCTCGGAAAGATTATAGGTGCCGTCTTCGTTGATCCGGTGACGCGGATCGTCGATCAGAAGAATGAGCGCCTCGACATCGGCTGCCGGCCAGCGGCGTTCCATCAGTTGCTCGCGCGCCGTCTGCGGATCCGGCGCATGGCGAATAAGCTTGATGATCTCGTCGATATTGGCGACGGCAATGGCAAGGCCAACCAGGACATGCGCCCGGTCACGCGCCTTGCGCAGAAGATATTTGGTGCGCCGGCTGACGACTTCCTCGCGGAAGGTCGCAAAGGCCTTGAGCATGTCGAGCAGGTTCATCTGCTCCGGCTTTCCGCCGTTCAGCGCCACCATATTGGCACCGAACGAGGTCTGCAGCGGGGTGAAGCGGTAGAGCTGGTTCAGCACCACATCGGCCACGGCGTCGCGCTTCAGCTCGACGACGACGCGGTAGCCCTGGCGGTCGCTTTCGTCGCGAATATCGGAAATGCCCTCGATGCGCTTGTCGCGCACCAGCTCGGCCATCTTCTCGATCATCGACGCCTTGTTCACCTGATAGGGAATCTCGGTGATGATGATCGCTTCGCGATCATTGCGCGCCGGCTCGATCGACACCCTGCCGCGCATGAGGATCGAGCCGCGCCCGGTCTCATAGGCGCTGCGAATGCCCGAGCGGCCGAGAATGAGGCCACCGGTCGGAAAATCCGGCCCTGGAATGATCTGCTGCATGTCAGCGAGCGAAATCGCCGGATTGTCGATCAGCGCGACACAGCCATTGACCACCTCGATGAGATTGTGCGGCGGAATATTCGTCGCCATACCCACCGCAATACCGCCCGACCCGTTGACGAGAAGGTTCGGATAGCGGGCAGGAAGAACCTTCGGCTCCGACCCGGACGCATCGTATGTGTCCTGGAAGTCGACCGTTTCCTTGTCGATATCCTCCAGAAGCTCGTGAGCTCCCTTCGTCAGGCGCGATTCGGTATAACGCATCGCCGCAGGCGGATCGCCGTCGATGGAACCGAAATTGCCCTGCCCGTCGATGAGCGGCAGGCGCATGGACCAATCCTGCGCCATACGCACAAGGGCGTCGTAGATCGCGGCATCGCCATGCGGATGGTATTTACCCATCACGTCGGCGACAGGGCGCGCCGACTTCACATATTTGCGGTTCCAGTGATAGCCGCTCTCATGCGAGGCGTAGAGAATGCGCCGGTGCACCGGCTTAAGGCCATCGCGCGCATCGGGCAGCGCTCGCGACACGATTACGCTCATGGCGTAATCGAGATATGAGCGCTGCATCTCCTCGATAATGGAAATCGGTTCGATGTCGTCGGGCTCACCGGGCCCGTGCGGCGTCGTCTGGTCGGTCAAATCATGTCACATTCGAATAAGGAATCACTGACTTCTTATATAGGAACCGCCAGAGATTCTCCAATTGAGCAGCCTTCGGATTGTACTTAATCCAAGGGGTTTTCGCTGCCTGCGGGTGCCCCTTCTGCCCGTGCACGGCTATAGTGTGCAAAGCCATGGAAACGAGAGGCATGCAAAGGGCTCCAAACCCTCGCATAGCCTGGGACGCGCAGGAGAGTGCGATGCCAGGACCGGACGCGGTTTTCAATGCCTTCGTGACGCTCCTCGTCACGGTCGATCCGCCGGGACTGGCACCGTTGTTCCTCGCGCTCACCACGGGCATGAACCGCTCCGAACGCAACCAGGTGGGTGTCCGCGCCGCCATTATCGGCTTCGGAGTCCTTGCGCTGTTTGGCGTGGCCGGGGCCGCGATCCTCTCGGTTTTCGGCATAACACTGCCCGCCTTCCGCGTAGCCGGTGGCCTGCTTCTGTTCTTCATCGCCTTCGAAATGATTTTCGAGCGGCGCCAGGAGCGCCACGAACGCAGCGCGGAACGCGCCATCACCCGCGACATGATACACAACATCGCGGCCTTCCCGCTGGCCATTCCGCTCATTGCCGGGCCCGGTGCGATTTCGGCAACGGTGCTTCTGTCCGGTTCTTTCAAGGGTATTGCCGGGACTGCCACCCTGCTCGCGATCCTGCTTTCCACCATCGTCCTGACCTATGCCGTCTTCGTGCTTGCCGAGCGTATCGACCGGTTTCTCGGGGAAACAGGCAGGTCCATTCTCACCCGTCTGCTCGGCGTGATACTGGCCGCGCTTGCAGTCCAGTTCGTGGCGGATGGCGTCAAGGCGCTGTTCTCGTAAGGTTCGCACAAGCCGGCAGTTGCAGAACACAACTGGAACATATAGAGTATGTTCTGGTTTTGTTTTTAACTGATTCCGGGGAAGCCCATGCTGACGCGCAAGCAGCACGAACTCCTGCTGTTCATCCATGAGCGGCTGAAGGAGACCGGCATACCGCCCTCCTTCGATGAAATGAAGGAAGCGCTGGATCTAGCCTCCAAGTCGGGCATCCACCGGCTCATCACCGCCCTGGAGGAGCGCGGCTTCATCCGCCGACTGCCCAACCGGGCGCGTGCGCTTGAGGTGTTGCGCCTTCCCGATTCGATCGCTCCGGGCCTGAACCCGGCGCGCAAATTCTCGCCAAGCGTGATCGAGGGCAGCCTGGGACGCACGCCGCCGCCTGCTTCCAAGCAACCTGCCACCGTCAATGACGATCTGGCAGGCGTGGTGTCCGTGCCGGTGATGGGCCGCATCGCAGCCGGCGTTCCGATCGATGCGATCCAGCATCAGACACATTCCATCGCAGTTCCTCCGGACATGTTGTCGGGTGGAGAACATTATGCGCTGGAGGTCAGGGGCGATTCCATGATCGATGCCGGCATTTTCGACGGCGACACGGTCATTATCCGCGAGACCACTATCGCCAATCCCGGTGAAATCGTCGTGGCCCTTGTCGATGAGGAAGAAGCAACACTCAAGCGCTTCCGCCGCAAAGGGGCCTCCATTGCGCTTGAAGCTGCAAACCCGGCCTACGAGACGCGTATTTTCGGTCCTGATCGGGTGAAAGTGCAGGGTCGCCTTGTGGGCCTGATGCGCCGCTACTAACGTAGCGGCCCGAAAATCGGGTTTGATTTTCGGCAATCGGAATGCGCGGCGCTACGAAGCAATCTGCGATCAAGTGGGATCGCCTAACGTCCGTACAGATAGTCAGGCGGCGCGCATCCAGGAGGAAGAAGCGCGCCGTTTTTTTTGCCGAGTGATCTAAAAGCAATCAGCTGTCCCTCATCCCCACCGCATCCGGATCAGTTCGAATGGCCGCCCGTCATCGTCTTGCGGCCGTCTTTCGACCTCTTCGAAGCCGAGATGACGATAGAAGCCTGGAGCGACGGGGTTGGCCGCATAGACTTCCAGTTCGAGAAATGGCTTCAGCCGGAAAGCATGCTCCACGAGCGTACGGGCATGGCCGCCGCCATGTCGTTGCGGATCAACGAACAGCCCGCCAATGAAGGTATCGAGCAACCCGATAAAGCCAACGACCTGCCCAGCCTGCTCCGCAACCCAGATTTCCGCTTGATCCAGGTAGAGTTCTTCCACAATCTGGCGCTGCCGAAGCAGAACCTCGTCCCCGAGGAACGGGTGACCTACACGCGAGGCGGCAAGCCATATGTCGAGAATGCGCTTGCTGTCGCCGCGTTCATAGGCCCGGATTACCGGGTCGAATTGCATTTTCATGATTGTATCCGTTCGGAAATTCAAGTTCGCGCAAGATAAAAGGCCGCACGGGCATCGCCCTGGGCGCCTCCGTGCCTGTTCAGCCGCCACCGATTTTCAGGTGTCGATTAGAGGCATCACGATGTCGGTTTCCTGCGCATAAATCTCCGTGTTGGAATGCCTTCGCTTAGCAAGGCATCCATTCCCTTGCAAGCGTTTCAGCGCGCCGCAGATCGTCTTGGAGCAAGCCCCCGCGCCTCGCGTGAGAATTGCCGCTGCGCATGCCATGGTCTGTAGGGTTCATGCACCGCGAAATCGATCAGAACCTTTACCGGGTCATCCGGTCCTTCGGACGAGAACCAAACAGCAGCACTTCCATGCCGTGCCAGATCGCGCCCGGTCACCACTGTGACCTTGCGCTCCGGGCAGGGATTTCTTCGGGAGGCATCCTCGATCACAAGAAGCTGCGCTATCGCACACAATCTATTCCAGTTCGGCCCACTTCCGACACCCTTCAACGTGCCCGCAACATGAGCGATCACGCCACCGCTTGGATCGCGTGCAAGGCAGACGGGCCCCTCACATATAAATCCGGCACCTGCTTCCGGCAGGGCTGGCAGCCCCTTCGACACACGATCGGGTTTCCTGACGGTCTGACTTCGCAAGGCACGCAGCCAATTTTGTGTCGTGAATCCGCTCGGTCGGTCTCGGTTGACCCCGAGCATACCGTCCGCGACGCGCACCCCCACAAGCCGCGCATCTTCGGATATCAGCGCATCCGGCAAATCGCGAACGACCAGCAGAAGAACGCCGCTCGCCAGAAGCGGCAGGGCCAGAAGGCGAAGCCGGCTTGTCACCATGGTGGCAAGCACCAGGGCACCTGTCAGAAGCAGCGTTGCGGGCAAAGGCAACAATCCGGTGGCATCGAAAGGCGTGCGCGCGGAAAACCAATCGGCAACGGCAATAACCTGCGCTATCCCCCATCCCATGACGGCGAGCGGCAGCGCATCGAGGTTGAACGGCATCGCCAGCACAGAAACCACCGCAGAAGGCATCACAACCAGTGAAACGAGAGGCATTGCCGCGAGATTGGCAGCGAGCGCCAGTGGCGAGGCGCGTTGAAAATGCCATGCCCCGTAAAGCGCCGTCGCCGTTCCGGCGATCAAAGAGGTAAGCAGAAGCCCCGCCACATAGAACAGTACCGTTTGGACGATCTTCATCGGCAGTGTTTGCGCCCCATTCACTGGCTTGCGGCTCAGCGCACTTTGCCGTCGCGCATTCCACATTGCATAGCCGGCGATCAATGCAGCCGTTGCAGCAAACGACATCTGAAATCCCGGCCCGACAATCTCATGCGGCGCGACCGCGAGAACCACGAGCGCAGCAAGTGCCAGATTGCGCATGGTCAGCGCTGCCCGGTCGAAAAGAAGAGCCACAAGCATGATCGCAAGCATGATAAAGCTGCGTTGGGCTGCCACGGCGGCACCCGAGACGAAGAGGTAAAGGAAGCTGACCGCCAATGCGGATGCGGCCGCATATTTCTTGACCGGGTGACGGGCGCAGAAACCGGGAAAGAACGCAAAGCCGAGACGGATTGACCCCATCACCGTCACGGCCACCAGCGCCATATGCAGCCCCGATATGGCCAGAACATGCGCGAGGCCGGAGCGTCGCAAGGCTTCCTGCACCGTTTCCGGTATCCCGCCGCGCATTCCCGTGATGAGCGCAGCCGCCACCTCGCCTTCCGCACCCGTGACGCGGGTTTTCAGCCGTGTGGCAAACATTTCCCGGAAACCTTGCAGCCACACGGCCATTCGTTCCCGCAATGACGGCGGTGTGGCGAGTTCGGTTTGCTGAGGACCGCGCAGGAAGAACCCCACAGCCCCGATACCGTCAAAATAGCTCTCAAAGGAAAAATCATAAGCCTGCGGTCGGACAGGACCGGAGGGCGGCATCAGGCGAACGGTACCGCTCACCCCGTCTCCTGCCCGCAACCTGTCAGGAATGGTCCGGGCACTCAATCGGACGCGCTTTGGCGGATAACGCAAGGTCGGGCGCGCCGTCGTTTCAAGGGTAATTGTCAACCGCACACGTCCATCCGCGCGCGGCTCTATGGCAACCACCCTTCCCGTGATCTGGGTGGACACCGCCGAACCGAGCATCGGCGTACTGAACCGCCACGTTTCGACCTTGCCGGCGACAACACCCAGAAGAAACACAATCCCGGCAAGAAGAATGGCGGCTACCAAGGGGTGCCTTCCTGCCGCAAATCGCGCAGCCACCAGCACCGCAAGCCCTGACGAGAGCGCATAAAAAGGCGGCTCGACTGGTAATGAAAAATAGCAAAGCGCCCCCGCCCCGATCAGCACCGGAATCCAGAGAAATCCCGTGCCGCGCGCCGCTTCGCGCTCCACATTCCGCCGCAGGACTGCAAGTGCTCGTGCACCGTATCGTCCGGGCACGAGGTGTGATGAACGGTCGTCGCTGTGTGCAACAGCGATGGCGGCATTATCCGCAAACGTTTCCGGCACGCCGGATTTTTCATCCGCCGCAAATTGGGCGCGCTCGTCGCGCACGACCGTTTCCGACACGCCCCCGATGATCGCCCCCAAGCTCCATCCATCGGCGCAAACCATTCCGGGTGACACGGTCTTCCCGCGGAATGCTTGCGCCCCGATTGTTCTATGCTACATGACAGCCGACCGAATTCCACCCGCGGTTTCGCGCTCCGCAGCCGATGCCGCGCAAGATACCTGGAAACCTTCCTGGGAAACTCCATGACCAAACCCGTTGTCACTCGCTTCGCCCCCTCGCCGACCGGCTTCCTGCATATCGGCGGGGCTCGCACGGCGCTCTTCAATTGGCTCTACGCATGCCACACGGGCGGTAAGATGCTGCTGCGGATCGAAGACACCGACCGCCAGCGCTCCACGGATGCCGCTACTGCTGCCATTTTGGACGGCCTCACCTGGCTCGGCCTCAACTGGGATGGCGAGCCCGTCTCGCAGTTCGCCCGCGCCGAAAGGCATCGGGAAGTGGCTGAGGAACTCGTGGCGAAAGGCGAAGCCTATTATTGCTACGCCTCTCCGGAGGAACTGGACGCCATGCGTGAAAAGGCCCGCGCCGAAGGCCGGCCACCGCGTTACGATGGCCGCTGGCGCGACCGTGATCCCTCCGAGGCGCCAGCCGGCGTAAAGCCAGTCATTCGCATCAAGGCGCCGCAGGATGGCGAAACCGTGGTCGAAGACAAGGTGCAGGGCACCGTGCGTTTTCCCAACAAGGATCTCGACGATTTCATTATCCTGCGTTCCGATGGCACGCCTACCTATATGCATGCGGTGGTGGTCGACGATCACGACATGGGCGTGACCCATATCATTCGCGGCGACGACCATCTGACCAACGCCGCGCGCCAGACCATCATCTACAAGGCGATGTGCTGGGATGTACCGGTGATGGGGCATATTCCGCTCATTCACGGAGCCGATGGCGCCAAGCTTTCCAAACGCCACGGTGCGCTCGGCGTGGAGGCCTATCGCGCGATGGGCTATCTGCCGTCAGCGCTAAGAAATTATCTGGCCCGTCTCGGCTGGAGCCATGGTGACGACGAGGTCATGTCGGACGAGGACATGATTCGCTGGTTCGATATCTCCGACGTGAACAAGGGCGCTGCACGCTTCGATTTCCAGAAGCTGGAAGCCCTGAATGGCGTACATATGCGTCAGATGGCCGATGACAGGCTGTTCGCGGCCATTCTGGATACCTTGCCCTATCTGGAAGGCGGAAATGACCTTCTCACAAAACTCGACGATAGGCGTAGAGCGCAGTTTCTGGCCGCTTTGCCCGGTCTCAAGGAGCGGGCGAAAACGCTGGTGGAACTCGTTGATGGTGCAAGCTTTCTCTTTGCCGAGCGTCCCCTTCCGCTGGATGAGAGGTCTGGAGAACTTCTCAACACGGATGCACGCCAGCTTCTTGCGGAAATCGCGCCCGTATTGCAGAATGTCTCCGATTGGACCCTTGTGAACATCGAAGAAGCCGTTCGCGAATTTGCGGAACGCACGGATCGCAAGCTCGGAAAAGTTGCCCAGCCATTGCGTGCAGCACTCACCGGGCGCACCACATCCCCGGGCATCTTCGACGTTCTTTCCGTACTCGGGCGAGAGGAAAGTTTGGCGCGTATCCGCGATCAGGCTGCCTAAGCTGCACTTTCAAAAAGTGTTCGGGCTGCACCTGAAAATGGATGCTGCCCGGCCTGTCCGCCTCAAAACAAGGCCCGCCAGTCGCGACCGCCGGCGCGCCGGATCGGTCCAGAGACGCCAGGGTGTTGTTGCATCGCAATATTGGATGCTGCTCATGCTTGGCACCACGGGGCAAATGCGCTAGCAAAGTGCGCGCGCGACGCCCTGATATCCTGTGGCGGCAGAGCACCGGCGCCAGGTTCTTAATAGTTTGAGAGGTGATTGCGATGACCAAACCGACAGCGAAACTGGAGATCGGCGGCCAGAGTCCGGAGCACGAGTTCGATATCCTGAAGGGCAGCGTCGGCCCGGATGTCATCAACATCGCCTCGCTCTACAAAGACACGGGCATGTTCACCTACGATCCGGGTTTCACCTCCACGGCGAGCTGTGAATCCAAGATCACCTATATCGACGGTGACGAGGGTATCCTCCTTCATCGCGGCTATCCCATTGAACAGCTTGCCGAACACGGCGATTTCCTCGAGGCCTGCTACCTCCTCCTGTACGGAGAGTTGCCCACCAAGGCACAGAAAGAAGACTTCGACTACCGCGTTACGCACCACACCATGGTGCACGAGCAGATGACGCGCTTCTTCACCGGTTTCCGCCGCGACGCCCATCCGATGGCAGTCATGTGTGGCGTTGTCGGCGCCATGTCGGCCTTCTATCACGACTCCACCGATATTTCCGATCCGCATCAGCGCATGGTCGCCAGCCTGCGGATGATCGCCAAAATGCCGACGATCGCGGCCATGGCGTATAAGTATCACGTTGGCCAGCCCTTCGTTTATCCGAAGAACGAGCTCAGCTACGCCGCCAACTTCCTGCACATGTGCTTCGCGGTACCCTGCGAGGACTACAAGGTGAACCCGGTCCTGGCGCGCGCCATGGAACGGATTTTCATCCTGCATGCCGATCACGAGCAGAACGCATCCACCTCGACGGTGCGCCTGGCTGGTTCATCCGGCGCCAATCCCTTCGCATGTATCGCGGCCGGCATCGCCTGCCTCTGGGGTCCCGCCCATGGCGGTGCCAATGAAGCAGCGCTCAACATGCTGTCGGAGATCGGTTCGGTGGACCGCATTCCCGAATTCATCGACCGCGCGAAGGACAAGAACGATCCGTTCCGCCTGATGGGCTTTGGACACCGCGTCTACAAGAATTACGACCCGCGCGCCAAGATCATGCAGAAGACCTGCCACGAGGTATTAGGCGAACTGGGCATCAAGGACGATCCGCAGCTCGACATCGCCATGGAGCTGGAGCGCATCGCCCTGACGGATGAGTACTTCATCGAGAAAAAGCTTTATCCGAACATCGATTTCTATTCCGGCATCACGCTCAAGGCGCTGGGCTTCCCCACCACCATGTTCACGGTGCTCTTCGCGCTCGCGCGCACCGTCGGCTGGATCGCGCAGTGGAAAGAGATGATCGAAGATCCAAAGCAGAAGATCGGCCGTCCGCGGCAGCTCTATACGGGCGCGACCCATCGCGATTATGTGCCGATCGCCAAGCGCTGATCGATACGGCAACGCCTTATGAAAAACCCCGGAGCCGCAAGGTTCCGGGGTTTTTCTTTGCCTTTGGCTCCGATGGAAGAATTCAGTCGCCTTTTGCGATATGCCTCAGGACCACGCCGGCGGCGATCTCACCTGCGGGTTCATCGGTTTCAAGCCCACGTGCAACCTCGGCAAACCCGGCCATCTGTGCGGCTCTCAGGGGCGTATCGCACCACAACTGGTTGATAAGCCGCGCCAGATAGCCAGGCCGCACGAACTGGTTGAAATGCTCCGGGACCACGGGCCAATCGGCGATCAGGTTCGGCAGAGCTGCCGACCACACGGAGATCAGCGGAATGAGGGCCGTGGCAATGAAGTCGGTCTTGTAGCAGATGGCCGAGGGGATGCGTGCCAGAGCCAATTCCAGTGCCACCGTCCCCGAACAGGCGAGCGCTGCATCGGCTTCTGCGAAGGCCTGCCATTTGCGATCCTTGTCCAGGATGATTTCCGGCCGCACCGGCCAGGTGGCGACGGCCGCTTCCACCATGGGTGCCACGTGCGGAACCGTAGGCAGGAGAATGCGAAAATCGCGTCCCATGGCGGCCAGATGGCCAGCCGTTTCCCCAAAAGGCTCGATCAGCCGCTTCACCTCGCCTCGGCGCGATCCCGGCAACATCAAAAGCGTGCGCGACCCCTCGTCCGTGGATTGCGGGTATTCGAGATGTGCGGCAGCAGCCCTCAGGATGTTCGGCTCGCTTGAAAGCCTGTGGCCCACGAAGGTCCCAGACGGGCCATCGAGCTTTTGCAGCGCTTCCGGTTCAAATGGCAGAAGACAAAGGATTTCGTCCACATAGGGCCGCATTGCCTTGGCTCGCGACGGCCGCCAGGCCCAAACGCTTGGGCAGACATAATGGATGATGGGTATCCCTGGTGCGAGCGCCCTCACCTTCCTGGCAACACGGAGGCTGAATTCTGGGCTGTCGATCGTTACCAGACAATCGGGCCGGGCAGCGACGATGGCCCGCGCCGTCTCGCCGATCCGGCGAATGAGTTTCGGCAGATCCTTCAAAATTGCCGAGACGCCCATCAGGGCGATTTCTTCCCCCGAAAACAGGGAGTGTAGCCCCTCCGCTTCCAGATGATGGCCGCCGACGCCGGTCAATTCGACCGCACGACCGGATTTCCTCTTCAGCGCTGAAACCAGATCGGCGCCCAGAAGATCACCCGACTCTTCGCCCGCAATGACAGCAAGCTTGATCGGCCCCGCGCGCAACGTCATTCGGGCCGCTCCAGGCCGACAACGAATATGCCGAGCTTGTCAGCCCTTTTCAGGGTTTCGTCATGATCCATGATCAAGGAGCGTCCGGCCTCCACCGCAATCCCCACGAGCCCTGCGGCATGCACGGCATCGACCGTCTCCGGCCCGATCGTCGGCAAGTCGGCGCGCAACTCCTGTTTCGGCTTGACGCATTTCACGAGAACCCCGCGCTTTCGGCCCGCAAGGCGACCATGATCGCGCATATCGCGCATGCGAGCCAGAAGCCCCGCCGTCCCTTCTATTCCCTCCAGCGCAACCGCGCGACCGCCAACAGCGATTGCCGCCTGCCCGATATCGAGAGCACCGATGGTGCGCGCGGCCTCGAATGCCGCAGCGATATCGGCTTCATCGGCTTTCGTGGGCTTCGAACGCGTGATCACGCCGGCCGGAGCCAACAGATCCGGCGCGATCTCATGGGCACCGACAACCTTGATACCGTTTTCCTCGATATAAGCGATAACCGCCCGCAACAGGCCATCATCGCCACGCGCATAGGCCGCAATGAGCCTTGGCAGGACCTTCAATATATCGAGGCCGAAACGCACCTTCAGGATCGGAGGCCTCTGGCTCACCCCGCCGGCGAGAACCAGATGCGTGACCCCTGCACGCTTGAGCTTGGGCAGAACGAGACCGAGCCGCTCCACGGGTGTCGGCCAGACATCGAAATCCTTGGCACTTACCGGGAAATGATCAGCATCCTGCTCGATTGCAACGACGAGAGGCCTGTACCCCGCGCGCACAAGCGCTGAAACCACGTCGCGCGGAAGGCTGCCGCTTCCGGCAACCACCGCAATGCGCGCGCCCTGAGGCAACGCGCAAGCCGACCTCTCAGTCTTCGTCATCGTCCTGCGCTGCAGCTTTGCCGCGCAAAGGCAGCGTGAAATGCCGTCTGTCGCGGCCACGCACGAATTCAACGAGATCGGCGACAAGCGCGGAAGAGGGAAAGGCCTTCTCCACGGCCGCCGCATTGTCTTCCAGCGAACTTCCTTCTGCGAAGATCATCCGATAAGCCTTGCGCAGGGCCATGATGTCGTCACGGGCCATGCCCGAGCGCTTGAGACCAACAATGTTCAGGCCGCGCAGACAGGCGCGGTCGCCAACGGCCATGCCGTAGGGAATGACGTCGCCGACCACGGCCGCAAACCCGCCAAGAAATGCGTGATGGCCGACCCGCACGAACTGATGAACCGCCGAATAGCCGGACATGATGACATGATCGCCGATTTCGGCATGACCGCCAAGCCCGGCATAATTGGCCATGGTGACGTGATTGCCCACGGCACTGTCATGAGCCACGTGCGAATAGGCCATGAAAAGACCGTGGGAACCTACCGTCGTCTTGCCGCGGCTCGTATCCGTTCCCGCGTGAAAAGTGACGCCTTCTCGGATGACGCAGCTCTCGCCGACTTCAAGCGTGCTATGGCCGCCCTTGTGCTTGAAGTTCTGCGGCGGCGCTCCGAGCACCGCCTGCGGAAAGACCTGGCAGCCCTTGCCGAGCGTGGTATCGCCCATGATGGTGACATGCCCGATCAACTCCACATCGTCATGCAGCTTGGCAGCGCTCGAGACATGGCAAAACGGCCCAATCTTCACACCAGCGCCGAGTTCGGCGCCCGGTTCGATGATGGCCGATGGGTGAATAAAGGTCTCGCGCGCCATGATATTCCTGACTAGAGCATCTTGCGGTCAGGTGAGTTCACCTGAGATGGCATAAATGCAGATAAAACGATTGGCAGCATCGCTTCGTCGCATCCCGCGAAAGGATGAAACGAACTAACTTGCCTGTTCGACCGACATCATCGCCGAAATTGTTGCCTCGGCAACCTTGCCGCCGTCGACCTTGGCCTCGCATTCGAATTTCCAGATGCTGCCGCGCTGCTTGATCTTCTTGACGTGAATTTCAAGCCGGTCGCCCGGTATCACGGGCTTGCGGAATTTCGCACCATCAATTGTCATGAAATAGACGAGAGCAGGACTGTCATCGCCTGCATTGTTGATGCAGATCGCACCCGCCGTCTGCGCCATGGCTTCGACGATCAGAACACCCGGCATCACCGGTTGCGTAGGAAAGTGTCCGGTGAAATGCGGTTCGTTGACCGTCACATTCTTGATACCGACGGCGGAACGGTCACCATCGATCTCGATGATCTTGTCCACGAGCAGAAACGGATAGCGGTGCGGCAGAAGACGCATCAGATCCAGAATTTCCAGGCTTTCCAGTTGTTGGGTCGCAGACGTTTCGCTCATCCCCGTTCCTCTTTCTTTCTTCGCTTCCCATCCACGAGGCCGCGCAAAGCCGCAAGCTCGCGGAAGGCTTCCCGCATCGGCTGAGCCGGCGAGCCTGCCCAGCGTTCGCCCGCCGGAACATCCGTCATGACGCCACTGGAAGCGGCAAGCTGCGCACCGCTACCGATCTTGATGTGATCGGCAATGCCGACGCGACCGCCAAGCATCACGAAATCCCCGAGTGTCACCGATCCTGAAAGCCCGCAATGCCCCGCGATCACGCAGCTGCGGCCGATCTTCACATTGTGAGCGACCTGCACGAGATTATCGATCTTGGTACCTTGCCCGATGATCGTGTCCGTAAGCGCTCCCCGGTCGACGGTCGTATTCGCGCCGATTTCGACATCGTCCTGAACGACGACACGCCCGATCTGGGGAATCTTTTCCAGCCCCTTGGGGCCTGGCAGATAGCCGAACCCGTCCTGCCCGATGCGTACGCCGGCGTGGATGATCACCCGGTCACCGATCATGGCGCATTGCACGCTCGCCCCGGGGCCGACATAGCCGTCACGGCCGATACGCGTCCCCTCGCCGATCACCGCATTCGGTGCAATCACCGTGCCGCGCCCGATCATGGCCTTAGCACCGATCACGGCGCCGGCCTCCACGATGACGCCCTCCTCCAGAACAGCATCGTCTGCGATTGCCGCCCGCGGCGAAATACCGGTTTGACCGGTTACCGACCCAAGCCTGATGGCAGTCGGAAACAGGAGGCGGGCCACCGTGTTGAACGCAGCCTGCGCCCGGCCCGCGCTGAGTGCGGCCACGCCTTCGGGAACGAGCGAGACAAGGTCCTGCGGACACAGGACGGCTGACGCGGACGTGTTTTGAAGGAGATGCGCGTTGCGCTTGCCATCGATGAAAATCAGCGCACCAGCCGCGCCCTCGAAGGCGGCGGCGACGTGATCGATAACGATGTCGGCATGGTCTGGGTTGGCGAGCGTCGCGCCGGTAAGCGAAGCGACCTCACCTGCCGTAATGGCGCGTGCCGGTGCAAAAAAATCCGGGTCCTTCATGAAAACCTTCCGTCCGGGCCCAAGGGGCCCGGACCACTAGGAGCGCCCGAAAACGGTCGGGCGACTAGAACCGCGTGGAGATGCCGAAGTTGAAGTTCTGCACCTCGTCCTTGTCTTCCTTCATGACCGGCACGGCGTAGTCGATACGCAGCGGACCGAAGGGCGAAGCCCACAGGAGACCGGCACCCACGGAAGCGCGCCATTTCAGATCCGTGCCGATGGCACCGGCGACATCGCTGCCGTAAAGCGTCGCTGCGTCGGCAAAGACTGCACCGCGCAGGCCAAGGCTCTCAGGCAGCATCGGAAGCGGGAACTGCGCCTCGACCGAAGCGTTGAAATAGGTCTTGCCGCCCAGATGATCTCCGGTCGCAGAATCGTAGGGCCCGATACCATTGTAGTCGAAGCCGCGAATGATGCGATCATTGCTGGAGAAGTGATCGAACACCCGCAGATCACCCGAAATGGCCTGGATATGACCGGCTCCCACACTCAACAGACCAACCAGATCAAGCTCGTCGGAGAGCGTCTGGTAATAGGTGCTGCGTGCAGTGGCCTTGATGAACTTGGCGTCACCGCCAAGACCCGCGACCTCAAGCGTAAGGTTGGCATAAAGACCCGAATGCGGGTTCTTCATGTCATCGATCGTATTGTAGATCAGCGATCCGCTGACGGAGGATTTCTTCCAGGTACCCTCGCCGATCGCATCCTTAAGCGCAGTGGCAAGGTCACAGCTGGCAGCAGTTATGTCCGCACATTCATCCGTGCCCGTATATTCTTCCTGCGTGTAGTTATACGCGATCTGGGTCGACAGAGCTTCGGTGATCGGCAGGCCGAAACGGATAGTGCCACCGGTAATGTCGCGATCATACTTGTCGAAGCTGCGCGTACGCTTGAAGATGTCGAAACCGGCTGCAATGCGGCGACCGAGGAAATATGGCTCCGTGAAGGACAGCGAATAGTCGCGCGAATCCTGACCGCCACCGGCCGAAACGCGGATGAACTGACCACGGCCCAGGAAGTTGCGCTCGGTAATCGAACCTTCGACAGAGAAACCGGCACCGCTGGAATCGGATGCGCCCGTCGAATAACCCGCGCCGATGGAGAATTCGCCGGTGGACTTTTCCATCACATCCACGACCAGCACCACCTGATCGGGCTGCGATCCCGGCACGGTCGTGATGTTGACGGTCTGGAAGAAGTTCAGGGCTTCAAGGCGGCGCTTGGCGCGCTGCACGAGCACCTGATTGAAGGCGTCGCCTTCGGAAAGGTCGAATTCACGGCGGGTGACATAGTCGCGCGTACGCTGATTGCCGCGGATTTCGATGCGCTGGATATAGGCGCGCGGCCCTTCGTCGATCGAATAGACGACGTCGATCTCATGCGTCTCGAAATTACGGTCGCCACGCGGCGTAACCTGCGCAAAAGCGTAGCCCTGGCCGGCAACGGTCTCGGTGAGGCCGATGATCGAATCCTCGACATCCTTGGCGCTGTAGGTGCGGCCCTGACGGGTCTGCAGCTCGGAGCGAAGGGATTCGGAATCGACGCCGGAGATCGTGCTTTCGATGCCGATATTGCCGAAGCGATAGCGCTCGCCTTCCTCCACGGTGAAGGTCACCGTATAGGCGTTCTCGGCCTCATCCAGATCGGCGGAGGAAGAGATGACGCGGAAATCGGCATAGCCGCGATTATAGTAGAAGCGACGCAGCGTCTCTTCATCAGCGCGCAGACGATTCTCGTCATAAATGTCGTTGCGCATCAGGAAGGAGAGGAAATTCGACTGCTTCGTGGTGATCACGTCGCGCAGGCGACCTGCCCCGAAGGCGCTGTTACCGACGAAGTTGATCGACTTGATCTTGGTGCGGCCGCCTTCCTGAATGTCGTAGATGACATTCACGCGGCCATCGGCCAGCTCCTGCACCCGGCCTGTCACGGTCGCGTCATCGCGCCCGATGCGGCGGTAGGATTCGCGAATCGTCTCCTCGTCGGCCTGCATGATCTGGTTCGAGAAGGACTTGCGCGGCTGAAGCTGCACAGCAGCGGACAGGTTACGGTCCTTGATCTTCTTGTTGCCCTGGAAGATCACCTGATTGACGACCGAATATTCCTCGACCGACACGACGAGCGCTCCACCCGACTGGGTGATCGAGACATCCGAGAACAGCCCGGTGCCGAACAGGCGCTTTACTGCCTCGTTGACATCGTCATTCGAGAACGAGCGGCCCGGACGGATCGCAATGTAGTTGCGAATGGTGTCAGCGTCGACGCGGCGATTGCCTCGAACCTCGATGCGGCTGACCGTAGCAGCCGTCGCCACCTGCGTGGCGGCGAGTTCAATGGCGATAGCCCCCGTCATCGCCACGCCCGCCGAAAGAGCCACAGCCGAAACGGCGTTCATAAACCTGGACGTTGCCTTCATTGGGTTTAAAAACCTCTATTCTCTTTTGTCCCCGCGGCGGAAAATCGGCGCATACTGATAGACAGCTACCCTAATAGCCAGATTTCCCCTACACGCAAGCCTTCCGGTTAATTTGCGTTTACGAACCCACACACCGTGGCATTCGGGTCACGCCAAATTCGAAGCCATGGTAAATATCGTCTCAATTTTTACCCATTTCGCCTTTCCCACGTCCTTCAGCAGCCAAACAGGTCGTTCCAGAAAACGAATCCCATGAACCCCAGGACCGCCAGGAAACCGACGCGGTAAACCGCTTCCGCCAGTTTCTCGGACACAGGACGGCGCATCACAGCTTCTAAGGCGTAGAACAGCAGATGCCCGCCATCAAGGGGGGGGATGGGCAAAAGATTAAGAACACCAATGCCGACCGACAATAAAGCCACCAACTGAATCAGCCATTCAAAGCCCTTCTGCGCCGCCTTTCCGGCCATGTCCGCGATTTTCACGGGGCCGCCCAGCTGGCAGCGATCCTCGCGCCCTGCGACAAAGCGCTTCAGAAATTGACCCGTGCGCGCGATCACATAGCCGGTCTCGCGGACGGCCTCGCCCACGGCCTCAAGAGGGCCGTATTCGACAACCCGCGGCTCTCCCACGGTCTGGTCGTTGACGACGCCGATCACGCCCATGCGCACCGTATTGCCCAGCGCGTCCGTCTGTTCCCTCAGAGCAGGAACAACGCTCAGAGGCACTTCCTCGCCATTCCTGTTGACGATGATGGTCAGTTTGTCCCCGGCCCTGCCGGAAACCAGCCGCTGCACATCGCCGAAGGTCCGAACCTTGGTACCGTCCACAGAAACGAAACGGTCGCCTTTCTCGAAACCGGCACTTGCAGCAGGACTGTCCACCTGCACGTCCGCAACCATCGGCTCCATGACGAAGCGGCCGAAAACGCCGAACATCACCGCAAAAACGGCAATGGTAAGCAGAAAATTGGCAAAGGGCCCGGCCACCACCGTGGCTGCGCGCTTCCACACCGGTTGGGTATGGAACGCGACCTTGCGCTCCTCATCCGACAGGCTTTCGTCCGCCGCAGCATCGGGGCTGCTCGTAACGGACATGTCACCCGTGAATTTCACGTAGCCGCCGAGGGGGATGGCCGAGAGCTTCCAGCGTGTGCCGTGCCGGTCGTTGAAACCGAAAAGCTCGGGCCCGAAGCCGATGGAAAAAGCCTTCACACCGATTCCGCACCAGCGGCCGACCAGATAATGCCCCATCTCGTGAACGAAAACGACAACCATCAGCACGAACAGAAACGGAATGATCGTCCCCACGAGCAGGCTTTCCGTGCTGAAGAAGGAAGTCAGGATTTCTGTCACGTCTGCTTTGCTCGCTCGTTTCTGGTTCCGCCGGCCGGGTCGAAGCAGCGATTCCGAGCTTTGACCGGCAGCATGCTTATATTCAACAAGGTGTTCTCTTGCACCCTGTGCAACTCACAAAATTGCACCCTGTGCAACTCACAAAATCCCGCGTTTCACGAATTTACCCGCTGTCCCTTTTGCCAGAACTCCACGCCATCGCGGCAAATCCAAGGCAGTTCAAGGCTTATCAAAAGCGGAAGAATGCGTGTGCAGGCGTATCAGGCCCAGCGATAAGTGCAGCAATTACATAAAAGACGAGAGCCGCGACCATCAGCCCGTCGACCCGGTCCATGACGCCACCATGACCGGGGATGAGATTGCTGGAATCCTTCACTCCCTGCCGCCGCTTCAGGGCCGATTCGAAAAGGTCCCCAACCTCAGAAACAACGGCCAGCAACAGCGCAACGCCCCCCACGATCAGCGCGCCGTAAACCGCTTTGTCATGAAAAGCGAAAGCCACGCCCGCCAGAAGAGCAAAAAGTGCGCCGCCAATTGCCCCGCTCCAGGTCTTGCCCGGTGAAATTGAGGGAGCAAGCTTGGCCCCTCCGATCGCGCGCCCCGTGAAATAGGCCATTGTATCCGTGGTCCAGACGACCGCGAACAGGAAAAGAATGGCCAGAAGCCCCGCGGCATCGCCGCCGCGCAGATAGGCAAGCGCAAGCGCTGGTCCCGCCGCATAGGCAAGTCCCGCCGTTGAAGCGAGCCCCGCCCCCGACACCAGCCCATGGGCAGCCAGAAGGACAAGGCCCCCCAAAAGCAGGAGGATGACGGTCGTCGCTGCTTGCCCAAGCACCATGGCCAACAGGATCACCGCGAGAAGAACCACGGCAATGGCGAGATGCACCGGTGGAACCCGGTCCTGCCGCATGGCCGTCCACTCGTAGAAGATCGCAGCAGCGATTGCAGCCGAGAGAATTCGAAAGGCGACCCCACCGAAATACGTGACGATAAGAACCAGCGCCCCGAGAACAAGCGCTGACATGATTCGAAGCTGCAGATTGCTGCGCGCAGGCTTTGCGCCCTTGCCTTGCTGCGCCCCGCTCATAGGGCCGCTTCGCGTGCCGTTACGCCGCCGAAGCGGCGTTCGCGTTCGGAAAAAGTGGTCATGGCCGCACGAAGCTGTTCCTGATCGAAATCAGGCCACAGGCAGGGCAGGAAGATGAACTCCGCATAGGCCGCCTGCCACATCAGGAAATTCGAGAGGCGTTGTTCTCCGCTCGTCCGGATGATGAGATCCGGGTCGGGGATGCCGGCCGTATCGAGATAGGCACCGAAGCGCTCTGGAGACAGCACACCCGGATCAACCCTGCCTGCCTGGATGTCATCCAGTGCAGCGCGCGCTGCCCGCATGATCTCGTCGCGCGAACCGTAATTGAAGGCGATCACCAGGTTCATGCTGGTGTTGCCTTCCGTCAGGCATTCGGCCTCTTCAAGCAAGGAGCGGATGTCGGGGGCCAGATTGACCCGGTCGCCGATAATGCGCACCCGCACGCCATTGCGGTGAAGCTCGGCAAGGTCGCGCCGGATAAAGATGCGCAAGAGCCCCATCAGGTCGTTGACTTCCGATTGCGGGCGCGACCAATTTTCAGAGGAGAAGGCATAAACGGTGAGCCAGGAAACCCCCAGCTCGCCGATGGAACGTACGGTCTTGCGCAAGGTCTCCACACCGGCACGGTGGCCGGCGCTGCGCGGCAGTCCTCTGGCCTTGGCCCAGCGGCCATTGCCGTCCATGATGATGGCCACATGTTCGGGCTTCATCGAACCGCCTCCATTGTAGCAGTGCTGCGACTTCCTGTCGGACGCCGCTAGAGCATTTTGCAGTCAGGGGGAAATACCTGACATCCGCAAAAATGCGGAAAACAAAAAGATCGAGCGCCCTTTGCGCGACCGAGAGGACGCACGGCGCTCTAGACCTGCATGATCTCTGCTTCCTTGTCCGTAAGAAGCTTGTCGATGGCGGAAATGGTCTCATCCGTCATCTTCTGCACGCGATCCGACTGCGAACGCGCGTCGTCCTGACTGATGTCGCCATCCTTTTCGGCCTTTTTGAGATGCTCCATGCCGTCGCGGCGCACATGCCTAGCGGCAACACGGGCATTCTCGGCATATTGATGCGCGATCTTCACCAGTTCCTTGCGGCGCTCCTCATTGAGCTCCGGCAGCGGGATGCGCAGTGTCGAACCGTCGACAATCGGATTGAAACCGAGATTGCTTTCACGGATAGCCTTGTCCACGGCCTGGACCATGCTCTGATCCCATACGGCGACGGAAATCATGCGCGGCTCGGGAACGGACACGGTTGCCACCTGGCTGACCGGCATGCTGGCGCCATAGGCCTCCACATGGATCGGATCGAGCAGGTTGGCCGACGCACGGCCTGTCCGCAGCGAAGCCAGATCATGCTGGAATGCCGACGCGGCACCGTCCATTCGCCGCTTCAGATCCTTGAAATCAATGCCTTCGGCCATATCAGATCTCCTTACGCACCCACACGCTGTTCTCAATCGGCGTCATCAGCCACGATCGTGCAATGGCCGCCGCCCTTCAGGATGGCGTTGAAACCACCCTCCTCATGAATCGAAAAGACGATTATCGGAATGTGGTTCTCGCGCGCAAGGGCAATTGCCGCCGTATCCATAATCGCCAGATTGTCACGGATAACCTGCGCGTGGCTGACCCGCTCATAACGCTTGGCATCGGGTTCGCGGCGCGGATCGGCCGTATAGACCCCGTCGACCTGCGTTCCCTTGAACAGCGCATCGGCGCCGATCTCGGCTGCCCTCAGCGCTGCTGCCGAATCCGTGGTGAAGAACGGATTGCCTGTCCCGCCGGCGAAGATCACCACCTTGCCGGCATTCATATAGGCCATCGCCTGGCGCTGCGAAAAACTCTCGCAAAGTTCAGGCATGGCAATGGCGGAAAGAACGACCGCATCCACACCGAGCTTTGTCAGGGAGGTGCGCAATGCGAGCGAATTGATGACGGTGGCAAGCATGCCCATATGGTCGCCCGTCACCCGGTCGCCGCCTTTCGAGGCAACGGCCACGCCGCGGAAAATATTGCCGCCGCCGATGACGACCCCCACCTCGACGCCGAATTTGCGCGCCTCTGCAATGTCAGCCGCGATGCGGTCAACCACGGAAACATCGATCCCGAACCCCTGCTCGCCCATGAGGGCCTCGCCGGATGCCTTCAACACAACGCGCCGGAAGCGGGGGGTATCGTTCATTGCAAAGTCTCCAATATGCGCACTTGCGTTACACGAAGGGCGTCGCGTTGTCACGCGACGCCCTTCGTTATCAACGGCGATACGAATACCGCTTATTTCTTGACGGCAGCAGCCACTTCGGCAGCGAAATCCGACTCTTCGCGCTCCACGCCCTCACCGAGAGCAAGGCGCACAAAGCCGGTGATCTTCGCCGGAGCGCCGATTTCCTTCTCCGCCTCGGCCAGAGCCTTCTCGACCGTCAGGTCGGGATTGATGACGAAAGCCTGCTTCAGGAGAACGACCTCCTCGAAGAACTTGCGCATGCGGCCTTCGACCATCTTCTCGATGATGTTCTCGGGCTTGCCGGACTGGCGCGCCTGATCGGAGAAAATCTCCTTCTCGCGGGTAACGGCGGAAGCGTCCACCTCGGCTTCGCTCAAGGCCATCGGGTTCGTAGCTGCAACATGCATCGCCACCTGACGGGCGAAAGCGCGAGCGGCATCGGCATTACCCGTGGTCTCGATCGCCACCAGAACGCCAAGCTTGCCCAAGCCATCCGTCACCGCATTGTGGATATAGGTTGCCACGGCGCCGTTGGAGACCGAGAGCTTCGCCGCACGGCGCAGCGTCAGGTTCTCGCCGATCGTGCCGATAGCGTCCTTCACGGTGTCGGCAACGGACTTGCCGCCGGTAGGATAGGCAGCGGCGGCAACCGCATCGAGGCTACCGTCGGTGCCAAGCGCCACGGTGGCGATATTGCTCACCAATGCCTGGAACGCGTCATTGCGCGCAACGAAGTCGGTCTCCGAGTTCACCTCGACCACAACGGCGCTGTTGGCATCCGAAGCTGCGCCGATCAGGCCTTCAGCCGCCGTACGGCCAGCCTTCTTGTCAGCCTTGGCAATGCCCTTCTTGCGCAGCCAGTCAATGGCTGCTTCGATATCGCCATTGGTTTCGGTCAGGGCTGTCTTACAGTCCATCATGCCTGCGCCGCTCTTCTCGCGCAGTTCCTTGACCATTGCTGCTGAAATGCTCATCGTCGCCTCTTCATCGTTCAACTGGAGCATTTCCCGACCGAGGCCGCACAAATGCTCATCTCATCGTCACTACGCAATTTCGCGAGCGTGAAAGTCTGCAACTTTCACTGAAATCGCTCTAAACAAAACGGCCGCGAAGCCTGTGGTCTGCCGCGCGGCCGCCACGGAGCGTTTAGCGCTCCGCACTCTCATACGGAACAGCGCTTCCTAGGCGTCCTTGCCCTCGCTGGAACCCTCGTCGAGGGCCGGCTCCGACGGTGCCTCAGCGGATGCGCCGATATCGATGCCCATGGAACCCTGCTGACGCTCGATGCCGTCAATGGCAGCACGCGAGATCAGGTCGCAATAAAGAGCCAGCGCGCGCGCGGCATCGTCATTGCCCGGGATCGGGTAATCGACCACATCCGGGTCGCAGTTCGAATCGACGATTGCAACCACCGGAATGCCGAGGCGCTTGGCCTCCTGCACGGCAATGGCTTCCTTGTTGGTGTCGATCACGAACATCAGGTCAGGCGTGGAGCCCATGTCACGGATGCCGCCCAGCGCGCGGTCGAGCTTCTCGCGCTCGCGCTCGAGGTTCAGGCGCTCCTTCTTCGTGAAGCCCTGGGCATCCGAAGCGAGCAGCTCGTCGAGCTTGCGCAGGCGCTGGATGGAATTGGAGATCGTCTTCCAGTTGGTCAGCATGCCGCCAAGCCAGCGCGCATTCACGTAATACTGGGCCGAACGCTTGGCTGCATCAGCAACGATGTCCGAAGCCTGGCGCTTGGTGCCCACGAAGAGAATGCGGCCGCCCTTGGCAACTGTGTCAGACACAACCTTCAGAGCCTGGTGCATCAGGGGCACCGTCTGGCTGAGGTCGATGATGTGGACGTTGTTGCGCGCGCCGAAGATGTAATTCGCCATCTTCGGGTTCCAGCGGTGCGTCTGGTGACCAAAGTGAACACCAGCCTCAAGAAGCTGGCGCATGCTGATATCGGGCAGAGCCATTCTAGTTTCCTTTCCGGTTGAACCTCCACGGACCTTCAGGCGGAAACCCGCCACCGGAGGCGCCGACCGGATGTCTCCCGACCGAAACCAATGATCCGTGTGTGGAATGGGCGCGCATATAGAGGCTTATGGCGCACAATGCAAGGCTTGCCGTATTTTGCGGCCAGTTGAAATCGCAATAATGCCGCATGAGCGCGCCAAGCGGGAACAGGAAAAGCACCCTTTGGGTCGCAGACGAGGCGAAGCACTGCAGCGACACAGGCAGCCCTACTCGGTGCAGGACACCCCGTCTTTCTGGTCGAAAAGGGTCAGATCCACGAGCTTCCCGTTGATGGAAAACTCGCCGTAATTCATGTTCAGGTCGCGCGTCACGCCGCTCTCATGCATCAGGAAGCTGATGTCGTACTCGGGCGTTTCCTCACCCCGATCCTTGGTCGGATCGAAATAGGCAATGGTAACCGGCCAATAGGTTCCGTCCTTGAGGACGGCCGCCGCTTCCCGCTCGGGATCGTCTTTTGCCACACCACGTGCCTTGCCGATCGTTACGGCGGTCAGCATCACGCGGTCAGCATCCTCCGAACTGTCATAGAGTGTGGTCTGGTAGAACCCACCGCCATCCTTGGCCTTGGCGATGGCTTCCTTCATGTGGGTGACCGGAAACTGGGTGGGCTCCAGCTTGAAACTGCGTTTCTCAGGCTTGGAGACATCAACATCCGTGCCGTCCTTGCCTGTCCTGGCGACACCCCTCACCTCCCGGTCGAGCGTGTTGTCGAGGTAGGTCTTGTTGACGAACTGGAACGTCTCGCCCTTGGCATCCTCGAAAGTGGTGGTCTGCTGGTCGGAAAGGCGCGTCGCCTCATCGGTCTCGATCCGCATGACGAAACGGAACGTCGTGGAATAGCCCTCGCAAGCTGATCCCGTGAACTCATAGACCATGCGACCGGAGATACCGTTTATGCCGGACCGGTCGCTCGCATCGCCAAGCGACAGATCATAGACCGCCCGGTGCGCCAAAAGCCCGGGTCCTGCGAAAGAAAGGGAACCGAAGGGGCCGCAAAGCGCGGCAAGGGACAAGAACGACAAGCGCAAAACGCGCATGAAACACCTCCGGTAGGATTGCATACGGCCAGAAAGCACGCGGCCGATGCAGGAATGCAACTCATTGAAGCAGAGTCGTGGCGGAAGCGAGGCAAATATGCAACCTCCTCCATCAAGACGCTCGACATCATCACCATGGGATTCGATAGTCGCCCCGAATGCAAGGCCCGTCCGCTGCCGTTGCGCCGATGAGCCCGTCGTCCCCGAACAGGAGTAGATCATGGCTGACACGATTGAGAAAAAGCTGCTGGAACTTGGCGTGGAACTGCCGGAGGCCGCAGCCCCCGTAGCCAATTATGTCCCCTTTGCCCAGACAGGCTCTCTTATCATGACGTCAGGACAGCTGCCCGTGAAGGACGGCAAGCTCATGGCCATGGGGCTTCTGGGGCGGGAGCTCGGTGTTGAAGCCGGCAAACTCGCGGCCAAATGGTGCTCGGTCAACATTCTGGCCCAGGCCAAGGCCGCACTCGGCGATCTGGAGCGCATCAAGCGTGTGGTCAAGATCACCGTTTTCGTGGCATCCACGCCGGATTTCACCGACCATCATCTGGTTGCCAACGGGGCTTCGGATTTCCTCGTCGCAGCGCTCGGCGAGCGTGGCCGGCACGTTCGTTCTGCAGTGGGTGTTGCCGCCCTCCCGATGAACGCACCGGTCGAAATCGAGGCCATTATCGAGATCGCATGAAGATGAGCGATCTTTCCTGGCTGACGGCACGCCCGATTGCCCATCGCGGCCTGCACGACATGAACCGGTCGTGCTGGGAGAACACGCTCTGCGCCTTCTCGGACGCGATTGAGAACGGTTACGCAATCGAGTGCGATGTCCACCTTTCGGCAGACGGGGTGCCGATGGTCTTTCACGATGACGCTTTGAAGCGCCTGACCGGCGAGGAAGGGTTTATCCATGGGAGGAGCGCCGATCAGCTCGCGAATCTCCCCATCGGCGGCACGAGGGACCACGTTCCGACCCTCCGCGAGGCACTGGCGCTCGTGGATGGCCGGGTGCCGCTCGTCATCGAACTGAAGGGATCGGAAGGACATGACGGGGCGCTTGTCGCGGAGGTGGCGAAAACCCTTGAAGCCTATCGCGGCAAGGCTGCGATAATGTCTTTCGAGCATCGGCTCCTGCGAGACATGGCACGCCTTGCCCCCAGCCTGCCCCGCGGTCTCACGGCCGAGGGGCATAAAGGCGATGCCATCGAGGCACATTTTTCAATGCTTGCCACGGGCATCTCCTTCGTCTCCTATCACGTCATGGAATTACCCAATCCATTTGTAACCTTTGTCCGCGAGCGCCTGTCCATGCCCGTCATCACATGGACCGTCAGGACCCCGGAGGCTGTTACGCTCACCCGGGAGCAGGCCGATCAGATGACCTTTGAAGGGTTTCGCCCCTGACATGAGTTCAGACGCGCCCGAAGGGAACGATGCCCCCGCCTCCGGCGACATCACGCTGACCGTCTCGGCGCAGTTCTCCGACACCCCAAAAGCCGATTGGGACACGCTGTCGGGCGCTTCGCGAAATATCTCTGAAACACCTTATAACCCATTTGTTTCGCATGCTTTTTTGTCGTCTGTCGAAGATAGCGGCTGCGCCATTCGTGAAACGGGTTGGCTTGGCCAGCACATGACGTTGCGGGCCGGAGACGGAACGTTGCTCGGGGCCGTTCCCGCCTATCTGAAGTCCCACAGCCAGGGCGAATACGTCTTCGACCACGGTTGGGCCGATGCCTTCGAACGTGCCGGCGGACGGTATTATCCAAAGCTCCAGATTTCCGTCCCCTTCACGCCGGCGCGTGGACCGCGCCTCTTGGTCCGCACAGACGTGGAACCCCATGCCGTCCGGCAGGCGCTTGCCGAAGGCATCAAGACGCTGACGGGTCGTCTGGGCATTTCCTCCGCCCATGTCACATTCGCCGCCGACAAGGATATTGCGGCTCTTCGCGAAGCCGGCTTTCTGATGCGGGTGGACCAGCAGTTCCATTTCTTCAACCGTGGCTACGAAAACTACGAGGATTTCTTAGGAACGCTCGCCTCGCGCAAGCGAAAGGCGCTGAGAAAGGAGCGGCGCACCGCGCTCGAAAACGGAATAGAGATCGATTGGCTGACGGGTAGCGACATCTCCGAAGCCGTGTGGGACGATTTCTTCGCCTTCTACATGGACACCGGCAGCCGCAAATGGGGCCGCCCCTATCTGAACCGGCGCTTTTTCTCCCTGATCGGCGAGCGCATGCCCGATGACATCCTGCTCGTCATGGCCAGGCGCAACGGGCGCTATATCGCGGGCGCCATCAATTTCATCGGCTCCGACACTCTATATGGCCGCAACTGGGGCTGTATCGAGGACCATCCATTTCTGCATTTCGAGGTGTGCTATCATCAGGCCATAGAATTTGCCATCGCCCGCGGCCTTTCGACCGTGGAGGCCGGCGCGCAGGGAGAACACAAGCTCGCGCGGGGATATGAACCGGTGATCACACGTTCGGCCCATCACATTCCGCATCCCGGCCTTCGCCGTGCGGTCGCTGAATATCTGGAAAGTGAGCGCGAGGACGTTGCGGAATTCAACCGCATCCTCGCCGACCACACACCTTTTCGCAAAGGCTGAGGGCTCCACCGCATCGAATGGCAGACGATGCCCTCCCATGTCATCGGACGCCGTAGATCTATGAATCTGCGCTAATGCGGCGTTGCCTTCGAAAAGAGATTGATGACGCCCACACCGGCAACGATCAGCCCCATGCCGATCACGGCCGGCGCGTCCAGAGCCTGCCGGAACCATATCCAGCCTATGGCCGATATGAACACGATTCCCGCCCCCGACCAGATCGCGTAGACGACGCCGACAGGCAGTGCCCGCAAGGTGAGCGACAGGAAAAAGAAAGCGGCCCCATAGCCCGCCAACGTCATGATCGAAGGCAGAAGACGGGTAAAACTCTGCGTCTCCTTCAACAGGCTCGTTGCAAGAACCTCGAATGCGATAGCCATGATGAGATAAAGATAGGTCACCACCGCCCCTTCGTGATGCAAACGGCGCGAATCGCCGATATGGATGACATTGACGGCGGCAAGCTATCCCAGAATTATGTCGCTGCAACTGCGTGAGACAAGAGGTTTCCATGAGCACCACCGCCTATGACAACGACAATATTTTTGCCAAGATTCTGCGCGGTGAACTGCCGTCCCACAAGCTCTACGAGGACGATGAGACCTTCGCCTTCATGGATATCATGCCCCGTGGCGACGGCCATTTTCTGGTGATTCCCAAGAAACCTTCACGCAACATTCTCGACGTCGCGCCCGACAGCCTGGCCGCCGTCATGCGCACCGTGCAGAAACTCGGACGTGCCGCCAAGGAAGCCTTCGATGCCGACGGGCTGACGGTACAGCAGTTCAACGAAGCCGCCGGCGGCCAGGTGGTCTTTCATCTGCACGTCCATGTCATCCCCCGTTTCGAGGGCATAGCGCTGCGCCCGCACACAGGCGAAATGGCGGACCAGAGCGTTCTCGCGCAGCAGGCCGAGAAAATCCGCGCTGCCCTGTAGCCTCCGGCAACGCTGAATAAATCAAGATGGAGCGCCGTGTTCCGGTGCGGCGAACGGCGCTCTACAGCAGGAAAAGGCCCGAAAGAAGCACGGCTTCCCCGGCCAGAATTCCAAGAAGAATGTTCTTCCTGGTCAGGAGGTAGGCGGAAAAGGCGATGATTGCCGCCACGATCCTGAGAAGCAGCGGCGAATCGGCAAGCGCCCCGCCCGGAAACACCACCAGATTGGCGATAACCGCCGCCACGAGCGCCGTCGCGACACAGCGCACGAAGACCAGAAGGTCCGATTCCTCAGACAGTTTGCCGCCAAGATAGACACCGAGGAAACGCCACCCATCCGTCGCGGCCCAGCCCGCAATCAGGATGAACACGAATGGCCACCACCATGTGTCGATGGCATCGAAGCTCATCCGACGACCTCCTTGCGGCGTTGCGCCCTGTGCCAGGCATAAGCCGCGCCGCCGGCGATCAATCCCGCAGCAAGCAGTTCAAAGCCCGGCATCAGCAGGCGAAAGAGCGGACCGCTGGCAAGGCCGAGTATCATCGCCACATGCCCTGCCCGCTCACGCGCCGAGCCCCAAAGCGAGGTCAGGAAGTAAATCGGCGTCAGGAAGAACAGGGCCGCTGAAACCTGCGGCGGCAGATGCGAGGCGAGAAGAAAGACAAGCGCCACGACGATCATATTCGCCAGGACAAGTGTCGACCCCAGCCCCGCATAATAGGTGGTCCGCATCTCACGCGGCACCGAACGCAGGCTCTCCATGGCAAGCACCCACGAAGTGATCGCCACGAAATGCGACAGGAGATAGAGCACCCAGGGCCTGGTCCGCGGCGTCCGCATCTCGGGCATCAGCGCAACCACCATTGGAGCAAGCCGAACCGAGGAAAGCGCCACCGCAAGTGCTGTGGCCGGCAGGCTGCTGCCTGCCAGGATGGCGCCAACGAGAACAACCTTGGCCGGCAGTGCCCAGATCATTCCCGTCATGAAAACAGTCTGCACAAGCGATAGCCCGGCATCGCGTGCCAGGCTGGCAAACCCTATGAAAGCGCTGGTCAACACAAGTCCGGGAACGGAAAAACTGCGCAGAACGCCGCGCAGATACCAATAGGCCCGTCCTTCGCCTTGCTGATGTTCGGCGCGCTGCGGTTCGGATTTTGCGTTATCACTCATCGAACCACGGACCTAGCACAGCCCGGGGCCTTGCGCGATATGACGAAGGTGCAGGGCCTTGGGGCACCTGCACCTTCGAAATTGGGCCAAACCTGAAATCCGGATCAGCTTTTTCGCGGCAATTGCGGCACAAGGCTGCGCTTGGGTGGTTCCTTTGGCTTCGGCTTTGGCTTGGCAGCCGTCGTCTTCGGTTTTGAGGCTTTCTTGGCGGCCGGTTTCGCCTTGGCTTTCGGCTTCTTCTTCTCCGAAACCTCGTCACGTGGCGCAATGAGAGCATCGTCCGGAACCGCTTCGAGTTTCAGCTTGCTCTCGCCCGTTTCACCGGTTTCCACCGTTACCCGTACCGTGCCGCCTTTCTTGAGGCGTCCAAAGAGCACTTCATCAGCCAGGGGCTTCTTGATGTATTCCTGAATGACGCGGCCGAGCGGACGCGCACCCATGCGCTCGTCATAGCCCTTGTCCGCAAGCCATGCGATGGCCTGATCGGAAAGGTCGAAGGTGACACCCCGCTCGGCGAGCTGCGCCTCAAGCTGCATGACGAACTTCTGCACGACCTGATGGATGATCGGAACCGGAAGCGCCCCGAATGGAATAATCGCATCGAGGCGGTTGCGGAACTCCGGCGTGAACAGCCGGTTGATCGCCTCCATATCGTCGCCCTCACGCCTTGAGGTCGCAAAGCCGATAGCGGGTTTCGCAAGGTCGGAGGCTCCCGCATTCGTGGTCATGATGAGAATCACGTTGCGGAAGTCGATCTTCTTGCCGTTGTGGTCGGTCAGCTGGCCGTGATCCATGACCTGCAACAGGATGTTGAACAGATCGGGATGCGCCTTTTCGATCTCGTCGAGCAAAAGCACGCAATGCGGATGCTGATCGACGCCATCGGTCAGAAGACCGCCCTGGTCGAAGCCCACATAGCCCGGAGGCGCACCGATCAGGCGCGACACGGTGTGGCGCTCCATATATTCCGACATGTCGAAGCGCAGGAGCTCGACACCGAGCGAGGCGGCAAGCTGCTTGGCGACTTCGGTCTTGCCGACGCCGGTCGGCCCGGAGAAGAGGTAGGAACCGATGGGCTTTTCCGGCTCGCGCAGGCCGGCCCGCGCCAGCTTGATCGCCGAGGCGAGCGCATCGATGGCCGCTTCCTGCCCGTAGACGACCCGCTTCAGCTCGGTTTCGAGGCCGGCAAGCACCTTCTCGTCGTCTGCCGAGACGGTTTTTGGCGGGATGCGCGCCATGGTGGCGATGGTCGCTTCGATCTCCCTGAGACCAATGGTCTTGCGGCGCTGCGCTTCCGGCAAAAGCTTTTGCGAAGCGCCCGATTCGTCGATCACGTCGATGGCTTTATCAGGCAGTTTGCGATCGCTGATATAGCGGGCTGAAAGCTCGACCGCCGCCTTCACGGCTTCATTCGTGTAGCGAACCTTGTGGAAGTCCTCGAAATAAGGCTTCAGCCCCTTCATGATTTCGATGGCGTCCTCGACGGTCGGCTCGTTCACGTCGATCTTCTGGAATCGGCGCACCAGCGCCCGATCCTTTTCGAAGAACTGGCGGAATTCCTTATAGGTGGTCGAGCCGATGCAGCGGATGGCCCCTGAAGACAAGGCAGGCTTCAGGAGGTTGGAGGCGTCCATCGCCCCTCCGGACGTCGCTCCCGCACCGATCACCGTGTGGATTTCGTCGATGAAGAGTACGGCACCCGGATAATCCTCGAGTTCCTTGACCACCTGTTTCAGACGCTCTTCGAAGTCACCGCGATACCGCGTGCCCGCGAGCAACGACCCCATGTCCAGCGCAAAAATGGTGGCGTCTGACAGAACCTCCGGCACGTCGCCGTCCACAATGCGCTTGGCCAGCCCCTCGGCAATCGCCGTCTTGCCAACGCCGGGATCGCCCACATAGAGCGGATTGTTCTTCGAACGGCGGCAGAGCACCTGGATCGTACGGTTGATCTCGTCGGTGCGCCCGATCAGCGGGTCGATGCGGCCGGAGCGCGCCTTTTCGTTGAGATTGACGCAATAGGCGGACAGGGCATCCTGCGCCTGCTTCTTCTTGGATGTGTCTTCGACCTCGGGACCCGAAGCACCTCCCTGCTCGTCCTCATCGGCGCCGCGCGGAGCGCGCGCTTCGGAGCTGCCGGGGCGCTTGGCAATGCCGTGGCTGATATAATTGACCGCGTCGTAACGGGTCATCTGCTGTTCCTGCAGGAAGAAAGCGGCATGGCTCTCGCGCTCGGCGAAAATCGCCACGAGCACATTGGCCCCCGACACCTCTTCCCGGCCAGAGGATTGCACATGGATAACCGCGCGCTGGATGACGCGCTGGAAGCCTGCGGTTGGCTTCGAATCATCGTCATAACCGGTCACGAGATTATCGAGCTCGCTATCGATATATTTGACAACGGTGTTGCGCAGAGCATCGAGATCGACGTTGCAGGCCCGCATGACGGCGGCCGCATCCGTGTCGTCGATCAGCGCCAGCAGGAGATGCTCGAGCGTTGCATACTCGTGATGGCGCTCATTGGCGAATGTAAGCGCCTGATGCAGTGCCCGCTCTAAGCCTTGCGAAAAAGCCGGCATTCAATACCTCATTTCTTTTCCATCACGCATTGTAGCGGATGTTGGTGCTGGCGCGCAAAATCCATGACTTGCGCAACCTTGGTTTCGGCCACCTCGAAAGTGAAAACGCCGCACTCCCCCACGCCGTGATTGTGCACATGCAACATGATCCGTGTCGCCGCCTCACGATCCTTACGGAAGAACCGCTCGAGAACGTGAATCACAAATTCCATTGGCGTATAGTCGTCATTCAGAAGCAGCACGCGATAAAGGCTCGGCTTCTTGGTCTTGGGCTTCGTACGCGTGATGACGGCGGTCCCCCGATTGGAGCCGTCACCATTGTCTTCGCCGTCCTGCATACGCAGTCCATACCGGCTCGTGGATTTAACCAAAGAATTCAAGAATGCCATTTCCTTGCCAAGCCCTAGCCACTGTCATGTAGGGATCCACTTTATAATTTTAAGACCTTCTCCGCCGCTGACAATATGGCAGCACGGCTTTTGCCGCGAATTTGATGAACGGATGAAAATGCGCAGCGCCATCCGTCCCGCTGGCCGGCGCCTGTCTAAAATTAGAATAAAAATTAACGATACGCCGAAGTCCTGCGCTTACCATAAACGGATTGGTAACACCGTGCCGACTAAGTTCACTTGAAAGGGCGCGCCGGCGAAATTCGGGCGCCGCAAAATATCGGTGTAAATGGGTGCGGTTGTGCGTCACGGCTTAGTTGCTACTGCGAATCTTGAGCGCTTCTCGATCAAGATTCTGACAACACTCTTCCTGTGTGGCCTGATGATGGCCAGCGGCATTGCCCCCTCATCGGCCAACTCGAAATATGCTGGTCTGGTGATGGATGCAAAAACCGGCGAGGTTCTTTATGAATCGAGCGCAGATGATCTGCGTTATCCTGCCTCGCTGACCAAGATGATGACGCTCTACCTCACCTTCGAAGCGCTCAAGGCAGGTCGCATATCGACCAACAGCCGCGTTCCTGTTTCGCGCAATGCAGCTGCCGAACCGCCGACCAACCTTGCCCTTAAGCCCGGCCAGACCCTGACCGTGGAAGAGGCAATCCGGGGGCTGGTGACACGCTCTGCAAACGATGCAGCAACCGCTCTGGCCGAATTCCTGGGTGGTTCCGAATCCCGCTTTGCATCCATGATGACTGGCAAGGCCCGCCAGCTCGGCATGTCGCGCACCACCTTCAAGAATGCCCATGGACTGCCCAACAGCGCCCAGAAGACCACAGCGCGCGACATGGCACGGCTCGGTATCGCACTGCGTGAGCATTTCCCACAATACTACGACTATTTTTCTACGCGCTCCTTCACCTACAACAAGCGCCGCTACGGCAATCACAACAACCTCCTCGGCCGCGTGAAGGGCGTTGACGGTATCAAGACCGGCTATACGCGAGCTTCCGGCTTCAATCTCGTCAGCTCCGTGCAGGCCAATGGCCGCAGCATTGTTGCCGTGGTGATGGGTGGGCGCACGGCCCGCACCCGCGATGCCCAGATGGTCGAGCTCATCAATCGCTATCTGCCGAAAGCCTCGACGGGTCGCGACCGCATGCTGATCGCCAGGGCCCCCGGCGGCGCGCGCACGGCCTTCGCTTCGATGGTTCCAGGAAGCCGCGTTCCGGTTCCGACAGATCGTCCCGAAATCGAAACCCTGACCGCCTACGCTTCGGAAGAAGAGCCTCGTTCCGTTGCTGCAGCCGTTGCGGCGGCAGCACCTGCCCCGCGTCCAAAGGAGGTCGTCGCACGCGTCGATCCGATGCCCACCGCATCCACAGCAAGCGCCTCGAAGGGCAGCGGCTGGAGCATTCAGGTCGCCTCGCTCGGAAGCGAAGACGAAGCAATTGTCTTCCTTGCAGAGACTGAAAAGAAGGCCCCGCAGGTTCTGGCCAGCGCCGTACCGATCACGGAGACCTTCGACAAAGGCGGCACGCGCTATTACCGCGCCCGTTTCGTTGGATTTGCCAGCAAGTCCGCAGCCTGGGGAGCCTGCGCTTCACTGAAGAAGAAGAACATCGCCTGCTATGCCACGCAGCAGTAATCCGCAATTTCAGCTCTTGAGAGTGTAATGCGTCCGGGAGAATTAGTGATGATTGGCGAGCAGAACGTCGCGCGCCTGGTTGATGCGAGCAGCCAGAAACGAGTTTCCTCCCATGTCGGGATGAACGCGCTGCATCAGGCGGCGGTGAGCCTTTCGGATCTGCGCAACGGTCGCTCCACGTTCAAGACCAAGGATCTCATAGGCCTCCTCCTCGGTCATGGGGCCAGAGCCCGCCGCAGCTCCCTGCCCCCGGTCAGCATCCGCCTTCGAGCCGTCGCGCCAGACGGGAAACTCGCCGTCAAGATAAGCCTCAAGTAGGCGCAGACTTTCCTCATCCGTGGCGAGTTCCGCATGAAGATCGAGCAGCTCGGCGAGAGACATTTCGCCGAGCTGTTTTCCTTCATGCCTCCCGGCAAGAACCAATCCGGAAAGACGACCGCTGTCGTGATCGAGCATCATTTCAAGCGCGGCTGAACGAACCTGCGATTTCTGGCCCCGGCTGCGCCCTGCATGTCGGCGCATACGGCCCGATCCAAACCACGCCACTGCCGCCGACAGAAGCATGCCGCCCAGGCCCGCCCGCCCCGCAATCATCATCACAACCCCGACCGCACCGACGATCAAAGGCCCGATCAACCTCAATGACCCGGCAAGCGCGCGGGCATCCGCCTTCAGAAACCCCATCGCCGCAATCAGCAGCAGAAGGACGATCGCAAAGAAGACGAAGGGATAGATCATCGCTTGCCGCCAAGGTGCTCGATGAGAATCCGGTCTTCTGGCCTGTCACGTGCGCTCAGCGCTTTCAGGCCGCCGGTGGCATAAACGGCAATGGCTGACAATAGCCGGCCAAGCTCGCTAGCCGAGTTGCGGTCAAAGCGGAACCATGCCCCACGCGACAGGCGCGCGATTTCCCGAAAGGCGGTTTCAGCCGAGGAGTCCCGACCTTCCTGGAAAACGAAGACCGGCGTTCCGGCGAGGCCAAGCCGCCCTGCCTTGTCGGCAAGAAGATCGACATTTTCCTCCATGGCGTCGCCGATATAGACCAGCGCCTGCACCTTCTCACGCCCCGTTTCCTTGAGAGCGTGCGAAAGAACCTTGCCGATCTGCGTCTGCCCGCCCCTGCAATCGATCTTCGTCATCAACGTCTTGAGTGCATCGGTATCGCGCACGAAGCGCGACGCCCGGCACTCGCCGTAACCGCGAAAATAGACGAGCTGGACGTTCAGCGTGCCAGCCTTTCCGACCGCATCGAACATTTCTGCCTGCAACCGGCAGGCCATGTCCCATGTGGGCTGCCGGCTCATTGTGGCATCGAGCGCAAGCACCAGCCGCCCGCTACCCTCCCCGCTCGCAGGCGCCATGGCGCGTGCCTGCCGGACGAATGCCTCGATGGCATCGGAGGTGGATTTCTGCCGTTCCACGCCTCGCGCGGCGTCCGGCCGGGATATGGGTGTCTTGTGATCGCTCATGACACGAAGATGTGGCGCAGCACGGAAGCTTGCAAGCCCCACGGCGCGCACCCGCATTCCCGGTCTTTATAAAAGTCCCAGTTCAGCGAGTTCCCGCCGCAGTTCGGGAGGCATTTCCGCCGATGAAGAATCCGTTCCGAGATCGGCGGGCGCCTCCTTCGCATCCAGATAGCGCCAGCCCTGGAACGCGCGGCGCGGCTGATACTGGGTGCGGACGACCTTCGGTTCAAGAACCAGATAGCATCGCGAAATACCCTCACCGTCCCGGAACGGCCTGATATCTAGAATGCGCTGCCGGCATTGCACCGTTCCCTTGATGACCCAGTAGAGAGAACCACCGTCGGTCAGTTCCTCAACACGCTTGGGCACCATCCGGGTGGTGTGGAATTGCTCCGCCGGCTCGCCACGCGCCGCCTTGTCACGCAAGCGCAGTGTGATCCATCCTTCCAGATCCTCGACGCTCTCGCAGCCGACGCACAGTTTTATGAGATTGAGAGACATGGTTGGAATGTCGGCCCTCGACACGGCAAGGTCAAGCCGCCTCGATCAGCACTCCACGACATTGACGGCAAGGCCGCCAAGGCTCGTCTCCTTATAGCGCTCGTTCATGTCATGTCCTGTCTGACGCATGGTCTCGATGGCCGCATCGAGGGAAACGAAGTGATGCCCGTCTCCCTTGACCGCAAGGGAGGCCGCCGTCACGGCCTTCACCGCGCCCAGAGCGTTGCGCTCGATACACGGCACCTGCACCAGCCCGGCCACGGGATCACACGTCATGCCCAGATGATGTTCGAGCGCTATCTCGGCTGCGTTTTCCACCTGTTCCGGGGAGCCTCCCATAACCGCGGCAAGCCCTGCCGCGGCCATGGCGGATGCGGAACCGACTTCTCCCTGGCACCCGACTTCGGCTCCCGAAATCGAGGCATTATGCTTCACGATGCCGCCGATGGCCGCCGCCGTCAGGAGAAAATCGCGGATGCCGCGCCGGTCGGCTTCCATGTGGAACTTCTGCCAGTAGCGCAAGACAGCCGGAATCACGCCTGCAGCCCCATTGGTCGGCGCCGTGACGACACGTCCGCCGCTGGCATTTTCCTCGTTCACAGCCATGGCGAAGACCGACAACCAGTCGTTTGCCGCAAGCGGATTGGGCCGGTTCAGCCGGCTCTCCTCATCGAGCTGCGCATGGAGGCTGCGGGCGCGGCGGCGCACCTTGAGCCCGCCTGGCATGATGCCTTCCTGCGAAAGCCCCCGCTCTATACAGCCATTCATCGCCGTCCAGACGTCGTCCAGCCTCTGATCGAGTTCAGCGCGAGAAAGACGGGTTTCCTCATTGGCTCGCTTCATCCGGGCAATGGAAAGGCCGCTTTCCAGCGCCATGGCGAGCATGGTCTTGGCATTTTCAAATGGATAAGGAACATCGGCCCCTGCCGCCGGTCGATCGTCGGATTTCAGTTTCTGAAGCTCCTCCTCCGAAACCACGAAACCGCCGCCGACCGAATAATAGATCCGGCGTAAGAGAAGCCGCCCAGCACCATCGAAGGCATTGAAAGCCATCCCGTTTGCATGGCCAGGCAGTGCGACTTTCTTGTCCAGAACCAAATCCGCCTGCGGATCGAACCGGTAAGCGGGGTGCCCCTCGGGCGTCACGCTCTTGCTGGCCTGAATTGCCTCAATGATCGCGTCCGAACGGTCGGGATCGACTGTCAGCGGCGTAAAGCCGGCAAGCCCCAGTATGACCGCCCTATCCGTTCCGTGCCCAATGCCGGTGAAGGCCAGGGAGCCGTGCAGACTGACCGAAAGCCGGTCGATTGTCGCGCCGGCGGGGCGCGGCCAGTCATCGCTGTCGATTTCCCGCAGGAAACGCTCGGCTGCCGTCATCGGCCCCATCGTATGCGAGCTCGATGGCCCGATACCGATCTTGAAGAGGTCGAAAACGGACAGAAACATTGGCGGGCTTCCGGGATGGATCGAAAGAACGAGCCAAAGGCATACAGCATTTTCCCGTCGGGTGGAAACACCATGCCTGCGCATGAAATCCCAAACAGCGTCCGTTCAATGCAAAGCAGGTCACAGCAAAGTGGGCCAATGCCGAGGGGACCCGATAAAAAAGGGCGCAGCCCCCAGGCCGCGCCCCTTCAATCAGATGAAATCTTTCCTGCGGTTCGTTCGACCAGCTTGTCCGATCAGCCGGCCGACGCAACGACCGAAGCCGCTTCGGCGCCCACGAACAGCCATGCCATGAAGATGATCGCCGCAAGGCAGATCACTGCTTTGACGGCAACGCCCCAGCAGGATCTCTCGATGATATCGTCCATTTAAATCCCGTTGTTGTCAGGTCCAGTGTCCGCACCGTTTCGGTGCCTGAGCCGTGGCGCAGGGTGATACTCTTTGCGCGTGCGTTGCGCAAGCAAATAACGGCAAAATGACGGCAATGTAACTGTTCGTGATCTAACATAAAAACAAATTACGATTTAAAATCAATGCGATAATGCCGGTAAGAATTTTTCAACAATTGCGGCGAAATGGGGATATTTCATGCTGCAACGCAGCATTCCCGCCATTTTAACCGGCAAACGACTCAGTCCGCCAATGCCTCCGGCGCGGGCAGGAATGCTTCCGTTCTGCCGGCATAGCGGTAGGCCGCAAGTCCGATCCATTCGCGGATACCGACGGAGACGTTGCGCAGGGAATCGAGAGAATTGTCTTCCGCAAGACCGATCCCCTCATTGCCTGCCGTCTTATAATCCACCGGCCATGGCAGGACTGGAAACCCGACCTTTCGGAAGACACCCATGGCGCGCGGCATGTGGAAGGCGGATGTGACCAGGAGCCAGACTTCGCCCTCGTCCGGTGAAACGAGCTGGCGTGAAAAAAGCCCGTTCTCATAGGTATCCCGCGAGCGGTTCTCGAGGATGAGCCGGCTGCGATCGACGCCAAGCGCTTCGAGAAGGCGTGGTGCCGTATCGGCATCCCCCTCGCCACTCAGGAAAACGGCGCCCTGCCCACCTGAAACGAGTATCTTCGCGTCGGGATAACGCCGTGCAAGGATTGCCGTTTCCACAAAACGGTCACCGCTGGCGTTAAGCTCATGGCCACCGCGTGCAAGGTTGATCGAGCCTTCCAGCCCCCCGCCCAGAACGACAATGCCGGCGACCTCGCCTGGTACAGGGTCCGGCTTGTGGAATCGATCCTCAAGGGGAATCAGCAAATGAGCACCGAGCGTCGTCCAACCGGAAAGAAACAAAACGAGGAAGGACATCGAACTGGCCGCTATGGCGAGCCTTCTCCAACGCAGGAGTGCCAAAACCACACTCAGCCCGACAAGCAGCATGGCCAGCCCGAAAGGCTGGATAAAAAGCCACCCAATCGCCGAAACGAGATGAAACATACGCGGCACGCCTTTCGGGAAATGCCGCGCCCAGCGGCGTACTAGCGGATTACCACCACGGAGTAGGCTTGAAGCGGCCTGCAGCCTGCTCGATCGCATGAGCGACCGTGAACAGGGTCTCCTCGCCGAAAGGCTGGCCGATGAGTTGCAGACCAAGCGGCAGACCGCGCGCGTCGAGGCCTGCGGGAACTGCGATGCCAGGCAGGCCCGCCATGTTCACCGTCACCGTGAAGACGTCGTTCAGATACATCTGCACGGGGTCGGCATTCATTTTCTGGTCAGCCACGCCGAAAGCCGCCGAAGGCGTCGCCGGTGTCAGGATAGCGTCGACGCCCGCATCGAACACCACTTCGAAATCGCGCTTGATCAGAGTGCGCACCTTCTGCGCTTTCAGGTAATAGGCGTCGTAATAGCCTGCCGAAAGCACATAGGTGCCGATCATCACACGCCGCTTGACCTCGCGGCCGAAACCGGCCGCGCGGGTCTTCTCATACATGTCGATAATGTCCTTGCCGGGCACGCGCAGGCCGTAGCGCACGCCATCATACCGGGCAAGGTTCGAGGATGCTTCCGCCGGGGCAACGATATAATAGGCCGGAAGCGCATATTTCGTATGAGGCAGGGAGATGTCGACGATCTCCGCGCCCGCATCGCGCAACCAGTCGATACCCTTCTGCCAGAGCGCATCGATCTCCCCGGACATGCCATCCATGCGGTATTCCTTGGGAATTCCGATCTTCATGCCCTTGAGCGAACGGCCCAGCGCCGCCTCGTAATCGGGCACCGGCAGGTCAACCGAGGTCGTGTCCTTTGCATCGACGGACGCCATGGATTTCAAGAGGATTGCCGCATCGCGCACATCCCGGGCAATGGGCCCCGCCTGATCGAGCGAGGAGGCGAAGGCAACCGTGCCCCAGCGCGAACAACGGCCATAGGTCGGCTTGATGCCGACAGTGCCGGTGAAAGCTGCCGGCTGGCGGATAGATCCACCCGTGTCGGTCGCCGTGGCGCCCGCGCATAGGAATGCTGCGACCGCCGCCGCGGAGCCGCCGGACGAGCCACCGGGAACCAGATCCTGGTTGGAGCCTGCAGCACGCCATGGATTGATCACCGGGCCATAGTAGGAGGTCTCGTTGGACGACCCCATGGCGAATTCGTCCATGTTCAGCTTGCCAAGCATCACCGCCCCGTCTGCCCAGAGGTTGGCGGTGACAGTGGATTCGTAGCGCGGCTTGAACCCGTCGAGAATATGGCTTGCGGCCTGTGTGTGGATGCCTTCGGTCGCGAAAAGATCCTTGATGCCGAGCGGAATGCCCTCAAGCGCACCGGCCTCGTTTTTCGCCAGCCGCTCATCGCTCGCCTTGGCCATCGCCCGTGCCTGATCGTGCGTTACGGCGACATAGGCATTAAGCTTTTCATTTGCCGCATCGATGGCGCCGAGATAGGCCTCCGTCAATTCGACGGCGCTGAACTCCCTGGCGGCCAGTTTCTCGCGTGCTTCGGCGATGGTGAGATGGGTAAGCTCGGTCATGGAAAATCCGTTTGGCGAAAACTCGTTGGGCGAAATCCGCTGGCCCCGAGGGCAGGAGCGGTCGGTGGAGAGCGATTACTCGACCACCTTCGGCACCACGAAGAAATTGTCTTCCGTGGCCGGCGCGTTGGCCACGATGTCGGCTGCCTTGTTGCCGTCGGTCACCTGATCGACACGCTTGCGCATTTCCATCGGAATGACGGAGGTCATCGGCTCGATGCCGTCAACATTCACCTCGTCGAGCTGCTCGACAAAGCCCAGAATGGCATTCAGCTCGCCGGTCATTCGCTCGGCTTCACCTTCATCGACAGCGATGCGGGCAAGACGTGCAACGCGCTTTACGGTTTCAATGTCCACGGACATGGGGCTCTCCGGCACTCGGTCTTTGTGTCCTTCCACCTCGTCGGCAAGCCCTGGCAGGGCACGGCGCAAGCCGGCGGACACATGCTTGATTATCGTGTCACGGCTATAATCGCCGCGCAGGCGGCGCGCAACCGCCTACGCCTTCCCCAGAGAGGAAATGCTACACCTCGAAGGCTTCGCCGACCTTGGGCAGAAGCACCTCGGTCTTGCCGCCTGCAAGCCCGTCGACGAATTTCTGCGCCGTCGGATCGAGGAGCGGAAAAGTCGCAAAGTGGCAAGGCACGACCTTCTCGAAATTGAAATAGCGCTGGCAGGCAAGGGCCGCCACCGCTCCCCCCATGGTGAAGCGGTCCCCCACGGGAACAAGGCCGATATCGGGCTGATGCAGTTCCTCGATAAGCGCCATATCGCCAAAAATATCCGTATCGCCCATGTGATAGAGCGTCTTTTCCTCCGGGAAATGCAGGATAAGACCGGCCGGGTTGCCGAGATAGGTGTTGGACCCGTTCGGTCCGGCCGTGGAGGAGGAATGCTGCGCATTGACGAAGGTGACGGTGAAGCCGCCGCAATCCACCGTACCGCCATGATTGCCGGGATTGATGCGCTCGCCCGAAGCACCCTGCCCGACCAGATAGCTGCAAATCTCGAAATTGGCGACCAGCATGGCGCCGGTCTTCTTCAAAATCTCTGCGGAATCTCCCAGATGGTCGTCATGCCCATGGGTCAGAAGCAGATGGGTAATTCCTTCCGCCGGCCCCTCCCAACCCTTTCCCCAGGACGGATTTCCGCTCAGAAAAGGATCAATCAGGATGCTTGCTCCGCCGGCATCCACGCGAAAAGCGGAATGGCCATACCAGGTCAGTTTCATCAAAAATCTCCTGTTTCGTCCCTTGGATGCGCACCCGTTCGGCGGTTCGCGCTTTCACGGCGACCTTGGCACCGATAGAACATATCATCCATGTCCAGGCAATTCCGGTAAAACACGGCTCAGCGAAACTGTCCTGGAATTTATAATCCGTATTGTCCGGCGCCTGAGCGGCATCGCTTCGGCCGGAAAGGCACCAGAAGGAGCGGCCCACCTTGCCCGTCGTGGAACTTTCAGAACTGCCCCCGCAGCTTGAACAAGGCAAGACGCTTGCAGGCCTCGATCTTGGCACGAAGACGATCGGTCTTGCCGTGTCGGACAGGGGACTGCGGCTGGCAACTCCTCGTCCGGTAGTGATGCGCAAGAAGTTCACGCAGGATGCAGAGGCCCTTCTTGCCGCTTTCGCCCGCGACACGGTGGGCGGTATCGTGATCGGCCTGCCCGTCAACATGGATGGCAGCGAAGGCCCCCGCGCCCAGTCCACCCGCGCTTTCATCCGCAATTTCGAGCGGCTGAGCGATCTCCCCGTGGCCTTCTGGGACGAGCGTATGTCCACGGTCGCCGCCGAAAGGGTGTTGATCGAAATGGATGTATCGCGAAAGAAGCGCGCCGAGCGCATCGATTCCGCAGCCGCAGCCTTCATCCTGCAAGGCGCCCTGGACCGATTGAAGACGCTCGAAGAGAGAGATTGAGCCGAGGATTTGGCATTTATTTGGAAATTGCCGGTAGAAATGTCGGACATTTCCGGCTGCCATTGATCGGCGCTTGCAAATTCAACCGCTTACCGGGTTGCGAATGGTGCGTGACCCGGTATGTCACGAAGATGACATCCCCACATTTAGTTTACCATTCCGCGAAAACGCATTGTGGGAAATGCATCTTAAGGTAGAAATTCTCAGAAACATGTGTTTCTGTGGGAACCTGGATTTCCGACGTTCGTTGAAATTTTTGCTGGAAAAGAATTCCGGCGGCGCTTGTGTTGTTCCTTGGGGGTATCGGGGCCATGCGGATGGGATTCTTCTTACGCATCTTATGCGTCGCAGCCGGAGCGATGGCCGGGATTGCCCTTCCCTCCGGGGCTGCGATGGCACAGTCCGCGATCTGCCGCAATCTGACGGCCGAGTTGAAGACCGCAGGGCGCGGCGCTCCCAGTGCCAGCGTCCGCAAGGTGCAGCAGGCGATTTCCCGCCAGACCGCCGAGCTGCGCAAGGTCAAGGCGCAGATGAACCAGGCCCGCTGCGGGTTTGGCCTCTTTTCCGGACAAAATGCTCAATGTTCCATGTTGCGCAACACTGCAGGCAGCATGGAAAACAATCTCTGGAAACTGAAACAGCAGCTCTCGGGCGACGCATCCGCTCGCAAGACACGAAGCCGCGCAACCATTCTTGCCGCCATGCGGCAAAACCGCTGCGGTGAAAAGGCGACCGTCAGAACAGCCTCCGCGCCCGCAAATGCCGGTCGTAACCTTTCGGCGTCGCGCGACACGGCAAAGCGCGCTGTCAGGTCGGAAGGCCGCCCATCCAATGTTTATCGCACTTTGTGTGTGCGCACATGCGATGGCTATTATTTCCCGATTTCCTTCTCGGTCTCGAAGGACATGTTCGCGCGTGATGCCAAGACCTGCGAAGCCCGCTGCCCCGGAAGCGAAGTTGAGCTTTATGCGCATGATGTCGTGAACGAAGAATCGGAGGCGATGGTCTCGGTGGCAAGCGGAACCCCCTATTCGGAATTGCCGGCAGCCTTCAAATACCGCTCGCGCAAGGGGATCGACCGGGCAAGCTGCACATGCCGGGCCAACAAGAACTTCAAGATCGTCGCCGGCACTTCAAAAGAGCCGCTGGAGCCAGCAGAAAAAAACATGGCGGAAACTGCCGAGGAAACGACGGTAGCGCATAACCAGGAAATGCCGGCATCCCAGTCGAACACCAGCTTTTATGTTCCTGCTGAGCCTGCATCCCTTGACGCCGGCAAGGCAAAACCTACTCTCAAGGCCGCCATCAAGGCCATTGATAACATTGTTGAGACTGACACTGCCTCTGAGGAGACGGAAACGGCGGAGGTTTCTGAGCCTCGCCGTGTCAGGCTAGTCGGGCCTGAGTTTCTGCCCGACCCAGAAGGGGCAATAGACCTGACAGCTCCGGCCCGGACGCCCGCCCCGTAAGCGCGATACGAAGGGGCATGAAAAGAGCCTTGCCCTTTCGCCCGCTGGCAGCCTTCACCGCATTCGTCCAGTCACGCCAGGTGTCCTGGTCCCAGGGTTCGGCGGGCAGATGCGCAGCCGCCTGCTGAACAAACTCACGATCATCCGTGGAGAGTTCCCCCGCAGGGTCCGGCTGGTCGTGAACGATGTTCCACCAGATGCCGGCGTCCGACATGCGATCGAGGTTGCCCTGAACCGCCACCCAGAACGCACGCGCATTCTCACCTTGAATGCCCAGCGCGGACAGACGCTGTTCAGCCTGCTCGAAGGGCATTGCCTGCAAGAGATGCCGGCTCAGCACATCGAGCTCGGCAGGATCGAATTTCGCTGCCGACTTCGACGTGGCTTCAGGGACGAAGAGAGCCGCCAATTCATTCATGTCGGCGGCAGCCACCACATTCTCCGAGGTCCCGATAAGAACCGCGAGCGAGGCAACGGCCATGGCCTCCACGCCCGCTTCGCGCAGGCTGGCAATGGAGAGCGCGCCCGTTCGCTTCGAAAGCCCTTCTCCCGACACGGTAGTCAGGAGATTGTGATGCCCGAATGCCGGCGGTTCGGCGCCAAGCGCCCGGAAGATCGCGATCTGGGCACCCGTGTTGGTGACGTGATCATCGCCGCGGATCACATGGGAGATACCAAGATCGATATCATCGACCACGGAAGGCAGCGTGTAGAGATAGGTCCCGTCCGCACGGATCAACACCGGATCCGACATGGACGCGAGATCGACGGTCTGCGGGCCGCGTACGACATCGTTCCAGTGCACTTCCGTACGTTCGGTCGAAAATGGGTTCTCCGAGAAATTGGGAAGCAGAAACCGCCAGTGGGGTTTGCGCCCTTCCGCCTCGAAGGCTTCCGTCTCGGCCTTGGTCAGCTTCAGCGCCTCGCGGCCGTAGACGGGCGGCAGGCGCCGCGACAGCCTGATCTTGCGGCGGCGCTCCAGTTCTTCGGGCGTTTCGTAGCAGGGATAGAGAAGCCCCGCCGCCTTCAACCTTTCCGCCGCAGCATCATAGCGCTCGAAACGCGCCGACTGGGCCACGGTCTCGTCAGGCTCGATACCGAGCCACGCAAGGTCACGTACAATGCCCTCGGCATATTCCTTGCGCGAGCGTTCAACGTCCGTGTCGTCGAAACGCAGCACGAACCGACCATTGTTCTTCCTGGCGAAAAGCCAGTTGAAGAGCGCGGTGCGCGCATTGCCGATATGGATATGGCCGGTCGGAGACGGCGCGAAGCGTACGGTGACAGTCATGCTTGCGGCGTAGCCAAAAGCTCCCGACTTGGCAAGGAGAAGCGCATGCGATGCATGTCGCTTTGGCACTTGCCAAAAAGATAAGTACCTGCTTATCTTTATTCATGAACGACAGACTGACACCGGAATCGGAAATTTTCCGCGCTCTCGCCGACCCGACCCGGCGGTTGCTGCTTGAGCGCCTGAGCGCGAGCGAGCGCAATGCGACGGAGCTACGCGACGGGCTTTCGATATCGCAGCCTGCGATCTCGCAGCACATCGCTGTCCTGCGCGGCGCGGGCCTCATCGAGGAAGAAAAGCAGGGCCGACAGATACGCTACCGCATCCGGCCCGAAGGGCTGTCCCCCGTGGTGGACTGGCTAACCCGCTACCGCGCGTTCTGGCCGGCCCGTGTCGACAAGCTCAAGGCACTGCTCAAGGAGATGGACCAATGAGCACAACTGAAGAAGAAATCCTCAAGGAAAACATTGTCTTGGAGTATACTCTCGACGCTCCGCCTGAAAAGGTCTGGCGAGCGCTGACGGTTCCCGAACTCGCCGCAAGCTGGCTTGGGACACAAGAACACCAGCCAGAGCATCGGCCAGAACACCGGCCAGAACACCGGAATGACGATCCCGCCTACGAGCTTCTCGATACGACGCCCTTTTCGCGCGTGCGCTATGCCTGGCGCGATGCCGGGACCGACATGCCCGAAACATTGGTAACCTTCGAGATCAGCCCTGCCCCCGATGGCAACACGCGCTTTCGCCTAACACACAGCGTTCGTGCCACACCGCCGCTTGCTGCAAACTGCAATGGAGCGCCAATAGCGCGCGCCGCCTGACCGCCCAAAAATTCTGAAATCGATGAAAGGAGTTCGCGCATGCGCGACACGATGGCGCTCGTCCCTATGGTGGTCGAGCAATCACCGAGGGGCGAACGCTCTTTCGACATTTATTCCCGCCTTCTTCGAGAGCGGATCGTCTTTCTGAACGGCGAGGTGAACGATGATTCCGCCGCCCTCATCTGCGCCCAGCTTCTTTTCCTGGAATCGGAAAACCCGAAGCGGGAGATTTCCTTCTACATCAACTCCCCGGGCGGCGTCGTTTCGAGCGGCTTTGCCATCTATGACACGATGCAGTTCATCACCTGCCCGGTATCGACCCTTTGCATGGGTACGGCCGGTTCCATGGGATCGTTTCTGCTGATGGCGGGAGAACCTGGCCATCGCGCCGCACTGCCCAATGCGAGCGTCGTGCTTCACCAGCCCTCAGGCGGTTTTCGCGGGCAGGCTTCCGATATTCAGCGTCACGCCGAAGACATCTTGAAGCTGAAGCGCCGGCTGATCGGCCTTTACGCTCAACATTGCAGCCGCACGGAGGAAGAGGTCGAACGCACGCTCGACCGGGATTTTTTCATGACGGCCCAGGAAGCATGCGATTGGGGCCTTGTCGACCGCGTCTATTCAAGACGCAGCACGGCCACGGAAAGCACAGACTGAAACATTACCGGGGATGGCTGCGATCCGCCCGACAGGCAGAAAACAGCGCAAAGCCATCCCCGAAAATCATTTCAAAACAAAAACCTATGTCCGATCCCTGAATCGGTTTGTGATCGGATAGCGACGATCCCGCCCGAAATTCTTCTTGGTGATTTTCACGCCTGGCGCAGCCTGTCGGCGCTTGTACTCGGCAATGTAGAGCAGATGCTCGATACGATGCACCGTATCGCGGTCATGACCGCGCGCCACGATGGCATCGACGCTCATCTCGCCTTCCACAAGGCACTCCAGAATATCGTCGAGCACCGGATAGGGCGGCAGCGAATCCTGGTCCGTCTGATCGGGCCGCAATTCGGCCGAGGGCGCCTTATCGATGATGTTTTTCGGAATGACCTCACCCGAGGGGCCAAGAGCGCCGGGCGGCACAGTCGTGTTGCGCCAGGCAGAAAGCGCATACACCTGCATCTTGTAGACGTCCTTTATGGGATTGAAGCCGCCATTCATATCGCCGTAAAGCGTGGCGTACCCCACCGACATCTCCGATTTGTTGCCCGTGGTCACCACCATGGAACCGAACTTGTTGGAAACCGCCATAAGGATCGTTCCGCGCGTGCGGCTTTGCAGGTTCTCTTCCGTCACGCCTTCCTTGGTGCCTTCGAAAAGCTGGGCGAGCGCATGGGAGAAACCGTCCACCGGCTCGAAGATCGGCACGATGTCGTAGCGGCAACCAAGCGCGCGGGCGCAATCCTCGGCGTCTTTCAGGGAGTCTTTCGATGTATAGCGATAGGGCATCATGATGCAGCGCACCCGCTCCTCGCCAAGCGCATCGACCGCAAGAGCGGCGCAAATTGCCGAATCGATACCGCCCGAAAGGCCGAGCACCACATTCTTGAAGCCGTTCTTGTTCACATAGTCGCGCAGCCCGAGCATGCAGGCCCTGTAATCGGCCTCTTCCTTTTCCGGAATCTTCGACATCGGCCCGTCAGTGCACCGCCAGCCGTCCCCCTCCCGCCGCCAGGTCGACACGGAAACGGCTTCCTCGAACTGGCTCATCTGGAAGGCAAGCGACTTGTCTGCCGCAATCGCGAAGGACGCACCATCGAACACCAGCTCGTCCTGCCCACCAAGCTGGTTGGCATAGAGCATGGGCAGCCCGGTCTCGATCACCTGGGCAATGGCCACCTGATGGCGAATATCCACCTTGCCCCGGTAATAGGGCGAACCATTGGGAACGAGCAGGATTTCCGCGCCCGATTCGGCGAGCGTCTCGCAAACGCCGAGCTCACCCCAGATATCCTCGCAGATGGGGATTCCGAGCCTTATGCCGCGGAAATTGACCGGCCCCGGAACATTGGGTCCCGGCTGAAACACGCGCTTCTCATCGAATTCGCCATAATTGGGCAGATCAAGCTTGTAGCGCTCGGCGATGATTTCGCCGTCATCGAGCACCATGATGGAATTGTGCAAACCGCTTTCCCGGCGCAGTGGCAGGCCGATGATGACACCCGGCCCGCCATCCTGCGTATCCGCGGCAAGCTCTGCCGCAGCACGCTCGCAAGCCTCCACGAAGGCCGGCTTCAGAACGAGGTCCTCGGGCGGATAACCGGCAATGAAAAGCTCGGTGAAAAGAACAAGATCAGCACCGTGCCGCGCCGCATCTGCCCGCGCCTCCCGCGCCTTGGCAAGGTTTCCGGCCACATCCCCCACGGTCGGGTTGAGCTGGGCGGTAGCGATACGCAGGATGTCGGGAGCAGTCGTATTGCGGGCCATGGTCGTCCTGTTGCGTCAGCGGCGGGTCCTGCACTGCGTGTAACCCGCCCTCCCCGCATGCGCAACACGCCGTTGCACCTTCGGTTATCGACTATGCGCCAACGCCGAGCTTGTCTTCCCCACGATCCAGGATCAAGGGAATGATCAGGTCTTCCTCGTCTTCAAGATGCCTGAGCAACATGGCGAGAAGCGCAGCGTTTTCCTGGCCATATTGATCAGCGGCAAAAAGCTGACGATCGCGTCCTGCCCCGAGCGACTGCAGGAAGGCAGAACCGGTCTCGGCATTGCGCTCCAATGCTCCATGGATCACGTGATGATCGGCATCGAGCAGATCGAAACCGCGTGACAGACGGGTCTCGGCAGCGGAAAAGACCGGGAAATAATGCATGTCCTCGATCTGGTGATGGCCGTGAAGCTGCTGCAGGAAAAAGCGCAGGCGCGGCGCGAACCAGGCCGCGAAATCATGCGGAGCAAGCTTGCCCTCGCGATAGTCGGCAATCGAGGTTTTGAGCATGCCGCCCAATTCGCGAAACATATCGTGCCGCTGCAGCCAGAATTGCGCCATTCCGCCCAGATTTGGATGCGCGGTCCAACTCTCCCGGGGATATTTGCGCAGCAGATAGAGCAGATCGGGCGGCAGTCCCTTGCGGATTTCCAGTTTCAGCTCTTCAGGCAGATCAGCACGCATCGCTTCACGAAATCCCTTCAAAATCAGGTGGTCCTGAATGCGAAGCGGACCGCCTCCCAAAGGAAGCGGTCCGCAAGGAGAACCGAAGAAAAACCGCCGAAATAGCGGCCTTCATTGCGATCAGGCGCTGGCAACCTTGCTGGCAGGATGCGAAGCGCGGTCCTTCTTCAGAAGTTCGGCCACCAGGAAAGAAAGCTCCAGCGCCTGGTCGGCATTGAGGCGCGGGTCGCAATGCGTGTGGTAGCGGTCCTGAAGCTCCTCGTCGCGGATGGCGCGTGCGCCGCCCGTGCACTCGGTCACGTTCTTGCCCGTCATCTCCACATGCATGCCGCCCGGATGCGTGCCTTCGGCGCGGTGCACCTCGAAGAAGCTCTGCACTTCCTTGAGGATGCGGTCGAAGGGCCGCGTCTTGTAACCGGCAGCGGTAATCGTGTTGCCATGCATCGGATCGCAGGACCACACCACCTTGCGCCCCTCGCGTTCGACAGCGCGAATGAGCTTCGGCAGGTGGTCGCCCACCTTGTCGGCGCCGAAGCGCGCGATCAGGGTCAGGCGACCCGGCTCGTTCTCCGGATTCAGGAGGTCGATCAGCTCGATCAGACCATCCGGGGAAAGAGACGGGCCGCATTTGAGACCGAGCGGATTCTTGATGCCACGGCAGAACTCCACATGGGCATGGTCCGGCTGGCGGGTACGATCGCCGATCCAGATCATGTGCCCGGATGTGGCATACCAGTCACCGGAGGTAGAATCGACGCGGGTCAGCGCCTCCTCATAGCCAAGAAGCAGAGCCTCGTGGCTGGTGTAGAAATCCGTCTCGCGCAGCGCGTGCGTGCTCTCACCGGTAATACCGACGGCACGCATGAAATCGATGGTCTCGGTGATCCGGTCGGCAAGCGCCTGGTAACGACCGGCCTGCGGGCTGTCGGACAGGAACCCGAGCATCCAGCGGTGCACGTTTTCCAGATTGGCGAAACCGCCCTGGGCGAAGGCACGCAGCAGGTTGAGCGTTGCCGCCGACTGGCGGTAAGCCATCTCCTGGCGCGCCGGATCCGGCGCACGCGAAGCAGCATCGAACTCGATACCGTTGATGATGTCGCCCCGGTAGCTCGGCAGCACCAGATCGCCCTTGGCTTCCGTATCGGAAGAACGCGGCTTTGCGAACTGACCGGCAATACGGCCGACCTTCACCACCGGCTGGGAACCGGCAAATGTCAAAACGACGGCCATCTGCAGGAAAGCACGGAAGAAATCGCGGATATTGTCCGCGCCATGTTCGGCAAAGCTCTCGGCGCAATCGCCCCCCTGAAGCAGAAAACCATTGCCCTCGGCAACCGCCGCGAGCTGCTTCTTGAGCTTGCGCGCCTCACCTGCAAAAACGAGCGGCGGATACGTGGCCATGCGCGCCTCGACTTCCGCCAGGGCGTTCAGGTCCGGATAAGCCGGAACCTGCTGGATGGGCTTGTTTCTCCACGAATTCGGCGACCACTTCGTCATCTTGCTTACTCGATCGTTGCTACAGAATTATCCTTCCGGACCGCTTCAACCATTATAACGGATACCGAAACGCCGCTTATTAACGGATGTAAGGGTTCGATACTACCCCGGAAATGCCCACTTGGCGACGATGAAGCCGGCAGTGCAAGGGAGCGCCAGCCAAACCCGCTCTCCAACCTCGCATTCAAAGTCCATTCCCGGCGCAGATAAACGGATCAACCGACCCGTTCGCCCTTCACGACCCGATAGCTTGGCTGATACATCGTCACGAATTCCTCCGCCGCCGATGGATGCAACGCCATGGTCCGGTCGAAATCATCCTTGGTCAGCTCCGCCTTGAGCGAAATGCCGAGAAGCTGAGCCATCTCGCCTGCATCCGGACCAAGCACATGCGCGCCGAGAACCTTGCGGCTCTCGCCATCAACGACCAGCTTCATGAGCATCTTTTCCTGCCGCCCCGACAGCGTGTGCCGCATCGGGCGGAAACTGGCGCGATAGATTTCGAGCGTTTCGAAACGCCCGGCAGCCTCGTCTTCCGAAAGACCGACCGTTCCGATCTCGGGCTGCGAGAACACCGCCGTGGCAATCGTATCGTGGTCCGGGCTTGTGGGATTACCCTTATATTCGGTTTCGATGAAGCACATCGCCTCGTGGATCGCGACCGGGGTTAATTGCACGCGATTGGTCACATCGCCGAGCGCCCAGATATTGTCGACATTGGTCCGCGAATAATCATCGATCAGAATTTCACCGGCCTTGCCAGTTTCCACACCTGCCGCCTCGAGCCCGAGGCCGGCCGTATTCGGTATGCGTCCAATGGCAAGCATCACCTGCCCGGCTGCCACTGCTTCACCTGATTTCAGATAAGCAACAAGCGATCCGTCGACCTTCTTTTCCACCGATGTCAGCACGTCATGGCAAAGAATCCTGATCCCCTTGGCTTCCATCGCGGCATGCAGCTCGCGGCGCAGATCGGCATCGAAGCGCGACAGGATTTCCTTGCCGCGATAGACGAGCGTGGTTTCCACGCCAAGCCCGTGGAAGATATTGGCGAACTCGACCGCGATATAGCCACCGCCCTCGATGACGATGGATTGCGGCAATTCGGCAAGGTCGAAGGCTTCGTTGGAGGAAATGCAGTGCTCATGCCCAGGCAGTGCGGAATGCATGTTGGGACGCCCGCCGACCGCGATCAGGATCTTTTCCGCCGTAACACGCCTTCCGCCCACATCCAGCGTATGCCGGTCGACCAATGTCGCCCGCGCTTCGATGATCTCGGCGCCGGCATTCTCAAGCCCCTTGCGGTAAAGACCCTCGAGCCGAGTGATCTCGCGCTCCTTGTTCTCCACAAGCTTGCGCCAGTCGAAACGCGCCTTGGGCACATCCCAGCCATATCCAGCGGCATCTTCAAAATGCTCCGGAAACTGGGAAGCATAGACGTAGAGCTTCTTCGGAACGCATCCCCGGATCACGCAGGTCCCGCCGAAGCGGAACTCTTCTGCGATGGCCACTTTCTTGCCAAGACCCGCAGCAAGACGCCCGGCCCGCACGCCGCCGGACCCGCCGCCAATCACAAAGAGATCGTAGTCGAAATTGCTCATCCTGCTTCCCTGGCCCCGAGGGCGCTTGCGCGCGCATCCGCGCTCTGCCTGAAATTCCACCGTGGTGTCGCCGAATCCGGCCGGTCCGGCCGCATAGACTTAGAAACCGCAACACAAAAATAAAAGCCCGGCGCTATGGCCGGGCTTTCAAAACTGCGTGTGCAGGGTCTACTGGTTGGCGGCCGCGCCGTTATTGGCGCCATCGCCGGCAGGTGCTGCACCTTCCTTGGGCGCCACCGTGCTCTGAATCTTCTGCCCGACCATCTGTGCGAGGTCGCGGGCAATGCCCCGGCGCCAGATTTCACCGGCCTTGAGAACTTCGCGGCTGACGATAGGACCGTCGGAAAGCAACTTCTTGCCGGTGGGCGATTCGTAGAATGTGCGGATATCGTTCAGTTCCTGCTCGCTGAAGACGCGGGCATAGGCCTGAGCGGCCTCGCGCTCGAGATCAACACGCCGGCTGGCAAGGTCGATCGCCTGCTCATCGACAGTGGTGTTGATGAGCTCGACCAGATCCGGATTCTTGCGGATGAGTTCGGACTTCAGCGCAGTCGCCGCCTGCGGCAGCACATTGTCGAAATCATCGGTTGCATGAATAGCGGAGATCGCGGCGCGCGCGGCAGCGAGGTGAGTTTCCGAAATGTCCTGCGCGGAAGCCGGCGCAAGCGCTACGGTAAGCGCGACCGCAGCCGAAGCAGTCATGAGGCGGAGGCGAGTTGCCAAAGTCATCTTATTCTCACTCCATTGCAATTCTATACGGCCCCGACAGCTCGCACCCCGCCATCGCCTGCGATGTAGGCGGTGTCGGCGAGATCGAGAAACAGGCCATGTTCCACAACACCGGGGATGGCGTTCAAAGCGTTTGCCAATGCTCTTGGATCGGGAATGCGGCCAAAAGATGCATCGACAATCAGGTGACCGCCATCGGTAACGAAAGATTCCCCAGCCTTTTCACGGATTGCCAGAGGTCCCTTCAGGCCAAGCTCGCGCGCCACGCCCTCAATGGCAAGCACCGTTGCCCGCAAGCCGAATGCATTGACTTCGATGGGCAGCGGAAACTGGCCGAGCGTCTCGACCATCTTGCTCTTGTCCGCAATCACGATCATGCGCGCCGACGCAGCCGCAACGATCTTCTCGCGCAGCAACGCCCCACCACCGCCCTTTACGAGGGACAAGCCCGGCCCGATCTCATCCGCCCCGTCGATCGTAAGGTCGAGCGCGGGCGTATCGTCGAGCGTGGTAAGCGGGACACCAAGCTCCAGGCAAAGCCGGGCTGTGCGCTCCGAAGTCGGCACGCCAATGACGGAAAAACCGTTCTCGACGCGCTCGGCCAGAAGGCGAACGAATTCCTCGGCGGTCGAGCCTGTACCGATTCCCAGACGCATACCGTCGGTCACCTGGCCAAGCGCAGCCCGAGCCGCTTCGATTTTCAGTTCACGCATGTCTTCCGACATCTGGCCCCCAGTCCTGTTCTGTGCGGTTCCTAACCCGTTTTGCCGTGGCCCGCAAATGCCACTTAGACAAGAGGCCCATAAACTTGCGCAGCCCTCTCCGGCAGGCTATCCCAAGAAATCTGCAAAGGGGACACAATGACAGCGCCAATCATCGTCTTCGATCTCGATGGAACCCTGATCGACACCGCGCCGGACCTTCTCGACAGTCTCAATCACTGCCTCAAGGGTGTAAATATCGAGCCGGTGGATGGCAGCGAGATCAACCGCATCGTGGGGTTCGGCAGTCGCGTCATGATCGAGCGCGCCTTTGCAGTGCGTCGAAAAAACCTGGCACCCGGCCAGCTGGATACCTTGCAGGCTGAGTTTTTCGATCACTACACCAACAACGTACCGGGCCGTTCACAGCCCTATCCGGGCGTATTGGAGGCCATCGAACGCTTCAAGCAGGCGGGCTACACCGCGGCCGTGTGCACAAACAAGCTGGAAGGCATGTCGCTCGCTCTCCTGAAGGCGCTTGCAATCGACCATCACTTTCAGGCGATCTGCGGCGGCGACACATTTCCCGTTCGAAAGCCCGATCCGGCCCATCTGCGCGGCACGATCACCATGGCTGGCGGCAATCCGGAACGGGCGGTCATGGTCGGCGATTCGCGCACGGACATCGACACGGCCAAGGCCGCGGGCATACCCGTCATTGCGGTCGATTTCGGCTACACCGACCGCCCGGTGCATGAATTCGAACCTTCGCGCATCATCTCCCATTTCGACCAGCTGACGGTGGAAATGGCTGAAGAACTGATTGCCGCGACCGCTTCTTGAAAAAGCGCCTCGCCGCGCTTGACTTTCCCCCGCGCCGCCTCGTATATCGCGGCTCGCTCGATCATCGATGCGGGCGGGCGCGTAGCTCAGCGGGAGAGCACACCCTTCACACGGGTGGGGTCGTAGGTTCAATCCCTACCGCGCCCACCATCAACAGGCCAACAACCCCATGGTTTTGTTGATGGATTTAGAAGTTAAGAACATTTCCCCCGACAAGAACTCTCTGGCAAACATCGGCAGAACACGGCGTATCAAGCCATTGTGAGCTTTCTTTTGATGCTCGCGTCAATTCATTGAGCCGCCCCGCCTCCACACGTGGCGGACAGAAAGTCCATGATCGATAGATGTTGCCGGCTGCCGCAACGCGTATACCTGAGCTGTGAAGCAATCAGCCAACGGGTGCCGACAAAAGCACCGTCTTTGCAATTTGGCTGTGATCGGGGGAATACGTTTCCTTGCCTGATCATGCAGCTCCTGCGATTCCAGTCGCCCAAAACACCAAGTGCCAAGCCGCCAGGGAATTGCAGTGTTGAGATTTTTGAAAGCGTTTGGCCCCGCCGTCGCCCGAACGAAACCCAGCGAAGCCCTGCGGGCAGGTGCGGGAGCGTTTCTCGGACTCGCGCTCTGCGGACTGTTTGCCTTAACGCCAGCCATCAATCTGAATTTAGGCCTCTACCTCATCGCTCCATTCGGTGCGAGTTCGGTGTTGCTCTTCGCGGTGCCCAACAGCCCTTTGGCACAACCCTGGTCAGCGATATGCGGCAATACAATCGCCGCGTTGGTTGGCGTCGCAGTCTGTCTCCTGGTAGATGAACCGGTCTTGCGTATTGCACTCTCGGTCGGACTGGCGATCATGGCGATGATCCTCTGCCGCGCCGTCCACCCACCCGCAGGCGCCGTCGCGATGACGGCGGCAATGAACCCGGACACCATTGCCGAACTGGGATTCCGCTTCGCCCTCACCCCGGTTGCCAGCGGCACGACGCTCCTTGTTCTGATTGCCATTCTATACGCACGTATGACCGGCCGGCGTTATCCGTTTCGCCAATTCGACGAGCCAAACCGGCACGGGACGGCAGACCGCCCTCCATTCGAACGTCTTGGCCTGACGAGCGAGGAGCTGACAGATATCCTCAGGCGATACCGTCAATCGTTCAACCTGGGTGTCGAGGACCTCGCGCGACTGATCGGGGCAGCCGAGATGCAGGCCGCGTCTCATCGGGTGACGCCTGTCGTTGCCGCAGACCTGATGTCGCGCGACCTCGTGACTGTAAATCCACAGGCATCCCTTGCCGAAATCACAGCATTGTTCGAGCGGCACAGATTCACCTCGCTGCCCGTCGAAACCACCGATCGCAGGTTCGTCGGCATCATCTTCCAGATTCACTTGCTTATCCAGGACCGGGGTGCCGATGCACCGATCTTTAGCAGACGGCGGCGGCGCCTTAAGGCCCAGGACATTATGGAAACGACCAGCCCGCGGGCAGCCCCGTCGACCCCCTTGGCTGCACTGGTCCATCTGATGGCCGAGAGCGAAGTCGATGCGGTACCGGTGATCGAGGACGAGCGGATTGTCGGGGTGGTGACCCGAACAGACCTGATTGCCACGCTCGCACGCAGCAGCCTGTCATAACGCGTCGTCTCCGTTGTTATTGCTCAGAGATGCCCCGGCCAGGTGCGGTCTCGAAAGCACCTCATTCGGCAGGAGATAGTCCTTCCGGTATTTCTGACATGGGGACAACTCACCCGTTTCGCAAAAGGCTGGAGATATAATCAGAGCATATGCAGTTTCAGGATAAGCTTTCATCCCGTTGGCTTCGAAAAGAGCGATAGGCCATAGGCACCTTGCCAAACCACCTTCTCCTGCGGGACAAGAGCAATCATGATCGCGAAAGCAGGTTGATGCAGCAAAGACCAGACATTCCCAGCGAGCCCCCATGGCTCGGCGTATCGAGCTCCCAGCGTTCAGCGCTCGTTCCCCCGCGATCCGTCGCCCGCTGGCTGCTGGTTCTGATCGTCGTTGCCGGCATCTACTTCTTTCACGATTTTCTCGTTCCCGTTCTGGCCGCCGTCGTCATCGGCTTTGCAAGCTGGCCGGCTTACCGGGCCCTGCTCAACCAGCTCGGCGGCAATCGCGCCACGGCCGCAACCGTGGCAATCCTGCTCATTCTTCTGTTCCTGATCGTGCCGCTATTCTTCGCGGTCACTTACACGATCGATGAAATCGGCCAATGGTTCAGCTGGGCCGTGGAAACCAACTCCACCGGCGCTCCCACTCCCAGCTGGCTGGCAAACCTGCCGGCCGTCGGGGAATGGCTGGACAGTCAGTGGACGACCTATATCGGCCACCCCGGCGCAATAGGAGAACTGGTCCAGATCGTCAGCGGCGCCAATATCGGCAATATCTACCGCGCAATCCTGGCCACCGGCTCAAGCGCCTTCGACATCATCCTCACACTGCTTTTCATGATGATCGTTCTCTTTTTCGTCTACCGGGATGGGGAAGCCTTCGCCCGGCAGGTGGATGTACTTGGAGAGCGCATCCTTCCAACCCGGTGGGAACGTTTTTCCCGCGTGGTCCCCGCCACCATAAAGTCCACCGTGGTCGGCACCACTTTGATCGCTATCGGCGAAGGCATTGTGCTCGGTTCAGCCTACTGGATTGCCGGCGTCCCCTCCCATGTCACCCTGGGCGTTCTTACAGGCGTGATGGCGCTTGTACCCGGCGGCGCTCCGCTTTCCATGACACTCGTATCCACCTATCTCGTGGCAAGCGGCTCGCCTGCCGCCGGCATAGCGCTGTTTGCCTGGGGCGCGCTCGAGCTCTTTATCGTGGACAAGGCAATCCGGCCGCGGCTTGTGGGGGGGCCGATAAGCCTTCCCTTCCTGCCCACGTTTTTCGGCCTGATTGGCGGCGTGAAAACCATGGGGTTCGTGGGCCTGTTCATAGGCCCCGTGCTGATGGCCCTTTTTGTCGCGATCTGGCGTGAATGGGTCCGGGAAGCGGAGCAGGACGAAATCCGCTCAAGGCAAGGCGAATAGTTTTACCGCTCCCGCAACATTCAGGCCGAGCCGGAAGTCTCAGCCCTGTTGCGCCCCAGCTTCTTGGCCGCATAAAGCGCTCCATCCGCCTCAAGCAGCATGGCATCGAGATCCGCGTTGGTACTGCCTGCTGCCGCGAGCCCCACGCTGATTGTGATATCGAGCGCACCGTCCGGATAAGCCGGCACCGGTTCGTCCGCGATGGCCCGGCGAATGCGCTCCGCAACGGCAAGCGCCTCCGAACGTGTGCAGTGAGGCAGGAGAATGGCGAATTCTTCACCGCCGATACGGCCGATGACATCGGTGGGCCGCAGAAACGCTGCCGCACGCTCCGCCACGATACTGATCACCGCATCGCCGGCCGCATGACCATGGCTGTCGTTGATCGACTTGAAATGATCGATGTCGAGCATTAGAAGCGCCACCGGCTTTTCTTCCCTGCGCACCGCCTTCAACCGCATTTCCGCCTCGCTGCGAAATGCTCTTCGGTTGAACAGGCCCGAAAGTGGATCATGAGCCGCAAGATGACGCAGCCGCTCCAGAAGTTCCGCCTGACGGCTCATGACGCTCGCAAGCATGATGGGCGCGAGCGCGATAAGGCTGACGCCCAGACGGATTGAAATCAATGCCTGCTCGTTGGAGGCATCCACCGTATTGGGTAGATAGCCGGCCGAAAGCGCGAGCAGCGTCCAGAAACTGAAAGCAAGTGTCAGCAAAGCCGTCACGAAGCGCGGATAGACAAGCGCGCCCCACAATAGCGCCGGCACAGGAAGAGCAAGCGCCCCCGCCCCGCCAATCGCAACGGCGATTGCACAGGCGAGGATCAACGCCAGCACCGGCGCAGCATAATGGAGAATTTCAAACCGGTCAGGTCGACGCCAACGCGGCAAGGCTGATGCCGTCAGGATCACAGGCAAAATGGCCACGTAATTGGCGAACTCCGTCACGAACCAGAAGGTCAGCCCTCCAAGAGCTGTTCCGCCGAACAAGATCGGATTTGCAACAGCCCCCACCCCGCCTGCAAGAAGGGATCCCACAGCAACGGCAAGAACCAGCCCGAGTGTCGATTCCGGTGTGCGCAATTCAATCGCATCGCGGGAAAAACGGCTGATGACGAAGTATGTCCCCGCAATCCCGATCAGGTTTGCGCTCGCCAGAATAACGGCCTTGAAAACAGTGGCACCGGCAAGGAAATCGGCAGCAAGAAACGCCGCGCTGCCGGCAATCCATCCAATGGGACCAGCCGCACGTGGCATGCGCAGCATCAGGCCAAGCATCACGGCATTGGCCGGCCAGACGGTCGCCAGAAAATCAACGGGCCTCGTGTAGATGCCGAACAGGCACGAGGAGAACACGGCACAACCCAGAATGAGCGCGCAGGACAGGGTGCCGGCAACCGAAGCCGACTTGAAGACTGAAATACCGCGCGAACGCCCTGACAGGTTCAAAGAACCATCTCCCCAACTTGCAAACCTAGCATAACCGGCATGTTTAGCCGGGACGTTAACGGAACATCCCGGCAACGGCCGACCGCAGGCGCACATCGCTCATGGTTAATTTCGCGATGCAGATTTGATTAAAATCTGAGGCATATCCTTTGCGCATGATGAGCCCGTTGCAATTGTTGACCAGTCTCCTGCGCGCCGCCGCATTGCTGTCTCCAGCAGCGGTTGCCATACTGACCTTCGTCTATCTGGTGCACGACGCCGACAATCCCCGTAACGCAAGAAGCGTCGACTATACGAGCACCGCTTCGGTGGATTGACGACACACGGCCACCCCGGCTAGCAAGCCCCCTTCAGGAACAGGGCGGACAGCGTCGGCACAAAAGCGATGCCTTGCATCGAGGCCGGTTGAACAACGCCGTGTCGCATAACCGGGTGAATCTTATGAGCAAGCTTGAGAACGGCTGGGAAACATCGGCTGCGGCATGGATCTCGGACATGGGTGAAGCGGGAGATTTTTCGCGCAGGCACATACTTGATGCCCCAATGCTCGCCCGCATCCGCGAAAAAGGTTTTACGCGCGCACTCGATGTGGGAGCCGGCGAAGGTCGCTTTTGCCGAATGATGAGGTCCGAAGGACTGGAAGTGATCGGCGTCGAACCGACCCCGAGCTTACACGCCATGGCTCAAGCCCGCGATCCTTCCGGCACCTATGTCGATGCCATGGCCGAAAACTTGCCGTTCGAGGATGCCAGTTTCGATCTGGTGGTGAGCTACCTGACCCTCATCGACATAGATGGAATAAAAGAAGCAATTGGCGAAATGGCCCGGGTTCTCAGGCCTGGAGGATCGCTTCTCATTGCCAATCTCAACAGTTTCAACACCGCCGGCGGCTGGAAGACAGTACCGGATGGAACCCGGCGCTTCGAGATCGACAATTATCTTACCGAACGCGCCGAATGGGTAAGTTGGCGTGGAATATCCATTCGAAATTGGCACCGCCCCTTCCACACCTATATGCGCTTGCTTCTCGACACGGGTCTGCGCCTCGTTTTCTTCGATGAACCGGCCCCGTCCGGCGGCGATCCGGAGGTCGCGGCACGTTACAGACGCTCTCCCTATTTCCACATCATGGAATGGAAAAAGGCCTGAGCACGCGCCCTTATCGAGGCCTGTATTTATCCGCCTGGTTGCAATCTGCCACGCGGTTCTGTCGGAATAGGCCATTCGATTCGCCTGGGGGCCTTGATGAACCGCACTCTGTCCGCTTTCCTTCTGGTGGCTGTCCTCACTGGCTTGCTGGTCGCCCTCAGCTTCGGCCTGCAGATCAAGGGATATCCCTTCGGCAGTCTCGGCGTCTCGCGGCTCGACGGGCTGGCAAACGCCAAGACCTTCATTCCGCTTGCCGCGATCTATGCCCTTTCGGGCGCTCTGATCGTCATCCTGCCGCTTCGAACAGCCGGGATGATACATTCCGGAGCCGCCTCGCCGGTTTTTTCCACGGCGGTGGTGCTGCTTGCCACAATTTTCGGCGTGCAGGTCGCCCGCTTTGCGTTCGGCGTTCGCGATGCATTGTCGATACTTCTGGATTGGCAATTTCTGTTTGCAGCCGCGATTGTGGTTGTGCATCTGTCGCTCGACACATTGCGGCGCAATGCGCTTCTGCGCACGCTGTCTTTCATCGGATTTATCGCTGCAACGCTCGCCTGCCTCTACTGGACCTTCCGTCTGTAGAAAAGTTTCAGACAGGACGGATCGGCTGAATTCTCAGCGGCCGCAGGGGAAAAGCGTTGCCTGAATCATTGCGCGACCCGCACCAGACGTTTGTCGGATGAGAACAGACGCACCTGGTCTCGGCCGGCATCCTTCGCATCGTAGAGCGCCCGGTCGGCGCGGCGCAGGAGCTTGAACAACTCCTCCCCGCGATGGGTCGAAAAGGCAAGGCCGATACTGGCGGTGGTCGAGAAGTGATCCGGCAGCCCTTCGACACGCAGCTCCGAAACACGCTTGCGTAGCTCTTCTGCAAAGCACCGAGCTTTCCCTGGATCGACATTGGGAACGAACACGGCGAATTCCTCGCCGCCGATCCGCCCCGCGACCATTTCGGGCTCGATCATGGCACGTAGCATCCGCCCGAAAGCCGCGATCACACTGTCTCCGACCGCATGGCCGAAATTATCGTTGATCCGCTTGAAGTGGTCGATGTCGACAATCAGAAGAACCGCTGCCTCGCCCCGCTCGTTACACGATTGCAGCAACGCGCTTGCCTGATCCTCAAAGCCCCGCCTGTTGGCAAGGCCCGAAAGCACATCCGTACGTGCTTCTTTGGTCAGTTCCTCGATGAGATCCGTGGCGACCGCGACAAGTAGGATCAGCGCAATGGTGACCGAGATCAACGCCTGCGTGAATTGAACGGTCGCCCAGTAAAGCGACTGCTGGAAACCGGTATAGTCCGCATAGCTTTCATAGCCGCCCTGCAACCAAACAATGAGGATAGGGCGAAAGATGAAATTCGTAGCGGCCAGGAAGCTGACCCAGAACAGCACCTTGTCGATGAATTTCGGGTTGCGGATTTTGCGCAGTTTGAACACAGCCGATGCCGCGATGATGCCGAGCCCGATATTGATGGAATAGATCCGGTTCGTGAGGCTTGGATGAACCACCAGAAACCAGCAAAGGGCGGCAAAACTGGCGCCCGCGACAATCAACATTGGATAAAGCGGCGCCTTGATCCGGTACCGCCATAGAACCGAAGTCCACAGGAACAGCGCCGACACGATAAAGAAAAAATTCGATGGAATGCGTTGCAGCTCCATCGGCATGCCCGGCATGATGTCCTGAAACAGGAAGCCGAGCGCCATCGCCCCATAACCGGCAGCAGCAAGCGCCACATAGGCCTGATTGCGCTGGTTGAGCCAGAGGATGGCAAACGCCATCGCCAGGATGATACCAATCCCCGGATTTAACAGCGATATGAATAGCTGCCCGCTCAATGCGCCCACTCCCGAAAGTGAGCCGACCCTATGCCAGGAGCATAAAAGAAGGCATTAACGAAACAGATTCAAATTTTACAAGTAATCACCAATCCATGTCCCAAGATCTTTCCCGGAATAACAACCAATTGAAATCATAAGGAATATATTGACCAAAGGCCTGAAATTCGAAAACGTTCTGCAATGGAATTTTACTTTGCCGACCATATATCAGCCGCTTACTTGCCCCCAAAGCACTTGTATGGTCTGTTTCATCGCCTTTGCAGGAATCGAACGAATGGACATCCGGAGACGATGCTGAGGAATATCGCCGCTGCAATTTTCGGAGCCATGCTCCTTTCAACGCCCGCACAAGCCTTCAATACCGGCATGAAGGCTTCATTGATGAAGCTTGACCCTGTCACCCGGCTGGAACAGCGTTGCGACGTCGCCGTGATGGAGACAATTCGGCACGATCAGAACCGTTTCAATCCAGACCGCGTCGTGGCCTACACGTTCGAGGAACCAAACGTCGACGGCGATGAGATCAGCAGTCACGGTGCAGCGTTCCGAAGCAAGGGGCACTGGTATCGCCTCGCCTTTTCATGCAAGACGGCTCCGGATCACATCGAAGTGCTTGCACTCGAATACAAGGTCGGCGACGAAATCCCCCGCGACGACTGGAAACGCCTCAATCTTTGGAAGTAGCATTCGGCAAATCACCCAAAAATTTTTTACGCCGTGGGCCTGAGCGTAGCCTGATTCGAATGTTCCGGACATCGAAGACGGATGGTCAGATTTCGTAATCGCCGTCGAGGCAATGTCTGGAATGCTCCCGAGGCAAATATTGCACGCGGGGTAATACCGGAAAATTCCTTGCGCGCGCAAAGATATGGACAATGCGCTCCGCGCATTGTCCCAGCTTTCGCTCAAGGGGTTCTGCAATAGACTACCTGCGGCAGAAGCCTTCCGCGGATTTCATCTATCGGACAGCCAGCAGATCAAGAACCGAACCCTTGTGCCTCTGCCACCACTTCAAGACACATGCTGGTCAGATAGGAAAAGAGCTTATGCTCTTTGAAATCCTCAATCTCCCCCGCCAGCCGAGCTGCCTCGTGAAGATGAGTCATAATCAAATTATAGGAAGAAAAAGCAGCTTTCGCTTCAATTTCAAGAATTTCATTTTTAAGCATGAATCAGCCACCCCCGGTTCCATCAAAGCTTAAAACATATATGCTGGGATATGAGCCATATCCTAGCGCGAGCTGAATTCGATTTCATCCCCCCAAAATTTGGGGGGTTATCTGATAACACGATACGCTATAGCCTTACTCACTGCGTGTGGTAGCGTACGGCTGTTGAGTTTCTCACGAGCCGATTTCAGATAATACCGGACCGTATGTTCCGAGATTTCAAGAATCTCGGCAATATCGCCAGCATCCTTGCCACGTGCAACCCATTGCAGACATTCAATTTCGCGAGGCCCTAACCGCACGACTTCCTCAACGCCCGATTCCCTGATTGCATTCTCATGCAGTACCCAGGCAATCTCCAGCAGTTCCTTGGCAATAGTTGAAATGTAGCGTTTCCAGTCCTCAGGCGACATGAAGGTATTGAGCGAGATCAGCGAGCGACGCCCCAGCCGGTCGTGAATAGGAATCGAAAACCCCTCCGGCCCCACTCCTCGCTGCATGGCGTCGCGCATGATGAGGTTCCAAATTCTCGTCCGTTCGAGATCGGACCAGAAAAACGGACGCTCCGTCGTAAAGCCGTGAACCACCACCTGATCACCACCGATATAGCCGCGCGTCAGCTGATGTGCGATCCATTCGGCCGCGTAAGTCGTCCTGATATAAGGAATATCGAACAATCCGAGCGGCGCAGCAGCAAGTCGGACGGTAACATGCTTTATCTCGTACAAGCCGCGTAAAAGGTGAATGGCCTCTTCGTTCGAGGACGCCTCTTTGATGACCTTCAACTTTTCGGCGCTGCTCGTCTCACGCCAGCGGGCCACGTTAAGTAGGATGCGCTCCAGCAATTTAGTTCCCCTGCACGCCTTAGGGGCTCTAACAGAGCCAAAGACGCCACCACAGCCGGATTTGGCTATGGTAGGCGAATTTTGCAACAGCAATTTTTACTTGCAATTCCGCAGGAAATACGCCGGCAAAATCATTCGGGAATGGCCCCTCCCATTCCATCCGTCTGCCAAGTCCCTGTTTGCGGGATGCAGACAATGGGCCTCACACGCTGATGAGCCGCTGATTCTCAGCCAGTTCCGCCCTCAGCTGGGTGCTCGTCCCAGACCAGGAGACCCTCCCTTTTTCCATCACATAGTGCCGGTCGGCAAGATCAAGAAGATGCGAAAGGTTTTTGTCGATCAACAAAATGGCCTGACCTGCCGCCTTGAGCTGCCGGATCACCTGCCATATCTGCTCGCGAATAAGGGGGGCCAGGCCTTCGGTTGCCTCGTCCAGGATCAGGAGACGGGGATTGGTCATCAGCGCGCGCCCGATGGTCAGCATCTGTTGTTCGCCTCCCGAGAGCGAGAAGCTCGCCTGTGCCTGACGCTCATGCAAGCGGGGAAAAAGTGCGTAAATCCGCTCAAGCGTCCACGGATTTTCGACATTCCGGTGGTTTGCGGCGGTCGCCACAAGATTTTCCCGCACGCTCAGCGTGGGAAATATTTCGCGCCCCTCGGGCGCCAATCCGAGCCCCAGGCGCGCAATCCGGTGCGGCGGCAAGCCGTGGCAGCGCTGACCTGCGAATGAAATCGCACCGCGCGCCGGTGGTGTCAGTCCCATGATCGAACGCACGGTAGTGGTCTTTCCCATGCCGTTGCGTCCCATCAGCGTGACGACCTCCCCCTCGCCCACGGCAAGATCGACGCCGAAAAGCACCTGACTTCGACCGTAGAACGTTTCGAGCCCTCGCACTTCAAGAAGCATCCGCTTCCTCCCCCAGATAGGCTTCCCGGACGGCGGGGTTGTTGCGGATTTCGTCAGGCGAGCCGGTCGCGATGGCCTTGCCGTAGACGAGAACGGTAATCCGGTCGGCCAGGCTGAAAACAGCGTCCATGTCATGCTCCACGAGCAATGTGGTGACCTGTCCGCGCAAGCCGCGCAAAAGCTCCACCATGATGGCGCTTTCCTGTGGTCCCATCCCGGCCATGGGTTCATCGAGAAGAAGCAGGGACGGCTCCAGCGCAAGCGCCATGGCGCATTCCAATTGCCTTTGTTGACCATGAGCAAGGGCCGAAGCCAGCCTGTCATGCGCGCCTGAAAGCCCCACCCGTTCGATCAGTTTGAGAGCCGGCTCCTCGATATCCGCATCCCCCTTGGCCCGCCGCAAGATGCCCGCCCCGCCGGTCATGCGCATCTGCACAGCGGTAGCGACGTTCTCAAGCACCGTATAGTCGGGAAAAATCGATGTGATCTGGTAGGACCGCGCAATGCCGAGCCTCGCCCGCCGGGGCGCTGTCGCATACGTGATGTCGGCGCCTCGAAACAGGATTCGCCCCGCATCCGGTTTCATTTCTCCTGAGAGTTGCTTCATCAAGGTGGATTTACCGGCTCCGTTCGGGCCGATCAGCGCATGAATTTCACCGGTACGCACTTCGAGATCGAGACCGTCGGTGGCCTTCAAGGCGCCGAAGCGCTTTTCAAGCCCGTCGACGGCCAGGAGAAGATCAGCGCTCATTGCCTGGGCCTCCCGGCAAGAAGGCCGTAAAGACCCCGCCTGTTAAACAGCATGACGATGATCAGCAGCGGGCCGAAAACGATCCGCCAATGTTCCTTGAGGAGTTCCAGCCCGGCCGCATCGAATAGAACCGGCAGATACTCCTCCAGGAGAAGGAAAGCCACGGCGCCGAAGACAGGCCCCAAAAGCGTGCCGCTCCCGCCCAGAATGACCATGAAAAGAAGTTCGCCCGAGCGGGTCCAGTGCAACACGTCAGGGCTGACATAGCTCGCCTGGTTCGCCAGCAGCGCGCCCGCAAGCCCGGCCCCTGCCCCCGCGATGACGAAAATGGCAAGCTTGTAGCGGTAGACATTGCAGCCGAGCGTGATCATGCGCGCCTCGTTCTGGCGTATGGCGCCGAGCGCGCGACCGAACCGCGTTCCCACCAGATAACGGCAAAACAGAAGAAAAGCGAAAAGGACGGCCAGGCAGACATAGAAGAAGGTCCATTCGCTTGAAAGGTCGAGCGGCCCCAGCCTGTTCGGCCCAGCATACATGAAGAGCCCGTCATCCCCGCCATAGCGCTCCAGCGAAACGGTGATGAAGAACATCATCTGCGCAAAGGCGAGCGTGATCATGATGAAATAGATGCCGGAGGTGCGCAGGCAGAGCGCGCCGAGAACGAGCGCGACAAGCGCTGAAAAAAGAATGGCGAGCGGAATGCTCACCAGCCCTTCCACCGTGCCGGGAAGCCCGAAAATCGTGCTGCCCTCAACCGCATGAAAGGACAATATCCCCACGACATAGGCCCCTACGCCGAGATAGGCTGCATGGCCGAGGCTCACGAGCCCAGTATAGCCCACCAGGAGATTGAGGCTTACCGCAGCCAGCGCATAGATCAGAATACGGCTTGCACTCGGAACCAGATAGGCACTGCCTCCGGCTTCCGCCAGAAGCGGAAAGAAGAGCGCCAGAACGACGAGCGCGAGCGTTACGATGCGAAGAAAACCATCAGGCATGATCAGCGCCCTGCCACAACAGGAAAAAGCCCCTTCGGGCGGATGACAAGGATGAGCGCCATAACGATGTAGATGCCCATGGAAGAGAGGGCCGCCCCCATGCCCGCAGCCTCGGCGGGTGGCAGGAAAAGCCCCAGAAAGTCGCGCAGGAAGGCGCGGCCGAGCGTATCCACCAGCCCGACGAGAATGGCGCCTACAAGCGCGCCGCGCACGGAGCCGATACCGCCGATCACCACCACCACGAATGCGAGGATGAGGATCGATTCCCCCATGCCCACTTGCACGGAAACAAGCGGGCCCGCGAAAGCGCCGGCAAGGCCAGCCAGAACCGCACCGGCAGCAAACAGGAGCGTGTAGAGCCGATCGATATCCACCCCCAGCGCCGAAACCATTTCGCGGTTTGTCGACCCGGCGCGGATCAGCATGCCGATGCGGGTTTTCGAGATGAGGAACCAGAGCCCCACGGCACCGGCAAGGCCCGCCAGGATCACGCCCAGCCTATAAACCGGATAAGGCGCACCCGGCACGATTTCCACCGAACCGGAAAGCGATTGCGGAAGATCCATGAAAAGCGGAGTACGCCCCCAGATCATCGTCACCGCCTCGTTAACGAACAGGATCAGGCCGAATGTCACCAGAACCTGATCGAGATGATCCCTACGATAAAGCCGGCGCATCAAGATGACTTCCATCAATGCGCCGGCAAGGGCGGCAGCCAGCCCCGCCGCAAGAAAGCCCAGCCAATAGGAGCCCGAGGCCATGGAAACGGTGGCGCAGGTATAGGCGCCGATCATGTAGAGCGAGCCATGCGCCAGATTGATCACGCCCATGATGCCGAAGATCAGCGTTAGCCCGGCTGAAACCAGGAACAGGAACACGCCGAGCTGCAGCCCGTTCAAAATCTGTTCGATGAAAAGCAGCATGATGCGACTATTTTTCCCTGCCTGGGAACGGGACGGCTTGTGCAGCGCCATCCCGCCCGTGAGCATCCTGCCTTCCTGCAGAATTAGCTGATGTCTGAAAGCGGAATGGCGTTTCCCTGAAACGGTGCCGCGCCCGGCATCAGTTCAGCTTGCACTCCGCTCCGTAGACATCGCCATGTTCCTCGACGATGGTCTGCGTCGTCGCGAGCGACAGCTTTCCGTCTGCGCCCTTGCGTGCTTCCAGCAAGTACCAGTTCTGCACCGGATGCTGATTGGCAGCGAATTTGAATGCGCCGCGCACTGCTTCGAAATCGGCCTCGCGCAGCGCCGCACGGAAACCGTCCGCGTCGTCGAGCACCTTGCCGCCGGTGTGCTTCAGAGCACTGGCGATGAGGCGGGCGGCGTCATAACCCTGCGCCGCCCAGGGCGTGGGTTCGCGCTTGTAGGCGTCGCGATAGGCAGCCACGAAGGCCTTGTTGGCGGCATTGTCGAGGTCGGCGTTCCAATGGGCCGTGGCCCGAATCCCTTCCGCCGCATCGCCGACACCCGCCAGAATGCGCGCTTCCATGGAAACCATCGGCGCAATGATAGGTATTTCCCCCATCAGGCCCGCCTGCCCGTACTGTTTCAGGAAATTGATGCTGAGGCCGCCGGGCAGGAAATAGAACACGACATCCGGCTTGTCAGAACGGATGCGCGCAATCTCCGCCGCATAATCCGTCTGGTTCAGCTGGGTATAGAGTTCCTCGACGATTTCGCCCTTGAAGAAGCGCTTGAACCCGGCAACCGCATCCTTGCCCGCCTGATAGTTGGGCACCATGACGACGGCCTTCTTGTAACCGGCATTGTTGGCCGCAATACCCGCAGTCTCATGCATGGCATCATTCTGCCACGAGCTGACGAAATAGTTCTCATGGCAGCCCGCGCCCGCCATCGGCGACGGTCCGGCATTGGAAGCCACATAGAAGCGGCCATTGTTGAGCGCGATAGGCGCCACGACAGGCTGAACATTCGAAAAGATCACGCCTGTCAGAATGGCAGCGTTGTCGCGCCGCACCATGCGTTCTGCAATCTGCTTGGCGTTTCCGGGATTCAACCCGTCATCCTCCACCAGAAGCTCCACCGGCGCGCCGCCGAGCTTTCCACCCTCCTCGTCTATGGCCAGCTTGAATCCGTCCCGCATATCCTCTCCCAGGTAGCCGGGAGGACCCGAAAGCGTGGTGATCAAACCGATACGGATCGCATCTTCCGCGGCCGCCGGAGCCACGAAACCGGCAACGGCGAACGCCAGCGCCGCAAGGCGCACTCCATTCTTCAACATGTTTCCTCCCAGAGCCTGTTGCGGTCTCTCCCACCGCCGAAATGACACTAGGAGTTGACGCAGGGCAAACCAAACGGATTGTAACAAACCTTACAGTAATTTCCGCACAGCAGAATAATGACCATAGCATCCCAACCCGGACGCGCGGTGTCTCATATGCCAGAACCGCATAATTTTCGCGTAGTTCGGGCAGAACGCCATTTGAACGTTGGAATGAAACAACGCCGGCTTCTATTTCTGCACTGCGGAAAGAAATTCCGTAACTTCGCTTGACACTTGTTTCGCAGCGCTGCTTTGCTGCACGCCATGGCGATACCGGCCGGGAGGGCTCGTCCCGGATCGTCCAGCAATCCTTAGATGATTGGGAGGTCAATCACATGAAACGTGTTTCGATTCTTGCTGCCGTGGCGATGGCACTCGCCGCGGCCGTTCCGGCCCGCGCCGAAACCCTGACCATGCTTTCGAGCTGGGACGAGAGCTATAATGCCGTGCCGGTTTTCGCGCAGGAATTCGCCAAGCGGCTGACGGAGAAATCCGGTGGCGAGCTCAGCGTGGAAATGCGCGGTCCCGAAACAGTGCCGCCCTTCGAGCAGCTGCAGCCGGTTTCGGCAGGCCTCTTCAACATGCTCTTCACGCATGGCGCCTATCATCTGGGCGAAACCACCATGGCCTTCGGCATGGACGCGGTGAAGGATGATCCGCAGGCGCGCCGCGAAAGCGGTATCTATGACCTGATCGACGCCCATTATCAGCAGCGCAATCTGAAACTCATCGGCGTCTTCTCCGCCGCTTCCGGCTACCACATCCTGCTCAAGAACCCCATCGCGGAAGACGGCGCCCTCAAGGGTCGCAAGATCCGGGCCTCGGGCACCTATCACGACCTCGTCAATGAACTGGGCGGTTCGGTGGTGACGTTGCCGGCAAGCGAAATCTATTCCGCGCTCGAGCGCGGTGTGGTGGATGGCGCAGCCTGGCCCGTCTTTGGTGCTATGGATTACAAATGGTACGAGGTTGCCGGGTACATGACCCGTCCCACCTTCGGCATCACCAACCTGTCACTGTTCATGAACCTGGACACCTGGAATGGATTGTCGGCCGAGCAGCAGACAATGGTGACCGACATCGCCAAGGAGCTCGAGATCGAGGGGCGCAAGCATTTCGAGGGCCTTTGGGCGAAGGAAGACAAGGCCATGCAGGATGCCGGCCTCGCCATCACCGAGTTCGGTCCCGACGTGGCCGGCAAGGTCGACGGTATCTTCGCGGCAGGTGTGTGGAAGCAGGTGGAAGACAAGGCCGGCGAAGATGGCAAGGCTTTCCACAAGCTGGCCCTCGAAAAGAACCTGACGGCTCAGTAGGAAAGGCCATCTGCCATGCGCTGGTTGTTGCGCCTGCATGACGGGCTGACAAATGCGAGCTTCTGGGGGGCCACCGTCGCGGTGGCCTATCTCACCCTTGTGACAGCCTGGGAAGTCTTCGGCCGCTATGCATTGCAGGCGCCAAGCGACTGGGCGCCGGACACCGCAGCCGTCAGTTTTGCGATGATCACCTTCCTCGCAGCCCCGATGCTCACCCGCAACACCGGCCATGCGCGCATGACCTTCATCGCCGAGAAGGCTTCACCGGAAACAGCCCTGTGGCTTAACCGTTTCGTGCTCTTTCTTGGCATGGCCGCCTGCGGCCTTTGCGCCTGGTACGGCATTGCCGAGACCGCCCGCCAGGTGACACGGGGCGTCAAGATGATTGCGGTCACCCCCATCCCCAAATGGGTGGTGACGGGCGTCATCGCCTACAGCCTCATGAGCATGGCGCTCTATTTCCTGCGCCACCTTGCGGCGACCTTCCGGTCGCCGGCCCGATAACCCTTATCGACGGACCTCTTTCATGGACTGGTGGATCCTTCTCAGCGGCGTCTTCGTCATGCTCCTCGTCTTGTTTGCGACGGGGCTGCCGATCTTCCTGTCGTTCCTGGTCCTGAACATTGCAGCGCTCTATCTGCTTTCGGGAAATTTCAATGGCGTGCTCCTGATCATCAATTCGATGTTCGACACGGGCACCAGCTTCTCGCTCGCAGCCATTCCGCTCTTCATCCTGCTTGGCGAAATCCTGTTCCGCTCGGGCTCGGTGAACATCCTCTTCAACGCAGTCGACGCCTTGATCGGCAACATCCGGGCGCGCCTTTATGCCGTTGCCATCGTTCTTTCGACCATTTTCGGCGCGCTGTCCGGTTCGGCCATGGCCGTGGCCGCCATGATGGGCTCGTCCCTGCTTCCAGAGATGCGCTCGCGCGGCTATGACCGCAACCTGTCCATCGGTGCGCTGCTGGCCGGCGCCAGCCTTGCTCCGATCATCCCGCCCAGCGTGATGGCCGTGGTGCTCGGCATTCTGTCGAAGGTCTCGATCGCAGCTCTTCTGATCGCCGGCATTCTGCCCGGCATTCTGCTTGCTCTCGCCTTCTTCGTTTATGTGGTCATCCGCGGGCGCATCAATCCCGCCCTTGCGCCCGTCAGCGCGAGAAGCGGATTGCCCGCCCGCGAACGGCTCGCCCTCGTCACCCGTGCACTGCCTTTCCTGCTCATCATCGCATCCATCCTGGGCTTCATCCTGGCCGGCATCGCCACACCGACGGAAGCCGCCGCCGTGGGCTGCGTGACAGCGGCGATCATCTGCGCGATCTTCGGAAACCTGACCTGGGCCAAATTCGTCGAATGCGTACGCTCGACGGCGGGCATCACCACGGTGATCACCATCATCATGGTGTCGTCCGTGTCCTTCAGCCAGGTGCTCAACATGACCGGCTCGACCTTCAAGCTGGTTGCCGCCGTTACGGCCCTGGACCTGCATCCAGCGATCATGTTCATCCTGCTTCAGGTCCTGCCCTTCGTGCTGTGCATGTTCATCGACCAGATCGCGCTGATGATCATGCTCGTTCCGCTCTATGGCCCCATCGTGCTGGCCATGGGCTTCGATCCGATCTGGTTCTGGACGATCTTCCTGATCAACATGTCCATCGGCGGCATCACCCCACCTTTCGGTTACACGCTGTTTGCACTGCATGGCGTGACGGAAGACGTGCCGCTGCAGTCGATCTTCCGTTCGGTCCTGCCCTTCATCGGCATTTTCATTCTGGTGATCGGGCTATTGGCCCTGTTCCCTGACATCATCCTCTTCCTGCCATCCTTCCTCTGAAAGGAAACGCCCCATGGATCTCGGTATTTCCGGTCTCAACGCCCTCGTGCTCGGCAGCTCGCAGGGGCTCGGTTTCTCCTGCGCCAAGGCGCTTGCCGAAGCCGGCGCACGCGTGGTGGTCAACGGGCGCGATCAAAAGAAGGCCGAAGCTGCCGCAACTTCCATCGGCCATGGCGCGGCGGCGGTGGCAGGCGACGTTTCCGACCCGGAGGGCCGCGCCCGTATCGTGGAAGAAGCGCGCGCGCTCACCGGCCCGATCTCCATACTCGTCACCAATGCTGGCGGACCGCCCCCCGGACCTCTTGAAACCCATGGTCACGATGTCTGGCTGAAGGCGCTGGAAAGCAACATGCTCTCGGCCATCGACATGGTCCGGCTCGTTCTGCCCGGAATGCGCGATGCCGGTTTCGGCCGCATCGTCAACGTCACCTCCTTCACCGTGCGCGAACCCTATCCGAATATGGGCCTTGCAACCGGCGTGCGCGCCGGCCTGACGGGAGCCATGGCAAGCCTTGCCCGCGAAGTGGCTGCCGAAGGCATCACGGTCAACAATCTTCTCCCCGGCCTGATGGACACCGGCGCGCTGAAACGCGTCTATGACGCGCAGGCCGCGCGCGAGAACATCACACCCGAAGCGGCCAAGACCCGCATGGCCGACAGCGTTCCGATGAAACGTCTGGGTGAAGCCGATGATTTCGGCCCGGTCTGTGCATTCCTGTGCTCGCGCCACGCCGGTTACATGACAGGCCAGAACATCACCGTCGACGGCGGTCTGGTTCGCGCGCTTCTCTAGAGCATTTTGCAGTCAGAAAAACGCATACGACGCCCGCATAAGTGCGGGAAAACAAGGAGATAGAGTAGAACATCGTTTCCGCGAAACGATGGAGCGCTCTGGATTTCGCAGAAGGATTACCCGGCATGATGGACATGAATGCGCCGCAACTGTCGCTCGGCGTGATCGGCGCCGGCGCCATGGGAACAGGCATCGCCCAGGTCGCAGCGACAGGCGGCATCGACGTTATCGTCTTCGACACGCGCCCCGGCGCTGCCGCCAAGGCTTGCGAAGGCATTGCAGCGCGCCTGTCAAAACGCGCCGCCGAGGGCAAGATGCCCACCGAAGACGCAGACGCTGCGGCCAAGCGGCTGCATCCGGCCGCAAGCCTTACGGATATCGCCCCCTGCGCCATCGTCATCGAAGCCATCGTTGAAGACCTGACGGTCAAGACGGAACTTTTCAGCGAACTGGAAAAGCTCGTCGCACCGGACGCCATCCTCGCCTCCAACACATCCTCCCTGCCCATCGGCGCCATTGCTGCCGGGTTGCAACGAAAGGACCGCGTTGCCGGTCTTCATTTCTTCAATCCCGTACCCGTGATGAAACTGGTTGAGATCATTCGCGGTCCCGATACCACCGAGGCCGTCGCAGAAGCGCTCTTCGTCCTGGCGAGGCGTCTCGGGCGCACACCGGTGCTCGTCAAGGACACGCCAGGCTTTCTCGTCAATTTCGGCGGACGCGCCATCAACACGGAAGCGCTCGCGCTTGCCCATGAGAACGTCGCCTCCCCCGCGGAAATCGATGCGGTGATGCGTGACTGCTACGGCTTCCGCATGGGGCCTTTCGAACTGATGGACCTGACCGGCGTCGATGTGAACTTCCCCGTCACGCGCTTCATCTACGAAAGCTTCTTCGACGACCCGCGCCTGCGATCCACTCCCATGCACCGCTACAAGCTTGAGACGGGCCAGCTCGGCCGCAAGACCGGACGTGGCTTTTATTCCTATGCCGAAGGTGCTGAAAAACCTTCAGCCGACACCCGAACCGGTGCAAACCCAGCTTCTGCTGTTTTCATCCACGGTGAAATGCGCGGTCTCGAAACGCTCCTCGCCGAATGCGGCACGGACATTCTTGCCTCCGATGACGGCACCGCGCCCATTCTGGCCGCCCCCCTCGGCGAGGATGCCTCCGCCTATGCAGCTCGCAACGGCTTGGATCACCGCCGCCTGGTCTGCATCGACATGATTTCGGACACTGCAAAGCGCGTTACGCTCATGACCTCACCTGGTGCCGAACGCGCGGTTCTCGAAAGCGTTATTGCGATTTTTCAGGAAGCGCGTGCCGTCACCGCTATAGCGGATTCTCCGGGCTTCATCGGCCAGCGTGTCGCCGCCATGGTCGCCAATCTCGGCTGCGAAATGGCCCAGACCGGCCTAGCCTCGGTGGAAGACATTGACCTCGCCATGCGGCTTGGCCTCAACTACCCGAAAGGCCCGCTCGAACTCGCGGACGCCATGGGCCCCGAGATCGTCCACCGGATTCTGACCGCCGTGCAGGCACTGACCGGCGACGACCGGTATCGCCCCAGCCAGTGGCTTCGTCGTCGCGCGATGCTGGGCCTGTCGGCCCGTCAGGCCTGAGTTCAGACGGGAAGCGCCGGCCCCAGTATTTCGGCCACCTCCTTTAGCGCATCGGCAAGCGTCGTGCGCATCGTCTGTTCCGGGATGGATCCCGTCGCCACGGGGATGGTCAGGGCGGCATATTCGCCCTGATTGTAGACAGGCACCGACACACCGCCGATGCCCGGATTCCACAGGTTGCGAACGATTGCCACGCCATCGCGCCGACATTCGGCCACGGCCTCGGTGAAAGCTTCCGGGTTCTGCCCCGTGCGCGTCATCTCTGCGCGCACCCGGGTTGCCAGGAGGCGCCGCTCCGCATCGGGAAGTGCTGCCACCAATGCGATGCCCGCCGCCGATACCGGGATACGCAGGCGCCCGCCAGTGGCGAGCCTGACCGCAACAAGATTGGCTCCCTCGATCACCGCCACAAAGGTGATGTGCAGCTTGTCGCGGATCGCCAGTGCCGCCGTTTCCCCGGTGGTGCGGCTCAATTGCTCCAGATGCGGGCGCGCCTGTTCCAGAAGCGGCATGCCGGCAAGGACGGGATAGCCGAGGGTGAGGTTTTTGGGCGTCAGCTCGTATGCCCTGTTCGAGCGACTGAGGCGCACATACCCCATCATGGTCAATGTGTGGGTCAGGCGGCTGACGGTCGACGGCGCAAGCCCCGTCATCTTCGCAAGGTCACCATTGGTCAGCGGCTGCTGCGCCCGGGACAGTGATTCCAGTACGGCAAGTCCCCGTGCCAGCGCTTCCACGAATTGCCGGTCCTTATCGCTCATTTCCTCCACCCAACTTTCTGCACAGCGGAAGTCCTTTCCGCAAAATACGTTTGCAGTATGCCGGTTTTTCCCGGAAAGTCACCCGCAACCTGCACAGGCCAAATGATTGGAAATTCATGCTTCCGCCCCGGGTCTGCCGCATATAAGGGGCTGGAACGAAAGACAATTCAGGGAGGACGTGGCGATGCTTACGGGGGATATGCTGCGCCGCTCTGCGGAACGCTTTCCGCAGAAGCCGGCTATTCTTTGGCAGGGTACCTCGCTGAGCTATCGCGAGCTGGACCGCCAGGCGAACCAGCTTGCCAATGCGCTCATCGGGTACGGTATCGCAAAGGGAGCCAAGGTCGGCATCATCAGCCGCAATCGCACCGAATATGGCATTGCATTCTTCGGGGTGGCCCGCTCCGGTGCGGTGATCGTCAATGTATCCGTGCTCTATGCGCCCGACGAATTGGCCTATGTGCTGAACAAGGCTGACATCGAACTCCTCTTCTATGAAGAGATGTTCGCGCCGAAGGTCGACGCCGTGCGCGATCAACTGCCCCAACTTCGCGAAGCCATCTGCATTGGTGGCGAAGACGATGCTTTCCGTGCCTTTTTTGCAAAAGCCTCAAGCGAATATCCGGATATCGAGATCGGTGAGGACGACCCCTTCTGCATGACCTATACGGGCGGCACGACTGGACGCCCCAAAGGTGTTCTGACAAGCCACCGCAACCGCATGATCACCGCCCATACGGTGATGGTCGAGGAGGCGATCGACGAACGGGACGTGGTGGGCATCGTCACCCCGTTGTTCCATGTCGCGGCGCTGAACATCATGTTCCAGCCGGCGGTTCTGGCCGGCGCGACCTCCACCTTCCTCAGCAAGTGGAACGTCGACGACTTCGCTACAATGGCCAAAGACACCGGTATGACGGCCGCCTTCATGGTGCCGACACAGGTTTCCATGGTGGTCAGCGCGCCCAATTTCGACGCGGAGAATTTCGCCGCCTGGCGCAAGCTTTCCTTCGCCGGCGCGCCGATGCCCGACTGGGTGCAGGTGGAAATGCTGAAACGCCTGCCGGATGTCAGGATGACGCAGATCTACGGCCAGTCCGAGATGGGCGTTTTGACCTCGTTGCGCCATTGGTACCTGCCTGAGAAGCTCGGCTCCATCGGCCGTCAGGCCTACAATGTGGATGTTGCCGTGATCGACCGCGAGGGCCGTCCCGTCGCCGTCGGCGAGATCGGCGAAATCGTCTCGCGTGGCGAAAACGTAATGCTCGAATATTACAACGAACCCGAGCAGACCGCCGCTTTCTGGAAGCATGGCTGGGCGCATACGGGCGATGTCGGCACCATTGACGAGGATGGCTTCATCACGCTTGTCGACCGCTCCAAGGACATGATCATCTCGGGCGGCGAAAACGTCTATCCGAAAGAGATCGAGAATGCGATCTACGAACATGAAGCCGTTGCCGAATGCGCGGTCTTCGGCATCCCCGACGACAAATGGGGCGAGGTTCCGGCCGCCTATGTGCAGTTGAAGGCAGTAGCGGCCATTTCGGAAGATGAGCTTGTGGAACATTGCGCCCAGCGGCTGGCCCGCTTCAAGCGCCCCCGCATTGTGAAATTCGTCACCGAATTCCCCAAAACGCCGATTGGCAAGATTCAGAAAAACATCCTGCGCGAGCCCTACTGGAAGGACCGGGAGAAGAAGATATGACCGACCGCTACGCAAAATATCAGCGCCTGAAATTCGATTGGCCGGACGAACGCATTCTGCGCGTGACGATGGAAAATCCAGGCCGCCTGAACTCCGCCGACCGGATCATGCACGGCGAGCTGGTCGAGGTATGGCGCGATATCGATAGCGACCCCAATGTCAGCGCAGCGATCATTCGCGGCGCGGGCAATGCCTTCTCCGCTGGCGGCGATCTCGATCTCGTCAAGGAGATGAGCGAGGATTTCGAGACCCTCACCCGCGTTTGGAAAGAAGCGCGCGACCTAGTCTACAACCTCGTCAACTGCTCCAAGCCGCTGGTTTCGGCAATGGAAGGACCGGCCGTCGGCGCTGGTCTCGTTGCCGGGCTCCTGGCGGATATCTCCATCGCCTCGCGCACCGCCCGCATCATCGACGGCCATACGAGGCTCGGCGTTGCAGCCGGCGATCACGCGGCAATCGTCTGGCCGCTTCTGTGCGGTCTGGCCAAGTCGAAATATTATCTGATGCTGTGCGAACCCGTCAGTGGAGAGGAAGCTGAGCGCATCGGCCTCGTTTCCTTGTGCACGGAACCCGAGGACTTGCACGACAAGGCGCTTGAAGTGGCGAGAAAGCTTGCGGTGGGGTCCCCCACTGCTCTGCGCTGGACCAAATACGCGCTCAACAACTGGCTGCGCATGGCCGGCCCCACATTCGACACCTCATTGGCGCTCGAATTCATGGGTTTCAATGGCCCGGACGTGCGTGAAGGCCTCGCCTCGCTCCGTGAAAAGCGCAAGCCCGAATTCAATCCGAAATGCCCCCTGTGAGGTCCTGATCCATGCGGGAAGCCTATATCTGTTCCGGTGTACGCACTCCGATAGGCCGCTATGGCGGCGCGCTCGCTTCCGTACGGCCAGATGATCTGGCCACCGTTCCTCTGCGCGCCCTGATGGAGCGGCACAAGCAGGTGGATTGGGCTGCCGTTGACGATGTAATCCTTGGCGCGGCCAATCAGGCCGGCGAGGATTGCCGCAACGTCGCGCGCATGGCCTCCCTTCTGGCGGGCCTGCCGGAAGAGGTTTCAGGCACGACGGTGAACCGCCTGTGCGGCTCCGGCCTCGATGCCGTTGCCATGGCGGCGCGCGCCATTCGCGCCGGCGAGGCCGAACTCGTCATTGCGGGCGGTGTGGAATCCATGTCACGCGCGCCCTTTGTGATGGGCAAGGCCGAGACTGCCTTTTCCCGCCAGGCGGAGATTTTCGACACCACGATCGGATGGCGCTTCGTCAACCCTTTGATGAAGAAGGGTTTCGGCGTGGATTCCATGCCTGAAACGGCGGAAAATGTTGCCGCTGAGTTCAATGTCTCGCGTGCAGATCAGGACAAGTTCGCCCTGCGCAGCCAGGAAAAGGCTCTCAAGGCGCAGGAAAGCGGCAGGCTCGACCGCGAAATCATTCCGGTTTCGATCCCGCAACGCAAGGGCGATCCGATCGAGGTGAGCGCCGACGAGCACCCGCGCCGCACGACGCTGGAAAAGCTTGCCGGCCTCCCTACACCGTTCCGTGCGGGCGGATCCGTGACCGCCGGCAATGCTTCCGGTGTCAACGATGGGGCCGCAGCCCTGATCGTCGCCTCCGAGGAAGCAGCCGTGAAATATGGGCTGACGCCGCTGGTGCGGGTTGCGGGAGCCGCGACGGCCGGCGTCCCGCCCCGCATCATGGGCATGGGCCCCGCGCCCGCGAGCAAGAAACTGCTCGCGCGCCTCGGCCTCGGTGTTGCTGACATGGACATCGTCGAACTCAACGAGGCCTTTGCCGCGCAAGGCCTGGCCGTCCTGCGTGACCTTGGCCTTCCCGATGATGCCGATCACGTCAATCCGAATGGCGGCGCCATTGCGCTCGGCCACCCGCTCGGCATGTCCGGCGCCAGGCTCGCGCTTACCGCCACGCACGAATTGTTGGAACGCAAGGCCGACCGTGCCCTGTGCACCATGTGCATCGGTGTGGGCCAGGGCATCGCCATGGTCCTGGAGCGTGTGAAATGAGCGACATCGTCCTGCTGGAAAGACCGGACCCCGCCATTGCGGTCGTGCGGATCAACCGCCCCGAGGTCCGCAACGCCCTCAATCTGGAAGTGCGCCAGAAAATGGCGGCGATCTTTCGCGATTTCATGGACGATCAGGCGCTGCGCTGCGTGATCCTCACGGGCAATGAGGAAGCATTCGCAGCAGGTGCTGATATTCTGGACATGTCCCGGATCGACGCTGTCGCCATGTATCATCGCCACACTGAACGGCTCTGGTCGGCGGTGTCGGACTGTCCAGTGCCGGTTATCGCTGCCGTCAACGGCTTTGCGCTCGGCGGCGGTCTGGAGCTTGCCATGCATGCCGACATCATCGTGGCCGGGCGCGGCGCGAAACTCGGCCAGCCCGAGGTGAAGGTCGGCATCATGCCCGGCGCAGGCGGCACGCAGCGACTGACCCGCGCCGTCGGGAAATTTCGCGCCATGCTCCTCTGCCTGACGGGAGACATGATCGACGCCGATGAAGCCTATGCGATGGGGCTCGTCAGCCTGCTTACCGACGATGAAGCCGTGATGGACAAGGCCATGGAGCTCGCGGGAAAAATCTCCCGCCTTCCCCCGATCGCCGTCGCTCAGATCAAGGAAGTGATCCTGGCAGGTCCCGAAGCCCCGCTTCAAACGGCACTTGCCCTGGAGCGCAAGGCCGTGCAGCTCCTGTTTGCGACCCGCGACAAGCACGAAGGCATGCAGGCATTTCTGGAGAAGCGCAAACCGAATTACACCGGCTTATGAAGCTGCCGGCGTTCGCTGGCTGCACCTGAGCGAAACGGTTCCCTCCGGGGCGATTCTGCTGTAGGCACTGTGCGGTCAATTGTGAGAGCCTGCCACAGTGCAACCTTCGACAATCCGCACCGCCGCCTATCCAGCCGCGATCTTTGCCGTTTATGTAGCAATCGCCATGCTGCTTCCCGCAGCAGTCGATCTCTACTATGGCAACAAGGACTGGCAGGTCTTCGTCATCTGCTCCATCGCGACCGGCGCTATCGCCCTGACCATCGCTGCCGCGACCCGGGGGCCGCTGCCGATGGGGTCCACCCAGACCACCTTTCTCGTGGTCGTCATACTTTGGGCAACGCTCGGCCTCGTGGGCGCGCTGCCCTTCTACACCGCCTCGCTCAAGCTCGACCTCGCCGGCTCCGTCTTCGAATCCGTTTCGGCCATAACGACGACCGGCTCCACGGTGATTACCGGGCTCGACGGGCTACCGCCGGGCCTTCTCCTATGGCGCTCGCTGTTGCAATGGATCGGCGGTATCGGCGTGGTGGCGCTGGGCCTCTTCCTGCTGCCCTTGCTGAAGGTTGGCGGCTTTTCCTTTTTCCGTGTCGAATCCTCGGATATCGAAAACCGACCCTTCGAGCGCTTCGTCAGTTTCCTGATCGCTCTCATCGGCATCTACTGCACCCTGACCGCCCTTTGTGCCATCGCCTATGCGGCTGCGGGAATGAACAATTTCGATGCGGTCAACCATGCGATGACCACCATCGCGACGGGCGGCTTCTCGACCCATGACGCCTCGTTCGGATATTTCGCCGAGGCCGGCCTGCCAATGCTCTGGATCGGGACGATCTTTATGCTTGTGGCGGGACTACCCTTTTCGATCCTTGTGCTCTTCTTCGTGCGTGGCCGTCTCGACGCGTTGCGCGACCCGCAAATCCGCCTTTTTCTGGCCTATGTCGCGGTAATCGTGGTCGCCCTTGCGGTTCAGCGACGCATCACCACCGGCATGCCCTTCGACGAAGCACTGGCAACAACTGCATTCAATTTCACCTCCATCATCACGACCACCGGCTTTGCCAGCGAAGACTATACGCTCTGGGGACCCTTCGCGGTCACGCTTGCCTTCTTCGCGACCTTCCTGGGCGGTTGCTCAGGCTCCACGGCCGGTGGCATCAAGTCCTATCGGTTCCTTATCCTCGGCCGCATGCTTCTGAACGGGCTGAAGCTTCTGATCCACCCCCATTCAGTTCAGGCCCTGCGCTACGGAAAGCGGCAGGTGGAAGATGAAATGCAGCGTTCGGTGGTACTGTTTTTGACCGCATTTCTGGCGTCCTGGGTGGTCTCCACCCTGCTTCTCGCCGTAACGGGAATTGATTTCCTGACATCGGTCACCGCTTCCCTGACCGCACTGACGAATGTCGGCCCCGGTCTTGGAGATATCGTCGGCCCGGCCGGCAACTTCACGACCATGAGCGACTTCGCCAAATGGGTACTCTCCGCGACCATGTTGCTTGGCCGCCTGGAGATTCTGGCGGTGATCGTCCTGTTCGTGCCGACTTTCTGGCGCAGCTGATCCCTGAAAAACGGGTGAACCGCCCTGCCGAAGGCAAGACGGTTCACAAAAACATTTACTGATCAGGAGGCTACGACCGAAATCTCCGTCAATGCGCGAGCATGGAGAGAGAGCAAAAGATCAGCTGCTTGGAGCCCGCAGGTCCGACACCTTGTCCAGCGCGATCTTAAGCCGCTCATCGCGCCCATAGACATCGCCATGATAGACAACCTTGCTGGAGCCGGCTTCTGGCCAGGCGGTGAAATACCCCACATAGACGGGAATATCCCGATCGATCTTGCGCCGCGTCGGCCGGCTCCTGTCGCCGCTGTTAATGTTCTTGGCGACATCGTCGACCGAGGTTCCAAGAACAGCAGCGGCCATCGCCCGCGGATCGGCAAGCCGCACACAGCCATGGCTGAAAGCACGCGTATCGCGGCTGAACAGGCTCTTTGCAGGCGTATCATGCATGTAGATCGCGTGTTTGTTCGGGAACAGGATCTTCAATTCGCCAAGCGAATTCGAGGGCCCCGGCTTCTGGCGCACGCTGACCGGCACCTTGCCCCCGTAGGAGCCCCAGGCAACCGTTGTCGATGAGACCTTCTGTCCGCGATTGTTCACGACCTCATAGCCGTTGCGGTCCAGATAGCTCGGATCACGCATGAGCTTGGGCAGCATCTCGTTCACCAGAATGGAGCGCGGCACGCCCCAATAGGGATTGAACTCCACCGTCTCGAGCTTGTCGTAAAAGAAACTCGTCTGATTGGATCGCGAGCCGACGACCGTGCGCATCGAAAGCTTCGGCTTACCGTCTTCGATGTAATCCACCTCATAGGCGGCCACATTGATCATCACATGCGTGGTGCCCAGGTCGGAGGGATGCCAGCGCAGCCGTTCCAGCGCAAAGAGCACCTTGTCGATGCGGGCAGCCTTGGATTCACCCGCAATAGCGCTCACTGTGCGAGGCCCAATGACACCGTCGGGCTTGAGATTGTGGCGTTCCTGCGCCGCCTTGACGGCAGGCACCAGCTCCTGCGCATAGACATCGCTGCCCTGATGCGCCTTCAAGAGCTCGCCATAGGTCGCGAGGAAAGCCTCATTACCGTCCCGCTCGATGATCTTGAGAAGTTTCGGGAATTCTGAATGCGTGCCGCCCGGCCGAACAAAGGTCTTCGGATCGACGACAATCTCCTTTTCGGCGGCAGCGCGCAGCGTTTCAAGCTCGGCGCGTAATGCGCGATACTCTTCATTGCGCGGGTGCTGCCCTTCCAGATAGCGTCCCGGCTCCGACATATTGGCCATGAACCCGAGGCTCTGGGTGAGGTTCATCGGTTTCTCGGGAAAATCATGATAACCCGACAGCTTGTTCGGGTCGACGCGTCCCGAATGGGCATCATGCGCGTAACGCAGCGCACGCGCCGAAAGCGCCATCTCGAAACGGATAAGCTGCTTTGCGCGCTCCGCTTCATCCATTCCCGGTTCGGAAAGCGCTGGAACCGAGACCCGATAATCGGCTTCCGACAGACCGTAGCTCTCCGCTTCCCCAAGCGCGCGCAACGCGCTCCTGGCCCTCTCGTTCACGCTATCATCGGAAACCCAGACGAAATCGGGATGTGCTTCGTAATGGGCGACAAGCGCCTCGGCGATCTCTTTCTCCGTATAGAGGTCGAAACCTTCAAGCCCAGCCAGAGCAACAGAGAACGCGCTCTTTTCAGGTTCCGCCTGCGCAACCGCATTCGCTTCGTTCTGCAAGCTGGTGTCGGTGTCGACGGCAGTTTCGGCCTTTCCGTCAGGCTCTGCCGCTACCTGCGTGGCGGCCTCTTTCGCAATGCTCGCCGCAAGTCGCGCAAAATCGACCCGCACCAGGCCCTGCGGCTGATAATTATAGTAGGATGGCGCCGCCACCTTGGGCACGGAGACGGGTTTGCGGCGCACCGGCTCCTGTACCGGCTGCGGCGGGCGCTGCTGCTCCACGCGCCCGCGGTTGGCGCGGCCTCCGAACAGCATATCGAAGAGATATTCTGCGCGAACGTCTGAGACGCCCCCTGCAAGAAATGCTGCTGTCGCGCAGGCAAAACCCGCCTTATGGAACAATCTAAAGCTCATTCCTCTCCCCGTCCGGGTAACTGACACGATGAATGCACGGAAGTGACGGCCGGCAAGGCCGCAACCGGACCACCCCCGGGAGCGGGCAGGCACGAATCCCCAGAAGATCTGCAACCCGCAATGTTATTGAAGGATAACAGCTAGCGAACGGTCAGTCGTCAGCCGATTGGTAAAATTGTTGCGATTAACCAAAGCAATCGAGGCTTGGTAAACGCCCGGTTAAGCCGCGACCCGCGTCGGGAGGGCGTGCGTGGCGCTTCCCTCCGCACAAAAGCCGGCAACCAGAGCTGCAACGGCCGAATCGCCAAGAATGCGCCTGTGACCGAGCCCTGAGGCTTTTACCAATGTGACGTGGTCTCCGGCCCCCGCCATCTCGACCGCATCGGCAAATGGCACTTCCTTGTCGTCCGGCGCATGCACGATTAGCGTAGAGACCGACATTTCGCGCAGCTGATGCGCCGCGACGAAGCTCGATAGTGGGTGCCCTGCGATCTCCTCGACGCGGGCCTCGAGCGCATGTTGCGAGCGCCGGCCAAGGCCGATATGGCGTCCAAAGGCCGTAAAGAGATCGGGCAGCGCATTGGGCGAACCGATCATCACCAGCCTGCGGAAAAAGACCGGACGGACGCCACGCACGGCGCCGGCTGCCGCGTTGAGTGCGATGGCTCCTCCGAAGGAATGCCCCACAGCGGCATCGAACGGCCCCAGCCAATCCGCCGTTTCGCGCACCGCAGCGACGGCGCTGGCGAGATTGAGCGTACGCCCCGCAGACACCCCGCTTCCCGGCAGATCGAGTGCAACAACGCGGAAGCCACGCTGCAAAAGTGCCTCGACAATGGTGCGCATGTGCTCGGTTCGGGAGCGCCACCCGTGTAGAACAAGCACCGTCGGCCCATCCCGCCGCGTATCCCAATTGGTGAATTCAAAAGCCGTAAAACGGCCATAGCGCGTGATCAGATCGTGCCGGCGCGCTCCCTTCATGAACGGAATGGAGCGCGCAAGAAGCCGCTTTTCCTTTTCCGAAACACGCTCCGGATCCGGAGTGCGGCAGAACAGGCGAAAGGCAATCCGCCCGCCAAGGCTTGGCGCAATGTGTTCAATTATGCCAAAAAAGCTTCTTATGAAACGCATTCCGAGGTTGGCCATGTCCGCTATCCAGAATCAGCAATCCAGAATGTTCAAGGATGAACAAAATTAGTTCAAACATGAACAAGAAGCAAGAGCTCGCCGCAAACCTGCCCTGGGACAATCCGCGCTTCCGCACCTGGATCGCCGTTGCCCGCGCCGAAAAAGCCATCGTGCGCGCACTCGGAAAAGGCCTTGAACCCCTTGGCCTGAAGATTGCCCAGCTTGACATGTTGATGAACCTCTACCGTCATCCGGGTCAGTCGCAGCACGATCTCGCCCGGCGGCTTCTGGTTGGACGCTCCAACATCACCATGCTGCTGCCGCAGCTTGAAGCGCAGGGGCTCGTTCGCCGAGAGAACGATGCTTCCGACAAGCGCATCCTGCGGCTTCACCTCACGCCGGAAGGCGAGGCACGCCTTATGGAAGCGCTGGAGGTCTACACCCGGCTGATCGACCGCGTCATGGCGCAATCGACGCCCGAGGCCTGCGAGGCCATGGGCGAGCAGATGCGGCGGATCAGCGAGGTCCTTGCGGAAGACTGATGTCGGCTGCCTGCAGATAGGCCCGCGGCGAAGCTCCGAGCATGCGCTTGAACATGGTGGTGAACGCCGCAACGCTCTCATAACCGAGATCGAGCGCGACATTGGTGACGGGCTGCCCTTCGGTCAGGCGCGGCAAGGCTGCAAAAAGACTTGCCTGCTGGCGCCAGAGGGAAAGGCTGACGCCCGTTTCCTGTTGAAACCGCCGGGTGAAGGTGCGCCGGCTCATGCCCAGATCTTGCGCCCATTCATTGATGGTCACGCGGCTTGTCGGCGCTTCGAGAAAATTCCTGCACAGGCGCGCCATGCGCTCGTCGGTCGGAAACGGCAAACCGAGCGGCATCTCCGAAAGCCGCGGAATTTCATGCAGTATCAGGCCATGCAGCAGCCCTGCCCGCCCCGTCGGCCGGGCCTCATAGGGAAGCGGCACCGCTTCGGCCAGAAGGCTGCGCATGAGGTTGGTCATGGCAACTACCCGCAGCGTTTCCGGCAGGCCTTCGATGGCGCCAGGCAAGACATATGCCGAGTGCATCAACACACCGCTCAGCATATCCACGGCATGATCGACGCCAGCCGGAATCCAGATCGCATGGCCCGCCGGCACCATCCAGTGGCCAATGGCCGTCTGCACCAGAACCACACCCGAACGGGCATATAGAAGCTGCGCACGGCTGTGCCGATGCAGTGCCACTCGAAACCCGTCGGGATACGCGCTTTGCCAGACCACGATTTCGCCATCCGCTTCCTCGAGCCAGGAACGGCGGCGCTCATCCAGTTCAACACGCTTTCTGACGGACTGCATTGAGCCGTCCTGTCCCAGCTCTTTCATCGTCTGGCCCACTTGCAAAAAAACTAGACCAAATCACTGAAGAAGGTCACACGCAACCCGAGTATAACCGCGCCCAGCCGCGGCAGCCTGCCGCACCGCGTTTTTTACGGAGCAGTCCCGTGACCGATACGACAGCAAACCAGGTACCGATGCAGACCGAGAAGACGACCTTCGCCGTCCTTCTCGCCGTCAGCTTCTGCCACATGCTGAACGACATCATGCAGTCCATGCTGGCCGCTATCTATCCGATGCTCAAGCGCGACTATGCGCTGGACTTCTGGCAGATCGGCCTCCTCACCATGGCGTTTCAGGTCACGGCCTCTCTTCTTCAGCCGGCGATCGGTCTCGCCGCCGACAAGCGGCCAATGCCCTATTCGCTCTCGGTGGGCATGGGCTCCACCTTCGTGGGCCTGCTTCTCCTGGCGACTGCAGGCAACTATCCGTTCCTGGTGGTGGGCGCGATGTTCATCGGCTTCGGCTCTGCGATCTTCCATCCCGAATCGTCGCGCGTGGCCCGCCTCGCCTCGGGCGGCCGCTATGGACTCGCCCAGGCGATCTTCCAGGTCGGCGGCAATGCCGGCACCGCCATCGGCCCGCTCCTGGCCGCTTTCATCGTCGTACCGCGTGGGCAGGGTAGCGTCGGCTGGTTCTCGCTCGCCGCACTCATCGGCATGATCATATTATGGCGCGTGGGCGCGTGGTACAGCCGCTACAGCGCCCGTACCGCCTCGCGCCGCAAGGTTTCCAAGGAACTCACCTTGCCGCGCGGCAGGGTGGCCTTGTCCATTGCCGTCCTGATTTCGCTGGTTTTTGCCAAGCACATCTACATGGCAGGCATCTCCAGCTACTACACCTTCTTCCTGATCGAGAAGTTCGGCGTCTCGGTGCAGCAGTCGCAAATCCTGCTCTTCGTGTTTCTCGGTTCGGTCGCCGCCGGCACCGTTCTCGGCGGAATTATCGGTGACCGCATCGGCTCCAAGACGGTGATTTGGTTCTCGATTCTCGGCGTGTTGCCTTTCACCCTGGCTCTCCCCTATGCAAACCTGTTCTGGACGCCGATCCTGACCGTCATCATCGGCCTCATTCTGGCTTCCGCATTCCCGCAGATCGTGGTCTTTGCGCAGGAACTCCTGCCCGGGCGCGTGGGCATGGTGGCCGGCATGTTCTTCGGCTTTGCCTTTGGCCTGGGCGGGCTCGGTGCGGCCGTGCTCGGCATCATCGCCGACCACAAGGGCATCGAGTTTGTCTATCGCGTCTGCGCCTTTCTGCCGATGCTCGGCCTCTTGACGGTCTTCCTCCCCAATCTAAAAAGGGAAGGATGACAGGAAAGGCCCCGGCATGACCGTCAAGCGCATCGTTTCCAATTTCCAGGTGGGCGACATCGCAGCCGCCCGCCGGTTTTACGGCGACGTGCTCGGTCTCGACATCCAGATGGATCACGGCTGGATAACGACATTCGGCTCGGAGCAGCGCATGAGCGTGCAGATCAGCTTTGCCACGGAAGGCGGCTCCGGCACGCCCGTGCCGGATTTATCCATTGAGGTCGACGACCTCGAGGAAACGCTGGCCCGGGTCCGTCAGGCAGGACTGCCCATCGAATACGGGCCGGCGGACGAACCCTGGGGCGTCCGTCGCTTCTACACACGCGACCCCTTCGGCAAGCTGGTGAACATTCTCGTTCACCGCTGAAGCATTTTGCAGTCGGGTGGCAGCGTCTGACGCCCGCATAAATGCTGAGAAAAAGAAGATTGAGAGTTCTTTGCGCGCCCGGAAAGACGCACGGCGCACTGGGCTGCCCTTGCTACCAGAGCGATTTGCACGCCCGTTCCGGCCACTCTTCGTCATAGGCTGCGCCATCGATCCGCGCCTTGCTGGTCGCCTGCAAAATGGCACCGGGGCTCGGCAATTCCGACGGGTTCACATGTCTTTCGCCGTTCCAGAGCTGCGAGCGGACGATGGCACGCGCGCATTGGAAATAGACTTCTTCGACGCCGATCACGATCACCGAACGCGGTGCCTTGTCCTCCACGGCAAAGCTTTCACAAAGTGCCGGGTCCACCGAAAGTCTTGCCCGTCCGTTTACCCGCAGGGTGGTTCCTGACCCCGGAATGAGAAACAGGAGAGCAACCCGGCCATCGCGCACGATATTGCGCAGAGAATCCACCCGGTTGTTGCCGCGTCGATCCGGAATCATCAAGGTGCGCTCGTCGTGAATCCGTACGAAACCCGGTTGATCGCCACGCGGCGAGCAATCGATTCCTTCCGGTCCGACCGTCGCCAGCGCGACGAAGGGCGATGCGGTGATCAGCGCGGCATATTCGGGGATGATGCGCTCGGTTACCTTCACCAGCGAGGTTTCCCCCGGAGTCCCATAAAGCGCTTCCAGTGCCGCAACGGTTTCAATGATATGCTGAGGTTCCTCAGTCGCCACGGCTCAATCCCTTTTCCTTCAACTCATCGAGATAGCCCTGCCACTTCTCGTCCTTCTTCGTGACAAGTTCATGAAGATAAACCCAGGTGTAGATGCCGCTCTGATGGCCGTCGGAAAACACGATCCGCACCGCGTAATTTCCCACCGGCTCGACACGGGCAATGGTCACGCGCCGTTTGCCCGGCACGGTGATGCGCTGGTCAGGCGAATGGCCCTGAACCTCGGCGGAGGGAGAAACCACCCGCAAGAATTCCGCCGAAAGAGCGACCGGCTCCTGTTCCGGAAAGGAGACGATCATATCAGAACGGTCGCTGGAGACGCGTAATTCCCTTGGTGGTTTCATGTTTCACCGCCTTTCCTGCCCCGCATTAGATGATTTTCCAAATCAGGCAAACCGGACATCAACGCATTTCTCCTGGCACAATTGCTCTCTCCCCATGACGAGTGTTAGCTTGCGCTTGAATTGCCGCGACAGAAGAAACACATTCTCAGGATCATTTCGGACAACAGCAAGCGGACATGCAAGCTTCGAAGACACAGCCCATAAACCTGCCGCAAAGCAGCATGATCGACCCCTTTGGTCGTACGATCGACTATCTGCGCGTTTCGGTGACGGATCGTTGCGACTTCCGTTGCGTCTATTGCATGGCAGAAGACATGACCTTCCTGCCCAAGCGCGACCTGCTGAGCCTTGAGGAACTGGATCGTCTTTGCTCCGTCTTTATCGAGAAGGGTGTGCGCCGCCTGCGCCTGACAGGCGGTGAGCCGCTTGTGCGCAAGAACATCATGCATCTGATCCGCCAGCTCTCCCGGCACATCCGCTCCGGTGCGCTTGAGGAACTGACGTTGACCAGCAACGGCTCCCAGCTCGAGCGTTTCGCCGGCGAACTGGCCGATTGCGGCGTGCGGCGCATAAACGTCTCCATCGACACGCTCGATCCGGAAAAATTCCAGGCGATCACCCGCTGGGGCAAGCTCGACAAGGTGATGCGCGGCATTGAGGCCGCGGAGGCTGCGGGCCTGCACGTGAAGATCAACACCGTCGCATTGAAGGGTTTCAACGAGCAGGAAATTCCCGAAATGATGCGCTGGGCGCATGGGCGCGGAATGGACATGACGGTGATCGAAACCATGCCTATGGGCGAGATCGACGCCGACCGGACAGACCAATACCTGCCCCTGTCGCTTCTGCGCGCAAGCCTCGAGCACGACTTCACGCTTACCGATATCCCGTTCAAGACCGGTGGCCCGGCGCGCTACGTGGAAGTCGCAGAAACCGGCGGACGCCTTGGCTTCATCACACCGATGACCCATAATTTCTGCGAGAGCTGCAATCGGGTACGCATCACCTGCACCGGCACGCTCTATATGTGCCTTGGGCAGGACGATGCGGCGGACCTCCGCGAGGCGTTGCGGGCCTCGGAAGGCAATGAACTCCTGTCTTCGGCAATCGACGAAGCCATCGGGCGCAAGCCGAAGGGGCACGATTTCGTCATCGACCGCCGCACGAGGCGGCCCTCCGTCTCCCGCCATATGAGCGTGACCGGAGGTTGAGGGTCGGACCTCTCCTTCTTTAACGATACAGTTTCTGGATATAGCCGATTGCCAAAAGGGTCAGGGCGACCTAGCGTTGGCCGATTCCGGGAGCATATCGCCTCGCTGATCGCACTGTTCCAATTCTTCCGCCATGGCGGGGCAGCAGGTCTTTCGGCTGCCGGCATCTGGGCTCGAGGTTCCGTTGGCCGTTTCATCGAATTTGCGGGGTGCGCTTTTCCTGGCCGTGTCGATGGCCGGGTTCACCTGCAACGACGCCATGACAAAACTGCTGACCGCAGACATGAATCTCGGCCAGATCATGTTTTTGCGCGGTGTGATCGCAACGGCCCTGCTCGCTCTGATTGCCTGGCGCTTCGGAGCCTTTGCCAACCTCAATCTGCGGGCGCTAGCCCATCCCATGATGATGCTGCGCGTGATTGGCGAGATTGGCGGCAATGTCTGCTTTCTGATCGCCATCAGCCACACACCGATTTCCAGCCTCGCAGCCGTTCTTCAGGTCCAGCCGCTTGCGGTCACCATGGGAGCGGCGCTCTTTCTGGCCGAGCCGGTCGGTTGGCGCCGCTGGAGCGCCATCATCGTGGGCTTCATCGGCATTCTGATCATTATCAGGCCGGGTGCCGAGAGCTTCAATCTGTATTCGCTCTTTGGTCTCGGCGTGGTGGCTTTCAGCGCGATGCGCGATATCGTCACCCGGCTCGTGCCCTCCAACATCCCCACACACATGATCTCGATGGTCACCGCAGCCTTCGTGTCGATGGCTGGCGGCGCCCTGATCGCGCCCACGGGCGGCTGGTCGCCAATCGATGGCTATTCCCTGATCCTCCTCATTCTGGCCGGTTCATTCATCGTGGTGGGATACCAGTTCATCGTCATGGCCCTGCGTCTTGGCGATCTCTCGTTCATCGCCCCTTTCCGCTACACATCGCTGCTGTGGGCCATGATGCTCGGCTTCGTCATTTTCGGCGAACGGCCTGATATCGCAATGCTCGTTGGGGCGTGCATCGTCGTTTGTTCGGGCCTTTACACGCTTTATCGCGAAAGGATCGTCGACAAGAACCGCCCGGTCGCCGCAAGCACCGCGCCCGAGCTCGCACCGGAGGAGAAATAGCGCCGGAAACACCAGGTCCGGCAACCGCATTTCAGCATTGTCGGAAAACCATTCGGGGAGGAGAATGGCCTTGCTGCCGCAAGCACCGGCGAAACCGCCGCATATTCTGACATTGGTCATCGCCACGGCCACCGGTTCATTGTCGATGAACATTTTCCTGCCGTCGCTGCCGGGCATGGCGGCCTATTTCCAAACCGACTATGCCCTCGTGCAGCTGGCGGTTTCGCTTTATCTGGCCGCAACGGCCTTGCTGCAGCTTTTCATAGGCCCTGCCTCCGACAGGTTTGGACGCCGGCCGGTGATGCTTGTATGTTTCGTGATCTTCATCCTCAGCACTTTCGCCGCGATCTTCACCACCGATATCATCCTTTTCCTCATCTGCCGGGTTCTGCAGGCGTTTTCTGCCGCAGGCATGGTGCTTTCGCGCGCCATCATTCGCGACACGGTGGATGCCGACAGTGCCGCCAGCCGTATCGGCTATGTGACCATGGGCATGACCCTGGTCCCGATGATCGGCCCCTTTATCGGCGGCTTCCTGGATGAATTCTATGGCTGGCAGGCAACATTCTATCTGGCGCTTGCCTTCGGGATTTTCTCGATCGTCGTTGTCTATCTCAACCTCGGCGAGACCAACCATCAACCTACATCGAGCATGCTCGCGCAGCTCAAGAGCTATCCGGAGCTTTTCCGCGCCCGCCGTTTCTGGGGATACACGGCAACGGCCGCATTCGCATCGGGCGCCTTCTTCGCCTTTTTAGGCGGCGGGCCATATGTCGCGACACAGATCCTCCACCTGACCCCATCCCAATACGGCACCTATTTCATTCTCATCTCGATCGGCTACATGATCGGCAACTTCTCGTCAGGCCGTTTTTCCCGCCAGATCGGGCTCAATAGGATGATGCTCGCCGGCAATGTCATCGCTTCGTCCGGACTGCTTCTGTCGCTGTTTCTGTTCTCCATGGGCTGTATGCATCCGTTGTCTCTGTTCGGGCCATCCCTCCTGCTTGGCATGGGAAACGGCATGACCCTGCCGAACGCGAATGCAGGCATTGTCAGTGTCCGGCCGCATCTGGCCGGTTCAGCCTCCGGCCTTGGCGGTGCGTTGCAGATCGGCGGGGGCGCGGCACTTTCCGTGCTCGCGGGCCTGATGCTGACACCCGTTTCCGGCCCCTACCCGCTGATCTGGATCATGCTCACTGCGTCGGCGCTCGGCATTGTCGCATCGCTCTACGTGATGCATGTTGCCCGCCAAAGAGGCGAAATCTGATCGATGAGGAAGAGATGCTAAGCCCCATCGCCGGAGTGATTCTGGCCGGCGGCCGCGCCAGCCGGATGGGTGGCGCAGACAAGGGAATGCTCACCATCGGTCACTCGACCCTGCTTGAACGCGTGATCGGGCGGCTGGAGCCGCAGGTGACCGCATTGGCGCTGAACGCGAACGGCGATCCCTCCCGCTTTTCGCCGCTTGCCCTCGACATCGTCGCAGACCCCCTGCCTGAACAGGTGGGCCCGCTAGGGGGCATTCTGGCCGCAATGCGCTGGGCCGCAGCGCATAAAATACACTTCAGGCGGGTCGTCACCGTTGCCGCCGACACCCCGTTCTTCCCCGAAGACCTCGTTCGCAGCTTCCTCGAAACTGCCGGAGACAACGAGGAACGCATCGTTTTGGCGGGATCCGGCGGCCGCCCTCATCCGACATTCGGGTTGTGGCCCACCGGGCTGGCTGACGATCTCGCAGCTCATATTTCTTCAGGCCAGCCGCGCCGCGTCACAGCCTATGCGATTGAAAAGCATGGAGCCGCAATCGCGGACTTTGCCTTCAGCGCCGGCTTTGACCCCTTCTTCAACATCAATACGCCAGAGGACCTGGCAGCAGCACGCGGCGCTGCCGAAACGGGGCCTCTGAAAGGCGAACAAGCGGGAAAGCAGGAATGAACGCGAAAGCCGTGTACGGCATTGTCGGCTGGAAGAACTCAGGAAAAACCACACTGACAGAGCGCCTCGTGGGCGAATTGGTGGGCCGTGGCCTGCGCATTGCGACACTCAAACATGCCCATCACGACTTCGATATCGACCGGGAGGGCACGGATTCATTCCGTCATCGCGCGGCCGGTGCTTCGGAGGTTGCCATCGTCTCAGGCCGCCGCTGGGCCCTGATGCACGAACTGGGCGAGAATGCAGAACCGTCTCTCGATGAAATGCTTGCCCGTCTTTCCCCGTGTGACCTCGTCCTGATCGAAGGTTTCAAGCGTGAATCTCATCCGAAGATCGAATGCCGGCGCCTGGGAGCGAAAGACACGGCCCCGCTTGCCGATAAAGATCCGGCAATCGCAGCAATTGCCAGCGATCACGAGACGGAAACGCAGGGCCTGCCGCGTTTCGATATAGATGACGTTCGGGCAATCGCGGATTTTATCCTGCGCAATACAGGCCTGACGAGTTCTACAGGATGAGCGACTACTGCGCGAAGCAGCTTTGCAGTTGCAATCTCGCGTGAAACGATGGGAATATCCGGGTTCAAAATCCGTAGCCGCCTGATCGGCAAACGGAAAACATAACAGAGAGGAACCCGAATGCGTATTTCAAGACGTGTCGCACTTGCCCTCCCGGCCGCGTTTCTTGCCTTCACCCTGGGCGCTGCCAATGCGCAGGGCATGAAAGTAAAGATCGGCACCGAAGGCGCCTACCCGCCTTTCAACAACCTGACATCGGATGGCAAGCTTGAAGGCTTCGACATCGACATCGCCCGGGCGCTCTGCGAGGAGATGAAGGCGGAGTGCGAATTCGTCACCCAGGACTGGGACGGCATCATTCCCGCACTCCAGGCCGGAAAATTCGATGCGATCATCGCTTCCATGTCGATCAATGAGGATCGCAAGAAGGAAGTGGATTTCACCGACAAATACTACAACACCCCGCCCGCCATCGTGGTGCCCAAGGACAGCGACATCAAGGGCGTGACGAAGGAAGATCTGGCCGGCAAGACAATCGGCGCGCAGGGTTCGACAACCCACTCCACCTATGCGGAAAAGACCTTCACCGACAGCGACGTGAAGCTCTACCCGACGTCGGAAGAATACAAGCTCGACATCATCAACGGGCGCCTCGATGCCGTCATCGACGACGTGGTGGTGCTTGACGAATTCCTGAAGACGGATGACGGCGCCTGCTGCAAGATCGCGGGCACGCTGACCCCGATCGAGGAAATTTACGGACCTGGCATCGGCATTGCCGTCCGCAAGGGCGACAATGACCTGCGCGAGAAGCTGAACGCCGCAATCAAGGCCATTCGTGAAAATGGAAAATACAAAGAAATCAACGAGAAGCACTTTTCGTTTGATGTTTATGGCGACTAAGCTTCGGCATTTATGATTGCCTTCGAGGCGGGCGGCGCAACAAACGATTGCCGCCCGCACAATTATCCCGCCACAGAAGCGGGCAAAGCCGGTAGGGGGAAAATCGGCATATGGAAAGGGTATTCACCCTCTTGAGCTTCGGCCCCGAGGGCTGGGGCGACAATATCGCGGCCGGCGTCGTCATCACTGTCTCGCTCGCCTTGGCAACGCTGCCTGTCGGCCTTGCACTCGGTTTTCTCGTTGCCTTGGGAAAGCGTTCGCCGGATCGGTTCCTCCGGCTTGCCGCCAATATCTACACAACCATCTTCCGCGGGCTTCCCGAACTTCTGACACTCTTTCTCGTCTTTTACGGCGCGCAGATCGGCCTTCAGAAGCTCATCCATTTTTTCGACCCGGCCGCCAGCATAGAAATCAACGCGTTCGTTGCGGGAATGGTGGCGCTTGGCGCTGTCTTCTCCTCCTACGCAAGCGAGGTCTTCCTTGCCGCATTCCGCGCCATTCCCAGTGGCCAGTATGAGGGAGGGTATGCGGTAGGTCTTTCTTCGAGCCAGACAATGCGGCTGGTCATCGCCCCGCAACTCCTGCGTCTCGCCCTGCCCGGCCTTTCCAATCTCTGGCTCATCCTGATCAAGGACACCGCGCTCGTATCGGTGATCGGCATCGCGGATGTGTTGCGGCAGAGCCAGGTTGCCGCTCGCGTGACGAAGGAAGCGTTTCTGTTTTTTGGCCTTGCCTGTCTCATCTATCTGGCGCTCGCCATGCTCTCGTCGATTGCCATAGCCGCCATCGAACGCCGGGCTGAACGCGCGGGAGCGGTGCGATGACGGCTGCGCCTGGCTCTCTTACCCCCGCCGAACGCCCGCCGGTTCAAAAGGCTCCGTGGACGCATCAACGCACCCTCGGCGTCGTGCTTCTGTGCATCTGGGCAGCACTTGCGCTCGCCGTTGCGGCCTTCATGGTGGAATCCTGGAATCCGACGCTCTTCGAGCGCTATGCCCCGCGCTATATGTCCGGCCTTTGGATCACCATTCAGCTTGTGGTCCTGTCAGTGATTTTCGGCGCGCTTCTGTCGATCCCTATTGCCTATGGGCGCATGTCGGAAAACAGGTTCCTCTCCGCCCTCGCCTACGCCTATGTCTACTTCTTCCGCGGAACGCCGCTCCTGGCGCAGACCTTCCTGATCTATTACGGCCTCGGGTCCTTCCGCCCCGAACTCCAGGCAATCGGTCTGTGGAGTTTTTTCCGCGATGCCTGGAATTGCGCGCTCTTCGCCTTCACGCTCAACACCGCCGCCTATCAGGCGGAGATATTGCGCGGCGCCATAGGGAGTGTGGGGCGCGGCCAATGGGAAGCCGCCTCGGCGCTCGGCATTCCGAAGCTTCTGGCCATCCGCAAGATCATCATTCCACAGGCCATGATCGTGGCCTTGAGGCCCTATGGCAACGAAGTCATCCTCATGATCAAGGGATCCGCGATCGTTGCCATCATCACCGTTTTCGACCTTATGGGCGAAACCCGCCGCGCTTATTCCCAGACGTTCGATTTCCAGACTTACATCTGGGCCGCGCTGATCTATCTTGCCCTCGTCGAACTATTGCGCAATCTCATCGACCTGATCGAGAAGCGCATCACACGGCATCTGAAGCGCTGACGGGGCGCCAGATGCCGAGCATAGCATTCAGGGAGAATTTCAAGGCATGGCTGACGTAGCATTCATCGGACTTGGCGTCATGGGATACCCGATGGCCGCCCATCTGAAACACAAGGGCGGGCATTCCGTAACGGTCTATAATCGCACATCCGCCAAAGCCGACAAATGGGTAAGCGAACATGGCGGCGGCGCGGCTGCGACGCCTAAGGAGGCAGCAAGCGGCAAGGACTTCGTCTTCGCCTGCGTGGGCAATGACGAGGACCTGCGGTCCGTCACCCTTGGCCCCGACGGAGCCTTCCAGAGCATGAAGAAGGGTGCGGTCTTCATCGACAACACCACGGCGTCGGCCGAGGTCACCCGTGAACTCGATGCGGAGGCCACAAAACGCGGCATCCATTTCCTCGACGCCCCCGTCTCCGGCGGGCAGGCCGGTGCGGAGAACGGTGTCCTGACGGTCATGTGCGGCGGTGACCAGGCCATCTTCGACAAGGCAAGCCCCGTCATCGAAGCCTATGCGCGCATGGTTGGTCTCATGGGACCTGCCGGCGCCGGCCAGCTGACCAAGATGATCAACCAGATCTGCATTGCGGGTCTCGTGCAGGGTCTTTCGGAAGGGCTCCACTTCGGGCGCAAGGCGGGTCTGGACATCGAAAAGGTCGTCGACGTCATTTCCAAGGGGGCTGCCGGCTCCTGGCAGATGGAAAACCGCCACAAGACGATGAAGCAGAGCAAATATGATTTCGGCTTCGCGGTGGACTGGATGCGCAAGGACCTGGGCATCTGTCTTGCCGAAGCTGACCGCAACGGCGCAAGCCTGCCGGTCACCGCCCTCGTCGATCAGTTCTACAAGGACGTGCAGAAGATGGGCGGCGGACGCTGGGATACTTCCTCACTCCTCGCCCGGCTCGAAGCCGAATAGGAACCGGATACGCAGGCAGAAGACGCTGTCCACCCTGCCGCCGCGCCGTGCATCTCCCATGAGGCACGGCGCCGGCATCCTTCGCTTGGGATATGACCGGCAGGTATCCTGGCCTGAAGCGGACGTTCAAGCTGAAGCGCTTGCTCCACTTTCCTTGTCGAGCACGAGATAGTCGAGCGGTAATTCGGTCGTGTTCTTGATCTGCTCCATGGCAAATGTCGAGGAGACATCGCGGATTTCGATCTTGCCGATGAGCTTCTTGTAAAACGCATCATAGGCAGCGATGTCGGGCACCACCACGCGCAGCAGATAATCCACATCGCCGCTCATGCGATAGAACTCGACCACCTCGGGAAACTGCTGGATCACCTCCGAGAAGCGCTTCAGCCACTCATGGCTGTGCATGTTCGTGCGGATCGAGACGAACACGTTCACCTTGGCGTTGATCTTCTCGGGATCGAGGATCGCCACCCGGCGGCGGATGACCCCTTCTTCCTCAAGCTTCTGGATGCGCCGCCAGCAAGGCGTCGTTGAAAGCCCGACTTTTTTTGCAATGTCGGCAACGGCAAGGGTCGAATTTTCTTGCAGCAGGCGCAAAATCTTGCGGTCGAGGCGGTCCATCACGGTCTCCGAGGAAAATACTTTCCTAACATGGCCATCATAAGGCGCTTAAACAAGAAAGATTTTGCCACAAAAACTGAAATGAAGGTTGATAATTCCCTATTTCGGCCCAACATACCGCCGAATTTGCTCCCTCAGCACAGGGAGCAGATCAGCCTCGAACCAGGGATTCTTTTTCAGCCAGCCGGTATTGCGCCAGGAAGGGTGCGGCAGAGGCAGGACACGTGGCCTCGCGTCCCGCTCGAAGAATCGCCGCCAGTCGTGCACCGTATCGGTCAGTCTCGCGTGCCGGTCCGTACCCAGATGCCAGGCTTGCGCATATTGTCCGATCACCAGCACAAGCTCGATCTGCGGCATGTGCTCCAACAAGGTGTGGCGCCAGGCGGGTGCACATTCGCGGCGCGGGGGAAGATCTCCACCCTTTGCATCGAGGCCTGGAAAACAGAATCCCATCGGTGCAATGGCGAAATGGTCAGGATCGTAGAAGACCTCCCGGTCGACCTGCAGCCAATCGCGCAACCGGTCCCCCGAGCGATCGTCAAAGGGAATGCCGGACGCGTGCACGCGTGTTCCAGGTGCTTGCCCTGCAATCAACACCCGCGCCCTGTGCGATCCCACCACCACGGGACGAGGCTCATGCGGCAAAGGCGCAGCGATGGGCTCTTCCACGCAAATGCGGCAAGCCCTGATTCGGTGGAGCAGCTCCTCGAAGGTTTCGTTCATCGCCGTCTTCGATCAAGCCTTAGCGCTCGGTCGCCCCGCAACCGTGTGATACCAGCGCGCCACATTATCGAGTCCTTCCGGAAGGGTGAGCTTTGCGGGCTTCATGAAATCGATGCTGACGAGCCCGGTGATATCGGCAATCGTGTAATCCTCACCGGCGATGAATGGCTTGTCGGCCAGATGTCCATCCAGGAATTTGAGAAATTCCATCACCTTGGGCCGGTTCGCCTCTCCCCATTCGGCAACCTGCGGCACCTCCCATTCTTTCATCGCAGGGTGCAGATGCCGGAAAACCTGGGCAACAGGGAGGAAAAGATGAAACTCCATACGCCGTTGCCACATCTCAACGAGAGCGCTTCCGAGCGCACCTGTACCCATGAGAGGGGGCTGTGGATGGAGCATCTCGAAATAACGGCAGATCGCCACGGTTTCCGTGAGAATCGTTCCGTCATTCAGCTCCAAAACCGGCAACCGTTGCAGAGGATTGCGGCTCGTCATGGCATTGGAGCGATGCCCCATCTCGCCCATGTCGACCGGCTCGATCGGGACCTCGATCCCCTTCTCGGCTAGAAAGATGCGCACCCGGCGCGGATTGGGTGCACGCCCACCATCGAAAAGCTTCATGTCGTCTCCTCACTCCAGCTCTTGATCAGGCCTCGAAAAAACTCCCGCAGGCGCTGCAGCAGCCCCGCCTCCCTTGTTTCGTCGGCTGGCCCACCATGTCTTGCACGCCAGTCACGTGGCGCATCGAATGTGCCATCCCAGATTCCCTTGCGCGCCCGCCGAGCCATGGCTTCCTCGCGATCGTAATCGCCATAGGCAACAGCCCCGCCCGCCTCCACGAGCGCAGCGCCGATATCCTTGCCGTTCACCGAGCAACGCGCCAGAAGACGTTCGTAGCGGTCACGTTCATATCCCTCGCACACCACCTTGCCCGATGACACCAGCCTCTGCAGCATAGAACGTGCCTCACGGCCGCAGGAATAGGCCACGCCGTTCCTGCTGCATGTCTGCGAGTATTCCGGCGCATCAAGCCCCTTCAAACGGATGCGCTCGCCCGAAAGAGTAAGCGTGTCGCCATCATTGACCGTGACCGCGCCCGAAAGGCTGACTTCTGCCTGACGTTGAAACCTGTCCACCGCCAGCACAAGCACGCCGATCAGGATCACGGTGGTCAGCACATCCGAAAGACGCCACCATGGGCTGCGCTTGCGCGGATAACGGCGGCGGCGTTTCGTCAACAGAAGGGTCTCTTAATCATTCCGCGATAGCGTGGCGGCGAACAGCGTGAACGTGATTTGGGGCGATGACGCCGGAACCTTCAAGAACGGCCGACAAATTTATTGTGGACCGCACCCGGCCGCATCGCAACAGCAATGTGGACCGGACAGTGCGCCTCACACGCGACCGCCTGTCCGAAAAGGCGGGCACTCCCGATTTCAATCGCGACATGCTGCAGTTGCATGCGCGCTCCGTGCTGAAAAATGCGGTCGCTCTCCCACTTCTCGTCATCGTGCTTTGCCTCGCGGGATTTGCCATTGGCGCCGGTGCCGAAGCGCCCGGCTGGGCACTCGCAACAACACTTCTTTACGCGCCGCTCTACCTGATGGCGCGCCGGACGGACCGCCTCTCCCGCAATGAAATCGAGGCAGAACGCACCCGGCGCGGCTTCTTCCTGGCGCATTTTGTCAGCGGGCTCGGATGGGCCTATTTCGCCTTTCTGGGATGCACCGAATGCGGTGCGACCCAGTTGCCCGTGTTCCAGGCTGTGGTGCTTCTCGCCGTACTCGCCGGCACAGCCATGATCAGCGCTTCGCTTGGCGGCGCCCTCGTGGCCGCATTTGCGCTGCCGGTCTGCATCTTCGCATTCCGCGCCGCCAGCCAGCACGATCCCGCCCAGATCGCTATGGCGATCCTTGTGTCGATCTCGCTGCCCTTCTTCGCCTATGTGGCGCAACAGCGCGCCCGTTCGGCACTGACACTTCTGGCCTTCGAGCGCGAGAAGGACGGCCTTATCGGCGAACTCGAAACGGCCAAGGCCCTCTCTGACGAGGCGCGCCGGCGCGCCGAGGAAGCAAATCTTGCCAAATCCCGTTTCCTGGCCTCCATGAGCCATGAATTGCGCACCCCACTCAACGCCATTCTAGGATTTTCCGAGGTGATGGCCGGCGAGGTTCTCGGACCTCTCGCAAACCCGACCTACCGTGACTATGCCAAGGACATTCACGCCTCCGGCAAGCATCTTCTGGAACTGATCAACGAAATCCTCGACCTGTCGCGCATCGAAGCCGGCAGATATCAGCTCAACGAAGAACCCTTGATGCTGGGCGATGTGATCGAGGAAAGCTGTCGTCTGATCGAACTCAAGACGCAAGCAAAGAACATCCGCCTCAGCCTGCAGGTGGAACCGACGCTTCTGCGGCTTTTCGCCGACGAACGTGCCATTCGCCAGATCGCCCTCAATCTGTTGTCAAATGCGGTAAAATTCACACCGAGTGGCGGTGAAATAAGCATTCGCGTCGGTTGGACCGCGGGCGGCGGGCAATATGTCGCCATCAAGGACAATGGTCCCGGGATAGCCGAGGATGAACTGCCTGTTGTTCTGGCCGCGTTTGGTCAGGGTGCCATCGCCATCAAAAGCGCCGAACAGGGCACGGGACTGGGTCTGCCCATCGTCCAGGGCCTGACAGACCTCCATGGCGGCGTCTTCGAACTGAAATCGAAGCTGCGCGCCGGCACGGAGGCTATAGTCGCCTTCCCGCGCAGCCGCGTGATGGAAGAACTGCCGGCAATCCCGCAGGAGCGCAAAAGCGCTGCGGCAGGCAGAATCTGACTTTCTGGAAAAGTTGCCGCACGCGTTTCAATGCAGCAAGCAAGAAGATGGAGAGCCGTGCGACCAAAAGGACGCACGGCAGTAAGATATGCTAGCTCACGCGCCGGGCGATCTCAGCAGCGCCACCGGCAAGAATTGCCGCGGATTTCAGCACCCCGGCAGCCATCGCAGAAGCGCATCCCTCGCCTTCGGCGATTCCGAGATCGATGACCGATGCAAGCCCCAGGCGCGACGCGGCCTGCGCTTCCGCCGAGCTTCCGGCTCCCGCCAGCATACAATGCGTGATGGACCCCGCCGACATCTTGTGCAGAACGGCAGCAGCAGCGAGCGCTGCAAGGCCCTCAAGGACGACAGGAATCTGCTGCGCCCGAGCCGCCAGTATGGCCCCGGTAAGTGCAGCGATATCGCGACCGCCAAGCCGCCGCAGAACTTCGAGTGGATCATCGAGATGGCCGTCATGGCTCTGCAGCGCCGCCTGCACGATCTTGGCAGCGTCCGAGCCGAGCGCTTCTGCCTTTTCACCATGCAGGGCGCACAGAACCGCAAGGGCGGCAACCTTGCTCTGTTCACCGACCGCTCCGACACACAGAAGATCCCCGCGTTCAGCAGTCGCTTCCATGCCGAAGGCGATGGTAGCCGCGCAGGCGCGCTCATCGAGCGCATCCTCTACGGTGATATCGCCCGAAGGCAGGTCCAGCGCCAGGTCGAACACGTTGAGAGCAAGATCGTTCGCGACGCAAAGATGCGACACCGCCGCAGCTCCCGCGGCAACACTATCCACCCGCGCTCTCTGGGCGGCCAGCGGGTCGGCACCGGGTAAATAGAACCCATGCGTCGAGGCGTAAAGGGCGATACCCGCCTTGCCGACCATCGGCGGCACGCGCCCGCGTGTTGCAGCGAGCCACAGCGCCAGATCCTTCATGCGCCCAAGACCGTTTCCGCCGTAACCTGCACGCGCAAAGGCTTCGGCCATGCGAACGCTGTCAGTACGGTCGGGAGCTTTCAGTTCCCGTAACAGGTCGCGCACATCGTCAAAGGGCATTCCGGAAACGCTCATGAAAGTCCATCCGATTGAAATCCTGCGACGGCATAACCGCCCCCGCCGCCTCATGCAATGGCCACCGTGACGCGCATGCCCGGCGCAACGCACTGTTTTCATGTGCAGCGATCAACGCCTCAGCCTTGCGCACGCCCTCCGAATGTCCCATGTGAAAGTGGATGGCAGAAATCCGATCCCCTTGCATTCTGGTCTGTTCGCTCGATCCCGTGACGAGCTTCTGCGTCGGCTGCGGACGAACCGGCGCCGAGATTGCCGGATGGGTCGCCATGGCGCCTTCCGAACGGGATGCCGTCATGGAAAAGCTCCCCGCAAGGCTTCAACGGCTCGGCAATGCCGGGCATGGGGATCACCCGCGACGTCCAGCGACAAGGCGCGAGTGATCATGCGGCTTTTCTGGATATTGATGGCAATTCTCGGCGCGGGTCTCATCCTGCTCATCGCGAACAATGATGCCGGCTCCATTCTGGGGATCGAGAACAATGTTTTTGCCGGAGCGCTTTATCTCTCCCTTTGGGGTGGCGTTCTGCTTCTCGGTGTCTTCGGCGGCGGCATCCGGCTTCGCGAAGCAGCCCGTTCGATTGCCTTCTGGAGTTTTCTGCTTCTGGCGCTGGTTGCGGTCTATCAGTACCGTTACGAACTGCAGGACGTCGCCCACCGGGTATCAGCTGGCCTCGTCCCTGGAAGCCCCATCTCGCTTGGCAGCGAAAACGGCTCGGCACATGTCCTCCTCGAACGTGCTCCAGGCGGCCACTTCGAAGTCAGGGCGCAAATCGACGGAAAACCCGTGCGCATGCTGGTCGACACCGGCGCGAGCGGCATCGTTCTTACCTTCAGCGACACAGAAGCGATTGGCGTTAAAACGGACGGACTTGCCTTTCACATTCCGGTTTCCACCGCCAACGGAAACGCGCTGGTTGCCCGCGCCCGCATAGACACGCTGGAGATTGGCGCCATCGTCCGGCGAGATTTGACCGTCTATATCGCCCAGCCCGGCCAGCTCGGACGCAGCCTTCTGGGCATGAGCTTCATCGACACGCTTTCCGGTTTCGACCTGCGCGGCGACCGCCTCATCCTGCGCGACTGAAACGCAAAATGCCCCGATCCGGTGGATCGGGGCATTTGCACATGCACATTCACGAGGCGTTATTTATAGACCGGTCCCGACAGCGTACTTGCGGGTGCCCCTGTCTCTGCCCTCGTCTCAATTTCCAGGCGATAGCGACCGCCGACGTTGCGCCATTCGTCGGCTATGAGCTTGCGCACGGCCTTCAGCCTGCGGGCCACGAGCTTGCTGCGGCTGTCGGCACCGTAATAGCTCAGCCGCAGAACCGATGGCTCCTGGTCGAGCACCGTGATGAGCCGGCTCACACGCTCCCGCCATTCCGGCCTGAGCTCGATCATGCCGCGATCGAACGCCTCGTCCGTCAGGTCCAGCCGCACCACACGCCCGATCGAGGCGCCGAACGAGAACTCCGACGCCTTGCCCGCCGTCAGGCGAACAACCCGCGGGTTCTCCGTCGTTATGCGATACCCGGAAGGAAGAGACCGCGGATCGAGCTTCAGGATGTAGTTCGTGCCGATCCGCTGGTCGGGAAGCTCAGCACAGGCCACATGGAAGCGCCCATGCTGGTCGGAGGTCACGAGCAGGCCCTTCACCGTCGCAACCCGCACGCCGGGAAGTCCCGGCTCGCCCGCATCCTGGTAGCCGTTGCGGTTCTTGTCGTCGAACACCTTGCCCAGGATGTCGCCGCAGTCGAACACCGCCTCGACAACCACCTCCACCACTGCTCTTGCAATGAACGAGATCACATTGCCCGTCAGATCCTCCACCCACGCCCGGTTCACATATTCGTCCGGCTTGGCCGCTGCCGTCACCGCCAGCGTAAGGCCGATCTCCACCGCCTGTTCGTTCTGCAGGGTCACATTCTCGAACACCAGACGCCGGCCCTCCACCTTCGGTGTCGCGGGATTGCCGTCAAGCGTTGCCGTCCCCGACACATAGGCAAACCCCACCGGCGTCTGGTCCACGATGTTCGTCACCATCGAGCCGGAAAGCCCCAGCGGCTTCACCCGGATCGTGTACGGCACCCGCCCGCCGCGCCGCACTTCCGACAAGGGCGTCATCTTGGTGATCGCGAAGCCGGGCAGGTTCACAATGGCCATCGCCTCGGGTGCCTGGGCCTTGCGGCCCTTCAGGCCCGTCCCTTCCGCTGTCGCCTTGTTGACGATCCCATCCTCCACATTCTGTGCATTGGCCACATCCGCATCGCTCAGCGTATAGCTGGCCGTGAAGTCCTGGCTCTGGCCGGGATCGAGATTGGCGCTGGCCGGCGAGAAGGCCGACAATGCACCGGTGGCCGGTTTGCCGTTGAAGGTCGGGCCCGGATCCGCCGGTTTCACATCGCTCGCCGGCACATTGCCGTCATTCGTCACGGTGAAGGTATAGAGGATCGTGTCCCCGGCCTCCGCGAAGCGGCCGGGAGCCCCCTGGTAGGCCCCGCTCTTCTCAAGAGCCAGAGACAGCTTCTGCGGCAGAAGCGTCACCGTCGGGTTGTCGGACTGCCCTTCGCCTCCCACAGTCCCGCTGCTGTCAGGGTCGTTGGAGATGTCGCTCACCGGGTCCCCGTTCGGCGCGCTCCCCGTAACAAGGGCCGTCGCGTCGATACGCCCGTCCTCGATGTCGGCCGCCGTCAGCGGGTGGCTCGCCGTGAACGTTCCCGTGTCTTCGGCACCGGGCAAAAGGCTGGAAATAGGCCCCCCTGAAACAGGAACGGCAGCCAATGGAGTGATATCGGCCGGCACCACGATATCCACGGAGCTTACATCCAGGCTCGCAATCGACAAGCCTGACAGCGTCACATTGCCCGTATTGATGATGCGGAATGCGTAGGTAACGGTCTCGCCCGGTTCCGGGAACCCATCGCCATCCAAGTCGACAAGCGTATCCACCAGTTCGAGCTTAACCGAAGGATTGGCCTCGAAGGTAATGACCGTCGTATCGCCGGGCGCCCCGTCCGGCGGACGCGAAACGGCCGTCACATCCTCGCCCTTGGGGTCCTTTGCTACAGCGCTCGCCGTGTTCTCGAACGAGCCGCTGTCCACATCGGCCTGCTGGATCGTGTAGCTACCGGTTGCGCTCGTATCGCTATCCCCCGGTGCAAGCGGGCCGGCGATCGGGCTCCCCGAAACCGTCGCCTTCGAATCCGTCACAACGATGTCCGTCAGGCTCACATTGCCCGTGTTCGTAACCGTGAACGCATAGGACAACGTCTCCCCCGCATCCGCAAACCCATTTCCGTTCGCATCGTTCAGCGTTACATCCTTGACGAGGTCGAACTCACCCTTGCCCTCGACCGGGAAGTCCGTCGATTCACCGGGATTGCCGCCCGGCGGACGCGAGGTCTGCGTGATGTCGTTACCCTTCGGATCCTTCGCAGTCGCAGTCGCTGTGTTCTCCACATTGCCGCTGTCGATATCAGCCTGCGTCACCGTATAGACGCCCGTTACCGATGTGGCATCCACTGCCCCCGGCGCAAGCGTCGGGATCGGGCTGCCGGAGACAGTGGCTTTCGAATCCGTCACCACCACATCCGTCAATGTCGTATTACCAGTGTTCTCCACCGTGAAGACGTAGTTGATCGTCTCATTCACGTCGACGCGGCCATTGCCATTGGCATCGTCATGCGTCGCTTCCTTGACGAAGTCGTAATCGGAGACCGTTTCAACTTCGGGAAATCCGGAAGGGTCGCCAGGATTGCCGCCCGGAGGAGCGGACTGCTTCGAGACATCGTTGCCATCTGGATCCTTGGCTGTGGCCGAGGCCACATTCTCGATCTTGCCGGCATCGATGTCGGCCTGCGTGATCGTGTAGACGCCCGTCACCGATGTGTTGTCCACCGTCCCCGGCGCAAGCGTCGGGATCGGGCTGCCGGAGACCGTCGCCCGGTCATCCGTCACTGTCACATCCGTCAGTGTGGTGTTGCCGGTGTTCGTAACGGTGAAGGTGTAGTTGATGATCTCGCCCGCATCCATCAACCCATTGCCGTTGGCATCATCATGCGCGGCATCCTTGACGAAATCGTAGTCGGACACCTTCTGCACCCCACCAGGTGGCCTGGTCGGATCGCCTTCCGTGCCGTCCGGCGGACGCGATTGTCTGGAAACATCATCGCCATTCGGGTCCTTGGCCGTCGCCGAGGCGACATTGTCGAGATCGCCCGCATCGATATCGGCCTGGGTGACCGTGTAAGTGCCGGTCACGCTCGTGGTATCGACGGCTCCGGGCGCCAACGGTCCGGCGAGCGGGCTGCCCGAGACTGTCGCCCGCGAATCCGTGACCACCACATCGGTCAGGGACACATTGCCCGTGTTCGTGACCGTGAACGTATAGTTCATGACCTCGCCGGCATCGATCAGCCCGTTGCCATTAGCATCGTCATGCGCTGCTTCCTTGACGAAGTCATAGCTGGCATCCATCGGGGTCTCCAGGCTCGTCGAATCGCCTTCCGCGCCATCCCTCGGACGCGACTGCTTCGAGATGTCGTTGCCCTGCGGATCCTTCGCCGTCGCCGAGGCGACATTGTCCACGCTGCCCGAGGCCAGGTCCGCCTCGGTGACCACATAGGTGCCCGTCACCGAGGTGTCGTCTACCGCGCCCGCGGCCAATGTCGGGATGGGGCTGCCCGATACGGTCGCCTTGGAATCCGTCACCGTCACATCGGTCAGCGTCACGTTGCCGGTATTCTCGACCGTGAACGTATAATTGATCACCTCCCCGGCATCCGCCTGCCCATTGCCATTGGCATCATCAAGAACCCCTTCCTTGATGAAGTCATAGGAGGGATTGCGCACGAGCGTCACGACGGTGACGTCATCGGGTTCTCCATCGCCGTTCGCATCGACATCGGTCGAGTCGGATGGGTCGTCGGACAAATCCGTCACAGCCGTACCGTCTGAAGCCGTGCCTTGCGCGCTGGCCTGGTTCTCAAATCGCCCGGCATCGATATCCTCGGCAGCCAGAACATGTACGGCAGAGAAAGCACTCGAATTGCTGTCCCCCGGAGCAAGCGAAATCGCTCCGCCGGAAATCGGAACATTTGGATCGGTCAGGGTGATGTTGTCGATGTTGAGGCCGCCGGTATTGGCGACGGTGAAGGCGTAGTCGATGCTTTCGCCCACATCTGGCTGTCCGTTACCGTTGGCGTCGTTCAGCGTTGCGGTTTTCTGAAGTTGGAGACTTGCGGCTATCGCCAGAACGGCGCAGCTCGATGGCGGCGGGTTCGCTGAACAATCCGGCGGTGTCGTACCCGTCTGATAGGCCCCGTTCGAAATCCTGGCTCCGGGAGGCAGTGGATCGACGACCGTGACAATCGTCGTCAGCACGAGGGTACCCGGCGTCGATCCGACCTGCGCTGGAACTGTCAAGTTCGACCAGGTGACGGTGCCACCGGGCGATCCCCCCGCATGGCTTCCGCCATTGTCGGAACTCTGATGGGTGGTGTTCGGATCGAGATTATCGGTTACACCGTAATTCGTAGCATCGGTACTTCCATTATTCGTCAAGGTAATCGTGTAGGTCAGCTGTTCGCCGGGCTCGGCAATTCCATTGCCATTGGCATCCGTTACCGTCTTGTTCGGCTCAGCCACCGCTGCCGGAGTAGGCTGAAAATCAAAACTGCTTGTGACGCTGTCGTTCGAGGTGTCATAGTCGACATTGGCAGGATTGCCGTCTCCATCGGGAACGGAGCGTCCCAAAGCCACGCTGAAATCGTGCGTTCCGCCCGCGGTCGGATAATCCACGGCCACCGGAATGTCGAAGCTTTTCGTGCCACCGGAAGCGCCGGGACTTGCCGCAGCGGCAAGCGGTGACGGATCGAGCGCGCAGGTGACGAGCTGTCCGCTCACCGCGCAATCGGCCGGCAATGTGCCGTCGACCGACCAACCCGCGGGAAGCGTGGCGACCAGGGTATAACCGTCACTTCCGGTTGCTCCAGGTCCGTAATTCGTCGCCGTCATGGTGAGAGTCTGCGGCTCGGCATAGCCCGTGAAAGTCGCCGGCGGCGTCATGGTCACGGCGATATCCGGCCGGCCGGCAACCGTCAACGTACAGGTGTTGTCCTGACGTAGTGCCAATGTCTGGCCCTGCGCGCAGGACCCCAGTTCCACATAGGTGTTCGTGTCAATTCCGCTTGGGCGCTGCCCTGCAGTGGCACCGTAGTCAGCACCATTGTGGACATAGAGTTCATACATTTCCTGAAATTCGGCAGCATCGTTGGCGGAAACGCTCGCATAAGGCAATTTTCCGACGCCCTCGGTCATGGCCGTGCTGTTTCGGGTCAGATCCACGAGCCAGCCTGTGCCACCGATCGATTGGTCCCAAGCGAAATTGTCGAAGGTCAAATGGGCGGAATGGCGCGCCTGGGAGAAATTAGCGCATCGGGCCTTGATGCCGTCATACCCCACGCCGCCCAGCTGGATGGCATAGCCATAGGTGACGTCCTGTGAGCCGCAGAAGGGGCCGCGGGAGGTGTGCGTGCCATTGTTTTCAACATTGCCGGCGTCACGTCGAACCACCGGCACTGACGAATCGAGTTGAATCCAGTCTCCGGCTGCAAGCATGACGGGACGACATGCGATGCCCACCTGGCTCGCCCAGCGGTCACCGCCCGCATTAGATATCCGATCCCGTCCATAAAAATAGAAGGCGATTTCGCCAGCCGGGCATGTCGCGGTTTGCGGGGTGCCTGAATTTGCATATGCGCGGCCACTGACAGCGGATGGTACGCCCAGCGTTACCGCCGTGCCATCTGTGGTAATAGACGCGCATGATAGATCGACTCTACCGGTCATGCCAATCGCGGTCGTGGTTCCGCTGACGATGTCCGAATGGGTAACGCCGACGAGGAACTGGCCGGCGGGGCATGCTGTGGAACCCGTTCCGTTTTTATCGATGCCGATCAAACCGCTGATGGCTTCACCTTGAATTCCAATTCCCTGCTGTGCGAACGCTGGCCCCGTCTCAATCATTGCCGCAGCAATGCCGCATACCATCAGCACCAACATTGAGGTCACGTACCGCCGGAAAGGACCCACTTCCCTGAGAGAAGTTGAAACAGACTCCAGATCACGCGTACCTGCCAACAATTTGCAACGATGAGTTTCTGAATTCGATGGTAATATCTGAGGCAGGTAGAGCATAATATCCTCGTTCGAGTAATCGATTCTAATTGCCCCCGCAGAAGCGACGACACATCAGCAAACACTGGGATAGATAAAGCCCTCTCCGCCAGTTTCCGGGAGGTATTGTTACTGTTGGGAGTGACACGAAAGGCCAGCTCCCAAACTCTGGAAGAAACGCACCCACAGGCTGGTTTCTATCTGCTTCTTGTTTGAACACTGGTTTCGACCCTCGCCTCGATATCGAGGCGATAGCAACCGCCGGCACTGGCCCGTTCCTAGTGCTCTGATCCCGAACTTTGGAGCTCTGAAGGCTGGAGTTTCCCGGCTTTCTTCACGGTGACGGGGTGGCTTCGCCACCGGGATTTTGTAATGCGATCGGGACGTTGTATCCGATCGCCGAGTGAGGCCGAACCTCGTTGTAGTATCTACGCCAATCCTCCAACTTTTCGCGGGCATCCGCAAGACTCAGGAACCAGTGTGCGTTCAAACACTCGGCCCGCAGCTTGCTGTTGAAGACTTCGATGAAGCCGTTGTCCGTAGGCTTGCCCGGCCGTGAGAAGTCGAGGTGACGTCGTTCGCATAGGCCCACAGATCGAGGTCCCGGGAGATGAACTCGCTGCCATTATCGACCTTGATCGTCTTGGGATAGCCGATACGGCCACATACTCGCTCGAGCGTCTGGACGACATTCTCGCCGCGATAGGAGAAGCGCGGATCGACCGCTGGGCAATAGCGGGAATGCGTGTCGACAATGGTCAGGACACGGAGCTTCTTGCTGGTCGCGAGCTGGTCATGGACAAAATCCATGGCCCACACATCGTTCGGTCCGATGACCTCCTGGCGATCCTCCCTGAGCTTGGCCTTGACCCGTCGCTTGGGGTACTTGTTCCTGAGCTGTAGTCCCAACTCACTGTAAATCCTACGGGTCTTCTTCATGTTGATCGTCCATCCCTCACGACGCAACAGCACGTGGACACGCCGGTAGCCGTAGCGAACCTGCGTCTCGCAAATCTCCTTGATCCTTCGTTCGAGCGAGGCCTGACCGGTGCGACAGGACTTGTAGTGGTAGGTGGAAGGTATCGAACTTCAATGCCTTGCAGGCCCGTCTGATCGATATCCCCCAGTCCACCAGCATCCCGTCGACCAGCTTGCGCTTCCGGGCAGGCCTCAGAGCTTTCGGCGAATGACGTCCTGCAGCATCTCGCGATCAACCGTCAGGTCAGCGACGGTCTTCTTCAGCCGACGCATCTCATCTGGCAACAGTCCAGCATACTTCCTCTTCCAGTTGAAATAGGTCGCCTGGCTGATCCCGGCCTTGCGGCAGATCTCTGCCACGGACACGCCGTCATCGCCCTGCTTCAGAATGAACGCCTTCTGCGCGTCCGAAAACTTCGATGCCTTATCGCTCTCCGTTCCATTCCAGCCAGAGAAACCTAAGCGGAAAAATCTAACCAAAAGCGATCCAGTTTGCGCGGATCAGAGCACACGAGAAAGACAGCGGATCGAAACCAAGGTTGAGAAAGCTTTTCTCTGAACCTGCGCTTCAGCCGTTCCGCCTGACGCAAGGATCATCAGCGCGACCGGAAATGGTATCATCATGCGGGGCTGTCTCATTTTCCATCAGGCGCTCCTCACTGCATTGATTGCATTTCGAGTGTCTACCCCAATAGGCATGTTGTGAATCCCATCGCATATCAGGCGGTGGTTAAGACCCTTATCGGGCAGAGTGCTGGTACTGAATGTGGAAGAACAGATGTCCCGCGCAGGCGAAACAGTACAATGGCAGTCCCACACCGTCAGTTATCGGCATGTATTATTACCGTTAGCAGCCGGCACAAACCTGCCGGCTGCTTTTCTCCGGACGCGATCACTTGTAGCCCGGCGTCTTGCCTGCTCTCGCTGGGCTTCCGGTCTCGGACCTGGTCTCGATGTCGAGCCTGTAGCGGCCACCAATGCTCAGCCACTCTTCCGAGATCGCCTTGCTTACGGTCCTCAGCCTGCGCGCGGCGAGCCGGCTGCGGCCATCGGCGCCGTAATAGCTCAGCCGCAGGACCGATGGCTCCTGGTCGAGCACCGCGATGAGCTGGTTCAGGCCGGAAAGCCATTCCGGCCGAAGTTCAACCATGCCGCGTTCGAACGCGTCGTCCGTCAGGTCCAGCCGCACCACACGCCCGATCGAGGCGCCGAACGAGAACTCCGACACCTTGCCCGCCGTCAGGCGAACAACCCGCGGGTTCTCCGTCGTGATGCGATACCCCGAAGGCAGCGACCGTGGATCGAGCTTGAGGATGTAGTTCGTGCCGATCCGCTGGTCGGGAAGCTCAGCACAGGCCACATGGAAGCGCCCATGCTGGTCCGAGGTCACCAGCAGGCCTTTCACAGCCGCCACCCGCACGCCTGCCAGGCCAGGCTCGCCCGCATCCTGATAGCCATTGCGGTTCCTGTCGTCGAACACCTTGCCAAGAATGTCGCCACAGTCGAACACCGCCTCGATCACGACCTCGACCATAGCGGTGGCAACAGACGAGAGCACGGTTCCCGCATCGTTCTCCAGCCAGGCCCGGTTGATATATTCGCCAGGCTTGGCACTGGCCGTTACCGTCAGAACGAGCCCGATCTCGACAGCCTCCTCGGGCTGAAGCGACACGTTCTCGAACGCAAGCCGCCGACCGTCGATCCTTGCCGTCACCGGCGCTCCGCGCAGCGTCGCGCTGCCGGGAACAAAGCTGAAGCCCTGTGGAATCTGGTCGAGCACCGTGACCTTCGTCTCTTCCGGAATACCCAGCGAGCGGACCCGGATCACATAGGGTACCCGCCCGCCACGCCGCACCTCCGACAGCGGCGTCATCTTGGAGATGACGAAGCCCGGCAGGTTCAGCACCGCCGACGCCTCGGACGAGCCCGCCGCGCCCTTCGGTCCCTGACCTTGCGCGCGCGCCGTGTTCTTCACCGCATCCTCGATATTCCTGGCATTGGCGATGTCCGCATCGCTCAAGACATAGGTCGCAGTGAAGGTCTGGCGCTCCCCAGGGGCAAGGCTCGCCTCAGCCGGCATATAGGCCGAGAGACGGCCCGTCGCCGCTTTCCCGCCGAAGTTCGGCCCGTCATCCTCGGGCACCACGCCGCTCAGCGAGACATTGCCTTCGTTCACGATCTCGAAGGTATAGAGGATCGTGTCCCCCGCCTCCAGAACCTCGTTGGGGGACCACTGGAACGCCCCGGACTTCTCGATCCCCAGAAGCGCCTTCTGCTCGAGTGGCGTCCGCGTCGGGTCATCAGGCTTTCCGTCGCCGTCACTGTCCTCATTGCTCGTATCGCTCGGATCGTCCGACAGGACGGAGACTTCCTCGCCGCCGGACCCTTTGCCCACCGCCCTCGCCGTCCCGGCGATCCCCCCCGCATCGATGTCGGCCTGGGTCAGGACATAGCTTGCCGTGAACGTACCTGTATCCTCGCCCCCCGGCGCAAGCGAAGCGAGCGGGCCGCCCGAGACCGTGACCGTGCGCGCGCCTGAGGCGCCGCCATCCTCCAGCACCGAGAGCGAGGCGATCGAAACATCGCTCAGCGTGGCATTGCCCACATTCCTGACGATGAAACGGTAGCTGACGCTCTCGCCGGCATCCGCAATGCCATTGCCGTTGCCGTCCACGAGAACCGCCGTCAGTTCCAGAACGATATCCGCCTTGCGTTCGAATTCGACAATGGTCGGCCCCGTGCCCTCGGGAGGCCGCGAGGGCCATTCCAGATCCTCGCCGCCGGGCCCCTTTGCCTTCAGGAGCGCCGTGTTCTCGACCTTGCCCGCATCCACATCCGCCTGCGTGATGCTGTAGACCGCGGTGAAAGTGGTGCTGTCGCTGTTGCCCGGTTCGAGGCTGGCAAGCGGCCCGCCCGAAACCGTGACCTTGGCATCGCTGACCGTGAGGTCCGTCAGCGTCACATTGCCCGTGTTCCGTGCCGTAAAGCTGTAGCTGATCGTTTCTCCGGCATCGGCCAGGCCATTGCCGTTCGCGTCGTTCAGCATGGCGCTCTTGATGAACTCCGCCTCCGGCTTGCGTTCGATGGTCACCGACACATCGCCGGAGGAGGCGCTGAGCGACGTTCCATCCGGCCCGCTCCCCGACACGCTCGCCTCGTTCAGCACCACGCCGGCATCGATATCCGCCTGGGTCAAGGGATAGGAGGCGCTGAAGGTCGAACTGTCGCTGGCGCCCGGCGCGAGCGTGGCAAGCGGCCCGCCCGAAACCGAAACGAGCGGATCGCTGACCGTGAGGTTCGACAAGGTCACATTGCCCGTGTTCGTCACCACGCATTCTCAACGGTGAACGCGTAGTCGATATGATCGCCTATATCGGCAACGCCATTGCCATTCGTATCCCTGTAGGTGGCAGTCTTGGTCAGCGAGACTTTCTCGCTGGCCGGAAGCATGATCGTGGTCTCGCCTTCGTCGTGAATGTCGTTGCCCGCAGGCGAGCGCGCAAGCGCTGTTGCCGTGTTCTCGAGTCGGCCCGCATCGATATCCGCCTGGGTCAGCGGATAGGAGGCGCTGAAGGTCGAACTGTCGCTATCGTTTGGCGCAAGCGTGGCAAGCGGCCCGCCCGAAACCGGCGCAAACGGGTCGCTGACCGTGATGTTCGACAGCGTCACATTGCCCGTGTTCGTCACCACGAACGAATAAGAGATCGTCTCGCCCGCATCCGCAACGCCATTGCCATTCGCGTCGACAAGGTCCCCCGACTTCTGGAGGCTGATCTTCTCAATGCCGTTGCCGGTCACCATCGTCGTCGCATCATCGCTGACATCGACGCCGGTCGGCCCCTTCCCGTTCACCTGCGCGGTGTTCTCCACCTTGCCCGCATTCACATCCTCCTGGGTCAGCGGATAGGTCGCCGTCAGGCTGCTGGTGTCGGTAGCGCCGGGGGCAAGGCTGGCGATCTGCCCCGTGACGACCGTGGCGGTCGGATCCGTCAGCACGATATTGCTGATCGCCACGTTACCCATATTGGTCAGCGTGAAGGTATATTCGATGGTCTCCCCAGGATCGAACGCATCGTTGCCGTTCGCGTCGATGTGGACGCCATTCTTCTCGAGATGAAGCCGATGCACCGCTTCAATCGTCAGCGTGTCATTCGCGCCGTCCGAAACGATTACCCCCCCAGGACTCGTCCCCGACACCGAAGCGGTGTTCTGAACCTCTCCCGCATCGATATCGGCCTGCGTCAACACACGGCTGCCCGAGATTGTCGTCGCATCGCTGGCATCCGGCGCAAGGCTCGCTATCGGATTGCCCACAAGGGTGGCGCCGGGATCCGTCACCGTGATGTTCGACAGCGCCACATTGCCCGTGTTCGTGATGGTAAACGTATAGTTTATCGTGTCCCCGGCATCCGTGATGCCATTGCTGTTCGTATCCGCCACAACACCACGCTTCGACAGCGAAATCTTGGGATCGCGCGGAATGGTAACAACGGTCGGTGCATCCTGGGCACCTGCACTTGCACGGGAATAGGCGCTCACCTCTCCAACGGTGGGCGAGGTTCCCACGCCGACAGCCTGATTGCTGATGCCGCCTGCATCCACATCGGCTTGGGTCAGATTATATGTGGCCGTGAATGTCGCCGTTTCGTCCGGCACCAACGTGCCCTGGGGTGAAGCACCGCTATTGGAAACGAATGTCGGCCCCGATGTGAGCGAGAGGGCTGTCCCATCCGAACGCTCAAGAAAATCTTCGCTGATCGAGACGTCGGTCAGCGTTTCTGTGCCGCTATTCTGCACCGTCATGGTGAAGGTGGCGGTGTCTCCGGCTTTATTCCCGCCCAGGGAAGCCGTTTTGACCACCTGAATCAAAGACACGCCCAGCGCAAAATTCGACAGACAAGCAGAACCGGATTCCCACCAGGCTTTTACCGTAAGATCATGAGCCGACGCTGTCGCCGTAAATGTAAAAACCTTGTGGTTCCAACTGTCACTTGTAATGCGTATATTCTCTTCCGGTCGACTGTCAATATTCATAGTCAATCCAGCACACGCTCTAGAAAAATAGGAGCCTGCCCCACCTCTCGAAATCGAGTAGAAAGGGATATTATAGGTTCTTCCGGGTGTGAGACCTGTAATCGTCGTCTTGATAGCTTCATAATCTGTGGGAGAGGCTCCATACATGCTTGTAAATGTGGGATCGCCTGTTGGAAGGGGAGGTAACGGACCATCCACAAATGGGTAGGAACCCCATCCCCACCTTTCCAGGGTAGAGCAATCCGGGGTATTCTTCACGATTTGCCAGCCTGGCGGAGTAACATTTGGGCCGAACGTACACGGTGAGGTTGGCGCTACATATTGCGCTCGAACCTCTTGTGTCTGCCCAAACAAAATCATCAAGAAGACAAGAAAAGAAGCCAGCGCCACGGCGAAGACGCGCGCAACTTCCGAAGTCGCCACGCGCTCGAAGGACATGAATTTTTGCCTGGAAGGTTTGCCCCTCCGCGACTGACCAGAGACTCGGGGGGGAAACGCAAATTGCGCCCAACAAGCAGCTCTGCAGGCCGTTAAATATGCGGACGAAGTGCCTTTCCAGGTCTCGAGCGAACAGAAGCTCGCGCAATAGGTGTCAGCCTTAAAAAAGGATGCAAAAAATCTCATTGGATCCTCATAACAAAATAAAATAAAAAATACTCTTTATATTAATATTAAATTACACTATAGTAAAATAATGATAATCTTAGAATGTATTTTAATTATTTAAAAATAAGAAAAATTTCACCCTCAAAAATTCTAAAGGATGAGCTCGTTCGAACCCTGACCAAAAATGCATCGTCTGAAGTGGATGCTGGACCAAGCCTAGGCATTATTGGGGTTATTCTCGAATTAGCATCGCGTCAGGAATGATCTCACCTGATAGCGAGATCATTCCTGACGCGCTCTTGGTCGCCAACAGTCCTGGCAGGGTGATCGCCGACCGCGCCGCAGGGCAGACCGCCAGCAGCCCCTTTCAAGCCCGTGCCGCCAGCGGCCATGGTGTCGGATAGACCGTGTTCAACATTCCGGGCATTTCCGATCTCCTGCACGCTCAGGCCGCAATCCGCCACGGACCGGTCAAACTGACGATGGCACCTCTACCCGGGCCACCTCTTGAGCAAGTGAAGGTAGAGAGGCAACCCAGGCAGCCCTTTTCGTACCCTCAAGGTATTTTCCACTCAAATCCTGATGCTCCGCAGCCGCAGCGCATTCCCGATCACCGACACTGAAGACAGACTCATGGCCGCAGCCGCGATCATCGGCGACAGGAGAACACCGAAAACCGGATAGAGAATACCCGCCGCTATGGGAACGCCGAGCGAGTTGTAGACGAAGGCCAGAAACAGGTTCTGCTTGATGTTGGAAAGCGTGGCGTGCGCCAGTCTGCGCGCCCGCACAATCCCGCCGAGATCGCCTTTCACGAGCGTAATGCCGGCGCTTTGCATGGCCACATCAGCCCCCGTCCCCATCGCTATTCCGACATCGGCGGCAGCAAGTGCAGGCGCGTCATTCACACCATCGCCGGCCATGGCAACCTTGGCGCCCTTCGCGCGCAACTCCTCCACGAGCGCCTTCTTGTCTTCAGGCAGAACATCAGCTCTCACCGCATCGATACCAAGCTTGCGGGCAACGGCCTCAGCGGTGCGGCGGTTATCGCCCGTTGCCATGATGATCTTCAAGCCGTTCTCGTGCAGGGCGCGGATGGCCGAGGCGGCATTTTCCTTGACCGGATCCGCGACTGCCATAATGCCCGACAAAACACCGTCGAACACCACGAACATAGCCGTCTTGCCCTCACTCTGGAGAGCTTCGGCCTCGCTTGCGAAACCGGAAGTATCAATACCGGCATCCTTCATCATGGCCGCATTGCCAAGTTTCACCCTTGTGCCCGAAACCGTGCCCGAGACCCCCTTGCCCGTCACCGCGTCAAAATCCGAGACATCGGCGAGCGTCAGTCCCTCGGCCTCCGCCCCCTCGACAATCGCTTCTGCAAGGGGGTGCTCCGAGCCGCGTTCAAGGCTTGCCGCAAGCGTCAGCAGCCGTTCGCGCGTCACCTCCTCGCCGACAACCACATCGGAAAGGCGCGGACGGCCTTCCGTAAGCGTGCCGGTCTTGTCCACGATCAGCGTGTCGACACCGGCAAAGCGCTCCAGCGCCTCGGCATCGCGGATAAGCACACCCGCCTGCGCACCGCGGCCGGTCGCCGTCATGATCGACATGGGCGTGGCAAGGCCGAGCGCACACGGACAGGCAATGATCAGCACGGAAACTGCCGAAACGATTGCATAGACCATGCTCGGTTGTGGGCCGAAGATGGACCAGACCACGAACGCTATGATCGCAACCAGCACCACCGCGGGCACGAACCAGCCCGACACGCGATCAGCCATGCCCTGGATCGGCGCTCGGGAGCGCTGCGCGCTCGCCACCATCTCCACGATCCGCGAAAGCATGGTCTCGCTTCCCACGCGCTCCGCCAGCATCACGAGCGTCCCGTTGCGATTGAGCGTGCCGCCGGTCACCGGATCGCCATTCCCCTTTTCGACCGGAACCGGTTCGCCGGTAATCATCGATTCATCGACGGATGAGCGCCCTTCCTCGACCGTCCCGTCGACGGGAACGGATTCGCCCGGACGAATCCGCAACCGGTCTCCGACCCGCACTTCGTCCAGCGAAACGTCCTTCTCCGAGCCATCGGAGGCAATACGCCGGGCCGTTTTCGGCGATAGATCAAGCAGCGCCCGAATGGCTGAACCCGTACGTTCGCGCGCCTTGAGCTCGAGAACCTGCCCCAGGAAAACGAGCGCGACGATCACCGCAGCCGCTTCGAAATAAACGGGCACCGTACCCGCATGGGTATGGAAGGAGGCAGGAAAAGCCGCTGGGAAAAGCGTCGCTGCGACGGAATAGAGATATGCCGCCCCGACACCGATGGCGATCAGCGTCCACATATTGGGGCTGCGGTTGACGATGGATTGCCAGCCGCGTTTGAAAAAAGGCCAGGCCGCCCACAACACCACCGGACTTGCCAAAAGGAACTCGATCCAGACGGCCAGTTTCTCGCCAATCCAGTCACGCACAGGCAGTCCCACCATGGGCGACATCGCGATGATGAAGACCGGCACGGCAAGCAGGGTGCTGACCCAGAACCGGCGTGTGAAATCGACAAGCTCGGGATTTGGCCCTTCCTCTCCCGTGGGAACCCCCATAGGCTCGAGCGCCATGCCGCATTTCGGACAATCGCCAGGCTCGTCCCGAACGATTTCCGGATGCATCGGACACGTATATTTGGTGCCCTTCGGCACCGGTGCAGGCTTCGGCCTGTCATCCAGATAGGCTTGCGGGTTGGAAGAGAACTTGTCGGCGCAACCCGAAGAGCAGAAATAAAATCGCTCGCCCTCATGCTTGTGCATGTGGCGCGCCGTCGCGCGCTCCACCATCATTCCGCAGACCGGATCCTTCGCCGTCAGGTAATTTTCTGGATGGGCCAGAAACTTGTCGCGGCATGAGGCGCTGCAAAAATGATATCGCCTGCCTTCATGATCCACTGTCGGTTTGTCGGCGTTCGGATCGACAGTCATGCCGCAAACCGGATCTCGCACGATTTTCTCTCCCTGAGCCTGTCCATGAGAGGAATCATGATGGTGCTGATTATGGTTTTCCATGTCTTTCGGTCCTCGCAGGCCGTTCCGGAACTCAAATCTATCGGCGACGCCAACGATATAGGCCTTCCAGTAGCTGGAAGGTCAAGGCGCGTTCTCCCCAGAATGTCTGCAGCTTTCATGGCCGGGAGGCATCGCAATCCGGTTTCAAGGAGGGAACAGGCTTGACTTTCCGGGGGTTCCCTTTATGTGTCCGCCAGACTTTTCGCGCAGGCTTAAGGATTCCTTCGCTCGCGCAGCCACCAAAATCATCAGGAACGGACGACAGACATGGCCAAGGCCACGACCATCAAGATCAAGCTCCAGTCGACGGCCGATACCGGTTTCTTCTACGTCGCGAAGAAGAACAGCCGTACGATGACCGAAAAGATGACCAAGCGCAAATACGACCCGGTTGCGAAGAAGCACGTCGAGTTTCGGGAAACCAAGATCAAGTAGGATCTTTCCCCCCGCGCTTACCGAAACGCCGCCTCAGAGCGGCGTTTTTTGTTGCCTGCAGCATGGATGGGAATTGAGGGATCGGAAATTTGGGGGTCGGTCGGCAATCTGGCAGCGGTACGAGGAGGCCACTATTCACCAGCGCCGACCGACCGACCCCACGGACCCAGGAGATGCGGCGGACCTGAGCATCATGGGGTATCTCGAATTTCAGACGAGGTGAAAGCGGGTTTGCCAAGAAACCCGCACATGCCCTACCCCGTCCCCACAGTGAGACTCGCGCAAGCGCTGACGAAAATCAACACTTACTTAACCATTTGGACGACCCGCCTAGTATTAAGGTAAATATGGAACAGGCTTGCTTGCACTCAAGCCAGCTTCTTGTGATGGCCTCATCACATTTCATTGAACTGTTCTGCTTCGACGAAGCAATGAGCCGGCTGTTGGCGGCTACACCATCAAGCGGCCTGGGCAACCACTCGGTTGCGGCCACCCATCTTGGCTTCGTAAAGTGCAAGATCGGCACGCTTCATCAGATCGCCGGCGCTTTCCTGTCCCGCTTTGAGCTCGGCAACACCGACGCTGGCCGTGACAGGGATCGCATCGATGCCGCCATTGACCACAAACGGCTCTGCCGCAATATGGGCCCGCACGCGCTCGGCGACATGTTCAGCCACTGCAAGGTCGGTATCCGGCATGACAATCACGAATTCCTCGCCACCATAACGGCAGATAAGATCGTTTCCGCGAATGTTGCGGCGAAGCCGGTCGGCGAATTCGCGCAGCACATCGTCTCCGCCGTCGTGACCCCAGCAATCATTGATCTGCTTGAAGGCATCAATATCCATCATCATGATCGACAAGGGCTTGCCCCGCGTCGCCGCCCGATCAAACAGGGTTTGCAGATGGCTTTCGAGGAAGCGCCGATTGTGCAGCCCTGTCAGAGGGTCCGTAACCGCGAGTTCGATGCTTTCGGTCACACTGGCGCGCAGCAGGTCATTATAGCGTTTGCGGCGCAATTGGGTGCGCAGGCGCACGATAAGCTCCTGCGGATCGACCTCGCGCACCACATAATCGTTCACCGCCATTTCGAGCGCGCGTGAAACCCGCTCCTCGTCGTCCGCGTCGGCAATCAGGACGATCGGAACGAGGCGCGTGCGGTCGAGCGCACGCAGTTGCGAGCATAGCCGCAATGGATCGTAATTCGAAAACGCCGTCGACACGATGATGCATTCGTAACCGCCCTCCGCTGCACGGAAGAAGCCGGCCTGCGGGTCATCCTCGACTTCGATTTCAAAGCTGCCCGCCAGCATGTTGCGGATGCGAGCCGAAGACTGGCTGTCTTCATCGATAAGCAGAATGCGCTGCATTTCCAGCCGCTCGCTCGCGCGACGACCGAGAAAATGTTCAAAACCGGAGTTGTCCGAGGCTGCTGTCCGCAGCCGCAATTCATCGCTGAGCGTTTTCAGGCGCACCAGGCTGCGCACGCGGCTAATAAGCTGCAGTTCGTTCACAGGCTTGCTCAGGAAATCGTCCGCGCCGGCCTCAAGTCCCATAATACGGTCGGACGTCTTGTCGAGCGCGGTGACAAGAACCACGGGAATGTGTTGCGTCTTCGGATCGGCCTTGAGCCGGCGGCACACCTCGAAACCATCAAGGTCGGGCATCATCACGTCGAGAACGACCACATCGATATTGCCCCGGGCGCAGATCGCCAGGGCTTCCTCGCCGCCCATGGCCGTGGCCACTTCGAAATATTCCGCCAGAAGCCGTGCTTCGAGAAGTTTGACGTTCGACGGTACGTCGTCAACGACGAGAATGCGCGCAGTCATGGCCTTGCCCCTTCTGGCCGTCGAGACGCCGTCCGCTCATCAGGCGTCTCCGAGATAGGATTTGATCGTCTCGATGAAATTCGGCACCGAGATGGGCTTCGAGATATAGGCTTCGCATCCCCCTTGCCGGATGCGTTCCTCGTCGCCCTTCATTGCAAAGGCCGTCACGGCGATGACTGGAATCGTGTGAAGATCGTCATCCTGTTTCAGCCATTTCGTCACCTCGAGGCCCGAGACCTCCGGCAACTGGATATCCATCAGAATCAGGTCGGGTCGATGTTCGCGGGCAAGATCGAGCGCGTGAAGCCCGTCACGGGTGCGAACGGTTTCATAGCCGCTGGCTTCGATGAGATCGCGGAAGAGCTTCATATTGAGCTCATTGTCCTCGACAATCATGACCTTCTTCGACATTAAACCCGTCCCACTGTCCCTCGCGACCGAACAAAATCACCGCTGATCTGTCCAGGCACACCCCGAAAGCACAGATTCTGACGCGATACTCGCGCAATCTGATTTATGAATCGGTAATTATCGTCTTTGAATTGAAGGGTTCAAGCGCAGTTTCTGTTGAGGATGCAGCCTCTCCCCCGTTTGAAGCCCTCTCCCACACCATTCGCCCCGGAGAATAGCCATGCAAAAAGCCGAAGCCGAACAGATCGCCATCAACGCACTGGCCTTCATTGCGGGCGAACCGGAGCTTTTGCCACGCTTTCTGAGCCTGACCGGCATCGAAGCATCGCAAATCCGCCAGGCTGCCGCCGAACCGGGTTTCCTGGCAGGCGTTCTCGGCTTCATCCTGGCTCATGAGCCGACACTGTTGCGCTTTTCGCAAGCAAGCGGCATATCGCCTGCAACCATTGCAGCGGCACCCTTGGCTCTTCCGGGCGGTACCGCTGCCTATGACATACAGCCGTGAATTCCCGGCAGTAGAACCGATGAGGCATCGATGAGCGACGATCCGGAAACCGCAAGGCAGATTGCAGAACTCGCAGCAAGCGATCTTCCGCTTCTGGTTCTGGATGTGGACGACGTCATTCTGGAATTCATCCGGCCGTTTCCGCGTTACCTGCAGTCGCGCGGCTACGAATTACGGTTCGATTCCTTCGCGCTCAACGGCAATGTGTTCGACCGGGCAACAGGTGAGCGTGCGCCAAAGGAAGTCGTGCACCAACTCGTGGACGACTTCTTTGTCGTCCAGGACGAATGGCAGGAACCGGCCGAAGATGCGGCTGAAACCATTGCGAATATCGCCAGGGCCGCCGAGGTCGTGCTTCTTACGGCCATGCCTCACCGCCATTGGGCGACACGGCGCAAACTGCTTGATCGTTTCGAACTCGATTATCCGCTTCTGACGACCGAGCGGGCCAAAGGTCCCGCGATCAAGGCCTTGCGCGGCAACCACCCGCGCCCCGTCGCCTTCATCGATGACATGCCCTACAATCTCGTTTCGGCGAGAGAGACCGTGCACGATGCCCATCTCTTCCACCTGATGGCGGACACCTCGATGCGCGCGCTCATGCCGCCCTTGCCCGATGGCATCACAATGCTCGACCAGTGGCGCGACGCAGAGCCCGAAATCAGTCGAGCGTTAGGTCTTTGAAGAGCAAATCAGGCCGCATCCAGCGAGGATGCCAAATCCACTTCGGCAAAGGCGGCGAGAAGCACTTCCGGCCCTGCATCCTTTCGCGTTGCATCGCTGGATAGAATTTGGCGATAACGCCGCGCTCCGGCAAAACCGTGGAAAAGACCGACCATATGCCGCGTGACATGCGAAAGCCTTCCGCCTTCGGCTATGTGGCGGCCCGCATAATCAGCCATGGTCCCGATCAGCCCGTCATAATCGATGGAGCGAGGCTCGCCCCCTTCCATAAGTGCATCGACGTCCCCAAGCAGAGCGGGCGTCTGGTACGCTGCTCGTCCCAGCATGACGCCATCCACCTGCTCCATATGATCGCGCGCCTCTGAAATCGTGCTGATGCCGCCATTGATACCGATAAAGCGATCAGGATTTTTCTGCTTGAGACGATAAACCCGGTCATAGTCGAGTGGCGGAATATCGCGATTTTCCTTCGGGCTCAGCCCCTGCAGCCATGCCTTTCGCGCATGAACCCACAAGGCGTCGGCCCCCGCCTTCCAGACGGCCTCGGCGAGCCCGTCGAGCGCCTCCTCCGGATCTTGGTCGTCCACGCCGATGCGGCATTTGACCGTCACCGGCAGATCAACACCTGTCTTCATGGCGGCAACCAGCGCGCCGACATGTTCCGGCATCTTCATAAGGCACGCCCCGAACGTGCCCGACTGAACGCGGTCGGAAGGGCAGCCCACATTCAGGTTGATTTCGTCATAACCATAATCGGCGCCGATAGCGGCTGCCTGTGCAAGCTTTGCCGGATCGGAGCCACCAAGCTGCAACACAACGGGATGTTCGCATTCATCGAACCCCAGAAGCCGTTGCCGGTCGCCATGGATTGCGGCATCGGCAACGATCATTTCCGTGTAAAGAACCGCCCGCTTCGACAATTGCCGATGGAAAAAACGGCAATGGCGATCCGTCCAGTCGATCATGGGAGCGACTGCGAAGGTCTTGCCTTTCGTATCTGGGCGCTTACGCATTCATGAATGCCGATGTTCCGATAGGCTGCAAAGGCCGGGTTTTGCCATCACCGGCAGGCGCTTGCAACATGCTTGCCGGCCAACCTTGCCTCAGCCCGCCGCCGTAAGCCGCTCAAGAGCGGCCTTCATCGCCGCCGGCCCGGCCGCGATTTCCTCTTCGGTCGGGGAGAACCCGGCCGCAAGCATGCGGCGCGCAAGCATATGCTCACCCGGCCTGTTGACCGTCTCTACGGCCACGAGGCGTGCGCCGGAAAACAGGAATACCGCAAACGCGCCGCCGGCCTCGTCGCCTGTCACAACCTCACGATCGACATCGAAGGCAAGCCCGGCCATCTGCAGCTTGCGATCCCCCTGATCCGACCAGAACCACGCCACGGCGTCGAATTCCGCGTGGTGTCCCGTCATGGCCTTGGCGGCGATGCGCGCCTGGTCCGTGGCGTTTTGAACGGATTCCAGCCGGAGACGGCGACCGGACGCCTTGTGAGGGAACGAAACGCAATCACCGATGGCATAGATATCGGCCGCGCTTGTCCGACACGATGCATCGACGTGAATCCCGTTGTCACAGGTGAGCCCCGCTGCCTCGGCAAGCGCAGTGTCAGGCAAGGCACCGATGCCGACAAGCACGGCATCGCTTGCAATTTGTTCGCCCGTTTCCGTGACCACGGCGTTCACTCGACCGCCTGTTCCCACGATTTCTCCAATGCCGGTTCCCGTGAGCACCCTTATGCCGAGCCCTTCATGATAGGAGCGCATGAAACCCGCCACACGCGGCGAAACCGCACGCCCGAGCAAACGATCCGCAGCCTCCACGACTGTTACCGTCTTGCCCGCCAGCGCCATTGTGGCCGCCACTTCGAGGCCGATGAAACCACCTCCGATCACCGTTACCGCCTGCGCTTCGGCGGTTCCCTCCCTCAGCCGGCGGGCATCGGCACAGTCGCGCAGGCTGAACACGCCCTGCAAGTCGCTTCCAGGCACGTTCAGAACGCGCGGACGCGCACCGGTCGCAATCAACAATCTTGTCCAGGAAAGTTCGGCTCCACCGTCCAGCATGATCTTGCGATTCTGAACATCGACACCGCTGGCACTGATACCAAGGCGCAGTTCAATGTCCTGGTTTGCGTAAAATGCTTCCGCCTTCAATATTTGCGGCTCGGCATCGGGCGCCTTGAGAAAGGCCTTCGACAATGGCGGTTTGTGATAGGGCAATTCAGGATCGGCCGAAATCAGTGTCAGCCTCCCCGTAAAACCCTCCTCACGAAGGCTCGCAGCCGCCTGAACACCGCCGTGACCGGCACCAATGATGATGATGTGTTCTTCCGCCATGTCGCTCCGCCTGTGCAATCCGCAACGGAGATAGACGCAGCCCGCCTGCCCTACAAGCCCTGGTTGGTCCGAACGGCATCAGCTTTCCCGAATGCAATTATGCAAGGATTATAAAAAAGCCCTCCGGTGGGGCTAAACCGGAGGGCAATATGTGCGAAACCGCTAGAGCGCCATCCACCCATGGCACTAGATGCGATGTGCGCTGGCCCGCACAAAAACCGTTTCAGCCATCTGACCGGTTCCTTACCGGCTGGAATGAAACAAGATAAGTACGACTTTCGTCAAATCCCAGGAATTCTTCAACCGAATTCTTCAACCGAATTCTTTGATCATCATTGTTCCCATGGCCGCGAACGGCCATGGGGCGGTTTCAGAGAGACACCGGCTCAGAACAGAGCAGCCGTCTTCTGCATCGTGATCCAGATACCCCACAGGATAGGAATCCCGACGACGGCCCACGCTGCAAGCGCCTTCCCGTCGAAGCCGCCTTTGCCGATGCCGAAGGAGCCGGTGGGAACGGAAGCATCGGTCGCACTTTTGGCCTGCAGCTTGGCGACTTCCTCATCCGACATATACCATTTCTCGGGCAGCGGCTTGACGAGCATGTTGCAGATCAACCCGAGCAGAAGCATGCCTGCCAGAATATACATGGTGAAGTCGTAGACCTGTTCGCGCGGAATACCGGCGTTGAGCTGGGCCTCGCGGATATAGTTCACCACCACAGGACCGATAATCCCTGCCGTCGCCCAGGCCGTCAGCAGCCGGCCATGAATAGCGCCCACGAACTGGGTTCCGAAAATATCCGCAAGATAGGCTGGGATGGTGGCAAATCCGCCGCCATACATGGACAAAATGATGCAGAACATCAGCACGAACAGAAGCTGGCTGCCCATATGCGCTGCCGACGGCGCCAATGCATAGAGCACGATGCCGATCAGGAAGAACGCGTAATAGGTGTTCTTGCGGCCGATCTTGTCTGAAAGCGAGGCCCAGAAGAACCGGCCGCCGATATTGAAAAGCGACAACAGTCCGGCAAAACCTGCCGCAATGGCCGCGATTGCCGTTTTCTGCGAGGCGTCCAGTTGTCCGAAACTCAGTTCCGGCATGCCGATAAGGCGGCCGCCGAAAATCTCCTGAAGCATCGGCGAGGCCATGCCGATGACGCCGATGCCGGCCGAGACATTGAGGGTAAGCACCGCCCAGATCAACCAGAACTGCTTGGTCTTGTGTGCGTCGCGCAGATGAACGTGGCGCGCCGTGATCATCGACTTCGTGTTCTGGGCCGGTGGTGCCCAGCCATCCGGGCGCCAGCCTGCCGGCGGAATGCGATAGCCGAAAGCGCCGCCCATCATGAAGACGAAATATATGACCGCCATGACGAGGAAAGTCTGCCACACACCGACCGAATCGGCGGTCTTGAAGCTGTTCATCAGCATGTCCGCCAGCGGAGCGCCGATCATCGCACCGCCGCCAAAGCCCATGATGGCCATGCCCGTCGCCATGCCGCGTCGGTCGGGAAACCATTTGATGAGCGTCGATACGGGCGAGATATAGCCAAGACCGAGCCCGATGCCGCCAATCACGCCAGCGCCGAGCCACATCAGCCAGAGCTGATGGATCATCACGCCGAGCGCTGCAATCGCGATGCCGCCGCACCAGCAGATCGCCGCCACAACCCCCGCCTTGCGCGGTCCCGCACGCTCCAGCCAGCCGCCCCAGATTGCGGCAGCCGAGCCGAGGAGCACGAAAAACAGCGTGTAAATCCAGCCGAGATCGGAAACGCGCCAGTCGCAACTCGTCGTGAACAGGGCCGAAACGAGCGTCATATCCTGGCAGACCACCCGCTCGCTGACACCGACCGCCTGCGACAATGGCAGCCAGAAAACGCTGAACCCATAGGCCATGCCGATGCACAGATGGATGGCAAGGGCCGCCGGCGGAACGAGCCAGCGATTGAACCCGGGACGTGCAATAATGCGCTCCCGGTCGAGAATTCCTCCGGCCGGTACGCCGGATAAAGCTTCACTTGCTGCGGACATGAATTTCCTCCTCCTTCCGCCACACCCCCGTGGCGGCCGTCCAGCTGGTTAAGTGATCAGGGGCAGCGGGCTTTCAGCGGCTTCCTCCAGCCGCGTCCGACGCCTTCAGGCGTGCCGTCAACCCGCAAGAATGATGGTCCTCCTCTTGCATTGCGCATTGTTCCAAGCAATGCGCATGCCAAGATCGCGGACCAACGATTTCAATTGCTTATCGGATGAGAGCAAGCGGCTATGGACATTTTGTCCGAAGGCAGAGGACAAAATGTCCCCGCGAACCTGTCTCAGCTTGCTTCCGGCAACCAGACGGAAAACACCGTGCCCTTTCCTGGTTCGCTGACGGCGGAAATCTTGCCGCCTTGCCGGCTGATCAGTGTCTGGCTGATGGAGAGGCCGAGGCCTGTTCCTTCCCGCCGCTTCGTGGTGAAGAAGGGATCGAACACCTTGGCAAGAAGGTCTGGGCTCATCCCCACGCCGGTATCGGCCACTTCGAGCAGAAGCCCTGCCCGCTCATCCCGGTCGCTGTCGCTCGTCTTGAGCGTGAGCGTTCCCCCGTCGGGCATGGCATGAACCGCATTGACGATGAGGTTCACCAGCACCTGCTGCAGTTCCGTCCGGTTCATGAGCACCAGCCGCTCCGCCCGGTCGTCGCGCTCGACGGCAATGCCCGTCTTGTTGAGAAGATGCTGCACCAGCGGAAGCGTGTCCGAAATGACCTGCGCGGGTGCGTGCCGTTCGACGAACCCCGCATATTCCTCAGGCTTGGCAAATTGCAGAAGCTTGGTGACGATCTGGCTGATGCGGTGGATCTGCTCGTCCAGTAATCGGAACTCGGTCTTCGCATCATCGGCGCGTTCGCCCATTACCTGCCGGACAACTTCCAGATTGCCTTGCATGACGGCTATGGGATTGTTGATTTCATGCGCCACGCCGGCGGTAATTTCACCAATTGCCGCCAGTTTTTCCGACATGATCAATTGCTTGGTCGTCGCTTCGAGTTGCCGATTGGCAAGCTTCAGCTCCCGCGTCCGCTCTTCGACGCGCGTGTTGAGATCTTCGTTCCAGGCACGCAATTGGCGGTCGCGCTCCTGCAGGAGCTCCAGGAGATGGTCGAGATGTTGCGCGACACGGCCGATCTCGTCATCCACTCCCAGAATTCCCGTCCGCGCGCCAAGGTCCCCCCCTTCCACCTGGGAGATCGTGCCTGCCATGCGTTCGAGCGGCTGAAAGATGGAGCGTGCCCAGCGCAGGAAAATCGGAACACTGAGCGCGGTTATGGCGAGGAAAGCTGCCGCGATGGTCAAAAGCGTCGTGTATTTGGCCTGCGTGAACGGAGCTTCAAGGAAACCCACGTAAAGCATCCCCACCCGCTGCCCCGTACTGTCGCTGATCGGCTCATAGGCTGAGATGTACCAGTCGTTGACGACAAAGGCACTGTCGAGCCAGACGCGACCTTCACCCAGTACAGCAGACCGCACCGCCGCCGAAACCCGTGTTCCAAGCGCACGCCGTCCTTCGAAGAGGCGCACATTGGTGCTGATGCGCACATCCTCCAGAAAAAGGGTTGCCGTCCCCTGGCTGCCTTCGGGCAGACTCGCCTCCCGGTAGACCAGATCGTTGATCGTATCGATGAACACGAGGTTCCGGTTCAGGAGAATACCCCCAACCAGTGCCGCCGAACGCCCATCCGCAAGCTGAACGGGGCTTGCCGAATGCACCACCATGCCACGCGTTTCCGTGTTCCTGTCGGTTGGAACCGCATTCGTGGTGGGCACAAGCTCGAGCTCGGCACGGCCTGCGATATCGGGAGAGATCGCTTCAAGATCCGTACCCGAAAAGATGTCGACCCCGGTGGACGCCTCGCCCTCCAGGGCGTGAACGACGATGGGCCAATCCTGCCTCGGATTGCCCGCAGGTGCCGGAGCGGCAGCCTGCAGGGTCCCCTCCGCCGTCACCAGATAGAGAAAATCGAGTTCCAGCCGCGCCCTGTTTTCCTCCAGAACGGCAGACAGGACCTGCGGCTGGCCAACCACGTCCCTGAAACGCGCCGACTGGCCGAGCGCCACCAGTTGTTCGCCCGTGTTCTCCAGAATCCTGGCAAAATACTGATGCGCAATCGTGAGGTCGCCATTGACCTTCGAAGTCAGTGCGGCATCGAACTTGGCGTTCCAGCGATAGACCGCCATCCCCAGAAGCAACGGCAGAATGACAAGCGTGGGCAACAGCGCGATTGCCAGAAGGCGGAACCGGACAGAACGGCCCTGTCCCCGGCCCGATGCATGAACAGGCCCATCAGACATTCCAGGCCGCGCATTTGCGGTCGATGGTTTTTCGAGAGATGCCGAGTTGCAGCGCAGCCGCATCCTTGTCGCCGCCCACCCCTCTCAGAACACTCAGAATATGATGCCGCTCCACGTCGGCCAGGCTGAGACCGTTCGCCACGTCAACTGCCCCGACACGGCCACCGAAATCATCGGGGAAACGGCCAAGGATCAACGAGCGCTCCACCAGATTGCGCAATTCGCGCACATTGCCCGGCCAGTCGTAGCGGGCAAATGCCTTATGCACCCCGCCCTCCATTGGCACTTCTGGCATGCCCAGCTGCTGGGAGAGCTTATGCATGAACAGTTCGGCGAGCTCCCGAACGTCGTCTCCCCGGTCCTTCAACGGCGGCAGATGGATTTGCATGACATTGATGCGGAAGAAGAGGTCGGCACGGAAACGTCCCGCCTCCACAAGCTTTTCCAGTTCGGCATTGGTCGCGAATATGAAACGCAGGTCGACAGGAATCTCGCGCTCCGAACCAACGGGACGTATGCGCCGGTCTTCGAGCACCCTTAAAAGCTTGCTTTGCGTGGCAAGCGGCAATTCCCCGATTTCATCGAGAAAGAGTGTTCCGTTCTGCGCATGCAGAAACAGCCCCTCCCGGCCGGATTCCGCGCCGGTAAACGCCCCCTTCAGATGCCCGAAAAGTTCCGTTTCGATCATGTCGGGCGGAATGGCCGCGCAATTGACAGGCACGAAGGGTTTGTCCGCACGATCCGAAAGCGAATGGAGCGAACGCGCGGCCACCTCCTTGCCGGTTCCCGACTGCCCGGTCAGAAGGACAGACGTGGGCAGCGGCGCCACCCGCGCAATCGCCTCACGGACATCGCTGATCGCTTTCGAATGGCCGATCAGCTTGTCCCGTAAGAGCACGTGGTCAGAGGTGGATTTCAGTTCATAACGCAGAACGTAATTTTCGCGCTGCAACCGCATCTGGTCGAGACAACGCGCAACGGCGTTGAGAAGTTGGTTCGAGCGGAACGGTTTGAGGATGAAATCGATAGCGCCCGCCCGTAACGCCTGGATCGCCGTTTCAAGATCAGCATAGGCGGTCATGAGGATGGCGTTGGAGAAAAAACCGATGGCACGCTGTTCGGCAAGCCAATCGACGCCATTCTTGCCGGGCATGATATTGTCCAGGATCACGACATCATAGTGATGGCGATCCAGCTTGCGCGAAGCCTCTTCCGTATCTGCGGCCTCGTCGAGCTGCTTGCAGCGCGGGCCAAGCGTGCGCACGAGGAAATTGCGCATGCCCGGCTCGTCGTCGATCACAAGAATCGATGCCTGCGCCAGCCACGGGCCGAACTCCGGGTCGGCCGTCACATCGCGTGGCCGTCTTGCTGCCTGTCCGGTAGCCATTTCTTCCCGCATCCTCCCATGCCTTGCCGCATGATTAGCCAAGGATGCGGCGAAAGCAATTCCGCATGGGGAAAGCAATTTTTCAGGCCGAATAGGAAGACGCTCAATCGTCCTTGCCGGCCTGAAAGGATTTGCGCCATTGGTCAAGAAACGCCTTGCGCTTGGCTTGATCGAGACCGACGAGCAGGGCCGGAGACAAGGCTATGGGCCTGAAGGCGGCTGCACCCGTGACGCCACCCGAAACGGCATCGGCCCGCGCCAGCATTTCCGGTCCGTTGCGCGAGGAATAGAGCTTGGAATCGCCTGAAAGTATGCGTTGGCCGGTATCCGACAGCGCAAGTGCAATCAGCGCATTGGCAGCCCGGACATTATGCGCATCGCGCGACACATAGGCCGCCCGCGACAGTGCCAGCGTGTAGTCCGAGGGAAAAATGATGCCGATCCGGGGATCGGCTGCCTGCCGCGCAAGCGCATAGGAGCCAAGGACATTGTAGCCCAGCACCAGGCGCCCCGAGGCCACGCCGTCGATAACGTCCGAGCTGCAGCAGAATAGCTGGGCCCGATTTTGCCCCAGGCTCTCCAGAAGACGCCCCCAGGTCGAGGCCTGTGCTGCATCTTCGAAGGCGAAGATGTAACCGACGCCCGAATCCTCGATGTCATAGGTGCCGATCCGCCCCCTGAAACGCTCGGTCTGGCGCAGGAGATCGACAAGTTCGAAACGATTGCGCGGCACATCGGCCGGGTTCAACCCCTGGCGGTCATAAACGATCACGGCCGGTTCGAAGGTGAGCCCGACCAGCTCATTGCGCCAGGAAGCCCAATCCGGAAGGTCTGCAGGCAAGGAAAAACGGAACGGCTGCGAGCAACCGTCATTCACAAGTCTGACCTGCTCGGGGATTGCAGACGAGATCACGGTGTCGGCGAAGAAGGTCCCTTTCGTGCATGCTTCAGCGGCGGCCGCATAAAGGTCAAGGCTCGTCATCTGGCGATAGACGACTTCCGTCGACGGATTGGCCGTTTGGAAAGCCTTGATCAGCCCCTCGATGAAATCGATATCCGTAACGCTGCCGATCACAAGCGTCTCGGCCTTGCTTCCACGAGCCGGAAAAACCGTGTCTTCAGCGAAGCTTGGGGCCGCAAGCGACAGTGAAAGGAAGACTCCAGCAAGGAAGATCAAGCGATTCATTCTTCTTCGCTTTCTGGTTTCAGTGCCGGCAGATCAAGTCCAATGGCAAAATGACCGTCGGCGCGCTCGATGCGGATGCGACCCTGGTGAAACTCCGCAACCTCCCGCACGATCGCCAACCCCAGTCCGGCGCTTTCTGGCTTGTTTGGATTGATGGCAAAGCGCTGGCCGATGTCAGACGCATCGGCGATGGGAAGCCCGCTGCCGCGGTCGTTCACCCAGACGCAGGCACGGCCCTGCGGTTCGCTGCGCACCGTCAATCCCACTGGCGCCTTGCCATGCGCGACAGCATTGTTGAGAAGGTTCTTGATCGCTTCACGAAGGCTGAAGGCATCGCCGGCAACCGCAACGGGTTCCTCGGCCAGATCGAGCTTGACCCGCATGCGCCCAGTGCCAGCGATCTGCCCGAACTCCCGCTCCGCATCGATGGCTACGCGGCGCAGATCGAGCCGCTCCAGCGGCGCCGTATCGGCCCGATGCGTCACGAGGGCATGGCTCAACAACTGATCGGTAAGGCGATTCAACCCGATGGCACGGCTGCGGATTCGCCGGTGCAATGCCTTGAGCCGCTCAGGATCGTCCTCCTCCAGCGCAAGTTCGCTATGCGCACGCAGCGCTGTGATCGAAGTGCGAATCTGGTGCGCGGAGTCTGCGACATAGTCCTGCATTGCCCGCACCCTCCGGTCGAGCCGGCCCATGAAGCGGTTTATGGCTGCGACCAGGGCAGAGACTTCATCCGGCGCGCGCATGGAAAACGGAGACAAATCAAGGGGATCGCGCTCAAGGATCGCGTTCTGGATACGCTCCAGAGGGCGCATTGCGTAGCGCATGGCAATGAGGGCGAGCACCAGAATGGCTAGCCCCGCCCCAGCTATGACGGTCACCGCCTGTGTGGCGACGCTGCGCGCCAGCTGATCCCGGCTGCCCATCGTGTGAGCCACCACCACGTAGATGTCGCCGGTCACCGCCCGTTCCGACAGATGACGCGGCATGACGAGCGCCCGCACCATTTCGCCCCCGAACGCGGTTTCATAGGCAAGGCCGGACGCCGGGATGGAACGTCCCTCGGCAGGCAGGGGAAAGTTGTCATAGCCCGTCAGTGTCTCCCCGCCCGGGCGCGCGACGCGGTAGAAGACACGCTCATTTTCCGCGAGCGAAAGCAGTTCGAAGGCCGAGACGGGGATATCGACGCGGATCTCGCCTTCCACCACGAAAATGCGTTCCGCGATCTGAAGCGCCGCCCCTTGCAGAAGCCGGTCGAAGGCTTCGTTGGCAGCGCGCCGGCCATAACCATAAGCCGCGAAGATCGTTGCAGCCACCGCCAGCGTCAGTACGAGCGTGAGTGCAATCGCCAGACGGTAGGTGACCGAAAGGCCACGATTGGGAAGCACGCCTTCGGTCCGGACCTGCATCAGACATCGGCTCCCGCGACGACCGCCTGATAGCCAAGCCCCCTCAGCGTTCGGATTTCAAGGCCGGAACCCTCGATCTTGCGGCGCAGGCGTCCGACATAGAGTTCCACCGCATTGGGGTTCTTTTCGCCATCATGGCCGAAAAGCCGCACAAGCAGGTCTTCCTTGTCCAGGACGCGACCGCGGTTGGTCAGGAATATCTCAAGAAGCGTCTGTTCGCGGCGCGTCAACTCGCAGACGACGCCATCGATCGTAACGCTGCGCGCCGCCATGTCGAAGACCAGCCGCCCAGCCGAAAGCGTACGATCCGCCTCGCCGCTGCGGCGGCGCACGATAGCCCTGATGCGCGCTTCCAATTCACCCAGGTCGAAGGGTTTGACCATATAATCGTCGGCACCAAGATCGAGCGCGTCGATCTTGTCATTGACGGCAAGCCGCGCCGTCAGAACGAGAACGGGAACGCGGTTGCCGTCTCCCCGCAGGCGCCGCAGAAACGCGATGCCCGACCCATCCGGCAGGTTGATGTCGAGAATGATCAGATCATGCCGGCTCATGCTTGCAAAGTGCCAGGCGTCCTCCAGCGTTTCGGCCCGATCGCTCACATGCCCAGCCTTTTCCAGCCGCCTTTCGATGGCTTCGGCAACGTCCCGCGTATCCTCGACGATCAAAAAATGCATGCGGCCCGCATTCTGACAGCTTGTTGACAGGCTTAACCTATAGGCTTCGCATTGCCAGGAGAACAAGTCCATGGCTGCCGCAGCGCTTGCGCGCCTCGTGGGAGAGGCGCCACGAAAGGAAATGCGGTAGAATGAACATCGGAGGAGGATCCTGTTCTCTTTGCGGCAGGGTCGCTCGAGTGGAGGAAATCTCATGAAAAAGCTGATCGGCCTTGCGGCCGCGTTCACCCTTGCATCCAGCCTGTCCGCCTTTGCCTTCGATCCGGGCAAGACCGAGTGCATCGCGCCGGCCGCTCCCGGCGGCGGTTGGGATTTCACCTGCCGTCAGGTCGGCAAGGCCCTTCAGGACCTGAAAATCGTCCCCGGCTCCATGCAGGTGTCGAATGTCGCGGGCGGCGGCGGTGGCGTCGCCTACGCCGAAGTGGTCAGCAAACGCAACGATGACAACAGCCTCATCGTCGCGGCCTCCTCGGCCACCGCGACCCGCCTCGCTCAAGGCGCCTTCCCGGGCAACACCATGGACCAGGTGCGCTGGATCGGTTCCGTTGGAGCCGACTACGGCATCATTGCAGTCGCCAAGAATTCCTCCATCAACACGCTTCCTGAACTGATGGACATGATCAAGAAGGACCCGACCTCCGTATCGGTGGCGGGCGGCTCTGCGGTCGGCGGCTGGGATCACCTCAAGGTTCTGATCGCCGCGAACAAGGCTGGCGTGGAAGATGTCCGTCAGGTCAAATATGTCGCCTTCGACGGTGGCGGCGAAGCGGTAACGCAGCTTCTTGCAGGGTCCGTCCAGGCATTCACGGGCGACGCCTCCGAAGCGAAGGGCTTCGTGGATTCCGGCGACATCAAGGTGATTGCCGTTCTGGCACCTGAGCGCCTGGAAGGCGACTTTTCTTCCTTCCCGACCGCTAAGGAACAGGGCATCGACGTGATCGGCGCGAACTGGCGCGGTTTCTACGCCCCCGGCGGCATGTCCGACGAAGCCTACAAATACTGGGTCGATGCCGTCGGCAAGGTCTACGCGTCCGACGAGTGGAAGGGCATCATGGCCGCAAACGGTCTCGCCCCGCTCGATCTTCAGGGCGACCAGTTCCAGGCTTTCGTGAAGGAATCCATCGCTTCCATCACCGAGCTTTCAAAGCAGATCGGCATCGTGAAGTAACGCGAGCGGATTTTAATCGGGCCTGCGGGGACATCCCACAGGCCCGAATTGCATCAAGCGAAAACACCACGGCGCCACACGTCCTTGGGACGCGGAATGGCCGCCGATAGCTATCTGATCCGCACACCGCGCCCGACGAAAACCGCGATTGGTTTTCGGGCCTGTGCGCTAGAAAACGGGGTCCCAGATGAGCGACCGCATCTTTGGCGTTTTCGGTCTCCTGCTTGCCGGCTTCTATCTTTGGCAGGCAAGCGTGATCGAACTCAGCTTCATTTCAGATCCGTTCGGGCCGCGCGCCTTTCCCTACATAATCGGCGTTGTGCTGGCGATTGCGAGCGCAGTGGTTCTTTGGAAACCTGACACCGAACCGGAATGGCCCGCCTTCTCGCGTCTTTTCGAGATCGGCATCGCCGCCGCGGTCATGATCGCCTACGCGATGTTCCTGAAGGATTACGGTTTCGTCGCCTGCACGACGGTTGCCGCCGCATATCTATCCTGGCGCCTTGGCGCACGGCCCGTTTCCGCAGCCATTGCGGGCGTTGCGATTGCGGTCGGCATCTATGTGATTTTCCATCTTGTCCTCGGGTTGTCGCTGGCGCGCGGCCCCTGGGGTTTCTGAGCGGAGGCGCGTTATGGACACTCTGGCTTCCCTGGCCGACGGCTTTGCCGTCGCGCTCACCTTCCAGAACCTGATGCTGGCGCTTGTCGGCTGCTTTCTCGGAACCATCATCGGAGCGCTTCCGGGCTTAGGCCCGTCCAACGGCGTCGCGATCTTGATTCCGCTCGCCTTCACGCTCGGCCTGCCGGCAACGCCGGCGCTGATCCTGCTGACGAGCGTTTACTACGGCGCCATGTATGGCGGACGCATATCCTCGATCCTGCTCAACATTCCGGGCGACGAACCGGCTCTGATGACGACGCTCGACGGCTATCCCATGGCGCGTGCCGGTCAGGCCGGCGAAGCGCTGGCGATCTCCGGGCTTGCCTCCTTCGTCGGCGCCTTCTTCGCCACCTGGGGCCTCGTGTTTCTGGCACCGCAGCTGGTCAAGGTCGCTCTTTTGTTCGGTCCGGCCGAGTATTTCGCGCTCTTCGTGCTGGCCTTTGCAACACTTGGCGGCATAGCGAGCAGAAACCAGGCGAAGGCAGCCTTCGCCGCCGCTCTGGGCCTTGGCATCTCCACCATCGGCGTCGACGGGCAGACGGGCGTGCCGCGTTTTTCCTTCGGCGAAGTCCATCTCTATGACGGCATCGACTTCCTGGTTGCGATCGTCGGCCTGTTCGCCCTGTCGGAAGTGTTCATCTTTCTGGAGCACCGGGCCGGCGGGAACGGCAGCGATCGGTCGATGAAGGTCGGTCGGGTCGTTCCTCCCTGGAAGATGGTGCGTGCGACGCTTCCTGCCATGGGGCGTTCGACCATCCTGGGCTTCATCGCAGGTGTGTTGCCGGGAGCCGGCGCTTCACTCGGCTCCTTCATCTCTTATACATTCGAAAAGCGCCTTTCAGACCGCAACGGAACCTTTGGCAAGGGCGACCCGCGCGGCGTTGCCGCCCCCGAAGCCGGCAACAACGCCGCCGCCGGCGGCGCGCTGGTGCCCATGCTGGCGCTCGGCGTGCCGGGTTCGGGCACCACAGCCGTGCTTCTGGCCATGCTTCTGGCGCTCAACATCACGCCTGGCCCCCTGCTCTTCCAGCAGAACCCGGATGTCGTTTGGGGCCTGATTGCTGCGTTGTTCATCGGCAATCTCATGCTTCTGGCCATGAACCTGCCACTTGTATCGCTGTTCGTACGCGTGCTTCTGGTGCCCACCCGCTACCTCATGCCGGCCGTGGCAATGATCTCCTTCGTCGGCATTTACGGTATTTCCGGCTCTACCTTCGACCTGGTGGTGATGGTCGCGTTCGGCGTCATCGGCTGGGTTTTGCGCAAGCTGGACGTGCCGCTGGTGCCGATCATTCTGGGCGTCCTGCTCGGCGATCAAATGGAAAAGAACCTGCGCCGCGCCATGACCATTCACAATGGCGACTGGACGATGCTGTTCGATTCCTGGCTCGCCATCGCGCTCTGGTCCTTTGCCATCATCGGCTTCGTGCTGCCGCTCATCGTCGGCCGTTACCTTCGGCCGAAGCTCGCGGACGAGCCGATTGCCGAGGGTGCCGATCCCGACTGACATCGACATGCGGCGCAGCCCCTCGAGGCAGCGCCGCATACCACCTGAACAAGGCTGGAAAATTGCCCCTGTGGCCCCCGCCCGTCGCCGACCTGCGCAACGGGCTTGCCGGAAGCGCGCAATTCGGCCATGTCTCCTGAACGCATATCCGGGAGAACCACATGACCGACTTTGCCTTTGCGCCACCTGCCCCACCCTCCGTCGCCATCCTCGACAGCGAAGAACGCTTTCCCGTTCGCCGCATTTTCTGCGTCGGTCGCAATTATGCGGCGCACGCTCGCGAGATGGGACAGGACCCGGATCGCGAACCGCCATTCTTCTTCTCCAAACCCGCAGATGCTGTCGTCGATAGCGGCTCGACCATCCCCTATCCCTCTTTGACCGAAGACCTGCATCACGAGATCGAGCTCGTCGTGGCCATCGGCAAGGGCGGCAGCGACATCCCCGTCGAGAACGCGCTGGACCATGTTTTCGGATATGCGGTCGGCATCGATCTGACTCGCCGCGACCTGCAGGGCGCCGCCAAGAAGAAGGGCCAGCCCTGGGATTGGGGCAAGGCATTCGACCGCTCCGCTCCCTGCGCGCCGATCATGCCGGTCGCCAGAAGCGGCCATCCGCAGAAAGGGCGTGTCTGGCTCGCGGTCAACGACGAAACCCGTCAGGAAGGCGACCTGGATGAACTGATCTGGCCCGTCGCCGACGTGATTGCCATCTGCAGCCGCGCGGTGGAGCTCAAGCCGGGCGATCTTATCTACACGGGAACGCCAGCCGGCGTCGGGGCCGTCCTGCGCGGCGACCGCATGACGGGCGGTGTCGAGGGTGTAGGCGAAATCTCGATCGACATCGCAGAGGGCTGAATCCGATGAGCGAGATTGTCCTGCACAATTACTTCCGCTCCTCGACCTCCTATCGCGTGCGCATCGCGCTCGCCATGAAAGGCCTCCCCTATCGCTACGTGGCGCACCATTTGCGCCACGGCGAACAAAACTCGCCGGCCTATCTTGCCGTCAATCCCCAGGGGCTCGTTCCGGCTCTGGTCTGGAGCGACGGCACCATGATCGCCCAATCCATGGCGATCATGGAGTTTCTGGAAGAGATGGTGCCGGAGCCGCGATTGCTGCCGGCCGACCCGCATGGCCGCGCACGCGTGCGTATGCTTTCACAGATGATCGCCTGCGAGATTCATCCGGTCAACAATCTGCGCGTGCTCGGGGCCTTGCGCCAGCGCTACCATGCCGACGACGCGGAAGTCGCCTCATGGTTCCGCCATTGGGTGGCGGCCACGTTCGGGCCGCTCGAAGCGCTGTTGTCGCAGAGCCCCGATACCGGGACCTTCTGTCATGGAGAAACACCGGGCATGGCAGACATCTGCCTCGTTGCCCAGGTCGCCAACAATCGACGGTTCGACGTCGACATGACGCCCTATCCAGCGATAACGCGCATCAACGAGGCCTGCATGAAGCTTCAGCCTTTCATCGATGCTGCGCCGGCAAACCAGCCCGACGCCGAATAGAAACCTTCAGGCCTTGGCCTCGTCAAGGATGAGGAGGATAACCGTTTCGGCCACAAGGGCCGGCGTCTCCTCGCCCTCGATCTCCACTTCGCTGTGATGGCGCACCAGAAGGCGGCCGGGAGCCTTTTCCTCGATATCCTTCAGCTTCGCGCGCAGCCGGACACGGCTGCCCGGCGCAGGCGGTCGAGTCCATAATTGATGATCGTGCCAAGCCGCTCCGGCCAGGCGCCGCAATCATAGGAAAGGCTCGAAAGCAGCGATAAGGTCAGGAAACCATGCGCCACGGTGCTGCCAAACGGGCCTTCATCGCGCGCCCGCGCCCTGTCGACATGAATCCATTGATGATCATTGGTGCAATCGGCGAAACTGTCGATCATCTTCTGATCAACGCTCACCCAGTCGGAAACGGTCGGCGCATCACCGAGCGTGTCCGCGAGAACATGTGCATTCATTGGGTTGCCTTTCCGAAACCACGGCACGGCACCGGGTTTCCGGCCCGGCACATATGCAATTTCAAGAGAAATCGGGTTGTGCCCTTCGGGCTTGTTCTTGGCTCCCCAATGCGCGGAGTATTGTGCATCGCAACAAGAATGGCAAGATTCCTTCCGCAACGCAGCGCAAAGACCCGTTCTTCCCGGGTCCGTCGCGGAAAAACCACCAATACCCTGTTCGGCGCCACAATCCTGCGGCATAGCAAGGCTGCGATAGACCACACATCAATGTTCTCATAAAAAGTTGATCATAAAAATCATGTATTTTTTCGTTACTCTCTGGAATTATTCTAAACGATGGTCCATATTGCAGGAACGCTATGCAAGAGGACCGTTATGCGCCTGACGAGACAGACCAATTATGCCATCCGGATCCTGATGTACTGTGCGGCCAATCAGGGCCGTTTAAGCCGCATCTCCGATATCGCCGAAGCCTACACGCTTTCCGATCTCTTCCTGTTCAAGATTCTGCAGCCCCTCGTCGAACACGGTTTCGTTGAGACCGTTCGTGGACGTCATGGCGGTGTCCGGCTTGCCAAGGAAGCCTCCGCCATCACGCTTTTCGACGTCGTGCGGGTGACCGAAGACAATTTCGCCATGGCTGAATGTTTCGAGGGAGACGGCTCGGACTGTCCGCTCGTCGACAGCTGCGGCCTGAACGAGGCGCTTCGCAAGGCTCTCAACGCCTTCTTCGAGGTTCTCGGCAGCTACACAATCCAGGATCTGGTCGATTCCAAACCTGACATGCGCCATCTGTTGCGCATCGACGAACTGCCTGTCCGCGCCGCTGCCGGCTAGAGCATTTTGCAGTCAGGTGGAATCACCTGACGTGTGCAGAAAAACAAAGAGATAGATTCACCGTTTCACGGAAACCCTGAACCGATCTAGGGAATTATTCGGTCAGGTGGGAGCACCTGACCTTCACGCATGCTTGCGGAAGAACTGAGATGACGCATCTCTGAACGCCGCTGAACGGCCCAGGCGAGCGCTATCCAGCCAGAAGGCCTTTCCCGCAAGTCCTGTCCCGCATTTCAGTCTGCGTCATATCGCTCAGAGTTCCGCCATCTGCGGCAGGACGAACGGAGCACCGGCAGGTGGCGGGGTACTCATCCTGATCCGGCATTCAAAAACGTCTGAAATCAGATCGTCGGTAAGCACGTCTTCAACGCTGCCACAGGCAGCGAGCCGGCCGCGATGCATCATCGCAACCTGGTCGGCATAGCGCGCCGTGAGATTGAGATCGTGCAATATAGCGATCACCCCGCCGCCGGCCGCCACGAAATCCCGGGCAATTTCCATGATCGTCAGCTGATGCTTAATGTCCAGGCTTGAAACTGGCTCATCCAATAGCAGAAAGCGCGCAACGCCATCGAGAACCGGACGCCAGACCTGGCACAGAACCCGCGCAAGCTGGACACGCTGCTGTTCGCCGCCTGAAAGCTCCTGGTAGAAGCGCCCTGCGAAACCATCGAGATCAACGCGCGCAAGCGCCTGCTCGGGCAAACGGGCAAGCTCTCGTTCGCCCGCTCCCGACCGCCCGCTCATCAAGCCCAGCTTCACGATCTCACGCACCGTGTAGGGAAAGGAAAGCGAGGTTGCCTGCGGCAGCACCGCCCTGTGAACGGCAGCCTGCCATGGCTTCATTTCGGCAAGCGCCATCCCGTTCAGCCGAATCTCCCCCGAATGGGCCAGATCGCCCGACACGGCCTTCAGAAATGTGGTTTTGCCCGAGCCGTTGGGACCGACGATCGCCGTCAGGGTCCCAGGGTGCGCGGTGAGGCTCACATCCGACAAAATGGCTTTGCGCCCTATGGAAACACCGAGGTTGCGAACATCTATCGACATCACATATCCAGAAAACCGCGCTGCCGAAGCAGAATCCAGAGGAAGAATGGAGCACCGATTGCCGCAGTGACGATACCTATGGGAAGCTCCGCAGGTGCGACGACCAGACGGCTGATCACATCCGCCAGCAGCAGGAGACATGCGCCGAGAAGTGCCGCCGCCGGCAGGAGATATCGGTGCTCGGGGCCGATGGTCAGCCGCAGGAGATGTGGCACAACAATCCCCACGAAGCCGATGCTGCCCGCAACCGCGACAGACGCTCCGGTTGCAGCGGCCACGGCAACGATGGCCGCATTCTTCACATGCTGCACCCGTATGCCCAGATGGTTTGCCGTTGCTTCCCCCAGCACCATCGCATCAAGGCCGCGCGCGAGAAACGGCGCGGCACAAAGCGCAGCAACGATAACGGGCCCCGCCGAGAAGACCTTGCTCCAGGTCGCCCCCGCCAGAGAACCCAAGCCCCAGAAAGTGAGATCGCGAAGCTGCTGGTCATCGGCGATATAAATCAGCACTCCCGAAAAGGCCCCGGCCATCGCCCCCAGGGCGATACCGGCCAAAAGCATGGTCGCAATTGAGGTTCTGCCTGCGCGTGTGGCGACCCTGTAAAGAAGAAGCGTTGTAACGAGCCCTCCGAAGAAGGCTGCAAGCGGCAGTGAAAAACTGCCAAGCACGCCAACGAAGGGTCCAAGCGCCGACGTCCCGCCAAGAACGATCACCACAATCGCGGCGAGCCCTGCTCCCGATGCCACGCCCACAATGCCCGGATCGGCGAGAGGATTGCGAAAGAGCCCCTGCATGACCGCGCCGGACACCGCCAGCGAAGCACCGATCAGGCTTCCGAGCACGACTCGCGGCAGGCGGATGTCGAACAAAATGATCCGATCCCGCGCCGAAACGGCCTCATCGGAGCCGAAACTGATCAGCGCGCGAAGCACGTCGCGCAGGGTCATGTCCGAAGCCCCCGCACCAAGGCTCGTCAGGCAAACCAGAACATAGAGAAGAAATAGCGCTCCGATGGCAAAACGCGCCCGCGACGAGCGGTCTCCCTCGGCGGGTGTCCATCGCTCGGCGCGTGCCTGGCTCGCCTGTCCTTGTAAGGCCATTCAGTCCGTCGCAGCTTTCACGTCATGCAGCCGGGCAGACAGGTCGCGAATGGCAGAAGCCGTGCGCGGCCCGAAACCCAGCAGATAAGAACCGTCCATGGTGATCAAGGCGCGGTTCCGGCCCGCAGGCGTGCCGGATATCGCGGGATGAGCGAACACCTGGTCTTCACCTCTTTCAGGTCCCTCGCCGCGCTTCATCATCAAGATCACATCGGGGGCGGCCTCGGCAATGGCCTCATCGGTCATCTGCTTGTAGCCGGAATAGCCCTCGACCGCGTTGATCGCGCCGGCCATCTGGATGATGCCGTCGGCAGCGGTGTGCCCGCCCGCAGCCAAAACCCGGCCACCCTGCATGCTCAGGATAAAAAGAACCCGCTTTTCCCCTGTTTGCTCCCTGGCGGCCTTCTCTGCGGCACGGAGATCGGAATCGACCTTAGCGGCAAGCGTCTGGGCCTTCTCCTCGACACCCAACGCTGTGCCGATGACACGGATTTTGCGCAGGATTCCCTCACGGCTGTAGCCCTCGGGGACAACGACCATGTCCACATCGGCCTTTTCGAGAACGCTCATCGTCGTTTCGGGACCGCTGCCTTCGGCTGCGATGATCGCCGTCGGATTGACCGACAAAACCCCTTCCGGAGACAATGCGCGCATATAGCCCACATCCTGAATTTCCCTCACGGACTCCGGATAGGTGCTCGTCGTATCGCGCGCCACCAGACGCCCTTCCTCACCAAGACCGTAGACGATCTCGGTGAGCGCGCCGCCCACGGACACGATCCGGGAGGAATCCCGGAAGGTCTCGACCTCGTCAGCCGAAGCCGGGGCCAAAAGCGCAGACGAAAGAAGACAAGCCGCCGCAATCGCGTTCAATCGCATTGCCCGCGCCGGTTTCCTGAAGACCTGCATCGATCGCGCTCCTATGCAACCTTGGAAGCGGGCAAACGCTGAAGACGTTCCACCATGATCCGCCAGTCGGGGCGCTCGTCCTGCCCCTCATGGCGCTGGCCGAAGAACTGGGTGATGAGCTGACCGTCGGCCCCATAGGCTTCGATGGAGGTGACATGCCCCTCCGTCACCGGTTTGCGCACGGCCCAGAGCTCATGCACATGATCGGTGCGCAGATGGAGATTGAACCCAGGGTCGAGCACATTGATCCAGGGCCCCATGGGCTTCACAGTGTGAATGGTGCCCGTGTGAATCTGGATGCAACCGCTGCTGCCCACGAAGCACATGATCGGCACCTCGTCGCGCACCGCCTGATAGAGCATCGCGGTAAGCGCGTCATTGTCGAGCCGCCAGGCATAGTCCTCGCCGATCAGATGCACGGCCTGATGCCTGGTCAGTTTCAATTTGCGCAGGATATTGAACAGTTGATGAACGTCTGTCATGGCGCTCCAGCGTTCACGCAGAACGTCGGCTGCCGGCAGGTCATCGTCGACCACTTCTTCGCGGATCTTCTCGCCGCTGACGGTGATGGCCGAGGACTGATCGTCAAGCCGCAACTCGCCAACCAGCGCCTCATAGGCAGCAACATCCGATTTCGGACGCAGATGAATCTTGTGAACCGCGTCTCCGGCAGCGTCGAAGAACTGGAGGCTCCGGCGCACGCCCCCTTCATCGTCCGTTTTCTCGACCGCGAAACCATAAGCCCAACGGGAAGGGAAAATGCGCAGGTCGATATCGCCCCCCAGGATCAGCGCATGCTGAGGGCCGACCGTCGTTTTGGCGCTCTCATAAACACCGGTTTTTTCATGGACCACGCTTTCATTGCGTGTCAGCGCCATGACCTCACCCAGCATCTCAAGCGATGGAAGCACATCTGCCACCGTTGCGCTGATGCGCGTGACGCCCTGCCCGATATGGGCAGCCAGAAGCTCTGCTTCCGATATACCCAGGTGTATCGCGAGATCACGTTCCCGCATCTTCGGGTTCTCGCTACGGGCGCGCCGGATGCCTTCAGGCGCGCGGATGGCTTGAATATTCATGAGATATTTCCGTCCGATTGTCAGGCTACTTGTTCAGGATCAGCTTGCCCTGGCGCGTGATCTTGAGACGGTAATAGGCACCATGGTGCTCGATCCCGATCTCCTTGCGCCCTTCAAACAGATCAACGCTCGAAACGGTGCGGTCGGGAACAAGCCCGTTACGTGCCGCATTCCATTGGCGCATATCAGTCTGCCCCGTCGGGTCGATGGACAAATAGGTCTTCATGAAGAGCCCTCCTTTTCGCTTCGCTCACGACGTCCGGCTTGCCGGTGCATTTCGCAATTGAGTTTCTTGACTTTCCTTATCATATTTTATAGCCACTGCAATACCGGAGTGGAATTCTCAAGAAAAAATTCTCGTGTCCGGAGGAAGCCGACAAGCCAGCGCCAGTCGGCCGGTTTCATTTGTAGCTATTGGGGAATTTTCAATGTTGATGCATATGAAGCAGCGTAAAGCGCTTCTTGTTTACGGAACTGCGCTGGCAGTTCTCGCGCCGGCGACAATGGCGCCGGCCCTCGCCCAGGAAGAGAACGCCCAGGCCGAGCAAGTGCAGGAAAAGGCCTCCGGCGAAACACCCACGCTCCTCGATCGCATAACGATCGTCAGCCGCACCGGCGAAACCGCGCTTGAGACACTCGCATCGGTGAGCCAGATCAGCGGAGAGGAGCTGGAGCGCCGCATGGCCACCACCTCCAACGACATCTTTTTCGGTGTCCCTGGCATCAAGGTTTATTCGGACGGTCGCCCCTCCGTCAGCAACATCAATATTCGCGGCCTACAGGATGCCGGGCGTGTTGCCGTCATTGTCGACGGTGCCCGGCAGAATTTCCACAAGGCCGGCCACGAAGTGTCGCGCATGTTCTGGCTCGACCCCGACCTCATCAAGCAGGTTGACGTGATCCGCGGACCGAGTGCCAACACCTACGGTTCGGGCGCCATCGGCGGCGTGGTCTATTTCGAGACCAAGAAGGCCGAAGACTTCCTGCGGGAAGACGAAAACTATGCGCTCTCGGTCACCGGGCGTTACGAATCCAACGGCTCCGGCTGGACGACCAGCGCGACCGGGGCCTATCGCTTCAATGAAATGGCCTCCATCATCGGCAATGTCGTGTGGCGCGACTATGGCGACTACAAGGATGGCGACGGCACGCGCATCGACAATTCCGCCTTCGACGTCCTGAGCGGTCACCTGAAAGGCACGATCAAGCCAAGCGAAAACAGCGAACTGACGCTGGGCTGGACCGGATCGCGCGACGAATGGTCTTCCACCGCCACCCGCGACTATCGCCTCGACAGCAACGCCTTGACCGGTGAGTTCAAGATTTCTGACGATGAGGAGAAATGGCTGAACCTCAACGTCAAGGGCGCGGTCAATCTTCTCGATCTGGCTCAGTGGGATTCGGGCGCTGAATCCGGATACGATCTGCGCACCACCAGTTTCGACATCTGGAACACCTCCTATTTCGATACCGGCCTTATCGCCCACGAACTGACCGTGGGCGGGGACTGGGTGTATGATGATTTCAAGTCGAAGTCGTCGAGCGGCGGTGCCGACAGCTATAATCCGACCGGCACGCGCAGCGTCTGGGGCGCCTATGTCCAGGACAAGATGACCTATGACTGGCTCGAGGTCGTGGCTGGGCTGCGTTACGATTCCTACAAGCTCAAGGCATCCGATGAGAGTTCCGGCGACCGTCTTTCGCCGCGCATCAGCGTCGGCGTTTCCCCCTTCAAGGAAGGTGCGCTTTCGGGCCTGCAGGTCTACGGTTCCTATTCGGAAGGCTATCGCGCGCCGAACACCTCCGAGGCCTATATTACTGGCGGTCATTCCTTCCCCGGATTCAGCTTCGCATTCCTGCCCAACCCCGATCTGAAACCTGAAACAGGCCGCACCTGGGAGGCCGGCGTCAACTATTCCGCCAACGGGCTTTTTGACAGCGAGGATTCGCTGCGCCTGAAAGCGGCTTATTTCTATAACGATATCAAGGATTACATTACGATCCCGACCTTCCCGGCCCTTCCGGGAAGCGAGTGCGCCGCACTCGGGCACACCATGTGCGCGCAATACCAGAATGTCTATGCGGCAAAGATCAAGGGCTTCGAGTTGGAAGGCAGGTATGATGCGGGGCGGTATTTCGCGGGTCTCGGCATCAACCTGATCAACGGTCATCAGATCGACCGGGACGGTGTGCGTTCCGATCTCACGACCATCCCCTCGGCAAGCGTCACGCTTGACGGCGGCATGCGCTTCCTCGACCGGCGTCTGACGGTCGGAGGCGAAGTGCAATTCAACAAGGCGCCCAAGGGCTCCCTCTATGCCGACGATTACACGCTGGTCAATCTGTATGCGAACTACCAGCCCAACGAGAACCTCAGGTTCGATTTGCGCGTCGACAACCTGTTCGACAAGAAATACGTGCTGCCCATCGTCGATACCTCCGATGGGGTCTACGGGCAGCCCGGCTTGACCGTCAAACTCGCCGCAACCGTGCGTTTCGGAGGATAGAATGCCATCTCGATTACCCTGCCCCCGCAGCAATACCGTCGCCAGCCTTGCGCTGGCGGCGGCAACCTTCTGCGCGTCCGTTTCCAGCGCCAGCGCAGAAGATGCAAAGCCCGGGACAATCAACCTCGAGCTCAACGCGCTGCAGGACAGCGACAAGGGCTGCCGCATCGCCTTCGTGGTGGAAAACGGACTGGGGCACGACATCGGCAAGGCAGCCTATGAGATCGCCCTGTTCGACAAGGAAGGCATGGTGGAGCGGCTCATGGTGCTCGACTTCCAGGAACTGCCCGCCGCCAAGACCAAGGTACGCCGCTTTGACCTTGCCGATGCCAAATGCGGCGCAATCGGCCGCGTTCTGGTCAATGACGCATCCGCCTGCGATGGCGACGGGATCGAAGCAGGCGCCTGCATCGCCCGGCTCAACCCGACAACCCGCAGCAGCGTCGCCTTCGGCAAATAAGGCGCAAGGCACAACCCGTTTCCAATCACCCAAGGCTTCAAGCCGCTTGCGATCACCGCGTGTTTCCACAGGACTTCCATCATGATTGACGAATTCGTCACCACCATCGGTTCTTTCCTCCGGCTCGGCGGCCCCGTGGTGGCGATCATCCTGCTGCTTTCCGTTTTCGCCCTCGCCCTGATCCTGCTCAAATTCGTGCAGTTCCAGCGTGAGCGCGTCGGCAGGCATGGTCGCTCGAACCGGGCGCTGCATGCCTGGTTCCACCACGACCAGAGCGAGGCGCGCGCGATGCTTTCCAACGCCCGCTCCCCCGTCGAGGAAGCTCTTGCGACCACGATGCGCCTAACCGCTTCCGGCAAGGCGGAGAAGAGCGCAGTCGAAGATGAGATAAGCCGCCTCGCCCTCGGCCGCCTGCATGATCTGCAGCGTGGTTTCCGCGCGCTTGACGCCATTGCCCAGGTTGCTCCGCTGCTCGGTCTGTTCGGCACGGTGCTCGGCATGATCGACGCCTTCCAGAAATTGCAGGCTGCCGGCAATGCGGTAGACCCCTCCATTCTGGCGGGCGGTATCTGGGTCGCCCTCCTGACGACGGCCTGCGGCCTCGCCGTTGCCATGCCGGTCTCTCTGGTGCTCACATGGTTCGAAACCCGCCTCGACAATGAACGCGTGGCGATCGAGACCATGACCAGCGCTGTCCTGTCCCATGCCTCGCTGGAAGGCGCAGAACAGCAGCCTTCGAATGTCCAGCGCGTCGCGCCGGTCGCCTTGCGTGCAGGTGCTGCAAGCCATGCGCATTGAGGCACACGCCCCCTTCCGCAGGCGCCCATTGTCGCTCACGTCGCTGATCGACGTGATCTTTCTGCTGCTTCTGTTCTTCATGCTCTCCTCGACCTTCACGCGTTTTGCCAGGGTTGAGGTCTCGGGCGGGCCGGCATCGGCCAGCGTCAGCGGCAAGACGCCTGACATCCTCATTCGCCTGGACGGCGAGGATGGCTGGCGCATCAATGGCCAGACGCTGGATGAGGACGCCGCCGTCGCAGAATTGCTGCGTCTTGGCGATTCCGGTGCCGAAACGGCGGTTCTCCTCGTAAGAGGCGAACTGACATCCCAGGCTCTGGTCAGCGCCGTCGAACGCATTCGCAGAGACACGAGCCTTACCCTTTCGATCACGAGGTGACCCATGCTGCGTCTTGCCCGTCCCCGTCCCACCCGCCAGCGCGAAAGCACCATTGCACTGATCAACATCGTCTTCCTGATGCTGATCTTCTTCCTTGTGGCCGGAACGCTGACACCCCCGCTCGATAATGAGGTGGACCTGATCACCACGGCCGACGCGGAACGTTCCGAACCGCCGGGCTCGTTGTTCGTGACGGAAACCGGCGAAATGCGCGCCAACGGTGAAAAGGTGGATGCAGCTGGCTTCGTGGCGGCAAAACGCAACGATGCCGCAGAGGCACAGGACCTTGAGATCACTGTCGCCGCAGACCGGAACCTGCCAGCTGCCCGCCTTGTCGATATCGTCGGCGCATTGAAGGCTGCCGGTGCGAGCAGGATCAGCATCGTGACGGAACGTGCAGCAGAATGAACAGAAAGCCTTTCAAATGGGCGGCGGCACTCGTCGCCTCCCTGACGCTCCACGCCGGTGCGGGCGGCTATATCATGACCCGTCCCGACGATGTTCAGATCGCCGGCGGCGGCGAAACAGAGATTTCCATTGCCGGCGACGCCTTCTCCGACATGATGGCCGCTGGAGAAATCGCCGATGAGATCGACCCCGTTGCCGAGGAAGCCCCGAACGAGGTGGTGCCCGAAACGGCAACAGAGGTGACACCGGAAGCGCCGGTCGAAGAAGCTATCGTGCCCGAGACCGTCGAAACGGAGATGGAGACGGTCGAAACCGAGATCGCGCCGGTCACCGATGACGTCGTTGAACCGGTCGAAGAGGTGGAACAGGTCACCGCGATGGTCGAGGTACCGGTTCCCACGCGCCGTCCTGCCTATACGCCTCCGAAACGCGTTGAGCGGAAAGAGGTGGAGAAGCCGAAGCAGGTGGCACGCAAGGAACCGCCCAGGAAGCGCTCGGCCGGTTCGCAAGGCAATGATCGTCAGGACGCTCGCCGCGGCACAGCCAATGGCGGAGCCAAGGGTGCCGTCTCAAATGGCGGACGCCAATCGGCGCGAGCCTCACAGGCCGGCAATGCGCGTGTTTCGAACTATCCGGGCAAGGTTGTCGCCAAGCTGCGTCGTGCGCGCCGCTATCCAAGCGAAGCCAAGCGCGAGAGGCTGCGCGGCCAGGTGCGCGTCAGCTTCACCGTCACCAGCAATGGCGGAGTAAGCGGCCTGCGCGTCAGCCGCAGTTCTGGCTCGTCAATTCTGGATCGCGCTGCGCTCGAAACGGTTCGCCGCGCCGCTCCCTTCCCTCCAATTCCAGATGGCGCGGGCCGGGCCTCCTGGCCCTTTACCGTGCCCATCGATTTCTCAACGCGATAAACAAAAGGGCAAGCCGCCAGGCTCGCCCTTCTTTCCTTCAATCCTGCCTCAAATCCGGTTCGCCCTCCGGGCGCGTTGTCGAACTCTCTGGCTTCGATCAGCTCAGACGGCGGCAAGCAGGCTTGCATTACCGCCAGCAGCGGTCGTATCCACGCAAATCGCCCTCTCATGCGCATAGGCTGCCGGATAAAGCGCTTCCGTAACCAACGGAACGATAGCCCCTTTCCGGCCGGCAAGAGCTCCCCTCAATGCCTTCAACCAGCTCTCCACGCCGGAAGCGGCAACGAGATCGATATCGGGTACTGTGCTGAGCGCTTCGGGCGATACGGTTCCGTCAACAGCAGACAGGGGAAGCCCCTGGCCGGTGAGCGGCTTCAAAACGCGCGAGGCGGCAGGATGAACGGCAAGAACGGCATTGCCTGTTGCAAGTGCCTGGATCGCCTGGGCAAGCAGCGCATCCTCGCTGGCGCCAAGGCAAAGAACGCGGCCACGGGGCGTCAGCATGAGCGTGTTCGCCTCTCCCGTTGGCCCTGGCAGGTCAACCGGCCCCTGATCGAGTGCGGCAGCAGCAGCCATCGCGTCGGCACCTTTGCCGCGCAGCAGTTTTCGCAGCACCGCAAACCGGTCGCCCGAAGCCGACCACGCCGGATCGAGAGCCGGCATGAGGCGTAGAAGCGCTGCACCCTCCACCGCATTGCCGCTTGTTTCCACAGATTCGGCAGGGGCCGCGAGGCGCCGGAAGCGGCGCAGATAGTGCGGGCCGCCCGCTTTCGGCCCGGTGCCCGAAAGCCCCTCGCCGCCGAAGGGCTGCGAACCAACCACGGCGCCGATCTGATTGCGGTTGACGTAGATATTGCCTGCGTGGACGCGGTCGATCACGTGCTGGGCGCGGGCATCGATACGGGTGTGCAGCCCGAAGGTAAGGCCATAACCCTTTGCATTCACGTCCGAAATGACCTTATCGATGGCATCGGCCTCGAAAGTGGCCACATGCAGGATCGGACCGAACACTTCCCGCTCCAGTTCACCGATGCCCGACACGCGGAAGGCCGCCGGCGCGACATGGCGCCCGCCGGCAGGAGCTTCAAGCGCCGCGATCAGCCGGCCCTGCCCCGACAGTTCCTCGCTATAGGTGGAAATGGATTGCAGCGCCTCATCGTCGATAACGGGGCCGACATCGGTGGAAATCTGCCATGGATTGCCGAGCTTGAGAGCCTTCATCGCGCCTTCGAGCATTTCGACGATACGGCCTTCCACATCCTTCTGGACATACAGCATCCGCAGGGCCGAGCAGCGCTGGCCAGCGCTCTGGAAGGCGGAAGCGACAATGTCGCGCACCGCCTGTTCAGGCAGAGCCGTGGAATCGACGATCATTGCGTTGAGACCACCCGTCTCCGCAATCAGCATGGCGTCGGGCCCAGCGTTGGCGGCGAGCTGGCGCTCGATAAGGCGGGCAACTTCCGTCGAACCGGTGAAGCACACGCCCGCGATGCGCGGATCCGCCGTCAGAGGTCCGCCGATCTTGGAACCACTCCCCGTCAGAAGCTGGATCACATCCTGCGGAATGCCGCCTTCATGCATCAACTCCACCGCACGGGCGGCAATGAGCGACGTGTTTTCGGCCGGCTTCGCAACGACGGCATTGCCCGTGGCGAGCCCGGCAGCGATCTGTCCCGTGAAAATGGCAAGCGGGAAATTCCAAGGCGAGATGCAGACTATGACACCGCGCGCATCGGTGCCTTTTTCGGCCTGCGGCGCTTCCTTGGCGTAATAGCGCAGGAAATCGACTGCCTCGCGCACCTCGGCGATGCCGTCGAGCAGCGTCTTGCCCGCCTCGCGGGTGGCAAGGGCGAAGAACTCCGCCGCATGCGCCTCATAGAGGTCAGCAATGCGGCGCAGAATGGCACCCCGTTCCGCTGCAGGGGTCGCGGCCCATGCGGGTTGCGCCTTGAGGGCGAGCCCCACGGCTTCGTCCACCTGCTTGGCGGTCGCATCCGTCACGGTGCCGACGACCTCGGAAAGATCGGCAGGGTTGAAAACATCGTGGCTTTCTCCCTTGCCCTTGGCACGCGTCGCTGGCCCCGCCGTCCACTTATGTGGAGCGGCAAAGGGCGTGCGGGCCTTTTCCAGTTCAGCGAATGTTATGGGGTCCGTAATATCCCAGCCCTTGGAATTCACGCGACCCTCGCCGAAAATCTCGCTCGGCCGCTGGATCGCGGTGTTGAAGGCGGAGCGCTCTGCCTCTGCCGCCGCGAAGGGATCTGCCGCAATCGTTTCCGCGCTGACATCGGTGTCGACGATCTGATGCACGAAGGAGGAGTTGGCTCCGTTTTCGAGCAGACGGCGCACCAGATAGGCAAGCAGGTCCTGATGCGCACCGACCGGGGCATAGATACGGCAGCGCGTTCCTTCGCGCTTGCGCACCACCTCGTGCAAGGCCTCGCCCATGCCGTGCAGACGCTGGAACTCGAAGTCACCGCGATCCGGCGCCATGGCAAGGATGGCGGCTGCCGTGTGCGCATTATGCGTGGCAAATTGCGGGTAGATGCGGTCTGTCATGCCAAGCAGCTTGCGGGCATTGGCAATATAGCTCACATCCGTATTGACCTTGCGCGTGAAGACCGGGAAGCCGGAAAGCCCCATCACCTGCCCGCGCTTGATCTCGGTATCCCAGTAGGCACCTTTCACAAGACGCACCATGATGCGCCGGTCAAGGCGGGTGGCCAGATCGTAGAGCCAGTCCAGAACGAAGGAAGCGCGCAGCCCATAGGCCTGCACCACCACGCCAAAACCATCCCAGCCCTCGAGTTGCGGATCGGCCAGAACCGCCTCGATCACGTCGAGCGAAAGATCAAGCCGGTCGGCTTCCTCCGCGTCGACATTCAAACCCATGCGGGCATCGCGTGCGGCGATGGCAAGGCTCGTCAGCCGCTCGATCATAACCGGCAGCATCGTCTCCTTCTGGGCCTCCTCATAACGCGGGTGAAGCGCTGAGAGCTTGACCGAAATGCCTGGATTGGCCCGGATATCGTCGCGATTGGCGCCCCGCTTCAATGCAGCGATAGCGTCCGCATACGCCTTGTGATAGCGCAATGCGTCGGCTTCCGTGCGGGCGGCCTCGCCCAGCATGTCGAAGGAATAGGAATATCCCTTCGACACCATGGACTGGCCGCGCTTCATGGCCTCGTCAATGGTGCGCCCGAGCACGAACTGCTCTCCCATCTCGCGCATGGCCTTCGACACCGCCTTGCGGATCACCGGTTCGCCGAGCCGCCGCACCAGCCCGCGCAAGGTCGCCTCCACGCCCTCACCCTCGTCATCGAGCACGCGACCGGTCAACATCAGCGCCCAGGTAGAGGCATTCACGAAGATCGAGGCGGATTCGCCCGAATGCGCGGACCAGTCATGCGGGGCGATCTTGTCACGGATCAGATCGTCCATGGTCTCCGCATCCGGCACGCGCAGAAGCGCTTCGGCAAGGCACATCAGCGCTACGCCCTCGCGCGTCGACAGCCCGTATTCGGACAGAAACGCCTCCATCAAATGCGTGTCGGAGGATGAACGGACCGCATTCACCAGCCCCGCGGCATCGGTCGAGATCTTCCGCCGATCCTCGTCGGAAAGCCCCGCCTGAACGATGAGCCGCTTCAAAACGTCCCCTTCGTCAGCCAGGTAATGGGCACGAATCTCGCTTCTCAGCGATGCAGTCGCATTCTTCGACATGATGTCCTCGACAAAAATGGCTTTGCGCACCGGCAAACAACCGGATTTGAAGCACCATAACACAGCTATTATGGCTTTTTGGGCCATTTGCAGGTGCTTTGCAGACGCATGAAACCATGATAGCCATCGATAAATCCCAATCAGACTATAAAAGAGCATGTCGACAGAACGAATAGACAGGATCGATCGCAATATCCTGAACGCCCTGACCCAGGATGGACGGCTTTCCATAGCCGAACTGGCTCGCCAGGTCGGCCTGTCCAAGACACCCGTGCAGGCGCGGCTGCGCCGGCTTGAGAAGGAAGGGTTCATTCGCGGTTATGCCGCCATCATCGACCGGGCGCGCATCGGCGAAGGGCATATCGCCTTCGTGCAGGTGGAATTGTCCGACACACGATCCTCCGCGCTCGCGGCCTTCAACAAGGCCGTGCTCGGCGTTCCGGAGATCGAGCAATGCCACATGACGGCGGCAGGCTTCGACTATCTTCTGAAAGTGCGCACGCGCGACATCGCCACTTACCGCAAGGTGCTTGGCGAGAAGATTTCCGCCCTGCCCCATGTCGCCCGCACTTCCACCTTCGTCAGCATGGAGACCGTGAAGGATCACTGAAGCGTCTCGCCGCCAGCTTGTATCCGCTCACCAAACAAGGTCGAGCACTCCGGTGGCAACAGTACCGCGCACACTCAGATACCCGAAAGAAGATATAACAAGCCTCTTCACGCGCGCCCTTAAGGTTCCCCGTCCAGCGTCTTCAGGAAGGCGATCAACGCCTTACGCCCGCGCTCGGTGAAGACCACACCGCGGATCTCGCTCGTGCCGGAAACGGCGGCAGGCGCGTTGCTATAATGGTCGATCACAACCTCCAGCCTGTCGAACTGCCCCGCATGCATATAAGGTGGCCGGTTGGCGACACCGCGCAAGGACGGTGTCTTGTATGCGCGCTCGAACAGGGCTGCATCCTTCTGCATGAAGCGCAGGGCGGAACACGCATCGGGCGCCGCATCGCCATAGGGTCCAAGGCAGTTGAATGGATCGTCCTGCACCTCATCCAGAACAGCAGCCCTTCCGCGGTCTTCCGCGAGGCCAGGCACTGGTGGAACGCCGGTATTGTGGAAATGATCGTCGGTGAAGCGGGGACCGTTGTGGCACTCCAGACAATTCGCCTTGCCGATGAAGAGCCGCAAACCTTCCCGCTCGAGCGCAGAGAAAACAGCGTCCTCTTCCGGTTCGCGCCCTTCCATGACGGCTTTCGCGAACCGGTCAAACCGTGCTTCGCGCGGCGTCAGCGTTTCCTCGAAAGCTGCAAGCGCCTTGCCGATATTGGCAAAGACCCGGTTGACCGCATCGCGCTCCCGCAATGTCATCCGCTCCCAGGCCGCCCGTTCGGCCGCGTCCCCTCTCGGGCTCGCATTCGAAGGCAGATGATCGAGCGCCGGCAGCGGGCCGAACAGCGCTTCATAGGCTTCGCCGTGGCGGGCTTTCACATAGCGGGCATAGGCCGTGCGATTTCCCGCATGCTCGCGTGCATCCTCGAGCGGCACCAGCGCCTGCGCCCAAAGGCTGTCACGCCGCCCATCCCAGAATTGCCAAGGGCTAAAGGCAACACCGGCAAGCGGCATGGTGCGCCGGTCGGTCTCGGCAACACCCACACCCCGCGGAAGGTCGTCCTGAAACTGACGTTCGGCCTTGTGGCAGGTGGCGCAGCTGACAGTGCCGGCCCCACTCAGGCCCTCGTCATTGAAAAGCACTGCGCCAAAGGCCGCCGCCGCCCGATTGCCCGAATACCGGTTGCCCTCATCCAGCGGTAGGTCGCTCAAGGCATCGAGGGAAAGCGACCCGATCGCCTTCTTTTCCGCTTCGCTGAAGTCCTCCGAACCGCAGGCACAAAGCACTGCGAGAAAAGCCACGGCGAGACTGGAGCGGATCGGCCGCCGGAACCGGAGCCCGCGAAGCAATGCCCTCATCGCGCCGCCTGCCCTACAGATCGAGATTGAAGGTTGCCTCGTCCGTTCCCTGCGCCGCATTGATACCGACCCGGATTTCCCAGTGGCCGCCCATGTTGAAACGCATGCCTTCCACCTGATAGCGCCCTTCGCCCAGGCCCTCAGTCACCTTCGGTTCTGTCGGCAGACCATGCCCATGAGCGGGCATGCCGCCGTCAATACCGATTTCCGCATCGTTCACCGGTTCCCCCTCGGGCGTCGTCACGATCAGCACCCAGGAATGCGTTTCGTTGAGCGGAATGGGCAGCGTGTCGGTCTCGAACATCACCTGATAAAGCCCGTCGGAACTGACCGTGTTATAGGTCATGTCGACCGTGGCCGGCGGTGGCGCAAAGAGCCTGTAACCCGCATAGACCGCAAGCGCGGCAACCAAAAGCCCGATCACGGCAAGGACGAGGCCTTTGCCGCCGCTTCGTTTCTGCGTTGTCATTCCGTCCCTCCTTGTCGTGACTTCTTGTAGCGCAGGCGCATCAGCCCGGCCATAGGAATGCTGCGGCTGCACAATGAAGACGGCTCCCCAAAACGAAAAAAGCCGGCGCAGGGCCGGCTTTTTCCAAAGATCCGAAATTCCGGTTACAGGCCGAGCCCGCCGATGCAGACATATTTGGTGTCGAGATAATCCTCGATGCCCTGATGCCCGCCTTCCTTGCCGAGGCCCGATTCCTTCAACCCGCCGAAAGGCGCTTCGACAGTCGTGATCACGCCTTCGTTCACACCTACGAGACCGTATTTCAGTCCTTCCATGACCCGGAAGGCACGGCCCAGATCGCCGGTGTAGAAATAACAGGCAAGGCCGAAAACCGTATCGTTGGCGAGCCGGATTGCATCCTCTTCCGTCTCGAACTTGAAGACCGGGGCCACGGGCCCGAAAATCTCTTCCTGCATGAAGCGCATATCGGGGGTGGCGCCGGAAATGACGGTCGGCTGGAAGAACGTGCCGCCAAGAGCATGTGTCGCGCCACCAGCGGCAATCTTGCCGCCCTTGTCTTCGGCATCGGCGATCAGTTCCTTGACTTTCTCGACCGCCTTATCGTCGATCAGCGGCCCCTGCTGGGTTCCCTCGTCAAGGCCCGGTCCGACTTTCAGCTTGTCGGCCGCCGCCGCGAGCTTCTCGACGAACCTGTCATAGATGCCCGCCTGCACGAAGAAGCGGTTGGTGCACACGCAGGTCTGCCCGGAATTGCGATATTTTGCGGCCATGGCGCCCTCGACCGCGCGGTCGAGATCGGCATCGTCGAAAACGAGGAACGGCGCGTTGCCGCCAAGCTCCATCGACACCTTCTTCACCGTTCCCGCCGTCTTCTCGATCAGCGCCTTGCCGACTTCCGTCGAACCGGTAAAGGTGATCTTGCGAACCAGCGGATTGAGGCACAGTTCGTCGCCGATCTCCGAAGCCGCTCCCGTAACGATGTTCACCACGCCCTTCGGGAAGCCCACATCCTCGCAGAGCACGCCCCAGGCAAGCCCCGAATAGGGCGTCTGCGAAGCGGGCTTGGCGACAGCCGTACAGCCGGAGGCGAGCGCCGGACCGATCTTGCGGGCCAGCATGGACGACGGGAAGTTCCACGGCGTGACTGCGCCAATGACGCCGACCGGCTCCTTTGTCACGAGAATGCGCCGGTCCGCCCAGGGCGAAGGCACGATGTCGCCGTAGATCCGGCGCCCCTCCTCCGCATACCAGAGCACATAGGCTGCCGACATGCCGACCTCGCCCTTGGCTTCGGCGAAGGGCTTGCCCTGTTCCATGACGAGCAGTTCGGCCAGCGCGTCCTGATTGTCCATGATCGCGTCGTGCAGCTTGCGCAGCATCTTGGCGCGATGATCGGCAGAGGTTTTCTTCCAGGAGTGGAACGCTGCTTCCGCCGCCTCGATGGCGCGCCTGGTCTCGGACGCGCCGCAACGCGGCACGGTTCCGATCTTCAGTCCCGTTGCGGGATTGTTCACATCGACGGTCTTGCCTGAGTCAGCGCCGACCCATTCGCCATTGATGTAGTTTGCCTCGCGCAAGAAATGGCTTGTTTTCTGGAGCATGTCCTTCTCCCTTCTGTTGGCGCGTCAACCGCGCAATTGATTCAGCCGGATGCCTGCCCTCCGGGCATCCCGTTCCTCCGGTCGCCGCGCACCAATCCCGGTTTTGGGCAAAGGCGCTAGGGACTGTCTGGACCTATTGATAGGCCCAGCCGACCACCGAAAGCCAGAACGCCGTGGTCAGGACCGCCGCGAGCGTCGCAATGGTCATCGAGTTGCTGGCCAGCCCCTGCCCTGTGCCGAAGCGCGAGGCGATGAGATATGGGTTGACGCCGGAAGGCAGCGAAGCCGCGGCCACGGCGATCTGCGCACTGGCAAAGGGCAGCCCGATGAGCTTGGCCATTGCGAGGGCAACTGCCGGCATCAGAAAAAGTTTCAGCGCAGCAATGGTCATCGCCGGACGCACATCGCCTGAAATGCCGAACTTGCGCAGGCCAAGCCCCATGGCGAACAAGGCCACCGTTCCGGCCACATTCGCAAGCGCATCCACGAAGCGCGTCCCCAGCGCCGGCATTTCAAGACCGGAAGCGCGCCAGAGAAGTCCGGCAATGATGCCAATGATGAGCGGGTTCGACAGAAGACTGGTCAGGAACTCCCGCACCACGCCGAACAAACCGCCGCCGGAGTTGCGTCCCAGAAGAGCAAACAGCAGGATCGACAGACCCATCATGATCGGCAGATGGATGGAAATAATCAGCGACAGCGTCTCGAAGCCCTGCTGGCCGAAGATTCCAAGCATGAAGGGAATGCCGAGCAGGACAAGATTGGAGAAACTCGTCGAAAGACCGGCCACGACGCCGGCCCGCTCATCGCGCCCGAAAACGCGCGTGATGGTGAATTGCCCGGCGATCCAGGCAACGCCGACAGCCGTAAAATAGGTGATCCACAGTGCCCAAGGCGCTCCGTGGGCGAAATCGGCGCTGGCCATGGTACGAAAGAGAAGAAGCGGCACCGCGACCGACACGGCAAAGGCCGACAGTGCATCACCGACATCATCCTTGAGAAGCCCGCCCCATCCCGAAGCATAGCCAAAGGCAACAAGTCCGAAGACGAAGGCGACGGTTTCGACGAGAGGCGACATGGCTCTGACTTATAATCAATCGTCAGGCAAATGAAGCCCGTTACCGGTATTTGCGCACAGACTTGCGGCACTGCGGCATACTGCGTGGCGCCAGGCACCTTTCATGAGAGGTCTCTATCCCTATATGGTAGGCGATACTTCTACAGGAATTGCCTTATGTTTCGCATTGTCCTCGCCATGGCGTTGTTTGCCTTTCCCCTTGCCGCGCAAGCGACAGAAGCCGGTTGGGCCCTTCTGCGCAATGGCGGTCAGGTTGTTCTGATGCGTCACGCAAACGCGCCCGGCAACGGCGATCCGGCCAATTTCGATATCGAGAAATGCGGCACGCAACGCAATCTATCCGACCGGGGGCGCCAGCAGGCAAGGCGCATCGGCGCACTTTTTCAGGCCCGCGCAGCCCCCATCGAACGTGTCCTGACGAGTCGCTATTGCCGCGCCCGCGACACGGCGGTTCTGGCCTTCGGGGCCGATGAGACGGAGATTTTCGCCGCGCTTGACATAGCGCCGGACGAAGCCGCACTTGCAGCGCAGAAAGCCGAAATTCTGGAGCGAATCGCAAACTTCACCGGATCGGGCAATCTCGTCATGGTCACGCATCTTGAGATCATCGACGCCCTGATCGGCGGACGAGCCCGCGAGGGAGAGGCCATTATTTTGTCACGAGGAGGCGACAACCTCCACGCCGCAGCACGCATCACATTCAACTGATCGCTGGTTAAGTGCGCAAGGAATACCCTTTTCCTGCCGGCAAAAACCGATTAGAGACCCCACGATCAATCTCATGAATAAGAATCTCCCCAGACCGAGGGCCACGCAGTGACGACATTCGACAAGGTTGCCGACATCATCGCCGAAACGAGCGAGATCGATCGCGACAAGATTACGCCGGAGAGCCACACGATCGACGACCTGGGCATCGACAGCCTGGACTTCCTCGACATCGTATTCGCCATCGACAAGGAATTCGGTATCAAAGTTCCGCTCGAGAAGTGGACCCAGGAAGTCAATGACGGCAAGGTTTCGACGGAAGAGTATTTCGTCATGAAGAACCTGTGCGCCAAGATCGACGAGCTGGTCGCCGCCAAGGCCGCCTGATCACCGGTTTATTGCCCGTTTTTCGGCAAAGCAGTATCTAGAAGCATGTCTTGAGAGGATGGAATGAGCCCGCGCGACGTTGTCATCACCGGCATGGGCATCGTCTCCTCGCTTGGCGAAGGGGTGGATGCGCACTGGAAGGCCCTGACGGCGGCAAAGCCCGCCCCTGTCGTGGATCCCGAGCGCTTTGCGCCCTACACGATCCATCCGCTGCCCGAGATCGACTGGAGCCAGCAGATTCCGCGGCGCGGTGATCAGCGTCAGATGGAAACCTGGCAACGCTTGGGCACCTATGCGGCAGGTCTGGCGCTCGACGATGCCGGCTTGAAGGATGACGAGGCGCTGTGCTCCTCCATGGACATGGTGGTCGCCGCCGGTGGCGGCGAGCGCGACGAGACCGTGGACGAAGCAATCCTCAACGCCTCCCTGTCGCGAAACGACCATGACGTTCTCCTCAACGAGAAGCTGACCACCGAACTGCGCCCGACACTCTTTCTGGCCCAGCTTTCGAACCTGCTCGCCGGCAACATCTCCATCGTCCACAAGGTGACCGGTTCGTCCCGCACCTTCATGGGCGAGGAAGGTGCGGGCGTTTCAGCGATAGAGACGGCAGCCGCGCGCATCCGGTCTGGTCAGTCCTCGCATCTTCTGGTTGGTGCCGCCTTCCAGACCGAGCATTCCGACATGCTCCTGGCCTATGAGCTCGCCGGCTTCCTGCATCGCGAGAATTGGAAGCCCGTCTGGCAGCGCGAAGGCGCGCAGGGCGGCGGCGTCATTACAGGCTCGGGTGCTGCCTTCCTGGTTCTGGAATCGCGTGAGCATGCCGAAAGACGCGGCCGCGAGGCCTATGCGGCGATAGGCCCGGTGGTCTCCCGCCGCAGCCGTCGCAAGGCCGCGCCTCTTGCCGGCGACCTTTCGGCAATGCTTGAGGCGCTGTCTCTTCCCGAAGGACCCTTGATGTCGATTTCAGGTGCTTCGGGCGCCCATGAAGCGACCGTGGCTGAAGCCGAAGCGATGGCCGCCAAAGGTAATATCGTTCCGCGCGCTTTCTCTTCACTCACGGGTCATCTGAAGGAAGCGCAATTTCCCTTCGCGGTGGCACTGGCTGCACTGGCCGTGCACCACGGCAAGGCGTTTCCGGCCTTCGACCCGGAAAAGGAAGCCGCCTTTGATGGCAAGCCGGAGGCGGTTCTGGCAACAGCGGTGGGCTATCATTGCTTTGAGGGAATGGGAGTGGTTACCAGGGCCTGACCCCGGTTTCCATCTCGGTTTCCCGGCAAGAAAGAGAGCGATCAGGTGAAAACGACCGATAGTTTTGGAAGGCCCGTGGTTGCCGTTACCGGCATGGGCGTGGTGACGTCGCTCGGCCAGGGCCGCGAAGACAACTGGAACGCACTCATCAGCGGCCGCTCTGGCATTCACCCCATCACGCGTTTCCCCGTCGATCATCTGGCGACGACAATCGCCGGAACCGTGGATTTCCTGCCGGCCAGCAATCGCGGCGCAAGCGCCCTCACCTTCGAGCTCGCCCATCTGGCAGCGGCGGAAGCCGTCGGCCAGTCGGGCTTTCCCGACAGCGATTTTGCCGGACCGCTTTTCCTTGCAGCCCCGCCGGTCGAACTTGACTGGCATCACCGGCTTTCCCTCTATGCCGGCGCGCAGAAGCATCACGGCAACAAGGACCTGATCGAGGCGGCACGCACCGCCCACGCTCTCGAGTTCTTCGAAGAAAGCCAGTTCGCCACCATCGCCGACCGGCTGGCCGAGACGTTCGGCACGCGCGGCCTTCCGATCACGCTTTCGACCGCCTGTGCTTCCGGGGCCACCGCCATCCAGCTCGGCATCGAGGCGATCCGCCGTGGCGAATGCGACCGCGCGCTGGCAATCGGCGCCGATGGATCGGCCACCGCGGAGGCGCTGATCCGCTTCTCGCTCCTTTCGGCGCTGACCACGCAAAACGAGTTCCCTGAAAAGGCCTCGCGTCCCTTCTCCAAGGACCGAAGTGGCTTTGTGCTGGCAGAGGGCGCGGGCGCGCTGGTGCTCGAATCGCTCGAAAGCGCCAGGGCGCGCGGTGCCGAAATCCTCGGCATCATGCGCGGCTGCGGTGAAAAGGCAGACGACTTCCATCGGACCCGTTCCAAGCCGGACGGCTCGCCGGCCATCGGTGCTGTCCGTGCCGCACTCTCGGATGCGGGCATGTCGGAGGACGAGGTGGAATATGTCAACGCTCACGGCACCTCGACGCCTGAGAACGACAAGATGGAGCATCTCTCGCTGTCCACCGTCTTCGGCGAGCGTATCAAGAACCTGCCGATCTCCTCCAACAAGTCTATGATCGGTCACACTCTTTCGGCGGCCGGCGCCGTGGAGGCCGTGTTCTCGCTGATGACCATGCGAGAGGGCGTCATTCCCCCGACCATCAACTACGACACGCCGGACCCGGCCATCGAGCTTGATGTGGTGCCCAACCGCAAGCGCGAAGCACAGGTCTCGACCGTCCTGTCCAACTCCTTCGGGTTCGGAGGCCAGAACACCTGCCTTGTCATGGCGCGTGAACCGGTCTAGAGCACTTCGCAATCGGGACATCGCTCCCAAGCGCCGCAAAGCGCGGCAAAGGACAACAAGATAAGCGTCGCTTTGGCGCCCGTCTGGACGCATGGCCTTGCGAACGCCTTCCGGACGGCAGGAACCAGCGGAAGATTTCATGCGCGCATTGCAACTCGTCGCGGATCGCAAGCTCGAAACCGTCGACCTCCCGCCGCCTCCGGCCCCTGGCCAGGGCGAAGTGACGCTGAAGATCAGCGCGGTCGCTCTGAACCATATCGATGTCTGGGGTTGGCGCGGCATGGCGTTTGCCAAGCGCAAGATGCCACTCGTGGTGGGTGCGGAAGCTTCCGGCGTGGTGGAAGCGGTCGGTCCGGGTGTCGGCAATCTCCTGCCCGGCCAGCTCGTTTCCATCTATGGCGCGCGCACCTGCGGGCTTTGCCGCCCCTGCCGTGAAGGCCGCGATAACCTGTGCGAACATGTCTCCGGCGTTCATGGCTTTCACCTCGATGGCTTCGCGCAGGAGAAGATCAACCTGCCGGCACGCCTTCTGGTGCCGGCTCCTCCCGGCGTCGATGCGGTCGGTGCGGCCGTTGCGCCGGTTACCTTCGGGACGGTCGAGCACATGCTGTTCGACAATGCAAAGCTTGAGCCGGGCGAGACGATTCTGGTTCAGGCCGGCGGTTCGGGCATCGGCAGCGCGGCCATCCAGCTTGCCAAGCGCATGGGCTGCACCGTCATCACCACGGTGGGCTCGAACGACAAGATCGAGAAGGCCAAGGCGCTCGGCGCCGATCACGTGATCAACTACCGCGAGGACCGTTTCGAGGGCGTGGTACGAAAGATCACGAAGAAGCGCGGCGTCGACGTGGTCTTCGAACATGTGGGCGCCGACACCTGGGCAGGCTCGCTGCTTTCGTTGAAGCGCGGCGGACGTCTCGTCACCTGCGGTTCAACCTCCGGCGTCTCCACCAGCATGAACCTGATGCAGCTCTTCCAGCAACAGCTCAAGCTGTTCGGCTCCTTCGGCTGCCGCATGGAGAACATGGCGGACGCCATGCAGAAGATGGCCGCCGGCATCGTCTCCCCGGTCATCGACACCGAGGTCGGCTTCGACGACATCGGCGTGGCGCTCGAACGCATGGAAGGCCGCGACGTCTTCGGCAAGATCATCCTGCGGGTCGACTGACACCAGGGATGAAGCGCTTTCTCTTTCTCCTCGGCAAAAGGCTGAAAAAGGTCGAGTACTGGCTGACGGCCAAGCTCATCATCGCCGTCCTCACGCTGCTGCGCATGCTGCCGCCCGAGCGTGCTCTCAATCTCGCCGACCGCATCGCCCGGCGCCTTGGGCCGTTTGTCGGCCGCCACCGGCTGGCGCTCGACAATCTCCGTCACGCCTATCCCGAAAAGAGCGCGGAAGAAATCGAGGCCATCGCCCTCGACATGTGGGGCAACATGGCCCGCCTCGCAGTCGAATATGTTTTTCTCGACAAGCTCTTCGATTTCGATCCGGAAGCCGAAACGCCGGGCCGCGTTGAGGTCAACGGCATCGATGTCTTCGTCAAGCTGCGCGAGGAAGCCGGCAAGCCGCATATCTTCTTCACCGGTCACCTCGGAAATTTCGAGTTTCTGCCGATTGCCGCCGCCAAATTCGGGCTTGCCGCGACATCGCTCTTCCGACCGCCGAACAACACCTATGTTGCGGACTACATCCTCAAGACCCGGCAGAGCGCCATGGGCGGCCTTGTGCCCTCTCAGGCCGGCGCGGCACTACAGCTTGCCCGTGTTCTCGACGAAGGCGGCAATATAGGCGTTCTGGTGGATCAGAAATTCCAGAAGGGCGTGCGCACGCGCTTCTTCGGGAGGGAATGCCTGACCAACCCGCTTCTGCCCAAGCTTGCACGGCAATATGATTGCGACGTCTACCCTGCCCGCTGCATCCGACTTCCCGGCGGCCGCTACCGGCTCGTGGTGGAAGACAAGGTCAGCCTGCCGCGCGACAAGGACGGCGTCATCGATATTGCGGCCAGCGCCCAGCTTCTCAATGACACGGTCGAGCGGTGGGTACGCGAAGACCCAGGCCAGTGGATGTGGTTCCACAAGCGCTGGGCCATGTAGGCACCATGTCGGCAGGTTGTTCCTGCCGCAATACGGTTTGCTTCACGTCAATCCGTAACGACGATGCGCGTATTTCCCGGTCCCGCTCTTTGAACCAGGGAATAGAGCCGTGCGGCGTTCGCCGTATGAAGGCGCACGCAGCCGTGCGAAGCGGGTCGCCCAAGACGCGAGACGGCATTGGTGCCATGGATCGCATAACCACCATGATAGAAGATCGAGTAAGGCATCGGCGACATGTCGTATTTGCGCGAATGCCACATCTTGTGCATGCGTTTGGGTTTCCATTGCCCGCGCGGCGTCACATAGCCCTTGCGCGCAGTGGACACCCGCCAGCGGTGGAGCACACGCCCCCCTTGCGTAACCGTCATTTCCTGTTTGGAAAGGCTCACGCGGGCCACGAGATTGGCCGCAAGACCTTCAGCGGCACCCCCGACCAAAATAAGCCCGGACACTGCCAAAGCATAGAAGAAGCTCTTCATATCCGCCCCCAGTTTTTCCCTCTTTCATCCTTTGCGAAATCACATTCTATTTTGAAATGGTTACAAACTTTAAAATACACCTATAGATGCTCCCATTCGCGCTGAGCGCGCAAGCAGGCTCCTGTCACAATCGCGTGTAGACCGCCTTGCAAAGCCCCTCGGGGAAAGCTCTACTGCCGCCATGAACGAACAGCTCGCCCTTGCCGTTCGCGGCCGCACCGATGACCTGGTTGCCCTGACAACCGACCTGATCCGTTTCCCGACGGTCAATCCGCCGGGAGAGGCTTACACACCCTGTGCCGAGTATATCGGCCGCCGTCTTGCCCGCAGCGGCTTTGCCATCCGGTATGTGCGCGGCGAAGGAGCGCCGGGAGACAGCGACCGCTATCCGCGCACCAATGTCATCGCCCGCCGCGAAGGGCGCGCGCCGGGCGTGACCGTGCATTTCAATTCACATATCGACGTGGTGGAGGCCGGCGACGGGTGGAGCGTGGATCCCTTCGCCGGCAAGGTCCGAGACGGGCGCGTCTATGGGCGCGGCGCCTGCGACATGAAGGGCGGTCTTGCGGCTTCCATCGTCGCGGCCGAGGCTTTCATGGCCGTCTATCCCGATTTTCCCGGCGCGATCGAGATTTCCGGCACCGCGGACGAAGAATCGGGCGGCTTCGGTGGCGTCGCATATCTTGCCCGCGAGGGCTTCTTCTCGAAACCGCGCGTCGATCACGTGATTATCCCCGAGCCGCTCAACAAGGACCGTATCTGCCTTGGCCACCGCGGCGTCTGGTGGGCTGAGATCGAGACTCATGGTGCGATTGCACATGGAGCCATGCCGTTTCTCGGCGATTCGGCGATCCGCCACATGGGAGCGGTGCTGCATGCTTTCGAGGAGGAGCTGTTCCCCGCCCTCGACCGCAAGGAGACACGCATGCCCGTCGTTCCGGAGGGCGCGCGCCGTTCCACCCTCAACCTGAACTCGGTTCATGGTGGGCAGACGGAAGATTTCTTTCCCGGACTTCCTGCGCCGAACGTCGCCGATTCCTGCCGCCTCGTGCTCGACCGCCGCTTCCTGATCGAGGAAAACATCGCCGAAGTGAAGGGCGAGGTCATATCGATCCTCGAAAAGCTGAAGCGGGAACGGCCCAAATTCGATTACGCCATTCGAGACCTCATGGAGGTTCTTCCCTTGATGACCGAGCGCGACGCTCCCGTACCGAGCGCCATCGCGGCTGGTATCCGCGAAGTGTTCGGCAAGGAGCCGGAATATGTCATTTCGCCGGGAACCTATGACCAGAAGCATATTTCGCGCATCGGCCATCTGCACGATTGCGTGGCCTATGGTCCAGGCATACTCGACCTTGCCCACCAGCCCGACGAATGGGTCGGCATCGAGGACATGGTGCAGTCGGCCACCGTCATGGCCATGAGCCTCGACGTGCTTCTGCGGGGCGCGCGCGCTCCAGGTTGAGGACAGGCGTGTCCAGACGATTTACTCGCGCGCGAAATCGCGCTTCAATCCTCCGCAATTCGGAGGCTTCCCGGGAGAGAAACATGAAAACGATCAAGTCCATCATCGGTGGCGCTGCGCTGTTATTGGCAGCGGGCACCGCGGCGCTCGCCGCACGCACCGATCTCGTCGTGGGCGTCGTTCTCGAACCGCCCCACCTTGATCCGACAGCCAGTGCGGCTGCCGCGATCGATGAGATCGTCTATGCCAATCTCTTCCAGGGCCTGACCCGTGTCGGCCGCAATGGCGCGGTGGAGCCCTCGCTGGCTGAGAGCTGGGACGTTTCGGAAGACGGCAAGGTCTATACGTTCAAACTCCATACGGGCGTCAAGTTTCATGACGGTACGGATTTCGACGCCGAGGACGTGAAATTCACGCTCGACCGCGCACGCGCCGAGGATTCGACCAACGCCCAGAAGCAGCTCTTCGCCGCCATCGATACGGTCGAAGCAGTCGATCCACAGACGGTTAAGGTCACCCTCAAGACACCGCAGGGCGCCTTCCTCTACAATATGGGCTGGGGCGATGCCGTGATCGTCGCGCCTGAATCCGCCGACGGCAACAAGGAAAAGCCCATCGGCACCGGCCCCTTCAAATTCGACAGCTGGGCCAAGGGCTCGGCGGTTCGCCTGGTGCGCAATCCCGACTACTGGGGCGATCCGGTGGCGCTGGAGAAGGCGGAATTCCGCATCGTTCCGGACGCCGCCGCAGCAATCCCCGCCCTCTTATCGGGCGACGTCCAGGCGTTCCCGCAAATGCCCGTCGGGGACGCTCTTTCACAGATCGAGAGCGACCCGCGCTTTGTCGTCAAGATCGGCGCAACGGAGGGTGAGACCATCCTCGCCATGAACAACGGCAAGGAACCCTTCAACAATCTGAAGGTGCGCCAGGCGATTGCCCACGCGCTCAACCGGCCCGAAATCATTGCCGGCGCCGGATACAGTGAAGCCCCCGAGATCGGCTCGCATTTCTCGCCGGCAAACTCCGCCTATGTGGACCTGACGGGCACCTATCCCTACGACCCGGCCAACGCCAAGGAGCTGCTTGCCGAAGCGGGTTACCCGGACGGCTTCAAGGCGACGCTGAAACTGCCGCCCCCGCCCTATGCCCGCCAGGGCGGCGAAGTGGTGGCTTCGCAATTGCGCCAGATCGGCATCGACCTGCAGATCATCCCGGTCGAATGGGCCCAATGGCTTGAACAGGTGTTCAAGAACAAGGATTACGATCTGAGCATCGTCTCGCACACCGAGCCGAACGACATCAACATCTACGCCCGTGACGATTACTACTTCAACTATTCCAACCCGGCCTTCAAGGAAGTCATCAACACGCTGGATGTGACCTCGGACCCGGAACGGCGTGCCGATCTTTATAAGACTGCGCAGAAGATCATCGCGGAAGACGCCGTCAACGGCTTCCTGTTCCAGCTTCCCAAGATCGGCGTGTGGGACGCGAAGCTCCAAGGTCTGTGGGAAAATTCCCCCATTCAGGCGAACGACCTGACCGAGGTGAAATGGACCGATTAGGCCCGTGCCCGGCAAGCGAGCGGCCCTGATGGGCCGCCGCCTCCAATGCCGGGCGGAGCCCTGCCTGTGACCGCCTATCTCGCAAAGCGTCTTCTCATAGGCCTCGCAACGCTCGTCGTGGCCTCGATGGTGGTGTTCGCGGTTCTCGAGGTGGTGCCAGGCGACCCTGCTCTCATTATGCTGGGAATGAACGCCGAACCGGAGGCACTCGCCACCCTGCGCGAGCAGATGGGCCTTAACCAGCCACTGCTGATGCGTTATCTGGACTGGGCGTCGGGCATGATCGTCGGCGATTTCGGGCGCTCCTACACCTATTCCTCGCCGGTTATCGAACTGATCGGCGAACGTGCCGCCGTCTCATTGCCGCTCGCGCTGCTTTCGCTGGTCCTGTCGACGGTGATCGCCCTGCCCGTCGGCATTTTCGCTGCCTCCCGGCGCGGTCGCCCCGCCGACACGATCAGCATGGGCGTGGCACAGGTGGGCGTGGCCATTCCAAATTTCTGGTTCGCGCTCCTTCTCATCTATCTGTTCGCCGTCTGGCTGCGGCTTGTGCCGGCCGGCGGCTTTCCCGGCTGGAACGCCGGTCTTTGGCCGGGCGTCAAGGCATTGATCCTACCCGCCATAGCACTTGCCTTGCCACAGGCCGCGATCCTTGCCCGTGTCACCCGATCCGCCATGCTGGAAGTTCTGGGCGAGGACTATATCCGCACGGCCCGCGCCAAGGGCATGCCACGCCGGGTGGTGCTCTGGCACCACGCATTGCGCAATGCGCTGATACCCGTCCTCACCATTCTCGGCCTGCAGTTCGCGTTCCTCCTCGCCGGCACCATCATCATCGAGAACGTCTTCTATCTTCCCGGCCTCGGCCGCCTTGTATTTCAGGCCATCACTCAGCGCGATCTGATCGTGGTGGAAGGCGTCGTCATGCTTCTGGTCGCCAGTGTCGTCCTCGTCAACATCCTGGTCGATATCGGCTACGCCATCGTCGATCCGCGTTTGAGGACACGCCAATGAGCATCGATCCAACGCTGCATGAGAACCCGGACGAGCCGCATTTCCTCAAAACCGCGCTCACCGACCGTTCCTTCGCCATCGGTTCGTGCATCACGCTCCTGATCGCCGCCATGGCGCTTCTGTCCTTCCTGTGGACGCCCTACGACATCACCGTCCTGACCGTCGCCGACAAGCTTCAGGGCCTGTCGCTGGCCCATCCCTTCGGAACCGATCATCTGGGGCGCGACATCCTGTCCATGATCATGATCGGCGCGCGCAATTCCATTGCCGTCGCCATCGTTGCGGTGGGGATCGGCATGGGTGTCGGCGTGCCGCTCGGCTGCTGGGCGGCCGCGCGTGGCGGCCTCGTCGACGAGGTGCTGATGCGCTTCAACGATCTGGTCTTCGCCTTTCCGGCCCTGTTATCGGCGATCATGATCACCGCCATCTTCGGTCCCGGCGCCGTCAACGCGATCATTGCCATAGGCATTTTCAACGTACCGGTCTTCGCGCGGGTCGCGCGTGCCGGCGCCCTGTCCGTATGGCCGCGCGAATTCATTCTGGCGGCACGCGCCGCCGGCAAGGGCAAGTTCCTCATCAGCGTCGAGCACATCCTGCCGAACATCGTGGCCCTCCTTCTCGTGCAAGGGACCATCCAGTTCGCGCTCGGTATCCTCGCCGAAGCCGGCCTTTCCTATCTCGGTCTCGGCGCGCAACCGCCCATGCCCTCCTGGGGGCGCATGCTCTTCGAGGCACAGACCCGCATGATCGTCGCGCCGCATCTGGCCCTCTTTCCCGGTCTGGCGATTGTCGTGACGGTGCTCGGCCTCAACCTTCTGGGCGATGGTCTGCGCGATCTGCTGGACCCGCGGCTGAGGCGCGAAAGATGAGCCTCTTATCGATTGAAAACCTGTCGCTCGACATTGCCGGCACTCCGATCCTGAAGGATGTCGACCTCACCATCGAGCCCGGCGAGGTCCTTGGCCTGGTGGGAGAATCCGGTTCGGGAAAGTCTATGACCGCGCTTACGGTGATGCAACTTCTGCCGGAAGCAGCACGCGCGCGGGGACAGGTCACCTTCAACGGCATCGATATTCTGAAGGCGCCTGAAGAAGCCATGTGCCGCCTGCGCGGCGACGATCTCGGCATGGTGTTCCAGGAGCCCATGACCGCGCTCAATCCGGTCAAGACGATCGGCGAACAGGTGGCCGAAGGCATTCGCTGGCATACGGGCGCGAGCCGCGCCAACGCGGAAGACCGCGCCCGCGCCATGCTCGACCGCGTTGGATTGCCCGAAGCGAAATTTCCCCTTTCGCGCTTTCCGCACCAGCTTTCGGGCGGCCAGCGTCAGCGTGTCGTCATCGCAATCGCCTGCGCTCTGAACCCCAAGCTCCTGATCGCCGACGAGCCTACCACGGCGCTGGACGTGGTTCTGCAGGCGCAGATTCTCGAATTGCTGCGCGAGCTGGTTGTCGAGAACCGCATGGGCCTCTTGTTGATCTCCCACGATCTGGCGGTGGTCGCCGATATGGCCGACCGTGTGACAATCCTGAGGCACGGCGAGGTGATGGAGAGCGGACCGACGGCGTCAGTGCTCACCGAACAGCGTCATCCCTATACGCGCCGGCTCGCGGAAGCCTCCACTCACGTTCCCGCAAGGCCGCACACGCCGGCATCCCCCAACACCGAGCCGACCCGCCTTCTGGAAGTGAGCAACATCGTCAAGGATTATCCCGGCGCACGAAAAGGCCTTTTCTCCCGCGCAAAACCTTTTCGCGCGGTAGACGATGTGAGTTTCTCCCTGGATACGGGCCACGCAGTGGCGCTGGTCGGCCGTTCGGGCTGCGGAAAATCGACATTGGCCCGCATGATCCTCGCGCTGGACACTCCCACAGCCGGTGAAATACGCCTCGCCGGTGAAAATCTTGCTGGCAAGAGCCAAAGGGAACTGCGCCATGCGCGACGCGACATGCAGGTCGTGTTTCAGGATCCCTACGGTTCCTTCAATCCGCGCCACCGGGTGGAGCGCCTGGTGGCGGAGCCGCTGCATCTTCTCGATGAGAAGCCGTCCGCGCAAAATCGCCGCGAGCGTGTGGCCGAAGCGCTGCATCTTGTCGGCCTCTCCCCCGCCGACATGGAGAAATTCCCACATGAATTCTCAGGCGGCCAGCGCCAGCGCATTTCCATCGCGCGCGCCATCATCACCCGTCCGAAGCTGATTGTGGCGGACGAGCCGGTTTCAGCCCTCGACGTTTCCATCCGCGCACAGGTCCTCGACCTGTTTGCCGATTTGAACCACCGGCTGGGCCTCACCTATCTCTTCATCACCCACGATCTGACGGTCGCGCGCGCCATCACCGACGAAGTCATGGTTATGCATGAGGGGCAGATCATGGAGCGTGGGCCGACACATGCGGTGCTCGACGCGCCAAGGACCGAAGCAGCCCGCGCACTGGTCAACGCCGCACCGGACTTGAACCAATCACTGAAGAAACGCCGGCATCTGGAAGCCGGAAAATAAAAATCAGTCTCTGGAATTTCAGGCCGACGCGGCAGGTTTCTCGCTTCCTGCCGCCTGATGCGCCTCTTTCCGCTCACGCAACCATGCAAGGATGGCCTTGCGCCGCCGGAAGGCAAGAATACCGAAAAGCAGGAAGGAATCGAACACCGTCGCGCGTCCCACGAGGCCCGGAATGGTTGCCGGATCAATGCCCAGAACATTCCCGTAAATCCCGAAGACGAGGTCGTTTGCCTGCCTGCTGAGAAACGCGAAACCAAGGTTGAGATCGTGGTAGGAAACCCAGTACCAACCCCAGAAAAGACCGAGAGGCAAAGCCCAGAAGAGCAGGAGATAGCGCATCAGTTGCCCTTCATATCGTCAAAAGGAATGACCGAGGCTGTCACGCTCGGCATGGGAATGCGATCGAGAAGCGAGCCATGGGCTGCACCGAGCGCATTGAGCCGCGCGATGGAAACCGGTGTCGCTACCGCCAGCTTGTCTTCGCGCTGCGGCGCCTCCCGCCGCTCGATGCGGATCACCACGTAGCTGACGAGAAGCGCCAGGAGAACACTGGTTTCCCCAGGCCCCGGCAGCATCGTAGAACTCATCGTCGCCCCATTCAGGAACGACATGAACATCAGCCCCACACCGCCGGCACAGGCAAGCCGCGCGATCTCTTCGGTTTGCTGGCCGCTTTCCGCTCCATCAAGCGCCGCCGAAAGCGCTGTCCACAGGAACAGCACCGCAATCAGCGAATTGGCGATCACGGGAGCAAATCCACCGGCCATGTTCAAAATCCCTCCGTTCACGGATGGCAGCGCGCCTGACAGCAATCCGGCCCACGCGGCAAGCGAGAAGAAGGCGATCCAGTAGAATGACAAGAGTACGGTGAGAAAGCGGCGCATCGGGAATCTCCTGCCGCCTAAAGTGGACCGGCCCAATTCGCGCTGCAACGCTTACCAATTGTTAAGGTTAATTTTCAAAACCGTTATAAGGGCTTCTGACCTTTACAGACAGGTCGCCGGGTTCTACCCAAAAGGAGCCCTTCCCATACGGTTCCTGCAATGCTTGTCATTTTCGAGAACATCATCCCGATCTTTCTGCTGATCGTCGCAGGCAATGTCCTGCGCAGGACACCCGTCATCCGCGATGAGGCCTGGCCCGGTCTGGAACAGCTCTGTTTCTGGTTCCTCTACCCGGCCCTCCAGTTCACCACCATCGTCAACGCCGATTTCTCAGGCCTCGCGCTCGATACGATGCTGAGCGCGATTGCCATCGCGCTCGCCCTGATGATCGGTTTGCTCCTCGCCCTCTGGCCGCTTCTGAAAAACACCGGCATCATCCGCCATAGCCAGTATTCTTCGGTGTTCCAGACCGCGATACGCTGGAACGGCTTCATGGCGCTGGCCGTCGCCCAGAACATGTTCCCGCCCGAAGGCAGCGCCGTCGTGGCACTTGTCATGGCGGTCATCATGGTGCCGGTGAACATCGCCTGCGTGTTCATCGTCACGCGCTTTGCCGACCAGGGCGCCTCCTGGTCCAAGGTTTTCATGGCCATGGCGAAAAACCCTTTGATCGTCTCGGGCATCGTTGCCGTGCTCTACCGCTTCCTGCCCATCGGGCTTTATCCGCCCCTTTCCATGACGCTGGATCTCGTGGGCAGAGCCGCCCTCGGCATGGGCCTTCTGGTGATCGGCGCAGGCTTGCGACCGGGCGACCTCGTCAGCGCGAATGCTGCGCTCTGGATCGCCGTTCTGATGAAGCTGATCGCCTTCCCGGTTCTCCTGATCGGCGTGTCGGTCGCTTTCGGCATTTCGGGACCTGCCCTCAACTACCTGGCGCTTTGCGCGGCCGTGCCGACAGCCATGAACGGTTATCTGCTGGCGCGTCAGATCGGCGGCGACGCGCCGCTTTACGCGTCGACCGTGACCATGCAGACCATCCTCGCCTTCTTCACGATACCGCTCGTGATGATGGTGGTCGGTCAGGTCGCTTCGGGATAGAGCACATCCAGTATGGCCGCCGCATCATGGCGTGCATCGAGCATGCCATAGGTGCTGCGCCATTGACCGGCCAGCCGGGTTTCAATGAAGGCATCGGCAACACGCCCTGCCCCCATGCGCCGCAATTCGCCGGCAGCAGCGGCCAGCGCCAGCTGCTCGGTGAGAATGCGTGCGGAACCTTCGTCGCTCTCGCACACGCGCGCCGCAGCCGCCAGGACCTCCAGCGTTGCATTGCCCTTTTCGCCAAGATCGTTGCCGATCAGGCCAAGGACGTCGTTGAAGAGGCTGGAATTGCGCCCGAGCACGCGCAGCACGTCGAGCGCCATGACATTGCCAGAACCTTCCCAGATCGCATTGACCGGGGCTTCGCGATAGTAGCGTGCCATCGGCGCTTCCTCGACATAGCCGTTCCCGCCGAGACATTCCATCGCCTCATAGGTGATGGCAGGCCCAAGCTTGCAGACCCAGTATTTGACGACCGGCGTCATGACACGAGCAAAAGCGGCCTCTGCCCGGCTGTCGGCCGCCTCGTCGAAGGCACGGGCAAGCCGCAGGGAAAGCGCTGTAGCAGCCGCCACATCGAGCGCCATGTCGGCAAGGACGCGCAGCATGAGCGGCTGATCGAAAAGCGACTTCCCGAAAACCTGCCGGTAACGCGCATGGTGCACGGCTTCCGCAAGACTTGCCCGCATGAGACCGACGGAGCCCAGCGCGCAATCGAGCCGCGTCAGGGTGACCATGTCCATGATGGTGCGAACGCCCGAGCCGGGTTCGCCCACAAGCTCCCCCATGGTTCCATGCAATTCGACTTCCGAAGAAGCATTGGAGCGATTGCCGAGCTTGTCCTTCAGGCGCTGGAACTGCATTCCATTGTGGCGCTCGTCCTCCAGAAGCCTTGGAACGAGGAAACAGGAAAGCCCCTCCTCGGTCTGCGCCAGAAGCAGAAAAGCGTCCGACATGGGCGCGGACATGAACCATTTGTGGCCGGTGATCCGGTAAATGCTGCCCTCGACGCGTTCAGCCCGCGTCGTGTTGGCCCGCACATCGGTACCGCCCTGCTTTTCGGTCATGCCCATGCCGATGGTGATGCCCGTCTTCTGGGCCACCGGCTTGCTGGAATGATCGTACTTGCGAACCGCCACCCGTGGCGCCCAACGCCGGAACATCGGGCTATCGGACATGAGTGCTGCAAGCGAAGCGCTCGTCATCGTCAGCGGGCAAAGATGACCGCTTTCAAGCTGCGCGGTGAGGAAGAACCGTGCAGCGCGCACCTGATGGCGCATCCCGCTTTCGGTTTCGGTGTTTTCCCAGATCGAGGAATGAAGCCCGTTGGCCACCGAACGGCGCATCAGCGCGTGATAAGCCGGATGATACTCCACAAAATCCGCCCGCCGTCCGTAGCGGTCATGGGTCTTCAGCTGCGGCGTCTCGGTGTTGGCAAGCCGTGCCAGATCGAGGGCTTCCTGCGTGCGCACAAATCGCCCGAGCGATTCCATTTCCTTGCGCACCGGCTCCGAGAAGCGGTCGCCCGCCTGCATCAGCAACGGATCGCTGCGCCAGGCATTGGTTCCGGCAAGAGGCGGCGGCTGATTGATCACTTCGTGCGTCACGGCTTCACTCTATTACTCGATCCGGGGCCACATGGCTGAAAGCGTCGCGAATCGACGTTGCTTCCGCTGCCATAGTGCCAAGCCATGCGTTGCCAATCCATAAAGAAGAAAATCCAGTGAATTTCAGGGGATGAATACGCCTGTCGCGAATGCGCTCTTGCGGCCTGCCCTGGCCGGGCCTATAGCAGCGACTTGCTATGACAAACGCGCCCTTTCCGCTTTTCCCGCACCGCCACCTGCTTGGCATCAAGGGCCTTTCGCCCTTGGACATCGAAACCCTTCTTGACCGCGCCGACGCTGCCGTCGCCATATCGCGGCAGAAGGAAAAGAAGACCGCCACGCTGCGCGGTCGCACACAGATCAATCTTTTCTACGAAGCCTCGACCCGCACGCAATCTTCCTTCGAGCTTGCCGGAAAGCGTCTCGGGGCCGATGTGATGAACATGTCGGTCGCCTCCTCTTCCACGAAGAAGGGCGAAACACTTCTCGACACCGCGATCACGCTCAACGCCATGCGGCCGGACATTCTGGTGATCCGCCATTCGGCGGCGGGTGCAGCGGCTCTTCTGGCGCAAAAGGTCTCCTGTTCTGTCGTCAATGCGGGAGACGGCGCCCATGAACACCCGACCCAGGCCCTGCTCGACGCCCTCACCATTCGCCGCGCCAAGGGCCGCATCGGCGGGCTCACCGTGGCGATCTGCGGCGACATTCTGCATTCGCGCGTCGCCCGGTCCAACATCGTGCTCTTGAACGCGCTCGGCGCCAGCGTCCGTGTCGTGGCCCCATCCACGCTTCTGCCTTCGGGTATCGACCAGATGGGCGTGGAAGTCTTCACGCGCATGGAAGAAGGGCTGAAGGGTGCCGATATCGTCATGATGCTGCGCCTTCAGCGCGAGCGCATGGCAGGGTCCCTCGTGCCTTCGGTGCGCGAATATTTCCGCCTCTATGGCCTCGACGCTGAGAAGCTGAAGATCGCAAGGGACGACGTGCTCGTCATGCATCCCGGCCCGATGAATCGCGGCGTGGAGATTGCCTCCGAGATCGCCGATGGCCCGCAAAGCCTGATCCAGGAACAGGTGGAGATGGGCGTGGCCGTTCGCATGGCGGTGATGGAGGCTCTGCTCGATCCGCGTCGCAATGCCGAGGGAGAAACCATCGGGGGAGAACCGGCATGAGCGCTGTCGTCTACACCAATGCGCGCATCGTCGATCCCTCGCGCGGCCTGGATGAAAACGGCACTGTCATCGTTAAAGACGGCCGAATTCTTGCTTCGGGCACCGATGCCGCCAACCAGGGAGCGCCTGAAGAGGCCGAAATTGTCGATTGCCTTGGCCACGCGGTTCTGCCGGGACTGATCGATGCCCGCGTGTTCATCGGAGAACCGGGAGCGGAACACCGAGAAACGATTGCATCGGCAAGCCGGGCGGCTGCCGCCGGCGGCGTGACCTCCATCGTGATGATGCCCGACACCAACCCGGTGATCGACGATGTCGCGCTGGTGGAGTTCGTTCTGCGCACCGCACGCGAGACTGCGAGCATCAATGTCTTTCCCTCCGCTGCGATCACCAAGGGATTTGCCGGACGGGAACTGTGCGAGTTCGGACTGCTCAAGGAGGCCGGCGCCGTCATGCTGACGGAGGGCCACAAAACGATTGCAAGCCCGCTCACCATGCGGCGTGCCCTCACTTATGCGCGCGATCTCGATATTGTCATTGCCCATGAAACGCAGGATCCCGAACTGGCCTCGTCCGGCGTCATGAATGAGGGCCTGTTTGCGAGCTGGCTCGGCCTTGCCGGCATTCCGCGCGAGGCGGAAGCCATCCCGCTGATGCGCGACCTGATGCTGGCGCGTCTGACGCGCGGGCGCTATCACGCTGCAAAAATCTCCACCGCCATGTCCGCCGAAGCGATGGCGCGCGCCAAGAATGAGGGCGTCAACGTCAGTGCCGGCGTCTCGATCAATCACCTGGCGCTGAACGAGAACGATATCGGCGATTACCGCACCTTCTTCCGCCTGTCGCCGCCTCTGCGCGCCGAGGAAGACCGGCTGGCGATGGTGGAGGCGATCCGCACCGGCGCCATCGACATCATCATCTCGTCGCACGATCCGCAGGACGTCGATACAAAACGCCTGCCGTTTGCAGAGGCTGAAGCCGGTGCCATCGGGCTTGAAACCCTTCTTTCGGCGAGCCTGCGTCTCTATCACAATGGTGACGTGCCGCTGCTGCGGCTGGTCGAATGCCTCTCCACGGCCCCGGCTCGCCTGCTCGGCCTTCCCGGCGGCACGCTGAAGCCCGGCGCCCCTGCCGATCTGGTCCTGGTGGATCTTGACGCTCCGTGGCTGGTGCGGGAGGCCGACATTCGCTCGCTATCGAAAAACACATGTTTCGAAGGCGCACGCATGCAGGGTCGGGTCTTGCAAACCATGGTTGCGGGCCGCAAAGTATTTACCGCCTGACACGCGGGGAGCGAGGACAGCCATATGCCGGATCCGATCAGTTGGCAGCTTGCGCTGCCCTATCTCATCGCCGCGCTGATTTTCGGATATCTTCTGGGGTCGATCCCCTTCGGTCTCCTGATAACGCGCACCGCAGGTCTTGGCGATGTGCGCAAGATCGGATCGGGTAATATTGGCGCCACCAATGTGCTGCGCACCGGCAACAAGAAACTTGCAGCCCTCACCCTTTTGCTGGACGCGCTGAAAGGAACCGCAGCCGTGCTGATTGCCGGGCTATACGGGCCCGATCAGGCGATCGCTGCCGGTCTTGGCGCGTTTCTCGGCCATCTCTTTCCGGTCTGGCTTGGCTTCAAGGGGGGCAAGGGTGTCGCGACCTATCTCGGCATCCTGATCGGGCTTTCCTGGCCCGGCGCCCTGATCTTCGCAGCCGTTTGGCTGGCCGTTGCCTTCATCACCCGCTACTCATCGCTTTCGGCGCTCGTGGCCGCGGTGGTCGTCCCGATCGGCCTCTATTATCTGGGCTATGTGCAGACGGCTGAACTGTTCATTCTGTTGAGCATCATCGTCTTCATCAAGCATCGCGCCAATATAGCGCGGCTTCTGGCAGGCACCGAAACCCGCATCGGGAGCAAGGGGTGACAGGGCCCCTGCCCGGCGAGCGGCGGTTGAACGACCGTCAGCGCCTCGCCTGGCTACGGCTTCTGCGCAGCGAAAATGTCGGCCCAGCCACATTCCGCGAACTGATAAACCGTTTCGGTTCGGCAGAAGCCGCGCTCGAAATGCTGCCGGAACTTGCAGCCCGCGGCGGCGCGCGTAAACGCATCGTCGTTGCATCTTCCGACGATGCCGAACGCGAGATCACCCTCGCCGCGCGTTTCGGCGCCGAGTTCATCGCCGTGGGAGAACCGGCTTATCCGCCGCTCATGCGACGCATGGAGCAACCTCCGCCCCTGATCGCCGTGAAGGGGCGGCCGGACATAGCCCAACGTCCGACCATCGCCATCGTCGGCGCACGCAACGCTTCGCTCGCCGGCATCAAAATGGCGCAGACACTGGCGCGCGAATTGGGTGAGGCCGGCTATGCCGTGGCCTCCGGTCTGGCGCGCGGCATCGATGCGGCTGCCCACAAGGCTTCTCTCAACAACGGCACCATAGCCGTTCTGGCCGGAGGACTCGACCGTCCCTACCCACCGGAGAACGATGCGCTCTATGCGGAAATCGTTCAAAAGGGAGTTGTTTTGAGCGAAATGCCCTTCGGCTGGTCGCCCCGCGCGCGCGATTTCCCCCGTCGCAACCGGATCGTGGCGGGGCTCTCCTATGGCCTGATCGTCGTGGAGGCGGCACATCGCTCGGGCTCGCTCATCAGTGCAAGGCTTGCCGCCGATATGGGCAGGCTCGTTTTCGCCGTACCCGGATCGCCGCTCGATCCACGCGCAGCCGGCACAAATCAGCTACTGAAGCAGGGTGTCACCCTGGTAACGGAAACGGCGGATGTGCTGATGGAAATCGCGCCGCTCATCGGTGCACCGCTACCTGGAATCGAGCGCCTGGAGGAGCCGGAAATTTACACCGCGGCTCCGCCGCCAAGCGACAGCGACCGCGACAGGATCATCGAGGCGCTCGGGCCCGCTCCCGTCGGCGTGGACGAACTGATCCGCCACACGGGACTGCATCCGGCCCAGGTGTTCACCGTTCTTCTCGAACTCGATCTTGCCGGACGGCTGGAACGTCACTCAGGAGGCACGGTTTCCCTTGTTGCCGACCTCTGAGGCCAGCCGCTCCTCGTCCAGCTGAAACGGCCTTTGACCGCGAATGATGTCGCTTGCCTCGAGATAAGCCATCTCGATCATATAGGCGAGCATGTCGCACCTCTCGGCAAGCGCCATCGTTCGCAATTGACCGAGCATGGCCTGAAGATAATCAAGCGTCTCGATCCGCCTCCTGCCATAATGCTCGCCCATCCGCCGGCACTCCCTTCAGCGCGCGGTAAACCCCAGCCTGTTGCCTGTTCCCCAGTAGTCTCCATTAAGGACCCAATAGAAGTATACACAGCATTATAAACAAATAAACGAAAATTTTACCATAAACGAAAAACTGTTCGCCCCTCGCCTTCCGCAAGGTGAATTTCCCCCCGCCCCCTTGACCGCACGGGAAAGCACAGCCATTTGACGAGGCTGGATTCGTCAAACATCGCGGCATCGGGCAATCCGCAAAGACCGCTGGGACATTTTAAAGCTTATGGATCTCGTCATCGTCGAGTCGCCCGCCAAGGCGAAAACCATCAACAAATATCTGGGCTCGAACTATAAGGTTCTGGCCTCGTTCGGCCATGTGCGCGATCTTCCGGCCAAGGATGGCTCGGTTCTTCCCGACGAAGACTTCGCGATGTCCTGGGCTGTCGACAGCGCTTCCTCAAAACGGTTGAGCGATATCACCAAGGCGGTGAAGGATGCCGATACCCTGTTTCTGGCAACCGACCCGGATCGCGAAGGCGAGGCCATTTCCTGGCATGTTCTGGAAGTGTTGCGGCAGAAGAAAGCCCTGAAGGATAAATCCGTCCGCCGCGTCGTCTTCAACGCCATCACCAAGAAAGCCGTGCTCGACGCGATGGCGCACCCGCGCGATGTCGACGTGCCGCTTGTCGATGCCTATCTTGCCCGCCGTGCGCTCGACTATCTGGTGGGCTTCACGCTTTCGCCGGTTCTTTGGCGCAAATTGCCGGGTGCCCGCTCTGCCGGGCGCGTGCAGTCGGTGGCGCTGCGCCTTGTCTGCGACCGCGAAGCCGAGATCGAGCGCTTCGTGCGCGAGGAATATTGGCAGATCGCCGCAAAGCTAGCGACGCCGCGCGACGATCTGTTCGAGGCCCGCCTGACCGCGCTCGACGGCAAGAAGCTCCAGAAACTCGATATCAAGAACAAGGAACAGGCCGACGGCATCAAGGCGATGCTTCAGGGTGCCAGTTTCCGCGCCCTCTCCGTCGAGGCCAAGCCGACGCGGCGTAATCCCGCCCCGCCCTTCACCACCTCGACATTGCAGCAGGCCGCTTCCTCGCGCCTCAGTTTCGGCGCCAGCCGCACCATGCAGATCGCCCAGCGCCTTTATGAGGGCATCGACATTGGCGGCGAGACGGCCGGTCTCATCACCTATATGCGTACCGATGGCGTCCAGATGGCCCCGGAAGCGCTGGATCAGGCCCGTGCGGCCATCGGCAAAGAATTCGGCGACAAGTTCCTGCCCGAAAAGCCTCGCTTCTATTCGGCAAAGGCCAAGAATGCACAGGAAGCGCACGAAGCGATCCGCCCGACGGATTTCTCGCGCACGCCTGCCGCAATGCGCAAATATCTCGATGCCGACCAGGCTCGTCTTTATGAGATGATCTGGAAACGCGCCATCGCCAGTCAGATGGAAGCCGCAGAGATCGAACGCACCACGGTCGAGATCGAAGCTGTCAATGGCGACCGCAAGGCCAATCTGCGGGCGATCGGCTCCGTTATCCGTTTCGAGGGCTTCCTTGCCGCCTATGGTGTCGACAAGGAAGAAGAAAACAGCGACGACGAGGAAAGCCGCCGCCTACCCGAAATCCGCGAAGGCGAAACGCAAGCCTGCCGCGAGATCGACGCGACCCAGCACTCCACCGAGCCGCCGCCGCGCTATTCGGAAGCCTCCCTCATCAAGAAGATGGAAGAGCTCGGCATAGGCCGTCCCTCCACCTATGCGGCAACGCTGAAGACGCTTGAGGACCGCGACTACGTAACCATCGACAAGCGCCGCCTGATCCCTCAGGCGAAGGGTCGTCTCGTTACCGCCTTCCTCGAAAATTTCTTCGAACGCTATGTGGAATACGATTTCACGGCGGACCTGGAAGAGAAGCTCGACAAGATTTCGGACGGGCAGCTTTCCTGGAAGGAAGTGCTGCGCGATTTCTGGACCGACTTTTCCAGCCATGTCGATGGCACCAAGGAATTGCGCGTCACGGATGTTTTGAATGCGCTCAATGACGAACTCGCGCCTCTGGTCTTCCCCGCCCGCGAGGACGGTGGTGATCCGCGCGCCTGCCCGCGATGCGGCTCTGGCCAGCTTTCGCTGAAGCTCGGTCGCCACGGCGCGTTTGTCGGCTGCTCCAACTATCCCGAATGCGGCTACACACGCCAGTTCGGCGAAGGCAATGGCGAGGATGGGGAAAACGGCGCCGACGGCGACAAGGTGCTGGGCAAGGACCCGCACACCGAGGAAGAGATCACCCTGCGCTCGGGTCGCTTCGGCCCTTATGTGCAGCGTGGCGAAGGCAAGGAGGCCAAGCGCGCCAGCCTGCCCAAGGGCTGGGCGCCTGCCAGCATCGATCTTGAGAAGGCGCTCGCTCTTCTCGCCCTGCCGCGTGACATTGGCAAGCATCCCGAAAGCGGCAAGATGATTTCTGCGGGGATCGGCCGCTACGGTCCCTTCCTGCTGCATGACGGCGGTTATGCCAATCTGGAATCGGTGGAAGATGTCTTCTCCATCGGTCTCAACCGGGCCGTCACCGTGATCGCGGAAAAGAAATCTCGCGGCGCAGCCGGGCGTGGACGCGCCGCACCTGCCGCCCTCAAGGAACTCGGTGATCATCCCGATGGCGGCAAGGTCACCGTGCGCGACGGCCGCTACGGCCCCTATGTCAACTACGGCAAGGTCAACGCCACATTGCCGAAGGGCAAGGACCCGATGCAGATCACGCTCGACGAGGCGTTGGAACTGATCGCGGCCAAGGCTGGCAAGGGCGGCAAGACGGCGAAGAAGCCTGCGGCCAAGAAGGCGCCAGCGAAGAAGACGGCTGCCGCGAAAACGGCAAGCAAGAAAACCGCGACCAAGAAAAAGGAATAACGCCTTGGCGCGCAGGATATCCGGCAGCAAATCCCCCCGCTCCGCCAAACAGTCCGGCGCGAAAGGTTCCACAAACCCTCACCTGCCAAGCAGGGAAGAGGTTTTGCGTTTCATCACCGACAATCCCGATCGCACGGCCAAGCGCGACATAGCGAAGGCGTTTAATCTCAAGGGCGGCGACCGTGTGTGGCTGAAGGACATCCTGCGCGAACTACAGGATGAAGGGCTCCTGAAAAAGAGCCGCAAGCGCCTGATGAAACCCGGCGCACTGCCGCATGTCGTGGTTCTCGATATCTTTTCGCGGGATGCGGGCGGCGCCCTTATCGCCCGGCCTGCCGAACGCGACGATCAGGACGAGGGCGCCGGCCCCCTGCCCCTGGTCGAGATCAGGGCCCAGAAGACAGGCCGCGCCGCAGGCATTGGCGACCGCGTTCTGGCACGCGTCTTCCCTACGGACAATGACAGCGGCCCCGCCTATACGGGCCGGGTCATGAAGGTGTTCGAGAAGCGCCGGCAGAGCGTGCTCGGCGTGCTGCGCAAGACGAAGGACGGCGGTTTGCGCATCGAGCCGGTAGAGCGTACCCAGCGCAAACTGGTGATCGACGACGCCTTCCGCGGGGATGCCGAGGAAGGCGACCTTGTCGAAGTCGAGCCCGTTTCGGTCGGCCGCTACGGGGCAGCTCACGGCAAGGTCCTGTCGGTCATCGGCTCCCTGTCGAGCGAAAAGGCGGTCTCCATGATCGCCATTCACGCCCATGAAATTCCCTACATCTTCCCCTCAGGCGTTATCGAGGAGGCGGAAGCAGCCCGTCCCGCCGACATGTCGGGACGCGAGGATTGGCGCGACCTGCCGCTCATTACCATCGATCCCGCCGACGCCAAGGATCATGACGACGCGGTGATGGCCGAACCGGACACCGACGAAAAGAACCCCGGCGGTTTCATTGCGACAGTCGCCATCGCCGATGTGGCGAATTATGTGCGGCCGGGTTCAGCGCTCGACCGCGAGGCTCTCAAGCGCGGCAATTCGGTCTATTTCCCGGACCGCGTGGTGCCGATGCTGCCGGAGCGCATCTCCAACGATTTGTGTTCGCTACGCGAAGGCGAGGCCCGCCCCGCCCTTGCCGTGCGCATGCGTTTCACTGCGGACGGTCGCAAGCTCGGCCACAGTTTCCACCGGGTCATGATCCGCTCGGCGGCGAAACTGTCCTACCAGCAGACACAGGCAGCCATCGACGGCGAGCCCGACGACAAGACCGGCCCGCTGCTCGATCCGGTACTGCGCCCGCTCTGGGCGGCCTATGAGGCGCTGAAACGTGGCCGCAACGCCCGCCAGCCGCTGGAGCTCGACCTGCCCGAGCGCAAGATTCTGCTCAAGGACGACGGTACGGTCGACCGCGTGGTCGTTCCCCCGCGCCTGGACGCCCACAAGCTGATCGAGGAATTCATGGTGCAGGCCAATGTGGCCGCGGCTGAAACCCTGGAGGCAAAGCGCCAGCCGCTGGTCTACCGGGTGCACGATGCACCCTCTCTGGCCAAGCAGGAAGCGCTACGCGAATTCCTGCGCACTTTCGAGATTTCGCTTGCCCGCGGCGCCCAGCTTCGCCCCGCCCAGTTCAATACCATTCTTGCCCGTGTGCGTGGCACCGAGCACGAGCAGCTGGTAAACGAGGTCGTGCTGCGCTCGCAGAGCCAGGCCGTCTACGCACCCGAAAATCTTGGGCACTTCGGTCTCAATCTTCGGCGCTACGCCCATTTCACCTCGCCGATCCGCCGCTATGCGGACCTGATCGTACACCGGGCACTCATATCCGCGCTCGGTTTCGGCAAGGACGGCATCACGCCTGACGAAGAAGCCCGCCTCGAAGAAGTGGCCGCCCTTATCTCGACGACGGAGCGCCGGGCCATGGCCGCTGAGCGCGACACGGTCGACCGGCTCATCGCCGAACACCTGTCGAGCCGCATCGGCGAGGAATTCGAGGCCAGCATTTCCGGCGTCGCCCGGGCGGGTCTTTTTGTCCAATTGCCCGATTACGGCGCCGATGGCTTTATCCCGGTTTCCACGGTCGGAGATGATTATTATATCTACGACGAGGCTCGGCATGCTCTGATCGGCGAGCGGAGCGGAAAAGGCTTCCAGCTGGGGGATACGGTATCCGTGCGGCTGGTGGAGGTTGCGCCCCTGGCAGGAGCCATGCGCTTTGAAATGTTGAGCGAACCCGAGCGGCTTCCCGGCACCATGAAGTCGTTCCACAAGGCAAAGGGCGGACGCGACCGCGGCAAGAGCGCGCGCAACCGTGCGTCACAGCGCAGGAGACGATAATGGCGGAAGAACAGCTTTTCGGCGGCGCGAACGTCAAGAAGAAGCCCGCGCGCTCGGCCTATGAGGCCATGAAGCGGGGATTTTTCGGGCGATGCCCCCATTGCGGCGAAGGAAAGCTCTTCCGCTCCTACCTGAAGGTGGAGGATCGTTGCGCGGTTTGCGGTGAAGAACTGCATCATCATCGCGCCGACGATCTGCCCGCCTATCTCGTTATTTTCATCGTCGGCCACATCGTGGTCGGCGCATTCATGGGCATGGAAGCGGTGACCGACTGGCCGGGCTGGGTGCACCTGTCGATCTGGGTGCCCATCACGCTGATCATGTCACTGGCCCTGATCGGCCCGATCAAAGGCTCTATCGTCGGTCTGCAGTGGGCATATTACATGCACGGTTTCGGCGGTGAGACGGATAGTTTCGAAACACATCCCGAACAGCTCTAGGCCGGAGAGCGCCCGTGTCGGACACCCCCACGCGAATGGATGGCCTCGACAGGGCCGCGCTCGACAAGGCTGAAGCTAAGGATTTCGCCCTTGGCGGCAAGCCGATGCGCCCGCGCGATTCGGCTACCCTGATGCTGCTCGACCGTTCTGGCGACGTGGTGCGCGTTCTGATGGGTCGGCGGCACAGCAAACATGCATTCATGCCGGGCCGCTTCGTTTTCCCCGGAGGCCGCACGGATGCCGCCGATGCCCGTATCCCCGTCGCCCAGGGACTGCATCCCGACGAGGAAAAGAGACTGATCGGCAACGGCGCGCGGGCAAGTGCCGCGCGTGCCCGCGCCATTGCCATGTCGGCGGTCCGTGAGACTTATGAGGAGGCTGGCCTGCTGATCGGCGAGAAAAGCCCCTTCTCCACCAGTTCGAAAGACTGGCAGGGCTTTGCCGAACACGGCATCCGGCCTTCCCTTGCCAATCTTCGCTTCATCGCCCGTGCAGTCACCCCGCCCGGCCGAATCCGCCGCTTCGACACGCGTTTCCTCGCCATCTGGCGCGACCAGGTGGCGCTGGAACTGCCGGAGGGCGGCCCTACCAACGAGCTTGAAGAGCTCGTCTGGCTTCCCGTTGCCGATGCAAAGGAAACCGAGGTTCCGCTCATTACCCGCACCATTCTGGATGATCTCGAAAAAAGGCTGCGTGAGGACCCGGAACTAACGCCCGGCAGCCCCGTTCCCTATTACGCCATGCGGCGCAGGATTTTCGAACGGCAGCTGATCTAACCCCTGTGGTGGAACCTGCCTGAAAGTCACCGGCTTTGCCGAGCAACTCAACGGCTGTAAGCTGTTTAAAAAAGGCAGGAACCATGAGCGACAAGATCGACGCCGGCGAACAGGAGATCATCCTGACGGTGAAATCGGGCATCGTCACCGCCCTTGACCGCTTCATCGCGAGCGAAGGGCATGGCCAGTCGCGCGCAGAGGCCACAGAAGGCATCTTACGCAGCTGGTTGATCGAACGAGGTTTCGCCCAGCCACAGGATGATGGCGACGAAGGCCGGCGCCCCGAGGAACTCAACGCCGCCAACGACGATTGAACGCCCACACCGGCACCCCTGCATGACAAACGACAAAGATACGGCGAAAGCCGCGCCTGACGATGCGCCGACACTCGTGCTGTTCCGTCACGATCTGAGGCTCGCCGACAATCTTGCCCTGTCTGCAGCAGCGGATTGTGGCCGACCCGTCGTCGCCGCCTTTATCCTCGATGAGGAAAGCGAAGGCATGCGCCCCCTTGGCGGTGCGCGCCGCTGGTGGCTTCATCATTCCCTATGCGCCCTTGCGGGTCGCCTGTCGGATCTGGGTGCAGAGCTTGTCCTGCGGCGGGGCAGGATGGCGGAAACGACGGTGGCTCTCGCGCGCGAAACGGGTGCGGCGACGGTCTTCTGGAACCGACGCTACGAGCCAGCCGCAATCCATGCCGACAAGAAAATGAAAGCGGCGCTCAGGGAGAATGGCATTGCAGCCGAGAGCTTTACCGGCCAGCTCCTGCACGAACCCTGGCGCATCAAGACCGGTTCGGGCGGATTTTATCGCGTCTTCACGCCCTTCTGGCGAACCTTGTCCGAAGGGTTTGTCCCGCGCGAACCGGCCGATGCTCCCGAAAAGCTTTCTGTCTTCAAGGGCGATGTTGAGAGCGACAGGCTTGATGACTGGCAGCTTTTGCCAACCAGACCGGATTGGGCTGGCGGTTTGCGCAAGGCCTGGACGCCCGGCGAAACCGGCGCGCACAAACGGCTGGAGGCATTTCTCGATGGCGGCGGCAAGGGCTATGAAACGCTGCGTGACAGAATGGCGAGCGAGGCGACATCAAGCCTTTCGCCGCATCTTTCCCATGGCGAAATCACCCCCTATCAGATCTGGCAGCATCTCGAGCACCGCAACGACCTGACGCCGGGCGACCTGCAGACCTTCCGCAAGGAGCTTGGCTGGCGCGAATTCTGCTGGCATCTCCTGTTTCACAATCCGCAGCTCGCAGCGAAGAACTTCAACAGCGATTTCGATGCCTTCCCCTGGAACAGGGACGATGGCGCCTTACAAGCATGGCAGCGGGGAAGGACCGGCTACCCGGTCGTCGATGCGGCCATGCGCCAGCTTTGGCAAACCGGCTGGATGCACAACCGCGCCCGCATGATCGTCGCGTCCTTTCTCGTGAAGGATCTGAGACTGGATTGGCGCGAGGGCGAGCAATGGTTCTGGGACACGCTGGTCGATGCGGACCCTGCGAGCAACCCCGCCAACTGGCAATGGGTGGCAGGTTCGGGCGCCGATGCCGCTCCCTATTTCCGCATCTTCAACCCTGTACTCCAGGGCGAGAAATTCGATTCAGGGGGCGACTATATCCGGCGTTACGTGCCGGAACTCGAAAACCTCCCCTCCAAGGGCATCCACAAGCCCTGGAAGGCAAAAGGCGAAGCCTTGAAAAAGGCTGGCATAACCCTCGGCAAGACCTATCCCGAACCCATGGTCGACCACGCGACGGCAAGGGAACACGCCCTGTCGGATTACAAATCCCTGAAATCAGAGTGAGAAATACCTATCAGGCCCGCGACACGAAGTCTGCGGCGTAGCGCATCTCGCGCAGGGGCCGAACCTCGGCCGTGCAGGCGTCGTAGGTGGGATGCGCCTTGTAGGCGGCCAGTGCCGTCTCGTCGCGGAACTCGCCATAAACGATTACATCCACTTCGGTCCCGATCTGGTCGACCTTCGTGTTGATGCCGATCTCGAAAAAATCGGAATGGGGAATTTCGCCAAGCTTGCCGAGCTTTTCAGCGATGCGCTCGACATCGGTTTTATCCTTGGCGCTGAAGAAAACGATGTGGCGAATCATGGCAAGTCTCCGAATATGAGCATCGGCAAATCGCTCCCCGATGCCTGCAATGTCAATGCGCCCCACCGTCGCGCCGCAGATTCAAAATATCCGCAATCCTCCATACTCAATTGTTTCCAAAAGAAAAAGGCCGGGCACTCAATCCGGCCTCTTGGTCAGGGATGGCATTCTCAAAGGGTGATGCGATAGAGCGCGAAGCCCTCCTGCCCCTCACCTGCGGGCTCGATGGAGACGCCTTTCACATCCTTCGCGAAGCGCGCCGCCTTCGGCCCGGTCTCGAACAGTACCGACGTTCCCGCCAGCGGCTTGAAACGCCAGTTGGCATCCGCCGATGCGTTGATGGTTCCCTGTTCGACAATGTAGCGCACGATCACGTCGCGATTTGTGTCCGGTGCGGCAAAGATCACCTTATCCGGCCCGATGCCCGGGAAATTCCCGCCACCGCCACCACGGTAATTGTTGGTGGCCACCACAAATTTCTGCGCAGGATCAATGGGGCCGCCGTTGAAGGCGAGATCGACGATGCGGCTTGCATCCGCATGAAGCAGCTCGCCCTTCGGTGAATATTTGGCGGGCTGCGAAAGATCGATCGCATATGTCACCCCGTCGATCACATCGAAATTGTAGGATGGGAAAGACGCGTCGAGCAGGGTCTGGTCGGCCTTGCCCGGCTCCACCTTGTTGAAGATGCCCGCCGACATCTCCAGCCATTCCTTCACATCAGCCCCGGTCACGAGCACCGCCTGGACCGTGTTGGGATAGAGATAAAGATCGGCGACATTCTTAATCGCCACATCGCCGGCAGCGACATCGGTATAATAGTCAGGCCCGCCCCGGCCGCCCGCCTTGAAGGGCGCCGCCGCTGAAAGAACAGGCAGGCCTTTGTATTCGCCGTCCTTCAGCATATCCGTGATGTACCAGGTCTGCGCCTGGCTCACGATCTGGACCGACGGATCGTCTGCCACCAGAGCGAAATAGGAATAGAGCGGCGCCGAGGTCTTGCCCACGGCGGTGCGTACATATTTGAGCGTCGCCTCATGATCTTCGCGGACGGCATCTTCCACCTCCGCCTTGCTTTGAACCAGCGGTTCAGTCTTGCGTTCCACCCGCTTGAAGATCGGCCGCGCCTGCGAAGTGGAGCTCACGATCCGCCAGCTATTGCCTTCGCGTTCCAGAAGAAGGTCGATCAGGCCGAGATGCGAGCCCCAGAAACCGCCCATTACGCCCGGCTTGCCGTTGATGGTGCCATTCGCATTGTCGAGACCTTCAAGCCCGTCGAATTTCGGTCCCGGAAAATCCAGATGGCTGTGACCGGTGACGATCGCGTCGATGCCGTCCACGCCGGCCAGAAGCAGCGAGGCGTTTTCCAGGTTTTCGGCATATTGCATCGGCCCCATGCCCGAATGGGAAAGCGCAACGATCAGCTCCGCCCCCTCTTCCTTCATTTGCGGTACCCAGGCCTGCGCTGCCCGCACGATGTCGCGCGTCATGGCCTTGCCGGCCAGGTGCTTTGAATCCCAGTTCATGACCTGCGGCGGCACGAAACCGATCAACCCGATGCGCAAGGGGTGTTCCTGGCCGCTGCCATCCTTCACCTTCCGGTCGAGGATCACATAGGGCTTCAGGAAAAGGTCGTCGTCACGGCCGTTTGCCGCCAGCATTCCCTTGGTCAGGTTGGCGCAGACAAATGGGAAATTCGCGCCCGACATAACCTTGAACAGGAAATCCAGCCCGTAGTTGAATTCGTGGTTCCCCAGCGTCGAGCAATCATAACCGAGCACATTCATGCCCTTGATGACCGGATGCATGTCCCCTTCCCGCATGCCCCGCTCATAGGCGATATAGTCGCCCATCGGGTTGCCCTGCAGGAAGTCGCCATTGTCGACCAGGATGGAATTCGTGGCCTCCGCGCGGATCGCATCGATGATAGAAGCGGTTCGGGCAAGCCCCATCGTGTCGTTGGGCTTGTCCGCATAATAATCATAGGGGAACACATGGACATGGAGATCGGTGGTCTCCATGATCCGCAGATGCGCCTGGTTACCGGCAGCTCTTGCCGAAAAAGGGTGCATCAGCACCAGAGACCCGGCCGCCGCCGATCCCGCCAGAAAGGCCGATTTTGTCAGAAAGGAACGCCTCGACATGCTTGAAAGCCCGTGATCCATGCCGTCTCTCCTGTGGCAAAACCGGATGATTACGCTGTTGCGCCCCGACTTCCAGCAGAATCTGATGACGGTCCGATGACGTTTTCAACCGCGCCCGCTTTCAACCGAGATCCGGCCTCAGTCCCACCGCCGTACGATCGATCACCTCGCGCAGCGCGAAAGCAGAATTGATACGGATCACATGGGGCATGCCCGTCAGCCACTCCTTGTGGATGCGTTCGTAATCCTGGAGATCTTTCGCGGCGATCCGCAATATATAATCATACTCGCCCGACATGAGATGGCAGGAAAGCACATTGGGGCAGCGTTTCACCGCCGCTTCGAACTCGCTCAAGGTCCGCTCGAACTGTCCTGACAGCGAAATGTGCACAATCACAGTCATCGAATGACCGAGGGCGACATTGGAAAGCTCGGCATGATAACCTTTGATCACGCCACTCTTTTCGAGATTGTCGAGCCGGCGCGAACAGGCCGATTGCGACAGACCGACCTTTTCGGCCAGGGTCGAATTGGACATGCGTCCATCCTGCTGGAGGGCATCCAGAATGGCGATATCAATCCTATCCAGGGCCATTGTTCGAATTTCCTCCTGAAAAATTTCGTGAATTTGCAAAAACTATCGAATTTTGTCCCACTCTGCAAATGTGTTCGCAAGGACCTTCGGCGCTTTTTGTGGTCTCATGACTTATGCCAGATCAACGGCCACACGATCCCCGGAGGAGAAACACAATGCGCGTCGGTTGCCCGAAAGAAATCAAAAACCATGAATATCGCGTCGGCCTTACCCCCGGCGCTGTTCGTGAATATGTGGCCCATGGCCACGACGTTCTGGTGGAGACCGGCGCAGGAGCAGGCATCGGTGCAGACGACAATGCCTACCGCGCTGCCGGCGCGAGCATCGCGAAGACCGCAGCCGAGGTTTTTGCCAGGTCCGACATGATCGTGAAGGTCAAGGAGCCCCAGCCCTCCGAGTGGGTTCAGCTTCGCGAAGGCCAGATTCTCTATACCTACCTCCATCTCGCTCCGGATCCTGACCAGACGCGCGGCCTGATCGATTCGGGCGTGACTGCCATCGCCTATGAAACCGTCACGGACGGGCGCGGCGGCCTGCCTCTCCTTGCCCCCATGTCGGAAGTGGCCGGCCGCCTTGCCATTCAGGCAGGCGCCACCGCGCTCCAGAAGGCCAATGGTGGCCGCGGCGTTCTTCTGGGGGGCGTGCCCGGCGTTCTTCCCGGCAAGGTAACGGTGATCGGCGGCGGTGTGGTGGGCCTCAACGCAGCCAAAATGGCCGTGGGCCTTGGCGCCGACGTTACGATCCTTGACCGCTCCATTCCGCGTCTGCGCCAGCTCGACGACATCTTCAACGGCCGCATCCATACCCGCTATTCCACAGTGGAAGCGCTGGAAGAAGAGTGTTTCTCCGCCGACGTGGTGGTGGGTGCCGTGCTTATACCGGGCGCGGCTGCGCCGAAACTCGTAACCCGCGAAATGCTCTCCGGCATGAAGCAGGGTTCGGTCCTGGTCGATGTTGCCATCGATCAGGGCGGCTGTTTCGAGACCTCCCACGCCACGACCCATTCGGGTCCGACCTATGAGGTCGATGGCATCATCCATTATTGCGTCGCGAATATGCCAGGCGCGGTTCCGGTGACCTCGGCGCACGCGCTGAACAACGCAACGCTGCATCACGGTCTTCAGCTCGCCGACCAGGGCCTGAAAGCGCTGATCGACGACGCCAATCTGCGCAATGGCCTCAACGTCCACAAGGGGCGGATCACCAACCGCGCCGTAGCTGAGGCCCTGGGCTACGAGATGGCTGAGCCGCAGGCTGTCATCGCCGCTTAGCGTATTTTGCAGTCAGATGGCGTCATCTGACCTCCGTAAAAATAGGGAAAAACAAAAGGATAGAGCGGATCACCCTCCCTTTCCTCCCGAATTTGCCCGCCGGAAACGGCGGGCATTTTTCGTTCCGAGGAAGCTGAACGTCTTCCCCGGATAGACACGCGAAAACGCCGTGCGTCCTTTCGGAGGCACGGCGTTCAAACATTTGGTTCTTCCGCATTTATGCGCGTGTCAGGTAATTCCACCTGACTGCAAAAGCTCTAACGAATGAAATCGTCGATCCGGCGCAAGGTCACGCGGCGGTTACGCCAGTTTTCGTTCTGGGTCGGCACGAGCAAAAACTCCTCGCCATACCCGACCGTCTCCATCATGCGTGCCGGAACGCCGAACTGGCGCACCAGGGTTCGCCTGAGCGAGGCGGCGCGTTGTTCGGACAGGCGCTGGTTATAGCCGAAGGAACCGACCGCGTCGGTGTGGCCTTCAAGCAGCACCACAGTGCCCGGCCGGCGGCGACGCAGCTGCTTCAAGGCGTCGGCAATCTGGGCGACCTTGCGGTACTGCGAACGCGGCACCTCCGCGGAATCGAACTCGAAATTGATCGCCTGGATATCAATAGAAGGAGCGCGGCGGCGCAAATCAGGCCTGCGCTTGAGTTCCTGAACCGTAACGCGGTCCTGCGGGCGGACCCTCTGGGCAGGCGCCACTTCCAGCCGGCGCTGGATCTGGGAAGCGGAAGGCATTGAGGACTGCGCCATGGCCGCGCCTGGCATGAGACAGGCAGCAATAGCGGCACCAAGCATCTGACGGCGGTTCAGCATCGAATGTTCCTTTCAGGACAAAACAAATATGCCGGCATATTTCCTCGCACGCCCTGAATTGCCGATGAACAGCTTGTTGCCTGATCTTCAGCTTGTTCAGACATCCTTCTCGACGGGCGTATCGGCATGTCCGCCCCATTCCGTCCAGGAACCGTCGTAAAGGCGGTTGTCGGTGTGGCCGAGCGTTTCCAGGGCGAGCGTGATGACCGCCGCTGTTACCCCGGACCCACAGGACGTGACCACTGGCTTGCCGAGATCGACACCGGCTTTCTCGAAAACCGCACGCAGTTCCGCCGGCGGCAGAAGCTTTCCATCGCGCGACAGGATGGAAGCAGGAACATTGCGCGCACCCGGCATGTGGCCCGAGCGGATACCCTCCCGCGGCTCCGGCTCTGCGCCACAAAAGCGCCCTGGCGAGCGGGCGTCGGCCACCTGCATGTCGCCGTCCGCCACCACGCTCCGCATCTTTTCCAGATCGACCACGCGATCACGATCAAGCCTGGCGTCGAAGACGCTTGCTGCGATCCTCGTCTGTTCGCTGGTCACGGCACGCCCTTCGGCCCGCCATCCGTCGATGCCGCCTTCCAGCACATAGACCTTTTGCGCGCCCATGATACGAAACATCCACCATACGCGCGGCGCCGAAAAGAAGCCCGGCCCGTCATAGACGACAATCGTATCGTCCCGCGTAATTCCCATTGCGCTTGCATGCCGTTCGAAGGTGCGCGCATCGGGCAATGTATGCGGTAGCATCGCATTCGGTGCCACCACCGCGTCCTGATCGAAGAACACGGCGCGCGGGATATGTCCGGCCTCGTATTCAGCGCGCGCATTGCGTCCCTGCGCCGGCAGGTACCAGGAAGCATCGACCACGCACAGGCCCGGCTCCCCCAGATGCTTTTCCAGCCAGTCGGCGGAAACGGTAAAGCGGCTTGTCTCGCTCATGGTCCCTCTCAAGCGGCCGGCATGGGCCCGAAACGAATGCGGAAACGGCGGTTTTCGCGCCCCTTCTTCTCGATCTTCCCGATGTGGATCTCTCCCACCTCGCCGGTGCGCGCCACATGGGTGCCGCCGCAGGGCTGACTGTCGACGCTATCATCGTCCCCAATGCACACAAGGCGGATTTTGCCGGCTCCTGCCGGTGGGCGCACGTTCTTGGACTTGACCAGCCCCGGATTGGCCGCGAGTTCCTCTTCGCTGATCCAGCGAATGAAAATGGGATGGTCGGCTTCCACCAGCTCCATCAGCTTCGCGGTGACGTCTTCCTTTGTGAAACCGGCATCCGGCAGGTCGAAATCCACGCGGGAATCCTCTTCCCCCACCGAAGCACCGGTAATGGGGTAAGAACAGATCACGCTCAGGAGATGACAGGCCGTATGCATGCGCATGAGTTTCAGCCGCCGCTCCCAGTCGATTGCAAGACGCACCGTCTCACCGGCTTCCGGCAGCGCCTGTCCGGCGGCAGGAACATGGATGATCTCGTCCTTGGTCTCACCGGTGACTGTCGCCGCGATTTCCACGACAGCACCGTCAGGGCGAATCAGACGCCCGGTATCGCCCGGCTGGCCACCCGACGTCGCATAGAAGATCGTGCGATCAAGCACTATGCCGCCCCGGTCATTGATGCCTGCGACGGTTGCTTCTGCCTCTCGTAAATAGGCATCCTCGCGAAAAAGCGCCTCGGTCCTGTCGCCCATCATGCAACCTCTTCGAAGGGAACATCGATCTGCGGCGTCTGTTCGAGCCAGACCGGTGTCGGCAGGCTCTTGTCACGCAGAAACGCGGGGTTGAAGAGCTTCGACTGATAGCGCGTGCCATGGTCGCAAAGCACTGTGACGATGCGGTGCCCCGGCCCCAGTTCACGGGCCAGGCGGATGGCGCCCGCAATGTTTATGCCGGTGGAACCGCCAAGGCAGAGCCCCTCCTCCTGCACCAGATCGAAGATGATCGGCAGCGCCTCCTCATCGGGTATCTGATAGGAGAAATCAGGCGTGAAACCATCGAGATTGGCGGTAATACGGCCCTGCCCGATGCCTTCGGTGATCGAGCTGCCCTCCGATTTGAGCTCGCCGCTCGTATAATAGCTGTAAAGGGCAGCCCCCATCGGGTCGGCAAGAGCGATCTTCACGCCGCTGGTGCGGCTGCGCAAGCCCTCGGCAACGCCCGCAAGCGTGCCTCCCGTGCCGACGGCCGAGACAAAGCCATCCACCTTGCCATCCGTCTGATCGAAGATTTCGGCTGCCGTCGTGTTCACATGACCGTTGCGGTTGGCGACATTGTCGAACTGGTTGGCCCAGATCGCGCCGTTCGGTTCGGTCCGGGCCAGCTGTTCGGCCAGTCGTCCCGACACTTTCACATAATTGTTCGGGTTCTTGTAAGGCACAGCCGGCACTTCGATCAGCTCCGCTCCCAGGAGGCGAAGGGCATCCTTCTTCTCCTGGCTCTGGGTTTCGGGGATGACGATGACCGTACGGTATCCGAGGGCCTTGGCAACGAGCGTCAGCCCGATGCCGGTATTGCCTGCCGTCCCCTCCACGATGACCCCACCAGGACGCAGAAGACCACGCTTTTCCGCATCGCGAATGATGAAGAGCCCCGCCCGGTCCTTCACCGATTGACCGGGATTCATGAATTCGGCCTTGCCGAAGATCTCGCATCCCGTCTCCTCGGATGCCCGCCTCAGGCGGATCAGCGGCGTGTTTCCGATGGCATCTACGACGGAGTTCTTCATGGCGACCTCATATGATTTTGACGGAGGGTAAGAAGCTCGCCCGGAACTGGCAAGGTGGGATTTTGCGCCACATGGCTCCAACGCGCAAAGCCAGTGCCTCCAAGAGACAGGCCCGGCAAGCAAATTTTCAGGCAACCCGTTTCCAGCGCATTTTCGCCCCGGGGGAATTTCCCATGGCCCCACGTCTTTTCCCGTGCGAAGTGAACCCCACCGCCTTTTCAACTCCTGCGGCGAAGGTTAAGTCTGCCGGACGACAAGGGGGAATGATGGCGCTCTACCGAGCCGATCCGAAAGATGGAATTGCCTGGATCACCGGCGCCAGCTCCGGTATCGGACGGGCGCTTGCCCTTGATCTCGCCCGAAAGGGCTACACCGTGGCGGCAACCGCTCGGGCGGAAGACAATCTCGCCTCGATCACCGAGGAAGCAGGCGACCTGAAGGGCCGCATTTTCACCTTTCCCTGCGATGTGATGAATGAAGCGGGAATGGAGAAAACCGTAGCCCTCATCGAGAAGACGCTCGGCCCAATTGCCCTCGCCGTCTTCAATGCCGGGCTTTACCTTCCCGTACGCGGTGATCGTATGGAAACCGCGAACTTCCGTCGCAGCTACGATGTCAATGTATTCGGCACGCTGAACGGCCTCATCCCGGTTTCCGACCGGATGCGCGAGCGCGGCTTCGGGCATATCGCCGTCATGGGATCGGTTACTGCCTTTTTTGGCATGCCTTCAGCAGCCGCCTATGGCTCCACCAAGGCTGCGCTCAACAATCTGGTGGAAGGGCTGCGCTTCGATCTCGAGAAGATCAATATTCGCTGCCAGATCATCAATCCGGGATTTGTGGCAACGCCGCTCACCGAGAAGACACCGTTCCGCAAACCAGCGCTTCTAACGGCAAGCGAGGCGGCGGAGCGCGTCGCAAAGGGCCTTTCGAGCGGCGGCTACGAAATTGCCTTCCCCCGCCGCCTGGTCTGGCCCCTGAAGGCATTGCGCCTCTTTCCGAGCCCCATCGTCTTCTTTGCGATGAACCAGTTGACGGGTTGGAAGAAGAAGCAGGCGGGACCGCGCAGAAATCGCCGGCCGCGCCGGAGCTGAAACCCGCCACCGGATGGCTCTGAGGGCGATATCGCGGCCAGTTCAATCCCGATGTCTTGCCTGAACCTCAGGCGGTGCATCGCGGCAGAAGAGATAGATCGCAAGGGCAAGTCCGAGCAGCACGAAATAGAAGAGAAACAGCGGCCGGTAGCTGGCAAGCGGATCGCCCGGCACAGCCGTTGCCGCGACCACGCCTCCTGTCGCGAACTGCATTACACCGACGCCCCCAGTGGAAAAGAAATTGAGAAGGGTCACGCCGCGCCCGGTCAAATGAGACGGCACAAATGCCCGGCCATGCGACATCATCAGGCCGTAACTTGCCCCGCAAAGCCCCACCACGACGAGAAGCGCGGTGACTGCCGGAATGCCTGCAAGGGGAAACAGCGCAAGCAAACCGAGTGCGGCAAGCGCGATCATGTTGCCGCAAAAGGCAACCCATTTCCGCGTCTTGAAGAACATGTCGAGCGGGCCGTAGAGGAAACTCCCCACGGACATAGCGATTGCCATGAAAAGGGTCACCTCGCCGATAAGCAGCGCATCGGCATCGTAGACATCGGCGAGAAACGGGCCGGCCCAAAGCCCCCGGATACTGGCCGAAGGCGCATAGTTGAAGATCACCAGCGGCAGGATCGGCCAGAGAACCCGCAGTTTCAGAAGCTCGATATAACCGCTGAAGCCGCTGTTGGCGCCGCTCTCTTCCGGATCGGATTCGGGATCACGCACAAGCGTATAGATCGCAGCGCCGACGAGAAGCGTGAATACGGCAAGCCCCGCCATCACGGCGCGCCAACCAAAAGCCTCAGCCGCGGCCGCCATCGGTGCGGAGCTGATCACATTGCCCATCGTGCCGAACGCGATCAGCCATGAAATGAGGATCGCCAGCCGCGCCGGGGAGAACGACTTCGCGAAAATGAAGACCGCCGCCATCAGAACGGCTGAGCAGCCGATCCCGTTAAGAGCCATGGCCAGCACCACCATCCAGGCATTGCTTGCAGCCGCGAAGAGCACGGCACCGCCCGCCCCGCCGAATACCAGCAGGAACGATGCCGTTTTGCGCGGTCCATAGCGGTCAAGGCTTACGCCGACCACGAACTGCATGAGAGCGAAGACGACGAACCACGCACCAGAGGCGATGGAAAGATCAGCTTTTGTCGCTCCCAGATCCTGGGTCAGCGCCGGCGTCAGAACCGCCAGGAACGAACGATAGAATTGCGAAAGGAAATACCCGACCGTAAGGGCAACGATTCCCGCCATGCCGCCCTTGCCTCCTCCTGCATTGGCCAACTGGAGCGGTTATCGTTTCGTAGAAACGCCGTCCCGCTCTATCCCCTTGTTTGCCACATTAATGCAGACGTCAGATGATTCCATCTGACTGCAAAATGCTTTAACCGGATGGGCTGGCGTAACCCAGCCTCACCCGGTCCTCAATTGGGCCAGATGCCCCTATCGACCGAACACGGCCCAGCCGGCAGAGCTCGTTCAGGCTGCCTGGGCGTTCGGCCTGCGGCCACGATTGCGCTTGCGGCGCCGGCCCGGCTTGGCGCTTTCAGGGCGTCCCTCGCCGCTCTTGGCAACAACCGCGCCACGCTCCGGACGGTTCGCCTGACGTTTGCGGGGCTCGCGCCCACCTTCGTCAGCATTGCCCGGCTTGCCCGTTTTCTTGGGACCGCTCGCACGATGATGAGGTTGCGCCTGCGCAGCACCCGCGGGCCTGTGTGCTTGCGGATTCGGGCGCACGGGATCGGGCTCGGGGGTGAAATCGGCGAGCAGCGGCAGCCGGGAACGGATGGTCTTTTCCACCGCCTTCAACTTGTCTGCCTCAGTCGGATCGCAAAGGGTGATTGCCTCGCCGCTGGCGCCATTACGGCCCGTACGGCCGATACGATGCACATAGCTTTCGGGCTGGTCCGGCAGATCGAAATTGATGACATGCGTCACACCGGGAACATCGATGCCGCGCGCGGCGATATCAGTCGCCACGAGAATACGCATGCTGCCGTCGCGAAAGCCGTTCAACGCCCTCTGACGGGCATTCTGCGACTTGTTGCCGTGGATGACCGCTGCCTCGAAGCCGTCACGCGTCAGATCGCGCGTCACGCGGTCGGCGCCATGCTTGGTGCGGGCAAAGACGATCACCGAGCGCAACTTTTCGTCGGCCAGCATGTCGGAAAGGATTTTCCGCTTCTGGCGCGTACGCGCCATGATGAGGCCCTGCTTGATCTCGCCGGCAGTGGTCGATTCGCGCGCGATCTCCACGCGCAGCGGCTCCTTCAGAAGGCTGCCCGCCAGCTGATCGATCTCCTTCGGCATCGTCGCCGAGAAAAGTGCCGTCTGGCGGTCCGTATGGGTGGCGCGCGCAATGCGGCGCACATCGTTGATGAAGCCCATATCGAGCATGCGATCGGCCTCATCGAGCACCAGCCAGCGCGTTTCGGCTAGCGAAAGCTCGCCGGAACGCACGATGTCGGTCAACCGGCCGGGCGTTGCAATCAGGACATCCACCCCTTGCGCAAGCCTGCGCACTTGCGAGCCGCGCGAAACGCCGCCCAGCACGAGCGCCGTGGCCAGATGGGCATGCTTTGCAAGGCTGCGCACCACCTCATCGATCTGCACCGCGAGTTCGCGCGTCGGGCACAGGATGAGTGCCCGCGCCGTGCGCGGCAACCGCTTGGTGCCAAGGCCAATGATCTGCGACAGGATCGGCAGCGAGAAGGCCGCGGTCTTGCCCGAGCCGGTCTGGGCGATACCCAGAACGTCGCGGCCCTGGAGCATTGCCGGAATGGCCTTTTCCTGAATGGGTTTGGGGGTTTCAAAACCCACATCGAGCGCGGCTTTCAAAAGGCCGCCCGTGATTCCGAGTTCGGCAAAGCCCTGTGGCTTTGCTGCGTTGTTGTCAGTCAATGTCTTTCGTCTTTCCTGCGGGCACGCCATTTGGGCTGCGCCGCAACAATTGTCAGCGGCAGGGCGCAACCTGCCGAAAAGTGTGTTGGGTAAACGACACGGGCGGGCTCTGCCCGCGCGGTTGCGCTGTCGTGGCCAGCTTATGCCGGCGCGATCCCTGCTCGGGGCGGAAATCGCAAAGACGCAACCAGTCCGTAATAAGAAAGCCGGTCGCAACCGGCCCATGCGTCTATGAGGTGCATATGGGCCATCGGCGCAAAAAGTGCAAACGAATTGTTGTGCACTGCGAAATCAATCTCCGCGCGCAAGCTTTGCAAGAGCCAGCATGCTGCGCCAGTTGCGTGCCGTCATTGCGGTTTTCAGCGTGGGCTCGATCTTGGGAGCAAAGAGCGAGCGTCCCATGCCATCGGGCGTGTGGAGATAGAGTGTGCGCCCCTCGACCCAAAAGCGCTCCGTTCCGGTAGCCTTTGCCGCAAGCACCTGCTGCGCCTCGGCGTTCACCGCATGCTCCATGGTAAAAACATGCACCGTGGTCGGAGCCGCTTCCGCGTCATCGAAATAGGGATTGCCGTCGATCATGGCTTGCCAGTGATCGAGCGAGCGCACCATCACCGCCTTCTCGAAACCCATATGGGTCCTGACGGCCTGGGCGACCTTTTCGGTCACCTTCGCCTCGGCGTCGCCGGAGGTCAGAACCGCATTGCCGCTATTGATATAGGTAGCGACATCCTCGAACCCCGCGTCCCCCAGCACCTGCCGCAACTGCTTGACCGGTAACTGGGTCGCTCCGCCGACACCGCGAAAAAGGACGATGTAACGTGTCTTGGCCATGCAATCCCTCTCAGATGATGAGACCGGCAATGGTATCGTTGTCGGTGATGTCCTGATAGGCCCAGCCGGCTGCCTTGAAGCGCTCGCTCAGAATATCGAAATTCTCGCGCTTGCGCGTTTCGAGACCGATCAGCACCGAGCCGAAATTGCGAGCCGATTTCTTCAGGTATTCGAAGCGTGTGATGTCGTCCTCAGGCCCGAGCAGGTCGAGGAAGTCGCGCAATGCACCCGGCCGCTGCGGGAAACGGAAGATGAAATACTTCTTCAGCCCCTCAAAACGCAGCGCCCGTTCCTTGACGTCGGGAAGACGCTCGAAATCGAAATTGCCTCCCGAAACCACCGCCACAACCGTGCGTCCGGCAATCGCAGCACGGGAGTAATCCTTGAGCGTATCGATCGCCAGCGCACCGGCCGGTTCAAGCACTATGCCCTCAATGTTGAGCATTTCGACCATCGTGGCGCAGAGCCGGTTTTCAGGAACCAGATGCACGGTGCGGGCATCGAAATCGCGCAGGAGCGAAAAGGGCTCCGCACCGATTTCCGCCACCGCCGCACCGTCGACGAAATTATCCACCTTGGCGAGTTTCACCGGCCGGTCTTGCGCCAGCGCCTGCCGCAAACTGCCCGCGCCGGCCGGTTCGGCAAAGGCGAATTCCGTCTGATGGCCGCTCTCGCGCAAATACCGCGTAACGCCGGAGGCAAGCCCCCCGCCACCCACCGGCAAAATGATGAGCGCATCATCGACAAGCGCATCGGTCTCGCGCCTCAGCTGTTCGGCAATCTCCAGGCCAACGGTCGCTTGCCCCTCGATGATGTCGGGATTGTCGAAAGGCGGCACCATGACACCGCTGCCCTCGACCGCAAACTGCTGAGCGGCGCGATAACAATCGTCAAAAAAATCGCCGACAAGCCTGATCTCGACGAATTCGCCGCCGAAGATGCGCGTCTTGTCGATCTTCTGCTGCGGGGTCGTCACCGGCATGAACACCACGCCGCGCCGTTCGAAATGGCGGCACACATAGGCGAAGCCCTGCGCGTGATTGCCCGCCGAGGCGCAGACGAAGTGCTTGGCGCGCAGCCCACCGTCGATTGCCTTGCGGAAAAAATTGAACGCGCCCCTTAGCTTATAGGAACGCACCGGTGTCAGGTCCTCGCGCTTCAGAAAGACCCGAGCGCCCGTTTTCTTGGAAAGATAGACATTTTCCTGCAGTGGCGTTTCGGCAAAAAGCTCCCGCACCGCCTTCGCCGCATCGCCGACGGCACCGACAAATTCGTTTGTTTCGTCCTGCACGATCATCGCCTTTCCTGTACGCCTGTGCGCCGCACATGCCCGGCATGGGTCGAGGATGACCCGCCATTCCGGCAAGCGGCGGAAAATCAAGGGCATTGTCGCACGCGGCCAGGTCCGCCGGCTTTGACGCAATGCCCGCAAGCGGCTATTGCATATCCCGCCGCCCGACGCCACTCTCGGCCGCGGGCTGCCGGGCAAGGCGCCCCGAAAAGAGACGCATCACCCGCAGCCCGAGGTAGTGAATTGCATTATTTGGCCATTCGCGCAGCATTGCATATTGCTTCGGTTTTCGGCGTCTATCTGTCGGCGGCAATGCTGATCCCCGCTGCGGTCGACCTTTATTTCGGCAATGACGACTGGCGGGTCTTTGCCTTCTCAGCATTGTTTTCCGGCGGTCTCGCCATAGGCTTGTCGCTTGCGACACAAGGACGAGCCCCCGCCATTACATCGCGCTTCGGCTTTTTGGTGGTCAATCTCTTATGGCTGACCGGTTGCGCCGTCGGCTCGGTGCCTTTTCTTGCAGCGTCCGTCGAACTCAGCCTCGCCGATGCCTTCTTCGAATCGGTATCGGGCATAACGGCGACGGGCGCGACGGTGATTATCGGTCTCGACAACATGCCCCCCGGCATTCTTCTTTGGCGCTCCATCCTGCAATGGATCGGGGGGCTCGGAGTGATCGCCCTGGGCCTTTTCGTCCTGCCATTCCTCAATGTCGGCGGCGTTTCCTACTTCCGCATCGAATCCTCCGATATCGAGGATCGCCCCTTCGACCGCTTCTCCACATTCGCCATCAGCCTGGTCGGCATCTATGCGGCGCTGACGCTGGCCTGCACCGTCGCCTACACATTTGCCGGCATGCGCATCTTCGATGCGCTGAACCACGCGCTGACCACCATCGCAACGGCCGGATTTTCCACCCATGATTCCTCGATGGGATATTACCGCGACAACGCTGCGATCCTTTGGATCGGAACGGTCTTCATGTTCATCAGCGCGCTGCCGTTTTCAATCCTGATCCTCTTTACGTTACGTGGCCGGCTCGACGCCCTGCGCGACCCTCAGATCCGCGTATTCGCCGGCTATGTCGTAGCCTTCGTCCTGGCGGTTGCGATCTACTTACGCATCGCCCACGAAAGACCTTTTCTCGACGCCCTCACCCACTCAGCATTCAACATGGTCTCCATCATCAGCACTGCCGGCTATGCAAGCGACGATTATGCTCAATGGGGAGCCTTCGCCACGGCGGCGGCTTTCGTGGCCATGTTTCTCGGCGGCTGCTCAGGGTCCACCACCGGCGGCATCAAAGCCTATCGTTTTCTCATCCTCTTCAAGCTTCTGAGCAATGGCCTTCGCCGTTTCGTCTATCCCAACACTGTGGTGACGGTACGCTATGGCGACAGACCCGTCGAAGACGACATGCAGCGCGCCGTCGTCCTCTATATGTCGGCCTTCCTCGTCATATGGGCGTTCCTGTTTCTTGCGCTCGCAGCCACCGGGCTCGATTTCGTCACCGCCGTGTCGGCCGCATTGACGGGGCTCACCAATGTTGGCCCCGGCCTCGGTCCCATCGTGGGCCCGGCTGGAACTTTCGCTCCCCTTCCCGATCTGGCAAAGTGGATCATGGCGCTGGCGATGCTGATGGGAAGGCTTGAAATTCTGGCTGTTCTTGTCATCTTCACGCCCGTTTTCTGGGAGAGATAGCGCTCGTCACCCGCACCGAAGGGGCGGCGGGAAGCTCTTCAGAAATTCATGTTCAGGCGCACGGAGTGCAACGAATGTCGTTCAGAAAGCTGCGAAGCATCGCATGCATGCTCCTGGCAGTGGTGTTGGCCGGCTGCGCAAATCCCAATCCCTCGCGCCTCATCGCCCAGACAATCGCCCCGGCAACGGAGGCGCAGGTCGCCGCCGTCCATGACATCTTCATTGTCACGAACCGCGCCTCGACCGAGAAGCCCGGTGAGATATTCAACGGCAATCGTGCTTCCGCAGCCGCTTTCGCCCGCGTCGACATCTCTATCCCCGCAGCCCATGAAACCGGTAAGATGGAGCTCGCCCCCAACCCGAAGGTGGCTGATCCCGCCCGCTATTTCGCAGCGCGCCGCGCCAGGCTCTACCCGGAGGAGAAGCCATTCGAGCAGGCGCTGGCCAAAAGCATCGCCGAACGCGGCGGACGGGCCCTGATCTTCATCCATGGCTACAACACCGGTTTCGACGCCGCCGTCTACCGCGCGGCCCAAATATTTCACGATGCCCAGTATAGCGGCGCACCGATCCTGTTTTCCTGGCCTTCGGCTGGCCGCACCATCGATTATGTCTACGACAACAACAGCGCCACAACCGCCCGTGACGCACTGGAAGAAACGATGCGGATGGTCGCGCGCGCCGGCGCCAAGCGTATCGATATCGTTGCACACTCCATGGGGAGCTGGGTTACGATGGAGGCGCTCCGCCAGCTTGCCATCACGGGCGACCGCGACCTGGGCGGACGGGTCGCCGATGTCGTTCTGGCCTCTCCCGATCTCGACCTGGATGTCTTCAAGGGACAGATGCGCCGCTACGGCGTGCCCAAACACCCCTTCGTCATCCTGACGTCACGCAACGACCGCGCACTGACATTGTCCGGCATCATAGCGGGCAACCAGCCGCGTCTTGGCGATTACGCGGATGCCAAGGACCTCACGGATCTGGGTGTCGTTGTCGTCGATGTCACCAAGGTCTCGTCAGACAGTTGGCTCAATCACACGAAGTTCGCCGAGAACCCGGTTCTCGTGAAACTTCTTGGCGAGCGACTGTCGAACCAGGGCAATCTCAATGAACGCGAGGAACCCATCGTTGCAGGCCAGATGGAAAGCCTCGTGAAGGGGGTCGGCCAGACCTTCGGCACCGCCGCCGACATCGTGATCACAACGCCTCTGCAGGTCATCGAACTTGCAACCGGAAACGTGCGCTGAGCCAAAACTGCGGGAAACATGGTGCTGGGTACTGTGGTCCGGGACATTCCCTGTCGGCGTTACGCCAGCGCAGTCTCTACCGCGCGATAGCGTCCCACGCAGCCATCGCACTGTCGATGATATGCTCCAGTTCGCTGGCGTTTGCTCCGTCGCGGGCGCGGATCGAAAGCCCGTGCATGACTGTCGCATAAAACCCGGCCACCCGATCGGGATCGGCTGAGGCCGGAACGTCGCCTTCAACGACCCCGCGCGCGACCCGGCGCTTGAAATTCTCCTCGCCCTCGCGGCGATTTGCGGCAAGGAAATTGCACACCCGGCTGCTTTCGGGCGCCCCCGCCAAAGCAGAGACAACCAGCATGCAGCCACGTGGATTGTCCGGGTTCGTATAGCCGCGCGCAATGACTCTGAGCGCTGTTTCGATGGCGCCGCGCGCGGTGCGCGAACACTCTAGCGCCTCGCCAACCGGCGCCCCCTCTTCCTGCTCGTAGAGCTCGATCGCGGCGCGAAAGAGTTCTTCCTTGCAGCCAAAAGCCGCATAGAGGCTGGGCTTGTTAATGCCCATTGCCTGCGCCAGATCATTGACGGAGGCTCCCTCATAACCACAAGACCAGAAGACATGCATCGCGCGATGCAGGGCTTCATCCCTGTCGAAAGCTCTCGGTCTGCCTCTTTCCGCCATGGCCATTACCTTTTGTACCGTCTTGTAGGTAATTGCCTTGCAATGATTTCACAAGTCACCCCTTGGCTTTGCCCCCGGCCATAGCGACTTCAATCGTTTGAAACTTTTTGCCCTCCCCGCGCCGCAAAAGCAGCGCGATTGCAAGTAGCACCAGAACGCTGCCCGGCAGCCAGTGCCAGCCGATCAGGTCCGGCCGCACGACGAAGAGAACGAGCATTGAAACGAACGGAACGAGATAGCTGTAGGCCGTCACCGCGCCTGGAGTGAGAACGCCGGTCCCGCGCTGCATCAAAAGGAATGTCACACCGCTGGAGAAGATGCCGAGATAGGCGACAAGCAGGATATCGGAAAGCTGCATGCGGCCCATCTGTGCGACCGGTTCGCTCGCAAAGCCGGCAAGCGCGATGATGATGCCGCCGGTGGCAAGGCTCCAGAAGGTACGAATGACCGGGTTCGCCGAAAGCATGCCACGGGAAAGCCCCCATTTGGAAAGAACCGGATAGAGCGCGGAAGCAACACAACCGATGAAGAAGAAGCCCTCGGCCCAGCCGAACTGAAGCTGCGCCATGTCTCCTCCTGTCTGCGCGAGCGCCAGTGCAAGCGCCCCCATCGCACCAAGGGCAAGGATTGCAAGAAGCCCGCCAGCCTTCGCTTCGACGCCGATCAGCCGGCCTATGCCATAGGCAAGCAACGGCATGCTGACGAAGAGAGCAGACATGGAAAGAGCGCTGACACGATGCGCAGCCCAGAACATGATGCCGAAAAAGCCCGCCTGACAAAGCCCGAGCGCCGCATAGAGCAGAAGCCCCGCCTTGTGCGGCACAAACTCTCCCGCGTGCCGGGCGAAAGGCAGCATGGCAAGGGCCGCGATCGCAAAGCGCATGGCGGTCAGGAGAAGCGGCGGCAGTCCTTCGCTGAGGAGGCCGACTGCGGGAAAGGATGCTCCCACGATCAGCGCCCACAGAAGCATGCCGAGATGGGCGCCGGTTAAGCTGGTACTGGTTTTGTGCATTTCACACCTGAACGTGGCCGCGCATTCCCACATGATGCGCAATTGACAGTGTCCCTCAGCTAATTCATTGCAAAAACAATTATAATACGGAAGATCGGGCAATCACTGTTTACTGAGAGTAGCGAATAATGGATCGTCTCAGGGCCCTTGCCGTCTTTCGACAGGTGGTCGAGCTTGGCAGTTTCGCAAAAGCCGCGCGCCATCTCCGCCTTTCGCCCGCCGCCGTCAGCAAGAATATCGGTGAGCTCGAGGCCCATCTTGCGGTTCGCCTCTTCAACCGGACAACCCGCCGGATGAGCCTTACCGAGGCAGGACGGCTTTACCATGAGCGGGTCGTTCGCATTCTCGATGATCTGGAAGAAGCCGACAGCGCTCTCGGGCCGCTGCAACAGCGCCCGAGCGGGCTCTTGCGCGTCAGCGCCCCCATGACCACCACGCTCTTTGCACTCTCCAGGGCCATACCGGAATTTCTCGAACGCTATCCTGAGATCACCCTGGATCTTCGCATGGACGACCGCCGCGTGGATGTCGTGGAGGAAGGATTCGATATCGCCCTGCGCGGTAGCGACCGCCTGGAAAATTCGAGCCTGATTGCGCGGAAGCTCCTGACATTGCGCCATGCCGTCTGCTGCGCGCCCGTTTATCTTGAGCAATCCGGCCGTCCAATCCATCCGCAGGACCTGCGGTCACACAATTGCGTTCAGTTTACCCTTTCCGATCACGCCGATGAGTGGAGTTTCCACAACAATGGCGAGACCGTGAACGTACCGGTAAACGGGCGATACAAGGTTGGCTCCAGCCTGGCGGTGCGGGATGCATTGCGCGCCGGTTTCGGCATCAGCCTCATCCCGCGTCTTTATGTGGAAGAGGACCTGGCGACCGGACGTCTCGTCAGCGTGTTGGACGACTGGTCGCCGGTCGAGACGACGCTTTACGCCGTCTACCCGTCGAACCGACATGTTCAGGCGAAGCTTCGCGCCTTTCTGGACTTTGCGATAGAGACCTTCGGCAGACTGGAGGAAGGCGGGAAACCTGCCACCCCGCCTCAAAACTGTTAAACAGACCGCACGTGTCGATTCCCCCGCCCGGTCTCCCGGACCGGTTCCTTGCCGTTGCCCACAGGTATCCCGTGACTGTCGCCCCGATAGAAATCCTCAAAACCGTCTACGGCTACGAAGCCTTTCGTGGGCGCCAGGCCGAAATCGTCTCCCATGTGATTGCCGGCAACAATGCGTTCGTCCTGATGCCGACGGGCGGCGGAAAGTCCCTTTGCTATCAGATTCCGGCGCTCTGCCGGCCTGGCCTCGGCCTCGTCGTATCGCCCTTGATCGCATTGATGGCGGATCAGGTGGCGGCCCTGCGCCAGGCAGGCGTGCGCGCGGCCGCTCTCAACTCCGACTTGCCATCAGAAGAACGCCGGGCGCTTTGGCACTCGATCTTCGACGGCACCCTCGATCTTCTCTACGTCGCTCCAGAGACACTGTTGCGCCCAGGCGTGATCGACCGGTTGCGGGAGACGAAGCTCTCCGTGATCGCCATCGACGAGGCCCATTGCCTGTCGCAGTGGGGGCATGATTTCCGCCCGCATTACCGCCAGCTCGACGCCCTTGTGGAGATGTTTCCCGACACGCCCCGCATGGCGTTGACGGCAACGGCAGACGCGCCCACCCGCGCCGAGATCATCTCGCATCTCGGTATAGACGAACGCGATGCCTTCATTGCCGGTTTCGACCGCCCGAACATCCGCTATGCCATCGAGGAGAAAGATAATCCTCGTCGCCAGCTGATGCGTTTTCTCGAAACGCATAAGGGAGAAAGCGGCATCGTCTACTGCCTCTCCAAGCGGCGGACCGAGGAAACCGCAGCCTGGCTTCAGGAACAGGGCTTCCATGCCCTGCCCTATCACGGGGGCATGGACAAGGCGCTTCGCGAGGTCAACCAGACCCGCTTTCAGCGCGAAGAGGCCGTGGTCATGGTGGCAACCATCGCCTTCGGCATGGGCATCGACAAGCCGGATGTCCGCTTCGTCGCCCATATCGATCTGCCCGGCAGCATCGAGGCCTATTATCAGGAGACCGGGCGCGCCGGCCGCGACGGCCTCCCCGCTGAAGCGCTGATGCTTTACGGTTTCGAGGACGTGGCTTTGCGTCGCCGCTTCATCACCGAATCCGACGCGCCGGACCAGCGCAAGCGCATGGAGCAGCAGAAGCTCGACGCCCTTCTGGGCCTAACCGAAACCGCCGAATGCCGCCGGCAGATATTGCTGTCCTATTTCGGCGATGAATGCGCACCTTGCGGAAACTGCGACACCTGCGCCAATCCGCCGGAGCGCTTCGACGGCACCATTGCCGCACAGAAGGCCCTGTCCTGCGTCTACCGCACAGGCGAGCGTTTCGGACAAGCTTATATCGTTTCGGTCCTTCTGGGCGATGAAGACGAGCGTATCACCCGCTTCGGCCACGACCGGATCTCGACCTATGGCATCGGCAAGGAGCACGACCAGCGCACCTGGCGCTCAATCCTGCGCCAGATGATCGCGCGCGGGCTTTTCGATGTCGATCTGGCCGGTCATGGCGGATTGTCGATTTCCGAGGGAGGCCGCCGCTTCCTGAAGGAAAAACCCGTGCTGATGCTGCGTGTGCCCCGCCCCGCAGGAAGCCGAGGCCGCAAGGCAGTACGATCCCCCGCCGCCAGCGTGCTCGACGCCACCGACGGGGCGCTGTTCAAGGCTCTCCGCGAAAAGCGCATGGAGATTGCCCGCGAGCAGAACCTGCCGCCCTATGTCATTTTCCACGACAGGACACTCGTGGAAATGGCCTCCAGCCGCCCCGCCAGTCGGGCAGAACTTGCAGGCATTTCAGGCGTAGGCGAAGCCAAGCTTGACCGCTATGGCGCTCCCTTCCTCGAGGTGATCGCCAACCATGGTTAGAGCATCTTGCGCTCAGGACGAGCCATCTGAGGCCAATGCAAATGCGCACAGACGGGAAAATCATGTGTATGAAGCGGGGCCGAACTCTCATCTATACGACTGAATTTATGCGCTTTTTCTCAAGATCGGCAGATCGGCACATTCGCTTCTGTGCCCAAATTGTTACAGACCATCACATTCCTGTAGAGGACTGCTCCCAATAACTTGACTCTAGAATTCATCTTAATAAGTTCGGCTCCGTCTCCGGGTGTAGTCCCGTTCTCAGCGCAACCGAATGGAATTTATGATGTCTCTGATCCACTTACGCGCGGCCGGCCTCGCTTCGGCTGTAAGCGTTGCGGCGCTCCTGCCCGCTCTCGCCCAGGAAACCACCAGCCCGCAAGACGATCAGGAAACCGCGATCAGTGCCGATCAGAGCAGCACGGTCGATGCATCCGGCACTTATATCCTCAACACAATCTATGTGGTGAAGGACGGCCAGGAGAACATTGAGGCCACCGGTGGCACCGTACTGACGCAGGAAGACATCGAGGAACTGCAGCCGGCAGACGTTTCTGAACTCTTCTCGCGCGAATCCTCCGTGACCGTGTCTGGTGGCGGCGGTCCTTCCAAGCGCATTCACGTTCTGGGCATGGAACAATCCAATCTCGCCGTCACGGTCGACGGAGTACCGCAGACCGCAACCAGCTGGCATCACACCGGCTCAAATGTCGTGGATCCCGCCTTCCTGAAGCGCGTCGAGGTGGAAGCAGGCGCGGCAGCCGCCGATTCCGGCTTCGCCGCAGCCGCCGGCGCAATCCGCTACGAAACGGTTGGCGCCAAGGATCTCCTGAAAGACGGCAAGACGCTCGGCGGCAAGGCTTCCGTTTCCTATGGCACCAACGGTCGTGGCGTTTCAAGCAGCCTCGCCGCCTACGGCCTCATCGATGGTTTCGACTGGTTCGTGATGATGCACGGCACGAAGGGCGACGACTATGAGGATGGCGATGGAAACGAGGTTCTGGGAACCGAGCCGGCGGCGCGCAACATCCTCACCAAGCTTGGCTATGAGTTTGGCGACAACCGTATCGAACTGGGATATGAGCGCAGCCGTGACAAGGCCGACCGTCTCATCAAGATGAATCTCGGCCTCGCCGGCGATGAACTGCACCCGCTGAAGATCGACCGCGAAAGCGTCAAGCTGACCTACACCTCCACCAATCCGTCCGATTTGTGGGATCCGGAAGTGATGGTCTATTTCAGCCAGAACGACTATTGGCGCGACAATTATCAGGCCCGAACCAACGGCAACATGGTCCTTGAAGAGGACCTCATGGGCGGCAAGGTGCAGAACACCTTCGTGGTCGGTCCGGGCAATGTGACGGCTGGTATCGATTTCGGCAAGCACGACTATCACACCGACAATTACGGCAATAACAACCGCCGCTACCGAGATTTCTCGACCGAGCAGCTCGGCGCTTTCGTTCAGGGACGCTTCGACTTCGACAACGGCTTCAACCTGTCGGCCGGCGCCCGCTTCGATGGGCACCGCTTCAAGGACTGGGACGGCAACACCTTCTCCGACAGCGGGGCAAGCGTGAACGGCACGCTCGCCTATCGCTTCAACGACAATATCGAAGTGTTCGTTGGTGCATCGCGCACCTGGCTCGGTTATGTCATCGGCGACTACGGCTATGTGCATGCCCGCGACAACAGCTTTTACACCGACCCGGGCTTCTCGACCGGCGAGGCCAAGAACTTCAAGGTCGGCCTGAATGTCGGCGGCGACAACTGGAAGGGCGGCATCACCTATTTCGATACACGGATCAGCGGCCTGCCGGATTACGACACACCGTCCCTCAACAACGACCCGGACGAATATCGCAGCCGCGGCGTGACGTTGAACGCCAGCTACGACTGGGGCAACACACGGATCGGCGCGACATACACCAAGGCCGATGTGACCGTCGGCGGCATCTCGGCACTGCCCAATAGCGGCACCTTCATGCCAATCGGCGATATGGCGACCTTCTACATCGATCACACCCTGACCGATTACAATCTGACGGTCGGCGCGACCGTCGAATGGGCCGGCAGGGTGACCGATGCCGTAGCGACCGCCAGCGGCTTTTACGACCAGCCTTCCTATACGGTGGTCAATGCCTACGCGACCTGGACCCCGCCGGCCTACGAGAATCTCTCGCTGCGCGTCGGCGTCGACAACCTGTTCAACGAGCAGTATTTCGAACGATCGAGCTATGCGGCGAGCTCCAACCGCGGCGGCATCGATCCTGTTTATGCTCCCGGACGCACCTTCACCTTCGCAGCTTCGGTCACCTTCTGAGGCAAGCGCTGAAACAAGGCGAAACAAAAGATGAGGCGGGTCCCGGACAATCGGGGCCCGCCTTTGTTTTCAGGCACTTGCATCCTTGGGCATCACGCTGCCGCACGCCGCAGAACAGATCGTGATTGAGGCGCCGGAACCATCGCATGCTAATGGCCCTTTTACTTCGGGGTGGCTCCATGACCGGTGAAAGAGATCATGCGACGCCTGCAAATACTGGACGGAATGCGAGGCTATTTCCTCGTTTTCATGGTGTTGAATCACCTCACCTTCGAGGGCGGGTATCTGCTCGTCAAATTCAACCATGGCGAACTGGGATACGTTCAGGACGCGCAGGGATTTGTCTTCCTGTCCGGTCTTCTCGTCGGCATGGTATATGCGCGGCGCATGCTCAAGGAAGGTTATGCTTCAGGCGCTCGCAAGGTCCGCAAGCGGGCCTTCGAAATATACCGCTATGCCGCAGGCTGCCTTCTGGCGGTGATGGCGCTCGGTCTGGTTCTAAGCGCCTCTTCCACCTATTGGGAACCATGGCTCTGGTCGCTTGCAGACCATGACCCGTTCTACGCGATAGCCTCGCTGCTTTTGCTTTACCAGCCAACCTATATGGACATCCTGCCCCAGTACATCGTCTACATGCTGGTGTCTCCGCCGCTCATCTGGCTCTGCGTGACGGGGCGCTGGAAGTGGGTTGCGGCACTATCGGCTGTCCTCTGGATTGCCGTTCAGCTCGGGCTTCACTTCCCCATCGCAAAAGGTATCGGCTCGCTTCTGGGCATGCTCCATGACGAGCGGATGTTCCGCACGGCATTCAACGTGCTTGCCTGGCAGGCCGTTTTCATGTCCGGCCTCATCCTCGGCGCACTGACCTCGACCAGGCAGATCGACTGGAACACATTGATTTCGCCCAGCAACACAGCGCCTGTGTGGGCCGCCTTTGCATTGTTTCTCGCGTTCCTGACGTTCCGCCTCGGCTTCACGTTCAAGGTGCTTCCCGAACCGATGATGGAACGCTTCTCCAGCCTAGACAATCGCGTCGAGTTCAGCTTCGTCTATCTCGTGAATTTCATGGCCACGGGCTTCCTCGTGGCGTGGGTGGTCATGGCCGGGCCTGCGGCGCAGAATGCGCTCGTGCGCGCCCTGGGCACTGGCATGCGGTTTGTCTTCAACCTGTCGTTCCTGCGTTTGATCGGCCGCCATTCCCTGCAAGTCTATGCTTGGCACGTGATCGTCATCTATCTCTTGAAGGGCTTCGAATATCACTATGGCCCCTTCAGCGAATGGGGCAAATCGGCCATAGCTCTGGGCGCCATCGCCTCACTTGCCATTCCCGCCCTTTATCGCGAAAGGGCAAATTATTTCGGGCAACTGCCCCTCTTCCAGCGTGGGGCCTCAAGCGGCAAGCCGTGATTTCCAGGCTGCCGTCGCATGCCGGGAGACGCTTGTTCGCATGGGGCTTTTGTGATCTGCTGCGCGCGGGCAATGGGGATTTCGGTTGTCCGGAGTAAACGATGCGGTCAATTCTTCCATCTCTTCTTCTTGCGCTGGCAACAGCAGCCGGCTGCACCACGATGACACCCCAGGAACAGCGCGCGGCGGATGAAGAGACCTGCCGCTCCTATGGCTTCACACGCAAGAACGACGCCTTTGCCGAGTGCCTGCAACGCCTGGATTTGGACAGGCGCGCCGAACGTCGGGCCAATACCGCCTCCCTGAACGATTCATGGCTTTATACGTCGAGGCCGCCGGTTGTCATCGTCAGGGAAAAGAAGGATTAGAACCCGGCATTTCCTGAAACGAGCCATAACAGCACGGTCGTCACCCAGATCAGTACGACGCTCGCCTTCAGCCCCCATTGTATGACACCGTTGAACGGCATCCACTGGATCAGCAGGATCGCCACACCACAGATCGCTGCGGTGAAACCCGCAAGAAAAAGCAAAACGAGTATGCTTTCAATCAAGGGATCATGTCCTGTCATCGTTCAGCCAGCAGTTTCGGGCGCGCGGCACTCTTGCTCTTTAGCCGTCTCTCAATCAGACTGAACATGGCTTGATGGGGGAGATTCTTGCAACTCTGTCGAACCTGATCCCAGTTTTGGCCCCAACAATGGCGCGCGGCAAGCCGATGCGCCCCAGACAAGGCATATGCGCGGAGTTTCAAAGATGCGGAGCGTACTCATTTCAGCAGTTGCATTGCTTGCCCTTGCCGGTTGCACGACAACCGAGCGGGACGTGGGCGTGGGTACGGCAGCCGGTGCCGTGGTCGGCGGTCTTGCCGGTGGCGGACGTGGCGCGCTTATCGGTGCGGGCGCCGGTGCGCTTGGCGGCCTTCTGGTGCGCAACCTGCGCAACGGTTATTGCGAATATCGCGACCGCAATGGCCGCATCTATCGGGCCCGCTGCCGCCGCTAGTCGTCTTGCAAATCAGGCGATCTCACCTGGCATCCGCTGAAATGCGGGAAAACACAAAGATGCGCGTCCAAAACGGCGCATGGTGTTCCGGGTATTTTTCGACGCTGGCCGGTTTCATTCCGGCCGGCGTTTTCCGGTTTCGCAGTATTCCGCCCGTTGCCGGCCTTCCGGCGAGGCCAATCGAGCAGTGATCAGCCGTTAACGACCATTGGCCTGTCGGTCTCTGCAGCGGCAATGCGGTTGCGCCCGCTGCGCTTGGCCCGATAAAGCTCCCGATCTGCGGTCGCCATCAGGCGCGAGAAATCGGCATCCCTCGCCACGCAAGCAACGCCAATACTCACGCTCAAGCCAAACTGCTCGCCCTGTTCGGAGCGCAGCGAAATCCGTTCGACTGCATGGCGTATTTTTTCGGCGGTCGCCTTGCCCTCCGGCAGGTCCATGGCCTCCAGAAAAACACCGAATTCCTCGCCGCCGATACGCCCCGCCGCAGCCGGGCGCTCGAGACAATTTCTAATGGCCTGCGCAATCGCGCATAGGGCGCGGTCACCGGCAAGATGGCCGTACGTATCGTTGATATCCTTGAAATAATCGGCGTCAATAGCCAACAGAGCACCGCCATTGCCGCGAGCACCGGCCTCATTAACCTGCCGGATGAAGGCACCCCGATTCAAAAGGTCCGTCATGTCATCGAGACGCGCAGCGGCTGCAAGTTGCCTGTGCACCTGGGCAAGCTGCCGGTGAGCGGCTTCCAATGCCTCATGGGCGCTGGCAATGCGCAATTTCTGGTGGAACGTCACCGCGCTCACGGGAAAGGCTATGAGCAGAGGACAAAGCACGCTCATGGCAATCGGAAACCAGTTCACTGAGCTTCCCATCAGGGTCAGGACGACCCAGCAGATCGCCGCGGAAGCGATCATGGAAAACACGGTTGCAATAGCGGCGTGAAGCAAAACCCGTTTCATGGGCAGCGCGCTACCAGAGGAGTGTTGCCCCCGGGTTAAGATCAGAGCCGACTTATCAATCTCCGTCAGTCATGCACAGGAAGAAGATTGCAGCCGGCTAAAATTTGTGATGGAGCCCGCGCGCCCGCTTCACGTTGATGTCTTGTTTGTGGCGCAAGAAGGTCAGCATGTTTGATTGGATATACATTTTCGAGACGGCATTGTTGGCAACGGTCTATTTCGCCTTGTCCTTCGGCCTCGTCGAGGCAGTCTCGCGTTTCATCGGCAATCCTGCTCCTTCGGAGAAAACCACTCCGTCGCCAAAATCCTATTTTGCACTCCCGGCGAACAATCAGCGACCGCGCAAGCGTTAGCCTCCCTGAGGCGGGCATCGCCGCCAAGCCCCCCGCGTAATCTGTTTCATCCCCTCATCGCTCAGAAGCCGCCCCTCATATTCCGATCATCGTTTCGGCAATTCGAGCCGTCCAGTGCAGTATGCTGAGAAACAACCGCCCGGCATCGATTCGGGCGAAACGAGCCATGGCGGGGAAGCATGGAAAATCCTGTTCAGCACACCGATCAAGTGGTTCACATCCGGGTGATCCTGGGCGTCGTGATGGGTTTGAGCCTGGCGCGCCTCCTCAATGGACTTGCCCGCTTTGTCCAGCACCCGAACAAGAGCCACATCTATCCCGTTCATATCGGATGGGTGCTGTTTCTTTTTCTGGCGGTCGTGCATTTCTGGTGGTTCGAGTTCGGTCTCCTGCGCATCATCCACTGGACATTCGAACTCTACATATTCGTCATCCTCTATGCCGCGCTTTTCTTCTTCGTCTGCGCCCTGCTCTTTCCCGACCAGATGAACGACTATTCCGGCTATGCCGACTATTTCCATTCCCGCCAGAAATGGTTCTACGGCCTTTTGGCAGCCCTCTATGCCACCGATGTCATGGACACGCTTATCAAGGGAATGGACCATTTCCGGGAGATGGGCCTGGAATATCCGATCAGGCAAACCGCAATGATCGCGCTCTCCCTCGCCGCGATGTTCATTAAGAACCGCCGGTTTCATTTATGGTTCGTCGTCATCGCGCTGATCGTTCAGATCGTATGGATCGTTCAGTATTTCCAGGTTCTGTCGTAACCGGCGGCAATATCCATGAGAAATAGCAGGTCGCTGTCGGATAAGCGCCCCTCCGTTCGTCCTCAGGATACAAAGCTCGGGTTTTGACCGTGACGGGCAGAGGCCCTTTTGTCTGAACCGAAGCGGCAAGCGAAAGGAGTTCTGCAATGATCCCCACCATCACGGCCTTCGAGAAATCGCCGGACCGCGGCAAGGGTCTGGCACGCGACATGCGCGTCCGCTGGGCGCTTGAAGAAGCGGGACAGGATTATGAAACCCGTCTTCTTTCCTTCAAGGCGATGAAGGACCCCGCTCATCGCTTACTCAACCCCTTCGGCCAGATTCCGACCTATGAGGAAGGCGATCTTGTGCTGTTTGAATCCGGCGCTATCGTGCTTCATATCGCCGAGCGCCACAAAACCCTCCTGCCTGCCGACGGAAATGCCAGATCCCGTGCCATTGCCTGGATGTTTGCGGCACTGAACACCCTTGAACCGCCGATCTTCGAATACTCCCTGGCCCGAATACTGGAACACGGCGAGACATGGTATGAAGCGCGCAACGCAATCCTTGAAGAGCGTATTCATAAACGTCTGAAAGAGTTGACAGCGCACCTTGGCAACGCCGATTGGCTCGACGGCGACTTCACTGCCGGCGACCTCCTGATGGTGACGGTCCTGCAAAGAGTGAAGGCAACAGGCCTGCTGAACGGATATGCGCAATTGCTCGCCTATATCGACCGCGCAGAGGCCCGCCCCGCCTATCGACAGGCCTTCAAAGCCCAATTGGCCGTCTTCGAAGCGGCATCGCAAAGGAGCTGAATATGGAGGTGGCCCCGCCGCGCTGAAATTCCGATCTTCAGCTCACGAAGCCGACGGAGCAGGTCCGGCTCAACTCTGGGACATGAGCAGACGCAATCCAGCCAGCCCGAAGACCGCAGCAAGCAGGGCCTCGATACCACGGCGCATACGGCAATAGAAACGAACCATCGGCCCCGTGGAAAATACGATCGCATAGCCGCAGAAGATCGACACACTCAAGACCGCGCACCCGGCAAGGATGATGGCAGCATCCCGCAATGAGGCATCAGGGCCGAGCCCGAGACTTACAAGGGCAATCCATGCAAGAACGGCCTTCGGATTGGCCACATGCATGATCAAACCATGCCTGTAGAGCGCGAATGAAGAAGGAGCGGTGCTGTTTTGCATACCTGCGTTGAGTGCCGGGTTTGCAGATGAGAACGCGCTGCGCGCCGCCTTGACGGCAAGATAGAGCAGATAAAGGCCGCCCAGTATCTTCAGGACCAGGAGCGTTTCCGCATAACGCGCAAGAAAGGCGGACACGCCGGTTGCAGCACAAACGCCCCAGAAGAGCGAACCGGAAACCACTCCCGCAGCGAGTGCCAGCCCCGCACGCCGGCCATGGTGCATCGCCACGCCCATGATGCGCAGCGTGCTCGGCCCAGGGCTTCCCGCGGCAATCGCATAGGCTGCAAAAACCACCGGCAGATGATGAAGACCGTCCATTACCTTCCCCCTCAACCTCTCCGCACATTTCGCGCAGGCAAGCTGGCATTTCAACTGCCGACAACCAGCTTCACCGCAATCGCCCACATGATGAGCGCAATGCCCCCCTCGAGTATCCGCCAGGCCTGTGGCCGTGCAAAGAACGGTCGCAACCAGCTCGCCCCATACCCAAGCGTCAGAAAGAAACCGAAGGATCCCGTTATCGCACCGGCAGCGAAGGCATTCTGTCCATTGGCAAACTGGGTCGAGATCGTGCCCAGAAGAACCACCGTGTCAAGGTAGACGTGAGGGTTCAGCCAGGTGATGGCAAGACAGGTCGCCAGTGTTTGCGCCAGCCCATGCCCGGCTGCGGGCATATCCGTGGCCAGCGCATCGCTGGACCGGATGGCCGATATCAAGCTGTTTGTTCCGTACCAGAACAGAAAGGCGGCACCGCCATAGCGCATGGCAGGCTCGATGAAGGGAAGCCATTGCGCAATCTTGCCGAAACTGGTCACACCCACCGTTATCAGTATGGCATCCGAAATCGCACACGTCAGGCACACAGCCAGAACATGCCTGCCGATCAGGCCCTGACGGAGGACAAAGGCGTTTTGTGCACCGATGGCGACGATCAGGCTGAGCCCGATCATCATCCCGGTAAGAAAGACTGATGGCTCCATTGCCCCGCCGAATGACTGGTTTTCTGCGTCCGGTGTAGGCGGTCGCATGTAATTAGGATAATTAAAGAAGATAAATTGGGATTAGAAACTCTAATCATGATCGATTATGCCGCCGCCCGCGCCGTCGCTGCGATTGTCCGCACGGGAAGCTTTGAAAAGGCTGCTCTCTCCCTCCACGTGACCCCGTCAGCGGTTTCCCAACGGGTGAAGCAGCTGGAAGAACGGCTCGGTGCAGTTCTGATCGAACGGGGCACGCCGTGCACCGCCACGGAAAAGGGAGCGCTGCTCTGCCGGCATATGGAGCGCCTCGGCATATTGGAAAAGGAGCTGATGGAGCATCTGCCCGGTCTGGCGGACCTCTCCTCCCCGTCCCGACATGTGACGCTGAATGTCGCCACAAATGCTGACAGTCTCGGCACCTGGTTTCTTGAGGCCATCGCCTCCTTTACCGGGAAAACGGACTATCTGATGAACATCGCGATTGACGACCAGGATCACACCGCGGACTGGCTGCGACGCGGCAAGGTTCTGGCAGCAGTCACATCGAATGCCGATCCCGTGCAGGAGTGCCGTGTCACGCCCCTGGGCGCGTTGCGCTATCACGCAACGGCCAGCCCGCAATTTCTGCGGCGTCATTTCCCCACCGGCGTAACGGCCGAAGCCTGCGAAACGGCCCCCGCCCTTACCTTCAACCAGAAGGACCGGCTCCAGCACATCTGGACCAGGCGCATCTTTGGCAGGGAAATCAGCTTTCCCACCCATTGGCTCCCCTCCACCCAGAGTTTTCTGGAGGCAAGCCTCGCCGGCATGGGATGGGCTCTCAATCCCGCCGAACTCGCACGCGATCATCTGGCCTCTGGCCGACTTGTCGAACTGGTGCCCGGCAAACCCCTGGATGTTCCGCTTTTCTGGCAGATCAACCGTTTGGCCGCCAAACATCTTCATGAGCTCACACGGGCTGTCGTTCGGGTCGCAAGGGACAAACTCGTACAACCCGGAGCTTGAAACATTCTCTCGGACGTCCCATTTCAGGGAAGAAGAGGACGGCCTCTTTTTCCAAAATCATTCCGGGACGGCCCGGCTCGTAAAGGAGCTATGGGTCATGGCGTGGATACTGCTTGTTGCCGCCGGAATTCTGGAAGTTGTGTGGTCTTATTTCATGAAGAAGTCCGAGGGGTTCAGCCTTCTGGCCCCGACATCGATCACGCTTGTGACGATGGTCGCCAGCTTCGCATTGTTGTCGGTTTCCATGAAAACACTTCCGCTTGGCACAGCCTACACAATCTGGACAGGCATCGGTGCCGTGGGCGCCTTCATTGTCGGCATATTCGCCCTCGGAGAAGCTGCAACGCCCATGCGTATCGTTGCGGCTCTGTTCATCGTCGCTGGCATTGTGATGATGAAACTCTCAAACAGCTAGGACATTTCGCAATCATCGGCATCACCTGGCGCCCCATCCGGGATCGCCAGGTGCCAGAACTGCGAAGCCGGATAATAATTTGATCACCATATCACTTGAAACAGCGCGTTTCCTGCGCAACATCGAAAGCGTTTTGCTGACCATTAAGCACCATTGAGCTTAGAAAGGCCTCTTGAGCGGAGGTTCTGCAAGTTCGTGCTTTTCGATCAGGTTACTCTTCTAATCGCAATCGGCGTATCCAGCGCGGCACTGTGTTTCACGCTCTTTGGGGCATGGATCGGTGCGCGTCGCGACACCTTCCTGCTCGAATGGTCGTCCGGCCTGGGCTTCATTGTTCTCGGCATCATTCCCATAAGCGCGCTCGGCCGGTACTACGACCCGCTTCTTCAGACAGCATCGTTTTCCGCTCTGCTGATCGGGTTCGGACTGATCTATGCGGGCTCCATGCAGTTCCGGCTCGGCAGAACAAACTGGGCGGCGGTTTGCTCGGTTACCGGACTGGGCGTTCTCGCAACCGTTGCCGCCTTTGCAACAGGATATTCCGGAACAGGGACGGTCATCGCCAATCTCGCCCTTGCCCTGCTCCTCGTTCTGACCGGCTGGCAGCATTGGATCGGCCGGGAAGAATCCCCAATCGTCATGGCGGCGAACGCAACCCTTTATGCAATCACCGCGCTTTCTTTCGCCCTATGCAGCCTCGCCCTCGTGCTCGAGCGCAAATGGGTCCTTTCCGAATACCCTGCCAATTGGGCAGAAGGCATCAATTCCATCGTCGTCATCATCGGATTGACCGGCATTGGCGCCCTTTCGCTCGCCGGCAATCAGGCCAGGATCTCTCGCTTTCACCGGATGGAGGCCATAACGGACCCCCTGACGAAGCTGCTCAACCGACGAGCTCTGATCGAGCGCTACACCGCACCGGCCACGCCCCGCACCGCAGCCATCATTTTCGATCTGGACCATTTCAAATCGATCAACGACAGCTACGGCCATGCCGCCGGAGATCTTGTTTTGTGCCATTTTGCAGAAATTCTCTCGAACAGAATCCGCGTTTCGGACGTCGCCGCCCGAGTGGGTGGCGAAGAATTCTGCGTCATTCTTCACGATGTCGACCAGCAGACAGCCGTCAAATTCGCCGAACGCATCCGGATGAAGACCGAGGCGAAAACCATCGTCTCGGATAGCGAGGAAATCTCCGTGACCGTCAGCGTTGGCGTCGCCTATACTGCAGGCTGCAAGGAGGACTTCTATGCTCTCCTCGAACGGGCGGATCGCGCGCTTTATGAAGCCAAGACGAGCGGCAGGAACCGGGTCCGAAGCGAGGCTATCAGGCTGGTAGGCTAAAGTGTGAAACGCCGGTTCCGGCGCGGACGCGCCCGACCGGCACCTACTTCCGCGTCAAACCGATCGTGCGCTCAAGCGCGGCGTCAAATCCTTTCAGCGAAATTGGGAACACCACCTCCTGCTGCTCGTCGCTTGCATAGGTACCGATCTTCAATGTCTCGCTTCCCCGCAACGCTTTCGTCGTTTCCTTCGTAAAGACCAGGGCAAGGATACACCCCACAGGAAGGCAGGTTTTGAAGTGCGACGGTTTGCCCGGCGGCAGGTCATCGATGCTGAACATGGCTCCGCGCTTGAGATCAAGCCCGAAAGGCAAAACAAGAGAACCTCGCAAACCGCCATCGGCGGAAGGCACAAGTTCGATTGCAAGGACGCGCTGACCGCTCTTCTGGACCTGCCGCTGGGAAAATGCGCATCGGCGCTTGTCGCCCTGTCCAAGGCAGGCAACGGTCCAGTTCTCGTAGGTTTCCGATAAGGAGGATGGAGGCTCAGCTCTTGAAGCACCGACGATGGCGACGGTAAAGACCACCGCCATCGACATGGAGAGTTTGCGAAAAAGCATCAGAAGCGAATGCCCAGTCGCGCATCGAGGCCGTTCGTGCTCGAACCCGACCCGAACTCGCCATTATAGCTTAAGCCGAGCGTCGCAGTTTCGGTCACCTTCATGTCGAGGCCGAGCTGCAGGACGACAGTGTCTCTGGCAATGGGAACGCCGGTGATCATATAGGCTTCGCTCCCGGAGAAGGCGAATTGCGAGACCGGATCGACGTCGCCGAAAGCATGACGCCAGCCCAAGGTTCCACTGGCCGTCGCCTGGATTCCACCAAGCATGAGATCGGACGAGGCCCGCAATCCCAGCGTGGTGAACGCGGTGTTGAGCGTTTGGCTTGCACTGGTGAGGGCCGCTGCCCCACCTTCTTCCGTGAAGCCATCGGTACGCAGGTTGACATAGGCAAGGTTCGCAAACGGCTCAAAAGACGCTGTACCCCTGTCGAAACGGTAACCGAGTTCTCCATACGCCTGGAAGCTCCCGGCGTCATAATCAGCGGTCAGCTGCTCATTGAAGCCCGGAAACGCGACCGAACGGCTGGTCGACAATTTGTGCCACGTATAAGAAAGCCCCGAACGGAACGACAGCGCGCCCCACTGCGAACCACCGTAAAGACCAAGATGATAGTTATCGCTGTCGCCGGAGGATGCACGCGCATCCGCATCGAATGTCGAACGGCTGTACCCCGCGAAGAGACCAGCTCTCCAGTCTCCGAGCGGCGCGTCGATACCCGTTATGAAACCACCGGTCGAGACGTCCAGATCGCCTACATTGGCACCGCCTTCCATATCGCTCCAGGAGCCGAAAGCCTGCCCCCATGCCGCAAGGCCTAGCGCGCTTGCTGTATCAAATTTAGGGCCATCCTCCCCGTAAGCAAGAACCGGCAGGCTTGCTGCCCCAACATCGCCGAAAGCAGAGCGGATACGGTTGTTGGTGACGTCCCGCACATACTGGCTACCAAGAAGGAGCGCAGTCTGGGCAGAAGCGTGAACCTCACCAGAAAGCTGTTCAAACGCAACTTGAGCTTCGCCAGCGCTCAATAAAAGCAGCCTGTTGTAAAGCAATAGCGATGAGCCGCTCTGCTCCAGTGTGTTGAGCGCGACGGCAACATTGCGTTGGTTGTCCGTCCGGGCAACACGGTCAAAAAGGCCTGCTCCAGGCCCACCGGGGTCACCAGGGTCGCCGGGATCACCGGGATCACCCGGATCGCCAGGGTCACCAGGATCGCCGGGGCCACCAGGATCGCCGGGGCCACCGGCGTCCGCAACAGAGATCGTTAAATCGACCTCATTCGCTCCATGAACGAGATCGACATCGAGAAAGGCGGACTTCGAGATCGCCTCTGCGAACTCACCGGAAATGCCCTTCTCCGCGGTCAGGATCGTATATGTCTGGCCGTTTTGATAACTTGTGGCGGCATCGAGCGCCGTGACCTCCACATTGACACCATTGCCGATCGTGACCTTGCCGCCCCGATCGAAGACATCCAGCGACGATTCATAGCCAATATCCTTGACGACGATCTTGTCGCTTGTGCCGTCGCCGAGAACATCCACCTCGAAGACCGAGTTGTCATGAAAGGCGAGTGAGCCCATGACGGTCAATGTGCCGGCTGAGTTGTCGCCCGGCGCAATGCGCGCATTCCTTTCAAGCACGACGGAACCAACGGTTCCAGAGCCACCCAGCGTTCCGAACAATGTCGGATCACGGTCGGCATATACGTTGTTCGATTCCTCTCCCCAGACCTCGATCCGGTTCGAATAACGGGCGAACTTCTCTCCGGGCTCACCCTCGACCTCATAAATTCGGCCGACGGTGCCGTCGACGATCAACGTGCCGCCCCTGACCTCAAACGTGGTTTCGGTTTCCCGATCAGCCCGCGCATCGAGATCTGTCGTGTCCATATCGCTTTTCAGCACGAGCCGCGCGTCTGCACCGTCGACGACAACAGCCAGATCATCCCGTTTGGTTGTGTAGAATTCGGACAGATCGCCATCGATGGTGGTCTCCCCGGAGTAGCTTGCGATGAAGCCTCCGCCTGAGAGCCGATTGGCGAAAAGGTAGCCGGTATCGGTGTGATTGAAATAAATACCGGCGCCATCGAGAGTTATCGTTGCGTCCGCATTGATAGAACCGGCAGCGCTCGCCTCGCCCAGTTCCAACCAACCGTCGGCGCTTTCCTTCGCCCCGCCGATAATCAGCGACTTGCGGAGATTGAACTGGCCTCCGACTTCCAGACGCCCGTTTCCGCTGAGAGCCACGGCTCCGCTCGCATTGAGATTGCCGGAGACATCGAACACGCTGTTCCGGCCATCGACCGTTAGATAGGCAAGGAGCCCCACACCGGCTGTGTCGGCGCTCACCATGCCGCCGTTTTCCACGCGCATGCCGCCTTGCGATGAAATCGCAAGGATTGGCGTTTCCAATAAACCGCCGTCGGAAACCGTGATGTATCCCGTATTGAACGCGCCTTCGAGATCGATCCGCTCGCCGGCATGCAGCACCGAGCCTGCGCCGGCGATGGTCGTGTTCTCGCCGAGCTTCAGGGTCTGGGTTTCCACTTTGCCGCCATTCTCGATGGCAAAACCATTTCGGTTGATCATGGCGCCGCTATTGAGCCACTTCGATCCAGAGCCGCTGACCAGGATCGAGCTCCCCTGCCCGCCGAGCGAAACATAGTTCGTGGAGATAAGCCCCCCATCCCGGATCGCAATGGGGTCGACGATCGCCGTGCTGCTGCTCAAGCCTCGGAGTTCATCAGCCTCCAGCACGGAGCCCTGGCCCGAAACGACGATATGGGCTTCGCCGCCCGACCCGACCGCATTGCTGATGCGAACCGTATCGGCGAAGACCTTACCGCCGTTTTCGATGATCAGGGTACCATTGCCATAGCCGGTGCCGGTCGCACCGATGCCGAGAACGCCCGCATAGGCTATGGGGGCATCTCCTGTCAGACGCCATTCAGCACCAGCGCCGGAAACCCTTACCGTACCTGTATTGGGTGCACTGCTAGAGCCGCCATAGCCGATAAATCCTGCTCCGCTATAGACTTTCGAACCAATGATCGACAATTCGGCGGGCACTCCGTTTACCCTGCCGACATACAATTCACCATTGATGGCATGTTGCTCCGCCCAGGTGGCCGCCCCCTGAGCAAGTGTGCAATCGGTGATGGCCGGATTGCTGCCGAGGCGGGTATCGCAGACGACCTGCGCATGCGCTTCACCGAATCCGACCGGCGCAACGCCCGAGAACAGAACGCTCAATCCGGCGTATCCCAGAGCCGTGGAATTCCGGAGCCATTTCTTCAGCTCGAAAAATTTCCTGTTAGAAATCAATGATGATCTCCCAAATCACATACCAAATGCTGTCAAAGCGCTATCGAGCGTCGAGCCGTACACACGACTGCTCCAGAGCATGTCATTCAGCATGCAATTGGGAGTTTGGCCATTAGAACAGATGCACTATCGGCTGCGTTTCGACGGAGATCTGGGCGCCGGTGAAAGCACAAGTTTGATTTCACGCTGAAACATTTTTGCTCACGGGAAGTAATCCCCAATACGAAATTCTCTAAACGCATTAAAATATTGGGCTTATGGCGGCTTCCGAACCAAAACGGGCCGTCGAGAGCGCGAAACATCGTCACAGATCGGAAGGTATAAAAACGGAGCCTACGGCAGAGAAATATAAAGCGACCTGGCTTATCTGTCGAACTGGAACCGCAATGGCCCTTCGGTCGTCACTGCGGTGCAGAAAGTTCCTATCGTTCCAAAATGGTGCGGACGGCGCGCACCCGCACCAAACCCCTTTTATTGTAACTAAATGATTTTTTGTGGTGAATTCCGGGAAAAGTCACTCTTTTTGTACCACAAATTGTATCGCAAAATGCGGAATTATATCGAACCTCATCGTTTGCTTATCCCATCGCCTCATTGCTCCAAATTTTTCACGTGGACGTGGGGCGACGAGAACGGCCATCGCTCCAGTCTGAACGAGAGCAGACGAACTCATTTCGGCTATGACGCATGCAATTCAACACCAATTTTCCTTAAACCCGCGCCATTCATGCGCCAGGCCCTTTCTTATCAAACCTTGGCCGACGTCCCGCCCCTCAACTCGGATGGTCGCCAAGGTGCGCCCATAGCGATCCTGTCCGTTGCGCTCAATAGTAAACCGGTGTCCATTTAGTGCGCGTCGCAATTCGTCTCGCGCCTGAACCGCCAAACGTCGTTCTCGATCGCAGGATCCATTCATCTCAGGGGCATTAAAGCCTTCAAGCCTGAACTTCTCTCGGTTTATCCAAATCGTATCGCCATCAACGACGCAATTAACGCGCTGACCGCTGCCACAGATTGGCATAGCAATAACCCGGCCAGCCGCCACGGGCTTGGGCTCCACGGCCTCTGGCTTCGGGCGCGGATTGGAGGGTTGTACTGTATGGGAAGCATCTGGTGCTATCTTCCAGCCCACAAAACCCGCTACGACGAGCGCGGTGCCAAACCATATTGTAGATAATACTGGATGCATCAGTATCCCTCCCTTTATCTCGATGATCCTGCAAATCGGTTACGATAAAGGAAAAGGCCAAACCCCTTTGGTTAGGCAAGCAATTAGGATCAATTACTGCCATGTCCGCCGCAAGCACTTCAGGTATGGTTATTGTTTATATCGAAAAATTGAAGACGTTCAGCTGGCCGGACCACCTCATCGGGTCGGGCTAGGAATATGCATCTGTATCGAAATCGGCCCGCGCACACCCCCGCCCTTCGCTCCGCATTTTGAACAGCGGAGATAAGGCACGATGGTGTGATGGAGCAGAACGAAGTCGCGACCGAAGCGCTTGGCGAGGGCTTCCAGGTCCAGCCTGGCATGATGCCCGCATGTCCCACCCTTGACCTGTTGGTGACAGTGGATGCTGACGGTGTAACCGTCATCGATCATGTTTGCGAGGATGTTGAGGTTGTAGCTGACGTGTTTCACCATGAGAACAAAAATGGAACAAACACTAGACTCGTCAAGCCGGCTTGGTGTAGGAATTGTTTCTCAGTTCAGACATGGAAAGCATGGAGAGAGCCGTGCAGAAACCCGATACGACGCGCGTCCGGGAACCCGATCCCTATGACGTTGCGGCATCCGAGATCATTGAGGCTTGCGGGGGCGACCCGCACAATGCGGTAGTCGCGCTTCTGGGCGAACGCGATTACCTGGTCGGCCGCATAGAGGCCCTGGAAGCTTCGGTGAGCTGGGGTTTCGTGCGCGCAGGGGAAGCGCGCTGATGATCAGGAAAACGGTGCGGCGTTCGATTTCTGGAGCCGCAAATGCGACAGTTCAAACCTCGACACCTTTCGGAAGTCGTTCCCTTCACCCCTGACGGCAACATCACCTTCAGGGACATTCCGGTCTATTATGTGCTGGGCGGCTTTTGTGTCCGTTGCAAGCACATCGCAGAGCTTGACCGGAATGCCCTGGAACGCCGCTTCGGAAAGGACGCGCCGGCGCATCGTCTTTCAAAGCGCATGCGCTGCCGGCATTGCAAAAACAAGGCCGGCAATACAATCTTGGTCATCAATCAGTGGCCAAGGTGAGCGTGCCCCATGTGCAATCTCTACAACATGACCACCACGCGCGAGGCGATCCGCCAGTTCGTGCAAACGACCCGCGAATACCAGTTCAACGAGCCATCCCTGCAGGTCTACCCCAACCGCTATGCGCCGATCGTGCGCGTGGGAGAGGATGGCGAGCGTGAGCTCGTGCGCGCCCGCTGGGGCATGCCGACGCCGCCGATGTTCGTCAAGGGAGCGCACGACAGCGGCGTGACCAACATTCGCAATGTCAGCTCCGCCCACTGGCGCCGCTGGCTCGGCCCGGAATATCGATGCCTCGTGCCGGCAACCAGCTTTGCCGAGCCCGACCCATCGAACAAGCCGGAAGGCGGTCGCACGCCGGACGCATGGTTCGCCTTGAACGAGAACCGGCCGCTCTTTGCCTTCGCCGGCCTATGGACGAAATGGCACGGCAAGCGCATGGCGCGCGAGGAACCCGCCGACCACGAGATTTATGCGTTTCTCACCACGGAACCGAATGGCATCGTCGCGCCGATCCACAAGAAGGCCATGCCGGTGATCCTGACCACGGCCGAGGAACTGGACACCTGGTTGCGCGCACCATGGAACGAAGCAAAGACCCTGCAACGCCCCCTGCCCGACGATCAGCTGACCATCGTAGATAAGCCGGATATCCCAGAATGATTGTTCCCCCAAGACGGGCAGAAGGCGATCCGGAACGGACGCGCGAATGCCAACAGGCCCTGCAAGCCGAATTCCGCGCCCTTGCACAACGCGCGCACGGTGCCGGGTGGAGCGAGACCGAAATCGAGCAGGCACTGTTTCGTCTGGCTGTCGAACACATTCGTGAACACCAGAATGCTGAGCCTGCCTCCGAGCAGCGAAAGCACTAACGTGGCTTCTGAGGCACAAGAAAAGCGCTGACACGCTTTCTCATTTCCATCTTTTCACAGTGAGCCGAATAATTATGATGACGCTCAAGGGACACATCATTCGATCAGCGAGCGCTTACCGTTTTGCACTCGCCACGGTCGGCACATTCAATCGCACGGCTGTGCGACATCGGAGGATGGATGTGGGACGAGAATGCACGCCAGGAAATTCAAGTAATGCAGCGACGCAGCAACAACACGACGTCGGACAGCCACTCAACGGCATTGTTGAAGACGTTTGCCGTTCGCTTTCGCGCCTCCTGAAAGAAAAATCGAACAAGAGCCTGTTTTTCACCCTGGGCGTCGAGGGCAGCGTCATCACAGTAACCGCGAACTTGCGCGGTGTCGGACGGAAGGGTGCATATCTACGACGCGTCGTCAGATACTCCAGCAACCGACCAGTGGCTCAAATAGCGCTTCTGCCGCCGCAGCGGTACATCGTCTCCATATTCCGCGAGCACGCAGAATACACAGGCTTTGAGACAGTTTCAGACAGCGACAGCGAAGGCATCGCGCTACAAGCCAGCTTGAGACTGATCGAAGAATTCGTAGCAAATCGAAACATGCACACAAGCAGCGCAAAAACTGCAAACACTCTGAAATTCACGGCCTAGCGGCGAGCCAGACACGGGGGCGATGGAAGAGGAACAATGACTGACAAGCTTGCCAAGCAGCTTCTCGAAGCAGCAGCCGATTTCGAACATTTTGCACCGGAAGAAGTTAAAGCTTATCTCAGACGTGCAGCGATCAGGATCAGCAACGCCCAAAGGCCGCGCAACAACATCATATTGCTGTCCGAGGTGACCGAGGTGATGAGCGACTACGCAGAGCAACAGAATCTCACCATCGATGAAGCTGTCAATGCGGCGTTGCTCGACTGGGCTTCCGCACGTGGAATGATCGAAATTCAGGATTTGGGAGACGAAGAAGAATAGGCAGGAGGGTTTGATGGGTTTCAAGCCGCCCGCCGGAAACGCAAAGAGATGGATGGGCTGCTTCTCTTGATTGGACTGGTGATATCCATTGCAGGCGCAGTTATTCTCCTCTCAATTTCCAGACTAATCGCAGAGGGTCTTAAACTAGGCCTGCAAACGCAAATTGCCCCGGCTGCCACAAGGACTATTGGGGGAACCAAGGAAAGACGGTTATTGTTCTAAGGCTTGATCTTGCGCAGATTGGATATCACCTCGTACGCAAATGAAGACGAATGTCTCCAAGGCAACGAGCGCCCCATAGGAACCGGACTCTTGCCGATCACGCGATAGGGTGAGGCATTCCAAAAGCGAAATCGCTCCCCAAATAGTCGCACACCGTATACACCACAATCTCATACGTTATCCGATTGGACTTAGGCCGGGCGGAATGTCGGCGCGCACGGTCCAGCGAAGGGATATATGAGAACTTCTGGATCATATGTGACACGACCGGGCTATCGAAACTACTTGTAGCCAACTCGGATATAAACATCTCACGGAGATCCTTGAGGATCAGGAGTTCCTGCATCATCTCTTCACTGACGAGGCCAGTCAGATGCGCAATACGAATCTTGGCTTCAAACGACGAAAGCGGAGCACCGTCACGAAAAAACCAGCTAGCGTGACGGCGCGAATTCACCAGGTGGCGGCGCAGGGCTTTCTCAAGCCAGACTTCAACATTCGTTGCACCGATAATGGCGCAACCGCGATCCGTGCTGTCCTCCAGTTCGGTCCTGGAAAATTTTGAAACCATGAATTCTCCCCCAACCTGATCCCGTGATCAGACATAAACCCCGCATCTAAGAGCCAACATGTGGCGTCATTCGCCCTCATCGGTCTTACGCTTATCTTCGAGCGCAAACAGCATTGCCTTCTCTCGCCCACAAGCGTGCTTCCTCATGTAAAACAATATCAAGGTTTGCTGCTGAGCATGCGACAGCATTGAGAAGTCTGAACGGAATCTTGAAATCAAGTCTTCAGATACCGTCGCATCAGGGATCCAGCGATAACGGAACGGAACTGCCAAAACGAGCACGGCTGCTGCGATTGCGAGCGCAATCACGATAGCGTTTTCCCGCAGATATTCAAACGTCTGCCCCACCGCACGATCCCCAATTCCCGTATTCGGCTAATTATAACATCGTTTGAACGCACACAATCCAATGGCGCCTTTGAAACAGTGAAGCACCTCAAGGTGGCGGTCTTCCTGTCAGCCACGTGTACCCGGCAACGATCCAGCTCGCGAGCGTTACCACCCCGATGCCGATCCGAATGAGCCATCGCCCGAGTGTTCCGGCGCCGGCCGCCTGAGTGCGCAACTGCGCCATATCATCGGTAACCGGCTTCATGTCGTTGACCGTCTTCTTGGTCGCCTCGACCTCACCTTCAACATGAGAAAGCCGCTCGCTCACCTCGTCGAGGCGGCGGTGCACGACGGCGCGGCTGTCATCGGCACGTTTCAGCCGATCGTCGATTCCCTTAAGCTCACCGAGAATTTGACCAAGGGTTCGCTCCACGCTTGCTTCGCTCACCGCCCCTGCCCCTCGATCGCTTTCACCGCATCCACAAGCGCTGCCTTGCCGCGCCCGCAATCTCCCAGATTGCGCCGGTCGATCGCCCAAAGCCGCGAGGCCTCAGATGAACCGAGAGCACGCTCGGGCAGCGTCACCACAGGCGCGCATGGCGCCTTCAGGCTCTCGGGGATTGGCGCCAGCTCCGGCCGCTCAACGGCCGACCTGGTCGAGGCGGTCGCGCAGCCCCCGGCCAATAAAGGAACGCATAACACAAGCATCGCCGCCGGCTTCCGCATCGGCCTTCTCCTGTTCTGAAATTGCTGCCTCAAGGGACCGGATCGTCTCCGCATCCCGGTCCCGCTTTTCGAGATAGGCGCGCTCGGCCGTGGCAATCGCGCCCTGCGCCTTTCGGCGCTCCTCGGCCATCTCAGCCAGCATACGCCGGCGGGTTTCCTCCCAGGCGCGACGCTCGGCAACCGCCCCTTCCCGCCGAACACGGTCGACCCTGCCGTCGGCCACGATCTCGAGCACCGGGCCGAGCAGCGGAACGAGGCGAAGCGGGCCGAGCGGCAGCCCCTCATAGACGAGGATGGAGATGGCCGCCGCAAGCGCAGCCCCGCCAAGGGCGGAGGCCAGGCCGCGCAGGCCCCCGACAAGCGTCAGCATCAGCCGAGCCCACGCAGGCACAGCGCCTGCTCGCTGATGCGGCCGGGCGAACCCTTCACGCGGCGGTTCACCAGACCGCGCACCACCTTGCGCTTCACATAGACCCAGCGGCTCAGTTCGCCACAGGCTCCGCGCAGGTCTCCGGCCTTGATCTTGCGCACCAGCTTCGAGCGACAGGCCGCACCGGTGCCGGCATTGAAAGCCCAACTGTTGATGGCGATGTAGGTATCATCCGGCGCATTCCTGAGTTCCGGCACGCAGGCGAGCATGCGGCGCTCATGGGCAAGAATATCCTTGCGAAGCATGGCGTCACATTCGGCATCCGTTGCCCGCATGCCCTTCTTCACCTCCGGCCCGGTGTGACCGTCGCAAATGGTCCAGACACCGCCGCTGTCCAGATAGGCGACATATTCACGCCCCTCCCAAGACGAGTAGAACGCTATCGCCGAGGCGAGCAAAGCTGCGCCAGCGGAACCAGCGAGAAAGCGACTGCGAATTCTAGTCATTGGGCAAATCCTTCTGTGCGATGATGCGGGATACGAATGCCGCGGCCACGGTGAAGAACGACAGGCCGGCGAAGAGGCCCGGCGGCAGCGGCAGGAATTCTCTAAGAAGCGGCAAGGCCACCTCTGCCCCGGACAACAGAGCGGCGAGCACAATGAAGCGGATGCTCCACGCATGGCGGAGCACCGCTTTCCAGTTGCTGGAAAGGCGCAAAGATCGATTCCTTGGTTGAGACGAGACTGTCGGAAACTTTTCTGGGCAGATTCAGAAGCGAGCTGACACGGTCAGTCAGACGCTCATCGGCGAAATCTAGATTAGCGGAAATGCGAGCAGCTACCTCTCGTAGCAACGCACCTCGACAAAGCAAGGTGGTTGTGCTTTGAGGCAGAATACTGCTTTTAAGGGTTGTCTATCAAACTGGGCGAGCCGAATTGGTGAAATTAAAAACCTGTTTGTAAACCTTCGATCTCGTAAGGCAACCTCAACGAAATTGTCTTGTTTTCATTGAAATGGTCATGAACCCAGCCATCGACCCGCAAAAAATCTGATGATGCACAAAATCCAATAGCGCTCACCAATCTACTTTTGTACACGAGGGAGAATCGTAGCAGAAAATATCTAATCAAATTAAATAAACAAAAAAGGAAAAATAATCGAATAAATAAAGACGAAGTATAGGAACTTGTTAATTTAAATATGCATCAACACGGGGGGTGGGCATGCTTATAATTCGCATAGACTTTGATAAAGCCAGGTCTACATGGCATAAATTGCCGATATTCATTCAGAATATGACGCCTCACAGGCTCAAACATTGGGCCTGGCGCAGAATGAACGAGAGGCGAAATGTTGATACTCTAAATTCTCGTCCAAAAGACGAAGATAAAAAAGAAGTCTCCAGCGAACCCTTGATTGATGCAATCAATCTTCTACCTAAGGGCGACATAGCTATCCTATCCATTGCCAATGCGATAATGGAACGCAATGTAAATCACAAAACAAAAATTCAAATAATTTCATTACTCAGTGAAAATGGATTTCTTACTGAGAGCGAGAAGTTCATGGAATTAGTTATACATGATTTATTAATTGAAGGAAAAAGATCCTCACATCAACTAATCAAATCACTAAAAAAGACTGACATATATCTAAACTCAATATCAAAAATTCCATTCACTTCCGGAACGCCATCTACTAAAAAACACGGTCGCATTATATACGCGATCAATAACAGCCTACCTCATTACTCCAACGGCTACTCGATCCGCAGTAAGGGCGTGATTCAGGGATTAAGATCTACCGGTTTCGACGTTGTAGCAGTGACACGAGCCGGATACCCGTATGATTTGAATGCAGTACAGGATCCGACAGTAGGCGAATGGGATGAAGTGGACGGAATTCGATACTATCGGATCAAGACGCCGACACTAAAAGATCCGGGAACTCATGAATACTACTTACTTGCTTCTGATGCATGGGAAAAAATTATCCGGACCCATCAACCTGAATTAATAATTGCAGCGTCGAATCATCGAACTGCACTTCCCGCTTTAATTGCTGCCCGCCGCTGCTGCGTCCCTTTCATCTATGAAGTTAGAGGTTTCTGGGAAATAACCAGAGTTTCGCGCGAGCCTGAATACGAAGATTCACTGGGATACAAAGTTCAGGTGGCGTTGGAATCCCGCGTTTCATCAGAAGCAGACCACCTGTTAACGCTCAACGCTCCTATGAAGGAGGAACTAATCAGTCGCGGCGCGGAAAGGGACAAAATTTCGCTATTTCCCAACTCTGTAGAAGCAGAAGAATTCCCCTTGATGCCCCGCGATGGCGCCCTAGCTCAGAGCTTGGGCATTCCGGATGATGTGCCGGTGATCGGCTACATCGGGAGTTTTGTGGACTATGAGGGGCTTGATCACCTCATTCAGGCTTGCGGTTTGCTAAAATCCCGCGGGTTGACGTTCAGATTACTGTTGGTGGGGGGAGACAAAGGGGGTGCCGACTCGAAACATACTCTTACCCGCGACTTGCACTCAATCGCATGTGACGTAGGCATTGTAGACTGGCTAATCATGCCAGGACGCATACCTCATGAGGAGGTGGCGAACTACTATTCGTTGATTGACATTGCGCCACTCCCAAGAAAGCCAGTTCGTGTGTGTGAACTCGTTTCACCATTGAAACCTGTAGAAGCGATGGCAATGGGTAAGGCCGTGGTAGTTCCAGACATGCCAGCAGTTTCGGAAGCTGTGCAGCACGAAAAAACTGGTGTGATCTATGAAAAGGGGAACGTCCTGTCGTTGTCTGACGCTTTGGCAAATCTGATTGAGAACCCAGAAAAGCAGGTGAAACTGGGGAACGCCGCGCGCGCTTTTATCCTAGAGAACCGCACTTGGTCCGCCTCTGCGAGGAACATCTTGGGGGTGCTACAAGTTCTAGCAATGAAGAACGACAATGTGGACGTCGAACGCTAATCTCCGGTCGAACTGAAATCTGCCAACATTCTACGATAAATGTATCCGTCTCAGATGCCCTATGAGGCGGAGCACAGTTCGAACGAACCTGATCAACATGGCCACAGATGTGATCAAAGCCCCAATGGATATGCTTTCAAAATGAAATCTGTCGATCAGCACCCAAATATGTTTTCGCCAGATGCCGAAGCTGTCTTTTTCTCCGACGAAGAATCGATAAACTTCTTTTCTCGATTGATCGCGACCTATCCATTGCGCCCCTTCGAGCAACTGGACGAGCGTCCAAGCGTACCGGGCCCCGCCCTTACAAAGAAGGTCGAAAGGCTTATCAAAGAAGGATGGAGCCGTGATGGTATCGACAATGTACCACTCTCCCCTCCGCTTCCTTGGGACCAACACAACCGGTCCTTCTCCTTTCACATCCATGCTTGGGAACCAATTTCCCGAATTTTAACAGCATACGAAGATAAGAAAGATGAAAAATTCATAAAAGTATGCATCGCATTTTGCGATGACTGGATTGAAAAATTTCAAAAACCGTTATTGTCGGGACGAAATATCGACACTTCTGTGGAAAAAGCTCTAAATAATAATGATACTATGGCATGGTATGACATGGCCGTAGGACAGAGGATACAACGATTTTCATATTTGGCAGATATACTTATTAGGTCCACAGATACAACTCTTGAAGAGAAGGATATATTATTAAAAACACTTGTATTTCATCATGAATTATTATCGAGGGACGATTTTTTTATATCTCACAACAATCACGGCTTTTACCAAGCCGTTGGGCAACTCGCGAGCGCTAGCCGCTTTGCCATGTTGCCTGGCTTCTCTGCATACATAGAGAAAGCAAACTATCGCCTGGAGGAAATGCTCAAAAAGAGCTTCTTTGACTCTGGCCCACACAAGGAGCATTCACCCGCCTACCATAGCATGGTACTCGGAAGCGTAATCGGAGCGCGAGAAGCTGGACTTATCAGTCACGGAAACCTCGAAGAGACGTTAATTCGCGCCGAGGAGGCATTGGGATGGATGATCCAACCAGACGGCTCCCTAGTACCTTTTGGCGACACATCACCTACTATCAATGCGTACCTCCCTCAACAAGTGAGCCATTTTCGCAATGCCGACCTAAAAAACCTTCTAACTGGAAGCAATAGAACAGAAAACATCCCCACTGGACTTAAATCATACAAAGAAGCAGGATACGTCTTTGCACGAGAAATAAATAAAAACAGTACAAACAATTTTTCTTACCTATCTCAAATATCTGCATTTCATTCAAGGGTTCACAAACACGCAGATCATTTAAATTTCGTTTGGCATGATCTCGGCGTAAATATTTTTACTGACCCTGGAAGATACGGATATGTTGGCAAGACGAAGCTTGGAGACGACCTGTCAAATCAAGGCTTCTATTACTCTGATCCACGCCGTATTTATGTCGAGAAGACTCGTGCGCACAACTGCGTCGAAATCGACGGAAAGGATCATCAGAGGAAAGGTGCCAAGCCTTTTGGTTCTGCTTTGCAGTTCGCGGATACGGTTGCAGGATTATGGATCACCTTGTCCGAAGTTCGGCATCCCACACAGATTCGACATTTTCGACTTCTGGTTTGTAATCCCGGACATTTTATAGTCGTTGCGGATTGGTTAAAGGACGGAAATGATAAACATCATGACTTCCGCCAGTGGTTTCAACTAGCACCAGGATGGCATGCCACCCTCACCGCAACCAACACCATCCATGCACACCATGATGCTAGCCACCTCGATCTTGTCGGCATGGCGTTGGCAGACGGCAACGCCGGCAGCCCAATACAAGGACAGACGGAGCCTGATATCCAAGGGTGGATTTCAGATGACCACCTTTCTCTCGTGCCTGCCACCTCTCTCTATTGGGAAGTCAAAGATAGACCTTGGACCACATTTGCGACAATCTTCAGCCTTTCAGGTAATTTGGATATTAAACACTCCTCAATAAGCAAAAGCTTCACAATAATTTCGACAAACTGGATTGACGACAAAGGAGAACACGATTTGCGAATTCACAGAGACTCTATGACCAATGAGATTTCAGCCTCCTTTAAATCCAGGAAGATATCCCTTTAATTTGCACCTTCAGTACGCATTATTCGCCCGCCTAAATTGAAAGGCAGTTGGGTCGTCCATAATATTTCCCGTTGTCTCTGCGGCATCAGAGAATATCATCAAGCAAGATACCACCCGTAATGATGGCGAGTACCGCAGTTACAGTGCTACCCAAATATTCCCGATGGTCCGAGCGTAATTGAAGGAAGCTCCGTGGCGACGGAATCAACCGGCAGCACAACGGTTGCGCTCAGCGCTGTTCGCGCCAGCGAAGGCATCTGCTTAGTCGTGCGCTTCATTTCCGCCGTAGAAGTGTCAGCGAGATCAGGGCTCTACGTCTTCCCCCCCCTTTGCCGCAGGATTGAAATCAATGATCACGCCATCCGGCGCGACTTCCAGCGCAGGCGGAAACGCTTCCGTTTCTGTAGGATAGCCCCCATGGGGAGAGATCAGTGTCAGGTGTATCTCGCCATTGATGCGAGAGACCGGGCCGACGATGAAATCGCAGGGCACGTTCTCCACCGTCGCCCCTTCCGGGATGCTGGAAAAGTCATAGGGTGCGCCGTTGATGGTGAGGATGTCGCCCTGCTTCTCGACTGTGAGCGAAGCGTCCCGGTGTTGCGGAGAAAGATCAATATGCATCAGTACCACCTTCCGATAGCTTGAACGTAGACGCTCTTGGAAATTCCAGACGCCAGAGAAATCGAAGACCATGGCGCGAGGTTCGCAACGGCCAGACTTTGCGAATAGATTCCCACTGCGCTTGGCACATACGATGCCCGCTGAAACGACGCTGAAATCGCGGGCGCCGTGCTAAATGCCGCCGGAAATGTCCAGGTAAGGTAGCTGGCCGGCGAAAAGAATGCGCCGCGAGGCGTCGACATATCCGTGTTGGTCAGATCGATGGTGGACCAACAAATCTGAGTGCCATCACCCAGGCGAACATAGGAGCCGTTTGCGTTATCGCCGCGAACTGGAATTAACGGCAACCAACGCGAATATACATTGGTCGTGCTCGCCACACGATACCAAATCGAAGGCAATGCTGACGTGCCGCCATATCGGTGCGCAGTCTGGTGTTTTGTATCATTGTACAGCTGTCGCTGGGTCTCGATGAACCAGAAAGTCCCGACATCTGGGGGAAACGTTCCGGGATTGGAAATCGAAAACAGTCCTGTTTCACCCGGCAACAGCGTATCGATATTCTTGTTCGCTGAACCGCCGTAATACTCGCCATAGAACGCATTCTTTGCATTGATCGCGCCATCGACGCGAAGGAGCTTTGCATAGAACGAGTTCGGGGCGTTCTGCACGTCATGCTTGTCCAGCTGCACCGGCAGGATATTCATAAGGTCCAGGACGCCGGGACCAGTGAACAACGGAATCTTGCCAGCTGCTCCTTCAAGCCCGGCAAGCGCCGACAGGTTGCCCCCGCCAAGCAATTCGATGAGCTGCCATGTCTTCGCGGCCACGCGCGACAGGTCCGCCTGATAGCGAATGCGGGCGACCTGCCCGGCTCCGGCGGCGGCCGCAGGGCAATTGTCCGTCAACGTCCCCGTCGTCGCACCGGTCACCGTTGCGATAACCATCGACAGGCCGGAGCCAGGCAGATGGATCGTATCCCCCTCCTGGATAGCCCCGCCGACCAGCGAGGCCCCAGCCCATGTGAATTCGTTGGAACCCGCCGTCAGGGTGACAGCACCAATAAGGTCTGGCTGAAGTGCCATCGTCACGCCTCCTCGTCGATTTCGTGCGCCTCAACGGTCTCGCCTGCCCCTTCCATGGCTGCGAGCTTCCTCTGCAGGGCGAGAATCTGGCCAACGGCTGCGATCCATTTTTTGCGGTAGTGCTCGGCATCGTCTGCCGACACGATGGCAAGCACCATCGGGTCGACCTGCGATTTCTGCGGGTCTGGCATGATTTCAATCTCGTGCTGGTGTGGGTTCAGGCGGCGCGTTCAGCCGTTGAGCGATCCATTGTCGAGCCTTACCTCGACAAGCACCGCCTCGATCTCGGCGGAACTGGTGCAGTCTCGAATGCGGCGCTTGAAGCTGCGCCGGCGCTGATCGACAAGCGCCAACCTTGCATTGCTCGCGGCGGCGTTCGAAAGCGACGCCTGCCTGTCTCCTTCGTCATCGAACAGCGTCATGTCGCCAGATGCAGCGGCAGCGGCCTTCAGAGCATGCAGATGCTGCATCGGGCCTAGCATGGCCTGGATGTCATCGGCAAATAGCTGATCGACTTTGGCGAGCGCCTGTTGCCTTGCCGTTTCGACCCTACTCAAAATCAATTTCATACCAATTTTCCTGATACGGCCATTCAGGCTCGATATAGACGCGGAGCTTGCACGGCTCATCGATCTCCAGATCGAGAGGCTCGCCATCGGCGATGCAACTGCTGACCAGGGCATCGCCAAGGTATACACGCACCATGGAACCCTTCTCGATTCCATCGATGCGGAAGAGAGTATCTTCCAACCTTGTGATGCTGTGTTCGTGGACCGGCCTTTTGCAGATGCACCCCTCGACCACATAGTCGGTCAGAATATCGCAGGGCGTGAAGACATGATTGCGCCCCTCGCCCGGATCGACCGGAGGAAACTCGACAAAAAGCTTCCCGCTTCCGGCCATCAACTCGGATAGACCCGGCGGCACCGGATCGTTGACAACGTGAAGGATTTTCCCGTTTGCATCGTGTTCTGCGATCATATGTCGAAGTCCCAGACATAATATTTGACGTCGTAATCCTTGATCGGGTCGCCGTACCGGAAGTTGATGAATTCAAACCGGTTGTTGTAGACGTTGCACATGTACATGTAGCGGGTCGGATCAACGAGCCAATGCAGGCATGTCCCAACATGCTGGCGCCAAAGCGCCGTGTAGAATGTCCGGTCACGAACGGTCAGAAACACCATCGGGCGGCGGGCATAGGTGCGGGTGAAATTCACCGTCACGCTGCTCGTTTCCTGAAGATAGCCATCAGGCCGTGGCGAATAGAATGAACCCGACTGCAGCAGGGCAAGGGTCGACCATTTGCTGTTGAAGGTCAGGTCCTTTTCGTCTGCGGTCAGCACATCGACCCCCGGCCTGGATACCTTCATCCCATCCGCTTCGAGAACGATCCTAGAGACCATCTGCCCGGACCTTCATGACGGCATACAGCGAGTAGCCGTTATAGTTCAGATTGTTGTGAAGGATGTTCAGCCAGAGTGACGTGTTGGAATCATACTCCGTCCAGAAGCGCAACGAGGTGTTCGACGGGTTCAGACTGAACGTCAGCTCCGGGATGATGTAGACCGCCGGCCGATAGCCGAGATCGGGAACGATGATGTTCACCGGCGCATTGTTCAGAAGCTGGACGCGCCCCGTCTGGACAAGCTGGAAGCTCTCAAACCCGGGTTCCGTCGTGAACAGCAACTGCGCATCGCTGGCCGTTTCGGCGTTGAAGCCAGGCTTGGATATCCAGAGACCATGCGTTGCCCCGCGCACACCAAGAAGAACACGCTCAACCATAGAGATTCCGCATCACGCTGTAGAAGAAGGTGCGTTCGCCGTTCCCGACGGGATTCGCATTCGATTTCGAAATCTGTATCCCCTCCGACCCGATAGCGACCGCACTGGCGAAGTAGATTCTCACGCGCCAGTTCTGCTCGTCATTCACGGTGATGTTCCACCATTGATCGAGATTGTTGTTCTCTCCGGACATGGTGACCATCACGAGAGGCGGCGCCGTCACGGCTCCCGGATATGTGATGTTGAACGTGCTCGATCCGCTGAGCTTGAACGTGCCGCGCTGAACGATATTCCCCGCTTCCTGCCAGCGGCTGTCGAACGACACATGCTCAGGCAACAATGCCGGATCGAGGACGTCGTAGCCGGGACGCGAAGCGCGCAGGACAAAGGTGCCGTCGAACGCACCAAGGACAATGCGATTGGCCATCAGTCGGAAACCACGATGCGGCCTTCATCCAGCTGGAACCGGATCTTGCCGTCCGGGCTGGTAATCAGGCCGGAGCTGACCTCGCCGATATGTGCAATGTTCAACTTCGCAATGCCGCCGGCAAATACGATTGGGTTCACGGTCTCGTCCCCGTCGGTCAGAACGAATTCATCCGAATGGAAAACCGTTCGCGACACGGTGCCGTTGACATCCATGTAGAAGAAGGCGTCCGCCCCCTCCGCGATCAACTTCACCATGTAGCGCGACCAGCCGCCGCCCGGGTCGGCCCCCGCCTCGGCTGTTATCGTAACGCTTGCCGCGATATCGCCAACGGCAACCCCCAGGTCCGTGATCGCGGCAGCATTCGCAACTGTCTTTCCGTCGACGGTGTTGATCTGCCCCTGAAGCAGGGTAACCGCGGATGCAATGTCCTCATCCACGGAGACACCCAGATCCGTTATCGCCTGGGCAAGTCCGCTGATATTGCCCTCATTGTTCGTCACGCGAACCGTCAGCGCATCGAGAGCGGTGACGGTCGCGTAGTCGCCCAGAGACACTTCCAGCTGCTCCAGCCTTTGCGCGAGCGCGGAGTTTGGCCCCACGGCCACGTCAATGGCTTCGGTGAAGGCGGCCGTAATCCCATTTCGGGTTTCCGTCAGTTCGCGGCGGATCTTCTGCCTGTCGCTGTAATCCGAATATCCCTGATCGGCGATGGACGCGACGAGCTGCCTTGCATCATCGATCAGCTTCCTGACGCCTGGACCCATCCATTCGGTGGCTCCATCGATTGCATCCCTCAGCCCATCGAGATCGACATCCGAATAGACGTTGAAACGAACGTCCCGTGTGCGCACAAGCAACCATCCAGACCAGAGCGTCCGACGGTTGGAGAAAGGAATATAGCGCGCACGCACCTGGTAATCGGTATCGGGCAGAAGCCCCTGCGAGATCAGGAGCTCGCCATCCGACACCTGGTCGGTACGCCCGCGATAGACAACCTCGCCCGTAACGGCGAGCCGGACCTCGAACTCGACGCCCTGAACATCCTGGACCTGGCCATACCAGCCAAGCAGGATCGCCGGGCGCCGCGCCGCGCCCGTATTGTCGGGAACGATATCCGGCTCCGCCGTCCAGTCGTAGATGGGCTGCGGCTCCGGCGTTATCGGGCCCGTAGGACCAACCTCCCAGGGCAACTCATCGGTCGGCGGGTTCCATCCCCAATCGCCGGGATCGGCCTCTTTCAGGGAAACAGCCTGGTTGGAGTTCTCCAGATCGTCCATGGACGAGATTTCGAAGAGCTTGCCCACATAGCCGTTATGGGCGCTCGTCCACGAAACCGTGTCCAGCGGCTCCAGCAGCCACGCTTCCGGCGGCAATGTATGGCGATGCTTCCGGAAGCGGCGATTGTCGCGCATCAGGGCGGATTGCAGGCGCTGGACCTGGATTGCAAACGGGACCGCGGGGAATTGCACCGGAGCGATCAATTCCCGGCCGTCGTCAGCGCTGACAAAATCCGGATCGATGCGCAGCGGCGCATCCTTCATCTCCCAGGCGGCTTCCGGTTCGGGATAAGTGGCGCTCACACCATTATAGGTCTGTTCGAGGCCCGGATGCGGATCGAAGGACTGGTTTTCCGTGATGACGACGGCTTCATCGGTGAAGAAATAGGACGGCAGCGCCGGCGCACCGACACGGATCTTGTAGACGCCGCCGATTTCCGCCATGCGGCCATTGCAGGCCTTGAGCAGCTCTTCGATGACATAGAGCGGCGCATGATCGAACGGCTTGATCTCAAAGCCGCACCGGAACTGCCGCTCGCTATCGACCAGCCGGTCGCATTCGTTCATGGCCGCAAACCAGTTCGACAGGGGCAGCCTGCTTGCCGGTATCGCACCCCCGAACACCAGGGAGCCCTGATAATAGATGCCGCGCAGAATATTGTAGATGATGACTGCCGGGTTGTCGGTAAACGCGTAGGTGGCGAAGTCGCCCCAGCGCTGCGGTCCACTCCCGCCCACCGTGTCATCGAAACGCGGATCGTATAGCGGGAGCCCCTCGACCTGCCATATCGCTTCGGGCAGATCGCGAAACAGGTCGCGGTTGAATTCAGCTGTCAGAATGACGTGAGCAACGCCCCGTCCGATCATGTCGGCCTGCCAGGGCCGATCAGCATCGCCACCAAAGACGGAGCGCAGCTTCGCGTCGGCGTCCACACCGCCACTCGGAAGGTATTTGGCAAAGAGCCAGTAGATGCCGGGATGGTCTCCGTCTGTGAATTCCTCGAAGGGATAGCTCTCCGGACCGAACCAGGAGAATGATCCGGCCTGTTCCCCCAGAGCGGGGTTGCGCGTGACCATCCGACCGCGCATCGACACTTCGTTCGAGATGCTCGTGACCGGCAAGTCAGAAAGGCCGATGACCTGGGCCAATCCCGCATTGGAGGTCTTTCGAACCGCACCCCAGGTATTCGCATAGACGAGATGGCCGGCGGTCGCATAAGTGCCCACGAGAAAGGACATGGATTTGACGCCACCGACCGAAATCTTGGTGCGGATTCCGGATTGCTGCGGTTCGTCCTGCTTCATGAGGACGCTCTGAAGCAGTGACATGCCCAGTTTCAGAGCGACGCCGAGAACCAGTTTCCCGATGGTCGTCGATGTCAAAAGACCGATAAGCCCGGCCAGAGGCCCGGCATGGGCATAGGCGGTTCCGGCAAGCAGGAACCAGGCGGTCCAGAAGAAAATGCCGATCATGGTCAGACCCGGAAAGCGCGCGCGGCTTCGAAGAAATCGGCGGATCCCAGCCCGCCCTCCTCGCGCAACAGGATGATGCGCTCGCCCTGGACGATGCCGAGGGCGAACAGGCCGGCGTCATGCGCAGGCACAGCGGCGATATCCCCCACCTGCGCCTGAGAGGGATGGATTTCCGGCAGATGCGCGGCAGCGAGATCGGCGTGGCTGGCAAAGCCGTCGCGCTTGAGAAGGCGCAGTCCGCCGGCGAGCGACGTGTATCGGCCGCGATAGCCGGAGGCGATGTCCTCGCCCGTCATTGCGGCAACCGCGCCGGCGGCAAAAAGCGCGCAATCGAACGCGCCCCAGGCGAAGGGCCGGGCCTTGTTCTCTTCCACATAGTCGAGCAGTGCGCTCTGCCAGAAGGAATAGCGGTTCATCCGATCGGCCCCGATTTCTCGCCCCAGGCGATTTCCCACTGCCCGGAAACATCCGTGAATTTGTAGAAGCGGTCGCCGCCGCGCTGGCGCTGGTATTCGTCGGATTTCTTGGCCGGCACCTTCCTGGTGAGCACACGCGTGTGGGAAACCACCTCGAGGCGGATGGAACCTTCCGAATTGGCCTTTGGCCGCTCGATGGGCGTCGTGTTGACGAAACCGAGGAAGCGCGGCACGGCCGGCGCGATGGGCAGCCGGGTCTCGCGGTTGAGATAAAGCCTGTGCACCTCGACCGGCGCATGACGCGGGTCATATTCACGCACGGCCTTGAGAATGGCCGGATCGAGCTGGCTGAAGGAAATGGTGATCTTGCGCACCGTCAGATCGGATACGAGCGGAATGGCCGGCACGTTCTGAAGCCCGCCCATGCCGTAATAGGGCCGCGTGACCGTGGCGCCGGTCTCTCCGGATACAACCGCGATATCGACATGGTCGGCCCCATTCCAAAGGCCGATGCTTTCCGGCGCACCCGTGGCGCGGTTCTTCGCCGTGATCCAGACAAGGTCGCGGCGAATAAGGCCGCCCCGAGCCTGCAACTCGGCAGCGGTCGCCGCATCGACTGCGCGCACCATGGACTTCTCCGAATAGGGTAGTGGGTTCAGGGAACCAGCCGCTGGATGGCGGTGAAGGCAATCGAGACGGTCCCGAAATCATCGGCCTCGCTCACCGAGAGGCTTCCTGGCATGATCCGCATATAGGCGGCAGGCTTGATCAGCTCGACAGCCGCGCCGGCTGCCGCACCTGTTTCCAGATGCGGGCGAAACTCGAACAGCGGCGTCTGCCCCGTGCCGCCAGCCTCAACCGGCACCGAAAGCCGGTGCAGACTTCGCCGTTCGGGATCGGCACCGTAGCGCAGGGCAAACATATCGCCGCGGGACAGACGGTATCCGGCGGGCAGACCCTCGATGCGGATGGATTTGTTATCGGCGCCGAGCGAATGGACCGTCGGCGCCACCGCGCCGAGCAGCGTTCCATCCGGATCATGGCGCGGAAAGGCTGAACGCGGATCGTAGAACAGGAAGGACTGCATGGAGCCGTCGAGCGTGTCGATCAGCGCCTGCGTCTCAAGCCCATCATCATGAAAGGCCGGAAACAGGCGCACGGGCGCACTCCACAGAGGCGGGGCCATCTCATCGGCGAGAATCTGGCCGCTCGACAGCCCGGAATATTCTTCCGAACGCTGCAGGCGAAAGGGAGCCGCCGCGACGTTGATGATGTCCTGAAACTCGGCAAGCGAGAGAGGAAAGGAATAGGCCATCAGCCGCGCGCCCTCGGATCGTCACTGATTTCCTGCACGCGGTCGGGCAGCGTGCGGTCGAAACGGTCGATGGCGTTCCGGCTCACCTCCACCGCGACATTCTCGCTTTCGGCGCGGATGGTGGGGCGGAACATGGGGCCCTCTTCGCCGACCACACGAAGGGTGACGAGCCCGCCCCCCTCGCCGCGCGAATCCGCCATGCGCTGCGGCATTGAGAAAAGCCCGATGCCGAGGCCCGTATTCATCGCCTCGAGCAAGGGACGGTATTGCTCAGCCGGTCCTGCCTTCACGACAAATTCGCGATTGTGGACGATGCCCGCAGCATCCTTCGGATTGCCGCTGCCGGTCCAGCCACCCCTGTCATAGAGGCCGACACCGGATGACGCGAAGCCGAGCCCGCCGGGAAACATCTGCAATCCGCCGGAGCCGCCGAATATGCCGGCGAGCGGGCCGGTTCCCAGAAGAGCCGCCTGCGCTGCCGCAAAGGCAAGCTGAATGGCCAGGCGCTTGATGGCATCCTCGGCCCGGCCGGAATTGTCGATCATCGCAACGAGAGCGTCTTCACCCGCCTGAAACAAAAACTCGACAGCCCGGGTTCGCTCTTCCTGCGCAGCCTTCAGCGCCGCTTCGGCCGCACGCTGCGCCTCGATTGCGGTGACAAGCGTGTTAATTCGTTCGCCCTCGCGCGAGGCGGCATCTGCGCCGGCATTGCGAAGCTCGTTCGATATCCGCTTTTGCAGATCGGTCTTGCCCATCTGCTCCAGCTCATATTCGAGCGCCGAGATGACCTTCGCGATTGCCTCGGCTTCCTTCTGGCTTTCCTTGGCCGAACCCTTGGCAGTGCTATCAGCTTCCTTGCGCGCCACGGCCAGTTCGGCCAGTTCGCGCGCCTGGGCTTCCGTCAGCGATGCGCCCTGCGAGGATGCATCGTTCAGGATGCGCTGCGTTTCGGCGGCAATGGCGCGTTCGCGGTTCGAAAGAGCGAGCTGTTCGTTGAACTTGCGGATGTATTCGACAGAGGTGTCGATGGTCTTTTTTGAGCCGTTCTGGCCGGGTCGATACACGAAATCTTCGGAATACCCGTTTCGACGATCCAGCTGATCCTGGACGACAGATATCTCATCAACGAGTTTACGGCGCTTTTCCTCAAGACCCTTGATATGCCCTTCTTCAAGGCGACGTTCAGCCTGCGCCAGTGCGCCTTGGATATTCGTAAGGTCGCTGCGCCGGCGTCCGATTTCGTCATCGAGGGAACGGAGCTCAGCGTCCATGGAGGCGCGCTTTGATTGAAGCGTTCCGGTTTGCTGAGCCTCGAATTCATTGAAGCTGTCCAGAAATCGAAACCACGCCGATGTCGCATCGATTATCGCTTCCTTGACCCGCGTCCCGATGGTCGCGGTTAGAACATTGAATTTCCTATCTACCTCCTCGGCCTTGCGGATCATCTCCGCATCCATCACCAGACCAAGATCACGCGCCGCTGCGATCTGATCGCGGATGCCCTGCTCGCCCTCATCAATCAGTTCCACGAACCGTTCGCCGGCAGACCCGCCGAACAGCTCATCGGAAATACGGATCCGCGCCGCCTGGTCAAACTGTTCCAGCTTGCCGATGATTTCAGTGAGAAGTGCGGAAGGGTTCTTGAGCTTGACGGCAAGCTCCTCGGTGGAATAGCCGAGCCGTCCAAAGGCCTCCGCTGCCGAACCGCGCCCCGTTGCAATGAACTCATCGGCGCGCAGGTTCAGTTCCTTCAGACCGTCGGTCAGGATATCGACGCCGATGCGGTTCTGCTCGGCAACGAATTTCAGTTCCTGGAAGGATTCGACATCGACGCCGGCCTGCTTGGCCTGGCGACCGACTTCGGCAACCGATTCAGCTGCCTGCTTAACTTTAGCGATTACGGCCGTCGCTCCGATGGCAGCAAACAATGCCGGCACAGCACGCAACGGAGCCGTGATGGATTCGACACCAGTGCGAGCCTTGCGCATTGCGCCATTTATGCCCGCACCGGTTGCCTGGGCATCGCGTCGAATCTTGGCCCATGCTGAATCAATACCGGACGTGTCTGCGCCGAACCGATATCGAAGATCCTCGTTAGCCAATGCCGTTCCCCTGGTTCAAACGTTTCCTGTCGCGCGCAGCAAGCGCGGACTTCGCGGCCTCATAAGCATCGCGTGTCGGCGGCTTTGTCTGCGCTTTCCTCGCTCCGGTGGAGATGGCCCAGCCCTCCCATGCCGCCCGGAAATAGGCGAAGCCGGTTTGCCAGAACTCAGCTTCTGTCCAGTGCAGCACGCCGCCGGCGAACTTCATCCATTCCCCGAAGGGGAGACGCTCGATTGGCCGATTGCGCGCGCCAGCAGGCCGAGCGCCATGGCCTGCAGTTCCCTCTCGCTTTCGGCCTGCGCTTTTTTTGCGTCGTCTTCCTCCGCCGGTGTCAGACCCGACACGGCGCCGGAAATCGCGACATAAACCGCCGTCAGTCCGGATGCGCCATTCACCTTCGGCCAGAGCGCATCCGCATTGCCGGCACCGAGCAGGATGGCGAGCGCCGCGCGCAGGGTTTCGGGCCGGCGCGCAAAAAGCACCTCCTGCAAACCGTCGAGCGTGTCGGTCTTCGTCTCGGCCATGAGCCGGGCGATGTGATCGAGCGAAGCCTGCACGATGACAGGCTCAGCATCGGGCAAGGTGAGAGAGCGCTCACCGCGCCATGCGTTTTCGGCCATGATCAGACAGCCGTGTAGGCGATCTCACCCGAGGCCTGGACCTCGGCGGAGAAGTTCATGTCATTGTCGAGATCGCCGGAGAACTCGAAATTCGACACCAGCCAATCGCCGATGAAGTCGCCATAGCCGGGAACGAAGACACGATATCCGGTAAGAACCGTCTGGTTGACCGCCGCATCCGCAAGAAGCTTGCCGGCGGCGTCATCGTCGAAAATGCCGGAACCGGAGAAGTTCACGTCCTTGCCGCCATATTTGCGCACACGGATCGGCGGCTGTCCCCGGTCAGTGCAGTTCGCGCGCTTGGATTCGATGATGTCGTTGAGAAGGCGGAAGTTGGTGGTGTTGATGCCGCAGACGTTTTCCCAATCGTCCGGTGCGGGCTGACCCGACGGACGCTGGATGATGAGAAGGCGGCCGAGCTGCGTCGACATGGCATGTTCTCCTATGGAAAGGCCGGGTCAGGAGACCCGCAGATTGTAGGTGAGCGTGAGTTCCCAGACCGGCAGCTCGCCGCCGGGAAAGGCAGCGATGGCGGTCTCGACATGGGTGCAGTCCTGGCAGACCCCGCCGAGCGAAGGGTCTGCATCGAGCACCCCCTCGATCCACAGGGACGCCTCGTCGCAAAGATCGTCACCGCCGGCAGCGGCCGCGATATAGGCATTGATGCCGAGGCGCGGTTCCCGCCGCTTGCGCTGGGCGCCACGGCTGACCGGCTCGCTGGGTATCGCCACCACGAGGCACGGGCATTCCGCGATATCGGGCAGCGGCCGACCATCGGCCTTCCGCACTGCCCAACCGACAGGGGCCGCCTGTTGAAGCAAGGCGAGCGCCTGGTTGCGGATCAGGGTGCGTGGATGTGGCATCAGGCGCGCTCCAGCTCGCAGCGCACCATGCCTCGCCCGTCCGGCATGGGTTCCCGGACGATCCAGGCCACACCCTTGAAGGTGAAGCGGTCACCGTCCTTCAGCCCGGGCACATCGGCCTCTGCAAAGGAGACCTTGGGAGACATGCCGTTGACGCCGGGCTCACCGAAGCCGCCGCCGGCAACGACCTCGCCGAACGGCCCTCGCACGACGGCGCGCACGGGTGCAGGAAGGGCGACACCGCCAATCGTGAGTTCGACCTCCTCGCCCAACGCATCAAGAAACGCATCGGGCATGTCGATAAAGACAGGATGTGCGGGGATCGTCATGCAAGCGTTTCCCGTCAGGATGCAGGTTCGGCGGGCTTCGGCGTAGCCGAAACGCCGGAAGGCTCATCAGCCTGCCGCCCGAACCGCGCATCGAACTCGGAGGCCTTCTCCCGGCTCACCTTCGCAGGGTTGCCGGGCTCCACCCGCTTGCCCTCATGATCGCGCACGGCGACGGGCCAGCGGCCCGTGACGAGATCGGAATTCTTCGCCATCACGCCGCCCCTCCATTGGATTTCTCGCTGGCTGCTTCCAGTTCCTCGATGCGCTCGGACAGGATCTGGTTGTCGCCTGCGAGCGTGTCGCGTTCGGAAGCCGTCAGCTTGAGTTGCTCCTCCAGCTCCGCGACACGGTCCTTCAGCGAGGTGACCTCATTCTCGAAGGCGGCGGTGACCGCCTGCAGTTCCTTGTCGAAGGCCGCGCGCGCGTCGGCAGAACCTGCCTGATCGCCGCCCGTCCCGCTTTCCTTGCCCTTGCCGGTCCACGGCCCGAATTCCCTTTCGAATTTCGCGGCCTCTTCGGGCGAGAGACCGCCCTTGCCGCCAAGCGGCACTTCCGAACCGGGCGGATAGCTGCGTGAGCCGAGGGTGATCGTGGTGTTGAAGCGATGCGTTTTCGACATGGAATCGTCTCCTTCAAAAGCTTGTTGCGTGCCTCCCGCAGCCCTTCGCCGAACGGAACGACCGGCGAAGGGTTGAAGGCGGCACGCGGATCAGCGCACCAGGGCGAAGAGCGAGGCGTTGGGCTCGGGCATGATCGGCAGGGGTGCGGATTGCGTCTGCACGATGGTCCGGCTGGGGTTCTTCTCGGGCCACATGTCGGGGAAGCGCTCCATGGAAAGCAGCGCCTCATTGTCGAGGATGGCGCCATAGGCAAAGTGCCCGTTGAAGCCAAACGGGTCGAAGATGCCGACACCATAGCTCGGCCAGAAATTGTTCTTCACGCCGCCGACCGTATAGGGCTGCGAATACTGCACGAAGGTGAGCTGGCCGATAGTGCCGAGCACCGTGTGGTAGACACCTTCGGCACCGGTCGACACCGGCCCCAGCTGGAATTTGCCGCCGTCCTGGCGACGGTTGTCAAGCGCATCGAGGAAACGCTGCGACTTCTTGAGAAGCCCGGCAGCGCCGGGCCCGAGCAGGACCGTGCGGGCGGTGAAGCCGTCCGTATCGGCCAGAAGCTGAACCCAGGCCTCAACATCGTCATAGGGATCGACGCCCGCCTCGCCCCAGCGCGAAACACCGGCAAGGGCAATCGTCAGGGCCGGGTCGCGCCCGAAGTCCACCGTCTGCGTCGGATAATCCTCGCCCTCAACGACGACCTGCCCGGTGCGCAGGACCTGACTGCACATGGCTTCCTCGCGCCGGGTGATGCGCAGGTCCTGGTCGTCGACCAGCATGGCGAGATTGTAGGCGTAGCGCTTCTCCGGCGTCATGTCGCCGGTGAGCCGCTCGCCGGGAATGCGGATCATGTTCTGACGCGGACGCAGCGTGTTCTGCGGCTTCACATAGGCAGGCGTAAAGCTGGTCGCCTTGAAGCCGCGATTGCTGGAATCCTTGCCTGGCACGTCGGGATGAACAAAGGGGGCGAGCTCACGATCTGGCAGGATCTTGTCGAAGACAATTTCCTCCAGATCGGAAAGCACCACCGTGCTGAACATGGTGCTGCGCAGAAAGGCCTCCGGCCGGTCGCGCGGCGGCAGGACGGCAACCAGCTCCGCCGTGTTAAGAAGAATGTTGCTCATGGGAATGACCTTTTCGGTTCGGTCGGCATCCACGCGGCTGGCGCCGGCGGACAGGGACATGGATTGAGGATCAGGCGAGCGTGCGCACGAAGAGCGGCAGGCCGGCTGCGCGGAATGCGGCCTCGACGCTGTCGGCATCGTGTCCGGCGCCGAAGACGAGCTTGCTCGCGTCAAGGCCGGCGGAGGCATAGGCGGCGACCTCGATGTCGCCGCCCGAGGCATCGGCATCGAAGGCGAGCACAAGAGCAGGCACTTCCGATCCGTCTGCGGAGGCCGCGAGGGAGATCGTGTATTTGTCATCCGCCGTGATGCGGCCGAGCACGGTTCCGCGCTCATAGGCGCCGCCGGTCAGGGTGATGTTGCGCGTGATGACCGGAATGTCAGAGACGAGAAGGTCGTTCGGCGCAAAGGTTGCAGTGTTCATGACTGTCATCCTCGATTGATGGCCCCATCGGGCCGTTTATGGGGAATCTCCGGCCGCAGCCGGATCGCTCATGCGTTGTCCGGCTTTCGCCCGTGCATCGACTGGATGGTGCGTTTCACATTGGCGACCAGAGCCTGCCGATCATTGCCCGCACCTGCGGCACTGCCCGAGCCGATCTTCGGGCTGCGCCCCTTCATGCGGCCGGCGAGGCTTCCGGTTCCGGCACTGGAGTGTTCGAGCAGTGCGCCGGCCTCCCTGGCGGAATAGAAGCGCTCCCCGAAGGCAAGCTCGGCGGCAAGGCCCGGATTGGCATCAGCCTTGGGATGGGTGAGGATGGCGCGAATGCGGCCCTGCTCGGCACGGCGCACGCGAGCGGAAGAGGCCTGCGGCTGATCCTCTTCTTCCTCGGCATTCTTGGGTCGTTCGTCATCCTCGGCAGAGGTGTCTTCTTCCTCGGATTCAGCGGCGGGCTGGTCTTCGTCTTCCTCGGCGCCGGTCTCCACCTCTTCTTCCTCGAGGTTCTCCTCCGGCTCGTTCTCAAGGCGCGAGCCCTTCTTCCGTCCACGCACGGCGGCGAGGACGCTTGCAGTCAGCGTCGACATCTGTCTCTCCTTTGTCGCTGGTTTCAGCCGGCCAGACGGCCGAGCTCTTCTTCAAAAGCGGCAAGCACCTGGCTGGGCCGCGCAACCGCGTCAGCAAGGCCGAGGTCGACCGCTGCCTGACCGCGAAAACACTTCGCTTCCGTCGCCATGGCAGCGTCGAAGCTCAAACGACCGGCGCGGAAGCGTGAGACCGTTTCCGCGAAATCCCTGCGCATCTCCTCCATTTCGGCGAGCGCCTCTTCCAGCACATGCTTGGGGATCGGGCCATAGGAGTTGAAATCGTCCTTTCGCGCGCCGGCCTTCATGATGGTGACATCGAGGCCCTGATTGGCGAGCCATTTGCTCACATCGACATGCATCGAGATCACCCCGATGGAACCTGCCTGGCCGTTCCGCGGAATGACGATCTGGCGCGCGGGTGCGGCGAGCAGATAGCCGGCGGACAAGGCATGATCGGTCAGGATCGCTATGGTGGGCTTTGCCTGCGAAAGCTCAAACAGGCGCTCCGCGCAATCAAAGGCACCGGTTACCTCGCCGCCGAAACTGTCCACTTCGACAACGACACCATGGATGGAATCGTCCGTCCGGCAATCGTCGGCCTGCAATCCAATGGCTTCATAGGTGGTCTGGCCGGAGGATTTTCCGATCCACTTGCCCTTGTTGATGAGCGTGCCCTCGACCTCGATCAGGGCAATCCTGTCCGAAAGCCGCTTCGGACCGCGGTAAACGGGCTGACCCCATCCATCGACCGCATCGCGCAGAGTGTCGCCGACAACACCGAACTGTTCACCGCCATGGATTACAGCCTCGGCATCCGGCATTCCCAGCACACGTGGACCGAAGGCACGGGCAATCACATTGCCCTTTCCCTCATGCAGCATGAGCGGCGTGTTGAACATACGCGCCGCGATCTCGGGATAATGTGCCGCGTGGCTCATGCTGCCCTCCTGCGAATGGCGGGGATGCCCATCGGATGACGCCAGGCCTGCTTTTTGTCCGGCCCGTTCACCTCTTCCTCGATCTCCTCGTCGGGATCCTTGGTTTCGGTGATGGTCTCGCTCTGGGTCCGCGTTTCCGGCATCGCCGCATCGGGATCGAGGCCAAGCTTGATGTAGAAGTCGCGTTCCCGCTTCTTCTGAAGAGCGTTGACCTTCCAGTCGCGGCCCTGTTCGGCGGATTCCTGCTGCAGCGTGGACAGATTCGAGGCGATGCGCAGACCAGCCGCCTGGGCTTCCCTCTGCGGGTCGATCCAGCCGCGACCGGGCCCGATCCATTCCGCATGGCACCATGCAGCCGGGTTCTGATCGAACGGCACGGCATTGGCCGGAAGCACGATCAGACCCTTGTCAAAAATCTCTTCGAGGAAGGCTCGATAAATGCGCCCCATGAACTGCGCCGCGAAATTGTTCTTGCGGCTGGTCAGCCCCTTCCAGACTTCAAGCAGCGCCGCACGGGCCGAGGAATAATTGACCTTCGACCAGTCCATGGTGAGCTGCTCATAGGAAAGGCCCACGGCGCTCGCGATCTTGCGCAAGGCGGCATTGACGAAGGCCTCGAAATTCGCGTTCGGATGTTCCGGACGCGTGAACTTCGCGGTCTCGCCGGGCTGCAGCGTGTTCACCCGCACGCCCGGCAGGTTGATCGGCGCCGCGTCGTAATAGGCCTGCTGCGCCTCGGCCATCGCGCCATACATGCTGCCGACAGCAGACGTGCCGTCCGCGCCGAGCGAATCCATCAGCTCGTCCGGATCGAAGGGCGTTTCGATGAACGCCGCCATCACGGCATTGAGCAATGCCGCCTGGCTCTCGAAATCCTCATAGTCCGTCGCCTGCTTGATCGAGCGGATCACCGGCGCCCAGTTCGATGCACCGCGCGTCATGCCCGCGCGCGCCGCCTCGAAGGCATGCACGACAATCGGCCTGCCCCATTCGGTTTCCCGCTCGACACGGTCCCATTGCCACTGGTTGGGCATGCCCATGAACACGTCGCCGGGATGCGCGCGGCGGAAGTGATAGGCTACGGCAGCGCCGTAATCGTCGATCTCGACACCGTCGCGCAACGTCTTGTCATCCATCCGGCCCATGGGGTTTGAACACCGGCCCGGATCGACAACCTGCACCGCGGTCTGGAAACCCGGCGCATCGTCGCGCCAGATCAGGATGGCCATGGCCTCGCCATCGGCGCCGAAGCGGTGACGGGCGGCAAGCCCGAGGATGCCGGCCATGTTCTTCGAGCGCTCGGCGTCGCACCACATGTCGACATCCTGCGTATAGTCCCGCCACAGGGCCTCGATCCGGTCGGCGACTTCCTCCGCCTCGTCATAGCTGAGGTTGAGCGAGGCATAGTTCGGCTTTGCCGACAGGATCCAGCCCGAGCCGATGATGTTGTCGACGAGCCGCGTCACACCGGCGGAAGCCCAGCCGTCGTTTCGCGCCACATCGTTCAGCCGGTCGACCAGGCTCTCCCGGTCCCAGCGCAGAGCTGAATGACCCGACCAGGTGCGCGGCCTCCATTTGGCGAGCGACGGGTTGTCGTAACCTGCCCCCTGATAGGCCGTGGACGCCATCAGGCGGTTGCGCGCCATCTGTGCCCGGGCAGCCCTGCGCATGGCAGCCGGAAGCGGCGCACCGTTCGGCCCCATCAAGTCAGGAGCCTCGCCAGATACCCTCGGTGTCATCCGAACGTCACCCCCCTGCTTCTGGCCCGTCCGCTCGCGCGCTGCCCGAGCTGCGCCTCGAGGCGGCGGATGAAGGCGCGCAACGATGCCCGGTTCGCAGCCGAAAACGTCACTTGCTCGCCCTCATAGGACACGCTTGCCGTGAGGCTTCCCGTTTCCAGCTTGAACTCGGCGGCGCGCGCCTTCTCGAGCTGCGCCGCAAGCGCCGCCCGCCTTTCCGGTGTCAAAGCCATGATGGTCCTATGTGTTGCGGCGCCTGGCGCGCTCTGCCCGCTGCCGCGCGGCGGCAATGAGTGCCTCCTTCGAGGCATGTTCCTTGTCCGCAGTGGCCGGTTGCTGTTCGCCCGCCACCGGGTTGATCAGGTCTTCGAGATCGCCCTGGACGGGCTTTTCCAGCTTCGACAGGCGCTCGGCGAGCATGTCCCACTCTTCGTCTGTCCAGTAGGTAACGCCCAGCCGAATCGCGCCGGCATGCGCCTGGTTCATCATGTCCAGCGCCTCGTTGCGCTGGCCCGAAGGCAGCTTCCAGACATAGCGGGGATGGCCGGAGCGCGTGCGTTCCTCGACGCGGATCTCAGATGTCACCTGCTGGTAGAAGTCATCGCCCAGCCCCACCGCAAAGCGGATATAGCCGGCGCGGTCCGGGTCTTCCTTTTTCAGGTCGCGATAGAGCCCGATCTTCATGATCGAGGCGTTGAAGTTGAAGAAGCGCGATGTCCATTTCTGCTTCTTCGGCTTGCCCTTCCGGTCGAACTCGCGCACCTGCGACAGAAGCCGCGCATTGTCCCGGTTGTCGCCGCGCACCATGATGACGCGGGATTTCGGGTGCTTGCGGACCCAGCCCCACACATCCTCGGTATAGGCGTTGCCGTCGATGGCCGCGATATCGGCTGAGCGCTGGTTGCCCCATTCGTCCGGCCAGGTCCGTTTCAACAGCCGGTCGAGCGCGGCGCGAACCTCCGGCTCGCTGATATGACCCGAATGCGCCCGATAGCCCGGAAGATGGCTCCCGGCCCGATAGTCGACCACGCCACGGTCGATCACGCATCGATAGCGGTTTCTGCCGTAACCGATCAGCTGCCATTCGACGCGGTCGCCCTGCACGTCCATGCCGAGGGCAAGAGCCAGGGCTTCAGCGGGGATCAGACCGCGCCTGAAGCCGGTCTCCTCGCCCCGGTCGCGCAGGTCTTCCCAGGCAACCGCCTTGTTGTCGGCTTCGAAAGGCAGGCCGAGCCAGTCGTTGAAGAAAACCTGCTCGGCCCCTGCCCCCTTTTCCTTGTCGTCCGGCCCACCCGACTGCACCTTGAGCCAGGCGCGCGCCAGGGCCTCCCAGCTTTCGAGCGGCGAATAGGCGACCCAGATGTGAAACGAGCGGTGATAGCGCGCCCGCTCCGGATATTTGGCAACCCAATGCGCCCCGTTCTCGGGTGCGACCATCCAGGCGCGATGGTGTTCCCTGATTTCGCATCCGCAATGGATGCACACGAAATGCGCATCCTCCGGGTGCTCGGGATCGATATGATCCCGCATGTTCTCCCAGCGCAGTTCCTGCAATTCGCGGCAGTGCGGGCACGGGACGTGATAGCTCTCCTGGGTGCCCAGATGATAGTTCGTCGTGATCCGGCAGCCGGGCGATACCAGCGGCGTCGATATCTTGAAGACCTTCCGGTTGAAGAACGCCTTCGAGCGGCTGTCAGCCTGCGTTTCCGGGTCGCCCGCCTCGTTCACCGACCATTTGGCGAGATCGTCCTGAACCTGCTTGCGCGGCGAGATCATCGACAGGCCGGCCGGCGAATTCGCGCCCGCTGCCTGAATGGCGCCCCGCCCGTCGATCCGTTCCTTGTAGAGGATCGAGTTTCCGCCATCCCGGCTCGATTCGGAGAACAGGGCGCGGATCGCGTCCGTTTCCCGCACGAGCGGCATGAGCTTCGTTTTCGACCAGCGAGCGGCGTTTTCCTCGGTCGGATGGACGTAGAGGAAATCGCACGGGTCCATGTCCATGGTCCCGAGCGTGAAGATGTTCGCCAGGATCGTGCCGCCCACCTGGGCGGACTTCCCGAGCGTCACCACGCTGCACGGGTCTTCCGGCGAAAGGGCCTTCAGGATCTCCGAGAAGAACGGAAACAGCGCCTCGTTATACGGTCCCGGAAAGGCGGAGATGCGATCCGAGAAGACGATGTTCTGCTTGGCCCATGCCAGGTAGTCGACGGGCGGCGGCGGTGTCGCCGCATCGGAGAGCGCCTCGTATTTGAGCCGCTCGGGGTTGAACAGCATCGTCATGATGCAGACCGCAATTCCGTCTCGTCCTGGTCGGCCACCATGGCCGGTGTCGCCTCGGCCTGTGTCCGGAAGGAAGCCGCAGCCCTGGCGCGGACCTCGCGGAACGCCTTCTGCAAAACCTGCTGGGCATCCCGCTCGGGAATGGCGAACTCCGCCGCCAGGGCGTTTGCCATGTCGCGCAACCCTTGCTCCATGACCTTGAAGGCCTCGCCAACCGCCCGGCCCATCTCACGGCGCGCTGCATCGGCCAGCATGTAGCGACCGCACGCCAGCGCTTCCTCGCGCTCGGCCTGGGCGGTCTTGATCCGCTGTTGCTTCAGGCGCTCAGCGGCGAGTTCGTCATGCACGGGCTCGACGGACGAACGCAGCGACGTTGCCGGCTCCGTCTGCGCGCGAACCGCCGCGCCGTTGCCGCCCAGCCGTTGCGATGGCTCCAGCGATTTGTAGAGCTGGGCCTGGGCAATCTCTGGTCGGATACGGGCAAGCCGGCCCTCGCCCTCGATGGCCTCGCCGAAGATTTTACCTTCCGCGATGTATTGCGAAACGCGGCCGGGCGTGACGCCGACAAGGCGCGCGAAGTCGCCCTTCGCCATCGTCTCGACTTTAGCGGTTTCGCTCATCTTTAGGCTTCGACTTTAGGCTTTCAAAATCGGCTCAGACTGCCGAAACCCCGCGGCTCGAATTACTCGCTGCGCGGGGTTGGCCAGGAAGGACCCAAAAGGCCGAACGGGGGTGTCGGGGTGACCATGACGACTATCCGTCGAGGCAATCAGCGGTTCGGGCGGCGCAAGATCAGGTCGGCAGAGCGTTTGAAGTTGATGGGAAGGCGCGCCCGAGCAGTCTCGGTTGCCCAACGTTTCCAATCGAAGATGTCGGCGTAGTCCGGCGCGGTGCTGACGAACACAAAGACCGGCGTTATCGCTCCCCGCCTATCCCGCTGCCAGATACCCCGGGGAAGATTGGTCGGGCGCACCGACCCGATCCGGGGGGCGTCCTTTCCGTAGGAAACGAAATACCGCGCAGCACCGCTACGCTTTTTGGCCCTTTTGGTTCTTTCCGTTTCGTTGCCGTGCCCACTGTCACCAATTCGCAGCTGGGAAAGGATCTTCGAATATAGAGCATGCGGGACATTGCCATGAGCATTGAGCTTCAACCCTTGGGCAGGCATTGCGTATTCATGCCTCTGCATGATCCCCACTTGAATCAACCGCTTTTCCCAACGCGTGTGCGGTCTCCGCCCGCCCCTGATCTGGGTAAGCAGGTATTTTCCGGCTGGGGTTCCCTTTTCTGCGGTTTCTTTGAAGCCGAACTCCGCGAGCATGGTCTTTTTGGTGGCCCACTTCACATAGTGCGCATTCAGCGTCCACCGTGTCGGACGGTCGAACACCCGCATCATCCATTTACGGGAATTCTTCCGGATGTCCTGCGCCGTCCAGGTCAGCGCCCTCGCCGCTGCAAACGGCAGATCGCGCCCCAGATCCCTCGCGAGCGTCTGCTCGAACTCTTTCTGGTTGAAGGTGACCGACGTTTTCATGTTCACCACAACCAGGTGTTAAAACAACACCAGTATCAATATGACCATGGACAAGGTTCGAACTCTGCCCCGGATAAGGTGGAACAAACTATCTTGGCGTGATGATCGCCAGACCGTGGAGTGGTCCGCCGACAAGCCAAGACGAAGTGGTCATCTTGCCACCATGCTGTTTATCGCGCTTGTGACCATGTCAGTTGCCGGCGCATTTGCGGTAGCTTTCACATTGTCCTGAAATTTGGGAATAGAACCCCATCGCGGCCAAGCTGAGATCGCAGATCGATCCGCTTGGCCTGGGCCTGATGGCGCTGCTCACCCGGAGTGCGGCTCTGTCAGGTCTCCTGTTTCGATTGCGTATTACGATTTGCTGAGATGTGCAAGATCGAGCTCAACGGGCACGATGCGACCGAAAATCATCACCTCGACCAGAGCGCGGCCCTCGTGTGGACCTTCTCCGATTTTGATCATCTTACCCGGGTAGCCGGAGAAAGGGCCGCCCTCGACCATCACTTTTTCGCCCTTCGCAAATACTGCTCCTGCATTCTGTGGCACGTCGCGGAGCGTTGCCAGTTCTGCCTTTATTTTCAATATGCTGGCATCATCAATGAAGAAGGGGCTTTCACCGTCTCCCAGCACTGAGAGTGTATGCTTGATCATCGCTAAGCCCGCCCATGCCTCGGCTATGTTGGGCACCTTCACGAAAATGTAGTTGGGCCATGCAATCACCCAAATCTGCTTTCCTGGGCTGCCGGTGCGCCTCCCGCTCATCGTTCGATCCGCCTTTCGAAGCGGAAGCCAATGTTCGATGAGCGCTGCAGACAGAGATTTATCCACATCATTCTCACGGTTCGGCGCCACTTTGATGATTGCCCATCGCTTTAGCGGGCCATCCATACCAGCAGCGGCAAGCAATGCCTGCTGCCGTCGGCTCACCTTCATCTGCTTGTCGGATTCAGCGTAGCACCTATCGAGATTGATATTATCCGCCTCACTCAGCTGCTTGCCGCGCGCCATCATCATTGCCTTCTGCCTCGTTTGCCCTGATTGCCGCCTCGAACTCGCTCAACCCTCCCGGCCCGCCTGCCGGGAAGAACACCACCGGTTGCTTTCCCGGATCGGGAACCCAGAGCCATCCACGACGCTCAAATTCCAAGCGCCAAGTCTCGAACTCCCTCGATCCGACCTGCACCGGCTCGAACGCCGAGCCGATGTCATGCCATCGCTTGGCGAACCGATGCCCCTGGCGCAACCGCGCTTTCTGGTACAGCGTGGACACCAGCGGCCACCCCTTTTCGGCCTCACCTTCTGCCGTCAGTAGGTGAGCCAGTATCCAGGCGCACCATGGCTTGCTGAAAGGCGTCGCATGTTCGTTGAAGGGCTGCGCGGCTGGCGCCGGAAGCTTCTCCCAACGTCTTTCCGCGAGGTAGACACCGAAGGTACAGATCGTGGTGCGCCCGCCGACATTGGCGTGAGCAAGATAGTCACTGATCCTCTCGACCGCAGTCTGCCGCTCCTCAGGCGTCAGGCCGAAAGCTGCCGACAGAGCCTTGGGTTCGCTATCGGTCACGTAAGTTGGCCACTTCGGATGGACACGCTTGAGCCATCGCTCGACCTGCTTTCTGTCTTCCAATTGCCCGCGCGATTTTTCTTCTTCGTTTTGTGGGGTCGTTAAGGAGGGGTCGTTAATAGGTGCCGGTTCTGAACCGGCAGGGGGTGCCGGCTCAGAACCGGCAGGGGGTGCCGATATACCGGCAGGGGTGCCGACCTGTCGGCAGGGGGTATCCGCCTCTTCAACCGTCGCGACGGAAGGGTGCACGGGATCAAGAACAACGCGATAGACATGTGCACTATCGCGCCCGCTGTCACTCGCCTGCACGAAGCGCTCAAGATATCCGGCCTTGACCAGCCGCTCGATCGCATCAAATACGGTCGAGCGTGCGCAGCCCATCTCGTCGGCCATCTTCACCTGGCTGCGGCGGCACCAGCCCAGATCATCGGTATGACGGCCCAACACACAGAGCACCTGCAAATCACGCGGCTTTAGAGATCGATCGGTTGCCGCTCTTGCCGGGATAATTGAAAGACGAGGTCCGCTCATTCTGCCGCCTCCACCATCATGGCTTCAAGCGCACGATCGCCCCACTGGGCGGCCATGGCGTCCGCCATTCCGGGAAAGAAGCGTGACCGCTCCTTTCCCCGATCCTTGCCGGGCGACATGCGCCAGACGCGGTTCCAGGCACGCCATTCGTCGCTGCCCTTCTCTGGTTCCGGCAGGCGGTCAGTCTCGGTCAGTGGCAACAGGCCGCGCAGATACCAGCCCGTTGCCTTGTATTCGGGATGACCGAACCAGAATGGCTGCACCATGTGCGGCGCCGGCAGGTCCGCAGGCATCCGGTCCCGGGCGAGATCATGCATTTCCGGATTTTCAATTGCCACGCGCTCAATCGGCGCGCGCCAGCACACCGTGAAGAGGTCGACACCTTCTTCGAACTCCGTTTTCAGGTCGTTCCAGCTGCGACCGCGCGGCAGCTTTTTGGGAGGCGTCATCTTGCCCGGCCCTGACAGCCAACGTCTTCCCGAGCGACATAATCGCGTGCAAGGCGGATGCGCCACGATCAGCAGATCCCAGCCATCCGTCAGCACGGGCCGCACATCACCGACGATATGCCTGTTGCTGCCATCTTCGGCCGGCAACAGGTCGCAAGACCAGGCATCGTGCCCGTGTTTGGAAAAGGCCCGCCGCACAATCCCCGAATATTCGCATGCCACAAGCACGCGCATGCCGCTCATCCCGCCTTCCTCCATGCCTGAAAATCCTGTCGCAGCGCGCGCCATCTGTCGGCGGCGTCGGTGTTCTGGTTGAGTTCGCTTCGCGAAGTGATGCCGAGTACGGAGCGCAGCTTCTGGGCCGCGCGTTCATCCGTGAGCGGGCGTTCAAGCCCGTGGCGCTGTTCGAGAAAGGCCTTGAAGGCAGGCTCCGCGCATTTCATCGCGGCTTCGGCGGCATAGTCTGGCGCGGCCCCTTCCCGCCGGCTGCCCTGGCCAGTTTCCGCGTTTGGCGGCGTCTTGCGCAATGCCTCTATCGCGCGATCGAGAAGGGCGAGAAGAAAGCCCACCATGGCAGGCGAAGCCGCCATGAACTCGACTTCCTCGAAGGTCGCCGCGTCGCAGCGCATGAGCGTGATCAACGCGCCATGCTCATCCTCGCCGACGATCATCTCGCCCATATCGTCGGCAGCACGCCGCCAATTGCCCGGCGCGACGGCGGCAAGCCTGGCGCGAATGCGGCGCAGCTGCTCGGCCTCGATCTGGCGCGGGTTCGGAGCGGCGTTCATGGGCGCACCCCGTCACCGGCATCGACTGCCTCGCAGACCATGGATCGAGCCATGTCACGCCGCTTCTGGTTCTGCAGATGCGTGACCATTTCCAGATGGTCGATGCGCACGCAAAGCCGTTGCCGGCACTTGTGGTCTATCTGCTTTCGACCGGGAATGAAGCCGTGCTCGTTCGTCCATGAGACCTTGTGGACGGCCACGGTCTGCCCATCGAGGGACATCCGGGGATAGCCGCCGCCTCGGCCTTCGCCGCTCGTTGGTCCGGTCCATAGATGGCATGCTGTCAGATAGCCTGTATCGACCACCTCGACACGCGCCATGATTTTGCGGCGTATGCGTTCCCGCCTGGTCAACCCATCCTCCCGTGCTTGCGCATCACTGTCTCAAGCGACTTCGCGGCAAGCTCCAGCGCACGCCGCGCGCGCACTTCCTGCAACCCCGCGAATTTGGCCTGTTGCAGCGCGTCGGAAGCAGCAGCCACCTTGCGGCAGGCCCGCATGATCTCGGCATCGGGCTTTGCCACCTGCACACGCGGAGCAGGCACACGAAGCTTTTCCACCTCTTCGAGAAGAACCTTGCCGACCACGCTGGAGAGTCGGCGCTTGATGCCGTCGATCTGGTCGATTGGTGCGCTCATGCCCCGGCCCCTTCCGCAAACGCAGCCATGGCATCGCAAAACCGCGCGAGCCCATCTGCAAGGCCGTCCGCGATCCGCCCCCGCTCATCGCGCGTGGCGCGCATTGCCGTGATCCGGAACAGCACGAAGCGCTCCCCCGCATCGAAACGCCGCCTGCGGCAGATGGCCGTAACGACTTCCTGATGCGTCAGAAGGATCGCGTCGGGCACGGCAAGCAGAAGCCGCGCGAGCGCGCGGTCACCGTCCGCATCGTGCATCTGCCGCAGGATCGGCAGCATGGAATCCGTCATGGCTGCTCTCCATTGCTTGAGGCATGGTGTGGCCGCTGTTTCACGTTGCACCCGGTGAAACAGTTTGATTTTTCGGGATTTTCCATTTGCGAAAGGGGCGGCAGGTAATAGTCGCGCACATCCCTGCCGAGGAAATCGCAAAGTGCGATCACCTTCTCGACAGACACATTCGAGCCACCTGCCGCGCGGGAGAGATCGGAGATCGTCACCCCGATTTCACGGGCGAGCGTCCGATATCCCCTGTCGTCGGCGCGCAGGGTAGACCGGCAATCGCGCGCAAAGCGCCGCCAATCGAAAGAGGCCCGTGCCGCGTCGGAGGTCAGCATGGCAGCCCCTCCCCCTCACCCCAGCGGTGTTGCCCGCCATGGACGAGCGTCACGCCATGGGCGGCGGGCGGATGCCCCAGCGCCGCCCAAAGCGCTGCGCGCGGCTCCGGTGAGGCAAGCCGCCCCATCCAGGCCATATGAAATTCGACATTCGTCACCCCTGCCCGCTTGCGCATGTCGGCACGGAAGGCCCGCACGATTTCCGTGCGCCGCCACGGTTCCCCGCTATCGGAAACGCAGAACTCGGCGCGCGCCCGCAGGAACAGCGACAGCATGACGGGGGAGAAGTCGGGGCGAGGAAGCGTCATTCCGGCATCTCCTTCAAGCGCGCTCGAAGAAGGAAATTCGTCCAGGCCAAGTCGAGTGCGGCCTTTGCCGCGTGCTCGTCTTTCGCCGTGCCGGACGGGCCGGAGAGATTGTCTCCGACAAACATGCGCCAACGCCACTTCTCGGCACCGATCGGCGGGAAGACCGCACCGACTTCCACGCAACCGGAGAAGGCGGTGTGACGACCATGGCGATAGGAAGATTTCTTCCACCGGATCATTCCGCCGCCTCCCCCGCCTCATATCCCCATGCGTCCCATCCGGGCCGGGGTGAACGGCAGAAAAGCTCCAGCCTGGCCATGGCCGGATAAAGCCGCTCGATTGTCTCGGCATAGAATTCCGGCTTGGCGCTGTGTCGCCCCTTGCGCTCGCGGTGCACCGTCTCTGGCTGCGATCCGGGCAGCGGTGCTGCAACATCGCCGCGCCGACCGATCAAAAGCAGTTCGTGCCGGTCGCGGCCCCAATATCCGGTTCCGGCGACTTCCTTGTCCCAAATCCAGTGGTGCACATAGGTGAAGCCACAGCCTTCCATCACGCGCAAGGCATCCGGCAACATGGGGTTTGTCGCCCAAAGGAAGAGCACGGCAGGCCAGTCGCCGCCGATAAGCCGCGTCATCAAGGCGACAATCTCATCCGTGGGCATGGTGGGATAATGGTTCTCGGCGCTCTTCTCGCGCCCGGTCACCTCAGAGCGCACGCCATACCGCCACGGAGGATCCGCATAGTAGACGGGATAGGCCCGCTCGACCGCTTCAGGCGCAGACGCCCGCCCCTTCTCGGCCACAATATCCATATGCGCCAGCCGCACGGCGTGCCGCGCCTTCTGGTTTTCCGCCCGCAAATCCTTGGCGACCTTCATCAGCTCGCGGCGGTTCTCCGTTTCGGGCATGAATGCGGTTTTGATGGTCTTGCGCGCCGGCTGCTTCACGCCGTCCCGGCCCTCGACCTCATCATGGTGGGGAATTTCCCCACCCTTCACCAGGCGCTTGCGAACGGCGCTCACCGTCTTGTGGTCGACGCCCACCATGGCCGCGATGGCGCGTGAGGAGATCGACAGCGTATCCCGCAATTGATCCTCGATCACCGCCTTCTTCTGCGCGCTGGAAAGGTGCCGGCGCGAAACGTTCAGCTCCCGCGCAAGTTTGCGCTTTTCAGCTTCCGTCAGACCCTTGCGCACGAAGCGCGGCCAATCCACCAGGCCAAGGCTCTCGCAGATGGCGACGCGATGGTGTCCGTCCAGGATTTCGCCGTTCTCGTCATACTCGACAGGCACAAGCACGCCGTGCTCCACGATGGACGCTTCCAGCGCGGCATATTCTTCGGCGGTCAGGGCTGGCAGGAGCTGATATTTCATCAGTCCATCCCCAGCGCGGCCTTGTAGAGATCAAGCACGGCCTCGGCCTCATGACGTGCCGCCTGATCCATCTTGCGCAGCTTCACCAGTGCGCGCACGGCCTTGGTGTCGAACCCCATGGCCTTGCACTCGGCATAGATTTCCTTGCGGTCATCGGAGAGCGCGTCGATATCCTCCTGCACCCGCTCTATCCGCTCGATGAAGGCGCGCAGCTGTCCCGCCGCGATGGTCTGCGGGCCTTCTGCCTCATCGGCCTCCGCCGCCATTTTCTTGCCCGGGCGCTCACGTGCGGGGCCGCGCGGCTCATAGGGATCGTAGGCGTCCATCACGCAGCCGCCTGGGCATGCGTCCAGTCCTTCAGCGTCGAAAGCGCAAGGTCCGAGGAGGCCCCGCCGCGCATCGGCATCATCACGGCATAGGGCGCGCCGGCCCCGCGCAGCAGCGCCGCGCTACCCGGGCTGGAAACCATCAGCCGCACCACGTCGTCATGGTCGAACTGGGCCAGCGCCGCGCCGAGATAGCGCGCATTGAACTCGATCGATCCCGGATCCTTGACGCCGATGGTCGCCGTTTCGGTGAGGTATTCCCGCGCCAGCACTGGCAGGTCGATCGTCGTGTAGCCGCACACGACCAGCCCGTCGGCATCATAGGCAATGCCAACGCCATGCCTACGGAGGCCGGCACAGGCGAGAACGTCATGCATTCGGTTGATCGCCCCGGCGAGCACGCGGCGGTCTGCGCGGATCTCGATCGCACCGGCAGTGTCCGGCACCACACGCCGCCAGTCCGGATAATTGCCGTCGATCAGCTTGGCGGTCAGCGTCATGCCTGGCAGCGTGAAGCGCATCGCCTGGCGCTTGGTGTCCAGCCGCACCGCCTTTGCCGGCGCGAGCGCGGCGAGCAGCGCCACGGTGTTGGTGGTGATGATCGGCCGGCCCATCTCTGCCGCCGAGAGCGCGACGGGGAAAACGCCCATGCGATGGCCGTCCGTCGCCACCATGTGGCCCTCGTCGAGGCAGATCCCGTTCAGGTAGTAGCGCGTGTCCTCATAGGAAACGAACGCCTTGCAGAAGCGCAGGCCATCGCGAAACGCCTCCCCGTCGACGGCGATTTCGGTCGAAAATTCGCCGCTGGGATCGAGCGCTTCCCATTCGACGGTCGGCAGGTCATAGCGTCCGCCGGGAAAGATCAGCGTCGCCCCCTGCGCCCCGGCCTCGATCGAGATATTTGCATCCCGCCCGACATGCCGCACCAGCGCCGCGAGCGGGCGAAGCAGGATAGCCGCCCTGCCCTTCGCCCGCGTGCACGCCAGTTGCACCGACAGATACTCGTCGAGATTGGTGCCGGAGAGGGTAGCACCGTCGAACTGCACGGTTTCGAGCAGCGGCGCGGTCGCGCGGCGCGGCACCACCTTCGACATGAGGGATAACGCGCCCTTGAGCGCGCCGGCTGTCGTCTCAAGTTTCATGGCAGTTTCCTTTCCGGTTTTCCGCGCGCGCCCGCTTGAGCGCCGCGTCGTGAAACGGGTTGCTGTGTTCGACATCCATCGCAGCCACTTCATCGGGAAAGCGATCGGCAAGGCCCCATCCGGGCATGCGCAGGTTCGGGCTGGGCTGATTGCTGCGCATCAGGCGGCCCCCGGCGTGATGGCGGAGAGCCACAGAAGCAGCAGCGCATAGAAGCAGACGACGATCAGCGCCGCCCGGAAGGCTCGGGCCGCGCTCATGCGTCTTCCTCCGCCACGCTTTCGCACTGGAGGAGGAAGACGCGGTGAAAGGCGCAGTATCGGCTATGCTGCCCGCCGGCTGCCCAGCGCTCCGGCTCCACCGGCGCCGCGCAGAAATGTATGCCGCCAGCCACCTCCCGAATGGGAAAGCGGCAGGCCCGCTCGGCAAGGTCGGCCATCCGAACGCCCCGCCTCTTCCCATCCGGCGCGCGCGGCGCCTTGCGGCAGGCGATCATCTCTTCGATGGAGCGCTTCATGCCGCGCCCCCGTCCACCACGGAAAACCCGCCCGCCTGGCGCACACCGGCAGCGTGCTTGCGGCAGGCGGCGATGATGTCGGAAAGCTCTCCGAGACGCCGGTCATAGGCCTGCGCCTCCGCTGGCGTGATCTTCCCGTCAGCGAGAGCCGCGGCCATGGTGGCCATCATGTCGCCGGCCTTGCGGCAAAGCTCGGCATAGCCGCGCATGATATCCGCCTCGGCATCGGCCACTTCGCGCGGATCGGAGAGCCTCCGGCCCGAAAGCTCGGCCAGAGCGCCCGTCATTACCGGCATGGCGGTTTCGGCTTCCAGCGCCCAGAGCGCGTCGAGCGGCATCAGCTCCTTGCCGTCGGCCTGGTTCCAGCGTCCGACCGTGGATTTGGAATAGCCGCAGATTTCGGATGCGCGCTCGATGCCGCCGGCAGCGGCGATCATGTCGCGCTGCGCGGCCTTCATGCGGTAGTGGCGGACCTGGGCATTGGGAACCATGGTTTCCTCCGGGCAAAAGAATTCCCGCGCCGGGAAAACCCGGCGTCGTTTCCCGTGGCGGGAAAGGGTTTGTGCTGTCAGTCTGCGGGCATGGAAAAGAGACCGGACACCCGCGAAATCATGCCGTCAGGGCGGCGACCGGAGAGCGCCCCTCGGCACGCCCTCCGGCCCCTTCACGCTGCTCTCACGGTTGTGGGTTTGCGCCCCGCAAGGCTGCGACCGCAGACCGCCCGACTTTTCGGGCGTGCCGTCCGCAGGCCAGCGAGGCTTCGCCTCGCGCTCGGCCGCGAGGACAGATCGAAAAGGCCGCCGCACGCCGCATTCTTGGGCGCGCTCCTCGGCCATGTCGGCAATCAACCGCTCGATGCTCGAATGCCCGTCATGGGCAGAAAGCGCGCGAAGCAGGATCGCCATGGCCGGCGAAAGACGAATGGAAACGAAAGAAGCCGCGCCCGCCGGAACGCAAGACCCGAAACCGGCAGGCACGGCAGTTGCCGCGTTCTCGGGCGGGAGAACGTTGAGGGCGGATGCTTGGAGATGGACGGGACTCATTGGGCCGGCTCCGCTTGCGCTGAAACCGGCCCAATGCTCCATTCGTGCTGTCGAGACACGAAGAAGGATTCGCCAACATGCCGGATGAAAAACCCGACTACGAAAGGACGATCGTCCAACTTGCTGGGGAGGTTGCCGCGCTTCGCGAGATCGTCGCCAGCATCATTATCAACCTCCCCGAACGCGCCATGCACAACGTGGCGGCCGGTATTAGAGGGCACCTTTGCGATCTCGATCATAAGGTCCGCGAAACGCAAAACGACAATTGGCGCGACTACGCTGCAGCGGCTCATAATCTGGCCGCCCCCCTCGAAGACGCGATATCGATGTGGATTGATGATCTTATCGAAGGCTCGAGACTGCGCACGATCCAGCCATATCCTATCAATCCTATCGATCAGGTTGATCGGCAACGCGGCTATTGACGAATGCCAGCTCGGCACGCCGCCGCGCGCTAAGCGTCGGATTATCAGGATTGTTGGACCACGCCATGCGGCGTTCCGCTTCGCGTTCACGCCGCCGCACCGCATCCTTGCGGCGCTGCTGGAAGCGCCATGCGGCGCCTGGAGACACGAGTGTCCGCTCCCGGTTGAAAACGATTGTCGAGTGGTGCCGCAGATGGGTGGTGACCGATGATCGCTGCATGGGAAACTCCTTTGAAAAGAAGCCGTGCCCGCTGGAACGCAAGACCCGAAACCGGCAGGCACGGCAGTTGCCGCTTCGCGGGGTGGCGCGAAACGGCCCTGGGAGGAACTGGATTGAGGAAGCGCGCTCATTCGGCAGCCTCAGCGTCTGAGACCGAAGGGCCAAAGATGTCAGGCCGCAGTTCGTGTCGCGAAATTCCCGAAAGGCGTTCAACTTCGAGAACCTTGTCGGGGGGTATCCGGCCTCTGGACCGCCAGTTTGCAACGACGCTTGGATTACTGACACCAAGCGTCCGAGCGGCCTTGGTAAGGCCACCGAGCTTGTTCACGAGCATGTCCACAGGGTTCGTCATACGCCCAAATATCACGCTACGTGAATTTTTAACAAGCCCTCATGCGTTATTTTTTTTCACACCGTGAATATGGCATCAAGAAGCATGGCCGATGGTGGACGTTCAAACAAAGATATCGCAATGCGACTGGCAGCTCTGATGAGCGTGCTTGATGAAAACCAATCCCAATTCGCAATGCGAATTGGCGTGTCGCAGCCCGCTCTGAACAACTATCTCAAAGGGATTCGTCGGCCCGATATAGATGTTGCCATCAGAATCCAGATGAAGACCGGCGCTACTCTTGATTGGATTTACCTTGGGGATCGCTCAGGCCTCCCTGCACGGCTCTTAGAGGCCCTACCTGACCTTTCTGATCATGGGAAAAAGGCAATATAGGCGCGGACCTCGAAACCGTCTCCCACTCTTCGCCCAAGCAAAAGACGAGCTGCCTTACAAACCCCAGAACCTGCAGAGCTTCCCTCTTATCCTCGGGGAGCTGAGTGTAAATCTGGCATGCTATGCGCTTTAAGTGCGGATCCGTCTGAATCCTCAAGTTATCCAAGGCGAGCCCTCCTAGAACATTACAGGAACATTCTAGGTACAATTTCCTATAAAGCGCAATCCATCAGTTTCATGATATTCACGCAACGTGAATTTTTCTGTTGAGATAATCACGCAACGTGATAATTATTGCCCGTTCCCCTCCCGCAGGGGCCGCATCGGGCAAGAGGTCTCCGCCCGGTGCGGCCCACCTGAGAGGGCCAACCGAACGGAGCAAATTCATGATCACGTTTCAAAGCACCGTGGGCGGAAAGCCCGCAACGCCTGCCCTTGTCGAACCCGATCCGGTTTCGCGCATGGCCGATGCCATGCTGCACATCGCCGGCGGTGGCCGCACGGTGGACAAGGACGCCTTATCCCTGATGGGCTTTTCCGCCGCCGAGATCGACCGCTACGGCATCGAGGCGCGCGACCTGGCGAACGCCCGCGAACAGAGCCGGGCGGCCTGAACCGATGCTGGCCTTCCTCTCCCGGCCCCGCGTCAATGACGTGGCGATGATGCTGACGGCCTTTGCCATCGGCTTTGTTGTCACCGCCATTGGCGCAGCTGCGTGAGCGGCTGGAGGCGCCCATGTGGACCGCCCTCGCCGCCTTTGCCGGCATATCGCTCGGCCTGATCCTCGTCACCGCCTGGGTCGCCTCCCTCGCCCTCCGCGAGCACCCCGGCGACGACTTTCTCAACAAAGAAGACGATTGGGGAATGTGATGTGGCAGCCAACGCTCTTTGAAGGCTCGAAGCGTCTCGCCTATGACGACGCGATCGAACTGACCTTGCAATCCCTTCAGGCGTATGGGCCGCAGCATGATCATTGGGCGATCGCATGGTCGGGCGGGAAGGATAGTTCGGCGCTGTTGACACTGATTGTCCATCTGATCGAGGTCGGCCGGATCGTTCCGCCAAAGTCGCTTACCGTATTTTACGCCGATACTAGGCAGGAACTGCCACCCCTGGCCATCGCCGCTTTACAGATCATGGAGCAGCTTCGCGAACGCGGGATCCGCGTTGAAGTAGTCATGGCTCCGCTGGACAAGCGATTCCTGGTTTACATTCTCGGCCGAGGCGTTCCGCCCCCAAACAACAACACGCTTCGCTGGTGCACCCGTCAGATCAAAATTGACCCCATGGCTGCTGCTTTGGAAGCGCGGCTCGCCGACCTTCCCGGCAATATTCTTATGCTCACAGGAGTGCGGCAGGGCGAGAGCGCCGTTCGAGATAGCCGCATCGTCATGTCCTGCGGCAAGGATGGCGCTGAGTGCGGTCAAGGCTGGTATCAGCAGATATTGCCGAACGCAAAGGGCATACGGGGACGAATCGCGACGCTAGCTCCACTACTTCATTGGCGTGTCTGCAACGTGTGGGACTGGCTTCGCATCTACGCACCGATGAAGGACTATGGCGGTTGGGCAACTGCAGTGATCGCCGATGCTTATGGAGGCGATGAGGCGGAGGAAAAGAACGCGCGCACTGGCTGCGCCGGCTGTCCGCTTGCATCGAAGGATCTGGCGCTCGATACCATCGTGGCAATGCCGCAATGGGAATACCTGGCACCGCTGAAATGGCTTAAGCCGCTCTATCGTCGCCTTCGTCTTCCTGAAAACCGGCTGCGCAAGCCCGGCGCCGAACGGTTGAAAGATGGTTCTATCGCCGCAAATCCGCAACGCATGGGACCGATCACACTCGATGCGCGGCTAAAAGGTCTCGATACCGTTCTTTCGATCCAGTGGACCATCAATCGATTTGCAAAGCATATCGATCGACCGACGATCGACCTTCTCAGCGCTGAGGAGGAGGCGCGCATCCGCGAACTGATCTCGGCCAGAACATGGCCGCAAGGATGGAACGGCGACGAGCCTACCGCTGACATTCCACTGGATGCCGTCTTCCCCGATGGAACCGTCCAACCGCTCCTGATCGGCACACAAATATGACTTCTTCCAGCACCACCGCAACTACTGCACGCCCTACAAGCGAGCAGAACAGCGCCATCATCGAAGCCCAAGCCATCATCCTTTTCTATCAGGATGAACTGGAAAACCTCCGGTGGATCGCCGAGTGCGACACGAAGGGAAACCGCTCGACCGGCGACAAGCTTGGCCGTGACCTGGATCGCTGGGAAAACCACCCCGAGCACGTGAAGGACCGATTTCGCCAACGCGCTCGCAAATCATATGAGGAGCGTTCCGATGGCTGACCGTCGCCCCTTTGATCCACAGAACCCGTGTGATGCCTTGGCGGATCTCGCGCGGGTGCAAATTGCTTATTACGGCAGCGAAGTCATGAGCGCGCCCCAGTATGTACGCATGGCTGCCGATCCTAATGGCCAGTTCGAAGCACTGTTGATCGGTCTCCTGACCGGCGTCGCCGGCATCGCGATGTCGAACATCAGACCCGAGGCCCATGCCGAGGTTCGCTCCGCGCTCTTGGCGCTCATCCCCGATGCCGTCGACAATGCGCGCGACATCTTCGAGCTGCCGCCGCTGGAGCCAATCCAATGAGCATCACCCGCCACAAAAGCCGCCTGCAGGTCTGCTGCGACCACTGCCCGGCCAGCTATCCGAACACCTACGAGGCCGAGGATTTCGACGTGATGATCTCCGATGCCCGCACGGCCGGCTGGCGCATCGTCAAGGCGAAAGTCGATGCAGGAACCGGAGACGACACATCCGACCTGTTCGGCCAGGCGCCGCGCGTGGCTGGCAAGAAGCCTGACAAGCAGGGCTATCTGCACATCTGCCCAGACTGCCAAAAAGCACCCAATGTTGACCGGAGGGCGCTGGTATGAAGGACGATTGCGAAAGGCTGTTTCGCTTGGTTACAGGTGAAACAGTCGAGGTCGAATGACCATGGCCCGGACACGCAAAAAACCGATTACGGCTGCCCGCGTCGAGCGCGCCATTGATACGCTTGCCGGCGTCATGGCAACGGCCGGCCCGGATGCTCCCCTGCTCATCCCTCTCTGGAAGCGCCTGCAGTCTGAGTTGGAGCGGCTCAAGGAGGAGGAAGCCATCCTTGCTGCCGCCATGGAACGGGTCAAACAATCGCGGGATCAAACGGCAGCGCGATCTTCTTGAGCTCATTCTGCCGCCATTCCATTGTCCCGCCTGCGCCATAGCGCGGCCTGTCGATCGTATGCCCCATCAGGATCATGCGCAATTCAGGGTCCAGGCCGGCAATCTTCATTCGATCCTCAAATGAATGCCGGAACGAATAAATGGTGTGCGAGCGGCTCGGAAAGAGCCCGTTCTCCCGAAAATATTTATTGAGCGTAGCCGAAAGGTCGTTTTCCCGATTCCGATAGCGCGGAAAACCTTCCGGAAATCTGCTGAACACCTCCAGCGCAACGCCGATAAGAGGCAACTTTCGCTCAGACGACGCCGTCTTGATCTCGCGCGGATCCTCCGGGTCCACACGCGGCTCAATCGAGAGGTGGGGAATATCGGCGTCAATATGGATGCTCTGCTTCGTCAAGTTTGCGATTTCGCTGGGCCGCGCGCCTGTTTCGATCAGGGCCAGCGCAACGCCGCGCGCCTCGTCATTCATCGTCTGCATGGCGCCGGGCTTGAGGATGGTCCCGACGATCCACTCGACACTGAAAGGCGGACGAATGCGTTTCTTCTTCTCGTGAAAATTCAGCTTGCTGAATGGATTGAAGCGATCGGTTTCGCCCATATGGGTGAAATAGGCTTCGTAGAGCACCCGCAGATTGCCGAGATCACGGTTGCCAGAAGACGCGGAATGCGTAGCTTTTCTGCCCTTTGGGGCAACTTTCTCCAACCAGAAACGATAGAACCGTTGCGCATCTTCTCGCGTGATTTCGGTCATTTCCTTGTCGCCGACCAGATCGACGAAATTGTTGACCGCCCGCCGCTTCACCTTCTTCCATTGCGCTCTCTGATTCTGGCTTTTGTTGACCAGCTCATCGGCGACGATCTCATCGACATATATCTCGAAGGCCTTGGAAACAGTCACGGTCGGGAGCGGAACGGCACCGACAACAGCCTTGCTTGCTTCTCGTGAAAGACTTCCGTTTTCGATGGTTTCAAGACGCGCGATGATATCATCGAGAGAAGCAGACTTCCCGAGGGCGGCCCCGGACCTGAATGTGAAGCCCAAGGCCTCGACACGCTTGACCGCCGCCTGATAACGCGCCCTGGCGGTATCCCTCGGCGCATCGAGCAGCAGCGATGCCCACAAGGCATTGTCCGCCTCTTCGAGCAGATCGCGCTTCGCGCGGGCAAGCGCCAGGTCACCGGTTTTCAGAGATTGCCGTATTGACGGCGAGCGTTCGTCAACCAGTTGCAAGCGCGCCGGGACGCGCCGCATGTAATAGTAGGTACCGTCTCTCAAATACAGAAAACGGTCTGGTTTACCCGCTGATCCGCCCCCAGAGCGCTTCGCCATTCAACCACCTGAAATACATGAAAGTCACCCAAAATGTATCTCAGTTTGTATCGCGAAATTCAGAAACTCCGCAATGGCAAAAATTGATCAAGTCAATTTACCAAATAAAATCAATAACATAGGATGGATTGGCGAGGGCAAAAATGGTGCGGACGGCGGGAATCGAACCCGCATGATCTAGGATCGAGGAATTTTAAGTCCCTTGCGTCTACCAGTTTCGCCACGTCCGCTCGGGCACAACGACTAGCGAGAGAAATCCCCGCGATCAAGCGCGATACGCATGTTCCTGCAAAAATACGTATGTTCAGAATGGAAAACGGGTGGTTGCAACCACCCGTTTCAATTTCATTGCATATGCAAATGACTTCAGCGGGAAAGTTTCGCCGTGATTTCCGCAAGACGCTTGCCCTGGAAGCGCGCGCCTTCAAGTTCCTGATTGGAAGGCATGCGGGAACCATCGCCATTGGTGGTTGTGGTCATACCGTAGGGAGCTCCGCCACGCACCGTATCGTTGCCCATCTGATCCTGGTAAGCGTAGGATAAGGGCACGATCAACATTCCGTGATGCTGAAGCGCGGTCTGCGTGGAAATGAGCGCGACTTCTGCGCCGCCATGCTGGGTTGCGGTCGACACCATCACCGTGGCCGGCTTGTCGATCAGCTTTCCTTCAGCCCAGAGAGGCCCTGTCTGGTCGAGGAAATTCTTGATCTGCGAGGCCATCATGCCGTAGCGCGTTGAAACACCGAAAATGAAGCCGTCATAATCTGCCAGCTCCAGCGGCTCGGCAATCGGCGCCTCCTGATCGAGCTTATAATGCGCCTTCTTGGCGACCTCTTCGGGCACCAGCTCGGGAACCCGCTTGATCGTAACATCGGCACCGGCGGCACGCGCGCCTTCGGCCGCAGCCTTGGCCATCGCTTCCATATGGCCCCAGCTCGAATAGTAGAGAACGAGAATCTTGGTCATTCGTATCACTCCAGGTTCCTGAATTTTAAAGATCGCCCTGCGGCAAGACCGTTTCGATAAGCCGGCGGCCCCGGCAGTTTCCGTGCCGGAATGTAGCCATCTCAGAGTTCACAAAAAACAGCCAAGTTCCCGACACACTGTTCACCATTTGAAGACAGGCATTCCCGCAGGCTGAAGGTCTGAAGCCATGCAACGAATGCGGAAAGCAAGGCGATTGAGCGCCCTTCGCTCAACGCCGTTTCGGATACTTGAGGCTCTATTGTGCGCCTGCGGCAGGCCATCTATCTGTGTGCCAGCAACTAGGAATGAAACACATGACAGACATCGTGACCGCCGGCATGATCGTTATCGGCGATGAAATCCTTTCAGGCCGCACCAAGGACAAGAATATCGGCCATCTTGCCGACATGCTGACGGCCGTTGGCATTGATCTCAAGGAGGTCCGCGTCGTGTCCGACGACCGTGAGGCAATTGCCGACGCCGTCAATGCGCTGCGTTCGCGCAACACCTATGTGTTCACGACCGGCGGTATCGGCCCCACGCATGACGACATCACCGCAGATTCCATAGCCTTTGCGCTCGGCCTCCCTTGCGGTTACGACGACAAGGCCTATCGTCTTCTGGAAGCCCATTACGCCAAACGCGGCATCGAATTCACCGAGGCCCGCAAACGCATGGCGCGGATGCCAGAAGGCGCAACTCACATCGACAATCCGATCTCGATCGCGCCCGGCTTCCATATTGCCAACGTCTATGTGATGGCTGGCGTTCCATCCATCTTTCAGGCCATGCTCGACAATGTGATACCGACACTTCAAACCGGCACGAAACTGAGCACGCGTTCCGTCCCCTCTCCGCTTCCCGAAGGCACTATCGGTGGCCCGCTCGGCGAGGTTCAGAAAGCCCACCCCGATACGATCATCGGTTCCTATCCCCAATACAGCGATAACGGCTTCTGGACGGAGATCATCATTCGGTCTCGCTCTCAGGAAGCTTTGGCCGCCGCAACCGAAGCAGTCGAAAATATGCTCGCGTCGATGCAACCGCAGGAACCGTCCGTCAATTGATCTGGCTCAAGTCGCGCAATCCACGCCGCCCTATAGTGACCGCAACGCCCTGATCGGGCGCCGCGCGTCCTCCGGGACAGACAGGATCGTGCTATATTGTCCAGTGGCGCATGGCCGGGCGGGCAACGCCCCGGAGCCGATGCGAGACGAGATCAGGGAGTCTGAAATGACCTACAAGACCATCCTCGCCATTCTGCAGAGCGAAGCCGACGCCGGCCGCGTCCTCGATCTCGCACTACCCCTGGCCTCGCGCCACGACAGCCACGTCATCGGCCTCCACGCCGAGGCATTGCCCATGGTAATCGCCTCTCCGATGGGCGGGCCGGTCGTCGATTTCAGCGTCGACATGCAGGAGGAGACCAGCCGCCGCCACACCGTCATCCGCGCCCTTTTCGAGGAACGCGCGCGAATTGAGGGTGTGGCCAATGAATGGCGCGGTTTTGACAGCGTTTCGGGAGATTCCGCCGTTTCCGGCATCGAAAGCGCGCGCAGCGCCGATCTCGTTGTCGCACAGCAGACGGATCCCGATGCAAGTTCCGGCATGATCGCCAATATCGAGGCACTGCTTTTCGAAACCGGGCGCCCGCTCCTCCTGGTACCCTATGTGCGCAAGGAACGGGCGGCGAGCTTCAAGAAGATCATCCTTGCCTGGAACGGCAGCAAGCAGGCCACTCGCGCGGCCTTCGATGCCCTGCCCTTCATGAAGGAGGCCGAGAGCGTGGAGGTTCTTTGTGTCGATCCTCAGGACACACCCCGTCGCGACGCAGAAATGGCAGGAACGGCCATTGCCGCAGCACTTGCCCGCCATGACATTGAGGTCACGATAAAGATCGAGAATTCGGGCGGCGTTGCGCATGGCGAGGTGATCGACAATCGCATTGCCGATACAGGCGCTGACCTGCTGGTCATGGGAGCGTTCGGGCGCTCGCGCCTCAAGGAATTCGTTTTCGGCGGTGCCACCCGCACCCTGCTTCAGTCCATGACGATCCCGACCCTTCTGTCGCATTAGGATCAGGCGTCGAACCGGCAGAGGTGATATAGGGAGCGCCATATTTCATTGATGGAAGGGCGCTCCTGCGGGAAAATGCGTGGAAAGTGCCGGAAAACCGGCATCGGGCTTGCACGGAACCGCAATTTCCGGCTAATCCCCCGCGCATTCTGTTTTCCGCGCCTCAAAAGCGCTCAGTGGAGTGCATGGACAATGTCTCTTCCCGAAAAAGCCTTTCCCGTCTCCTGGGATCAGTTCCACCGCGATGCGCGCGCGCTCGCCTGGCGCCTCTCCGGCGTGAACGGGCAATGGAAAGCCATCGTCTGCATCACGCGTGGCGGGCTTGTTCCAGCTGCGGTCATTGCGCGCGAACTCGACATCCGCCTCATCGAGACAGTCTGCGTCGCCTCCTACCACGATTACACCGAACAGGGCGATCTCAGGATATTGAAGGAAGTCCACCCCTCGCTGATGGAAAATGACGGTGCGGATGTCCTCATCGTCGATGACCTGACCGACACGGGCAAGACGGCGGCAATCGTGCGTGCCATGATGCCGCGCGCGCATTTCGCAACGGTCTACGCAAAGCCCAAGGGGCGCCCGCTGGTCGACACCTTCGTCACCGAAGTCTCACAGGACACCTGGATTTATTTTCCCTGGGATATGGGCTTTTCCTATCAGAAGCCCATCGCCGACGGCCAGCCGGACTGAGCAGACGACCTCCCAAGGGCTCCCCTGGGCTCCTACGGCCTTCTGACGCCGGAAGATAAGAGACCCCTTTTAAGTATCCGCGCATAAGCGCGCGGATATGCATGGCCGCGCGCCCGCATGCGGCAATGCGGTTGATTATTCGCCAAGATCGATTATCTCTGTCACTCAGGGTTTGAGCGTTTGTAGAATCGCCGCCCATGCTGCGATGCAAATCCGCTTCGGGTAATCGCGTAAGCAGTCTATTCGGAACCAAGGGGCCTGTTGTGAATCCCGGATATGAAGCCGGGAAGAAGGAGAAGTGTGATTATCAGTCACTGCACACGCATGCGGTTGACCGAAAGGGTCCGGCGTCTGTTCGGCGGCAATCCACGCCGCGTTCAGGCCGCAGCCCTGCCATGGCGTACATCCGCAAAGGACGGCTCCCTGGAAATCATGCTTGTGACGAGCCGCGACACGGGCCGCTGGGTGCTGCCGAAGGGCTGGCCCGAGGGGCCTGAGCGCCTGGGGCAGACCGCACAGCGAGAAGCGGTCGAGGAAGCCGGTATAGAGGGTGTGGCGGCGGACACCGAAATCGGTCGCTTTTATTACAAGAAGCTTCGCGGTTCCGGTGTCGAATGGCGCTGCGAGGTCGCGATCATCCCTCTTCGGGTGACGCGTGAGCTCAACAAATGGCCGGAACGGAAGAAGCGCACCCGCCGCTGGTTCTCGGCCCGCGATGCCGCGCGGCTGGTCGATGAGCCCGATCTGGCGGAAATGCTGCTGCGCTTCGCCGACAATCCACGGGAAATTGCTGCCTGAAGGCGTTCCATGGCCCGTGCCGGCTTGCCGTTGAGGCCGTTGTCTCCTAACCCGTTCCCAATCGGCCCGGACCGGGCGTGATGCCATGCGCAATCCTTGGGGATCGCTTGGCTCGAACACTGGATTTGGCATGACCGAAACCGCCACGACCCCGCGCAAGCAGACGCTCGACAAGGATCTGGACAAACTCGTCCATGTCGAGGAAGCCACAAGCACCGTCGCGCGTGGCCTCGTGGCGCCCGGTCTGGCGCTTCTCTTTCTCGCCCTCGCCGCCATTTTCGCCGGCACATACACGTTTGGCGAGCCGGGTGCCATCATCATCGTCGCTGCGGCGGCCATCGGCGCCTACATGGCGCTCAACATCGGCGCCAATGACGTGGCCAACAATGTCGGCCCTGCGGTCGGCGCCAAGGCGATGACACTGGGCGGAGCTCTTCTTATCGCAGCCGTCTTTGAAACGGCCGGCGCGCTCATCGCCGGCGGCGACGTGGTAAGCACCATTTCAAAGGGCATCATCGACCCGGCTGCGGTGGGAACGCCGGAAGCCTTCGTGCGCGCCATGATGGCCGCCCTCATCTCCTCGGCGCTCTGGATCAATCTTGCCACCTGGATCGGGGCTCCGGTTTCCACCACCCACTCGGTGGTGGGCGGCGTCGTGGGAGCGGGCGTGGCGGCAGCCGGCATCTCTTCTGTCGATTGGCACACCATGGCGCAGATCGCGGCAAGCTGGGTTGTTTCCCCGGTAATCGGCGGTATCGTTGCGGCCATCTTCCTCGCCTTCATCAAGACCGCGATCATCTACCAGGACGACAAGATCACTGCGGCGCGCCGCTGGGTGCCCGTTCTGATCGCCGTCATGGCCGGCGCCTTCGCCTCTTATCTGGCGACGAAGGGGTTGAACCATCTCATGAAGATCCGCCAGTCCGACGCGCTATTGATCGGGCTCGGTGTCTTCGCCGTCAGCTGGATCGGAGCGCATGTGCTTGTGCGCCGTCAGTCCGAAGGGATGGAGAACCGCAACCAGTCCCTGCGCCGGCTGTTTCATTTGCCGCTGGTCATTTCAGCCGCCCTGCTCTCCTTTGCCCATGGCGCAAATGACGTCGCCAATGCCGTCGGACCGCTCGCGGCAATTGTTTTCACCGCCCAGCAACACACGGTCGATGCGACCGTTGCAATTCCGCTTTGGGTGATGATCATCGGTGCCGCGGGCATTTCCCTGGGGCTCGTTCTGTTCGGCCCCAAGCTTATCCGCATGGTTGGCGAGCAGATCACCAAGCTCAACCCGATGCGCGCTTTCTGCGTTGCGCTGTCGGCGGCCATCACCGTGATCATCGCTTCAGGCCTCGGCCTTCCGATCAGTTCCACCCATACGGCCGTCGGCGCGATTTTCGGCGTCGGCTTCTTCCGCGAATGGTACACCGCCCATTCCAAGCGCCGTCGCGCCTATCTCGAGCGCAAGGGCATCGAGTTCAAGAGGAACGGCAATGGCGAGGCCGATGAAGAGGAGCTGGAAATGCAAACCACCTCCCGCGAGGAAATCGCAAGGCGCAAGCTCGTGCGCCGCGTCCATGTCCGCACCATCGTTGCTGCCTGGGTAACAACGGTTCCTGCCGCGGCGGTCCTGTCGGCTGGCATTTTCCTGTTCCTGGATTTCATTGCCTGACAAAGGCTGGCGACTGTGCCCCCTCGGCATCGCGTAGAAATTTTATCGCGGGGCGCGAAGACCAGCAGGCCCATGCGAAAGAAAATTAGCCGCCTTCTCGCAAGCCCCGGAAATCAAGGCTTCCCGCAGAAGCAAGCACCGACAACCGACTTCCCCAGTATTCACATACTCACACACAACATCTAGCGGTTTGCCGATATCCGGAAACGACTGCTTGACGGCCCGCCACGAGTCGCCTTTTATGAAAATCTAGTCTGCGTCTCACGGCGTGGTTGGCTGCTTACCGAGTTGGCCGATTTTCCGGATTGTGTTGCGTTTTCCTGAGGTTTGCCCGACGTTTGCACGGGGTCAGACCTGGGGATTTTTGCGCCTTGAGGCAAGCAGGTGAGAGCTGCGTGCTGGCTCTTGTTAAGAAAGCTGTTAACACTACATTTAGTGTATCCAGGTATGCTTTCATACTAGATAGTGCGGGTGTTATGTCGCAGCATGATCGCTTGTTGCGTCAGGTTGGGGGCGGTTCTGCGCCATGCGGAACAATGGCTTTGGCGGTCCGAAAACGCGGTTGCGCGCAAGGCACCAACCTTCAAGAACGGAGAGCCGCTTCGGGTATTGGCGGCAGTCGGCGGACCAGGAGCTTCGCCCGGCAAAATGTGATGAGGCATTTGTCGGCGCGGGTACTATATTTAGGACGGGGGCAAAGAGGACGAAATGCGCATCGAACGTCGCTTCACGAAGGAAGGTAAGAGCCCTTATGCGGAGATTGCCTTCCGCAAGGCCACCAGCGAAATCAAGAACCCGGATGGCTCCATCGTCTTCCGGCTGGAAAACATCGACGTGCCTGCGCAGTTCTCTCAGGTAGCGAGCGACATTCTGGCGCAGAAATATTTCCGCAAGGCCGGCGTTCCTGCGCGCCTGAAGAAGGTCGAAGAAAACGACGTCCCCTCTTTCCTGTGGCGGTCTGTGGCCGATGAGGATGCGCTGAAGGCACTTCCCGAAGATGAGCGCTATGGCTCCGAGACGAGCGCTGCGCAGGTCTTCAACCGTCTTGCCGGCACCTGGACTTACTGGGGCTGGAAGGGTGGATATTTCAATTCGGAAGCCGATGCGCAGGCTTTCATGGACGAATTGTGCTATATGCTCGCCACCCAGCGCGTGGCGCCCAACTCCCCGCAATGGTTCAACACCGGCCTGCACTGGGCCTATGGCATCGACGGTCCCGGCCAGGGCCATCATTATGTCGACCCCTTCACCGGCAAGCTCACCAAATCCAAATCGGCCTATGAGCACCCGCAGCCCCATGCCTGCTTCATCCAGTCCGTCGGCGACGATCTGGTGAATGAAGGCGGCATCATGGACCTTTGGGTTCGCGAGGCGCGTCTGTTCAAATATGGCTCCGGCACCGGCTCCAACTTCTCGCATCTGCGCGGCGAAGGTGAAAAACTCTCCGGCGGTGGCAAGTCTTCCGGCCTGATGTCGTTCCTCAAGATCGGCGACCGGGCAGCCGGCGCCATCAAGTCCGGCGGCACGACGCGCCGCGCGGCCAAGATGGTCGTCGTCGACATCGACCATCCCGATATCGAGGCCTATATCGACTGGAAGGTGAAGGAAGAGCAGAAGGTTGCCGCTCTCGTCACCGGCTCCAAGATCGTCAAGAAGCACCTCGAAGCCATCATGAAGGCCTGCGTCAATTGCGAAGGCGACAATGGCGACTGCTTCGACCCGGCCAAGAACCCTGCCCTCAAGCGCGAGGTCCGCGCGGCCAAGCGCAATGCGGTTCCCGAGAACTACGTCAAGCGTGTGATCCAGTTCGCGCGCCAGGGCTACACCGATATCGAGTTCAAGACCTATGACACGGACTGGGATTCGGAAGCCTATCTGACGGTGTCCGGCCAGAACTCGAACAATTCCGTCTCCTTGAAGGACGACTTCCTGCGCGCTGTGGAGACCGATGGCGACTGGAGCCTGATCAATCGCATCGACGGCAAGGTTGCCCGCACGCTGAAGGCGCGCGACCTTTGGGAGAAGATCGGCTATGCCGCCTGGGCCTCCGCCGATCCCGGCCTCCATTTCAACAGCACGATGAACGACTGGCACACTTCGCCGGCCGCCGGTCCGATTCGCGCCTCCAATCCGTGCTCGGAATACATGTTCCTGGACGATACGGCCTGCAACCTGGCCTCCATGAACCTTCTCCAGTACCGCAACAAGGACGGCTCCATCGACATTGCCGCCTATGAGCACACGGTGCGCCTGTGGACGGTGGTTCTGGAAATTTCAGTGATGATGGCGCAGTTCCCGTCCAAGGAAATCGCGCGTCTTTCCTACGAATACCGCACGCTCGGCCTCGGCTATGCCAATATTGGCGGCCTGCTGATGACCTCGGGCATTCCCTACGATTCAGCCGAAGGCCGCGCCATCTGCGGCGCACTGACGGCCATCATGACCGGCGTTTCCTATGCCACCTCCGCGGAGATGGCGGGTGAGCTCGGCGCATTCCAGGATTACGAGCGCAATGCCGGGCACATGCTGCGCGTCATCCGCAATCATCGCCGCGCCGCCCATGGCTTGAGCGAGGGCTATGAGGGCCTTTCCGTCGATCCCGTGCCGCTGAAGGCGGAAGACTGTCCGCAGCCCGCCCTCATCGAGCACGCCAAGCGCGCCTGGGACCGGGCGCTCGAACTCGGCGAGAAGAACGGCTATCGCAATGCCCAGTCGACCGTCATCGCGCCCACCGGCACGATCGGCCTCGTCATGGATTGCGACACCACAGGCATCGAGCCCGACTTCGCTCTGGTGAAGTTCAAGAAGCTGGCCGGCGGCGGCTACTTCAAGATCATCAACCGCGCCGTGCCGGAAGCCCTGCGCACGCTCGGCTATTCCGAGGCCCAGATCGCCGAGATCGAGGCCTATGCGGTTGGCCATGGCAATCTCGACCAGGCGCCCGGCATCAATCCCTCGACGCTGAAGGCCAAGGGCTTCGACGACGAGAAGGTTGCCGCCCTCAATACCGCTCTGAAATCGGCTTTCGATATCAAGTTCGCCTTCAACAAGTGGACGCTCGGCGAGGAATTCTGCAAGACCGCGCTCGGCTTCACGCAGGAACAGCTCGACGATTTCTCCTTCGAGATGCTGCCGGCCCTCGGCTTCACGAAGAAGGAGATCGAGGCCGCGAACATCCACATCTGCGGCGCGATGACGCTCGAGGAGGCGCCGCATCTCAAGGAAGAGCACCTGCCCGTCTTTGATTGCGCCAATCCGTGCGGCAAGATCGGCAAGCGCTACCTGTCGGTGGAGAGCCATATCCGTATGATGGCGGCGGCCCAGCCTTTCATCTCGGGCGCCATCTCCAAGACGATCAACATGCCCAATGACGCGACAGTGGAGGACTGCAAGGAAGCCTATATGCTGTCCTGGAAGCTCGCGCTGAAGGCCAACGCCCTCTACCGCGACGGCTCCAAGCTCTCGCAGCCGCTGAACGCGTCCCTCCTGTCGGACGACGAGGAAGAAGCCGACGATCTGGTCGAGGAACTGGTCGCAGCTCCCACGGCAGCGCAGGCGGCAATCGTCACCGAGAAGATTGTCGAACGTGTCATCGAAAAGGTGGTGCGCGAGCGCGAGAAACTGCCCAACCGCCGCAAGGGCTACACCCAGAAGGCGGTCGTAGGCGGGCACAAGGTCTATCTTCGCACCGGCGAATTCGACGATGGTCGCCTCGGCGAGATTTTCATCGACATGCACAAGGAAGGCGCTGCCTTCCGCGCCATGATGAACAATTTCGCCATCGCCATCTCGCTCGGCCTGCAATATGGCGTGCCGCTCGAGGAATATGTGGAGGCCTTCACCTTCACCAAGTTCGAGCCGGCCGGCATGGTCCAGGGCAATGACGCCATCAAGAATGCCACGTCGATCCTCGACTATGTGTTCCGCGAGCTCGCCGTTTCCTATCTGGGCCGTTCGGACCTCGCCCATGTGGACACCTCCGACTTCACCAACACCGCACTCGGTCGCGGCATCAACGAAGGCAAGGCCCTTCCCTTCTCCAAGGGCCTGACGCGCGGCGCCACCCCCTTCAAGGTGGTCTCCGGCAAGACCAGCGAGCCGAAGGGCGAAGGCAGCGCGCCTGCCGTGCGTGCGGTTTCCTCCGGCGCGACCGTCCATGCGCTGAAGCCGGCTGTGGCCGGCCTCCAGGAAGAAGCGACGGCCTTCCGCCGCGACTATGAGGAGCGCGCCCGCGAGCTTGCTGAGGAAGTGGCGCAGGAAGACGTGACCGAGGCGCTCTTCACGGATGAGGCCGCCCAGGAGGCAGCCGACGCCAAGAAGGTCGAGAGCCACCGCCGCCAGCAGGCGATCATGCAGGGCTACACCGGCAACATGTGCTCGGAGTGCCAGAACTTCACGATGGTGCGCAACGGCACCTGCGAAAAGTGCGACACCTGCGGCGCCACAAGCGGGTGCAGCTGAGGCTTTTGTCGAAGCTCATCCCTTGAACGGATAAGAGACGATAAAGCCCGGGTCGAAAGGCCCGGGCTTTCTAGATGGGTTCACCGTTTCACGGAAACCCTGAACCGATCTATCTCTTTGTTTTTCCGCATTTACGCAGACGTCAGGTGATTCCACCTGACTGCAAAATGCTCTAATTCAGACAGCCACCATCATCCTGAACTCTCGCCGGTGATGCCGGCTCCGGCTCTTGCAAAAGACCTCCCGGCACGTTTTGTCTGTCTGGAGATGCCCCACCCAGGGCAACATGTCGATTTTGATCCTGTTTGGAGCAACCCGAAATGAAGCGCTGCCTGATGCTGGATGTCGATGGCGTCCTGATCAATGGCCGACCGGAAGACGGCCGTTCATGGGCGACGGATATTGAGCGTGATCTCGGCATACCACTTGAGAAACTAAGCTCCGTCTTCTTTGCCCCACATTGGGAAGACATCGTGTCGGGCAGGAAAAATCTTCTCGACACAGTCGAAGCCTGCCTGCCGCTTCTCGCACCAGGCCTGACGGCCATAGAGCTCATTGATTATTGGTTTTCAAGGGATTCCCGCATAGACGAATCCCTGCTTCAGGAATGCGACGAGCTTCGCCGGCGCGACACACACATCTTCCTCGCCACCAATCAGGAACACATGCGTGCCGAACACCTGATGGAACGGCTTGCGCTTGAGAAGCATGTCGACGGCATCATCTACTCGGCAAAGATCGGTGCCCGCAAACCCCAGCCGGCGTTTTTCGAAGCCGCTTCCAGGCTGAGCGGCTTTGCGCCAGCAAACATTCTGCTGGTGGACGATACGAAAGCGAATGTCGAGGCAGCGGTTCAAGCCGGCTGGCGGGCTGAGCACTGGTTTGGAAACGGCAGCCTTCTGAGCCTGGTGGATCGCGCCTACGAACCGGCGGAAGAAATCCCAAGCCCGGAGAGTTGATCAACACCAGGAGTAACAACCTTCTCGCCCGGCATTCATGCGAGGCCGCGTAAGAAGATGCAGTAATTGGGGCCTTCTCCTACTCCGCGCGAGCAAGGCAGGGATCGAGCATCACTCTGGTTTCATCCACACGCGAATAGCCACCCGCAAAAAGGACGACATCGCCGGGCTGCATGCCGTTGGTGGAATAGGTCACGCACAACACCTGCACGCCGGGCGCCTCGCACATCACGAGATAGGCGAGCGTACCGTCCGTCTCGACCGCTGACAGCGGTCCTTGGGTCGTCATGGTTATGCGCCCATCATAGGCCGGCGCGCGCTCTATCCAGTCAGCAATGGTTTTGCAGGTGGCCGGCTGGTCCGCATAGGCTTCGCCCTTGCGAAATGGCCCTGCCGGATCACAGCACTCCTGCGCAGGCGCTCCCATAGTGAACATGGTGAGCATCGCTGCAAAAAACGGGGTGCGCATGCGATGTCCGCCCATCATACTCAACATCCAATCGATTTCTAAGCAGGTTCCGCCTACCAACCCGCTGGAACCAGGGCACACCGGTCCAAGGCGCAGCATTGATATCCACTACAAGCCCTGGGTTCCTGTAGATGAAGGCGTTTTGTCTCGCCCCTCACCCACCCGTCTTGCCGAGCCAATGCCACCATTCCTGCTCGTCGCCGGCGAATACGTTGAGATCGATGCGCCCGTCCACGCCCTTGGAAAGACCCGACCCCGAATATTGCCAGAACACCCAGTTGCGGCCCGGATAGACCTTGGAGGGGTGGGCCGCCACCGAGCGCAGCCAGAAGGGATGGTTCGGGAATGCGCCCTTCAGATTGTCGGCGTAGAAATCGGGCGCGGTATAGATGATTGGCCGCTGGCCGTAATGGCGCTCCAAACGGTCGAGGAAGACCTGCATCTTCTCGATGATCTCCGCGCGGGAGGGACGCCACTTACAGCTCGACTGATGGTTCCACTCCACATCGAGAACCGGCGGCAGGGCACCCTTCACCTTCGGCACGTTGCGGATGAACCATTCCGCCTGGTCCGAGGCCCGGCGGCACCAGAAGAAGAAGTGATAGGCCCCGCGCCGGATACCCGCCCGATGGGCGCCGTCCCAGTTCTTGCGGAACATCGGATCCATGTGATCGATGCCGTCGGTAGCCTTGATATAGGCGAAGTTCGCGCCGTGCTCGCGCAGCTTCGACCAGTTGATTTCACCCTGCCAGCGCGAAACATCCACGCCGTGCACGGCGTGATGCTTGGGCGTGACCTTGCCGAAGCTCACCGGCTTGGCATCGCTGAAGCGGCTGCGGTAGACCTGCCCTCGACGCGGCGCGGAAGGCCGCAGTGTGGGTTTTGGCGGCGTCACCATAGCGACTTTTTCGAAGGCGGGCGCCGGCAGGCGATCCGGCTCGGCAATCGCCGTCATGCCCGCATCCGTCGCATACTCCGAAGCGCTCTCTCCCACCGGAACATCGGGGACCGCCACATTCGGCCGCACCACGGAGGCCGTCGTCTCCATGGAGGGCTTGGAGATCTGGAGGGCCGTTTCGAGGTTGGACGTTCCCGTGCAGCCGGCAATGCCAAGGCTGACGAGACCGACAAGGGTTAACGCGAGAGAACGCATGGCGACCTTCGGCGACACAAGGACAGGACGAGGACGCCGTGAGCGCCCCAACGAAACACGACAAGCCGCAACATCTATCCGAGAGTCGACAATAAAGTTTGAATCATCGTGTTAACCAAACCGTAAACCAGTTGGACAGCGCGATGAGTCGCTCCTGGCCTTTTCCCCCTGGAAGGCGCAGGGGCCGGCAAATCCCCTATACATCCTCGAAAGCGCGTTTATATGGTGGTTTCATGCGCACCCTGGACATGAAAACCTTTGTCGCGCTCGCGCGGAACCGCCATTTCGGGCGCACCGCCGAGGAGCTGAACACCACACAGCCGGCCATTTCCAGCCGCCTGGCCGCGCTTGAATCCGAGCTGAAAAGCCGGCTCATAAACCGGGGCGACGGCAGCTTCTCCCTCACCGCCGACGGCGAGGAAGTGCTGCACCGCTTCGAGGCCATTCTGGCCGATATAGACAGGCTCAAGGGATCGCTTCAGGGAGAGGCCGCGCCGGCGTTGGAGCCGTTGCGCATCGGCGCCATCGACTCGATTTCCTCGACCTGGATGCCGCACCTGATCGATTCCCTCCACCAGACCTTCCCAAACCTGAAGATCGAGCTGACGGTGGACGGGACCAAGCATCTGGTACAGGGCATGGGCAAGGGCGAGTTCGATGTCATCTTCTCGCTGCATCCTGTCCTTGACGACGGTTTCCGCTCCTTCACCTCCTGCATCCTGCAGATGGTCTGGGCCGGTTCCCCGAAACTGATCGATCCGCACAAGACCTACAGTGTGGCCGAGCTGGCCGACCTGCCGATCATCAGTTTCCCGCGCAACTCACCGCCCTATCAGATGATCGCGCCCTATTTCCATGACGAGCAGGCGCTCGCCTCGAAGCTCACGAGTTGCAACTCGCTTTATGCCATCATCAATCTTCTGATCGACGGCTTCGGCGTCGGCGCCATTCCTGCGGTAACGATCCGGCGGGAGTTGAAGATGGGGCTGTTGCATCAGGTGCGCGTGGCCAAGCGCTTTCCGCCAATGCACATCGTGGCGACCTACCAGGCCTCCACGCATCAGGATTTCATCCGCAAGGTCATCAACCAGGCCCGCATCAGCGCTGCCCGCTTCTGCGCCAGCGTCGAACCGGAAATGGCCTGGATGGACTGACGGCGGGAACGCCGCACACGGCAAAATTCACGAGAGCATTTTGCAGTCAGGTGAAATCACCTGACGTCTGCATAAATGCGGAAAAACAAAGAGATTGATCGGTTCAGGGTTTCCGCGAAACGGTGAACCGATCTAAGCCATCATCACGTGCCGCACCTGGGTGTAGTCGAGCAGCGACTGCATGGAGAGGTCGGATCCGTATCCGGAATTCTTCATGCCGCCATGGGGCATTTCTGTAGCGAAGACCCCGTGGGTATTGACCCAGGTCACGCCATATTCGAGATCGTTGGCAAGCCGCAACGCAGCACCCGCATCGCGCGACCAGACGGACGAAGCAAGCCCGTATTCCGAGGCATTGGCCCAGGCAAGCGCGGTTTCAGGCCTGTCGAAATCCGTCACCGTCACCACCGGTCCGAAGACCTCTTTCTGCACGATCTCAGCCCGGACCGGCGCCCGCACCAGCGTCGGCGTATGAAAGAAGCCCGGACCCTCCGGCGTCTTGCCACCGCTCACGATGTCAGCTCCCTCCGCTCGTGCGCGCTCGACGAAACCCGCAACACGCTCCTGCTGGCGCGCGCTGATCAGCGGCCCGAACTCCACATCGTCGCGCTCAGGCGCGCCATAAACCAGACTGTCGACCATGGCGCCAAGCTTGTCAGTGAGTTCGTCGGCGATTGCCGCATCGGCGAAGACACGGCATGCGGCCGTGCAATCCTGCCCGGCATTGTAAAAGCTGGCCTCGCGCAGTGTGTTCACGACCGCGTCAAGGTCGGCATCCTTCAGCACGATGACCGGCGCCTTGCCGCCCAATTCCAGATGCGTGCGCTTGATATGCTCGCCGGCTGCCGCCTTAAGGATGGCGCGCCCCGTGCGCACATCGCCCGTCAGCGAGATCATGCGTACCAATGGGTGCGAGATCAGCGCCTGGCCGACATCCGGCCCGTTTCCACAAATGATGTTGATCACCCCCTCCGGCAGCACCTCGTTCAGGATCGGGGCAAGGCGCAGAAGGCTGAGAGGCGTATTCTCGGACGGCTTGATCACGACCGTGTTTCCGGCAGCCAGCGCCGGCGCGATCTTCCATGCCGCCATGAGAAGCGGATAGTTCCACGGAGCGATGGAAGCGACCACGCCGATGGGATCGCGGCGCACCATGCTGGTCATGTTGTGGGCGCGGTATCCGTCGGCCGCAATCCCCGGCATGTTGCGCACGGCGGTGGCGAAGAAGCGGAAGACATCGGCCACATTGGCAAGCTCGCCCGCCTCGACGAAGCGGCGCGGCTTGCCGGCATTGACCGATTCCACCTGGGCAAGCGCAGCCGCGTTTTCCTCAACCTTGTCGGCAATGGCCCAGAGCATACGGCTGCGCTCCTTGGGCGTGGTGCGCCGCCAGCGCTGGAATGCCGTATGCGCGGCATTGATCGCGCCATCGACCTGCGCTGCACTGGCGGAAGCCACACGGGCAAGCTCCGCGCCGCGCGCCGGGTCGAATGCTGCTTCTTCCGCGCCCTCACCCGCCACGAATGCACCATTGATGAAAAGACGTGTTTCAAGACTGCTCATGGCGTGTCTCCGTTCGCACAAGGGCGATTGTATTGAAGAAAAGGAATCAGGGCCGCTCATCGCGCGAAAGGACGCGGATCCGGGCGGGATCGATAGTGACCCGAACGGCATCGCCCCGCTCGAATTCAAGATCGTGCGGAGCCAGAATACGTACCTCGCCACCGCCGAGCCGGATCACATAGCGATTGCGTGCGCCGAGATAGACGCGCGTGCGCACGCTCCCCTTGAGGCCCGCACCCTCGCCACCCGAAAGCGCCAGATCTTCCTGGCGAAGAGCAAGCGTTACGGGTCCGCGCAGCTTTTCCTCCACGGGCAGGTTGAGCTCCTGCCCGTCTTCAAGGCGCGCGACGGGCCCTTCCGCTCCATCGAAAATCTCGGCGGCGACAAGATTGGCCGCCCCAAGGAAGCCAGAGGCGTAACCGGTGGCCGGATGCGTATAGATTTCGCGTGGTCCTCCCTCCTGCTCGACTGCACCCTTGTTCAGAAGCACGATACGATCCGAAAGGCTGAGCGCCTCTTCCTGATCGTGGGTGACGAACAATGTGGTCAGGCCAAGCCGCTTGTGGATCTCGATAAGCTCCACCTGCATATCCTCGCGCAACCGTGCGTCGAGATTGGACAAGGGCTCGTCGAGAAGCAGGATTTCGGGTCGCGAAACGATGGCGCGCGCCAGCGCCACGCGCTGCTGCTGGCCGCCGGAAAGCTGGTTCGGCCGGCGCTCAGCGAGATGGCCGAGCTGCACCGTCTCCAGAGCATCCCGCACTTTCTCACGTTGCTCTTCAAGCGTGCCGATGCGCCGCATACGCAGGGGAAACCGCACATTCTCCGCAACGCTCAGATGCGGCAGCAAGGCATAGGACTGGAACATCATGGCAATGTCGCGCTTTTCGGGCGGCAGCGCCGTCACATCACGACCGCCGATCTCGACGGAGCCCGAAGTGACGCTTTCCAGCCCTGCAACAATGCGCAGGAGCGTGGTCTTGCCGCAGCCCGAGGCACCCAGCAGGCTCACGAATTCGCCTGAAGCGATATCAAGTGAGATGCCGTGCAGGACTTCGACGGGGCCAAAGGCTTTCTTGATGGCGTTGAGGCGGACTTCGGCCATGGATCAGGTGCTCGCGAAACGTTGCAGGCCAAGCATCCGGTCGATCAGGAAGATCAGGAGGACGGTAAGGCCGATCATGATGGTGGAAACAGCGGCGACGGTCGGGTCGGGACTGAACTCGAGCTGTCCATAGATCTGGACAGGAAGCGTCGTCATCCCCGGCTTGCGCAGGAAGAGCGCCAGAACCGCCTCGTCGAAGGAAATGTTGAAGGCGAAGAACGTGCCCGCTGCCAGGCCCGGCAGGCACTGCGGCAATACCACGAGCCTCAGCCGCTGAAAGCGGTTGGCACCCATGGTCTGGGCCGCCTCTTCCAGAAACGGGTTGGATTCCGAAAGCACGGCCAGTGTCGTGCGGATCACATAAGGCGTCGTCACGATGGTGTGGCTGACCCACAATGTGAGGATCGAAACAGGCCCGAACAGCGCACTCCATAGCATAAGCATGCCGATGGCATAAATGATGGTGGGCAGCACCAGCGGCGACAGGAACAGCGTGGACAATGCGCCCGAGAACGGCAGCTTGCGCCGATGCAGCGCAATCGCCGCCGCCCCGCCGATCAGGCAGGATGTGACCGTGACGAGAAGCGCCACGCGCAAGCTGATCCATGCGGCGGAAAGATAGGCATCCGATGAAAACACCGCCTCATACCAGCGCAGCGAAAACCCGGTCGGCGGAAAGGCGATGAACTGGCTCTCCGAAACGGACACACCGGCAATGACCACAAGTGGCGCCAGGAGGAAAACCCCGGTCAGGATCACAAACAGGATCGCGGCAACCCGGATCGGCGTGGGAACGGCTTTAACCATTGGTGCGCCCCGACAATCTGGCATAGGGCATCAGGAGAACCAGAATGCCCACGAAGAGAATGACGGCCTGCGCTGCTGCGAAGGGCCAGTCGAGCGTCTGTGTGACAGAACGGTAGATCGAGGCGGCAAGCACCTGGATGCGCGAACCGCCAAGCAGGTTCGGCGTCACGAAGGAACTGGCCGACAGCGTGAAGACGAGGAGAGAACCCGCGACAATGCCCGGCGCAGAAAGCGGCAGGACCACGGTCCGCAAAGTCTGGAGAAAGCCACAGCCCATGGTGCGCGCCGCTTCTTCGAGCCGCCGGTCGATGCGCGTCACCACGCCGAGGATTGAAAGGGTCATGAAAGGCAAAAGCACCTGCACCATGCCGACGACGATGGCCGTCTCGGTTTGCATCAGGCTGAAATTCCGCCCCACCAGCCCCATGTCGCGCAGGACCTCGGGGATGAGCCCGCTGCGGCTCAGAAGCACCATCCAGCCGAATGTGCGCACCACAACGCTCGTCATCAGAGGCAGGATCACCATGATCACGAGCCAGAGTCTGGCCCGCGCGCTCACATGCGCCATGATATAGGCAAGCGGGAAGCCGATCAGCGCGCAGATCAGCGTGATGATCGCTGAAAGCCGCACCGTGCGCCACAGAACGTTCAGATAATAGGGATCGCTCAGGAAGCGCTGGAAATGCGCCAATGTCGGGCCGTTCTCGCCGGCAACCGACAATACCAGCATCTGCGCGATAGGCACGAAGAACGCCAGCACCAGAAGCACGAGGCCCGGCAGGATCAGCAGCGTATTTTCCGCGCGGTCTGTCATCGTCATATTGTCCAATTTCCTGTCCGGGGACGACGCCCGCCCCTCATCCCCCTGCCGGGACCTTCTCCCCGTTTACGGGGAGAAGGAGGACGGCCGCAATGCCAGCGCCTGCATCAAGCCTCCCTCTCCCCTTCAGCGGGGAGAGGTTAAGTTGTGCGGCGCACGCCAGGTTTCAAAAGGCCTAGCGGGCGATAGTCCGGTTCCAGGCGTCGACCCAGGCCGCGCGATTGGCCTCGATCTTGACCGGATCGAAGCGGATAAGCCCCTTCACGCCTTCCTCGCCATAGGCAACGTCGGCTGCGACTTCATCGGAAAGCTCGACCTTGGAATTGGTCGGCGAGTAGCGCAGCTTCTCGGCAAAGCAGGCCTGCGCCTCCGGAGAGATCGACATGTCGATGAACTGGAGCGCCAGATCCTGGTTCGGACGACCGGCGACCAGATTGGTCGTGATAAAGCTTGCCGGCGTGCCTTCCTGCCCCTGCACAAAAGCGACCGGCAGGCCGGCCTTGCGCAGCGTATAGGCATAATCGGAAGCGTAGGCAGCGATCCAGGCATCGTTCTGGGCAAATTCCTGCTGAATTTCCGGCGAGGTCGAAACCACGATGGCCCCGTTGTCGAGCAGTGTCTTGATCGCATCGAGACCGGGCTGGATATTGTCCAGATCACCGCCACTCACCTGGTTGAGCATCAGGAAACCGAGCATGCCATAACCGTTCGAAATGTCCGTCAGGACGATATGATCGGAATAGGCTTCGCTCAGAAGGTCCTTCCAGCTCGTCGGCTTGGGATCGGCCGTCTGCGAATTGTAGACAAGGCCGATGGCCGCGATCGAATAAGCCGGACCTTCGCCCTTGGCCAGATTGGCCTTGGCAAAATCATAGACATCGCCCGCATTGGAAAGCTTCGATGCGTCGATGGGCGACAACAGCCCTTCCTGCGCGGCGACGATCTCCTGACCGCCGGAGAAATGGATGACATCGAACTGCGGCGCTTCCTTCTGGGCGCGAAGCTGCGCGAAGGCATCGGCCGAATAGGCGGTCACGACCTGCACGCTGGCCCCGGTCTTCTTCTCGAAGGGGGTGATGATGCATTCGCGATGCGCTTCTTCATAGGCGCCGCCGAAAGAGTTGATGGTGATGGTCTCGGCCTGCGCAAGCGCGGTGCTGACCATCAGCGCCGAAAGGCCTGCAATGTAAAATTTTGCTGAAGTCTTCATGTGCGTTCCCTTGCTATCTTTATCGTTGCCACAAACAAGCGGCCCGCCCGGATGCCGGACGGGCCGAAATTCGTCAGGCGAGACGGCCAAGCTCGACCGTCTTGATGCCTTCCTTGCGGATCAGGCGGCACTGGTTGGCGACGGCGTCCAGGCCTTCCGTCATCCGTGCGAAATAGGTGCAGGAAATCCAGCCCGTTGGGCCGAAAGTGCGGCCGCCCTCGCCGTAGAACATGCCAACTTCCCAGAACTCGTCCGGGTCGATCTTGAAGAAGTTCTTCGGCTGATAGAACCAGAGCATTTCGCCCGGCTGAGGCAGCACGGTCTGGTTTTCCGGCGGCAGCGCCAGCGGATCGAAATTGCGCGCTTCCTCGGGCAGGCCCATCATGATCTCGGGGCCGGAGAAGATCGCATGGCTGGCGGGAATCTGGATTGGCTTTTCGAGCGCACCCCAGATGGCCTTGCAGGTCTCCGGAGCCGTTTCCCAATAAAGAGAAATAATGCCCGTAACGTCTGCCTCGACAAATTTCAGATACAGTTTCTTCTCAGTCATGGACCTACACCTGTTTAAGATGCGGCAATTTCAAGGCAAGCTTGGGCCTCTGTCCAATCGCAATGCAGAATTGATCCGATAAAATTATTTTATATGCCTTACTGGTTCGCGCTCATGCTTTTTTTAGCCAGCTTCTCCGCGCGCAACGCGTCCGAGATAGTGCCAGAACGCGAGGTCGTGCGGACGTTCCTCCGGGCGCCATTCGGGATGCCATTGAACGGCAAAGACCGGAGCCTTCGAACCGGTGGCCGCCACACCTTCAACAACGCCATCCAGGGATTTTACCGTTGCCGAGAGGCCTTGGCCAAGCTTGCCGATACGCTGGAAATGCACGCTATTGACGTCAATCCGACCGCTGGTGCCGATTGCCTTCGCATAGGCCCCGCCATCGACAACCTGCGCAGCATGCCCGTAACCGAACATTGCCTCAAGGTCGGCATCTTCGGGAGCATGGTGCGAAATCCCGGGCTGGCCGTTCTCGCGTTCATCCTCGATGGTTCCGCCAAACGCCACGTTGATTTCCTGAAGGCCGCGGCAAATTCCAAATAGCGGCTTGCCACCCTTCACCGCCGCTTCGATCAATCCTGCGCTCGTGTCGTCGCGCGCACCGTCGGCCAGGCCCCGCCGGGCAAGCGGCGATCCATAACGGGACGGCTCAATATTCGAGTTGCTGCCGGTCAGAAGCACGGCATCGATCCGCGGCAGAATGCCGCCCACATCGCCGGGCTGCAGATTGCTCGGCAGAATCACCGGCAAGGCCTCGGCATGTTGCCGCACCGCACGCAGATAGCGTTCCTTGACGATCTGGGCGGCTTCGCCCTCCACCGGACGCGTACAGGCGATGACGCCCACAACAGGCAGGAAAGCCATGAAAATTCCTCTCAAAAGCGGTTTGCGCGGCCCGGGCTTCCACGCCCTTTCGCCAGCCGAAGCAATAGGACAAGCATTTCAAGAAACTGGCCCAGCAAGGGCGATCCCGCCTGAAGAAAGCGCCGCAACCCCTTCGCACCGCCGCAGATCCATTCACTGTGTCTTTTGAAATACAGTCTTATCTTTTCAGGCGCATACTGGCTTGCAGAGCCACCTCTGCGCCACATTTAACCCCGAAGCGTCACGCACGAGTTGGCCAAATCCATTGGCAACACTGCCTATTCCGCTCTGTTTTCCCACGGAACGGAAGCGTCGTGAAGAGAGTTTTGTAGGAATGAACCGCCCAGCCCCCTCCCCGAAAGATATGCCCGGCGCCGACCGCCCCCTGCCCCTGCGGCGCCTCTTGGTCGTCGGCCTTCTACCGGCATTCGCAGCCGCCTGCACCACCACAGGCTCCATGCAGATGGCCGAGCAGCCCGAGCCCATGTCGCCTCAACTGGCCTATTATTCGGACCTCTACAGCGAGATTGACGACAACGGTACCATCATCCCGGCCGTGGACGTCGCCAAATTCGACAGGAAATATCTGCGTCAGGTTGTCGATTATCCGACAAATGAACGGGTGGGCACGATCATCGTAGACCCCTACAACCGCTTCCTCTATCTGGTCATGGAAGGCGGACAGGCGATGCGCTACGGTGTTGGCGTGGCGAAGGCCGGTCTTGAATATGAGGGTGACGCCACCATCGGCCGCAAGGCCCGCTGGCCCTATTGGCGGCCGACCCCTGCAATGATTGCACGTGAGCCAGACCGCTACGGAAAGCTCGCCGACGGCATGGAAGGCGGCCTCACCAACCCGCTTGGTTCGCGCGCCCTCTATCTTTACCGCAACGGCGAAGACACGCTCTACCGCCTGCACGGCACCAATGAACAATGGTCCATCGGCAAGTCGGTCTCCTCGGGCTGCATCCGCATGCTCAATCAGGACATCATGGATCTTTACAATCGGGTGCCGACCGGCTCGCGCGTCGTGGTGCTCGGCCCAAATGATGCTCGCCCTGCCGTCTAAAGATAGGACAGCGGATGGTGCAAAAAGCTGCGCGGGCGACCGCGCAGCTTTTTTCTTTACGTCCCTGGTATCTCTTTGGGGTCAGAAAGCCGGATTGCCCACTTTCTGATGCAGCCCATCCACGGCCTCCTGCATGGCAGAGGACCAGACCACATCGAGCGCATCCAGAGCTTCGCCAAGCTGCTCGGTGCTGGTGGCGCCCACGATATTGGACGTCACGAAAGGCCTAGAATTGACGAAGGCATTTGCAAAACAGGCAGGCGTCAGGCCGAAATCGCGCGCCATGGCGTTGTAGGCAGCGATAGCCTCCGATGCACCCGGCTTTTCATAACGCTGAAGCCGGTTGAAGAGCGCCTTGCGCGAGCCTTCGGGAAGCGCACCGCCGTCATATTTTCCGCTGAGATACCCCTGCGCCAGCGGCGAATATGCCAGAAGCCCCACATCCTCGCGCCGGCAGGTCTCGGCGAGGTTCACTTCAAACGTGCGGTTGAGCAGATTATAGGCGTTCTGCAGCGAGACCGGTCGCGGTCCGGTTTCGCGGTCGGACTCCGCGATATAGCGCATCACCCCCCACGAGCTTTCATTGGACAGGCCAAGATAGCGAATCTTGCCCGCTTTCACCAACTCGTCGAAAACGGCGAGCGTTTCCGCAATCGGCGTTTCATCAGGCAGAGGCTCGACATTTTCCGGAACCCGGGTGGGATTGGAGCCGAAAGGCACGTTCCTGTCCGGCCAGTGGATTTGGTAGAGATCGATATGCTCCATGCCGAGCCTTGCCAACGACTTGTCGATGGCATCCATGATATCGGCACGCACCAGTTTCGAGGGCCGCCCACCCCGGAACCATTCATTCGCCGAGCGTCCCACAACCTTCGAAGCGATGATCACCTTGTCGCGATTACCTCGCGCCTTGACCCAGCTTCCCACGATCTTTTCAGTGCACCCCTGCGTCTCGGCCTTGGGCGGTATGGGGTAAAGCTCGGCCATATCGAGAAAATTGACACCCCGCTCGAAAGCCATGTCCATCTGGGCATGCCCTTCTTCCTGCGTGTTCTGCTCGCCAAACGTCATGGTTCCAAGGCAGATTTGCGAAACGACGAGGTCGCTGCGTCCAAGGCGGCGCATTTTCATGGGATTCTCCGGATGCTGAAAGCGCGGTCGAACGACCGCTTCCAGCATCATATGCCCGGGAACGAAACTGGCAAGTGCAGCAAATCGAATGAGCAGCCGGAGATCATTGGTCCATCCGGCTAAACTGCCCCGTGCAGGGTAAGAAACAGGAAGAAGGAGCGCTCATCCACAATGAAGCCAGAATGAGCGCTCCGGCCTCGTCATTGGCCCTTGTGGGTCCATTCAGGACCATCGGCCCACCCGCCCGAGGAGGACGAGCCCCCGCCACCACGCGGATCAAGCCCGCGTTCGAGCATCTTCACCTCCAGCTCGAGACGACGCAGTTCGAGTTGATAGAGGCGATCGCAGTTGAGACGCGTCGGCGATCTCCCCAGAGGAACGACAATGCGCCCATAGGCCGAGACAGAACGCGTATCTTCGTTGAGCCCCCCACCGATAACGCCGGAATCGAGATAGGCTCCCGATCCCCCCATGGCCGCGCGGCAAGTGGTACCGTCCGCCGCGCGGACCTCATCAAAACCTCCCGGCATGCTGACACCCGGAAGCGTAAAGCTCTTCTGGTCGTAACGACCGATCCCCTGCCCGCGACTGCCCGCAAAACTGTGTTGCGGCAGGAATGCGGAAGCAGACGCAAGGGTTAGGATAATCGACGAGCGATAAAACGACCGCATACCTTCGCCCTTACATTCATCTCTTTGTCTTCGAAAGGAACGCTCTCTGTGCAGATACGAACCCGCCGTTCACGCTTTCCCTCAAAACTGATCACCACCACCACAGACCTGGCGCTACCCGCTCCAAGCCAGAAATCTGACGGCGTGATGCGCGCAGGAATGGGGTTGAAATCCTGATCGTAGACACGCACCGTCGCCTTGATGCGGTGCGTATATGGATTGCGCGGATAGACCCGGACAGCAAATTCGTCGGAGTAGCTGGTGACTTCCCCACGCATAGGGCTCATGGATTGAGCATGCGCACATGGTGCCAGGCACACCAGCAGGCCGGAAACAAGGAACGCAGGCTTCATGACAAGCCTCCTTCGCGATAAGAAGCGATACATATTCATGGCTTTGAAAATTACTCGCAGACGATAATCGTCTCGGCTCGGTAAGCACCGTGCGGAAAGGCGCCATCTTGCAAGACAGCCTTGAGGTCGACCGTCACATTGCTTTCGCCAGGCTTCAATCGGGATTTTGCTGTTCCAGGAATGCCGCGAAGATTGGTCGAGCCAGAAGCGTTGTACTCGGTTGCGAACTCGGCGCGTCCAACCCCGGACGGCGCCTTGTCAAATGCTTTAGGAGCCTTGACCAGCAGATAAAATTCACCCGCATTGGTCGAGACCGTCGCGCGTCCCGGGCTGCCGCCGCTCAACTTGGAATCGAGGCGTTTTCCCGAAACATCCGCAACCATGACACCCGGGGAATTGATAACAATAGAGCAATAATATCCAATACTTGCCTCAAACGGTAGAATATTAGACGATGAATTTGCTGAAAAACACGCCGAAAAGAATATTAAAAAACAATAAAAAATCTTAAAATTCATAATACAACCTGATAAAATTACTTTTTTATTCACAGATAACCGTTACATCGGCTGAGTAATGGCCGTTCGGAAACACGAACCCAGAAGCCTCTGCATTGAGATCGATCGAGATATTGCTAACACCAAGTCCCAACTTCAGGGCATCATTGCCAGCCACCCCACTGGCATGCGTTGCCCCCGAAGAACTGTATGAAGCGTTAAACATCACAGATCCAACCCCTGCCGGAGACACTCGAAAACGCTCAGGTGCATTCAAAAAGACACGAAAATCCGTGCCTGTCGTGAAAATATCCACTTCGGCAGACCGCCCACCATTGGCACCGGAGCTCAAAAGAGAAAATCCATTCAAAACCATAAGACCGGGACTGCGCATATTTATAGTGCATGAGGACTCCACATCAGAATCGAAGGGAACCAACACTTCAGAGAAAGCAAAACTAGGAAAAATAAAAATAACAAATAAAATAAATCTAGAAAAAAACATACAAAACCTCATGTATATAAAAAAATCCATGTACACATGAATCCTGCAAAATACAAATGAAAAAAGCCGCCAATGTAAAATTGACAGCTTTATAATAATGTAATTACGTAAAAATACTTCTTATCGCCGGCTCGTAGTCTTCCAGCTCGCGTCATTAGCCCATGCACCGCCGCGGTTGTTCGTTGCGCGCGGATCAAGCCCTTGCTTCAAAAGCCGGACCTCCAGTTCGAGGCGTTCCAACTCAAGCTGATACAATCGGTCACAATTGAGCCTGGCGGGCTTTTCACCAAGGGGGACAACAAGGCGCCCATAGGCAGAAACCGAGCTTGAGCCGCTATCCAATCCCCCTCCGATCAATCCGGAATCAAGATAGGCTCCCGATCCTGCCATGGAGGAACGACACGTCGTACCATCCGCTGCCCGCACTTCATCGAAACCGTTGGGCATCACCACGCCGGGTAAGGTCATCCCGGATTGGTTCTGATTGATGATGTATTGAGTTTCTCCGGCGAATGTCGCCGAAACCGCAAACACCGTTATGAATAAGGCCGCGCTTAACGTGCACGGCGCGCGATAAATCGTCCGCATATCTGTGCCATTATCCTCGTTTTCTGATCCGGGAATGGGATGCTCTCCGTACACACGCGAACGCGCCGCATCTTGCTGTCGCCAAAACCGACGGAGACGATCACCGATCGTGAAGCATTGCTCCCGAGCACCATGGTCTGCGGCGTCACTCGTGCCGCAACCGGTTTGAAATTCTCGTCATAGACCCTCACCGACACCTCGATCCGATGCCGGTAAGGATTGTGCGGATAGACCCTGACGGCGAAATCCTCCGAAAAGCTTGTGATTTCTCCACGCATCGGAGTCATCGATTGGGCAAAGGCCGGAGATGCGAAGACCGCGCAAAGGATCGCTGGAATGAGTTTCGCCGTCATGGGATCACCTATTCGCAGGTCACAATCACGTCGGCCGCATAGGTGCCGGACTGAAAGACGCCGCTCGACTTGGTTGCAGTCAAGTCGACACTGAGATCGGTCAACCCCGACACCAGCGGCGTCATGGTGGTACCAGGCACATTGAGCGCCGTCGTCGCGCCGCTAGCGCTATAGATCGAGGCAAACGTCACGTGGCTGTTTCCAGTGGGAGGCGCAGAAGAGAAGGAAGCCGGGGCCGACGTGGAAACGGAATAGCCAACACCGGAGGCCAGGATTGAAACCTGCCCCGCCATTCCACCAGATTGGGTCGAGCTCAGGATGGTGTAATCGGGACTGATGGCCAGCGTTCCCGCCCTATCGACGGTGATCGCACAGGTCGACATCACTTCTCCGCGAAAGGGGACGATGCCGCTTGCCGAATATGCAAAGGAAGGAACCAACGCCAGGATGGCGCCGATCATAAGGGGCTTACGCATGGACTACTCCTACTCGATGCGATGATCGCCCCGTGACATCACACTACCACAAAGCAGTATCTTGAGTAGAAAAATATAACTTAAGGTTGTAAAATACCAATCGTATGGTTAATGAATTCAAAAGTCAGCAATACAACATTTATGGCCCTGCTCAAGAAACAGAACAGGGCCTGATGCGATCCCTACAGGATCAATCGCATTACTAAATTATTCGGCAGCGCGCGAAATGTTGCGGCCGGCGTTCTGCGTGGCATCCACGGCATTAGCCGTGTCCCGCCCGACACCACGGATCGTATTGGCACAGCCGGCGATCAGAGCCCCGACGACAATCACCGCGGCAAGGCGCGAAAGAACGGAAACCTTCATTTCAATCTCCCTCACAAAAGCCCCAAACAGCCGATAGAAACCGGGGCAACAACATTCAGAACGCGCGACGGGAAAAAAAGTTCTCACGCATATCTGTTTTTTACGCAAGCGCACCCGGAAACGATACCGACGTTCCAAAACGGCTCGGACCACGACCCATCATCCCACAATGAAATTTCGATGAAACCGCTCAAGGGCCTATCCCTTCCCATCGGCAGGCAACACGTTTCGTGCAAGACAACCCGCTTGCGGCTTCTGTCATCAAGGCTTAATCGCTTTTTTGGAAAACTCCCGTCCGGATCGGTTGAGATTCGTCCGGCAGCGGGGGTGGCGCAGTGAAAGTGGAGGGGATGGAATTGGACACGGTGTCAGGCGCCTCGCCTGCTGAACACCCTCCCCGCCGTCTGTCCTGCATCTTTCAGGAACTTGCTGACCGCGCCGGTGAAAAGGTCACGGTTGCCGAAATCAGACAGGCGCTCGGCGACCGGAGCTTTGCCGCACTTCTCGTCTTTTTCGCGTCGCTGAACCTGCTTCCCTTTCCTCCCGGCAGCACAATCGTCCTTGGCCCCCCGATCGTCATCATCGCCATGCAGATGGTGCTGGGCAACAAGACGGTCTGGCTTCCCCGCTTCATTCTCAGCAAGTCCATCGGTGCGGACAAGTTCCGGCACATGAGCCAGAAGGTCATCCCGCGCCTTGTCTGGCTGGAACAGTTCATCAAGCCCCGCTATTGGCCTTTCGGCCGTAGTCAGGCCGACCGTATCATCGGCGTAATAGAACTGGTGCTGGCCATCGCTGTCACCTTGCCGATTCCGCTCGGCAACTGGTTTCCGGCATTCTCATGTGTCTTGATCGGCCTTGCACTATCAGAGCGTGACGGCATCCTTCTGAGCTTCGGGATATTCTGCGGCACCCTGTCGCTTCTGGTGATTGCTGCGGTGGTCGGCGCGGCCGGAGCCCTCGCGGGTTTTCTCATCCACTGACCGCGCTCAGCATGTTCGGCCGCACCGATTGACGCCAGCGCCCGGCCTCGATCCAGGGATCGCGCGCCGCCAGCCTCTGCTCCATATCCTCCATGTGGAAAGCGTTGGCAGCCTCGATTTGCGGCAACTCCTCCCACGAAACAGGCGTCGCGACAGGTCCGCCTGCCCGCGCACGTATCGAATAAGGCGCAATCGCCGTGGCGGATCGCTCATTGCGCAGCCAGTCGATGAAGATGCGCCCCGTCCGCTTGGCCTTGGAGGCTTCCGCGACGAAACGCTTCGGCTCGGCCTTTGCCAACGCGTCTGCGAACCCCTTGGCAAAGGTTTTCACGGCGGGCCACTCCGTGCGCGCCTCCATAGTCACGACGACATGCATCCCCTTTCCACCGGTCAGCAACGGCAAGGACTTCAAACCAGCCGCTTCAAGCCTGTCACGCACGTCAAATGCGGCAGCGCGCACATCGGCGAAATCGAGCTCTTCGTCGGGATCCAGGTCGAAGACGAGCCGATCCGGCTTCTCAAGCTTGTCTATCCGTGATCCCCATATGTGGAATTCGAGCGACCCCATCTGCACGGCGGCAATCAGGCCAGCCAGGTCTTCGATATGAAGATAATCCTCCCGCCCGCCATCCTTCTCCTCGATTTCCATGCGTTTGATCGCTCCGGGAAATCCCTTCGCGCCATGACGCTGGAAAAAGCACTGCCCTTCAACACCGTCGGGACAGCGCAACAGACTGATCAGACGCTTTTTTACGAAGGGCAACATACGGTCTGAGACACGTTGAAAATGCCGCGCTACATCGAGCTTCGTCAGCCCGGCCTCAGCAAACATCGGCTTTTGCGGGCTGGAAAGTGCAATACCGGCGATCTCGATGTGCTCGTCCTTGCTCAAAAGCCTTCTCCAGCTTCGCCCCTAGGGTGTTCAAGCAGAATGATCGAGCGTCGGGCGCGCCTCCAAAAGAACACGGTTCCCTAAGGCCGACCAGATTTGCACAACATCTCGAACGCGGCACGAATATGCTCTGCCGCCGCTTGCACAGGTGCCGACGCCTCAGGCGCAACAATCATACCGATATGGTAGTTCCCCATTTCCGGCAGACCATCTTCAACACCGAGTTCCACCAGATCGTCGCGCAAAAAGGATTTCGGCAGCGGCGCGATGGCGAGATCGGAAAGGATGGCGGATCGCTGTCCTGTCGCATGTGCGCTCATATAAGCTATACGATAATCACGCCCATCCCGCTCCATGGCCTTGAGCGCGCCGGCGCGCCAGGCGCATCCCTCTTCCCAGATGGAAAGTGGCAAGGGCTCGCGCAGATGGGCGCCACCGCCCTTTGCACCCGCCCACACGATCGGTTCTGTAAAGATGACCTGCACATTGGTCTCGTCCATACCGTCGGTGCAGGTGAGAAGGGTGAGATCGAGCTGCCGGTTGGCCATGCGCTTGCGCAGATTGGAACTCTGGTCGATGACCACGTCGACCGCGATGGAAGGATGGGTCTGGGCAAAGCGTCGTAAGACTGCTGGAAGAATGCGTTCTCCGAAATCGTCAGGCGATCCTAATCGCACAACGCCGCTGATATCCGGCATCACGAACTTCGAAACGGCCTCCCGGTTAAGCGCCAGAAGCCGCCGCGCATAATCGAGCAATAACTCTCCGTCGGCCGTCAACGAAACCGAGCGCGCATCGCGCTCGAACACCGAACAGCCCAGGAGCTCCTCCAGCTTCTTGATCTGCATGGAAACAGCAGAAGGCGTGCGGAAGACGGCATTCGCCGCGGCAGTAAAACTGCCAGTTTCGGCAATGGCCACAAAGGTGCGCAAAACATCGAGTTCCAGCAGGGGTAAGGGGTGGTTGAGCGGAGCGTTCATATCTGGTAAATTCAGTTTTTCTGATCGGAACGATGATTTTATTTAGTTTGATTGAATAACAGATCTTTCTCATAGTCAAGGGCATTCAATACCGAACGAGGCTGAGATAACGCACAGGAGGTCAAAATGACTGTGTTGAGCCGTTTCAATGAATATGTCCGCAACTATCGCAATGCCATGAGCCGCCGCCGCACCCAGCGTGTGATCGGCACCCTGCCCCCCGAAATCTTGAAGGACATCGGCTGGCCGAGTCAGTTCGGTGCCAACCATTATGCCTCCCGCGTGGACGGACAGGAGCATCGCGGCATTTCCCGCTTCTGAAATTCGGAGCAGGAGATACGGATGACAGAGCTTCTGAAATCTATCTGGTTCAAATCCGGCAGGCCCAAACCCATCAGGCCCAAACCCATCAGGCTTGAGCCTGTCTGGACGGCCCTGCGTGACTTCGTCATCGAATTCGATGCGATGATGCACCACGCCACGCATGGCCGCCCTTTAACCGACAGAAATGAGAACCGGCGCCGCAAGCGATAATGCCGGCGCCGGCCTCTCCGGCGATTTCGACCTGTACGCAAAAATGATTATCTACATCCGGGCGCCAGGGAATAGTATGGCACTTCGGTCGGTGGGGCATGTACGGCCTGCAAACGGCAACAGCCGAAGCGGGTGGAGAAATGCCATGGCCACTCCGATCGATTTGAAACCCGGTTCTGACCGCGAACTCGTCCTCGCCCGCATATTGGACGCTCCACGCAATAATGTTTTTCGCGCCTGGACGGACCCCGAGATTCTTCCCCGGTGGTTTGCACCGATCCCATGGTCGACCCCGAGGGCTGAACTGGACGTGCGCCCTGGTGGCGCGAGCCTTATCGTCATGGCCGACCCCGACGGAAAGGAATATCCCAACGCGGGCGTTTATTTGGAAGTGATCGAAAACCGCAGGATCGTCACGACGGATGCCTATGTGTCGGCTTGGGAGCCATCCGACAAACCTTTCATGACCCTCGTCCTGACGCTTGAGGACTCGGACGAAGGCCGGACACGTTATATTGCAAGGGTTCTGCACTGGAGCGTGGAGGACCGGAACATGCACCGAAAGATGGGCTTTTACGAAGGATGGGGGCAATGCGCCGAACAGCTGGAGAGCGTTGCCTCAGCTCTGTAAAATCTACGGATCGCGCCAGATCCAGGAGCGGTCCTGCCACATCTTCTCACCGATCAGGCAATCATAGGCTTCCGCCTGCGCGAGAATGATCGGCGGTTTGCCCGTTCCGGCATCCGCCAGTTCCAGCACCAGTTTGCGGCGGATCGCTTCGGGAAACTGGGGCCAATCATTGACCGGGATCATGAAAGCGCCCGGCCCGCCGATGACGCAATTGCGATAATAGATGTCGAGATCAGGGACATCGAACCCGCCTCCCGACCCTCCGCTCGTCATGAGGGGCAGGCCATTGACGGTAATTCCCTTTTCAATCAGCGCATCGCGCGCGCCCACAACCGGCGCTCCCTGATTGTTCGGCCCGTCGCCAGAGACATCCACCACACGGCGCAGGCCGCGAAAACCGCTCTCGGCAAACAGGTCGCCTGCAAACTGCAACGCACCCGAAATGGAGGTTCGGCGCGCGCTCGCAGGCACGCTGGCCGATAGCCTGTCTGCCATCCGGCGCGCATCCTCCGCAGAAGCGATGACGGTCCACGGCACCACGACATACTGGGAGAAAGACCCCGCCCACTCGAAATAGGTGACGGCAATCTTGCCATATGCCCCGTTCAGGATCGCGTTGACGACATCCTTGTGAACCAGCGCTTCCGCATAACCGCGGCGCTGTATCTCCAGTTCCCCTGCGGACATGGAAAGCGAAACATCGACGGCAAGGACGAGTTCCACATCCACCGCCTCCTGCGCCTTTGCCACCGCGCCGGAAAAAACGAGGCTGCAAAACAAAGCCCCCGCGGCAACAGCGCCACGCCCCGGAATGCGCGATATTGCGATGAACCCGGACATGCCTGAACTATACCCCAAGCGAAATGCCCGCAAAACAGGCTTCGGCCGGATGTGCGATTAACTTCTTGTGATCGCCGATCCTGTAGAAAGAAGCACGTCAAGCTTGCGAATGGACTGGGGGCGAGGATCATGGCGGACACAGCGCGCGAAGAAGCGGCACATAAAGGCACGATTCTGTTCAGCCCCGCTTTTGTCCTTGCTGTCGTGGCGCTTGTGCTGGCTGCAATTCTCCTTCTCCCGGTGAATGTGCCCATCGGGTCCATGTATTGGGACCTCTTCATCTATTTCGATGCAGCCAACCGGCTTTTTTCCGGCCAGATACCTGCAACCGATTTCTTCGCGCCCGTCGGCCCGCTTGGCTATTATCTCTTTGCCGGAGGGCTGAAGCTCTTTGCGAAAGCGCAGCCCCTGCTTCTCGTTCACTGGTCTCTGTTCGTCATCACCGCTCCCTTGATGGCGCTCGGCCTCGCGGAAATCAGCCGCACATCGCGAAAAACGGCGTTCGCGATCCTCGTTCCCTTCCTGATTTTCGCAGTGCTACCCTTCAACACGCGCGAGTTCTTTCCTTTTCCCGGATCCGACGGCTTCGGCATCTACAACCGGCAGGTCTGCCAGCTTCTCTATGCGCTGACCGTCTCGCTGATCTATCTGCGCAGCCAGCGACTGCTATTTATCGCCATCCTCGCAGGTATGACGGCGTTGTTCCTCACCAAGATCACAGGCTTTGCAGCCGGCGGGCTCTTGTGCCTTTTTGCTTTTCTCGCCGGGCGCGTCACCTTCAAGACAGCGCTTGCGACTGCAATCGGCTTCCTTCTGGTCCTCTGCCTCCTTCAGCTTTGGAACGGCTTCGCACTGAATTACATCGGCGATATCCTCGCCCTTGTCGCACTCAATGAAGACAGCCTCGCTCCCCGCTTCCTGCAGGCGGCATCGCTCACCTTCGGTATCGTGCTTCCGGCGACCGCGCTCATCCTGTTCCTCCTCTATGAAGACCGCACTGCGCTGATCCGGGACTTGCGCGCACTGGGCGGACTTCGACCGGCAGCGGTCGCCCGGTTCCTCGACCGCGATGCATTCTGGATCGGTGCGGTCCTCACCATCGGTATCTTCTTCGAAACCCAGAATACCGGAAGCCAGGCGCTCATCTTCCTGTGGCCGGCCATCCTTCCGGCGCTCATCAGCCTGTGGAAAGAACATGGACCAGACAGGGTGTTCGCAACGGCTGCCCTGCTTGCTGCCGCCGCGGCCCTGCCCCCTGTCGTCAACACCGCAGAGCGGGCTGCACGCACCTATGTGGGCGCGGTCAAGAATGTTGCGCTGCCTTCCCGGAACCTGAAAACGCTCGGTCGCGTCAACATGCGTCCTGAAATTCTGGCGCGCGCGCAAAAGATGCTGGATTTCTACGCCGACCACCGTGCCACCTATGCCGATTTCATCCGCATTCAGGAGCTGCCGGCCTATATGTTCTATTCCGAGTTCGACTTTCAGGCTGCGCACCTGATGGCCATCGACCGCGCCATCACCGATATCGAGACGCTGGAGGCCGAAAAGGGCGTCCGCTTCGAAACCATCCTCAACCTGAACTTCGTCAACCCCTTCCCCTGGCTTCTCGACCGGCAGGCGCCCGAACATGTGGCGATTGGCGCCGATCCCACCCGCGCCGTCCCGCAACCCGGCGAGGAAGCGCTCGAAGCGGTGCGCGAAACGGATCTGATCCTGCACCCGACTTGCCCGCTGACGACGGCCAATGCCGATCTTCTGAAGCTCTACGAGCCCGCCATGCGCAACCACAAGCGCGTCGAACTGGACAAGTGCTTTGACGCTTATGTGAGCCCCCGGCTGGCCGATCTAGTCGAGTAATCGGTACATCCGGCAAAGCCGGGCGAACGTCGTTCGACCGCCGCTTACATACTCGAAACAGGAAGATGAAGGTCCCGTCTTGTGCCTGAGGCACAGGTTCATGGGTGACCGAAAAATCCGGATTGCAGAAGACTGCGATGGCCCGGGTTACGCCACTGCCTTCATCCAAGATCAGCATGACGTAAATTACTCATCTCCGTGAGCAAGACCAGCCAAAGCAGCTGACATACCCCCTTTATATTCGGCGGATATGGGACTTCCAGATCGTCACGCCAGTAAAGGGCAAGAGATGGACTTAACAGCAATTTTCATGATCGTCGGTTTTTCGCTGGCGGCCTATTCCATTGTCGCCAATGACGCTATCCAGACGCTCGGCACATTCCTGTCGTCGAACGCACATCGGCCCTGGTGGGTATTGTGGCTCTTCGCCTGCAGCATCCTCGCAATCGTGCTGATCTATGGCTGGGTCAGCTCTGGCGGAGATCCGGCCTACGGACGGCTGGACAAGTTCCCGATGCCCGATGGCGGCATCTCGTTGATGTATCTGATCCCGCCCTTCATCATCCTGATCCTGACGCATTTCGGTGTACCCGTATCGACCACCTTTCTGGTGCTGTCGGTCTTTGCCATCGGATCGGGAGCATCGCAAAACATCGGCGACATGCTGATCAAGTCGGGACTGGGCTACGCCGTCGCGTTCATCGCCTCGATTGTCCTTTATTACACGGTGTTTCGCCGCACCACCGAGTATTTCGACAAGACCTATGGCGAACCGATCCCCGCCTATTGGACGGCGCTGCAATGGTGTTCGACCGGGTTTCTCTGGAGCCAATGGCTCATACAGGACCTTGCCAATATTTTCGCCTACCTGCCCCGCCAGCTCACCGCCTGGGAGCTGGGGCTGGCATTGGTCTGGCTGTTTGCGCTGCATGCCTGGATATTCAAGAACAACGGCGGCGCGATACAGAAGATCGTGACAACCAAGACCGGAACCGTCGATATTCGCGCGGCAACGATAATCGACTTCATGTACGGGATCATTCTGTTCGTCTTCAAGGAGATGAGCGACATCCCCATGTCCACCACCTGGGTGTTTCTTGGGCTTCTCGCCGGTCGGGAATTCGCGATTTCCTTCCATATGTACAAGCCCTCGGCGCGGGAAACCTCACGCATCGTCGGGCAGGACGCCGCCAAGGCCATGCTCGGGCTGGCGGTCAGCCTGTTGCTTGCCTTCGGTCTGCCCGTGGTATTTGGCCTGCGGTAGAGTATTTGCCGGCGTCGGGTGGGGTCACCCGGCGCCCGCAACGATGCGCAAAGCGGGAGGACAAGGCTCCGCATGCAAAAAAAGGCCGGGACAAGCCCGGCCAATTGTTATGCGAGAGACAAAATTTCCAAGATATTTCAGAGCCTTGAAAAGAGGCTCTGACTCATCTTGTCAAAGCACGAACTACTTCACCTGGCTTTTCACAAAGTCCTTCACGATGGCCACGACACCCCGCCCAAGCAGGTCATCAAGCGAATCCACCAGCTTGTCGACATGTTCGCGCTGCATAATGAGCGGCGGCAGGAGACGCACAACATTGCGGTTGTATTCCGTGAAGGCCACCAGAACATCGTAGTCCCTGAGGAGCAGCGCGCCGACGAAGCCCGACAGCGAACCTTTCAGCTTGTCGTCGAGCATGCCGACCACCGGGCGCATCACAGCCGGAAGCGTCTGCGAGAAATCCTGGAACTCCAGACCCATCATGCAACCGCGCCCGCGCACGTCCTTGATGATGCGCGGATACTTCTCCTTTAGCGCCTGGAGCCGCTGAAGCAGATAGGCGCCGGTGCTCTCGGCGTTTTCCATCAGCCCTTCGTCATAGAGGGTGTTGATGCCCTCAATGGCCGTGGCACAGGCCTCACCGATGCCACCAAACGTTGCCATCGCGTGAATCATCGCCGTTTTCGGAGAACCATAGGCCTTCATGTAGATGTCGCGTTTGGCGATCATCGCAGCCATGGCCGCCTTGCCCGCGCCCAGCGATTTGGCAAGTGCGGTGATATCCGGCACCACATCGTAATGTTCGAAGGCATAGAAGCGGCCCGTACGACCGAAACCGCATTGCACCTCATCGGCAACCCAGATGACGCCATACTGATCGCAGAGCTGGCGCAGCTTCTGCCAGAATTCGCGTGGCGCCTCATTGATGCCGCCGCCGCCCTGAACGGTTTCAAGAACGATGGTCCCGATCTCCGGATCGGTGCGGAATGCTTGCTCGATAGCGTCGATATCGCCAAAAGGCACGCGCACCGTGTTGTCGGTGAGGCGGAACTCGGCACGGTAGAGATTACCGTCCGTGATCGTCAGCACGCCCTTCGTCTTTCCGTGGAAGGAATTTTCGGCATAGACGATCTTCGGACGCTTCGGGCCCGCGGCGCGCTCGGCGAGCTTTACCGCCGATTCCATGGCCTCCGAGCCCGAGGATCCGAGAAACACCATGTCGAGATCGCCCGGCGAGCAGGCGGCAAGGTTGGCCGCCAGTGCCGTTGCATATTGCGACATGAAGGCAATGGCGATTTCCTGCCGCTTCTCGTCCTGGAACGTCTTGCGGGCCTCCAGAATGCGCGGATGATTGTGGCCAAAGGCGAGCGAACCGAAACCACCGAAGAAATCCAGAATCCTGCGGCCGTTCTGATCGATGTAGTACATGCCCTCGGCGCGCTCGATCTTCACCTTGTGGAAGCCGAGCAGCTTCATGAAGTGCAACTGCCCGGGATTGAGGTGCGCCTTGAAGAGCTCCGTCATCTGATCGACGCTAAGCGCCTTCGCCTGATCCAGCGTCAGGAGATCGGGGCGCGCAATGGTGCGCGGGGCGAGTTCCGGTGCATTCGTCACGAGCCTTGCTCCTGTCGTATCGGTCTTGGTCACAACGGTCATGGAAACCTCCCCTACTCAGCCGCGATCTGATGCGCGCCAAGCGACTGCCCGGCCTTCTTGGCGCGGTATTCGTCGTAAGCGGCAATCAGCATGTCTTCATCGCGATACTGCGGCACCCAGCCGAGGTCGCGTTCACCCTTGGAGACGTCGAGAACGCACATCTCATCGGCAATCAAATATTGCTCCGGATCCATGATCGGCATGTTCACGGCATCGAGCAGGTCGAGCGTGCGCTTGACCGCCCATCCCGGTGTCGGCAGCAGGAAGGAGCGCGACCCCGCATGCTTGACGAGATCGCCAAGAAGCTTGCGCACCGGCGGCGGATTGAGCGAACCGAGATTGTAGGCCTCGTTCGGCAAACCTGCTTCATAGGCAAGGCGCGCAGCTTCAGCACAGTCGAAAACCGAGATGAACTGATAAGGGTTCTTGCCCGATCCGATCATGGGAACCGGCAGGTTCATATCGATCAGCTTGAACAGCTTTTCGAGAATACCGAGGCGTCCCGGCCCGATGATCAGACGCGGGCGGAACAGGGAAATGCGCATGCCGCGCTTGCGCCATTCAGCGGCCAGCACTTCCGTATCGAGCTTGGACTGGCCATATTCGCCAAGCGGCGAAACAGGGTGATCTTCCGTCATCGGATAGGTGACCGTGTGGCCGTAGATCATGTCGGTGGTAAAATGGACGAGCTTCGACGCTCCGGCCTTGTCCATGGCCTCGATGATGTTCACCGTGCCGTGGTAATTGACCGGATAGAAGAAGTCGTGCCGCTTGGCGCGCACCTGGATCGGCGACAGCATCTTGGCCGACAGGTTGTAGACCATGTCGTCAGCCTTCATGCCAAGCTTGGCCACGGCAGCCGGGTCGGTCACGTCGCAATGGACGAACGCGACATTGCGGTAATGCGGCAGATCGCTCTTCACGATATCGGCGACGATAACGTCCTTGCCATCCGCGATGAGTTTGAGGGCGAGATGACGGCCGACAAAGCCGTCGCCGCCGAAAATGATGTGTCTCATTGGATGATCGACCTTTCGGACTGGAGTTTTTCGGTAGATAGCGCGGCTTCCTTGTCATGCGTCTCTCGCCCGCTCTGGGCGATCAGCACGGTTCCCACGCAGATGAGCGCAATGCCCCCGATGCGGTAGGCGTTCAGGTCTTCCTTGAAGAGGAAGTAGGCGAATACCGCCACCGCGACATAGGCAAGGCTCAGAAACGGATAGGCGAACGAGAGATCCACCTTGGACAGGACGTAGAGATGTGACGCCATCGAGATGACGAACACGCAAAGTCCCGCAAAAATCCACGGGCTGAAGACGATCTGAAGAATCTTCAAGATCGGATTGACGCCGGCGAAAGTGAGCGGGCCAAGCGTCATCATGCCGTATTTCAGCATGAGCTGCGCAGCCGCGTTCGTCATCACCGTGAAGAGTATGAAGGGAATATATTTCATCTTGTCCCACCCGTGCCCGTCATAACCGCCACGCGCAAACAAAGCGTGAAGCGTTGCGGGAAAATTGCATCCATTGCATGAATTTCCGGCCTGAAGCCGTTGTTTCGACTCTATTCGGCCGCATGTCGGCCTCCCTCGCCAGCAGCATCGAGGCACATCGCCGTCCGCCGCCAGAAATCGGAGAGAAAACTTGGATCGCGCAGTCGCTCCACCTCCCGCCAATGCGGAAAGGAAGCCGCAAAAAGCGCCGCGCCCATGCGCGCATCCTTGTAGGGATTGACCGCACCACCCGCATCGACCGTCATGCGATCGAGCCGTTCGAACAACCGTTCCGTAACATCGCCGGCATTCGAGAAATCGAGCGTCAACGTATAGCCCGGGCGCGGAAAGGACAGGATTCCGGGCGACGCCATCTCTCCGAAACGCTTCAACACTGTCAGGAACGAGGCTTGCCCCGCCTCGCGTGCCGCCGTCAGCATCGCAGGGATGACGGTGCGTGCGGCTTCGAACGGGATGACGCTTTGATGCTGCAAAAGCCCGCGCGGTCCATAAAGACGGTTCCAATGTCCCACCGCATCGAGCGGAAAGAAGTAGCTGCCATAGGAGGAGCGCCGCACGCCTTCGGCACGGCCTTTCGACCATGCAAAAGCACGATTGAACAATGCAAGAGACCAACGGTTGATGAGGTTCACCGGTGGCCTGAAGGGAACCGTCAGGCGGGGCAAGGGTGCTGCCCGGAACGGCGCGCCCTCGCCCGCATGGTTGGCCGTCAGAAGAAAACCGCGCCCTGCCCTTCTGCCGGAAGCAAGCTGATCGATCCACGCAACCGCATATTCATTTTCCGCGTCGGCCGGCTCGGCCAGGTCGAAATATTCATCGAGACCGGAGAAGCCCTGCACCCGCTCGTCCACATCGGCAGCAGCGACTTTCATCAGGCGAATTGTGGCATTGAGGATGAGACCCGTAAGCCCCATTCCGCCAATCGTCGCACGAAATAGCTCGGCATTCTCCGTGGCGCTGCACCGGCTGACCGAGCCATCGGAGCGCAACAGCGTAAGGGACACCACATGGCAACCGAACGTTCCCCGGCGATGATGGTTCTTGCCATGAACATCGTTGGCGATAGCCCCGCCAAGCGTCACGAATTTCGTGCCTGGCACCACGGCGGGAAACCAGCCGCGCGGCGCCACATAAGCGATGAGATCGGACAGCATGAGGCCCGTTTCGGCACTCAGAAGACCGCTGCCGGCATCGAAGGCAAGGATGCGCGACATGGAACGCATGTCGATCAGCGCACCCGCATCGTTCAGACAGGTATCGCCATAGGACCGCCCGTTGCCATAGGGCAAAACGGTCTCGGGAAAGCGCTTGCCTGCACTCAGCGCCTCGACGGCCTCACCTGCCTCAAGGACCCGTGTCCTGCCACGGCGCACCAACCCGAATGCGGAATGATCGGTCATGCCTTCACGTCCCCGCATAGAAGAGAAGAAACGCACCGAAGGCACCGACCAACTGGCTGCGCCAGTCACTGATTATGAAGACGATCGGATCATCATGCATCTCGTCGCGGCGCGCCAGCACCCAGATCCGGATCGTGATGTAAAGCACGATCGGGCAAAGCGGCCAAATAAGCCAGGGCATGGAATAGAGCTCGCGCACAGCGCTGCTCTGGATATAGAGCGCCAGAACCATCGCGGAGGAAAAGGCCGATGCCATACCCGCCTGCGAAATGACTTCCTGATCCTCGATCCGATAGCCGCGCCCGGCAATGCGCTCGCCCGCCTGCAACGAAGTGCCGCGCAGCTCCACATACCGCTTCACCAGCGCCAGCGACAGGAAGAAGAAGACGGAGAAGGCCAGAAGCCAGAAGGAGACGCCGCTGCCCGTAGCCGCGCTGCCTGCCAGGATGCGGACCGTATAGAGACCGGCCAGCATCAGGACATCGAGAAGGAGCATGCGCTTGATGGCAAGCGAATAGGCTGTGGTCGCGACCAGATAGGCGGCAAGGACCATCCCATAAAGCGGCGGCAGCAGAAACGCGATACCGACGCTGATCGCCAGAAGCCCGATCATGGCAACAAAGCCGAACGGAATCGACAGCACACCGCTGGCGAAAGGACGGTTGCGCTTGGTCGGGTGCCGGCGATCCAGCGAAAGGTCGAAGAAATCGTTGAGAATGTAGATCGCCGAAGCCGCCGCCGAAAACGAGATGAAGGCGAGCACGGCCGGAATGAACATATCCGAATTGAAGTATTCGTGGCTCAGGATCATCGGAACGAAGATCAGCGCATTCTTCAGCCATTGGTGCGCGCGCAGCATCTTCACATAGGTGCGCGGGCTCGGCTTGTCGCCTTCGATCAGTTCGCCGCCATTGCGGGCGTGCCAGCGCGCCGCAGCGCCGTCGGGAGCCACCACCAGCGCGGTTCGCGCGGCATCGAACACCGCGATGTCGGCCCGGCTATTGCCCGCATAGTCGAAACCGCCGTCCCCGAAGGCCTCGATCAACGCGTCGCGTTTCACCCTGGACGCCATGTTGCGCCCGGGTTCACTGGAAATCACCGCATCGAAAACGCCCAGATGCCTGGCAATCGCCTCTGCGAACTTTCGCGGCGCCGCCGTGGCAAGAACGATATGGCGCCCTGCTGCGCGATCCTCGGCAAGCTGGTTCAGAAGATTCTGCCGATAGGGTAAGCCGCCCGCGTCAATCTCCACGCGTTCGGCGATCTCGCATTTGAGCCGGGCCTTGCCGCCCAGAAGCCAGAATGGAAGAAGAAAAAGACAAAGAGGCCGCTGCCGCAGAAGAAGAAACAAACTCTCCCACAGCAAGTCGGTCGCAATCAGCGTACCATCCAGATCGACAGCAAGCGGTACTGCAGTGCGTTCTGTCCGCGCGTCCATCAAAGCCCCCTTTCATTCCCACCGTAGAAACGGGCATAGGCGAAATGGACTTCGGAATTCTGAACTCTGGCCTTTCGGCAACCGCCGGAAAGACGAAATCGGCAATCAGGCTTAATAACTGTCTAATACAGCAAATAAAAGGCCGCGTCTGACGCGGCCTTTCCTTGGCGGGACAGGAATATCCCGCAACGGGCAGAAAAATCAGCGAATGCGGCCGGTTCCGCCCGAAATCTCGATCCGCTCGGAACCCGTCAGCACTTCGCGGTCGCCATTCGGCATGGTCACGAAGCAACCGGAGCTGCAGAACTCGACAGTCTCGCCCGGGCCGACAATCAGTTCCGACTGGCTGCCACCTTCCGTAACCACCAGTGTCCGCGGCTCGCTGTCCCGGTTCACGGCGCTGGCCGCAATCGCGGCACCACCAGCCATGAGCAGCGCAGCCGCCGCCAGGATAAATTTTTTCATAGGCTCCATCGGTGTTGCCACCGCCCCTGTTTTCAGCGAGGCCTTTGCCTCTTTTCGCTTGAACTTATAGGGCATTCAACGTGAACGGCAACTGAACGCCCGGTTCAGAAAGTGCTTTTTCAGCCTATTCGGGATCGATCTTGCGACGGCGCCGTTTGCCGGCTTCGGACGGCTGCGGTTCGACGGCATGCTCATTCGCGACCGGCTTTGCCGTTTCCTTCGCGGCCTGAGCGCCCGTGTCGATCTCCAACCTGCCCGACCGCACATGCACATCTTGCTGCGGAAACGGAATTTCGATTCCTTCTTCTGCAAAGGCTTCAAGAATTGCAAAGCGGATGTCGTTCTGAACGGTCACCTGCGTCGTGATGTCGGAGAGGTAGACGCGAACCTCAAAGTCGAGCGAGGACGCGCCGAAACCGGCAAACAGCACGAAGGGCTCCGGGTTCCTGAGAACCATCGGATGGCTTTTCGCGATATCGAGAAGTATCTGGTGAACGCGCCTTGCATCGGAGGCATACCCCACCCCGATGGGTATCTCGACACGCCCGAGTTTGTTTCTGTGTGTCCAGTTTCCGACAGCGGCGTTGATCAGTTCCGAATTCGGAAGAATGACCGTCTGCCGCTGGAAAGTCTCGATCTCGGTTGCCCGAACCGAAATCTTGCGCACCGTGCCGGAAACGCCGCCCGCCACGATCCAGTCACCCGCTTTGAAGGGCCGTTCGGCGAGCAGAATCAGGCCGGAAACGAAGTTCGACACGATATTCTGGAGGCCGAAACCGATACCGAGCGAAAGTGCACCGGCCACCAGCGCCAGGTTGGACAGGTTAATGCCGGCGGCGGAAACGCCGATCAACCCCGCAAGCACAAGCCCCACATAGCCAACGCCCGTGCGGATGGAGTTGCGCACGCCCGAATCCATGCGGCTTCGTGACATGACCGAACCGTCAAGCCACCCCTGGAACCAGCGCGTGAAGAAATAGCCAAGGATGAAGACCAGAATGCCCGTCAGGATACCGATGACCGAAAAGGACAGGGATCCGATCTGGATCGGTCCCGCCATCCGGTAGCCCCACGCCGTCAGGTCGGCCCAGCGAAAGCCCCATTGCAGGAGGATCAGAGGCACGCCCATCACCACCACCAGGACATTGATGAGCATTCCAAGCCCGAGCCCGATCTGGTCAAGCGTGGTGTCATCGAACGCCGAATAGCGTTCGAGCTTGCGCGCAAGCCACGACTTGGCGAAGGCCCCCTCCGTGGTGATCGCGCCGGAAGTGAGGAAACCGATATACATTGTCGCGACGATGGCGCCGGTTACGACAACCTGCTGCGAGATGAACCGTGCAAAGCCGATATAGCCAAGCAACGCCGCCGCGATGATGACCCCACCCATCAAAAACAGCAGATAACGGAATTTCATTGGCCAGTGCCGCGGCCTGCCCTCCACGTCGTTCAGCGGTCTCACGCCGCCGATCAGCATTACGAGGAGGCCCACCACGACGGTCGCGACAAGGCTGGAGGCCACGGTCAGGGACAGCTGGGAGTTCAGCTGCAGATAGACCTGGTCCATGAAATGGTCGAAGCCGGTAACTGCGGCCGTCAGCGTTGCAAGCACCACCAGCCATCGTGCCGCATCCGTACGCACCGGCAACAGGCGCCAGTTTGCCATGCGTGGCGCGAGAATGGCACGTGCCAGCTTGTAGACGAAATAGACAAGGATGATGACGGTGAAGAATGCCCAAAGCAGCGGAGCAATATCGACCCTCAGCAACCGGAAATAATCGAGGAAATAATAGGACGACGCCAGAAACACGGCGAAGGAGGCCGAGGGAACGAGCGTCGAGAACAGGGCCACCGAAAGGCGGCTGAGATAAGTCGGGTTCTCGTCGGCAAGATCGGGTTTGACGAAATCCCCAAACAGGCGGCGTCCGCCGAACTGCAGGCAGAGCGCGGCCAGAACCGCCAGGAAACCCGCCCCCAGAAGAGGCTTCAGCCGGTATTTGACCGTGAAACTGACCCAGGCAGATACTGTCTTGTAGACCTTGCCCAGTTCCTGTGTGAATTCGCCAAGCACGTCTGTGCCAAGGGCTGCGGTGATATCGTAGCGGCGCGAGAGCGTGCGCGCGAACAGATCGCGCCGCATCTGTGCGATCTTGTCGATCACGCCCGATATCCGGACGGAAAGCCGTTCGGCATCCCCGATCAGAACATTGAAGCTCGCCTTCTCATCCAGAAGCCGCGTCCGCTCCGCCGTCACTTCCTCCGGTTCGGCAGGTTCCCCCTCCCCGCGCGGAGCACCGAGCTGTTCGAGCCTTGTGTTGACTTCGGTAAGACGTGGACGGAAGGCAAGGCTAGCATCGAAGAGTTCGCGAGCCAGGCGCTCAAGCTCGACACGAACATCCACCAGCTTGGCGTCATCCGTCACCTGGTCGTTCACCTGAGCGGCGAGCTTGTCCACCTGCTGCTCGACCGAGGTGATAACCTCACGCTGGCTGGCGACCAGGTTCTGAACGTCCTGCGCAAATGCAGAAACGCTCAGAAACAACCCGAGCACAATGGCGAGGAATGCGGAAAACGGAGAAACTGAAATAAAGCGTGTCACGATGTCGGCGGTTTCTGAAAGAAAGGGTCGACTGTAAACCGCCGCGCGGTTCGTCGCCGTGACATTGCCCGAGCGCGGCCCGCACGGCAAGCACTTCCCGCAACCCTCCACATGCCTGTCCGCAATTCAAGTAAAATCGCCCGCAGACACGTCCTCTATCCCCGAAACAACCTCCGTAATAGAGAACGGGCCACCATTGGGGGACGGTGGCCCGTTCTTACCCGGGGTCTTGGTCCGGGACCGGGAGAAACCCGCCGAAACTCGAGGCAGGTTTCCCGGATTTCTGGAAGGTCGCAGATCCTACTGGTTGGATGTGCCCGTTTCGGCGTCGGGAGCAGCCTGGTTCATGCCGCGGCCCTGGCCACCGCCATGCTTTCCGCCACGCCAGTCACCACCCCAGCGGCCGCCTTTCTGGTGCATTTCGCGACCTTCACCACGCATTCCGTGGCCATCGCGGCCGCCGCGCGCATCCGCCATCATCCGGAAACCGCGACGCATCTCGTCCTGCTCGATCTTGCCGTCATTGTTGGCATCCATCAGAGCGAAACGCTTTTTCTGCAACCCTTCGATCTCGGCGATCGTCACCTTGCCGTCGCCATCAACATCCAGACGGCGTGCCGCGTGCCGGGCCTTGCGTTCCAACTCACGCTGCTGGACATGGTCCTGAAGCTCTGCCTCGGAAAGCACGCCGTCGCCATCCTTGTCGGCAGCCTTCAGCTGCTCAAGGCGCATGCTGGAGAACTCCTCGAGCGAAATCGCACCATCGCCATCGCTATCGAGATGAGCCATCCGGCCACCGCCCTTGCCATTCATCTGGCCATTCATCTGGCCGCCCATGGGGCCTTTCATCGGGCCACCCTGTTCCGCCGCAGCCGGCGGAGTGGCGTTTCCAGGTCCGTTCTGGGCAACAGCCGCAGAGCCGGCGATGAGCGTCGCAGCGAGTGCCGAGAGCAGGATCTTGGTCTTCATGTCAGTCTCCTCGTAAAGGGGAGCCGCCTTGGATGAGCGGCAGGGAATGAACGGAGAATGACAGGATCAACATTACGGCAATCTTGCCGGGAAATTACATTTTTGTAAGCAAGCGAGACGTGCCGCAACAAGGGGCAAACGCTGCGAAGCATCTCGCAATCGCAGGATCATTCATCGTCGACGTCCGAATGAATGTGCGGAATTCTAGCGAACGAAAGAGACGAACTCCTCCAGCGCCGCCCGCTCGCTGCGCAGTGCATTTTCGGGCTTGCTCGTATCCTCATGCCCGAGCGCCATGCCGCAAACCACGATCTCTTCATCGGGAATGTTCAATAACGGCCTGATTTCACGATGATAAGGCGCAAAGGCGGCCTGCGGACACGTGTGAAGATCACGCGCCCGGGCGGCAATCATCACCGATTGAACGAACATGCCGAGATCGAGCCACGAACCGACATTGAGACGGCGGTCGATGGTAAAGATCAGGCCGACAGGCGCATCGAAGAAAGTGAAGTTGCGGTCATGTTGCGCGCGCATGCGCTCCACCTCCCGCCGCCCGATTCCAAGAAGCGTATAAAGGGCGTAACCAACGGCGCGGCGACGCGCGAGATATGGCTCAAAGAACTTGTCAGGATAGTATTTGTATTCGTCCCACTCGATCTTCTCCGGCCGCACCCCACTGGCGAGAATGGCTTGCGAAAGCGCTTCCTTGCGCTCTCCTGAAACCACATAGACCTTCCACGGCTGCATGTTCGTACCGGAGGGAGCCCGCGCTGCAACCTGCATGATCTCGCCGATGGTCTCGTCATCCACCGGGTCCGGCAAAAAGGCGCGCACGGACCGGCGAGAGGTGAGAGCCTCGTCCACCGCTTCCCTATTCATTGCGCCACCATTCCCCTTCCGGGCCAGCATGGCTGTTCCTTTCGCTCGATCCACAGGATGAAACGGCCTGCAATATTGCCACACCGGGCTTGTTGCAAGCGGCAGTTTGCAAGGAAATCACCTATCCGCGCTTCGCTAATAAGGAGGAATGAAGCGAAAAAATGGTTTCAGCAAATGGTCGTATACCCGGCTGGCAATAGCAGCTACCGCCTCTCCGGCTCCTTTGATAGAACCCACACTCAAGAAGTTTCCGACGCCAAAACCGTCGCCTCCCGGCAATATTTGACGGATCATATTTGCAAGAGTGTCCCATGCCCCAGCCTTCAGCACGCATTTCCCATATCGTTCCCTCCGGCAAGAATGGCTGGGAGGTTCATTTCGCAGCGCTTGCGCGCAAGGAAGCCGGCGACAAGATCATCATGTTATCGGTCGGCGATCATGATTTTGATACGCCGGAGGGAACCGTCGAGGCCTGTGTGGAGGCCGTACGTGCGGGTTATCACCACTACACCCAGCTGCCCGGCCTTCCCCGCCTGCGTGAAGGCTTCGCGAAATTATCTCAGGAATGCACGGGCGTGGAAACGAGCGCCGACGAAGTCCTCGTCACCATTGGTGGTCAGGGCGCCTTGTATGCGGCCTTCCAAGGCATTCTCGATCCGGGTTCGCATGCGGTGATCGTCTCTCCCTATTATGCGACCTACCCCGGAACGGTTCGCGCTGCCGGCGGACGCTACACCGAAATCGAAACCTATGCAGAAAACGGTTTCGAGCCGCGGCTCGAAGAGATCGAAGCGGCCCTCGAACCCGACACACGCGCCATCCTCATCAACTCGCCGAACAATCCCACGGGCGCGATCTACTCGCGCAGCACCATGGAGCAGATCGCGGAAATCTGCCGTCAGCGCGATCTGTGGCTTCTCTCAGACGAGGTTTATTGGACCATCCGTGCCGACGTGGACCATGTTTCGCCCCGCTCCCTGCCCGGCATGAAGGATCGTACGCTGGTCATCAACTCCCTGTCGAAAAGCCACGGCATGACCGGTTGGCGCATAGGATGGTTGACGGGACCTGCCGAAATGATCGCGGTCATGACAAACCTGAACCTGGTCGCCACCTACGGCATCCCCGATTTCGTGTCGCGTGCGGCCATCGCAGCCGTGGAAAACGGCTTTGGCGTGAAGGAAATTGCAGAACGCTATAAAAGGCGCAGAGACGCATTCCTCGATGCTATACACGGCATGAACGGCGTCATCGTCCGTGGCTCACAAGGCGGTATGTATGTGATGCTCGACATCCGCGCGGTGGAGGAAGACAGCGAAAAATTCGCCTGGGACCTTCTGGCAGCCGAGAATGTTGCCGTAATGCCGGGCGCAAGTTTCGGCGAAGCGGCCAACGGTCATATCCGCATCTCGCTTTGCCAGGAAGAAGAGGTACTGCGTGAGGCAGCTCAACGCATACGCAGGTTCGCAGGCGAAAAATTGGCCACCCGCTGAAGCCACCAGCCCCCCGAATCGGCAACTCCAGGACCACAGGAATTGGAATCGGGTCGTTCCCGCTTTTCTCGCTGAGAAGGAGAAACGATCCGATCCTCAATTCAATCGCTTTTATGCTCGGGAAGACCCTGGCGTTTGCTTTCAGCCAACTCCTCGAGTTCCTTCTCGCTCATAGTGTTAAACATCTCCAGCGACGCGCCTTTCAGCTTTGACTTTGCGCGTTCCCCGCGTTTTGCGGCGAGTGCTGTTCCCGCTGCTTTTTGCTGGGCTTTCGACCTTGCGGGCATTTGTACCTCCTGCTTCTTCCGTCTTTGCTGTAAGAAAAAGCGTGGAGATGCTGTCAGGTTCCAGAAGAAGCAGGTCCTGCGGCCTGCTTCCGCCGATACCGAGCCTGATCCAGCCTGGATCGGGCGCAAACCGGTCGCCATATTTGTGTTGCAGGCGTTCGAGTTCGGAAATGACCGCGGCAAGACCGCGTGCCCGCGCATAATGCAGCGGCCCACCCCGGAAGGGAGCGAATCCCAATCCCGACACGACGGCTATGTCGAGAACTTCCTCTTCCGCCACCACCCCTTCGCGCAGACAGGCAACGCAGGCATTGACCATCGGCAGGATAAGACGGTCGATAACGGCGGGGTGCGTGTCGGTGGTTACCTTCTTGCGCACGGGTTCTGCGGTCTTGTCGTAGCGATAAAACCCTTGGCCCGCCGCCATGCCCGTTTCCCCTTTCGAAACCATTTCCGCCAGCGCGACCGGGATCTGTGACTCGCTCGGGCCGCCTTCATCCATCGCCCTTATCGCCTCCAGACAGACGTCAAGACCGATCCAGTCAGCAAACTCGATCGGCCCCATCGTCATACCGAATTCCCTGGCGGCCTTGTCGATCAGTTCCCGGCTGACACCTTGCTCTTGCATGATCATGGCTTCCAGGAAATAGGGCATGAACACACGGTTGATGAGAAAACCAGGCGAACTTTTCACCTGGGCCGGCAGACGATCAAGGCTCCCGCAGAATGCTTGTGCTATTTCCAGCGCCTCGAAGGAGGCTCGCTTGTGCACGATGATCTCCGTCAGTTCCGTCTGCAGAACGGGTACGAGAAAATGAACACCCACAAGCCGGTTGGCCCGCGGCAATCCCTCTGAGAGAAGTTCAAGGGGAATACCTGCCGTTGTGGTGGCAACAAGCGCGCTTTGTTTCAAGCCCGAAACAACGCTTTGAAGAACGGCTTTCTTGGTTTCGAGGTCTTCCGGCAGGGCTTCGATGACGAGATCGGCCTTGGCGAGCCCGCTGCCGGAAAAGTCCGGCATCAACCTGTCGAAGGACCTTTCCCGCTCCGCTTTGTCACCAAAAGTATTTTCAAAATGGTGACTTGCCCGACCGATGGCGTCAGCAATCGCGCGAGGGTTCTGATCATTCAAAGTGACATCATATCCGTGTGCAGCGCACAGGGCGGCAATATCGCCACCGACTGCGCCAGCCCCGATCACATGCACCCGCTGTATGCCTGAAGCTCCCTTTCCGCTTTCTACCAGCCCATCCCGCAGCAGCGAATTGCGGATCAGATTGCGAGCTGTGCCACCGTCCAAAAGCCTCGCAAAGGACTGGATCTCCGCCTTTTGCATGCCCTTTTGCCGCGAAGAACGGCTCTGCCACAGGTCGATCAACCTGTAAGGTGCGGGATAGCTCTTCTCCGGTTTTCCTGCACTCAGTTTCGAGCGTATCTGATGCGCTGTCAGCGTACGCATCCCCGGAAATAACGAGGCCTGTGAGACACGCCGCGCGTGACGGGCTCCACCCTCTGCGACAACAGTCGAAATCGCATTTTCCACATGGCGTTCCTCGATGACGGCATCGACCAGCCCCGCATCGAGCGCGGCCCTTGCATTCAAAAGTTCGCCTTCGAGCATCATCGTCAGGGCTTCGGATGTTCCGACCACCATCGGCAGGCGTACCGTACCTCCAAGTCCGGGATGAAGCCCCAGATGGATATCGGGAAAGCCCAATCTGGCGCCTTCGATGGCAATGCGGCTCTTGCAGGCAAGTGCAATCTCCAACCCGGCGCCAAGACAGTGCCCGTGTACAACCGCCACCGTAGGCATCTGAAGTGCCGCCAACCGGTCGAGCACTTCATGCCCGCGCATCGCCATGGCCTCTATTTCTGCTATTCCGCCCAGATCTCGCAGTTCAGCGATATCGAGGCCTTCCGCAAATCCGCTCTTCTTGGCCGACCGCAGCACGAGCCCTGCGGGCCGGATAGCTTCGATCTTGGCCAGGCAAAGATCGAGATCGGCAAGAACAGCATCCGAAACCCGGTTCGTTTCGGCCCCGTGAAAATCGAAGAGAAGCCAGACGATCTGGTTGGCATCCTGAACCAGGCGCCAGTGCCGGCTTGCCAGAACAGATTTGCCTTGCGGACCAAGCGCCAGAGTGCGGACGTCCGTATAGATTTTCATGGCCGTATCTGCAGAAATCATCACACTGCCTCCAAAAGAATGGCGCCCGCCTGACCGTCGCTGATAGCCTCGGCAGCAAGCCCACGTTTTACACCACGTTGCCGAATGGCATTCGCGAGATGAAGAACGACGCGACTGCTGCTGGCGGCAAACGGGTGTCCAAGGCCGATGGCCCCACCATCCACATTGAGCTTCTTCCGGTCGATGCGACCGAACGCAGTCTTGAGGCCCAGCGTTTCCCTGCAGAAATCCTTGTCTTCCCACGCGGCAAGGCACGCCAATATCTGAGCCGAGAACATCTCGTTCATTTCCCACAGATCGACATCGCTCCCCGAAAGATCGCGTTTGCGCAACAGGGCATTCACGCAAACCGTCGGTGCGATCGTTGCGTTTGCGGGCTGCAAAGCGAGCCATTCGCTGTCCACGATCCGCGCAAGTGGGCTCAATTTATGCGCCTTGACCGCCTGGGCCGACGCCAGAATCAGCCAGCAGGCGCCGTCCGCGAGCGGAGCAGCATTGCCGCGCGTCACCCGCCCATAGGGGTTCTCAAAATCGGGAGGCAAAGCGGCCAGCGCTTCCACGGAACCGTCATATTGAACCGTCTCGTCCGCCTCATAGAGATTGCCGCTGCGGTCGACTGCGGGCACAAGTTCGCCTTCAAGAGCGTTGCTCTTTGCAGCCTTCGCACACCGGCGGTGACTTTCGAGCGCAAACGCATCGGCAGCTTCCCTTGAAATCCCAAAGAAATAAGCCGCATCCTCCACCCGATGCCCCATGGCATGTGCCTCGGCAATTTCCGCGGAGCTCGGCGCTGGTTCTCTTAAAAGACAGTGTGAGGGGGCATCCGCTCCCCCCGCCAGCACCAGATCGGCCCTCCCCGCCTCGATTGCCCGAAACGCAAGGTCGATGGCCCGCATGCCGGATCCGCCATTGGCCTTGACGGTAAAGGCGGACATCGTTTCCCCCATGCCCAAGCGCAGCGCCACATTGCGGGCAGGATTGCTGTCATCCGGCATGGTATTCGCGCACCCCATGACGACCTCGTCGAAATCCTCCGGCGAGAACCCTTGCCTCAACAGCAAAGGCCGCCCGCACTGGACGGCAAGGTCGCTGGGAGTAAAAGGGCCCGGTTTCCCATAGAGCCTCAGGAATGGTGTGCGTGCTCCATCGACAAGATAAACGGTCCGTCCCTGACGCGCGGCATAACGCTCGGCCTGCCCTGCATCCTGGGACGGATTTGCCCTTTTGCGTGGCACCCGCTTTTCCGCTGCTTGCCCGGCTTCAACCGCGGCAGTTTCTTCTTTCATCGAATCGCTTCCCTGCCCTGCAAAAGGCTTTGCTGTTGCCGCGTGCAGCCAGACCCGTTCGGATCTCTCACGGCGTTGATTTCATCTTCCAAAAGGTCTGCAGGGACCGGGCTAGGGCCATTTGCGCGTTTATTTCCAATAACACCCCCATTAGGCCACATTTCTCATACTGAGCTGGCAAGGGATTGGAGCCATGGCACCTTTGTGTTTTAAAGCAGGCGTGTACCCGGATTTTATCGTTAACGTCACGTCAACGCTCATGACCGAAGATGCGGCTTAGGTTGGCAAGGAGAGTGTATTGAGTGGGAATGCCGCCAGAGCGACGGTGCGCACAATTGCGAGCGCGGCTTTGGCAGCTGCGCTGCTTGTTGTCACCCATCAGCCTCCCGCCAATGCTTTCGAACTCTTTGGCCTGAAACTCTTCGGTCGCGACAAGGCCGCCGAGCAGGAAGACACGATCGGCGAACCGTGGAACTACACGATCGACTTCGTGCTGCCCGAAGAGGCTGACAAGGCTGAGAAATCCCTCAAAGGGACCTCAACCTTGTGGGCGGACCGCGAAAAGCCGGCATCTGGCGCGGCAGGCCTTATCGTCAAGGCGCGCGGGGATTACAGCCGCCTCCTGAACACGCTCTATGCGGATGCACGTTATGGCGGGTCGATAAGCATCACCATCGACGGGCGTGAGGCATCCGATCTGCCGATAGATGCGAACCTCGCCAATCCCGCCACGATCCTCATAAATGTCAATCCGGGGCCGACATTCAACTTTCGCCAGGCTGAGATCGTCAACAAGGCTCCGCCTGCCTCAAGCAGGAACGACCGCGTCGACGATCCGGCTGATGAAGGCTTCGCTCCTGGGAAGCCGGCGCCTTCGGGCACGATCCTGCAGGCAGGAAGACTGGCGGTCGAGGCATGGCGGCAGCAAGGCCATGCGAAAGCCGAAGTCATAGAGCGCCGCGTCACCGCCGCCCATGACAGCGATACGATTGACGCCGTCCTGACCGTCGAACCCGGTCGCAAGGCCTATTATGGCGGCGTGACCGTCAGCGGCACCGAGCGGATGGACCCCGAATTCGTGGCCCGCCAGACAGGCCTCGTTCCCGGTCGCGAATACGACCCCGACGACATCGCCCGCGCGCGCGAACGTTTGTCGAAGCTCGAAGTGTTCCGCTCCGCCCGAATCGAGGAGGCCGACGAGATCGGCCCTGACGGAATGCTGCCCCTTTCCCTCGTCGTGCAGGAACGCCTGCCCCGCCGCTTCGGCGTTGGCGGCACCTATTCGACGCTCGACGGGCTCGGCATGGAAGCTTACTGGATGCACCGCAACCTGTTCGGGCGAGCGGAACGGTTACGTTTCGAAGGCAAGGTTTCTGGCCTCGTCAACACATTCAAGCCGGAAGACCTGACCTATCGCGTCGGCGCCACCTTCCTGAAGCCTGGCGTCTACACGCCGGACACCGATTTCCAGGCCTCAATATTCGGTGACCGAGAGGTCCTGGAGCGCTACACCCGCACCGGTGTTACGGCAGAGGCTGGCTTCCGCCATGAATTCTCGAAGGAATTTTCGGGTAGTCTTTTTGTGAACGCAGGTCGAGCCCGCTTCGAAGACGATTTCGGAACCCGTGACTTCACCACGATAGGGCTTGCCGGAACAGTCACCTACGACAGCCGTGACAACCCGGCCGACGCAACCACCGGCTTCCTGGCCGAGATCACGGCCGAACCGTTCTATGAAATGGAATATGGCAATCTCGCCGCCCGCATGATGCTTGAAGGCCGCGCCTATGAGGATTTCGGCAGCGATGGGCGCTTCGTGCTTGCCGGACGTGCCAAGATCGGCGCGTTGGTGGGAGCACCGATTGACGAAACACCGCCAGACAAACTCTTCTTTGCCGGCGGCGGCGGTTCCGTACGTGGCTATGCCTATCGCAATATCGGTGTGGAAACACCTTCAGGCATTGCCGGCGGACGTTCGCTGGTTGAAGCTTCCGCCGAGCTACGCGCACGCGTGACGGACAGTATCGGGGTTGTGGCCTTCATCGACGCCGGCGCGGTGAGCGCCGAGCCCTATCCAGACTTCTCCGAGGATGTGCGGATCGGTGTTGGCGGCGGTTTGCGCTACCTCACCCCGCTTGGTCCCATCCGCCTTGATGTCGCCGTCCCCCTCGATCGCCGATCGGGAGATCCGAGCGTCGCCTTCTATGTCGGGATAGGACAAGCGTTTTGACCCGGATTCTTGCAGCACTCGCTCTTTTCGTCCTGCTCCTGCCGGCCATGGCGCAGGACAGTGCTCCCGCAAGCGATGCCTCTCCCGAGGAGGAACGCTCCTTCTTCACGCGTCTTCTGGAAGACCAGCTTTCCACCCCCAACCGCCAGATCAGGATTTCAGGCATTCAGGGGGTTCTGTCTTCGCAGGCCGTGATCGGCGAAATCACCATCGCCGACCGCGAGGGCGTATGGCTGCGTATCCGCAATGCGGCCATCGACTGGAGCCGTTCGACACTGATCCTTCGCCAGAGGCTGGACGTGCAGCGCCTTGCGGCTGAACAGATCGAGGTCCTGCGTCGCCCCCTGCCCGATGAAGGTCTACCCGCACCCGAATCGAGGGCGTTCGAAATCCCTGAATTGCCGCTCGCCATCGATCTCCAGCAATTGGAAATCGCCTCAGCAACGTTTGGCGAAAGCGTTTTCGGCCTCGCCGCGGAACTGAGCCTTGGCGGCAAATTGAAACTTGAAAGCGGCAATCTCGACACGACGCTCGATATCAAGCGTCTGGATGGCCCCGGCGGGAACTTCCAGCTCGCAACCGCATTCTCCAATGAGACCCGCGTCCTTGCCCTCGACCTGACCCTGAACGAGCCGGCCGATGGCGTGGTCGCCAACCTGCTCAACATCGAGGGACGCCCTCCTCTGAGATTGACGCTTTCGGGCAACGGGCCGCTTGACACGCTCGACTTGAATCTCGCGCTTGAAACGGCTGGAAACCAGACGGTGACCGGCCTTGCCCAGCTTCGCGGACGCGACGAGGGTCTGGGTTTTTCGGCGCGCCTGGAAGGCGACATCGCCCGCCTGATGCCCACCGAGTTCCGCAGTTTCTTCGGCGACGAAACCACGCTTTCGGCAAACGGCGTCTCCAAGGAGACTGGTGGACTTCTCATCGAAAACCTCGAGCTCTCCAGCGCAGCCATGCGCCTTGAAGCGGCCTCCGAGACCGATGGAGACGGCTTCCTCACCGCACTGTCGCTGAGCGCGCGCATCGCCGATCCGCGGGGCGGACGGGTTCTTCTGCCGGTCGCAGGCGGCAATACATCCCTCAATACAGCCGATCTCAACGTCACATTCGGTGAGGCCGGCTCGCAACGCTGGAGCGGCCGTCTCGATATCGACGCTCTTCAAACCACAGACTTCGCGGCGGGCAAGGCGCAACTCACCATGGGTGGCCTCGCCCAAAACCTGCATGCACCGGCAGATCGGCGCATCAGTTTCGAGCTCGATGGCGCTATCTCGCAGATAAAGGCCCGCCGCCCGGAAATCGGCGAGGCTCTTGGCGAAACACTGACGCTCGACGCGCGCGGAGACTGGCACGCCGGCTCGCCGGTCGACATCGAACAGGCTCGCCTTGCTGCCAATGGGCTGGCGCTTGCGCTCAAGGGCAAGGTGGACGATTTCGCGTTCAACGGAGACATAGACGTCAAGGCTGCAAGTCTTGTCCCCTTCTCCGCCCTTGCCGGACAAGCGCTCGCCGGCGCTGTCGATCTGGCCGCAAGCGGCTCGGTAAAGCCAATCAGCGGCAGCTTCGATCTGATGCTCGACGGAACGGCAACAGACCTCATCATCGAAAACGAGGCTGCAGGCAATCTGCTTGCCGGCGTGACCCGCATCGACGGCGGGATCGCCCGCAGCCCGGAGGGCATCACAGCCCGCAAGCTTAAGCTCGCCAATGAGCAGCTCACGCTCGAAGCCGACGGTACATTCGCAAGCGACACCGCCAACTTCCAGTTCGACGCCGCCCTTGCCGACATGGCAGATCTTTCGCCCCGCGCCAGCGGCCCGCTGACGGCGGTCGGCCGCGCCGAAGGCGCTGAAGGACGCATCAATCTCACCTTCAGCGCCAAGGCACCGCGCGCCACCCTCTCCAGCCGCGACCTCACAGACGGTCTCCTGGGCTTCGATGGCCAGCTCGAAAAGGGAACGTTGACGGGCAAGATTGCCGGCGATGGCTTCCTGTCGGGCGAGCGGGTCGAGCTGGCAGGTGACGTTTTGCTCGACAGCAAGAAAAAGCAGCTGACCGGCTTTTCCTTCCGCGCAGGCGGGGCAGCGGCCAGCGGCGATATCGGTCAGGACGCCAACGGCATGTTGGATGGCGCAGTGCGCATCGATGCAGCAGATATCTCCACCGCAGCCGCCCTTTTCCTCCAGGATGCAAGGGGCGCCGTGAAGGCCGATATCAGGCTCGCCCCGGAAAACGGGCGCCAGACCGCAACCGCGACTGCCGGGATCGAGGGGCTTTCCATCAACGAAACGGCGATCTCCAGCGCCGACCTTTCCGCCACCGTCGACGATCTCTTCGGCATCCCCGTCGTGGCCGGCGAAATCGCCGGGCGCGGCATCAAGGCCGCCAATCTCGATATTTCCGCTTTTGAAGCAAAAGCAGACCACAGCGGTCAGAAGACGAATTTCTCCGGCACCGCCGTTCTTGCGCAGGGAACGAGGCTTGAAACGGACGGCTCGCTGTCACCCGAAGGCGAAGGTTATCGCATCGGGCTTTCATCCCTTTCCCTCAAGCAGGGACAGCTCGAGGCCCACCTCGTCGACCCCGCTTCCATGCTCGTCGAAGGCAACAATTTCACCCTTGACCCGCTAGCGCTCGACATAGCCGGCGGGCGGTTGAATGCAGCCGGGCGCGTCACCGAAACGCTCGATCTGACGGTTGCCCTTGAACGCATCCCCCTGTCCATCGCCAATGCAATCCGCCCCGATCTCTCTATGGGTGGCATGCTCAACGGCAATGCCCGCGTCGAAGGCACCCGGGAAAGCCCGCAGATCTCATTCGATATGACGGGCCGCGAAATCGCATCTGCATTGCTTCGTCAGGCCGGTCTGAGCACGCTCAACGTGGATGCCCGTGGCAGCACCACGAATGAACGGCTCGCCATCGACGCGAACGTCGTCAGCCCTGAGGGCCTGCGCGCCAGCGCGCGCGGGGGCGTGCCCCTGGACAACGGCGACTTGTCGCTCAACATAGCGCTCGAAGCTTTTCCACTTGCTGTTCTCAACCGGGTTGCCAAAGGGCAGAACCTTTCGGGTCAGTTGACCGGCACGGCCGATGTGCGCGGCAAACTCTCCTCCCCTAAGGCGGAATTTGACCTGCGTGCGACAGGGCTTGGTGCAGCAGCTTTGTCGGGCGCCGGTGTCGGCCCTCTTCAGATGGCTGCAAACGGCCGCTTCGCGGATAACCGCGTGACGCTGTCCAACCTGACGGCGAGCGGACCTTCCGGGCTGAACGTTACGGCAAGCGGCACGCTTCCGCTCAACGGTCCAGGCCTTGCCCTCAATGTTGCAGGAACGGCCCCCCTGTCCATCGCCAATCGCGCCCTGGCCGACCGTGGCACGCAGCTTTCGGGTACCGTTTCCGCCAACGCAACGGTGAATGGCAGCCTCGACAAACCGATCATCAACGGCACCGTTACCACCACGAACGCTGCTGCGGTCGATCCCCTGACGAACCTGCGCATCAACGACGTTCGCCTTGCCGCCAGCATTGCCGGCGACAGCATATCGATCAGCGAAGGTTCGGCAGCGTTGGCGGCCGGCGGTCGCATCTCGGTTTCGGGCAATGTGTCGACGAACGCTGCATCCGGGTTCCCGGCGGACCTGCGCATCCAGCTGGATGGCGCTCGCCACACCGATGGCGAAATGGTCACCGCCACGGTGAATGGCGCATTGTCACTAACGGGTCCCCTCACCCTCGACCCGCTTCTGTCGGGCAATATCGACATTGCGCGCGCCGAGATCGTCGTACCTGAAAACCTGTCTGGCGGTGCGGCCTCCATCCAGGTGCGGCACATCAATCCGCCGCCGGCCGTGAAACGCACATTGGAGCGCGCACGCGCCGATGATGGAACACCGATGCCCTCCGCCCGACCAAGTGTCATGCAGATGAATGTGACGGTCAGCGCGCCGGCACGCATCTTCGTGCGCGGTCGCGGCCTCGATGCCGAACTCGGCGGCACGGTCCGCCTCACCGGCCCGGTGACCAACATCCAGCCGGTCGGTGGCTTCAAGATGATCCGCGGCCGCCTTTCCATTATCGGCCAGCGCATCACCTTCGACGAGGGCGAGGTCACTCTGGTCGGCGATCTCGATCCGCAACTCGATTTCGTGGCGCGCTCGCAAGGCAACGACATCATCGTATTCATTATGGTGAAGGGCCGCGTTTCGGATCTGAACATCAGCTTCAGCTCGCAACCGGAGCTGCCCGAAGACGAGGTTCTTGCCCGCCTGATCTTCAATCGCGGCATCGATGAGCTTTCCGCGATCCAGATTGCTCAGCTGGCTGCTGCTGCTGCCGAGCTGGCGGGCGGTTCCAACACCTCCCTCCTCGGCTCCCTGCGCAGCGCCGCCGGCCTCGATGACCTGGACGTCGTTACCGACAGCGAGGGCAATGCAGCCGTTCGCGCCGGCCGCTACATTCAGGACAACATCTATCTGGGTGTGGAGGCCGGAGCCAAGGGCACGACCCGCGGCACGATCAACCTCGACATCACGGATAATCTCAAGGCTCGCGGCAGCGTCGGCTCGAATGGGGATTCGAGCCTCGGCGTGTTCTTCGAAAAAGACTACTGATCTTTCTTGATAAAAAAGAAGGCCGACCGGAAAACCGGCCGGCCAATGGCGCGCGCTGTTCGGGTCGGGGGGGGTGGGGGAAGCGCGCCTGCTCCAACAACAATCGAAAGCGCGATAGGTTCCAGCATCGAACCGAAAAAATTCACGTCCCATAAGAGACATGAAACTTCCAGACATAGCCTGCCTGCCAATTAACCTATTTCAGCGGGGAAAGCCCTGGGCGCCGATCAACGGTACGAAGGAGACCTGGACAAGCGTCTCGGTTTCGTATTCCCCGGCACTCTTTCGGATAACACGCGTGAGAAGTTGAGCCCCGGCGGCCTGTCCGACCGGCATGACAAGCCTGCCACCAATGGCGAGCTGTGCTTTCAGAGCATCGGGAATTCTGGGACCGGCCGCCGCAACGATAATGGCATCGAAAGGCGCCTTGTCCGGCCATCCCAACGTCCCGTCACCGACGCGAATGAAGACGTTTTGCGCGAACCCGGTTGCTTCAAGCCGTTCCCGCGCTGCTTCTGCCAACACTTCATGACGCTCGATAGAGTATACGGTCCCGGAGACGGCAGAAAGGATCGCCGTGGAATAGCCGGAGCCTGTGCCCACCTCCAGAACCCGGCTTTCGCGCCCCGGGCTGGCCGCCTCGGTCATCAAAGCAACCATATAAGGTTGGGAAATGGTTTGCCCTTCCCCCACCGGCAAGGCACCGTCCTCATAGGCAAGATCGATCAGATGCTTGGGAACGAAGGCGTGTCGGGGAACCTGTCCCATGGCTTCAAGGACGTCCGCAGAACGGATACCGCGCCTTTGAAGAAGCGCCACCATCTCGCGGCGGTGCTTGCCGGTCTGGTTGTCCTGCGTGTCTTTCAATCCAGCCTTGCCAACGGTTACACGGCCAGCGGTTACGCGGCGCTAAAATTTTTGTCATTGTGACTCCAAATGCCCACCTCTGTCCATCGTCCTCGATAAAACGCGCCCCAGCCTAACGCCCAAATGGCGAACTGCACCGCCTGCGCGCGCCCTTCAGGGGCTGAAACGTATTGTCCCGCGCGCGATAGGAGCGGTAACGCTTCCCACACCAATCAAGATGCGATGCCCATTGGCTCTGGCTCGGAACCATCCGCGTTTCAGCCTCCCGGTAGACCGGCACGAGCACGTAGCGCGTCTGCGTCCGTGGACGGAGAGCGCCAAACAGATAATCCCTGCCATGAAAATAGCTGCTTGCGCCGCGCGCGCGGAACCAAGGATCGTCAAGGAACGGGTCCCAGAGCGGCCAACGCCTGCCGGGCCACCTCCGATCCCGGCCAACCAGCCCCAGCGTGACCCGCATACGCCCCTGAAACAGGCAATCGATCGGCCGGTCGCGATACCAGGGATCGGGCGAGCCCCAGGGACCGGGGCGCACGAGGCAGCCAGCCTGTGCGGCTTCGGCAGCGCTCAGTGAAAAAAACAGGAAAAGAACCAGACGAACAAAGGAAAACATGACGCGACTCCTGGTGGAATGCGCCCTGAATAAAGCGGGGCAGAATGCATAAAAAGTCAGCTTTTCCGCGAATTTACGAGCAGTTCGAGGGAAATTCGCCTCAAAATAAGAGGCGCGAGCCGAAGCCCGCGCCTTTCTTCATTTCAAGGTTCAGCCCTTAGCGGTAGTAGGGCGAAATGCACTGGCGGCGTGGGCCGTTATAGGGCTGCCAGGAATTGTCATAGACCTGATAGGACCGATAGCGGTTGTGGCACCAGTTCACATGAGCCCGGGAAAGGGCTACCCGCGGCCTGTAATACGGGCGCGCATAGCGCGGCGCAGGCTGGCCGAAGTGGAAATAAATGCCCGAGCGCGGTGCCGAGCGGCGCCAGTGCCGGCGCGGATTATGGTGACGTCTGTTGTGCCAATGGCCCCGGCGATGATCGACCTTGACCACCGGTGCATTGGAACCTGTCTTGTCAACCAGTTGCGTCAAGCTGCCGCCAGCCGTTCCGGCCGTCATTGCGTTTGCAGGCGCTGCGGCAAAGGCAAAGCCGAGGGCAATCAGCCCCGATACGGCAAGCGAAGTCAGTTTGTGTTTCATCACAATCTCCTGTTTCTCCAGCCCCCTTCGGATCCCTTCCGCCAAAAATCCGATCCGTTATAACTGTATAATAGTAAAAACGATTGCTAATGAACGCGCGATGAATGCATCGGTTGCAGCCAGACAGGCACAAACTTTCCCCCTTCGAGCTTGTAATCGACGCCGGGCTGGGTAAACGTGCCGGCCATGTCGCTTCGCATTGCCACATTCAATCTCGAAAACCTGATGAATCGCTTCGATTTCTCGGGATTCCGCAACGAACTGAACCAGGACCGCGCGCTCGCTCTCTTCGAGATCGCCGATGAGAAGCAGTATCGCGCGCTCGAACAGGCGCGTGCCATCGCGCTCACGGACGATGCCCGTCAGCTGACCGCGCTCGCGATTGCCGCAACCCGCGCCGATATTCTGTGCCTGCAGGAAGTGGATAATCTGGCTGCCCTTAAAGCCTTCGAATATGGCTATCTTTTCAAGATGATAGGCCATGGCTACCAGGACAAGTACTCGGCCTCCGGCAATGATTCGCGCGGCATCGACGTAGCGGTCATGATGCGGCGTGAGACCGCTCACGGGCAGCCCATAGAATTCGTGCGCATGACAAGCCATGCGCATCACACCTTCGCGGATTTCGGCCTGCATACGCCGGAGCTGGCGGCGCTCGGCATAGAACCCCATGACCGTATTTTCCGGCGCGACTGCCTGGAGATCGACTTGAAGGTGGATGGCCGTCCCCTCACCCTCTACATCGTGCATTTCAAGGCCATGAGCCCGCCGCGCAACGGCATGGACGGTCGCGAGGCTTCCATGCCCGTGCGCATGGCGGAGGCCAAGGCGGTGCGCCATATCATCGAAAGCCGCTTCGGGGTCGAAAAAGCGGCATCCAAGCGCTGGGTGATCTGTGGCGACCTGAACGACTATCGGGAACGGGTGATCATCGAGGGTGATTCCCATGCTGGCTATCGCTTCACTCCCGCTCAGGAAGCCGTATCGAGCCTGAATGTGCTGACGGCAGGCGGCTTTTGCGAGAATGTCGTTGAACGCAGGCCCGAGCTCGACCGCTGGACGCTCTATCACACACGCGGTCCGCAGGAGCGTCACCTGTGCCAGCTCGATTATATCCTGCTGTCCGAAGGGCTGGCCCGGCACAATGCGCGAGCCGTGCCGGAAATTGTCCGCGCGGGACAACCCTGGCGCACCGTTTTTCCTCCCGGCCAGGAGATCGACCGCTATCCCCGCACCGGTTGGGACCGCCCCAAGGCATCCGATCATTGCCCGGTAGCGGTAACCCTCGACATGCTCTGAAGCGGCCGCCGGCTTGCCGCCTGACACGCCTTGCATGAAAAGCGAGAGAACTCGATCACCGTGCGTCCGAAAGAACGCCCAGCGATCGCATCAACCGCTCTACTCGTGCCGCAACGCCTCGATCGGATCGAGGCGCGCGCCCCGCAACGCCGGAAAAAATCCGAAAACCAGCCCGATCAGCATGGATAGAAGCGCAATCGCCGCAATCGAAACCGCATCCGGCGCAAAGGGCAGGTCGATGAGCGCAGTCGTGATGAAGGCGATCAGAAGGCCAAGGCCGATTCCGATTGCCCCGCCCAAAAGCGCCATCGCCGAAGCCTCGACGATAAACTGAAGCAGAATATCCGAAGGCCGCGCGCCGATTGCCATACGCACTCCGATTTCACGCGTTCGCTCGGCAACTGAAACCAGCATGATGTTCATGATGCCGATACCGCCGACCAGAAGGCTGATGCCGGCGACCGACCCCAGAAATGCCGTGAGAATTCCCGCCAGTCGGGAGGCATGGCGGATCAATTCCGCATTATCCTCCACCATGAAATCGTCATTCTGGTCGCCAACGATACGTCTTGTGAGCCTCAGGCTTTCCTTCGCGCGACTCATGACCTCACCGGCCGAAACGCCTTCCCGAACCATGATCAGTATGCTGCTGAGGTTGCGACTGCCCTCGATCCGCGCCTGCAGGTTTTCGAGCGGCAACAAAACCGTCTTGTCCTCACTCCCCCCCAGCGTCGCTCCTCTCGAAGCGAGCACGCCAACCACAGTGCAGGCAGCCGGCCCGATGCGAATGCGCGCCCGTAGGGGGCTCTCGCCGGCAAACAACGTTTTGGCGGCCTGCGCGCCAATCAGACAGACCCCTGCCCCGCTCGCAATCTCCCAGCGTTCGAGAGGCCTGCCTTCCGTAACCCGCCAGTTCCTGATGACTGCATAAGCTTCCGAGACCCCGATGATCGTGACATCGGCGGAACGCGGCCCGAAGATAGCTTGCCCGCTGGTTTCGGATATGGCGATGACATCGGCGCTGTCGCGCAGATTGCGCATCAACGGCTCGAAATCGCGCATCCGCAGAGCCGGCGCCTGCCTCGGCACGAAAGAGCCGTCCCCGGTGACATATTGCGCCCAGACAGATATCAGGTTGCCTCCAAGCTCGGCCACTTCACCGGTGATCCGGTCGCGTGCGCCATTTCCCACGGTCAGCATCGCGATGACCGCGGCAACGCCGATGATGACGCCAAGAAGCGTCAGCAGGGAGCGCAGCTTGTGACGCGCAATCGAGGCAAGGGCGAGAATTATGTTCTGCAGGAGCATTGGCCACCTGCTTGAAGTGCACTGTCATGAACGATTTGCCCATCGCTGAAACCAATCCGTCGGCTGGCAAAGGAAGCGATATCTTCTTCATGGGTCACCACCACGATGCACATGCCCACCGATCGGTTCAGATCGACCAGGAGCCCCATGATTTCGTGGCTTCGCGCGGTGTCGAGATTGCCCGTCGGTTCATCCGCAAGCAAAAGCGTAGGTGTCGAGACAATTGCACGCGCAATTGCAACGCGTTGCTGCTGCCCACCGGAAAGCTGATGCGGCATGTGTCTTTCGCGCCCCGCAAGCCCCACCTTTTCCAAGGCCTCCAGCGCAAGCTCCCTGCGCTTCTTGAAAGGCATTCCCCGATAGGTCAAAGGCAGCTCGACATTCTCGAGCGCTGTTGTACGCGGCAGAAGATTGTATCCCTGAAAGACGAAACCGATATGGGTATTGCGCAAATCCGCCCGCGCATCCCGGTCAAGCTCCCCGGCATCCGTCTCAAGAAACCGGTGAATGCCGGAAGTCGGGCGATCCAGGCACCCCAAAATGTTCATCGCCGTCGACTTTCCAGAACCGGACGGGCCGGTGATGGCAACGAACTCGCCCTTCGATATCGAGAAGTCGGCACCGGCAAGCGCATCGACGCGCGCCTCCCCCTCGCCATAGCTCCGCCATATGTTTTCAAAGCGCAGAAATGTCTGTCCGGATGGATGGCTCATCGCGCGCCCTCCGCTACACCCGTTATAATGACATCGCCTTCGGAAAGCCCCGAGACGATCTGCGTCTTGTCCCAGTCGCTGATACCGATTTCGACCGCGACGGGTTCGGGCGCGCCGTTCTTGAGGCGATAAAGCAAAGCGCGCGCTCCATCAGCCCCGGCCTGATCCCCTGCAGGTTCCGCATCCTTCCCGTCATCGGGACGAAACCGCAGCGCACTGGAATTTACGAGAAGTGTGTCCCGCGCCTCTCCCGTGGTGATCGAAACCGACGCCGTCATGCCTGGGCGCAGCAAAAGCTCGCCATTATCCACATCGAGCCTTGCCTCATAGGTCACGACGTTATTTTCCGACTTGTGAGCAAAGGAAACATCACGCAGCCGCGCCTGGAAGCTCCTGCCGGGAAAAGCATCCACGGTAAAAACCGCCTTCTGACCTTCCGTCACCTCTCCGATATCAGCCTCATTGATCCGCGCGATCAATTCCATGCGCTGCAGGTCTTCAGCCAGCGTGAAGAGTGCGGGCGCCTCGGCAGCGGCAATCACTGTCTGACCGGGGTCCGCCTTGCGCGCCAGAACGATACCATCTATCGGCGAGCGCAGTTCTACGCGGGAAAGATCATATTGGCGCAGCTTCAAGGTCGCGCGCCGCATAGCCATCTCAGCTTCTGCCACCTCAACCCGATTGAAGGCCCTGTTGCGTTCCGCCTCAGCCTCCTCCTTCTGCCGATCCGTGATCGCCTGGCCAGCGCTAAGAGCAAGCGCCCGTTGCAGGCGCCTTTCACCCTCCTCAAGCGTTGTCCGGGCGGCCGACAATTGCGCCTCCGCCACTTTCATCGCCGCTTCCGCGCTCTGGACCTCGAATTCCCAGGCACGGGCATCGAGCCTGATGAGCACATCGCCGCGTTTGACGCGGTGGTTCTCGCGGACAGGAACATCCTTGACCGTGCCGCTCAGACCACTGGCAATACTGACTTCGGTCAATGGGCGCAAAGTCGCAGTGGTCGCGATGCGGGCAGTCAGCTCTCCACGATAAGCCTGCATGGTCCGATAGGTCGCAGGCGCCTCATCGATCTTGTAGGGATAAAGTAGAAACGCCACGCCAAGCGCGGCCGAGATGAAAAGAATCGTCGCAAACCACCAGCGAATTCGCTTTCGCCTTCTGCGAATAGATGCGTAAGATTGAACATCGGATACGGTCGAAGGGCCGGCCCCATGGGCAGAATCGTGTCTCATATAACTACTTAAAAAAACAAACGTCCTAGATATAAAAACAAAAAAATAAGAAGTCGGAACTGTGGCTCAAAATATCTTCTAATAGATTAAGAGAAATATATGACAAATAGAAACTATTATATATATGACGTCTTTACGTCCAAAAAACTTTCTGGAAATCCACTGGCCGTTGTCACCGATTGTGAAGGCCTGGAAAATTCTGACATGCAGAAAATCGCCGGCGAATTCAACTTGTCCGAGACCGCTTTTGTTTTCAAGCCGCAGCATCCCGGTCATACGGCGAAGATTAGAATATTCACGCCACGCCAGGAACTTCCCTTTGCAGGCCATCCGACAGTCGGCACGGCAGTAGCGCTCGCCCAGCACAGGAACAAATCTGAGGGCGAGCAGGCAGCAATTCTGGTGCTGGAAGAAGGCGTCGGCCCCGTGCGCTGTGCGGTCAAGATCGACGGCGACAGGCCCGGCTTCGCCGAATTTGACTTGCCGAGACTACCCGAACCAGTTGCATTCTCAGGCACACAGGAAGCCGTTGCCGCAGCCCTCGGCGTCGGCCACCACGAAATTGGCTTTGAAAACCACACCATCACCGGCTGGAGCGCCGGCGTTCCATTCATCTGTATTCCGCTGGCCAATCTCGATACGGCCCTGCGCGCACGACTGGACGGCCGCCTCTGGGCCGAATTCGCACCGAGCGTGAAAGGCATTCTCGCGGACGCCTATGTCTATTGTCGCGAAACGGTGCATCACGACCACGCCTTTCATGTGCGAATGTTCGCACCAGGTGCCGGAATACCGGAGGATCCGGCCACGGGTTCAGCAGCGGCCGCCTTCGCGGGCGCCATCGTAATGCACGACACGCCGGTCGACGGCTCCCATCCTATCCTCATAGAACAGGGTATCGAGATGGGGCGGCCTTCGAGCATTCGTCTTGAGCTGGATGTAAAAGGCGGCAGCCTGGAGTCTGCCCGCATCGGCGGGCATGCCGTGAAAATTGCCGAAGGCAAATTGTTTGTCTGAACATCCCCTCGTCCAAACACCTGACGGGGCACATCTACATCTCGGATGACAATGCCCCCAACCAATGACGACAATGACATGAACGGGGTCGCCACCTTTATCGGCAGCGCCGCTTCCCGCTTCCATTTTCCTTCACAGCAAAGCGAACGGAAACAATCGGATGGCGGTATTTTGCGAAGACAAAAAGAACTTTACCCAGCAAATTTCAGGACCGTGCAATAAAGTGCATCCAGGCGCTTGCATGCCGAACCGAAACCGTTTAATGAGCCGGTCATTCGGTTGGCAGCGGACTTGTCGGCCGGAGGGTTGGGTGATTAGCTCAGATGGTAGAGCAGCTGACTCTTAATCAGCGGGTCCACGGT
>NZ_AMSI01000003.1 GCF_000300515.1 Nitratireductor indicus C115
TCGAGCCCGTGATCACCCACCAATCTTTTCAATAAGTTACGGCAGATGCTGGCAGAACAAGACCAGAACATGAGGCAACCGTGAGGCCGCCTCACGCCCCACGTGGGGCTTTCGCCGTTCTACCCCTGTTCCGCCCGCCTTTTCCATCGGCTCGCATAGCTGCCTTCATAACCCCGCCTGGCTCGGTTCACCTGGCACTGCACGGCATTCAACGTGTAGCCGATCGGGTTGTGCAGGCTTTCACGGTCTTCGGCGCTCGAGACCGAATGAACGTAGGACAGCATCGTCACCAGGCCGCCGATGGTTTCAACCGCATCTTCGGTAATGTGTAAGGACGGAAGTTCACTATGTTGATCTTTCATCTTTTCCCCATGCCTCCAAAAGCATGGCAATGCTGCATCCCGGCTAAGAATGCGTCAATCATAGTGACAGATGAACGGAAAAGTTGATCAGTGGTCTTTGTGGATGACCTGCAAACTAGTCCAGACCTACACCTGAAATTAGGAAGTCTTTGCTATGGCGAGCGCCCGTTTCATTCCGGGCGGTCGCTTCTACGCATGATGCGCGTGCCCTGCCGCAAGTAAATCGTATCTGCGGGATTGTCATGGTGCAGGCACGCGGCATCATAGGCCGCGAAGGCCACATAGATGTGCTCGGCCGTCGCGATCTGCGCGACCAGCTGGCCACCACGAAAGGCGTCTATCGAAAATCGATGATCGAAAACTTGGCGCATGTTCTTACTATGTTCTCACGCGCTGAAATCGTCAATCGGAAAGGTCCAAGGCCTTATCTATCAATTCCCGCAGGCACCGGAGGTCATCCAGCTCGAAGACCAGGAACACATCTTCTTCGTTGAAGCATCCGTCACGCTGATAGCATTCCTGGATCGGGAAGCTGGCGTTGTCGTCCAGCATCGCTTCAAGACGCCCAAACCATTCTCCCCCGTCAAAGCTCTGAATATCGCAAAGGTTTCTGTAAAAGAAATCACCAGGGTAATCTTCTTTCAAACGCAGCGTCTCGCCCTTAACGAGCAGTTCTCCAAACGCCCACTTGACGCCTTTGCAGAACAGCACGCCCTCTGGCAGCAAGAGAAAGGCCCTCCGGCTGTAGACCCTCATCCCTTTGCTTCCTGGCCGGCTTCCTGCGCCTGCCGCGCATACCACCCTTCCAGCTTCTCCATGCCGCGCCTGGCGAACTCTGGCGGTATCGCCACATAGTGGCGCAGCACCTTGTCGGACTGGCCGAAGGCATGGCCGGAAAAACCTGCGATCTCGAAGCGGTCGCAGCCGGCGAGCGCCAACCAGCTCATGCACGTATCGCGCAGGTCCTGGTCGCGCAGCGTGGCTATCGATGGCATGGCAGGCAAACCGGCCGCCGCCAGGACGGCCGGCACGTCGACACCGGCAAGAAGTGTGGCCGCGTCCTTGGTGACCGCGCCGGCCTGATCCCGCTCGATATCGCCCGTTGCTGCCACTTGGCGCAGAACGCGAAACACCTTTCGATACCAGTCGGCAGCCCAGGGCCGGCCGGTGCGCTCGCACACAAACAGCGTTGTCGGAACGACCGTCCAGGCCTTGCGCCTGGCTCGCGCCGCCGCAAGCCTCGCCTCGAGGCGGCCAGCAAGCGGGATCAACAGGTTTTGCCTGACTGCCCGTTTCTTCGAGGGAGAGAACATCAAACCTTCACCGCTGATGCGATCGGCAGGCAAGGACAAGCGGTCATTCTGCCGTTGGCCGGTCCAGGGGCCGGCGCAAACCACATCGGCAAAATCTGGCTGGCCGAGCGCATCGGCCACGGCAATCAAATGCTCGAACTCCGCGACGCTCGCCGGCCGCACGCGCTCCTCGAGGACCGGCAATGTCTCTTCCAGGCCTTCCACCGGATTATGCGCCACCAGGTGCTGTTTGCGGCCGTGCCCATAAGCGACGGACAGGAAGGCCCGCACCGCCCTCGCCTGAGCCAGGCCGTGCCGGATCTCTATCTTGTCCAGGATGCCGGCAAGCGCACGCGGGGTAAGAGCCGCTGCCGCCTCATTCCAGACGCGGCCCTGGTCGAACCCTTCCAGCAATCGACTTGCGCCCCTGTAGAAACGGATTGTGTTGTCCGCGAGCGGCGGGCGCTTCTTGCGGCCCTGCACGATCTCCCTGCCCTGCATGCGCGGGCTGGCGACGAAGGTTTCGCAAACCTGGCCGATGGTAACCAGGCCGTCGCGCCTGGCGCGCTCGGCCGCGTTCCTGGTCTTCCGCGCCGTGGTTTCGCCTCCGGCGATTGCAGCGCGGCAGGAGGCGATTTCCTTCTGCTTGGCTTCGGACCAGGCAACAGCCTCGTCCACGGAATACCAGCGCCCATCCGGGTGGCGCAGATCCTCGCCCTTGAAGCCCAGCTGGCGATGCACGGCGCTGGCGAAGAACCGCGGACGCCCTTCGCGCCACGTAACCAGCGGAATTTTGATGATGACTTTGCCCATAGTGTTCATGATGTTCATGCCTCCTGGAGGTTGTCAAAGTGGCCGGGCGGCCCTGGGGGAATAGGAGCCGCCCGACAGGCGCGCAGGGAACGGAGGGTGTGGTTGCGCGCCTAAAGGAAAATTCGGACGCCGGCGACGGCGAGCGCCCCGGAAGCCAGCACCAGCACAAGGCCAACGCCGAAGAACAAGCCGGCCTCGATGCAGGCCAGACGGTGACGGCCGCGCCGATCCTCAACGGACATCGAACGGCCCCCGCGATTTCGGCTGACGGCGCGCCTGGATCCAGTCCAAGGCGGTGACGGCGAGGCCGAGAAGGAAAGCGCAAGCAGCGCCGAGGGCGAGCATGGGGAGAAAATCAGTCCAGAGCATTGCCGCCTCCCTCCCGCGCTCCTGATAGAGCGGCGTTGAGGACGGCTACAGCCGTAATGTGTGCAGAGCTCGCCACTTCAGGGTCATTCGCCACTACATCTTCCGCTATCCCGAAATCTCGCAATGCTTCGCAAATAGTTTGGTATATCGGTTTTGCTGCCCGCTCCACCATCGCATCGTCTACGATGGGGGAAGGGGTAGGTTCGATGACGGAGAGAACGGAGTTTTCATAGTCGGCTTGGGCGGCGGCTTGGGCGGATGCAACATCGAACCCCGCGCGAATGAATTTGCCAGCCTTGCCTTGCTTAGTTATCCGCCAATATCCACCGGCGTAGGCTGTATAAACGTCGCCGAATGGCGTGACCGCATATGCATCCCCGTTTCTGTAGCGCTTCCACTCCAGCGCCTTCACCTTCACGCCGCCCGCTTCCTCTCCTGCGGTGAGGGCGGGGACAGGCTCAAAGTTGTCGGAGAAATACTGCGCGGCTACGAGCCACAAATCTTCGTGGTTCTTTGGGTTTCTGGCAATCATGTCGCCAAGTTTTGGGGAGCCTGCAATCGTATCAGCCGGCGCGACGCTGACGCCTTCCAGATCATCCCCGGGAACATAGGGGCGCAGCTCTGCTATCTGCTTGCGGCGAAATTGCGTGAACTTCTGCTCTCTGGTCATAACACCGGCTCCCCGACGCTTCCGAATACCTGGCCGCCCAGCTTGGTGATCCGGGCGACACCTGCGCATCCAGCGAGGCGATCGATATGCAGCAGGCCGCGCCGGTGCAGGGCCTCGACCGTGCCAGGTGCATGGCCGCCAAAGCCCTTGCTCGACCAGCCATGCCTCTGGCGCCGCAAAGGCGCGTCGGCCGCTTCATCAAGCGCCGCCTTCATCGCCGGCGAGAGACTGCGCCAGTTTCTGAGAAGGGATTTTCGATCCGGGGATTTCATAGCTTCCTCCCTTCCGCCAGCGCATCGTCAAGCGCCTCCTCAAGGTCGACGAAAGCGCCGTGAAGAAGCTGATCCGCTTCCTGGACGACCATTTCGTCAACGTCGCCATAGGCGGCGCCGATCTCGATGAGCAAATGCCTGATCTTTTCGATGCGGCGCATTGCGAAGGTGTGGGCGCGCTTGGGCGTCCAGTTGTTGAGAGATTGAATGCGCCCCCTCATCCCTGCCCCCTGCTCTCTGCCACGTCGAGCAGATCGCGCCCGGCCTGGGTGACTTCCAGGCGCGGCTGGCCGCGATCATCCTTGCGGATAACCAGGCGCTTGAAGTGAAGATATTTGGCCGTGCTCAGCGTGACCTTGGGCGAACCGGGCGCTTGCCATCCGCCCTTCACGCGCTTCACCCGGTAATCCCGCAGGATCTGCAATGCCTTGCGCTGGCCGCTTGTGAGATCGGAAGGCCTGGCGATGACATGCGCAGGCTTGTCGGAAATGAAGGACATCATGACGCCGCCTCCGCCAATAGCAGACGGGTGGCGCTCATGTTTTCCTGCATCCGAATTCTTGCGAACTCGCAGTAGTATTCGATCATTGAGCGGTCAGTGTCCGCAGGCAAAAGCTGCGCGGTGAGGCTTGCGAAGGTCTGCACCTGCACGTCAGCAAGTGCAGAAATCAGCTGCGACCTTGTCGTACCGCGAGCCATCTCGCTTTCCGCCCAAGTCTCAATTGTGCGCACGATGCCGGTCGCGTTCAGACGGGCCATACAACGAACGACCGGTGACTTGGCAGACAAAGCATCCGCCAGAGCATCCTCATCGTCGGCGGGAACAAAAATCCTCTCATTCATGGCCGGCCTCCCGCATATTCGTCTTCGAGGGCACGTGTGGCGACGCTGATTTCCAGCCGTTCGTCGGCGCCGCCGATTTGCGCCTCCGCCTTTCCGGGCAGATAGGTTTCGCCGTTGGTCGCAATCCAGCGCATCACCGCCGCCTTTGACCAGGCATTGAGACCAGGAAGCTTTTTGGGGAAGCCGAACGCCTCGAGCTCGGCGCGACGGTTGCGGAAATAGCCGTCTGTCAGATTGAGCAGCCGGGCGACGCCGGCGGCGGTAAGCACCGCCGGTGACGAGATCGACGCTTTTGCTTCTTCATTCATCGCAAATCACCTCGTTTCATGGATGAAAACGAGGCGAGAATGTTACTTGCTTCACATTTCGTCAAGCAATTTCACGTGAAAATGTGACACACGTGAAACCGGTGACGCCAAGCACGGCGCCGCCGGATATCCCAAAACCCAATTCAATGAAGACGCTTAGGCGACCCTGCGCGGCCGAACCGACGCCGTGACGACGCCTTGAATTTCTACGCGATCGTCATCAATCAGCACCGGGCGCAGCAATTCGGGATCCAGCGTCGCCGAGACCAGAAACGGATGCTCAAACAACCGCACCACGGTCTCACCGTGCCCCGTCTTGTCATAGACAACGGCACAGACAACATCACCTGGCCGAGGATCCGCGTTCCGATCCACAACAACCACGTCACCGGGCAAATAGCCCGCGCTTTCAAGAGCACGCGAGTGCAAAACCCAAGCCTCAGCGCTGTTTGAGCCTGCGCTTAAGGCATCCACTGCATCACCAAGCCCATCACCCGGAACAGGCCTATAGGCAGAAGCCTCACCCTGCGCCACGCCTCGCGCCGCTTGGGGCGGTTGCGTCTGATATGGAGGAATGCCGCCGACGCGCGCAATCTTCTCGACAATCGCCGTTTCCAGGCGCGCGACATTCAGCGGATCATTGAAGAACTTTGAAAGCGTCGAGTGTGAAAACTTCCCCTCACGGGCAAGCCTCGATGCATTCCAATGGCGATAATCCATGATCGCACGAACCCATGCGATCTGCTTGCGCCGAGTGTTTTCCACAAAGTCTTCCATGCGCGCAAGCATGCTTTGGCCTACTCCACATTACATCTGGCCGTATTTTCACTTGACACTTTTATCCAAATCACAGCTTTTCACATTTGTACATAGGAGGTGCAGCTGTGAGCTGGTGGAAAGACATCGACCGACAGCGCCGCGAGCTCGGCATTAGCAGAGCAGAGATGTGCCGCCGTGCCGGGATTTCCGAGAGCACAGTGACCTACGGCATCAAGCGCGGCACCCGGCCCTATTCGACGACACGCCGCCAGGTGGAACTGGTCATCGCCATGGAGCGCCAGGTGCAGATCGACACAGCGAGGGACAGCGCATGAAGGTCTCCGACCTATCCGCCGAGCACTATATGGCGATCGATGCCATGAAGGATCAGCTTCTGATCGTGCTCATCAACCGGCTTGGCGGCAAGGTCGACCTGCCGGTGAGCGAGATCGACGGCACGGGCGGCTGCTATCTGATGATGCGCCTCGACGAACAAAGCCGAACGTTCGAGTTCGAGGTGCGGAGGAAGGGCTCATGACCTGGTCCCCCGAAATGAGCGAGGCGCGCCGCGCCCGCCGTGGTCAAATGGATTGGCTGAACGATCCGGTGCTGTCCTACAAGCTGGTTTGCGACGGCAAAGACCCGTTGACGAACCGTTTCGTCGTCGCGCGGAAAAACCATCTGTGCAGCATATGCTGGGGACCGATCGACAAGGGCGAGCGGATCCGCGCCGAGAGCCGGCGCAGCGCGGACGGCAAGCGCATCGAGACCCGGCGCGTCTGCCGCGTCTGCTGCGAGGCAATCGCGCGGGGTGAACAGCCATGATCGCCGTCGCCGACAGCCCTTCCCCGCAATATCCGACACAAACCCGCTTCATGGAGGCCATGGCCGGCGTCATCAATCTCGAGCTGCGCAAGCGCGGACATTCGGGCGCGGAGCTGATCGAATTTCGCTGGGATGAGCGCCAGGGACAGGAACCCATTGTGACGATTGTCGCAGGCCCGGGCAAAGCACCTCTCACGGTGGCCCGACTGAGGGAAGCCTATGAAGCGCTCAAGAAGGCGCGCCGGGCTGCACGGAAGGAAGCCGCATGACACAGGACAGGAACCCGCATCGTCGCTTTCTCGTTTTCGCCTGGCTGTTCTGCTTCACCGGCATCGGCATGTTTGCCTATGCCGTGCTCGAACAGCAGGCCGAGCGGGCCGCCGTGTCCTGGGTTTCCGGGTTGGCGGAGTGAATGCCGATGAACACGCTCCTCCCCATCATCGAGCAGATGCACAATGCCGCCGACGACCGCGCGCGGGCCGATATCCTCCTGCGCTGCCCCGATGGCGTGATGCTGAAATATGCGGACGTGTTTCGCGATGCCTGCCGCCGGGCGGCATTCGATCCTGGCGAAACCCTGGTGCACTACCGGGAAGCCGCCCTGATGGCCGTTCGCGATGCAAACGGCCTCCTGCCACCAGCCATTGCCGGGCCACTGGAAGAACTGCGCCAGGCAATGGCGCGCTTTGCCGCCGGCGGCCGCCCCCAGGAGCCGCCAGCGGCCGACACCGATTTGTAGCGTAAGCGTAGCGTATTCGCGTTTTTTGACTGCCTCCCCATAGCCGACGAAGGGGTCTCCGTCGGCTGTCTGGCGGGCCGGCCGGGCATTCCGCCCATAGTGCCGGCTGGCCCGCCTCTTTTGTTGGAAACGATATGGCGCGCAAGCAGAACTGGCCGAGAAAGAACCGCAAGCCGAGGCCCTTCGCCAACGCCGGCACGCGCCGGCCGCCGGCAGATCGCCGGGCCGAGCGCGCCATGCGCCGGCGTCGCGCGCGGATCTCCGGCAACGCGGATCTCGCTTCGGCGCTTGCCGCGTATTATCGTGTGGCGCAGCTGATGGCCGGTGCCACCGGCGTTTCGTTTTCTGACATCGTGAGCCGCGCCACACCTGGCACGATGCGCCGGCGCAAGACGCGCATTGCCCGTGATTGCGCGCTCTACCTGACCGTTACCGCCATCGGCATTCCGGCAAGCCGGCTTGCCCGTGCCCTGGGCCGGCCCCGGCAGCGCGTCTGCGCGGCATGTAGCCGGATGGAGGATGCGCGCGACCGTCAGAGCGTCGAAGCCTTGCTTTCCAGGCTTGAGGCGGTGCTGACATGACCCACGCGCCCGAAGCCCCCACCATCGACATGGGCGAGATCCGCAAGCGCCTCGAGGACGATATCTTGCAGCTCGCCCGCGCCCTGGTGCCGGATGGCCGCCGCAATGGCGATTACTGGATTGGCCGCAACCCTGCCCGGGCAGACAAGCACGGCGGCAGCTTCTGGATCCGCATCAAGGAACCGAAGGGCATCTGGAAAGATGAGGCGACGGGGGCAACCGGCGATGTCATCAAGCTGGTGCAGTATGCGCAGGGCCTTTCCGACTACAGCGTGACACGGCGCTGGTGCCTTCGCTATCTCGGCATTCAGCCTGGCGCGCCTGCACCCACCAAGGAAGAACAGGCGCGCCTTGAGGCAAGGCGGCGCGCCGACGAAAAGCGCCGCGCGGCCGAGGAGGCCGCAATTACCGCCAAGCGCCGCAAGGCGGCGCTGGGCCTCTGGCTCCAGGCGCGGCCGATCGATACCGGCGAGGGTTTCGAGGGGTCAGTGCTCGATCGCTATTGGCGTGGCGCCCGTGGTCTCGACATGCGCGGAAAGCCCGTATCCGGCGCATTGCGCTTCGCCGCCGAACACGATTACCGCACAGCGGACGGCGAGCTGATCGCGCGGCCCTGCCTGATCGCCCATCTGACCGGCCCGGATGGCACATGCTGGGGCATTCATCGCACATGGCTGGAGCCGGACGGCCGCGACAAGGCTCTTTTCCCGGATCCGAAACAGAACAAGCCGCGCAAGATATGGCCCGCCGGCTGGCGCGGTGCCGTCATTCGCATTTCCAAGGGTGGCGACAACCTGACCCCGGAACAGGCGGTGAAGCGCGGCAAGGCCTGCCCGCTCATCATCTGCGAAGGCATCGAGGACGGTTTGACGCTGGCGCTTGCCCTGCCCTCGCATCGCGTTTGGGCCGCCTGCACGCTCGGCAATATCGGCCTGGTCCCGATCATGGATTGCGTCTCCGAAATCATCGTCGCGGCAGACAACGATTGGAACAAGCCCGAGGCACAGCGCGCGCTCGCGCAGGGCCTCGAGCAGCTGAGAGCTTCCGGCCGGCCAGTGCGCGTTGCGCGCTCGCCCCGGGGGAAGGACTTCAACGACCTGGTGAAAGGAGAATGAGAATGGACAGTTTGGAAGCAACAGACGCCGCCGCAGCAGCGGTGCAGAAGACGCCGAACCGTGTGAGCCTGGACAGCATCAAGGCCAAGATTGCCGAGGTGGAGTTTCACGCGCCGCATCTGGAACCGACCATGACTGTCTGCTTCGTCAAGATGCAGAACGGCTTTGTGGTCATCGGCAAAACCGCCCCGGCGGACCCGGGAAACTTCGACGCGGAGTTGGGCAGGAAATTCGCCTACGAGGACGCCGTTCGTCAGATTTGGCCGCTTGAAGGCTACGCCCTGCGCGAGCGCCTGGCTGCTGAGGCTTAGCCCATTCCGGCGGCGCTCGATGCGGTGAAGTGAAGGCACGGCCGACTTCCGCAGCTCGACAACGCGAAGCCTGGAGCGCCGCCGGGAACCACCCAACGGAGACGAAAGACATGAAGCACAGTGACATTGCCACTCTGGCCTTCGAGACGGCCATGGCCGCCTGGGGCCACATCAGCGACGAGACACCCCGCCCGTTTCCGGGAAACACCACATATCTGGACCTTTATTCCTATGCACGGGACAGAAGTTTTCCGCCGCCTGAAACTTTGGCGCGCAAAACAGCCGAGATGATTGGAGAACGGTTCTCCTTCGCGACCCTGCACCACGCACCGAAAGGCATCGGCGCGTTCTTCCAGGTCTTCCGGGCCGTCGCGGTCGCCCTCGAGCCATTCCATGAACCCGACCCGGAGGAAGATCATGCGCCTGGTGCCGCTCCTGCGAAGGATGACCCCGCCGGTGCAGGCGGAACCGAGGCTGACACCCAGACCCAAGAACCCGATGACGGAAACGGAACTGGCGGGGAAACTCCGCCGGCGGCCGATCCGAAAGCCGGCAAACCTACAGCTGCGCCTTCTGATCAACCTGACGAGGCAGGCGGGGATACTGCCGCTGACGCCGGCGGGAAGGATGCCCAGGGAGAGACCGAAGAAACGAAGGTGACCGGCGACAAGGCCGCCGGCGCAGCGAAAAAAGACGACAAGAAATAACCTTCGGGCACAAAGCAGCACGGCATGGCAGATCAGACCAACCAGGGCGCGGATCCTCGATCCGCGTCCGGCTCCACGCGCGACAACCCTTTCGCCGAAGTGGCGGCGGCCGTGCTCGGCACGGACCCGCTCGAGGAGGAAGACGTCCGCAGTGTCAGCTCGATCGGCCGGGAAGATCCCCTTCCCGGTCACGAGCTGGACGGCGCACCGCCTGGCGATTGGAAGCCCGATGAACTTGGCCTGCCGCCAGGCTGTCCCGTGCTGCCGCTCGGAACCGAGGAAGGCGTTTATCACTTTCTCGACACCATCGGACAAATGCGCTCGCTGCGCGAAAGCGAATTCGGCCAGGGACCCTTGAACAGCCTGTTCCTTGGCCGTCACTATTGGCTCTATTGGGCCTTTCCCCGCAAGAATTCGGACGGGCTTGTCACCAGCTGGCGGCCGGAGAAGGTGCGCGAGATCCTCATGGGAGCCTGCGCGCGCAAAGGCAGCTGGTCAGCAGCCAACCGCGTGCGCGGCCGGGGAACCTGGCGCGGCCGAAAAGGGCAGTTGATCCTGCATTGCGGTGATCGCCTGTTGGTGCAGCATGGCACCGGCCTCAAGGAAGAACCGCTGGGCGAGCTCGAGGGGATGATTTATCCGACCAGGCCGCCGATCGAAACGCCTTGGCCCGAACCCATGGCGGGCAAAAAAGGCCCCGCCCTCCAACTCCTGCCGCATCTGCAATGCTGGAACTGGAGCCGGCCACGGCTCGATCCTATCCTGCTCATCGGCTGGATTGCCTCCGCCCGCCTTGGCGGTGCGCTGGGCTGGCGGCCGGAATGCTTTATCCAGGGCGATAAGGGATCCGGTAAAAGCTCGATCCATGCGGATCTGAAAGGCTTGTTCGGTTCGGGCCTGGTGCAGACCGGCGACACCACGGCCGCCGGCATCTACCAGGAACTGAAATTCGACTGCCTGCCGGTGGCTATCGACGAATTCGAGGCGAAGAACGACACCCGCAAGCAAAAGGCGGTGATCGAACTTGCACGTCTGTCGTGCTCGGGCGCGCCGATGCACCGCGGTGGCGACAACCACCGCGGCACCAAGTTTTTCGGTCGATCCTCCTACCTGTTCTCGATGATCAATACGCCGCCGATGGACCCGCAGGACCTTTCCCGTTCTGCGCTCCTGCGCCTCAAACCGCACAAGGAAGGTGCGGTGCGGCCGGTCATTCCCGAGCATGAGCTGGTGGAGCTCGGCCGGCAGATGCAGCGCAGGCTTATCGACAACTGGCACCGATGGGACGCCACGTTCACCGCCTGGCGCGAATTCCTGGCCGATTGCGGCCATGACGGCCGGGGACAGGACACATTCGGCACGTTGATGGCGGCGGCCGACCTGGTGATTGACCATGACGCCGAAGCCCTTGGCCTGGAGATCGGCCCGAATGCCGAAAACTTCAACGCCTGGCGCGACGACCTCGAGGTGAGCCGCCTTGCCGAGTATGACGATGCATCGGCAAACTGGCGGCTTTGTCTGTCTCACATCATGAGCCAGCGCATCGAGGCCTGGCGCGGCGGCACCAGGCACACGGTTGGCGAAGTGCTGACCGACTTTTTCGAGGGCGATATCAGCGACCCCGAGGCGCTGAAATACGAAACCGCGCGCAAGCTCCTCGAGCAAACCGGGCTGACGCTCCTCAAACCAACCAAGGAATGCCCGAACTTCGAGCTACTGGTGCCCAACCAGCACCCTTTGCTGCACCAGCTGTTCCAGGGCTCGAAATGGGCAGGCGAACTGGCCGCCGGCGTCTGGTCAGGCGCATTGCGCATGGCACCGGATGAGATCTGGCGCGACGCTTCGGCGCGGATCCACGGCGAGAAGAAGCGCGGCACCGCATTCGCGCTGAAAGACATCATCGTGACCGATGAGGAGGCGCGGTCATGATGCCCCATCACATTCTACGCAGTATAGACCACACCGGCGCGCCTTTGGCGCGTCGGTGCTTCCGCTTGACCACGTTCACGACCCGCGCCCCGCGCCCCCTGGCAGCGAAAAACCGCGCGGGAAACGTGACAGCCCTCACCCTCACCCATGATCAGCAAGGAAGAAACCACGGGTGTTTCAGGCCTGATCTGGGGCCGGGTGGAACGCTGGAACACAAGGCAGGGCAATGCCGGTTCCAGCTTAATACACTGAAAAGACAGGGAAATTAGCCGCATGGAACGCTGGAACGCTGGAACCGCATATATAGCCTCGCGCGCGCGCGCGTATGAGGAAACGCATGTTCCAGTGTTCCAACGTTCCAACCATGGAATTCATAAGGGAAATGAATGGGTTGGCTGGAACATGGCGGTGGAACGCGCCGTGTTCCAGCGTTCCAGCGATAAAAAAGGGGGCAGATAATGGCCGGCGACAAGGATCGCGGCTTGGACGCCGCTTTGGGACTGTCTGAGAGCGCGCGCGGGCTCTCGGAAAAAATCGATGCCGAGCGCGAAGGCGCGCCGATCCAGAACGAGCTGTTCGCCGGGCAGAGCGTGTTCGGCGCGTTGCGCCTGACGGACGGGCGCACGGTCAGCACCGGGCCGGGACGGCCCAAGGGCGCGCGCAACAAGACCACGCGCGACCTGGCGAAGCTGATCCAGGCGACAGGCCGCGACCCGCTGCTTGCCATGGCCGAGATCGTGGCGACGCCGATCGATGTCATCGCGCGCACGCTGGGCTGCAAGAAGATCGAGGCGGCAGAGTATCACCGCAAGGTCATGTCGGACCTTGCCCCTTACGTGCACCAGAAACTGCCGACCGCCGTCCAGGTGCAGGGCGCGACGGCCGGAATGCTGGTCATCCAGATGGGCAACACCGGCCCTGGCGGCGGCGGCGAAGGCCTGCCGATGCGCCTCATAGAGGGCGAGCAAATTCAATCACTTAGCGACGACGACGAGGCAACGCCTCACGATGCCGCGCCTCACAAAGAGGGCAAGTAATTGGAAACACAGCAGAAATCCCCTTCCGAGACCATGATTGAAAATCAGCAGGTCAGCGCGCCCGCCGCCCTGGCCGCGCCGCGCCTGGGCCGCAATCCGTCCGATGGGGGGCCGCCTCATTCCATGGCCGGCGCAGGCCGGGGGCATTCCCGAAGCCGGGCCGCCACCCTCGAGAGGGTGAAGCCCGTGCGGTTTTCGGGCTTCGGATCAAACCGGGCCGGTGGCGGGAAAACGGAAAACTTGAACTCGGCGCCCCGGGGCCGGGGGGTGGGGGCAGCGGCGAGCAGCCGAACCGCCAACACCTGCGCCAATTGGGATGATGGTTGCTGCCATGTCTGCGGTTCGCAATCCGAGGGATATGAGGTTTCCCCATCTTTCCGCTGCCCAGGATGGAGGGCGCGGACATGACCGCCCCCGCCGAAGTCCTCGAGCTCTATCGCAGGGCGCAGCTCGACAAGCTCGATATCCGCACCTACCAGCCGCCCGGGCCGGTGGCTGCCGAGTTCATGAACGACCGCGAGCATTGGGTGCGGTTCATCAAGGGGCCGATCGGCTCGGGCAAGACCAATGTGAACTTCTTCGACAAGCTCGCCCTGGCCATGAACATGCCTGTCTGCACCAGGGGCCAATATGCCGGGCATCGGCTCTATCGGCACATCGAGGTGCGCGATACCTATGCGAACCTCTGGGGCACTACCATCAAAAGCTGGTGGCAATGGTTCGGGCCAGACGTGGGGCACTGGACGGGCGGCGAGAACCGGAAGGCCACGCACACGCTGGTGTTCGATACGGGCGGGGGTAGCAACCTTCATTTCGAGATCGTGTTTCAGGCGATCCAGGATCAGGACGTGGACGCTGCCCTGCGCGGAATCGAGTTCACCAGCGCCAACATGGGTGAGGCCGACCAGCAATCCGGCGACGTGCTCACCTATCTGATCGGCCGCGCTCTGCAACAGCGCTTCCCGCCGAAGCGCTTCTTCGATGAAGGGACCGAGTACTACACCTGTGTGACCGGTGACTTGAACCCACCCGACACCGACAACTGGACCTATGGCATTTTCGAGGATGAACGACCGGAGGGGCACAAGATGTTTCACCAGCCGTCCGGCCGCTCAGCCGGAGGCGAGAACCGCGCCGCCATCAGCCGCGAGACCTACGAGAAGATGGCGGCGACGAACAAGCATCGCCCCTGGTGGGTGAAGGCTATGGTGGATGGCGACTGGTCACCATCGCGCAATGGCGAGCCGGTCTATCCCGAATATGACGACACGGTGCATTGCGCACACAAGGAGCTGGAGCCTGTTCCAGGCCTGCCGATCCGGTTGTGCTTCGACCAGGGCGTGACCGGCCCGGCCATGCTGGTGTTGCAGTGGATGCCGGACGGGCAGTTGCGGGTCCTCGACGAATATTGCCCTGGGAGGATCGGCCCTACCGGCTTCGGCCGGGGTTGCAAGATGATGTTGGGCGCGCGGTATCGCGGATATCGCATCGAGCGCGCCACGGGCGACATGGCCGGCTTTTTCGGCGGCGACAAGGAAACCGGCGATCTCGCTATGTTCGAAACCGTCGCCAACGCCATGGGCATCGTCATTCTGCCGTGCGAGACCAACGAACTGAACATTCGCCATGACGCCGTGCGTCAGCTCCTGCGCTATCGCATCGACGGTCGCCGGCCAGCGCTCCTGGTTTCGACCAGGGCGAAGATGATCCGCAAAGGCTTCAATTCGCACTACCGCTACCGCAAGCGGCGCGGCATGGGGGACAACTCCACGGATCCGATCCCTGAGAAAAACGAATTCTCCAATCCGCATGACGCGCTCCAATACGGCGCGATCGATCTGGTGGGGATCGAGGGCGTGAAGCGCGGCGAGCTGATGGGCGGTCGCGGCGACAGCGTTACCGGCTTGCCCGACGATGACGATTTCGGCGGGACCACGACACCGGAAACGGATTTCGACGTATGGGACACATGATCGAATTCCGCCCTGCCCGCCTGCCCGACATCCCGGCAATCGTTCGGTTTCAGCCGCGCAAGCTCTGGAAAGGGATTGTGACGCAGGTGCGGTCGCATCCAGCCTGGACACTCTGTCTGGACGGCGCGCCGCAGCTCATCGTCGGCGTTGTGCCTTACACCGCCGGCGTGCTCGAGCTCTGGATGTTCTTTGCCCCCGGGTTCAGCCGCGCGCCAAGGTTCAAATCGATGATGCGGCTCTGCCTCATGCACGGGGCGACGGTGTGCCCAGACCATATTCTGCTGGCGCGGATCGATGACAGGAACGCGCCTTCCCGGAAGATGGCGGAGCTCGTCGGCTTCGTACCCATGGAAGAACATCTGCCGGGAACAACCATCCGCACCTGGATACGCCCTGCCCTGGACGCGGAAACGTGACAGCGGCCGCGCGGCCATAGGCTGTTCGCGAACTCACAGAAGGGTGTCCAACCGATGGGAAGTCTATTTGGTGGCCGCGTCCAGGGCCCGACCGAGGCGGAGAAGGCCATGCAGCGCGACCGCTACGTTGAAGCGAACCGCGCAGACGTGGAAGCCGACCAGAAAGTTGCGCTCGCAGCCAGAGCGGCAAGCCTTCGCAAATCGCTCGCATACCGCGACCAGAGCAAGAAGGGCACGCTGGGCGGCTGATGGCAGAGAAAAACACGGCGCCGACAGAAAGCCAGCTCAAGCGTACGAACAAGGCATGCGACAAGGCCTATGAGCATTGCCGCGAAGACAAGGCGCAGCTCGACCAGCTCTATGAATATGTGCTGCCGAACCGGGCACCGGCCGGTACGTCCACCGCCTCGCGCGCCGCACGCAACGAAAAGATATTCGATGCCACTGCCACCAAGGCAGCCTATCGCTTCGCCGGTCGGATGCAGCAGGATGTAACGCCGGCGTTTCAGCGTTTCTTCGAGCTCAAGGTTGGGCCATATCTCGAGATCGAGGGCGACGAAAAGAAGGCGATCGAGCAGGACCTTGAAACCATCACCAAGAAGGTGACCGCCGTCCTCGAGGGCGCACAGTTCTCTGTCGCATCCGGGGAAATGTACCTCGATCTGTTCGGCGGCACCGGCGCGATGCTCATTCTTCCGCATGAACGGGAAGTCTGCCGTTTCGTCACCGTGCCGGTTGGCGAGATCGCTCTGCGCGAGAATGGCGCGGGTGTCGTCAACGGCATCTATTGGAAGCGGGCGTACAGCGCCGGGGACATTCCGCATCTGTGGCCCAAGGATCGCACCAACCTGTCCAAGCGTTTGAAGGACCTGGCGGAGCAAGAGCCCGACACTTCGGTCACCATTGTCCAAGCCTCCGAGTTCAACGAGGAAACCGGCCAGTGGCAATTCCTCGCATATTGCCCCGACAAGATGGACGAAGGTGCGCTTTACCACACGACCGAGCGCACATGCCCCTGGCTAACGCCGCGCTTCTACAAGGTGCCCGGGCGCGCCATGGGTACCGGCCCCGGCCTGATCGGATTGCCCACAGCCAAAACGCTCAACAAGGTTGTGGAACTGACGATCAAGGCGGCGGCCTTCGCCATTCTTGGCCTGTGGATCCACAAGAACGACCGGGTGTTCAATCCGAAAACAGCGAAGATGCGCCCGGGCGCAATGTGGGCGGTCGGCGCTACCGGCGGCACGATGGGGGCCAGCGTCCAGCGGCTTGAGGTTCCTGGCCGCTTCGACATCTCCAACCTGATCCTCAACGAACTGCGCGATGCCGTGAAAAGCGTCATGCTGGACGATACCTTGCCGCCTGATAGCGGCGCGGTGCGCTCGGCCACGGAAATCGTCGAGCGCATGAAGCGCCTTTCCGCCGACCTGTCGGGTGCCTATTCGCGCCTGGTTCTCGAAATCATCCGGCCATTGATCCAGCGCATTATCGATATCCTGTGGAGCCGCAACCTCATCAAGGCGAACATCAATATCGACCAGTTGCTGTTCAAGGTCGAAGTCGTCTCGCCCATCGCGCGCCTGCAACAGGCGCAGGACGTTTCCAACCTGGTGGAGTGGCTGCAAATCGTCATGTCGATCGGCGGTATGGAAATGCTCATGCTCACGGCGAAGGTGGAAGACATCTTCTCCGATATCGGCCGGAAGCTCGGGGTTCCTGAAAAATTCGTTCGGTCGGAAGCCGAAAAGAAATCAATTCAAAAGCTGGTCGCCCAGCTGATCGCAAATGCGCAGATGCAGGCGCAGCAGGCGAAGCAATCGCCTGCCGGCGCTCCTGCACCGGGGGACCTGGTGCAGGCTTGATCCGTCCGGGCAGGGACGAAAACGAAGAAGGACAGGACCATGACAGAACAGCAACCAGATAAGCACGGCGTCGATGCCGATGAAGAACTGCGCGAAATCGACGGGTTGGAACCGAGCGCCGAAGCTTTGATAGAAGCGCTTGGCTCCATGCTCGGCGGAAGCGGCGGCTGGGGCGACATCGAAAGTGATGGCGCTGCCATGCTGAAACAGCGCGCCGAACAGTCCAAGCGCGCGCAACAGCAGGCAAACCAGTTCCGCGATTGTTTTTCGACCACGGCGGGCCGCGCGACCCTCGAGTACATGCTTGACGAAACGCTGCGCGCCGAGCCCTTCCCGCTCGACGCCATGCTGAGCCGCGAGCAGATCGAGCCATTGCTGTTGATGCATTACGCACAATGCCAATTCGTCCGGGCCATTCTCTCGGCCATGGCCCAGGCGACACCCGTACCGGCCGACCGAGGACAGGACGCATGAGCAACGAACCCAGCCACGGAGTGGAACCAACTCCCCAGATCGCCGCCGCCGACGACCCGGCCAACGCAGGCGCTCCACCTGCCGCCGATCCCACGCAAGGCGGCCGCACCGAACCTATCGGCGGTGCAGACGGCCAGATGCCAGGCATCTACAAGCCGGAGGGTATTGCCGATCATCTCGTCGGGCAGACCAACGAGGAAACGATTGATCGCCTGATACGCGAGAACAAGGGGTTCCGCGATGCCCAGGCGAAGAAGACCGGCGCAGTGCCGGAGAATGCGGACGGCTACCAGCCTTTCGAATGGGGCGAGAAAACCAAAGCTCTGGGCGGCGTAGCCGATGACGACCAGGCCCTGGGTATCTTCAAGAACATCGCACATGAACATGGTTTCACTGACGCACAGATGGCTGCCGTGCCGAAATTCATGGAAGCAATGGCGGAAAAAGGCCTTCTCGAAGCCCCGTTCGATACCGCCGGCATGCTCGAAAGTCTCGCCCCGGAGGGCTTCAAGGGAAGCGCGGAGGAGAAACAGGCGAAGGGCGGCGAAAGGCTGACGGCCGCTGAAAACTGGATCAAGCAGCTGGATGCGGAAGCGCATGGCTTCGACCAGGACATGAAGAACGAAATGCGCCTTCTCACCACATCGCTTGCCGGCGTGAAGGTGATCGAAAAGCTGATGAACCGCGGCGTGAACCCTTCCGTGCATCCAGGCGGGGGCGGTGCCGAACGCGCAGTCACCAAACAGGACTACGAAGCCCGCATCGCGGATCCTCGAAACAATGCGTTCGGCGATAAGTTCGATGAGAACTTCGCGAATGAGACCCGCGAGATTGCGCGTCGTCTGTTCGGCGACTGAACGCCCGCTGCCTGCGGTGCTCCAGCCCGGCCCGGATGGCCGGGCTTTTTTTTGAGCACGCAGGAAACGTGACAGCGCGCGCGCGCACATAGGCTCTTGCGTCAACGGTGGATGGACCCGGCCGGCACAGGCAACCGGCTCTTGCAAAGGAGACAGGCCCTAGGGCTCGCCCGGCAATCGGCCCCGGAAACCCGATTATTCGTTTCTTTGGGGATTACGATGTCTCAGAACGCTCCCAATCATTACGTCCAGCAGTGGCGCGCTCAGGCCCTGCATGTTTACCAGTCCGGCGGCTTCGCGCTGCGCAACACCACCACGCCGCCGGAAAAGATCACCGGCGAGAAAATGCACTTCCCGATCTTCGGCCAGGTCGAAGCCGAGGAAGACGTGCAGCGCGGCGACGAGGCCAAGCCCGCAAACCCGAACGACACCACGGTTCCGGTGGATACCAAGAAGTCCCGTGCCTTCGAGGAGGTCTACGAGGACGATCTTGACCAGATGACCGTCGCCCGCCAACAGGCCGTCGCCATGCGTTCGGCCAAGGCGCTCGGCCGCGTGCATGACAAGACGATCATCCGGGCACTCAAGGCTTCCACCCAGTATGTCGGAGCCTATGCCGACCTCATGTCCGCGACCACGCTGGTGCAGGGCAAGCAGGTGCTGATGGGCAACGATGTCGAGGTGCAGGACGGTGAAGTGTTCTGCGGTGTGGACAGCGTGAGCTGGGCCATGCTGATCGGCGACAAACGCATTGCCAATGCCGATTATGTCGGCCCGGACCTGCCTTTCATCAAGGGCAATCTGGCAAAGAGCTGGAACGGCATCCACATCTTCGCGCTGTCGGACAAAACCTTGCGCGTCGGCGATGCCGCAGCACAGGTCAATTGCCAGATGTGGCACCGCTCTGCGATCGGCTTCGGCTATGTGCGCCAGCTCACCGGCTCGGTTCAGTGGGACAACCGCAAGGATTGCTGGACGCACAACATGCGCATGCGCATCGGCTCCAAGCTTCTTCTGCCGGAAGGTGCGGTGCAGCTCAGGGCGAAATACGACCCGTCCGCCATCGTTCTGCCGACCGCCTGATGAACCGGCGGCCGGGCAACCGGCCGCCCCTTTTCGCAATTGAGGACTGACACATGCGACCCTTTCAGAATGGGACCATCCGCCGCTACGGCGCCGGCGTCTCCTACGGCACCGGCGCCAACGTCAAGCAGCTGTCCGCCTGGGACTATGCGACCACCGACGACAAGGCGGCAATCGAGACGGCAGGGCATTTCAACGCGCTTGCCGGAGAAATGAGCATCGGCGACACGATCAAGATCCGTGCCGATCTCGACGGAACGCCGGCGCTCTATGAGTACATCGTAAGCGCCAACACGGGTTCTGCCGTGACGGTGGCGCTCTCCACGGCGACCGCAGCCGCATAACGCCAGACGTTCAAAGGCCGCCAGTCGTCAAGCCTGGCGGCCAATGCCGGGGAGCCTCATGGACGCCGCAACCATCATCAACCGCGCTCTCTCAAGGATTGGCTGCCTTCCGATCCAGTCTGTTGCCAGCCCGGGACCGGCAGGGGACGGCGTTGTGGCGACCTACAATGCAGTCCTCGAGGACGTGCTGTCGAAATATCCCTGGCATTTCACCAAACGGTTTGCCGCCCTCGATCATCTTACCCAGGCCCCTCCCCTTGGATGGAGCCATGCCTTTTCCCTGCCGCCTGGCCGTCTCGCCCTTCCGCGCGGCTATTATGACAGCCCCAGCAGCGACCGCCCCTTGCTTCGGTTCCAGATCGCCGAAACTCAGGTCTGGACCATGACATCGCAGTGCTATGCCGAATACCAGATCAAACCGGATCCGGCCCATTGGCCTGGCTATTTCCGCGAGCTGATCGTGCTGTGCTGCGCCGCCGAATATGCGTTGGAGATCCGCGAGGATGCCATGCTGCGCCGCGAGCTGCGCCGCGACGCCTACGGCCCGCCGGACTATCAGGGCGAAGGCGGCCAGTTCAAGGTCGCAAGTGACCTGGACGCCCAGGCCATGCCGAGCCAGCAGCCCGCCGGCGGGGCCAACCCGTTGACCGATGTTCGCGACGCCTGGGACGAGCCCGACGACGCGCGGTTCGGATGGTGAGCGCATGACCAAGCTGACCACGGTTCAGGCTGCACATACCTATGGCGTGCTCGATCCGCTCACCCAGGAGCGGCGCGATACAAAGTTCTTGCAGAGCGCACTTTCCGGTGCGGAAAACATCATCATTCTGCCGCAGGGTGGGTATTCCGACCGTGGCGGCACATGGGATCGCGCAGGGGCCCGGCGTCAGCTCGAAGACATCGCTCTATCGGAAGGAATGTGCACGCTGCCCAATGGGGGCACCGCGGCGGACCTTCTGAACCCCGACACCGAAATCACCACCAGTGCAGCCGCCGGCGCGCGCTTCGTTCTCTTCGAGGTCGATCTTGGTGCGGCAGAGACCGTGCATTTCATCGATATCGGCGGCGTCCATGCTGAAACGAGCGGGGCCGACGCTGCCCTGATTGCTGAATGGTGGGACGGCGCAGTCTGGCAGCCTTTCGGCAATGCGCTCAAACTCACCATTGAAGCGGAGACGCGGCGCTTTGCATCCGGTGCGCCTGGTCACTCCGGGCATGCTGCCCAGATGTTTCGTGTCTGCGTCGATGCAACGGGCGACGCGGCAGGTGCAATCACCTTCACACATGCGGCGTTCCGCGCGGAAGGTGCTGCGCTCTCGCTCGGCCTGGTCCGCCGCTTTACGCCCGAGCAGGGGCAGCGTCACCAACTCGTGTTCACCGATCGGAACATTGACGTTTTCGTCGCGGGTGTTTGGCAGACGGCCATCCCCTATCCTGCCGGTGAAGATATTCTGCACCAGGTGCAGATGGAGCCGCGTTTTGACAGCATCCTGGCGTTTCACCAGGAGATGGCCCCGCAGCGCATCTTCAGGATGGGGAGCAGCACAGAATGGAGCTGCTCGAATATCCTGTTCGAGAATGTCCCGCTTGTCGATTTTGGCGGGGTCTACACCAATGGCGTTACCGAGGTGCAGGAAGTTTCCGCCTACGATCTGATTGATGGCGGTTCATTCGACCTGACCCTGGAAGGCAACACCACGACCTCAATCACGGTTAGCGACGATGGTCCTGCAAACGCCCTCCTGATCAAAGCCGCCCTCGAGGATCTTCCAGGTGTAGCGCCCGGCCTGACGGTGACGAACCTGACAACCGGGGGGAGCAACCCAGAACGCTACAAGATCCAATTCACGGGCGAAGGAAACGCCAATCGCGACTGGTTGCAGATGGGTGCCAGCCCTCTCGACAACAAAGCCTATTTCCGGGTGAAGACTGTCACCAAGGGCCGACCTGGCGGTGAACCGATCATGAGCGAGGAACGCGGCTGGCCAGCCGTGGGCCGCATTGTTCAGCAACGGCTGGTCATGACCGGCTTCAAAAGCCGCCCCAATCATTTCATGGCGTCGGTGACGGGCGAGCCATTCAACATCGACACCGAGCTGGATGCATCGCGGGCGGCCCTGGTCTACGAGATCGAGGCCGGCGAGGCCAACGTGATGCGGGATATCGTGAACGGGCGCACGCTCCTGTTCTTCGGTTCCGAGAAAATCGCCTATCTCAAGAACCTGGTGCTGTCGGCGACGGAGGTTCCTGAATTCGGTTTCTCGGATGCTCCGGGCATTGCACCTGGTTTGCCGACCACATCGTCAGACAACGGCATTTTCTATGTCCAGGAAGGGGGCGATACATTGCGCCTCCTATCATACACGGAGCTCGAGCAGAACTTTGTCGGTGAGAATGCCTCCGTCCTTTCCGCGCATCTGATCAAGCAGCCCACAGACCTTGCCCGCCGGCGCGCCTACGGCAAGGTCGATGCCGACATGATGCTGATGCCCATGGAAGACGGCACGCTTACCAGCCTCACCGTGATGAGGACGCAGGAAGTTTCCGGCTTTGCGCCGTGGGAGACCGATGGAAAATTCCTGTCGGTCATGTCCGACACCGACCGCAGTATCTGGATGCTCTGCCGGCGAACATCGGCCGGACAGGATAGCATTCGCCTCGAAGAACACGACCCGGTTTTATTTCTCGATGAGGCGGAACAGATCGTGCTTGGCGCGCCGACCAACAGCCTATCCGGTCTGGATCGTTATTCCGGGCGCAGCATCTGGATCCAGGAGGGCGACAATCTTCATGGGCCGTTTGAAGTCACGGCCGGCGAAGCGACCCTGCAAGACCCAGTCGCCGGCACCATCATCGTGGGAACATGGCGGCCACCTGTCGCAGACGATATGGACGTCATGCTTGAAACCGAAACCGGCCGGCGCGAAGCCCGGTTGAAGCGCGTCAGCCGCTTGGTGGTTTCCCTCTACGAAACAACATCGCTCGCCATTGCGGTCAACGATGCTCCTGCCTTCAACGTTCCTTTGCGGAGCAATGCCGACACGATCATGGATGAAGGCCCGATTGCGCGGCCAGTCACTGCCCGGATCGAGGTTGAAGGCATGCACGGTTTTTCGCGTCATGGCCGCTCGAGGATCACACAGCTTTTTCCGGGCCGCCTCACGGTTCGGTCGGTGCAAAAGGACATAGCGGGTTAGATGGAACTCATCGGCGGACTTTTTGCGGGATTGCTCGGCGGGGGCTCAGCCGCCGGCGGCGCTGCCGCTGCCGGGGCCGGCATCACCGGTATCGGGGCGCTCCAGACGGGTGCCTCCCTCCTTTCCGTGGTGGCCGGCATCGGCTCGGGCGTCGCGGCCAACAACGCGGCGAAAGCCGAAGCGGAGGAGATCAAGTTTCAGGATCGCGAGGAATTCATCCAGGGAAAGGAAACGAGCACGGCCCTGAAAGAAGAACTCATGCGCACCGTGTCGGATCAGACAGTGGCATTCGCCGCCGGCGGCGTGGATCTTTCCTCCGTGTCCGCACAGACCGCCAGACGCCAGGCGGTCGATGACGCGGAGAAAGAACTTTCGATCAATTCCAATCAGCGCCTGCAGCGCTCGCTCGCACGCCGCCGCCAGGCCGCCAATGTCAGGGCGCGTGGCCGGGCGCAACTGTTCTCGAGTGTCGTCGGTGCAGGGCAGACCCTTGCCAATGACGTGATCGACCGCTCGCAGCTCGGCAGCCTGTCCTGAGAGGGAAGTTGATGGCGAAGATACCGGAATTCACGGCAAAGGCCCCTCGCCTGCCAGCCCTCGCGGTTGACAACGACACGGGTGCAGCGCAGGCGCTGGCATCGGTTGCCGCTGCGTCTTCCCAGCTGGCCGGCCGCCTGGGAAAGATCGCACGCGATCGCGCGGTGACCGCAGCCCGTGAAAAGGGCGCGGCCGATGCTGCCAATGTTTCCATGCCAGGTGTGGATTTCGCATTCCAGCCAGGAACGCCCGGCAAGCGGCCAAGTCGCGGTCAGGTCAACGCGCCGGCAGGTATTCGCGACGTGATCGTAGCCGCCGCCCAACGCCACGGCGTCGATCCTGCCGCATTGATGAAAATGGCCGAGCTGGAGAGCTCGTTCAATCCCAACGCGAAAAACCCATCGTCCAGCGCCGGCGGCCTTTTCCAGTTTGTCGACAGCACGGCCGCGCAATACGGACTGGCCAACCGCTACGACCCCGCACAGGCAGCGGACGCTGCTGCACGGCTAGCGCGTGACAACGCAGCCCACCTGCAGAAGGTGCTGGGCCGGAAACCAACTGCCGCTGAGCTTTATCTGGCACACCAGCAGGGTGCTGGCGGCGCCGGGAAACTTCTCGCAAATCCAAACGCACGCGCTGCCGACATTGTCGGCTCAGATGCCGTTCGCCTTAATGGTGGCCGCGCCAATATGACGGCCGGCGAATTCGCCGGGTTGTGGCTGGCGAAGGCAGGCGGCCCTGTCGCCGCGCAACCGGGCAAGGTCAGCGTCAGCCTCACCGGCGCGCGCGGGGCATTGCCTCGAGCACAGCCGGGAACGCTGGTCGGAGACGCTTACAACGAGGCCGCAACCGCTGTTTACGCGAACCGGCTGGAAAGCTCGATGCGCGCCCAGATGGACGCCATTGCACTTGAGCACGAGGGAAAGCCGGCAGAAATGCAGGCCGCCCTGGATCCTCTCCGGGCTGGCTTTACTGAAGGCCTTCCGCCGATCCTCCGGGCGAAGATGCTGGCGAGCTTTGACGCCACCAGCCTTTCGCTACAGCGCCAGGCGATGCAGAAGGCCCGGAGCAACCTGGACGAGGAGCTGAAGGCCAGTTCTGAAGGCCTCATCGATACGCAGACCACGAATATTCTGCGCCTGGCTGCCAAGGCCGGAACCGACAAACAAGCCGACCAGGCGCTGACGCAGGAGCTCGCAGGCCTCAATCAGACGATCGACAACGCGCCAGGCATGACACCGCTCGCCCGGGAGCGGCTGAAGCGTGCCACAGCCAATGACGTTTATGCGGCGCGAATACTGTCTGGATTTGACGGGCTGGCAACGCCGGCGGAACGCGCAGCCTACGCCGAACAGGTACAAACCGAGTGGCAAAACGGCGAGGGGCTGGCTCAGAACCTCGATGCTGACGCGTTTCACAAGGTAAATTCCGAACTGGCCAGGCGGGTGCAGCAGGATGCAACGGCTGCCAGCAAACAGGCGACGGCCATCGGCAATGCCTTCAACGAACAGACGCGCATCCTGAAAAAGGGCCTGCCCGTCACGGAAGCGCAACGCTCCACCCTGCGCAAGGCCGTTGCCGAAACCGGCGACGAACAACTGGCCGCTCGAGCCGATTTTTTCGACCAGCTCGCCAGCTGGCAATCGGCGCACCTGGCGGCACGGCCGGAAGCAATCGAACAGCAGATGGTGCAGCTGCAACGGCGTATGCAGCAGGAGGGCGCTACCGAGGCGACCCTGGACACGCTCGATGTCATGGAAGGCCTGCACAAGGCCATGAAGGCCGGATTGCGCGACGATCCGCTGACATGGGCGGCACGGGCCGGCGTTACTGACGTTGCCCCGCTCGATTTCTCCGACAGCCAGAGACTGACCGCCAGCCTTTCCGAGCGCGCAAACGATGCCCAGGCCGTGGCCGAGCACTACGGGATCCAGCCACGGTACTTCACGGCGAACGAAGCGGACGCGATCAAGCGGCAGTTCGAGGAAAACCCGCTGGCAATGCCAAGCTTGCTCTCGGGCCTCGAGGCCGGTCTGGGCAATGCCATGCCCGATGCCATGCGGGAGGTCAGCCAGTCCGCGCCGGTGCTCGCGCACATGGCCGGGCTGATTGCCGCCACAGGGAACGAGAGCGTTGCCACCGAGGTGGCGACCATGCTCGATACCCGCCGCCAGGAGGGTTACAAATCCGCCCTGCCCTCCCAGGGCAAAATGAGCCAGGTGTTTGCGGCCGCCACGGGCGCGGCCCTTGCTGGCCTCCCCCGCACGGCCGCGGCCGCCCGCGAGACAGCAGCTCTGATATTCGAGAAGCGCGCCCTGGCGCGTGGCGTGGATCCGGCCAACGCCGCTGACCCGCTCGACCCGGCACATGAGCTCTTGACCGAAGCGATAGACGCCGCCCTGGGCGCTACAATGCGCGACGGTCAGAAGTTCGGCGGGCTGACAATGGTCAATGGCCGGCAGACCGTTGCGCCGCCCGACATGCCCGCCGCGGATCTCGACACCAGGCTTTCCAAGCTCACGGACGGGCAATTGGCCAACCAGATGGCAATCGCCGGGGGCGACCATCGCATTTCGGCGCGCGATATCCGCAATGGTTACCTCGAGATGGTCGCGCCCGGGCGCTATCGGGTTGCGTTGCAGGATCCGGCTACGGGAGATCCGCAATACGTCCCTGCACCTGCTGAGCTCGGCACGGGCGGATATTTCATCCTCGACATGGAGCAGCTCGTACGCGACCAGGGCGAACTCGGATCCGGTTTCTTCGGGTATTTCCGATGAGCTTCGTCTATGAGACGCCACAGGCGAACCCCACGGCCACTTTTGCGCGGCGCGGCGGATCGACGCTTTTCGAGATCGGCGAAGCGGCCTGGCGCTCGGCGCTCTATGTCGACAACTTCAATGCAGCACAGACTTCGCTCGACCGGGCCTATGAAGATCGCATTGCCCGCGTAAAGGCCGAAACCGGCATCGTTCTGGAAAACCCGTTGCGCACGGCTGAAAGCCGTTTCACGCGCCAGAAGGATATGAACGAAGTCAGCCCCATTCGCAAATCCAAGCTTTTCGGCGGGCCTGGAGAGCAAGGCCGCGATCCATATCAGATACTGCTCGACCAGGAGCAGAAAAGGTTTTCCGATCGGCTGGCAGAAATCGCGGCACAACACCCTGACAAGGCCGCCCTGATCGGCTCTGAAATCAGCGTGGAAGACGATGCCAAGCGCCTGGCTCAGAAGGCCGAGGGTGATTTGCTGTCGGCGATCACGGCACGCGACGGCATCGGAAAATGGGGGGCATTGCTTGCGGGCGGCATGGCCGGTGCCATGCGCGACCCTTTGCAGGTGATGACGCTTTTTGCCGGTGCTGGTCCTGGCACTGGCCGCAGTATCGCCGCGCGAATCCTTTCCATAGCCTCGAAGGAAGCGCTGGTGAACGGCGCAACGGAGGCCCTGTTTCAGCCGACGGTGCAGGCCTGGCGCGAGGAAGCAGGCCTTCCGCATGGCCTGAATGAAGCCATGAGCAATGTCGCATTTGCCACAGCACTCGGCGGGGCCTTCGGCCTGGCCGGCGGCGCTATCGCCGAGGGCGCGCGTGCGTTTCGCGGTGTCGAGCTGGATGCGGCGGCCGAACTGGCCGCAGCGCGAAACGATGTAAGCCCCGATGCTCGCGCCGCCCTTTCCGGTGACGTGGATGCCGCCCGCCGGATCCTGCCCGAGATCCGCGAAGCATTGCCGGCAGAAGTGCGCGGGGCGCTCGACCAGGCCGACCAGCTTGACCATTTGGATGCTACGCGACCGGCATCGGTCTCCCGCACGGCGCATGACCAGAATGCAGCGCGAGCCACCCGCCTGGCGGAAGATGGTGATTTCCCCGGTTTCATACCAGATGCCGAGCAGACGGCGCGCATTGCCGATCAGTTGATTGCTATCGATGATGCAACCGCCATCCGGCAGTTGAAGGAGGCAGCCGGCGAGCAGGGCCGCAGCCTTGTCAGCTATCTAATCGACGCCGGAGGCCTGAAGCCGGATATAGCCGAACTCGAACAGATAGGCGCTACACGTGTTTCGCGCAGCTTTGAGGGACGGCTTGTGCGCCCAGGAGGCAAGTCTTTGGATTACGCCCGCGAGGCGGTCGCCGAAGCCGGATATTTCGATCATCTCTATGGAACGCCCGAAGAGGCTGTGGCACGCTCAACGCCGGCCGATCTGTTAAATCTGATCGAGGATGAACTGGGCGGCAAACCCGCCTTCCCGCCTGGAATAGTGAGCGACGCAGCACGCCAGGCGGCCGAGACTGTTGCAGCTAACCGCCGCGCGGTGGAAGCTCGTGTTGCTGAGATGCAGGCAATGGCCGGCCCCGGCGTAGATGACAAGATCATAACCCGGGCGGTGGAGATCGCTGAACGGGACGGCGGCGACCCGGCCGATGCGTTCGAACGCGCGGTGATGGAACAGCCGGAACCGAAGGCGGCTCCAAGCGAAATCGACGTAGAGGAAATGGCCAGGAGGTTGGGCAACTTTGTTATTGAAGAGCGCTTGGCACCCGTCCCTGCCGTTACGGACAAACCAAGAGTTCAGCGTGCCGTCGCATCCTATTTGTCAGAGAACGCCGAAAAAATCGATCCTCGCGATGTTATCCTGCAAGACAAGCCGCAATGGGCATACGTTCTGGATCGCGAGGGCAAAACATGGAAGCTCAAGCGCCCCTTCCATGAGGACTTCTTCAACGCCATTCGAGCAAACGAAAACCAGCACGATGAAGCACTAGGAAACGCGGCAGAATTTGCGATTTTCCGTGTTAGTCACATTGCCGAGAGTTTTACAGGCGGAGTGGACTTCTTCGGCTTTCCCACCAATCGCCAGATCAAGGCGTTCCGAAAATTAAAACACGCGATGGGTGGACGCGAAGATACGTTCTCTGTCTCGCTCTGGCGGGCACCGGGTCCCAATGCAGGTGTTCGATCGGGTGAGGTCCTTCCAGGCTGGAGCGACGACGAGTTGAAGGCAGCATCGGAATACCGGCCGGCAACGCTCGAGGCGAACGGCCTTGATGACCCGATGCCTTCCAGGCTCCCGGAAGATCCGCAGGAGGCTGCATTCCGGGCTGAGTATGGCGACACAGAGGTGATGAACGACGCCGGCGAGATGGTGCCGCTTTCCGCCTACATGGACGAACTGGACCGGCAGGCGGAAATCGCCGAGCTGGTGGAACTGTGCAAGGTCACCCCATGACGATCGACGCGTGTCTTGACAATGCCGTGAACGGCGGAGCCATCAGCAAGGATGAAGCGCGCCGCCTGAAAGACGAATTCGAGCGCTACCGGTCGCGGCGGGAGGCCGGCGGCGCAGCAACGGCAAATGAACAGGCAAAGGCCGACCTGGCCGAAGCGCTGCGCGCAGACACGGAGCACAAGAGGCGCAAGGCGAAGATCGCAGCCAAGGTCACGGCGCGCATTGCGAACGATCTTGCGAACCACGTCACGCCGAAGGGGAAACGCGACATTGCCGCCGGCGCGCTGGATATGCTGGAGCATTTCGGCACGGCCGGCTTTTCATCGGTCGAGGGCCGCCGGCGGGCCATCGTCGGAATGGCACATGCCCGCATGGAGGAACTGCTGCACCATTTCCGTCGCGGTGCTGTCGGCGGTGACCGCTCGCGCTGGAACAAGGCGGATCTTCGCAACCTGGTGCGCGAAGCTTTTGGCGAGGATACCGGCGACCAGGCAGCAAAGGGCCTTGCCAGATCCTGGACACAAACGGCGGAATGGCTGCGCCAGCGCTTCAACACCGCCGGCGGCGCGATCGGCAAGCTTGAGAATTGGGGACTGCCCCAGCACCACGACGCGCGTGCCTTGCGCAAAACCGGACGCGAGGCCTGGAAAGACTACATTCGCGGCCGGCTCGATGTCGCCCGGATGAAACACCCCCTCACCGGCAAGACGATCGACGGCAAAGAGCTTGAAGGGATACTGGACGAGATTTTCGACAGCATCACAACCGAAGGCTGGAACAAGGTGGAGCCGAAGCGCCAGCCCTTCGGGCGCGGCGCGCTTGCCAACCAGAGGGCAGAGCACCGGTTTCTCGTCTTCCGCGATGCCGACAGCTGGCTGGAATATCAGGAAGCCTATGGCGGCGGCGGCGATCCATTCGCCGCCATGATGAGCCACATCAACATGATGGCGCGGGATATCTCTTCCATGGAAATCCTCGGGCCCAATCCGGGCGGCTCCATCGAATGGATGAAACAGGCGATCCAGAAAGAGGCGCAGGACGTGGCCGCCGGCAAGCCGGGGCGAATTCCCGCCAAGCCCGACGCCGCGCTTGACTACGCCAAATGGCGCATAGACCGCATCGACGCCGTTTGGAACTCCATTCGCGGGGGGCTGGAGACGCCCATCAATGGAAAATGGGCGAGCGGCCTTTCTGCCTTCCGCTCGCTCATCACCGCGAGCGTTCTGGGTTCTGCGGCAATTTCCTCGATCTCAGACGTGGGGACACAGCAGATCACCCGCGCGTTTGCCGGCATGAGCCCGCGCGGGGTTGTGAAGCAGACAATCAGCGCCTTGCTTCCATCCAACCGCCGCGAGGCCGTGCGTTCCGGGCTGATCTTCGATAGCGCCGCGCATGTGTTCCACGCCCAGGCGCGCTATGTCGGCACGATCTCGGGGCCCGAATGGGCGAGTTACCTGGCCGACCGCGTACTGACTTTCTCCGGCCTGACGCCGTGGACCCAGGCCGGCCGGCATGCGTTCGGCCTGGCCGCGCAGGCAGAGATCGGCGCGCGCGTCCATCTCAGTTTCGACCAGCTACCAGCCGGCATGCAGACATTCTTTCGCCGCTACGGGATCCACGCCCGTGAATGGGATATGATCCGCAAGGCACCGCTGCATGAACCCGAGCCTGGTGCGGGCTTTCTGCGCCCGGCCGAGATTGCCGAGCGCATCGACCCGCGCCTGGCAGAGCGTTATCTGGAGATGATCCAGACGGAAACGGAATATGCCATCCCGTCCGGTTCGCACCGCAGCCGCACGGCCCTGCTCAACCAGAACCAGCCAGGCACGTTCATTGGCGAGGTGCTTCGCAGCTTCGCGCAGTTCAAATCCTTCGGGGCGGTGTTCATGCTATTGCATGGATCACGCATAGCGGCCATGCTTGCGAAAGGCGAAACGCGCGCCCATGGCGCAGCCTATGCCGGTGCCCTGCTCCTGACCACAACGGTTTACGGAGCGCTTGCCTTGCAGGCGAAGCAGGTTGCCGCCGGCCGGGATCCGCGCGACATGGATACGAAGAGCTTCTGGTTTTCCGCGATGCTCCAGGGCGGAGGCCTTGGCATTTACGGCGATTTCGCATTCGGGAACATCAACCGATACGGCGGCGGCTTTGCCACGACATTCGCCGGCCCCGTGGTGCAGCGTGCCAACGATTTCTGGAACCTGACAGCGGGCAACGCCGTGCAGTTGGCGAGCGGCGAGAAAACGCATTTCGGCCGTGAGCTCGTGAAGTTCGCGCGCGGCAACATACCCGGATCGAACATCTGGTATCTGCGTCTTGGATGGGAACGCCTGGTGCTTGACCAGGCGCAATATCTCCTCGACCCGGAAGCCAACAAGGCCTTCAAGCGGCAGCAACAATTCTGGCGGCGTGATTTCGGCCAGGAATACTTCTGGGCTCCCGGCACATCTGCACCTCAAAGGGCGCCCGCCTTCTGACGTGAGAAACGTGACGCCGCTCGGGCGCACATAGATTGATAGCGCGCGCCGTTTCCTGTCCCGGCTAGCGCAAGCACCCGCCGGAGGGCCTGCCCGCCCTCCGGCACCCTCGCGGAAACGTGACAGCGCCCGTTCCTCCATAGCATCGGGCGCATGACAGAAACACCGCTCCCCTTCAACGATCGCGTCAAGTCCGTCTCACCGATGGCGGGCACGACATTAATGTCCACCGACTTCGAGCTGACCCGGGAGGACGGCTTGACGATCATCCGGGAACGCGCAGACGGATCGCGCAGCCAGTTGACGCTGGGCATCGACTACAGCTTTCCATCCGGCCTTGGCAATGAAACGGGAACCAGCATCGAACTTGTTGCCGCAAGCCTTGAGGGCGACCGCTATATTCTGATCGGCTATCACCCGGAAGAACGGCTGTCCGATTTCCTCGCCTCGATCAGCTTCGATACGAACAAGATAAACGCGCAGCTCGATGCCCTCACCTTGATCGCCCAGGAGCACCGTCGCGACCTGTCTCGCGCGTGGATGAGTGACTACGAAACGCAGGGGAGACAACTTCAGGTCTTGACCGAAAACCGCTTCTGGTTGTCCGACGCAGACGGAAATATGAAAGACGGCGGATCTGGCGATGAGATATCCAACGCGCAAGGATACGCGATAGACGCAAATGCCGCCAAGGTGGCCGCACAGAACGCGCAAACCGGGGCAGAAGTTGCCCGAACCGGTGCAGAGAACGCCGCATCGTATGCGGCGACCAAAGCAGCAGAGGCCAATGCCAGTGCCGTTTCGTCCGCCGCTTCTCAGAGCGCGGCGGCGGACAGCGAAAGCGCAGCCAATGCTGCGGCGGTCACGTCAGTTGAAAATGCTACAGAAGCAGCGATGAGCGCGGGCACGGCCGTCAGTTCGGCCGACAGCGCAGCCACCAGTGCGGGCGCAGCTGCAAGCGCGCAGGTTTCTGCAGAGGCCGCGCGGGATCAGATACTGGCGCTCTACGATGCGTTCGACGATCGATACCTGGGGGAAAAAGGCTCTGACCCCGCCACCGACAATGACGGCGATCCGTTGGTTGGCGGTGCGTTGTACTTCAACTCAACGACCGGCGTGATGATGGTCTATACCGGGTCCGCCTGGGTAGCCGCGTATGTCTCGGGGACGGGCTTTGTCACCAAGACCGGTGACACAATGACGGGGCCACTGAAGCTACCTGCCGGGGCAACCGGCGATCAAGCAATTCGCGCCGATGAAGTGGCGCATGAAGTCCTGCGCGATTTCGGCGACTATTACTCGACATCTGGCGGGTTGAATATCGACACTGATTGCGTCGCAGGTTTCAAGGCGCTCGTTTCAGTCACCGGCAGCACCGGGGCGTTCCCACCAATATCTTCGAATTTCTGGCACATCCAGGTGGAGAACATCTACTCCACAGACCTTGGACAGCGTCTCATGATGCGGGCGGTCAAGTATATGGCGACCGACCCGTTGGCAAGTGACGATGCTCCGACAATCTACGTGCGTTACAAAGGAACCACCACTTGGGGGCCTTGGACACGCATCGTTACCGACCGGGGTGGTGAGTTCAAAGCAGGGATCAACTTTGGTTCGGAGTGGGCTGCGGCTTCCAACAACCTCTCCAGACACATTGCCCTATACGGGTCAACGGTGGGCATAAATGCCTACAGCAACGGAATGAACCATGTCGTAGAAGACGGATACACTTTTTCTTGGTATCAGGGTGGCTCTCGTGCGGCTCTGATCTCCGGCGCGGGCCATTTCTATTCAAAAGGTGGTATGTATGTCGGTGGCGTTCGCTCCGGCAACGGCTCAGTGACCCTTGGCTTCAAGACTTTCGCCTCTGGCGTCTATGATACCGCAAGAATTGTTGCCACAGGTGGGACGAGCGGCGACACAGGTTCGGCCACACTAAGCGCAGATTGCTCTGAATTTCAGATCAATGGGAACATTGTCCTCCATTCTGGTGACCTCGTCTCGCAGGCCGAGGCGGAAGCCGGAGTGGCGACCGAGCCGCGTGTCTGGTCGGCGGAACGTGTTGCACAGGCGATTGCAGCTTTGGCACCGGCTGCCCCGGTCGGACTGTATACGGGAAGCGACTCCGAGGAGACAGATTTTCCGGTCGGCCACATCGTATCGTTCAAGGCGTCTGCCAATGTCGCCCGCAATGCTACGGTGACTTTGAGGCTCAGCGGTCCCGCAGGGGATCCAGAATACAGCAATAGCGGGGCCGGCACGGTTCTGGCAGGAACCTGGAAAGCCCGTGGCATAACACAGTGGGTCAGCTCGTCGGATCAGAAATACCTGGCGCAGAGGGTCAGCTAACCGAACTCCACCTGATCCAACTTGAAGCGATCAATTCCGGCAAGCCTGCGATACAGCGTTATAGCCTGGCGAAATGGCCGGGTAATCTCCCATACGATCTTCCGGGCATATGAACGCACCGAAAACCGCTCCCTCTTTCGGCTACCATCGAACCGATCAAGATCAATCGTGCTTTGAAAATCGCCAACCGCAAGCTCTTGCACAGTGCTCTTTTGCATCACCGGCGCAGGCGCCATCTGGTAGACGCGAGCTTGGGCGACGAACTCATTGCTGAAAACCACCATGTCAACGGCTTCGGTGAAATCTTCGGTCATTGCCAGCAATCTTCTGGCCACGTCGCGCGTGATGATGTAACCGGCACAGCCCCAGCAGTCGGAATACAGCTGTCGCAGCACCCGGCCACCGGGGATTTCGATCGGGTCTAGCGAAAGGATCTGTTTCTGTCCTGTTGCCTCCGCCCGAACGATGTCGGCATTCGCCGGAAACCAGTCGTCATTTCGTACCAGATCCGCGAGGGACGGCTGCAACACCGCATCATCTTCGAGAATGAGCGCGCGCTCAGCCTCCGAGGAAAGCAGCCGCTCCCAGGTGAGCCGATGGCTCATAAAGCATGCCGTAGCACCAACCGACAGCCCGTGCCGAGCGAGCGTTTCAGCGTCGATGGTGTCGCCATCGACAGCCGGGATGCGTTCGAAATCTAAAGATAGTGCTTCACACTGTTGACGCATGAACGCCATTCGCCCCGGCGAACGGTCGAGATTGATAATGTAAACCTGCATAGTACCCCACCCTTACAGTCCCAGATAACGGAGATCGGCGGGGCCTGGCAACCGTGCCTGGCCTGAAATGGATTGATCCAGGCCGAGCACAGAAACGTGACAGCGGCCGCGCGCCGTTAGCCTCCTCGTTGACCCGCCGCCCTTCCAGGCTGGCGACAGCGGACAGGAGGCGCGGCCATGCGCGAGAATTTTCCCAAGAGCTTGAACGTCACGCTTAGTGAGGAAGGCGGGTGGGCGGACCATCCGAAGGATCCAGGCGGGGCGACCATGAAGGGCGTGACACTCACCACCCTGCGCCGCTTCAAACCCAACGCCACGAAAACCGACCTGCGCAAGATCTCCGACACCATGTTGCAGAAGATCTATCGCACCGACTATTGGGACAAGGTGCATGGCGACCGCCTCGCCGCAGGCGTCGACCTGGCCACCTTCGACTATGCCGTAAATTCCGGCCCAGGGGCAGCCTGGAAGAGCTTGACGGCGGTCGCGGGTGGAGAAGACCATGTAACCGTCAAACGCCTCTGTGCGCGGCGCCTGTCGATCTATCGCACTTTCAGGCACTGGTCGACCTTTGGCAAAGGTTGGACGAACCGCATTGCGCGCATCGAGGCCAAAGGCGTTGCCTGGGCGCTTGCGGCCGCGCAGGACGCGCCGACCGTCAAGCAGGGCCTTGAGGACGAGGCCAAGGCCGCCGGCAGCAAGGCCAAACAGCAAGGTGCAGGCGGCGCGGCCACCGGCGGCTCCACTGCGCTGTCGCCCGAGGCGGCTGACCAGGTGGCGGGCTGGATCCTGGGCGGCATCATCCTCGCCGGCGTCATGATCGGTGGTTGGTTGCTCTGGCGGGCGCATGTGAACCGGCAGCGCCGGAAAGCCTACGAGGCGGAGGCGGCGGCACAATGAGCGTTTCGGCCGTCGCAATCCCGATCATCCTCGACGTAGCCCGGCGTGTCGGGGCTCCGGTGATCGAAAGCATAATGAGAAAGGCGCTTGGCGATAAGGCCGGCGGTGTCGCCGGCGATCTGGCCGGCAAGGTCATTGAGGCTATCGCCGGCAAGGCCCGGCGCACCACGGATGAGCTCGGCGAGCTTTCGAGCGGGGAGCTCGAACAGGCCGTGCGCGATTTCGAAGTGGACGCGCCCCAGCTGATCCTCGCCCAGGTCGAACAGCAGCGGGAGGCAAACCGCCTGCAACTGGCCGAAATGGAGAAAGATGGCACATGGACCTGGGCCTGGCGTCCTGCCACCATGTGGGGCCTGCTCGCCGGCTGGCTGTGGTTTCTCGCCGGCGTGCCGCTTATCAACCTGTTCCTGGCCCTGTTTGGCGCGAGCATGCATGTGGTGCTCACTGTCGACGCAGGCACATGGATGACCGTGACGGGCGTCTATGCCGGCCTCTACATGGGCGGCCACACCATCAAGAGCGGCGTCGACAAGGTTACAGAGATATGGCGCAAGAAGTGATCGCAGAACGCCGGCGGCAGTGGTTCGATCCGCGCCTGTCGATGGGCAACATTATCACCATCCTGGTCGTGGCGGCCGGCGTCATGGCCGGATGGTTTCAGTTCGACAATCGCCTGTCTGCACTCGAGAAAGACGTATCGACCAACAAGATGCTGCGCGAGAGCGAGGACACACGCCTGAACCTGCGTCTTTCCGTCATGGAGAATGATCGCGCTGACATTTCGGCGCGCGTGATCCGCATCGAGGAGCGCATAGCTTCGCAAGGGGAAAAGGTGGATAGGATCCTGGTAGCGGTAGAACGAAACGGCTGGCAGAACCGCTAAGCCGAACCGTGGGAAAACCCGCTGATTTTGATTCGTTTTCCCACAAGGCTTTCCTGTAAGTATTTGAAATCCCTTATACTCAAGCCGTCTCTTAATCAGCGGGTCCACGGTTCGAGCCCGTGATCACCCACCAACCTCCCTCCAAAATTGTACAATAACAGCAATGTTCGAGCGATCGGGCGCTTCCCTGCCGTGACTGAAGCTGTCATGAAGAAATTGCAGCGATCTGCGGGAGCGCCGCAACGCTCCCGCGATTTCGGAAAGCGGGTGAACCCTATTCCAGCGTTTCGCTTACCTGCCCCGCATCAAGTTCACCGGAAAGCTCTACCGTTTTGCTCTGCTTGTTGAAGACGCAGATCATACCCAGACGGTCGTCGGACCATTTGGACTTCCCACCCACGAGCGCGAGCCCGAATGTCTCCGAACCGAAAGGATCGACCAGCGCCTTGGCACCCTCCAGACTTTCGCCAGCAGCCTCAAGACAAGCGCTGCGCACTTCATCCTGAAAAGCCTTCCAAGCTTCATCCGAAGCGGCGAACGAGGGGAAGGAAAAAGAAATAGAAATAAAAGAAAAAGCCACCCGACTAAAAAACTGCATCAATGCCTCCAACCATTTCCGCAACCAGAAGCTTTATCGTTACGGCAGGATTGTGGCAACGCGGCTTTCGAACAATACATTCAAAATATATAACGCGCCGTAGGTTTCCCCACGACGCGTATATAATGTTATTCTAAAGAACTAGTTCTTGTCCTTGTCGACCAGCTTGTTCTTCGTGATCCAGGGCATCATGCCACGCAGCTTGGTGCCAACTTCTTCAATCTGATGCTCGTCATTCAGGCGGCGGGTGGCCTTGAAGCGGGCAGCGCCCGAATGCCACTCCTGCATCCACTCCGAGGTGAAACGGCCGGACTGGATATCCTGCAGGACGCGCTTCATCTCGGCCTTGGTCTCCGGCGTGATGATACGCGGACCGGAAACATATTCGCCCCACTCGGCCGTGTTGGAGATCGAGTAGTTCATGTTGGCGATACCGCCCTCATAAATCAGGTCGACGATCAGCTTCACTTCGTGCAGGCACTCGAAATAGGCCATTTCCGGCGCATAGCCAGCTTCAACCAGTGTCTCGAAACCGGCGCGAATGAGCTCCACCAGACCGCCGCACAGAACCACCTGCTCGCCGAAAAGATCGGTCTCGCATTCCTCGCGGAACGTAGTCTCGATGATGCCCGAACGGCCACCGCCGACACCACTGGCATAGGAGAGCGCCAGATCGAGCGCATTGCCCGAGGCATCCTGATGAACGGCCACCAGGCACGGCACGCCGCCGCCCTTCTGATATTCGCCGCGCACCGTGTGGCCGGGGCCCTTCGGCGCGATCATCAGAACATCAACCGTCTTCTTCGGCTCGATCAGGCCGAAGTGAACGTTGAGGCCGTGAGCGAACGCAATCGCGGCGCCGTCGCGAATGTTCGGCGCAATCTCTTCATTGTAGATGCCGGCCTGCAGTTCGTCCGGGGTCGCCATCATCATGAGGTCGGCCCAGGCCGCTGCCTCGGCCACAGTCATCACCTTGAGACCGTCGGCCTCAACCTTCTTTGCCGTCGAGGAACCGGCGCGCAGCGCAACCGCGATTTCCTTGGCGCCCGAATCCTTGAGGTTTAGCGCATGGGCACGTCCCTGGCTGCCATAGCCAATGATCGCGACTTTCTTGCCCTTGATCAGGTTCAGATCGGCATCCCGATCATAATAAACACGCATACCCGTTTCCTTCCTTTGACGTTCAACTGGCGTGGTTCGTTTGGCGGGCCGGTTCAGGCCGGATCCGCCTTCTTGGTATCCCGCACCCCGAAGAGCACGAAGAACTGTGCAATGGCCTCCTCCGCAAGCGAGCGGAAAGCCTCCGGTTTGCGCGCATCCGGTTCGCCCAGAAGCATGCGCACATGAAGATCGCGTACGATCAGGCCGTATAACGTGTGATAAGCGGCGTCGCGATCGCGATAATCGATCAGCCCGCGCCGCCGCCCCGTTTCAAGCAGCGCGCCGGCCCGTCTGTCAATTCCGCGCCGTCCGCGCTCGATCAGAAGCTGACCGAGGCGGCTGCCCTCGCGGCTCGCCTGGCCGATTGCGAGCCTATTCAGGGCAAGCGACACATCGCCACCAAGGACATGCAGGAGATCGTCGGCGAAATCCACCAGCCTGGCGCGGAAGCGCGCCAAGTCGAGCGCAGAACCGTCGTCGCTGGGCGCGCGCACCTTGCTCGCCTGATGCGCGATCATCGCAGCCAGAAGCCCGTCGCGGTCGCCGAACCATTTGTAGATGCTTTCCTTCGAACAGCTCGCCGCACGCGCCAGACCGGCCGTCGTCAGCGCACGCTCGCCGCCCTCCATCAGAAGGCCCAACGCACGATCCAGTACAGCTCGCTGGCGCGGCGTGAAATTTTCGGGATCGTTGAAAGCTTCCTGCAAAAGAATATTACCCTGGCGACTACGTACCGTACGGTACGGTTCTTCCACAATACGGACCCGATTGCAAGGCCGGCGGGGCACCGCAGGGCGAAATCTTTGAACTGGAAGCGCCCCGGAAATCAGCCCGTCACACGCAGCGATACGCGCCTGGACATGTGCAAGTCGCGGGCGGAGACATAACGCGCCCAATCGGGCTCATCGACCCCGAGCGACCCCAACGGATCGGCCAACATGCCGGAGACGAGAGCAGCCAGAATGCTCGGCGCAGGAGGTATGCGCGCAACCGTCGCCACCAGCCAGTCGCGCAGAAAGGGCAAGACGTCCGAATCCGACTGATAAAAGGGGGTGAACATTCGGGAAAGCGCCTGAAACAGCCGAACATGCGTCCGCCTGCCAGAGGCATAGGCCTGAAGCGCGGCGGGCACATCGTCAGCCGAGGCAATGGCGGCCCCAAGCGCTGCCGCATCCAACAGGGCCATGTTTGCCCCCTGCCCCAATTGTGGGCTCGCCGAATGAGCGGCATCTCCGATGATCGCAAGTCCGCGCCCCGCCGGAACAGGCAGAGTGTGATGCTGGTAACGCGCGAGCGTCACCTCATCGAAACCATTGATCTGATCGACATAAGGACGGCTCTCCGGCCAGAAACCCAGAACCCGCTCCTTCCAGGCGGAAAGACCCTCCTTGCGCAGGGTTTCGAACGTATCGACCTTGAGGCTCCAGAAGAATGCGGCCTGGTCGCCGCCCGAAATCGTCTGCCGGCCGACCGGAAGAACCCCGATCATGACGCTCGCCCCGTCATACCGCTGGCTTAGGGCGCGTTCGTCGAAACCGCCCACCCAGTCGAGCGTCGTCCAGATGGCCCCATAGGCAAGAGGACGCGGCTCGACAGGAATGTCGGCGTGATGACGCAACGGCGAACGCGCGCCGCTCGCATCCACGACCAGATCGAACGGCCCTAATCTTTGCCCCCTGCTGGTCAGCAGGCAGGGGCGCTCGCCATGCATATCGAGCCCGGCAATATCCATACCTGTTTCGATTGGAATGTCCTCGGCGAATACGGCATCGAAAAGCACGTTGAAAAGTGCAGCGCGATGTATCGCGAGGCCGAAGCGCCCGGCCGGTTTCATGGAATAGCGCGCATCGAGCACTGTGCGCCCCGTATGCGCATCGCGCCCATGGAGTCTGTCAAGCCGATTGCCGAGCGCAAGAATATCATCCAGCAAACCAAGGGCATGGAGAACACTGAGGCCCGTCGGTTGCAAAACCAGCCCCGACCCCAGGGGTTTGGGGGTTTCAAAGCGCTCGAAAACAATGACACGATGCCCCGCCCTCGCCAGAAACAGAGCTGCTGCAAGCCCGGCCGGCCCGGCACCGGCGACCGCTATCTCCAGTCGGCGCATTCTATCCCTCGGCAGTATCGAATCTCGCGCGCGCCGCAACCACGGCACCATGATTTCTTTCTGCCCATAGAACCAGGTCGCGCAAGGGGCCATACATGGATCGTCCAAGATCCGTGAGGCTGTACTCGACGCTCGGCGGCTTGGTGGGAAAAACCTCGCGGTGGACATAACCGTCCCGCTGCAGGTCGCGAAGCGTCTGGGTAAGCATGCGTTGCGAGATATCGGGCAACATGCGGCGCAAAGCGCCGAAACGCTGCGGCCCGTCGGCCAGAGCCAGCATGATGAGCGATATCCACTTCCCGCCGATATTCGCGATTACCGCACGCACGGGACAATCGTCGAACCCGCCGCCTTGAGCGCTCACGATCTTGCCACCGGCGATCCGCTCGAAGTCGCACCTGTTTACACTATCATCCGTTTTCACGAGCTGCCCTTTTGCCGCTTGCCGTAGCCTTGAGCCTGCCGCTTTCCGAAAACCGGTCACTTCAAGGTAACCAGCAGCCAAAAAACTGCCTTCTTTACGAACCGTGGCAAATTCCTATTTTCGCCCTGCTCTCATTTTGAGACCATCTATCAGATTTACACTTCAGCGGGAAGAACCATGTCTGAAACCATTCTTGTTACCGGCGCATCCGGCCAGCTGGGCCGCCTGGTCCTGAACCATCTCCTTGAAACGCAGAAGGTCACTCCGGCCCGTCTCGTTGCCGGCTCGCGCGAGCCCACCAAACTGTCGGACCTTGCAGGTCGCGGGATTGCCACCCGGGCAGTCGACTTCGACAAGCCCAGCGAACTCGGCGCAGCCTTTGCAGGTATAGATACCCTTCTGGTCGTTTCCACAGACGCGCTGGGAGAACCCGGCAAACGCCTTGCGCAGCACAAAGCAGCGGTCGCAGCCGCGCAGAAAGCTGGAGTGCGCCGGATCGCCTATACTTCCATGCCCAATCCCGAGCCCGGCAATCCCGTGCTTTTCGCCGGCGATCACTACGGGACCGAACAGGCGATCAAGGAAAGCGGCCTCGCCTACACCATCTTCCGCAATGGCTGGTATCAGGAAAACCTGCTGATGGGCCTGCCACACGCCATTGCGAGCGGCAAATGGTTCACTTCCGCAGGCTCGGGCCGTCTTGCCCATGTGGCCCGTGAGGACATAGCGCGCGCCATCGCCGCAGCACTTGCCTCAAAGCCGCAGGGCAATGCAACTTACACGCTGACGGGTTCGCAGGCCTTCGACACCGATGAGATTGCCGCATTGGCAAGTGCGGTTACCGGAAAACCCGTCGAGGTCGTGCATCTGTCTGACGAGGCCCTGCTTGAGGGGCTGAAGGCTTCAGGCCTCCCTGCTCCTGTTGCGGCCCTGCTTGTCTCTTTCGATGCCAACACGCGTGCAGGCACGATCAGCGATGTCACGAATGACGTCAAGAAACTCGCCGGTATCGAACCGCGTCCGCTGAGGGCCTTTCTGGAAGACAACAAGGAAGCGCTTCTGGCCGGATGACCGGGGGTTTTCATGAAAAACGCCTTTCTCCCAACCACCGGGAGAAAGGCATTTGCAAGGATTCCGCTGGCGGCGGCTCGCCGGGACGCTGATCTATCGTCCGCAACTCTTCATCTGGGCCGCATAGCTGTTGGCCATGCCGGCGGCCTTGCGGGCCGATTTCTGCATGCCGGGATTGCTGCGCCAGACACCGCGCGAATAGCCTGCATGACCGGCATAATAGGCGAGATAGAGGTTGTAGGCGTCATTCAGCGGAATGCCGTTGGTCTGGTTGCTCGTATAGTGATACCAGCCCACGAAATTCACCGCATCGGCAAAGTTCGACCGGCGCGCCGACCAGTTCCCGGTTTCGCGCTTGTAACGTTCCCATGTGCCATCGAGCGCCTGCGAATAGCCATAGGCGCTCGATTTTCGTTTCCATGGAATGATGCCGAGCAGTTTCGTTCGCGGTGGACGAACGCTCGACTGGAAACCGGATTCGATGCGGATGGTGGCCATGAGAACGGAGGCCGGGACGCCATATTGCCGTTCCGTGCGTTTGGCCTGCGTGTACCAGCCCCCGAACGGCCCCTGCTTCTGGTCGAAGACCGAGCAGACATTGTTGATCCGTGCCGGCGTCGAAGCGCAAGCGGATAAGACGAGGGCGAGCGACAAAAGAACAATGGCGCGCATGAAAAAACCTTGCAGGCTGCACCGCGCCAGAGCCTTTTGCCTTCAGGCTGAAGTGCCTGACTTCCGCACCAATGCGGAAAGCAAAGCCGGATGGACCGGGGCAGCGTTTCCGTGAACCGACGCCCCGGTCTAATGAGTAAAATGCTAAGAATCCTTATCGGCTTCCGTTAACCATAAGGTCCGCAGTCTCAGTTTCCACAGGCCTTGAGGAAGCGGCGCACCGTCTCCGCCATGCCGTATTCGAGCGCATCGGCCGTCAGGCCATGCCCAATCGAAACCTCAGCGAGATCCGGGATGCGCCGCATCAGCGCCGGCAGGTTGGCGACCGTGAGGTCGTGCCCTGCATTGACCGCAAGCCCGGCAACACGGGCCGCGTCGGCCGTTTTTCCGAGCTTTTCAATCTCGGGCGCAGCCTTCTGCGGATTGTCGTAACAACCGCCATAGGGGCCGGTGTAAAGCTCTACCCTGTCCGCCTCGAGCGCCTTTGCGGCTGCAATTCCACCGGGTTCGGCATCGCTGAACAGGGAAACACGAAAGCCACTCTTCTTCAGCCGCGCGATCACCGGTTCCAGCAAACCTCCCTGCCCTTCGAAATCCCAGCCGTGATCGGAAGTGGCCTGTGCGGGATCATCCGGCACCAGTGTCACCTGCTCGGGCTCTATACGCTCCACCAGTTCAAGAAAATCCTCGCTCGGGTATCCCTCGATATTGAACTCGCAGGAGGGAAATTCGTCATCGATCAGAGCACGCAGATCGGGCAGGTCCGAAAAGCGGATATGACGTTGGTCCGGGCGCGGGTGAACGGTCAGGCCATGCGCACCGGCTTCAAGCGCGATGCGCCCCAGCCCCGTCACGCTCGGCCAGGGAAGATCGCGTCGATTGCGCAGCATGGCAACGGCATTGAGGTTGACGGAGAGTTTGGCCGGCATGGTTCGTCCTGATTATGACCCGTTTTTGATCCAGTCTCTTTGCTTACCCTGTCCGGCGCGGAACGCACAGGACCAATTCGCGTTGTGATGATGGACAGATGTCAGTTGCTGCCCGCAACGCGATTGGAGAACGCCATGATCGCCATTGACGAACCGCCGCATGTCCGGCGCATCGATACAGATCGGGACGACGCCTACGCTTTCGAGATCGTCGGACACATCACCTCCGCCGACGTGGAAAATCTCTACGGCCTGCTTGAAGGCGCCTATGAGATACACGACCGCATCGATGTCATCGTCATCCTGCATCATTACGAAGGCTTCGACTGGCAGGCGGCTTTCAAGGAACAGACGATGATCGGCAAGACCCATGCGCTGAGGCACATCCGCAAATATGCTTTCGTCGGCGGGCCGGGCTGGATGAGCTCAATCGTTTCGATAGTGCGGCCGTTCTTCTCTATGGAGATCAGGCATTTCGAACTGGACCAGGCTGAAGCGGCCTGGGAATGGATCGGCGCTGCGCCGTTGAAGCCGACGACCCCCGACGAGGTCAAGGCAGGCGTCTAGCGCCCTCTCCCCTTGGGCGGTCCATGTCGCGCCGGCAACACCGGCTCATCGGACAATGGTCAATCGTTCCGAGGCGCGCGTGATGGCGGTGTAGAGCCAGCGCTGGCGCGTGTCGCGAAAGGCGAAGCTCTCATCAAACAGCACCACCTCATCCCATTGCGAACCCTGCGCTTTGTGCACGGTCAACGCATAGCCGTAGTCAAAATCGTCAAAGCGTTTCTTGGTCTGCCACGGGATTTCGCCCTCAGGGTCCTCGAAGGCGGCCTTCAGCAGCTTGATCTTGGAAATGCCGCGATCGGGATCGTCCTCCTCGGGCGAGACAAGCAGGTTGATGCCGGGCTTCACCGTCTCCCGCGACGAGGTCATGACCTTCCATAAGGAACCGTTCAGAAGCCCCTTCGCAGGGTCATTTCTGAGACAAACGAGCTTGTCGCCGGCTTGCGGATAGGACGCATCGAACCCCTTGAGCTCGCGCAGACGCTGATTGTAGCGCCGTCGCGTGCGATTGGTTCCCACCAGAACCTGATCGGCGGAAAGCACGATATCCTGGTTGACCTCCGCCTTGGAAATAAGGCGTGCGGCGCCGTAATCGCCGGGTTCGATGTCGCGTCCTTCGCGAACATCGAGGGCAAGCTGGATGATCGGATTGTCGCGCGCCTGACGGTGAATCTCGGTCAGGAGATGGTCCGGCTCGTGTTCGGTAAAAAAACCTCCACCGGAAATCGGTGGAAGCTGACCAGGGTCGCCGAGAACCAGAATGGGTGTGCCGAAGGACATGAGATCGCGCCCGAGCGCCTCGTCCACCATGGAACACTCGTCGATGATGACGAGCGCAGCCTTGGCAATGGGGCTTTGCCGATTGAGCGAGAATGTCGGCGAAATCGACGTCTTGCCCGTCAGCTCGTTCTCCACCTCTTCCTCGCCGCGCGGGCGATAGATGAGAGAGTGGATGGTGCGGGCGTTGGTTGCCCCGCGCGAGCGCAACACCTGCGCCGCCTTTCCGGTGAAGGCCGCAAATTGAACGTCTCCGTCCACATGCTCGGCGAAATAGCGAGCCAGCGTGGTCTTGCCGGTGCCGGCATATCCGAAAAGGCGAAAAATCTGGCTGTCGCCGGCCTTCAGCCAGCGCGCCACGGATTTCAACGCCTCATCCTGTTGCGGGGAGAATTCCATTGGTCTGAGAAAGCAGATTCGTTGTCCTGTGAACAGGCCATTCCCTTTGCCACAAAGTTTCTTTACCCCTTCGAGTGGAAACCTACGAAGTGGGCTTGGCCTGATATTGCGTCAACAGGGGTGCAGCATGAAAACCGTCCTTCTCGCCGCCCTGTCGAGCGTCGCGCTTTTTACCTCGGGCGCGGCCCTCGCCGATACGCTTCTGCGTGTCAATCAGCTCGGCTACCTTCCCGACGGACCGAAGCGTGCATCCTTGATCACCGATCGTCCAACACCGGTACTTTGGCAGCTCGTGGATGCGAAAGGCCGGGAGATCGCGCGCGGACAGACCAAGCCGCTTGGCATGGATGCATCCGTTGGACGAAAAGTTCACCTGATAGATTTCAGCGAAGTGCGCGAAAGCGGGGAAAAGCTCTCTCTCGTTGCGGAGCGTGTCACCAGCCCGCCATTTGCCATCAAACCAAAACTCTACGTCAATCTGCCACGGGATGCCTTTGGCTATTTCTATCCCATGCGTTCGGGCATCGAAATCCGCGCCGATATCGCCGGTGAGGCCTATGCGCGCCCCGCCGGACATGTCTCCGCGCCCAAGAGCGGCGCGTTGAACCAGGGCGACAAGGCCGTTCCCTGCCAGGAAGAAGGTTCGTCGCTAAAGATTTATGGCGATCCCTGGAGTTGCGATTACACCCTTGATGTGACCGGTGGCTGGTACGACGCCGGCGACCAGGGAAAATACGTCGTCAATGGCGCGCTGTCGGTTGCACAACTCATGAGCACCTTCGAGCGGACCCTTTATGCGAAGAGCGCTTCGGCAAAGCCCTTTGCCGACGGAGCGCTTGCCCTGCCGGAGCATGGAAACGGTGTGCCCGACGCGCTGGACGAAGCGCGCTGGGAGCTGGAATTCCTGCTCTCGATGCAGGTTCCGGAAGGCCCCCCCCTGGCCGGAATGGCGCATCACAAGGTCCATGACGACGAATGGACCGGCATTCCGACCCTGCCCCATGAAGACCCGAAAAGACGCCTTCTCCACCGCCCTTCCACCGCAGCGACCCTCAACCTTGCAGCCGCAGCCGCACAGGGCGCGCGTCTTTTCAAGCCTTATGACGCAGCCTTCGCCGAACGGCTCCTGAAAGCGGCCCAGCAGGCATGGCGGGCAGCAGCCGAACATCCCGGACTGATTGCCCCCGAAGGCGATAGCGATGGTGGCGGCGCTTATCACGATACGGACCTTACCGACGAGCTTTACTGGGCAGCGGCTGAACTCTTCATCACCACCGGCAATGCGGATTATCGTGCGGCAATCGAGGCGTCGCCCCACTGGCGCAGTTCCATCTTCAAACCCGCCGGCTACGAATGGGCCAATGTCGAAACGCGGGCGGCCCTGTCGCTGGCCCTCGTGCCCAATTCCCTCTCCCGCAGCGATGCGGAATGGCTGAAGCGCGATATCGTGACCGCCGCCGACGAATATCTGAAGCTTCAGAAGCGGGCGCCCTTCGGCCATGTCTATGATCCGCCCGAAGGCAGATACGCCTGGGGATCGAACCATCTGATTCTTCAGAACGCCATCATCATCGCACGGGCCCACGACCTGACGGGCAGCCCCAAATATCGCGATGCCGTGCTGGAAACCATGGATTACATCTTCGGACGCAACGGACCGGGCATCTCCTATGTGACCGGCTACGGCACGGATTATGCGAAAAACCAGCATTCGCGCTGGTTCGCCTATGCCGCCGACCCGGCATTGCCAGGCCCCCCCAAGGGGACCCTTGCGGGTGGCCCGAATGTCTGGCTGAGCGATGAAATCGTGCGGGAAAAGCGTAAGGGCTGCGCCCCGCAATTCTGCTACATCGACGACATCGAAAGCTGGTCCACCAATGAAACGGCGATCAACTGGAACGCGGCACTCGCCGAACTGTCGGGTTTTCTTGCAGAACAATGAGGTCCCGTGCCGGCAGGACCTCACGGCGCCTCATCGCAACATCGGCCACAGCGTAGCGGCGAGCGAAATGCCCATCGCTATGTTGAACCATTTGAGGCGCACCGGATCGGACAGGAAACCGCGCAAGGCCACGCCGAACCCAGCCCAGATCGAAACGCTTGGAAAATTCACGATCACAAAGGCAATCGTCACCAGAAGAACGGTGAACAACGGCGCTTCGGGATTGGTGTAGAGCGCCATCGCCGTCAGCGCCATCACCCAGGCTTTTGGGTTCACCCACTGAAAGGCTGCCGCTTCGACAAAGGTCATCGGGTTCACCTTTTCATCACCCGCCTTGCCGCCAAGCGAACGCGACATGGCGATCCGCCAGGCCAGGTAAAGCAGATAGGCACCACCGGCGATCTTGAGCACCAGATATAAGGTTGGAAACGCGGTAAGAAGCGCACCGAGCCCGAAACCCGCGGCGACCAGAAGCGATGCAAAGCCGAAGGCGATACCGAACATATGCGGTATCGTGCGCCGGAACCCAAAATTGACACCGGATGCCAGAAGCATGAAGTTGTTGGGACCCGGCGTGACCGAGGAAACGAATGCGAAAACCAATAGCGCCGCGAAAACGTCTGCCGACATGAGGCTCCTCCTCCGGCAAGCAAGAATCGGCCGGAAAGCGCCGGCCCGCTACTGCAAAATTTTCACGTAATGTTGAGAAAGCGTCCCATGACGGGACGCTTGCTGGCAAGGCACCAGACCTCACATACCCTCAGGGCCACGGTTCATCGCGGCCACACCCGTGCGGCACACTTCCACGAGGCCAAGCGGCGTCATGATGGAAATGAACTGCTCGATCTTCGAAACACGTCCCGTGATCTCAAAGATGAAATGCTCCGTGTTGGCATCGATTACCTGCGCTCTGAACGCATCGGCAAGCCGCAGCGCCTCCACACGGTCATCGCCCTTGCCGCGCACCTTCACCAGGGCAAGCTCGCGCTCCATCGGTCGGTCATGGCCAAGCTCGTCGGCGACCACCGAGAGATCCACCACCCGGTGAACCGGCACGATACGCTCGAGCTGATGCTTGATCTGTTCCAGCACATGGCCGGTGCCCCGCGTCACGATGGTGATGCGCGACAGGTGCTTTTCATGTTCGGTCTCCGACACGGTGAGGCTGTCGATATTGTAGCCCCGGCCGGAGAAGAGACCGATCACGCGGGCAAGAACGCCCGGTTCGTTGTCGACAAGGATGGCGAGCGTGTGCCGCCGTGCGGCCTCGGTCTCCTTGGTGATGAAATATGCCGAGCCAGTCGGCTGAAGCTGAGCGTTCATAGAATGGGTCTCTTTTCGAGGAACATCGTGCAACTCACGGAAGGAAGGCGACCGATCGTCAGACCAGCTGCCGCCCCTCCTCGTCGATGGCTGTCGCCACGGCTTCGTCGGTCGCCTCATCGGGCAGGAGCATCTCGTTATGTGCCTTGCCCGACGGGATCATGGGGAAGCAATTGGCGAGCGCGGCCACACGGCAATCGAAGATCACCGGCTTGTCCACCGCAATCATCTCGCGGATTGCATCGTCCAGCTTCGAAGGCTTGTCGCACAAAATGCCGTGGCAGCCATAGGCTTCCGCCAGCTTCACGAAGTCCGGCATCGCTTCCGTGTAGGAATGCGACAGGCGGTTGCCGTGCAGGAGTTGCTGCCACTGGCGAACCATGCCCATATATTGGTTGTTCAGGATGAAGATTTTGATCGGCGCATTGTGCTGCACCGCCGCACTCATTTCCTGAATGGTCATCTGCACCGAGGCATCGCCGGCAATGTCGATCACCAGCGCATCGGGATGTGCGATCTGTACGCCGAGCGCCGCCGGCAGGCCATAGCCCATAGTGCCCAGACCGCCGGACGTCATCCAGTGGTGAGGCGCATCGAAGCCGAAATGCTGCGCAGCCCACATCTGATGCTGCCCCACCTCGGTGGTGATGTAGGTTTCGCGGTCCTTCGTCAGCTCATAGAGCCTCTGGATCGCATATTGCGGCATGATGATGTCGTCGTTCGGCCTGTAGGCGAGAGAATCGCGCGCACGCCAGATATCGATCTGCGTCCACCACGGCTTGAGCGCCTCCTTGTCGGATTTGACTGACGCCCGCCACAGCCGCACGAGATCTTCCAGAATCCGGCCCGCATCTCCAATGATCGGAACATCGACCCGCACATTCTTGTTAATGGAGGAAGGATCGATATCGATGTGAATCTTGCGTGAATTGGGTGAGAAAGCATCGAGCCGGCCGGTGATGCGGTCATCGAAGCGCGCACCGATGCACAGCATGACATCGCAGTCATGCATGGCCATATTGGCTTCATAGGTGCCGTGCATGCCCAGCATGCCGAGCCAGTTCTTTCCCGAAGCAGGATAAGCGCCGAGCCCCATCAGCGTCGAAGTAATGGGAAAACCGGTCAGATCGACCAACTCGCGCAGGAGATGGCTCGCCTCCGGGCCCGCATTGATAACGCCGCCGCCGGAATAGATGACCGGCTTCTTCGCATGCGCCATCAGCGCTATCGCCGCCTTGACCTGCTCCATGTCGCCCTGGACCTGCGGGTGGTAGCTGGTTCGCGGCGCGGTCTGGGGCGGCGTATAGATGCCCTTCGAGAACTGGATATCCTTGGGAATATCGACGACGACCGGCCCCGGCCGCCCCGTGGTCGCCACGTGAAAGGCCTCATGCAGGATGGCCGAAAGCTGATTGACGTCCTTCACCAGCCAGTTGTGCTTCGTGCAGGGGCGCGTGATACCGACCGTATCGCATTCCTGGAACGCGTCCGAGCCGATCAGGGTGGTGGGAACCTGACCGCTGATGCAGACGAGCGGAATGGAATCCATCAGCGCGTCCTGCAACGGCGTCACAGCGTTGGTGGCACCGGGGCCGGAAGTCACGAGCATCACCCCGGCCTTGCCGGTGGAGCGCGCATACCCCTCTGCCGCATGCCCAGCGCCCTGTTCGTGGCGCACCAGGATATGCTGGATGTCTTCCTGTTGGAAAAGCTCATCGTAGATCGGCAGTACGGCGCCGCCCGGGTATCCGAAAATATGCTCGACCCCGTTGTCCTTGAGCGCCTGCACGACCATCTCTGCGCCCGTCATCTCGCGGCGCGAGGAAGCCTCGGTTGCGGCACCTGACTCTGCCTTGTTCATCTGTCTGTTTCCGATCTGTTTATCCGGCGAAGGTGGTTTAGCCGCCCGATGCCCCCAAGGAAACACCGGGCCAATAAAAAAGGCCCCCGAAGGAGCCTGTGTTTCGCGCATGAGAGGCTTTCGCCAGACGGTTACACCGCCTTGCCCATGCGCGATCGTACGATAAGAATGTTTCCAGTGTTCATGGCGGCGCACAATAAGGTTGCGCGCGAACGCCGTCAACCGCCCATTTGCACAGGAAACCGCCCCTGGTCTTAACCTTCCTTCAACCATCCCGCCCAACCCCCCCTTAACCGATACCGACTAAGGTCGAAATTTAGGGCATAAAGGGGTGGCTCAATGTTTGTGGAGCGCGGGACAACGCAAGGTGAAACCACATCGCAGGAAAGGCGCGCGGTAGATCAGCCGCAACGGCGCCTGCTTGGCCATGTGGTACAGTGCGACGGAGCCCGCGCAACCATCGCTGCCGACACGGAGACCGTCGATTCCGGCGCAGGAAACCATTGGGCCGTCGGCAAGATGATCTCCATCAATCTGGGCACCACCCGCACCGTTGGCCTCGTCTATGCAGTGGAACGCCCCGAACAGCGCTGGAACGACAACGAGACCAATCCGATCATCATCTCGGTAGAGCTGGTCGGCGAGGTTCGCGACTTCGAGAACAAGCCGGTCTTCGACCGCGGCATCACCGAATATCCGTATATCGGAGCGCCCGCCCACCGCATCCGCTCCCGCGACCTGCAGGCGATCTACGATCTCAACGGACGCAATTCGACAGTCATCGGCAAACTCTCCCAGGACGATCAGATCGACGCCTGCATCGCCGTCGACGACACGTTGAACCGGCATTTCGCCGTTGTCGGCACGACCGGCGTGGGCAAATCCTCAGCCGTCGCGCTTCTATTACGCAAGACCATCGCCTCGCGGCCCGACCTGCGCGTGCTGATCCTCGATCCGCACAATGAGTTTGCCACTGCACTTCCCGAACATGCCGTCCGCATCGATACGTCGACACTCGATCTGCCCTTCTGGCTCTTCCGCCTGGAGGAATTCGTCGAGGTTCTGTTTCGCGGCCGGGAAGCTGTCCCCGAAGAGGTGGAGCTTCTGCGCGACCTCATCCCGCACGCCAAGCATGTCTATCAGAACCCGCAACAGCCCGGTTCGATTCTGAAGCGCGGCAGCGACACCAACAGCCTTACCGCCGACACGCCAGTCCCCTATCGCATGGCCGACCTCATCCGCGAGATCGATGACCGCATGGGGATGCTGGAGACAAAGAACGAGCGGCCGCTCTATCGCAGCCTGAAGGCGCGCATCGAGGCGGCACTCGCCGACCCCCGCTATCGCTTTATGTTCGCTTCGCGCATGATCGAGGACACGATCCACCAGACCATCGGCCAGATCTTTCGCGTACCGAGCAACGGCAAGACCGTAACCTGCCTGGAAATGGCAGGCATGCCACCGGAAGTGATCAATTCCGTGTGTTCCGTTCTGGCGCGCCTGGCCTTCGACATGACGTTGTGGAGCAACGGCAAGTTCAAGGTTCTCGTGGTCTGCGAGGAAGCGCACCGCTACATGCCGGTCGACACGCGTCTGGGCTTTGCCCCGACGCGCCATGCGCTGGCGCGCATTGCCAAGGAAGGCCGCAAATACGGTTGCTATCTGGGCGTCATAACCCAGCGCCCCGGCGAACTGGACCCGACCGTCCTTTCGCAGTGCTCGACCGTCTTCGCAATGCGTCTTGCGAATGAACTCGATCAGTCGATCATCCGTTCGGCGATTGCAGATTCTTCCGCTTCCACCCTCTCCTTCCTGTCGGCCATGGGCCGGCGCGAAGCCATCGTCTTTGGCGAAGGCGTCGCGACCACCATGCGCGTCAAGTTCGAAAAACTTCCCGATGCGGTAATTCCGGGCAGCCGCCGCGGGGCCGAGACCACCGGTGAGGATGCCCAGGGGCAGGAAATCGATCTCGCCTCGATCATCAAGAGGCTCCGTGAAAGCGGGCATACGTCCCGGCAGGCACAGGGGCGAGCTTCCAGCCCTCCGGAAGCCGAAGATTATGGCTCATCCTCACTTGGCCAGGCAGGGGATCGGGGCTACGCGCCCGCCCAACGCGAATTCCACAACAGCCCCCCGCCGGTCTGGTCGGACGAAGCGCTGGGGTTTCGCTCCCAGCAGATCATTCCCGGCGCCCGCGGGCGCTTCGGAAATCGCTGACGCACCCCTCGCCTTATCGCGACGAATGAGATCGGCATGACCGCCGGCACCGATTCCTGAAGCTCCCCACAAGGCGAGCCGTTCCGGGCATGAAACCTCGCGACATCCTCTTCGGGCTGGCCTGAGATTTTATATATGCCTGAGCGATGGGGAAAATACGGAAAGGCAGCAGCGATCAAGCGCAGACGCGGTTTCGGCCCAGGCGCTTGGCTTCATAAAGCATCTTGTCGGCGCGCCGGTAGAATTCCTCGGAGGATTCCCGACCGTTCCAGATCGACAGACCGATGCTGATCGTTACACGGATACGCACATTGCCGGCATCGATGATGAGGCCGGAGACCGCCTTGCGAATGCGCTCGGCAAGCTTCACCAATGCTTCCTGGCTCATGTTCGGAGCGACGATGGCGAACTCCTCGCCGCCCATGCGGGCAACGACGTCGTGATAACGCGTCATGTCCCTGAAGGCCCGCGCAACCTCGCGCAGCACCTTGTCGCCGATGTCATGGCCGTGCGTATCGTTGACCTGTTTGAAGTGATCGAGATCGAGCACCATCAGGCCGACGGGTTTTTCTATCCGGCCGAATTCATGCAGATATTCGCGTAATGCATCATCGAAGAAGCGACGGTTCTGCGTACCGGTCAGGGGATCTGTGAGAGCGGCGTGCTGGAGGGATTCGGAGCGGGCGCTGAGCGTTTCCGTCATCGCCCGTAATTTTCCCTCCTCGCGCACCTGGGTACGAATGAGCGGATAAATGAAGAAAACCCCGAACACCACGGCAGTGGCCAAAAGCACACCGACGAGAAAGAGAAGCTGATTGAAGCGTTGCAGATGCTCCCCGACGCCCTGGGTTGCGAACCCGTTCTGGATGAGCATGTAGGTATATACGAGCAGAGCCCCGGCGCCGAAGACCAGGGAGACGAATACAAAAAACGCCGATTCTGCCTTGTGGAAACGCATCCCCGCCCCGTCAAATACCTTTGTGCCCTTCTCGCACACTCTCACTTACGCAAGGTTAATCTCCACAATCAGAAATGGAGCTTCGCGTCATTTCAGGCCGAGAATACCGAACCCGAGACCGGCGATATCCCGCACGCTCATGCCCCGTTCGATGGGCATTGCGTGCCACTCGGGGCCGAACTGGTTGCGGAACCAGGTCATCTGGCGTTTCGCGTAACGGCGCGTTGCCGTCTTGGCCCTCGTCATGGCCTCTTCAAGCGACAGCGTCCCGTCCAGAACATCGCCGAGCTCGGGCACTCCGATTGCCTTCATCACCGGGCGGTCCGGCGGAATATCGAGCGCCCGTAGCGCCCGCACCTCATCGAGTGCGCCGGCACCTATCATACGCTCGAAACGCATATCGATCCGCTCGGCAAGAAAGGCACGATCCGGTGCAAGCACCATGGAAACTGCCGTTTTTGCGTCGACAAGCGGCCGGGACGGCTCGCCCTGCCAGGAACCGATAGGCCTGCCCGACGCCTCGAACACTTCCAGTGCCCGTACGATGCGCTGCCCGTCCGAGGGGCGTATGGAAGCAGCGCCAACCGGATCGCACTCTCCCAGAACCCGGTGCAGAGCCTGCGGACCCTCCTCCTGAAGACGCGACCGCCAATGCGCCCTGAGTTCGGCCGGCACCTGCGGCATTGGCGAAAGTCCCTCTGTCAGCGCGCGGAAGTAAAGCCCCGTCCCGCCGACGAAGATTGGCCTTTGTCCGTCCTGCCCAATCTGTTCTGCCAGTGCCGCAACGTCAGCCAGCCAGTGGCCGGTGGAATAATGGTCGGCAGGATTCACATGACCATAGAGCCAATGCACCGCGCCCTCCAGATCGGTAGCATCGGGCCGCGCCGTCAAAAGCGAAAGCACATCATAGACCTGCATGGAATCGGCGTTGATCACGACCCCATTGACGGCCCTTGCGATCTCGATCGCCAGCGCAGACTTGCCGCTGGCTGTCGGTCCCGCTATCAGGATCGCATTCTTCAGGCCCTCCTGCCCTTCCTTCTCAGCGGAAAAGCCCATGTCTCTCGTTGCCACTCTTATTTCCCATCCCGCAAATCCCGCGGTAACCGTGTCCAATGCGACTATGGCCATGGAGGCTCTCGATGCAAGCCATGTGGAATGGCTTTGCGAAGGCGTCGCCTGCGACATACCGCTCGGCGATACCCCCGTGGAGGCATCCGCAACGGAAGAGCGTCTGCGAAAACTGCTCGAGGGCAAGCCCATCGACGTTGCCGTGCAGAAAGCTGCGGGTCGCCGCAAGAAAATGCTGATCGCCGACATGGATTCCACCATGATCGATCAGGAATGCATCGACGAGCTTGCCGCCGAACTCGGTCTGAAGGAACAGGTCGCCGAAATCACCCGCCGTGCGATGAACGGCGAGATCGCGTTCGAACCCGCATTGGAAGAGCGCGTGGGTCTGTTGAAGGGCCTGCCTGTCGACGTGATCGAGGAAGTGATCGCACGGCGCATAACGCTTGCCTCCGGTGGCCCTGCGCTCGTTGCGACGATGAACGGTGCGGGCGCTTTCACCGCATTGGTTTCCGGCGGTTTCAAGCATTTCACGGGTCCCATCGGCAAGATGCTCGGCTTCCACACACATCAGTCAAACACGCTGCTGACCGAAAACGGCAGCCTGACGGGAGGCGTCGGCAAGCCAATCCTGGGGCGCGCCGCCAAGGCCGAAGCGCTGGCAGCCTTCGCGGCCGAACGCGGCATAACCCACGACGATGTGATCGCCGTCGGCGATGGTGCAAACGATCTCGACATGCTTTTCATGGCCGGCCTCGGCGTGGCGCTGCACGCCAAACCGGCTGTTGCGGCTCAGGCGCGCGTACGCATCGACCACGGTGACCTGACCGCGCTACTCTATTTGCAGGGCTATCGCGCCAGCGAGTTCAAGCAATGAAGCCGCTTGAGACCAGCCGGCTGACCCTACGGGCCTGGGAGGAACGCGACCGCCCCTTCTTCCATCGCCTCAACAGCGATGAGACAATCATGGAATTCTTCCCCTTTCGCCGCAATCGGGCGGAAGCAGATGGCGTCATGGATCTGATGAATGAAGAGATCGCAAGAAGCGGTTTCGGTTTCACGGCTGCTGAAATTCGCGAAACAGGCGAACTGATCGGTTTCGTCGGGCTACACGAGACTGCGGGACTGCCCGGCATTTCCTCAGGAACCGTCGAAATCGGCTGGCGCCTTGCGCCTGAATTCTGGGGAAAGGGCTTTGCCACGGAAGGGGCGCGGGCCTGGCTCGACCATGGCTTCGGCCCGCTTGGCCTTGAGGAGATCGTCTCCTTTGCGGTCGCCGGAAACGAGCGTTCCACAGCGGTAATGGAACGTATCGGCATGACACGGGACGATGCAGGCGAGTTCGATCATCCCTCGGTTCCAGAAACGCATCCGCATCTGAAGCGGCATGTCCTCTACCGCCTCACGCGCCTGAAGTGGCAGGAATTGAACCGATAGAAATTTCAGCCGGTTCCGGCCGGCATATGGCTCCGGAGCAATTCAGGCGAACCCGTCTCACCTGAATTGCTAAAACTCCGCCCGCGCTCTAATCCATCCGCAGCGTCACGAAGCGCAGCTCACCATTCTTCGACGCGAGCATGAGAAGAGCATTGCGGCGCCCCTGCCCCTTGAGCTCCTCGAGGCGGTCCAGAACATCCTTCGGAGACGAAACGGTCGCCTGCGCGATCTCGACGATAACATCGCCTGCCGAAACACCTTTTTCAGCCGCAACCGAGCCCTCATCGACTTCGCTGACCACAACACCCGAAACATCGTTCGAAATCTCGAACGTCTCGCGTGTCGCATCATCGAGCTGTGCCATGTGCATGCCAAGCACTGCGGCGGTGGAAACGGGAGCAGCATCGTCGCCGGACTTATTGTCCTGGCCTTCTTCCGCCGAAGCCAGCTTCTCGCTGTCCTCAAGCCGCCCGAGCTTCACACGAACCGTCTTTTCCTCACCCTTGCGGATGAGGACAACGTCGACTTCCTCGCCCACGGGGCTTTCGGCAACAATGCGCGGCAGATCGCGCATATGCACGATCTCCTTGCCATCGAAGCGCGTTACCACGTCTCCGGGCTGAATTGTGCCGTCATCGACGGGGCCGCCTTCGATAACACCACTCACCATGGCACCGACAGCCTTCTTCATACCGAGGCTCTCGGCAATGTCGTCGGTAACCTCCTGGATGCGCACACCGAGCCAGCCGCGCCGGGTCTCGCCAAACTCACGCAACTGGTCCACCACATTGACGGCCAGCGAGGAGGGAATCGAAAACCCGATGCCGATGGATCCACCGGTCGGTGAAATGATCGCGGTGTTGATGCCGATCACCTCGCCATCCATGTTGAACAGCGGTCCGCCGGAATTGCCCCGGTTGATGGCAGCATCCGTCTGGATGAAATCGTCATAGGGGCCTGAACCGATCTCCCGGTTGCGCGCCGAAATGATGCCGACAGTCACCGTACCGCCAAGGCCGAACGGGTTGCCGATGGCCATCACCCAATCGCCGATGCGCATCTTGTCGGAATTTCCGAAGGGCACCGCCGCCAGTTCCCGCTTCGAAGGATCGATCTTGAGGACCGCGATGTCCGTCTTCGTATCGACGCCCAGCAGCTCGGCATCGAGCTTGCCGCCATCGCTGAAATTCACCACGATCTCGTCTGCTCCCGAGATCACGTGATTGTTCGTGACGACAATTCCTTCCTTCGCATCGATAACAAAACCAGACCCGAGCGACTGCGCCTGCTGCGGCTCGTGGTCCTGGTCGGGCTGCTCCTGGAAGAAATCGTCGAAAAATTCCTGCAGCGGCGATCCTTCGGGAAGCTTGGGCATGGGCACCTTGCCCGAACCCGTGTTTCCCGCAGAACGCGACGTCGAGATATTGACCACGGCGCCGGCAAGCCGTTCGGCGAGATCGGCCACTGAGGCCGGCCCCTCGGCCATGGCCCGCTGCGGGATCACGACAGGCGACGACGCCAGACCGCCAACAGCCAGCGTTGCGGCGATGGGAAGCGCGCGAGCCGCGCGTAAAATCTTCGACGACGTCATTGAGGACAAATCTCCGGATGGCTTGTCGTGTGGATCACTTTGCCGGCAGTTTAAGACGAGCTGTGCGCTTTTTCCATGAAAACGCACTTCACCATCGCATGATCCAGCGTGATTGCGGCGTGTTTGCGGCCCGCGCGGGTCTTTCTCCTGCGCGGGCCGCCAGTTTCTTAGGCCCGCTTCTTGGGCCAGTTTCTTGGCCGTGTCAGCCCCGCGCCAGCCAGACGACGAAGACGCCTGCCACCATGGCCGCGATGCCGGCACCTCTCAGCGCGCTTTCCGGCATCTCGGTCACCTGCTCGGCGAGCCTTTTGGCAAAGGCCGGCATCCCGCCATAGACCAGTCCCTCGACCACAAGAACGAGGCCAAGGGCGGCGATGAAATCATTCATCGCCCGCCCCTATTGCGCTGGGGCGCCAATCCGGGGCCCCGCTCCCGGGCGCGAAGTTCCCTGCGCGTCATTGAAGAAACGGAAGAACTCCGAATCGGGCGACAGAAGCATCGTCGTGCCCGCCGGATCGAGGGCCTCGCGATAGGCCGACATCGAGCGGTAGAACTCGAAGAAGTCCGTATCGCGCGAGAAGGCATCGGCAAAGATCGCGTTGCGCTCACCCTCGCCTTCACCGCGCAGGATCTCGGCCTCACGATTGGCAGCGGCAAGGATTTCAACCACTTCACGGTCAGCGCGGGCGCGGATGCGGGCAGCAGCCTCACGACCGCGAGCGCGAAGCCGTTCAGCCTCGGCAAGGCGTTCCGCCTTCATGCGGTCATAGGTCTGTTGCGAGACCTCCGCAGTCAGGTCGGTGCGCCGGATGCGCACGTCCTTGACCTCGAGCCCGAGCGAAGCGGCTGCCGGACGCAGGTCTTCGGCCACCTCGCGCATCATCGAGGAGCGTTCCTCCGAAAGCGCCGATTCAAAGCCACGCAGACCGTAGACCCGGCGCAGGGTTGCATCGAGACGCGTGCGCAGACGCTGCTCGGCCAGAGGCACACTGCCCGAAACCGCCTGTCGGAACCGGCGTGGATCGCTGATCGAATAGGCGATGAATGCATCGACTTCGTAGAACTTGCCGCCCGAGACCTGAACGCGAATGTCGTCGAGATCGAAGCGCAGGATGCGATCCTCGATGATCTGGACATTGTCGGCCTCGAGGAAGGCAAACGGCAGCTTGAAGTAGAGACCGGGCTGCGTCTTCACGTCGACGATCTCGCCGAAGCGCAGGACGATGGCCTGCTGCCGCTCATTGACCACGAAGATCGCCGAATAGAGCAGGAAGAGAATGACCGCACCGATGACAGCCAGAATTGGGAGACGGTTGGACATCAGTTGCTACCTCCCGCGCTCGGACGCGGCTGCTGCGATTGCTGGCGAAGTTCGGGCAAGGGAAGATAAGGCACCACTCCGGGCCCGCTTCCATTCTGCTCGACAATCACCTTGTTCGATCCACGCAGCACATTTTCCATGGTCTCGATGAACAGGCGTTTGCGCGTGACCTCGGGAGCCTTGGCATACTCGTTGTAGACGGAGATGAAGCGCTGCGCCTCACCTTCGGCCTCCTGAACCACACGGTTCTTATAGGCGGCAGCTTCTTCGCGGGCCTGGGCTGCCTCACCGCGGGCCTGACCGAGCTTCTGGTTGGAATACTGGTTCGATTCCTCGACGAAACGATCCTCATCCTGCTCGGCGCGCTGCACCTCGTCGAACGCGTCTGCCACCTCGCGCGGCGGAGCCACGTCCTCGATGGAAAGCGCATTCACGGTCAGCCCCGTGCCATACTGGTCAAGCACGGTCTGAATGGTCGTGCGCACATCGTCGGAAATGCCCTGGCGGTCGTCGCGGAAAATGTCTTGCGCGGGCCGGCGGCCGACCACCTCGCGCATGGCGCTTTCTGCAACCTGGCGAAGCATTTCGTCGGGACCGGCAACATTGAAGAGATAAGCCGACGGATCGCTGACCTGATAGGCGACGGAGAATTTCACGTCGACGATGTTCTGGTCGCCCGAAAGCATGAGCCCGCTGGAAGCACCGCCACGCGTGGAGCCGATATCCACCAGCCGTTCGGCCACGGTTGCGCGCTCGACGGTCTCGATCGGCCACCAATGGAAGTGAAGGCCCGGTTCGGAAAGCTCCGGCTTCGGCTTGCCGAAGCGCAGCTCCACAGCCAGCTCATCGGGCTGCACCGTATAGACGGCCTTGAAGAGCCACAGACCCGCGAGCGCCACCAGGACGAGAGCAATCATCGCAGGGCTGATACCGCCACCACCCGGCAGGGCGTTCTTCAGGCGATCCTGGCCACGCCGGATGATCTCCTCGAGATCGGGGGGCGTTCCCTGCGGTCCGCTCGGTCCGCGTGGGCCCTGGTCCCATGGACCTCCGTTATTGCCGCCCCCCCAGGGGCCGCCTCCACCGCTTTGATTGTTCCAGGGCATTCGTGTTCCTTTTCTAGATCCGGGCCATCCCTTGAGGGGACCGCTCCTCCATCCGGCCTGTTATAGGTAGCGCAGCAAGCGCTTTCAACGCGGCGCGCCGCCGCGACCGCCATGATTTCAGCGATTTTGCAGCAAAGAGCCGATTCAGTTCGTTAAAAGACGCTCATAGACCACGTAAGTCGTGGGATAATCGTCTTTTTCACCCGCTGGAACCTCTTCCTTCGAGACCGCCGTCCAGACGCTCGATGCAATCGGCGGAAAGCGGGTGTCGCCATCCAGCTGTGCATGAACATGCGTCACATGGAGCCTGTCGGCAAACGCCATCGCCTGACGATAAATCTCGCCGCCACCGATAATGGCGACATCTCCGCTGTCACTGCCAGCCAACGCCAGCGCCTCCTCAAGCGAACCCACGCACTCCGCGCCTTCCGCGCGATACCCAGTCTGGCGCGTGATAACGATATTGCGCCGACCCGGCAAAGGCCGCCCGACGCTTTCCCAGGTTTTGCGCCCCATCACGATCGGCTTGCCGAGCGTCAGCGCCTTGAAGCGCTTGAGGTCCGTCGAAAGCCGCCAGGGCATATCGCCGCTACTGCCGATAACATCGTTGTCGGAAACGGCGACCACAAGTTCAATGCTCATAGCGGACCTCTTGAACATGTGCAGTCCTCGGGCATCAAATGGTCCATTCGTTTCTCAGCCATGCCAATACCCTAGACCGCAATCGGCGCGCGGATGCTCGGATCGGCTTCGTAGCCTTCAAGACGAAAATCCTCGAAACGGAAAGCAAAGAGATCGTCGACCTGCGGATTGATCCACATGGCCGGCAAGGCCTTCGGGCTGCGCTGCAGCTGCTCGCGCGCCTGATCGAAGTGATTCGAATAGAGATGCGCGTCCCCCAGCGTGTGCACGAAATCGCCCGGCTTGAGCCCCGTCACCTGGGCGACCATCATCGTAAGCAGGGCATAGGAAGCGATGTTGAAGGGCACGCCGAGAAAGATATCGGCCGAACGCTGATAAAGTTGGCAGGAAAGCCGCCCCTCAGCGACGTGGAACTGGAACAGGCAATGGCATGGCGGAAGCGCCATATGGTCCACTTCGGCGGGATTCCAGGCCGAAACCACATGCCGGCGCGAATTGGGATTATTGCGAATACCATCGACAAGGCGGGCGATCTGGTCGATATGCCCGCCGTCGGGCGTTGGCCATGAGCGCCATTGTGCGCCATAGACGGGACCGAGATCGCCATTCTCATCGGCCCATTCGTCCCAGATCGAAACCCCGTTTTCTTTGAGATAGGCGATATTGGTATCGCCTTTTAGAAACCACAGAAGCTCATGGATGATGGAGCGCAGATGCAGCTTCTTGGTGGTGAGCACGGGAAACCCCTCGCCCAGATCGTAGCGCATCTGATAGCCGAAAATACCGCGCGTGCCTGTTCCCGTGCGGTCGCCGCGGTCGACGCCATGTTCGAGCACATGGGAAAGAAGATCGAGATATTGGCGCATGGCAAACCGATTCGGACTGTCGTGTGAAGGCGCCATCATAATCGAGCAGACGGCAACGGAAAGGAAAACCGGCGTCCGTCCACATGGACGGCAATCCCGAAGCATTCCGAGCTGAACGGCCCTGCCCGATATCCTTGTATGTGCGGAGGTACATACAGAAAGCGCCTTCCCCGAAGCCGGGAAAGGCGCTCAATCGCTTGAAAGAAACAAGCCTTTTGTTGCAGATGCCGGACATCTCCGCCCGGATGACAGGCGGCGCTCAGAACATTTTGCGGTCAGGTTACTTCACCTCAATCCGCATAAATGCGGAGAACAAAAAGCCAGAGCGTCCCTTGGCACCGAAAAGATGCGCACGCTCTAAAGCGTTGCGAGCTTCCCGAGATCCTTGGCGACGAGATAGTAGAACGTCACGCGGCTCTTGGAACGGTCGGCCGACATGGCTTCGCAGACCTTCTGAATGGTCGAATCGCACTTGCCGGCATCGGTTTCGCCGAGTTTCTTCATGCACCAGCTTTCGCGCACCCGGTCGAGTTCGCTCGGATCGGAGCAGGAAACCAACGAGGCGTCGCGACTGCGAAGCGCAATGCCCAGATGCTTCACGATCTTGTTGACGGCGTCTTCGGAGGCGCCTGCGTCGTACTTCTTAACGTCCGCGAGATAATCAGCCATGATCTCTTCCCATAATTGCAGATCGTGGCCCCGCTTCAACCGCAGGCCGCTAACGCAACCTGCACGTTCGTCAAAACTTCACCACACCGGAAGAGAGATTCCGCAATGGATGACGTCAAGTCAATCCCGAAATCCCTTTTCCCCCGCAAGCCCCTTTCCATGACGTTTGAGCCTCACTATATTCGCCTCGTCGGCTTGACTGACTATGGCGATAAACTGCCGGTGAAATAAACCATTCGGACCCGGGGGCAGTGCCCGGCGCCTCCACCAGAAACCGCCGAAAGGCGATGATCGCAGGGCGGTTTCTGCTGGGGGCGAAACAGGATCGACGAGGGTGTAAAGATCGGACTTTCGCTCGGCATGGTACCACCGTTATCGGGCTAAACTCTATAGTTGCCAACGACAACTATGCGGAGGCACGTCTCGCTGCTTAATGCGGCGCGATAGCTTCAAATCAAGCCTTAGGCCGTCGCAGGTCTAAGCGGGGTTCGGAGGCACCTGGCAACAGAAGCCTCCACTTTATTTTCCCATGTCGTATCCAGAAAAAAACCGAGGGCACACCGGGCCTGCGAGCCTTTGCACCTGGCATTTTGTCGTTTTTGAAGAAACTTCGGTTGAACCATTGCGGCTTTTGCCGGTTTACCTCGGCACACTCCTTCATTAGAGGTATGGCAAGATTCACAAACCCGGTTCCTACGATGGCCGAAGACCGTATCCGTTACGACATTCTCGCACAGGACGCCCTGCGTGGTGTGATGCGAAAGGTACTGACCGAGGTGGCCCGCACCGGCCTGCCGGGCGAGCACCATTTCTTCATCACATTCCTGACCACGGCGCCGGGCGTTCGGATATCGACGCGTCTGCGTGAACGCTATCCTGAACAGATGACGATCGTATTGCAGTATCAGTACTGGGATATGAAAGTCACCGAGACGGGCTTCGAAGTCGGCCTGTCCTTTGCGGATGTGCCGGAAATGCTGTCGATCCCCTTCTCCGCAGTACGCGGCTTCTACGATCCGTCGGTCAATTTCGAGCTGGAATTCGACGTACGCCCAGAGGAAGACACCGCCGAGCCCCAGCCCTTGCACGAAGTTGTCGAAGGCGACGCACCGTCCGCCCCCGAAAGCGCGACCTCCGAGGAAGCGGCAGAACAAGACGACGCCGACGGTGAAAAATCCGAAACCAAGGGTGCGGACGTCGTCTCGCTCGACGCATTTCGCAAGAAGTGAACAATGGGCGAGGTCGTCAACCTTCGCCAGATCCGTAAACGCAAGACGCGTGAGGAAAAACAACAGCGCGCCGCGGAAAATCGCGCCCTGCACGGTCGCTCCAAAGCGGAGAGGAAGCGCGAGCAAAAGCTTGCGGAACTCGCGGAAAATCACCTGGAAGGCCACCGCCTGTTGCCCGATGGCGAGGCGAAGCCCCGCTGATGGGCGTGAAGAAGCATTCCGTCAGCATTCGTGGACATCGCACGAGCATTTCGCTCGAACCTGCATTTTTCGCCGAGGTTGAACGCATCGCGCTGGAACGCGCCATGCCTGTCGCTGCGCTCATCGCGGAAGTGGACGCCGCACGTCCTGACGAAAGCAATCTGTCATCCGCCTTGCGCCTGCTGGTTCTCGAAGACCTTAAGCGCAGCCGGTCCTGATCGCCGGCAGGCGGATCAGTCGGTCGAGCGCAGCAGTTCACGCAAACGGTCGGCGGAAAGCTCCTTTGCACGGAAGAATTCGGAGATCGCATCGGGCGAGTTCGGCGTTCCGGACGACGAGGTGCCGGAAGGCGCTGAAAGGGGTGCCCGCTCAACGTCCGAACCTCCTGAAGGTGGCGAGGGACGGCTTTCGCCGGCTTCCCGCAGCGCCTTTGCCGCCCGTTCCGCTTCCTGAGCGCGCCTTTCGGCCTCCGCAGCAGCCTTGCGGCGTGCCTCTTCTTCTTCGCGTTCGCGCTTCTCGCGCTCCAGTCGCTCCCTCAGTTCCTGCTCTTTGCGCAGGCGCTCGGCCTCGGCCTGCTCCCGTTCCTGTTCCAAGGCGGTGAAATAGCGCGCTTCGCGACGCAGGCGCTGCTGCTCCAGAAGCACAGATTGCATGCGCTCCACACGGGCCTGCTCGCGCTCCAGGGCGCGTTGGGTCAGAAACTGGGCCATGGGTCCGGTTCCGATCTCCGTGATCGTCTCCCCAAGAGGGCCTGAAATCTCGAAAATAACAGCCGGATCCGCGCCCACCACAGCCTCGCGGCCAGCATCGTAAAGAAGCCGCCCCGAGGCGCGCAGGTTCAGGGTTTTCAGGTCGGCGGACAATTCCGCCGACAGCACACTGCCATTCACGGAAAGCCTTATGGGCGGCGTGCGCACCGTACCGCCGGCAATCGTGAACGCGAATTCCGCCTCGCCGGCGGCAAAACTGCCCGAGCGCACCAATTCGGGAACGAAATCCGCAGCTTGCTCGGCGGTAATGGCGTTGCCGATCCGGTCCGCCTGTTCGAGGATCGTCCCGATGACGTCCGGATTAAGCCCTTCTATGACAAGATCGCGCGCGATGGCCGAACCCGAACCGGTCAAGGAGGCAGCCATGCCATTCACGGTCTTGCCGCTTGCCGTCAGGCTCGCGCGCGCATCGGTCGTTCCTGCCAGGCTTGCCTCCGGCAGAAGCGCGTCGAGCGCCGCTCCGCTTACACCAAGCTGAGCGGAAAGAAGCCCTGTACCGGCATTGTTGCGCAACGTGGCAAACGCTTCGACTGTGCCTCCATAAATCTCTGCTTTCAGATCGGAAACCGAAAGTCCTTCCTCGCCGAGCTTGAGTTTCATGGCCGCATTGCGTGCGCCGGCCCAATCTCCGACCCACAGCGCATCGGCGCGCAGATCGAGATCGGCTGTAAAGGGGAGAACGACCTCCTGCCCGAAAGGAACCTCCGGCCACACATTTCCCGCCTCCGCCGAAAATGCGTTCGTGCCAAGAACCAGTTCGGCGGCAGGGCCGAGATCGAAACTGGCGAGTTCGAGCGATCCTTCCACGTCGGGAAGGCTATCCTTCAAACCGATGGTGAGATCACCGGATACATCGCTGTCCACCACATTGCCCTTGAGCGCGGAAAGAACCGCGAGCCCTTCGCTCCACTCCAGTTCAGCGGAGAGATCGACGGGCATGCCGAGACCGAACCCCGGCAACGTCGTGCCGGCGACGGCCAGCCATGGTTCGAGGTCGTCGCTTTTCAGTTCCGCTTTGCCGGAAAGCGAAGGCTTGTCTCCCGAAAGGGACAATGTTCCATCGAATGCCCCAGAAAGCCCCTCGCCCGCGATGCTCGCCTTCGTGGCGATGCCATCCACGCGCGACCCTTCCGCGCTCGCCTCGAGCTTCGCCTCTCCGGCAAGCCCCAGCGGCAGAGCGGGAAGCCCCGCAAGCCCGTAAAGAACGGCGGCATCGTCATTGCGCGCGGTGAGCATCATTTTGAAGCGGCCGTCGAGCGCGGCATTTCGCGGGCTGGTATCGGACAAGGAAAAACTGAGGTCGGTTCCACCCGCCCTGCCTTCCCCACTGACGGCCATTCCCACCGTGTCATCGCCATTGTCGGCAGCGCTCGCCACGAGATTGAGCTCCGTGTCGGCAAGCAATCCCGGAAATGCGAGTGCGCGCTGCGAAAGACCAGCAAGCAAAAGGTTTTCAGGAAACCGCGCCGCAAGGGCCGCAACGAAACCCGAAAGATCGGTCGAAACCACCGTCGCGTCGATCTGGCCCGTGGGTGCGGAAGCAAAATCCTTCACCTGGCCGGTGGCGCTCAGCTGCGCGCCAGCCAACCCGCCCACCGTCAAACGGTCAATTTCGAGCACACCTTCTCTCAGCCGCAACGCGGTATCGAGCCTGTCCGCCTGAAGACCGAGAGCCGAAACTGGCCCGGCCTTCACCGAGAGATCGACATCGCTGCCGGCCAGCCGGTTGATGCCCGTGTCGCTCACGAAGAGCGAGGAAAATGCCCTGATCCCGTCGAAATCGAGCGCATCGCCGTCCAATGTAAGCGCCAGCGAGGGACGCGCATCCGATGGCTGATCGCGTTCCAGGCGCCCGTTGAAACGCGCCGCTCCCAAGACGAGTTCGAGATTTTCGAAACTCTGGCGCTCGCCGGTAAGAGATACGTCAGCGCTGAAACCCGCCGCCGGAAGCCTGCGGATTGCGTCGTCCACCTCGCGCGATATCCAGGCCGCGAAGCCGGAGGGCTGCGATATGGCAAGCAGCATGTGACCGTTGAAGGAAAACGCATCGCGCGTCGTCAGCAGACCCCGCCCCTCGAAACGGGTTCGCCCCGGAAGCGTCGCGGCCATGGAGGAAACCGACCAACCGCCTTCTGCGGGTTCCGCCATCAGCTCGATATCGCGGATCGTCGTGTCACCCGCCACAATGGCCGGCAGGTCGATGCGCACCTTGCCGGGAATGCCCGGTTCCGGCACCGATTGCAGAATCTCGGCAAGCGCCGCAAGCCGCTTTTCAAGATCAATGCCAGCGACTGCATTTTCAGCCTGCGCATCCGGCTCGAAACGCAATTGCGCCCCGCTCGCCGTAATGTCGAAGCGCGGCGCATCGCCGAGTTCGAGGCTCGCCGTTCCTTCAGCCCGGTAAGGCGCGTCCGCCGGCCCGGTCTCGAAGCGGAATTCCTCGACCATGAGGCGATCATGAACCAGTCCAAACCGGCCGGAAAGCCGATTGGTGGCCGCAGAAGCGGTCAATGCAAAGGTTTCACCGTCGCTGCCGCGCAGCCTGTCCATCTCCTGCTGCGCATAGGTGTTGAGTGAAAACGTGCCGTCATAGCGCGCAACGCCCTCCTCAATCCGGGCCTGCCCATCCGCCGCGATCTTAACCGGAACCGTATCGGGCAAGGCTTCCACACGCAGCCGCATGGCGCCATTCTCGTCCACGCTGCCCGTGGCGACGGATACGGCAATCGGCAGCTCATCGAAATCGAGGTGCCCGGATATCCGCCACGGCCCCGCCAGCGTGCGGGCTGAAAGATCGGCATCGATATTGGTCAGCCGGTGTTCGCGCCCGCTTGCCGCATGCATGAGGTCCACCGAGCCATCGACGATGGACACTTTCTCGAGCGTCACCTGACGCGCGTCGAATGGCCCCGTTGGGCGAACCGCCCAGTCGATGGCCCCGTCCGCAGCGACCGAAATCCTGGCTTTCGGTCGCACAAGCCGCATGTCGAAGATCAGGACCTCGCCGCGAAGAAACGGCGCGAGTTCCGCATCCATGGAGAATTCCTCCACGGTCATGCTCGGGGCCTGCGGCGTCTCGCCGGCCACAACCACGTCGGTGAATGTCAGCGAGGGAAAGGGAAGCATGCGCGCCCGCGCCGTGCCCTCCACGCGCACCTCCCGGCCAAGCACCCGTCCCGCCTCGCGCTCGAAGGCCGAGCGATAATGGTTCCAATCGATGAAATAAGGAGCAACCAGCGCCGCCGTGAGCGCCAGCACAACAAGTCCACCGAAAAATACGAACAGCCGGGCCAGTTGCTTCTCCTCAGCCTTCTCCCATCACCCACCGCACAGTAGTGCGATTTCGATGACGATAAAGGGGCCTCCTCGGAATGATCGCACAAATTCGGCTTATATGCGTCTTGCCCCGACGACCTTGCCGGGATTCATGATGCCATGCGGATCGATTGCCTGTTTCACCGCACGCATGACGTCGACAGCCTCGCCCAGCTCCTCTTCGAGAAAGCGCATCTTGCCCTGGCCGATTCCATGCTCGCCGGTGCAGGTCCCGTCCATCGAGAGGGCCCGCCGATTGAGCCGCGCGACGAAGGCCTCCGCCGCCTCGACCTCTTTCGGGTCGTCCATATCCATCATGACCAGCACATGGAAATTGCCATCCCCCACATGCCCCAGAACGGTGGCGAGAAGTCCCGAACGCTCAATGTCCGCCTCCGTCTCGACAATGCATTCGGCAAGCCGCGAGATCGGGACGCACACATCCGTTGAGAGACCCCGCGCCCCGGGACGCAGCGCCACGCAGGCCCAATAGGCGTTGTGGCGCGCTTTCCAGAGCTTCGTCCGCTGCTCGGCAACGCTCGTCCACAGGAACGGCCCACCGCCGAACTCTGCCGCGATCTCGCCAAAGGTCTCAGCCTGTTCCTTCACCCCGGCCTCGCTCCCATGAAACTCCAGAAACAGACAAGGGCTTTCAGAATAGTCGAGGCCGGCATAGGCATTGATCGCCTTCATGGCGAGCGCATTGACGAATTCGATACGGGCGACCGGCACTCCCATCTGGATCGTGGTGATCACGGCCTGGCAGGCACGTTCCACATCCGGAAAGGGGCACACCCCTCCCGATATCGCCTGCGGAATGCCGTAAAGCCGAAGCGTCAGCGCGGTAATCACACCAAGCGTTCCCTCCGCGCCCACGAGAAGGCGTGTCAGATCATAACCGGCGGACGTCTTTCTGGCGCGCCGTGCTGTCTGGATCAGGCGCCCGTCCGGCATCACCGCCGAAAGGCTCACCACATTGTCCCGCATCGTACCGTAGCGTACCGCATTGGTGCCGGAGGCCCGCGTCGCCGCCATGCCGCCGAGGCTGGCATTGGCGCCAGGGTCGATCGGGAAGAACAGACCCGTGTCCCGCAAATGCAGGTTCAGATCTTCGCGCGTGACCCCCGGTTCCACTGTGCAGTCCATATCTTCCGCATTGACGGAAAGAATGCGGTTCATTCCCATCAGGTCGATGGAAATGCCGCCGCCAGGCGCATTCACATGGCCTTCGAGCGAAGTTCCCGTGCCGAAGGGGATGACGGGGACACGGTGCTCGGCGCAAATCCGTACGACCTCCTGAACCTCTTGCGTATCCCCGGCAGCAAACACCGCATCGGGCAATTGGGCAGGAATATAGGTCGTGGTATGCGCATGCTGCTCGCGGATCGACTGTCCCGTCAGAAGCCGCTCGCCGAACCGTTGCCGCAGAATGCCGAGCGCCGTGGCGATACCCTCTTCATTGCGGGAAACCTGTTCAAGTTCTGCAAGCGCCATAGCCTTCTCCATAAGCCTTCGGGTTCATCGATGGGACGCCCCGTCCTAGAAACGCCGGGCGTGCACCCGCACAAACAAAAGGCGCCCTATCCCGTTGTTTTTTCCGCATTTCTGCAGGCATCGGATGATTCCACCCGGCTGCAAAATGCTCTATGCTTCTATGCACCATTGCGCCCGTCCTGTCTTGCGCCAGCGCGCGGCGAGCGCCGACACTGTCAAAGCCGGATGCGAACCGACCTGCACATGCCTCAACCCAGCCCCGAGATTTCCAGCATCTTTGCCCTAGAAAAGGACTGGATCGACTATAATGGCCACCTCAACATGGCCTATTACAATGTGCTGTTCGACCGGGCGAGCGACGAGGTTTCCGTAGCGCTTGGCATGGGCCCCTCCTATGCTGCCACCCGCCGGCTCACCACCTACACGGCCGAAATCCATATTTGCTATATTCGCGAACTGCACCTGGGCGACCGGGTGCGCGGAACGCTGCAATTGATCGACCATGACGAAAAGCGCCTGCATGTCTTCCAGGAGCTACGCCATGTGGATGGATGGCTGGCCGCCACCTCGGAGGTGCTGACCCTGCATGTGGACATGTCAGGACCGAAAGTCGCCCCCTTCCCCGCCGACATTCTGGGCAATATCGAAGCGATGCGCGCGCGCCACGCGGCCTTGCCGTGGCCACCACGGGCCGGCCGCGCCATCGGCATCCACCGCAAGAGCGGCGATATAACGTAATCGTCAAGCCAGGCTGCTTGACCGGCTCTCAACCGTAGTGGTTGCGGATGACCGACTGGGCAAGCTCTTCCCTATCGATCACACCGACGATCTCGTCGGGCCGCGGCACGCCGCGATTCCCCTTGATGACAATGGCGTAAGAGCGCTGCCTGCGGCTCATGCGCGTCACCACATCGTTGAGATTGCTCCGCTCCGCCGCCATGATGAAGGCATTGGAGGAGATTGAATCGAGCCGCTCCTTGCCGAGCTTTTCCATGTCGGCCCTCAGCGTGCCAAGCCGGATGAAGCCGGAAATGCGCTGCCCGTCGGTGACGATCAGCTTCGCGGTGCTGACATCGATCTGCTTCAGCGCCTCGGCAACCTTCATATCTCCCGGCAGCACATGGAAATCGCGGTTCATGATCTCCGTCACCGGCTGTACCAGGAACATGTTTGTGGTGCGGTTCGTGGGGATAGGACGCCCGCGATTGCGCAGCTTGATCGTGTAGATGTCGTCCACGACGAGGGCCCGGCGGATGCCGATCGACAAGGCGACCGCAAGCACCAGCGGCAGGATGATGTTGTAGTCACGCGTCATCTCGAAGATCATGACGATGGCCGTCATGGCGGCGCTTGTTGCCCCGCCCACCATCGCGCCCATGCCGATCATGGCGAAGGTCGGCACGGAAATGCCCGCATCGGGAAAGACCATGGCGCCGGCAGCGCCGATTGCCGCCCCCAGCGTCGAGCCCATGAACAGACTGGGCGAAAAGATGCCGCCTGACGCCCCCGCCCCCAGGCTGATCGAAGTGGCCAGAAGCTTGCCCACGAAAAGAGCGACCAGGAGAACGATGCTCGCATTTCCGCCCGACAAGATGTCCTGGATCGTCGAATAGCCGACGCTCAGAACATGATGATGTCCGCTTGCCAGGAAGAAACCGTACCCCATCAGGCCAACGGCAAGCATGCCGATGATGTTCTGCACATAGGCGTTGAGCGGCAGCTCCTCGAACCAGTCCTCCATGAAGGCCAGCACCTTGACGAAGGTGTAGGCAGCCACGCCCATGATCACGCCGGTAAGCGCTGCAAGGCCGATTTCATGGAAATTGACGACCGAGAACTCCACCTCCGACAATGCGTGGACGATAAAGGCCGTCTCTCCGCCCATGACGAGCCGATAGACATAGGTTGAAGTTGCAGTGGCAATGACCACCGGCAGAAAGCTGCGCGGCGAGATTTCCGGCAAAAGCACTTCACTTGCAAAGAGCACGCCGCCGAGCGGCGTGTTGAAGGTGGCCGCAATGCCCGCGCCCGCCCCCGCCGAAAGCAACGTAATCTTCTGCGGCCGCACGAGACGCAGATGCCGGGCAATGGTCGATCCGAAGGAAGAACCGATCTGGATGATCGGCCCCTCGCGCCCAACCGACGCACCTGTTCCGATGGAGATCGCCGAGGCCAGCGATTTAACGATGGCGACAACACCGCGTACATTGCCGCCCTTGTGATAGATCGCATACATGACCTCGGGCACGCCGTGGCCCTTGGCTTCCGGCGCGAATGCCCGCACCAGCGCCACCACGATCAGACCGCCAATGACGGGAACAAGGATGACGAGCGGCCCGAGCGGGCTCGGCTCTCCGAAGGAATTCGGATCGTAGTCGAACGAGAAGGTCTGGTAGAAGGCGAGATTGTAGATACCGGCGATCAGGAACTTGAAGACGATCGCGCCGAAGGCAGCGACAATGCCAACAAGAAGGGCCATGCCCGACAGGACGGGAAGCGAAAATTCGCGCTCATTGGTTTCCGAAGGTTCGGGAGCCTCCAGCCCCTCCGTTTCACCTCCCCCACCGCCTCCTCCGCCCGACACGCTTTTGTCTGCGGGCAGAACGGCTGTGACTTGGGAGGACATAACGGATCCTTTGCGAGCTGGATTTTCTAGTTGAATTTTTGCGCCTTGCGCTCCCCTGTCATATTGCGCGCACGCCTTGGAACGCAAGCCGCTTCGCCCGAAACCCCGTCCATCACCAGCAAATATCGCCTTCTGGCCCATTGGCGAAGGAAAACAGCATCCCATGCGAGTAGACAGCCGGCAAATCTTTCAGAGATTTCATTAACCATAATCCGCTCGGCCTTTCTTATGCACAGCTATGGCGTGGCTCGTTCTTGAACGCAGCGGCAGCCGGCTGAGACTCTGTCTTAAGGGAACCCGATTCGGCGGATGGGGCATTTTCGGGTTCCGCCCCTCGTCTGCGGACTGGCGAGGAAGAGCGTGCGGCAGGAGACATGAGCAAGATCGACATCGACGCGCTATCGCGCACCGTTGCCTACAACATCAATATCAGCGACAGCGACATGCGCTGCGCGCTGGTATCGCTCGACGACGAGCTTAACGAAATCGAGACCGGCCGCAGGCCGATCCCGATCGATCTGGTATTCACGCGTGCGATCCTGCGCCGGGCGCAAAAGGTGCGCGACCGGTTCTGACGTCAGATGCTCAAGCGAGTTTCTGTTTCAGGAAATCGACCGTTCTTCGCCAAGCGAGATCGGCGGCCTCCTTGTCGTAGCGTGCCTGCGAGGTATCGTTGTTGAAGGCGTGATTGACGCCCTCATAGACATGGATCGTGAAATCCTTGCCTCCAGCTTCCAGCGCCTGCTTATAGGCATCGATGCCGGCATTGATGCGCTCGTCCAGCCCCGCATAGTGAAGAAGCAGCGGTGCCTTTATCTTCGGCACGTCAGCCGCATCGGCCTGGCGCCCGTAATAGGCGACGCCTGCACCCAGGTCCGGGGCGTTGACGGCCAGCTGGTTCACAAGGCCGCCGCCCCAGCAGAAACCTATTGCTCCCACCTTGCCCGTGGTCGCCCCGTTTTCCGCTAGAAAACCGACGGTTGCCACGGCGTTGCGCATGGTCTGGCCTGCATCGAGCGCCCCGATCATCTCACGCGCCTTGTCTTCATCTGAAGGCGTTCCGCCCGACGGTGACAGGAAGTCGGGCGCAAGCGCGACAAACCCTTCGAGCGCCATACGCCGCGCCACATCCCGGATATGCGGATTGAGGCCGCGGTTCTCGTGAATCACGATCACCCCCGGCAGCTTCGCCTCCCCTGCGGCCGGCTTGACGAGATATCCCGTCATCTCACCGCCATCGCCCGGGTAGGTCACATCCTCGGCACTGATGCGACCGTCATCCTCGGCGATCATGGCCGCACGCGCGGAATTGGCGGCCAGCATCGGAGCAATCGCTGCTGCTGCGGCACCGGACCCTGCAAGTGCAGTCAGCTTGTTCATGAAGGCGCGGCGATCAAGCGAAAGATGAGTATACTCATCATAGGCGTCGATCATGGCCTGCGTGATCTTCGGCTCTTCCTGCATGCTCGTCTCCCTATATCGATGTCTGCCCCGCCCTCCGGACTTTAGGTCGCCTTGGCGCAAGGTCCATTCACAGCCCCGTGAACGCTGCTTCCAAAAGGCCTTCATCCGTTCCGGGTCGCTGCCTATATGAGAAAGGAAAAGGCCGGACAGGAGACGCATATGTGGTCCATCGGAGAATTATCGCGACGCGTGGGCGTAAAGGTGCCGACGATCCGCTATTATGAGGACACGGGCCTGATCGAAACGCCCGAGCGTTCGGCCGGCAACCAGCGCCGCTATGACAAGCAGGCTCTGGAGCGTCTCACCTTCATCCGGCATGCCCGCGATCTCGGTCTCGGCATCGACGCGATACGCGAATTGATCGAATTGAGCGGACATCCCGAAAAGCCCTGTGAAACGGCGGACCGCATAGCGCGCGAGCATCTGCAGGAGGTGCGCGCACGCATTGCCCGCCTGAAACGCCTCGAGCATGAACTCGAGCGCATCGTGGAGAGCTGCGACAATGGCGCAATCTGCGATTGCTTCGTGTTGCGGGCGCTCGGCGACCATTCGCTTTGCGACAGCGAACACTGACTTTCCCTTTATTGCCCCTTACCGTTCCCTTGCCGGCTCGGCCACAGGAAGCCCTTGGCCCACAAGCGCCAAACCGGTACAAATGGAAAACATCCTTGGGCTTCGGCCCGCGAATCACCATATGCAGGCGCGATGTCCGGTTTTCCTGACGATATTCCATTCTTTGACGAGGACGAGCCGTCCGCGAACCCGCCCGCGCAGCAGAAACCTGCAGGTTCGGGCTCAGGGTCAGGGATTGCCGCCCGCGCCATGGCCGCACGCGGCGGGGCGGCAAGTGCGCGTTACCTCGATGCGCTCAATCCAGAGCAGCGTTTGGCCGTGGAGACCACAGAAGGCCCCGTGCTCGTTCTCGCCGGCGCCGGCACCGGCAAGACGCGGGTGCTGACGACGCGCATCGCACATATCCTTGCCACGGGCCGCGCCTACCCCTCTCAAATCCTCGCAGTGACCTTCACCAACAAGGCCGCACGCGAAATGAAGGAGCGTATCGGAACCCTGGTCGGCGAAGCGGTCGAGGGCATGCCGTGGCTCGGAACCTTCCACTCCATCGGTGTCAAGATCCTGCGCCGCCATGCGGAGCTTGCGGGCCTCAAATCCTCCTTCACCATCCTCGATACGGACGATCAGATCCGCCTTATCAAGCAGATCATTCAGGCTGAAGGATTGGATGACAAGCGCTGGCCTGCCCGCCAGTTCGCGCAGATGATCGATGGCTGGAAGAACAAGGGCCTCGCCCCGAAGGAGATCGCCGAGGGAGATGCCCGCGCCTTTGCCAACGGCCGTGGCCGCGAGCTCTATGCCGCCTATCAGGAAAGGCTGAAGTCGCTGAACGCCGTCGATTTCGGCGACCTTCTGTGCCTGCCCATCCGTATCTTCCGTGACAACCCGGATGTTCTGGCCGAATATCATCGCAAGTTCCGCTACATTCTGGTCGACGAGTATCAGGACACCAACACAGCTCAATATATGTGGCTGCGCCTGCTGGCCCAGCGCCCGAAGAGCGCTGGTGAGGCTCCCCTGAACATCTGCTGCGTGGGCGATGACGATCAGTCCATCTATGGCTGGCGCGGTGCCGAGGTCGACAATATCCTGCGTTTCGAAAAGGATTTTCCCGGCGCGAAGGTCATCCGGCTCGAGCGCAATTATCGCTCAACCGCCCATATCCTCGGCGCAGCCTCCCATCTCATCGCGCATAATGAGGGTCGCCTCGGCAAGACGCTTTTCACCGACAAGGCGCAGCCCGACGAGGCCAAGGTCAAGGTGCACGCCTCCTGGGATTCGGAGGAAGAGGCCCGCGCTATCGGCGAGGAAGTCGAAGCGCTTCAAAGCAAGCGCCACGCGCTGAACGACATGGCGATCCTTGTACGCGCCTCCTTCCAGATGCGCGAATTCGAAGACCGCTTCGTCACTCTCGGAGTGAACTACCGCGTCATCGGCGGACCGCGCTTCTACGAGCGGCAGGAAATCCGCGACGCCCTCGCCTATTTCCGCATCGTCTCGCAGGAAGCCGACGATCTGGCTTTCGAGCGCATCATCAACGTGCCCAAGCGCGGGCTCGGCGACGCCAGCCTGCGGCAGGTGCACGATGTGGCGCGCGCGCGCCAGGTGCCGCTGCTGCAAGCCGCACGCGACCTTGCCGGCACGGAGGAAATGAAGCCAAAGCCGCGCAGCGCCCTGCGCACGCTGACGGAAAACATCGATCGCTGGCAGGATCTCCTGGACAAGACCTCCCACACCGAACTGGCCGAAACGATCCTCGAAGAATCCGGCTACACGGACATGTGGAAGAATGATCGCTCGCCCGAAGCGCCGGGCCGGCTGGAAAACCTCAAGGAGCTGATCCGCTCCATGGAGGATTACGAAAGCCTGCGCGGCTTCCTGGAACATGTTTCTCTGGTGATGGACGCCGAACGGCATGAGGAAATGGACGCCATCAGCCTGATGACCCTGCACTCGGCAAAGGGGCTGGAGTTCGAGACGGTCTTCCTGCCAGGCTGGGAGGAAGGTCTGTTTCCGCACCAGCGGGCACTCGACGAGGGTGGCCGCTCCGGGCTTGAGGAAGAAAGGCGGCTCGCCTATGTGGGGCTCACCCGCGCCAAGAAGAACCTTCACCTGTGGTTTGCCTCCAATCGCCGTATTCACGGCCTCTGGCAATCCACCATTCCCTCCCGCTTTCTCGATGAGCTGCCCGAAGCCCATGTAGACGTGGCTGACGAAGGCAGCTCCTATGGCGGGTATGGCCAGGGCCATATCGGCAGGCCAAACCCCTATGGAAAGTCGCGCTTCGACAATGCCGAGGTGTTTTCCAACACCTATTCGACGCCAGGCTGGCAACGCGCACAGAAAAACCGCAGCGACGCGACAGCCCGCAATTGGGGAACGCGCTCCGGCCATCAGGTCGAGCGGATCGGCTATGGCGAGACCGATTCAGGCTATGGCGCCGGGAGAGGCTCTGTAAAAGGCCGCGTCATCGAGGGCGAGCTGGTTGCGAAATCCGTTTCCGAGAGCCCGTCCGCCTTCAAGCTTGGCGACCGCGTCTTCCATATGAAATTCGGCAATGGGAATGTAGCGGCCATCGACGGCAACAAGCTGACCATCGATTTCGACAAGGCTGGCCAGAAACGCGTTCTCGACAGCTTCGTGCAGCCCGCATAGGGCATTTTGCAATCAGATAATATCAGCCGACGCCCGCATAAATGCGAAAAACAAGCAAAGGGACGCTCGGGTTTGTTGAGCACACAGGTCCGCCCCGCAGTGCGAGGGCGCAAGGAAGGGAATCAGGGCTTGTAGTAGACGAAATTGCCGTCGGCATTCTTCTCGCGAGCCAGAACCCCACTGCGAGCATGGCGCGAAAGCGGCCCGGAAAATGCGTTCGACTTGTACTGTGCGCCCCGGGCTTCCTCGCAATGGGAGACGATGTCGCCAATGGTGCGTGGTTCGCTGAAGAAATCGCTCTCGATCAGATCGTTGAGTGCGGCGACCGCGCCGCGGGCACTCTCGGAAGGTTTTGTCTTGCGCAGCCGCCCATTGCGCATGAGCCCGGACAGGTCCGGCGCAGCCACATAATGCGAGAAACTCTCTTCGGAAAAGCCAATATCTTTCCTCGGCGCTTTCTCTAAAACGAGTTCGACGACGCGCAGCTGAACCGCCTCGGACTCGAACTTGTTCACTGCCTCCGCCAACTCGGCGAGCTGCTGCTTTAACATATCGAAATCCTTGATCACGTCTTCGCCCCCGTAACCTGGCCTATTATGCAGCCATAAGCTATCAGTCGCGGCATATGTCTATATAACAGAACGACAAGTCAACAAAAGAAACCTAGAGTATACAATAAACACAGGAAATTCCTGCATCTGGCATAATGCCAGATGCGCTCAAGCAGCCGGTTTCCGCCCGCAGCCACTGGTTGAAAGCCTCTCTTCATTCATGGAAAGATGATTCGTCATCCTTTATAGGCCGACAGCCATAAAGCCCCTTCAAATCGAAGAATAAGGTTGTCGCGCAGCCGTTCCCGAAAGAAGCGCGACCGGATTGACGCGATATCCGGGCATCGAATTCTGCAACAGCAAGAAGCGGCCGAACATTTTTGAGTTTCGCACCGTGATTTGCGAACGTTATATAGAAAATCGCGCATCGAAATGGTTCCCGTCCTTCCGAGCGCGATCCTGTGCTTCGCCACCCCGCTCAACCGCGCACACTCGATGAGTGTGATCGCCCCATGCCAATTCGCAACCCGGATGCGCTAGGTTGGCTATGTAGACACTTGGTCTGCACTACCCAGTAAGTGTCCCTATTCCGCCCCTCCTCCCGTCGCAAGCCGGCGGGAGGTTCCCTTTTTTGCCTGACAGGCTTGCGACAAGTTGCGGCTTTCGTGAAAGCCCTCATCTGCGCTATCATGGGGCATGAGAACTCAAGAACTTCCGCGTTCGGGAACCTGGCTCAAGGTTGGCGCAGCCGCACTTGCTGCAGCTGCCGTTTCTGGCTGGGCCTTTTCGATGTGGATGCAGCACGGTTCCGGCATATTCTTTGCCATGGCCCAATCCGGCCTTTCCTGGTGCTTCTAGGCCCATAGTTCCGGGATAGGCCCCGCCCACAATCGGGAATTTCCTTCATGATGCGTTCCATTCTCGTCGGCATTCTCGCGGTCATGGCCGCGGGCATCGGTTTTCTGACCTTCCAGTGGTATGAGCAGCAGAATGCCCGCAAGGCATTCGGCGTCCCGTTCGAACTGGTCGACCAGAATGGCCAGAAGATCACGGAGGCTGCCTTCAAGGGCGGACCTCGCGTGGTGTTTTTCGGCTTCACGCACTGCCCGGAAGTCTGCCCGACAACGCTTTTCGAGCTGGATGGATGGCTTGATCAACTGAGCGACGAAGGCAAGGACATAAAGGCCTATTTCGTCTCGATCGATCCCGAGCGCGACACGCCTGAGGTCATGAAAACCTATCTTGGCAATTTCTCAGACCGCATCACAGGCATTACCGGCGCCCCCGACAAGGTTGCAGCCATGGCCAAGGGCTTTTCCATCTATGTGCGCAAGGTCGAACTGGACGATGGCGGCTACACCATGGATCACACCGCTTCCGTTCTGCTTCTCGACAGCGACGGCGACTTTTTCGGCACCATCGCCTATGAAGAGAATCGCGACACAGCCGTCGCCAAGCTGAGACGGCTGGCGAAAGAAGCCTGACAGAACGGATCCATGGCACAGACACGCATTTACATGAACGCCTCCAAAAGCGAGGCAGATGCCCTCTTCAAGCTGTTGGATGCCCGTTTCGAGGAAGATGGGCTGCCCATCAGTGTTTTCGAAGCCGACGAGGAAAATGGTCGCTTCGAAGTCTCCCTTTATGCCGAGGAGGAGGACGCGGATCGTGTCTTCAACGAAGTTGGCGAGGCCGTTGCAACGCTTCCCGATCCGCCACAGCTCCTGCGTGAGGTGCTGCCGGAGATCGACTGGGTCGCCCATTCGCTGGAAGGCCTGAAGCCGGTGCGCGTCGGGCGCTTCCTCATTCACGGCAGCCACGACCGGAACCTGCGCCGCATCGGAGACCTTGCCATCGAGATCGAGGCGGGCCTTGCTTTCGGCACAGGCCACCACGGCACCACGGCCGGCTGCCTGCAGGCGATTGCGGATCTGCTCAAGCGGGAGAAGCCGCGAAACGCGCTCGACCTCGGTACGGGCAGTGCCGTGCTGGCCATAGCCCTTGCGCGCGCGGCGCGCATCCCGGTTCTGGCAACCGACATCGATCCCATCGCCACGCAGGTGGCAGCCGAGAACGCGCGCCTCAACGGCGTTGGCGCATTGGTCGAAACGCATACGGCCCCCGGCTTTCACAACCGTATCTTTGCCGAGCGAAAGCCATTCGATCTGATTGTCGCAAACATTCTGGCGCGCCCGCTGATGCGGCTCGCTCCGCAGATGGCCAATCACCTGACACCCGGCGGAGCGCTGATCCTGTCGGGCATCCTTGAGCGCCAGCGCGACGCGGTGGTGGCATCCTACGTCAACCAGGGCTTCCGCCACATCCGCACGCAAGCGCGCGAAGGTTGGGTAACGATCATTCTGCGACGCTAGAGCATTTTGCAATCAGGCAACAAAAAACCCCGCAAGCCGCTGGTGGCTTACGGGGTCTCTTGGAAAGGGGCGATGCCCGGCAGGCATCGTCCGGTCAGAACATTTCGATCAAAACATGTAGGAAACGCTGCGGCTGCGTTTCAATTCGTCACGGGTATAGCCATGAGCGCGCAGGGTCTCGTCGTCCAGCATCAGAAGGGCGCCATTGACATAGCTGCTGACCTGCCTCTGACGAGCCTCGATAAGTGCGTCGAATGCATTGCGGAAGAAACCGCGCTTGCCTGCCATGTGAGCCATCTGAACTCTCCTTGATCCCTGATCTTGATCAAAAGATAAGTCTGCCCCGTTCTTCCAACCAGCGCTGATTGCGCATGGCATCCATTCATTTTTGCATTGCAACATAAATTGCTGCGATGCACTCACTCTTGAAATTTAAGTGCTTTTCCAGTCACCCCAACGAACTGATTTCGCTTCCAGGCGTCATGTTGTAGGGTCTGGCCGTTTCTGACTTTCACATAGGTTCCCATGTTCCAGTCCTTTGAAGTTACCGCCGACCCGTCCCAGGGCGTTGCCCGCGTGGCGCGCCTGCGCGAAACGTTGGAGCGCGCCGGCCTTGACGGTTATCTGGTCCCCCGCGCCGATGAGCACCAGGGAGAATATGTGGCCGCCTGCTCGGAACGACTGGCCTGGCTGACCGGCTTCACCGGCTCTGCCGGCGTTGCGCTCATTCTGCGCGACAAGGCGCTGCTCTTCGTCGACGGCCGCTACACATTGCAGGCTTCAGAACAGGCAGATCCGGGTACCTTCACCATCGAAAGCCTCGTCGACAATCCGCCGCGTGATTGGATGGTATCGAACCTTGCGGCAGGTGCGCGTATCGGCTTCGACCCCTGGCTGCATACGGTAGGGGAAGTCCGCGGCCTTGAGAAAGCCTTGGCAAAGATCGACGGACAGCTGGTTCCCTCCGACGGCAATCTGGTCGACGACATCTGGAACGAGCGCCCAACAGCCCCGCTGGGACAGGCCCGCATCCAACCCAAGGAATTGGCCGGAGAACTCGCAAGCCAGAAGCTGGAGCGGTTGGCCGAGGCCGTGCGACAGGGTGGCGCGGACTTCACAGTTCTGACCGATCCATCATCCCTTGCCTGGGCCTTCAACATCCGGGGCAGCGATGTGCCCCATACGCCCCTGGCGCTCGGCTTCGCCATCGTTCCGGAGAGCGGCCGGCCGCTCCTGTTTCTCGACAAGCGCAAGCTCGACCGCGAAACCGAGGCCTATCTGACACAGCTCGCCGAGCTGATGCCCCCTTCCATGCTCGACGACGAGGTGAAGCGCCTTACCGGAAACGGCAAGCGCATCGGCCTCGATCCCGTGCTCGCCGCCGACAAGCTGCGCCTTATCGCCGAAGGGGAAGGCATGGAGACGGTCGATCTCGCTGATCCTGCCCGCCTGCCCCGCGCCATCAAGAACATGACGGAGCTGGCCGGTGCGCGCGCAGCACACCGCCGCGACGGCGCTGCGATGGCCCGGTTTCTTTCGTGGCTCGACACCCAGGCACCCGGAACACTGACCGAGATCGCCGTCGCAGAAAAGCTGGAGGCCTGCCGCGCCACGACCGGCGAAGAGACACAGATGCCGCTGCGCGACATTTCTTTCGACACCATCTCGGGGGCCGGTCCCAACGGGGCGATCATCCATTATCGGGTCACGACGAGGACAAACCGCACGCTTGGAAAGAACGAACTCTATCTGGTCGATTCAGGCGCGCAGTATGAAGACGGCACGACCGATATTACGCGCACCGTCATCATCGGTGCGCCGGATGCCGAAATGCGCGACCGCTTCACCCGCGTCCTGAAAGGTATGATTGCGATTTCGCGCCTGCGCTTCCCGCAGGGTACACGCGGTGCGGATATCGATGCCTTTGCCCGCCACGCCCTCTGGCAGGCAGGCCTCGACTACGCCCACGGCACAGGCCACGGCGTGGGTTCCTATCTTTCCGTTCACGAAGGGCCGCAACGCATCGCCAAGACCGGCATGCAGAAGCTGGAAGCCGGCATGATCCTGTCCAACGAGCCCGGCTACTACAAGCCCGGCGCCTACGGCATCCGTCTGGAAAACCTCATCGTGGTCGAGCCTGCCACCCCTGTCGCGGGAGGCGAGATTCCCATGCATGGTTTCGAGACACTCACCCTCGCCCCGCTCGACCGCAGGCTCGTCGACAAGGCACTCCTTGACGAGGGTGAGCGCGCCTGGCTCGACGCCTATCATGCGCGCGTTCTGAGCGAAATTGGGCCAATGGTGGAAGAAGACGTGCGCGCCTGGCTCGAAGAGGCGACTGCGCCGCTTTCCTGACTTTGCCCAGCCATCGCAGTTTTACAAGGTTATGGGGCTTTTGGCCGAGCCCACCCCTCATCTCCTGCCGGGACCTTCTCCCCGCAGGAGAGATGGGCAGCTCGACCGAAACCTGAAAAGCGCCGGACGAAATCGCCCGGCTGCAAAATGCTTCTTTCTTCTCGCATTTGTGCGACGCCGGACGAAATCGCCCGGCTGCAAAATGCTGATTATTCCTCGGGCAGGACGCGCACCGCCCCCTTGTCTGCCGACGAGGCGAAGGCCGCATAGGCCTTCAGCGCGGTCGTGACGTTGCGCTTGCGCGGCCCGGCTGGCTTCCAGCCAAGCTTGTCCTGCTCAGCGCGGCGTTCGGCGAGTTCCGCATCCGAAACGGCAAGGTTGATCGTGCGGTTGGGAATATCGATCTCGATCATATCGCCACTGCGCACGAGGCCGATGGCGCCGCCCTGCGCAGCTTCCGGCGATGCATGGCCGATGGAAAGGCCCGAGGTTCCGCCCGAGAACCGGCCATCCGTCACCAGCGCACACGCCTTGCCGAGGCCGCGCGACTTGAGATAGCTGGTCGGATAGAGCATCTCCTGCATGCCCGGGCCCCCCTTGGGGCCTTCGTAGCGGATCACCACCACGTCGCCTTCCTTGACCTCCCTGCCCAGAATGCCCTTCACCGCCGCATCCTGGCTTTCATAGACCACGGCTGGCCCGGTGAATTTCAGGATGGACTCGTCCACGCCCGCCGTCTTCACGATGCAGCCGTCGAGCGCGATATTGCCCTTCAGAACGGCAAGACCGCCATCCTTCGAGAACGGATGCTCGACGGAACGAATGACGCCCTTTTCGCGGTCGAGATCAAGCTCGTCCCAGCGGGCTTCCTGGCTGAACGCTGTCTGGGTCGGAATACCGCCGGGGGCAGCCTTGAAGAAATTATGCACGCTCTCGCTGTCGGTGCGGTCAATGGCCCAGCCGTCGATCGCCTCACCGATGGTCGGCGTGTGTACCGTGGGGGAATCACGATGGATCAGACCGCCCGCATCGAGCTGGCCGAGAATCGCCATGATGCCGCCGGCCCGGTGCACATCTTCCATGTGCACATCCTGCTTGGCAGGCGCGACCTTGGAGAGGCATGGCACCTTGCGCGACAGCGCATCGATATCGTCCATGGTGAAATCGATCTGCCCTTCATAGGCAGCCGCCAGAATGTGCAGCACCGTGTTGGTGGAACCACCCATGGCGATATCCAGCGACATCGCATTCTCGAAGGCACGCTTGTTCGCCACGTTGCGCGGCAGCACGGAAGCGTCATTCTGCTCATAATAGCGCTTTGCGATACCCACCGCGAGGCGGCCCGCTTCCAGGAAGAGGCGTTTGCGATCCGCATGGGTGGCAAGCGTAGAGCCGTTTCCAGGCAGGGAAAGGCCGAGCGCTTCGGTCAGGCAGTTCATCGAATTGGCCGTGAACATGCCCGAGCAGGAACCGCAGGTCGGACATGCGGAGCGCTCGATGACCGAAACATCGGCATCAGAGATTTTATCATCGGCAGCCGCAACCATAGCATCGACGAGGTCCAGCGCCTGGGTCTTGCCATTCAGCACGACCTTGCCGGCCTCCATCGGCCCGCCCGAAACGAAAACCGCCGGGATGTTGAGACGCATGGCGGCGTTGAGCATGCCAGGCGTGATCTTGTCGCAATTCGAGATGCAGACCATCGCGTCGGCGCAATGCGCGTTGACCATATATTCGACGCTGTCGGCGATCACTTCGCGCGACGGCAGCGAGTACAGCATGCCGTCATGGCCCATGGCGATACCGTCATCCACCGCGATGGTGTTGAACTCCTTGGCGATACCGCCCGCCGCCTCGATCTCACGCGCGACGAGCTGTCCCAGATCCTTCAGATGCACGTGTCCGGGAACGAACTGCGTGAAGGAATTGACCACGGCAATGATCGGCTTGCCGAAGTCCCCGTCTTTCACGCCGGTTGCGCGCCAGAGGCCGCGTGCTCCCGCCATGTTGCGTCCATGGGTGGTTGTTCTCGAACGATAATCTGGCATTGGGCTGTCGTCTTTCACTTACGTATGGCTCTTGCGAAGAGCTGGATCATCGGTCACCAAGTAAACCTTTGCACCGTCCGATACCATACCGAGCCGGCTAGCGGGATAGCGATTCCGGAGAGTTTTTGCGCAAAATGCCCCGTTTCGTGCCGGATCAGGCCGAAACCGGTCGCCGAAATGCGCGCAGCATCCGTCAGATGCCGATATTACGCAGCACGATCAGCACGGCTGCCGCCGTCAGGAACACGGTCATCATGCCGCCCGCCCAGAAAGAGACAAGAACGCCCGCGCCAAGTGCGGCAAGTTCAGCAGGCCCGCCATTCATTGCGGCAGGTGCGACGAGCGTGGTCAGGACGGCCGCCGGCACGGCGTTCAAGCCCGCCTCGACGCGCGGATGAATGCGCTCGAAGCGCGACAGGACGATATGACCGCCAATGCGCGTCAGATAGGTCAGGAGCCCGCCGGCCAGGATGATCCAGATCGTGGTGCTCATTGCGCGCCCCGCTTTCCTCTTGCATCGGGAGAAAACATTGCAGCCAGAAGCACCCCCGCCAGAGCCCCGATGGAGACATGCCAGGGCGAGCCGACGGTACGATAGGCAATGATCGAGACCACCGCGCTGACCGCCACAACGGGAAGCCAGAAGGGCCGCTTGCGAAAGCCCATCACCAGGCCCAGAAAATAAATCGGCAGCAGGAAGTCGATGCCGTAGGGCTCAGGATCCGGCATCATCTTGCCGAAAAGCGCCCCAACCCAGCCTTCGATGATCCAGGTGAAATAGACAGGGATCGCAACGCCCAGATACCAGCCCCAGGTCACCACGCCCTTCGTCTCTCCGCGCCGCTCGGTTTCGGCAAAGACCGGATCGGACAACACGAAGAAACCGACAAGGCGCTGCCAGGGTTTCCAATGGGCGATCCGCCGCCCCGTGGTTGCTGAATATAGCACGTGCCTGAAATTGACCGCGAAGATCGAAAACACGATCAGCCACGGGGCCACCTTCTGCCCGAAGAGCTCGATGCCCACCATCTGGCTGGCGCCGGCAAAGGTGGCCGCGCTCATCAGCACCGCCTCGAAGACGCTAAAACCATTATCGACCGCCAGCGCGCCGAACAGGACACCGAACGGCAAAGCGGCAACAATGATCGGAACACTGTCGCGCACACCCTGCGCGAAGTCGCGTGGACCGGATTGACCGGCCAGTATATCGGTTGTCATGGAGCCTCCAGAAAGGCCATGATAGGTCAGTCCCGCTGACCAGTCGCTTCAATTTCTTTGAGCCAGCGATCAACAAGCCTGACAGGCAAGGATCACCCGCCGACGCGCTCGAACCAGGCGTCTTCGTCGATCACCTCAATGCCGAACTCGGCGGCCTTCTTGAGTTTCGATCCGGCGCCCGGCCCCGCAACGACAAGATCCGTTTTCTTCGAAACCGACCCTGCGACCTTGGCGCCCAGGCGTTCCGCCATCGCCTTGGCCTCATCACGCGACATGCGCTCCAGGCTGCCCGTGAAGACGATGGTCTTGCCCGCCACGGGAGTGTCAGCGGCCGGCCGCTCGGCGTCGATCACCCTCACCTGATCGGCGAGTTTCTCCACAAGGTCACGATTATGCTCTTCGCCGAAATACTGCGCGATGGAATCGATCACTGCATCGCCGATATCGTCGAGAGCGTCCATCTCCTCGCGCGCCTGCATGTCGCCTTCGGCAACCTTGAGTGCAGCATCGTGGAACTCCCCCCAGGAGCCATAGGCGCGTGCCAGGGTCTTGGCTGTCTGTTCGCCCACATGGCGAATGCCGAGCCCGTAGATCATCCGTTCGAGACCGATCTCGCGGCGCGCCTCGATTGCCGCAAACAGATTGGCTGCCGAAGTGGCGCCCCATCCTTCCTTGTCCTTGAGCTTCTTGATGTTCTTCCCATCGCGTTCCGCAAGCGTGAAGATCTCGCCCGGGCTCTTCACGGGCAGGTCGGGATCATTGAAGAAGAACTCGATCTGCTTCTCGCCCAGCCCATCGATATCGAATGCGCGCCGCGACACGAAATGACGCAAATGCTCGACCCGCTGGAAGGGACAGGCGAACTCGCCCGAGCAACGGCGCACGACACCTTCCACACCGGTGCCGATCCCTTCGCGCACCACCGGTGTCTTGAGTTCGCAGGGACAGACGGTCGGAAACACGAAGGCCTCCGCGTCTGCCGGCCGCTTTTCCTCAATGACGCCGAGTATCTGTGGAATGACGTCGCCGGCCCTTTGAACGGTCACCGTATCGCCAATCATCACGCCCAGCCGCTCGATCTCCTCGGCATTGTGCAGCGTCGCATTCGTCACCACCACACCGCCGACCGTCACGGGCTCGAGCCGGGCGACCGGGGTCAGCGCGCCCGTGCGGCCCACCTGAATGTCGATCCCCCTCAGAATGGTCGTTGCCTTTTCGGCGGGAAACTTGTGCGCGATAGCCCAGCGCGGGCTGCGCGACACGAAACCCAGCCGTTCCTGCAAGGCGAGATCGTCAACCTTATAGACGACCCCATCGATGTCATAGGCAAGCCGCGCGCGTTCCTCCTCGATCTTGCGATACTGGTTGAGCAAGCCCTCGGCGCTCTCGCTGCGCGCCATCAATGGATTCACGCGAAAGCCGTAGCGCTCGAACGCTTCGACCATGCCGGTCTGTGTATCGGCCGGCAATTGCGAAACCTCCCCCCAGGCATAGGCAAAGAATTTGAGAGGGCGGGCTGCCGTGATCGAGGCGTCGAGCTGGCGCAACGACCCGGCTGCCGTATTGCGCGGATTGACATAGGTCGGCTTGCCCTCGGCCTCCTGTCGCCTGTTCAGTGCCAGGAAATCGGCATGCGTCATGTAGACCTCGCCGCGCACCTCGATAATCTCCGGCGGGTTTCCGGAAAGCACGGTGGGAATATCAGCAACGGCGCGGGCATTCGCGGTAACGTTCTCGCCCTCCTGCCCGTCGCCGCGCGTGGCGGCCGAAACGAGGCGTCCGTTTTCATAGCGCAGGGATAGCGAGAGCCCGTCAATCTTCGGTTCCGCCGTCATGACCACCGGCGCATCCGCGGCAAGCTTGAGATAGCGGCGGATGCGCCCGACGAAGTCGATCACATCCTCATCCGAAAACGCGTTGTCGAGAGAAAGCATCGGCACCTTGTGCCGAACCTTCTCGAATTTTCCCGAAACGGGCGCCCCCACACGCCGTGAGGGCGAATCCTCCCGAACAAGATCGGGGAAGCGTTGTTCGATGGCCAGATTGCGCCGCCGCAAGGCATCGTACTCAGCGTCGGAAACACTGGGCGCATCCTCTTCGAAATAACGCCTGTCATGCGCGCGGATTTCAGCCGCGAGCCTCTCCAGCTCTTCCCTGGCTTGATCTTCCGTCAGATCCTCGACGGGCGGCTTGGCTGCGGGCATGGCATTGATTCCGGCTGTGAACTGCGCCGGAGTTTAGACCATCATCCGCCCGTGGAGAAAACCCGCTTTGAACCTGTCATGCACATGCTGACAGCTGCTGAAGCGCCCGCAAGGCATTTTGCAGTCCGGTGAAATCATCCATGCGCCCTGCATAAAGACGGAGAGCAAGGGCGTTCTAGGAAACCGGGGTCGTGCCCTTCAGCAGCCTCTGGGCTGCCGCGCGCGCCTCATCGGTGACCGTGGCGCCCGCCAGCATGCGGGCGATCTCTTCCTGGCGCGCATCCGTATCCATCACGGAAACACCGGTCGAGACCTTCTCCTGACCGCCGCTCTTGGCGATCAGGTAATGCGTCCCGGCCCGTGCAGCCACCTGCGGCGCGTGAGTGACGGAAAGCACCTGAATACGACCGGCAAGACGTGAAAGGCGCTGACCGATCGCATCGGCAACCGCGCCGCCCACCCCCGTATCAATCTCATCGAAGACCAGCGTCGGGGCCGATCCACGGTCGGCGAGAACCACCTTCAGCGCCAGAAGGAAGCGGGAGAGTTCGCCGCCCGATGCGACCTTCATCATGGGGCCGGGGCGCGTTCCCGGATTGGTTCGCACCCAGAATTCCACCCGGTCGATGCCTTCTTCGGCGCGGTCCTGCGCTTCGGTGGCGATCTCGACAATGAATTCGGCCCGTTCCAGCTTCAGCGCAGGAAGTTCCGCCATGACCGCTTTGGCAAGCCCTTCGGCTGTGCGCAGGCGCATCTTCGAAAGTTCAGCCGCAGCCGCGTCGTAAGCCTTTATAGCTGCAGCAGCCTGTTCCTCCAGCAGACCGAGCCGCTCCTCGCCTGCATCGAGCTCGTCCAGATCGCCGACCATGCGCGCGCATAGTGCCGCCAGATCGTCCACCTGCACATTGTGCTTGCGCGCTGCGGCCCTGAGGGCGAAGAGGCGTTCTTCCGCCTGTTCGAGACGTTTCGGATCAAATTCGGTCGCTCGCATGGCCTCATCGACGCCCGACTGGGCCGCATCGAGAGACAGCAGCGCTGCGTCGAGCGATTCTATGATCCCGTCCAGCAGGCCCGGTGCATCCTGCGCCTTGCGCTGAAGCCGGCGCAAAAGGCTGGACAGCTGAGGTATCGCTGAAGCGCCACCGGACAGAACCTCCTGCGCATCCGAAATATCCGAAGCGATCTTTTCAGCGCGCATCATGTTGGCGCGTTCCTCGGCCAACGCTTCTTCCTCGTCCGGACGCGGATCGAGCTTGGAGAGTTCATCGACGGACGCACGCAGAAAATCCGCTTCACGCGCCGCCGCTTCGACCCGCGCCTTGTGTCGCGTGAACTCCTGCTCGGCCTGCCGCAAGTCCCGCCAGGCAAGCCGCACCCGACCGACCGCCTCGCCATGACCGCCAAACGCATCGAGAAGATCGCGATGGATCGCCGCGTCCACCAGAGCACGCTCATCGTGCTGCCCGTGGATTTCCACAAGCGCACGCCCCACCTGCCGCATGAGCGCGACGCTCGAAGGCTGATCGTTGATGAAACCGCGCGTGCGCCCATCGGCACTCTGCACACGGCGCAAGATAATGTCGCCCTCGTCGTCGATGGCATTCTCAGCAAGAAGCGTGCGCACCGGATGAACCGCCGGAAGGTCGAAGACAGCGGTCACCTGCCCCTGATCGGCGCCATGGCGCACAAGGGAAGCGTCTCCCCTACCCCCGAGCGCAAGCGACAGGGAATCGAGCAGGATGGATTTGCCTGCGCCGGTCTCACCGGTCAAAACCGAAAGCCCGCCCGGAAAATCCATGTCGAGGCGTTCAATCAGGACGATATCGCGGATCGACAGATGTGAGAGCATGGGTGCCGACGCTATAGCATTTCGTCGTCAGGTGAAATCACCTGACGACGCAGGACTGCGAAAAAACACGGAGATGGAGCGGAACGGCGTTTCCATGAAACAATGAACCGCTCTAACCGCCGAGAATTGCAGACCCGGCCTTGGACAACCACGACCCCGCGTTCTCGCGCGGCTCGAAGCCACCCGATTGCAGAAGTGAATAGGAATCCTTGTACCACTTGCTGTCAGGGAAGTTGTGGCCAAGCACGGCGGCAGCCGTCTGAGCTTCGGAAACAAGGCCCATGGCGAAATAGGCTTCCGTCAGACGAGCCAGCGCCTCTTCTACATGGCGGGTGTTTGGATAATCCTCGACGACACCGCGGAAGCGGCGGATCGAAGCCACATATTCGCGCCGCTCGAGATAATAGCGGCCGATCTGCATCTCCTTGCCGGCAAGCTGATCCTGCGCGAAGCGGATCTTGGCCTTGGCATCCTCGACATATTCGGACTCGGGCCAGCGCTGAACGACTTCGCCCATCGTCTCGGCGGTCAGGCGCGCCTCGCGCTGATCCTGCGTGACGTCGCGAATCTGGCGGAAATAGCTAAGGCCGACGAGATACTGTGCATAGGCAGCCTCATCCGAGGTCGGATAAAGCGAAACATAGCGCTTACCGCTATTGATTGCCTCGTCATACTTCGCCTGCCGGTAGCTGGCGAAAGTGTTCATGATCATCGCTTTGCGGGCGAACTCGGAATAAGGGTGCTGCCGATCAATGGCCTCGAACTTGGCGCTCGCCTCCTTGAGGCGACCGGCGTTCATATTGGCAAGGCCCTGATTGTAGAGAACGTCAGCAGAATCCGTCGGCTCGACATAAGTCGAAAGATCGAGATCCTTCTCCGCATTGCAGCCTGCAAGCAGAAGCGAAGCGCCGAGGGCCGATACCGCCAGTAAAGCCATTCTGCTTGTTCTGGTCATCCCGGCAACATTGGTTGAACGCATTTCGCCTCTCGCATCTGGGAAATCGATACTGGATCGCAGCCATAGAGCATATCACTGCTGCCCCGGCAACGCTATTGCCGCGCAATGGTGCAATTTTGTGGCGGTGAGACGTCTCGCCGTCAAAAGCCCCCGGCCATCAACAGCCGCGGGCAGCAAAAAGCATCGGCTCAGATCATCCAGGGGGCGTAGACCGGTGCGTTGACCGCCACCATTTCCGCACGACGCCCCTGCTCGCGGCGCGTGGTCTCGACAACTTCATAGGCCGAACGATCGGTCAGAAGATGACGGAGCGCCGCAGCATTCAGCCTGTGCCCGCCACGATATGAACGGAAACAGCCGATGAAACGCGCACCTGCCAGAGCCAGATCGCCGACGGCGTCAAGCATCTTGTGGCGCACGAATTCGTCCGGGTAGCGCAGGCCGCCCATATTGATGACCTTGTGATCCTCACCGATCACCACGGAATTTTCGAGCGAGGAACCAAGCGCGAAGCCGGCTGCCCAGAGGCGCTCCACATCCTTGATGAACCCGAAGGTGCGGGCACGTGCCACTTCCTCGCGGAAGCTGCGGGCGCTGAGATCGAGCGACAAGGACTGACGCCCGATGGCCGGCGAATCGAAATCGATATCCACCTCGAAGCGCGTTCCGTCGTGCGGACGAAACTCGGCCCAGGAATTCCCATTGTCGATACGGACCGGCTTGAGCACGCGAATGTAACGCCGCTTCACCCCCAGGGTGGCGACGCCTGCCTGTTCGAAGGCCTCCACGAAACCGATGGCGCTACCGTCGAGCACCGGCACTTCGCTGCCGTCGATCTCGATCGCGACATTGTCGATGCCCACGGCCATCAAAGCCGCCATCAGATGTTCGATGGTCGCGACATGCTCACCGCGCACATCGCCAAGAGCGGTACAGAGATCGGTCTGTGCGACTTCGGAAGCCAGCGCGCGGATCACGCGGCCGGTGCCGCCCTCGTCGATGCGCTGGAACACCACACCGGTGTCCGCGTCGGCGGGCGAAAAATGAATGTAAACCGGTTTGCCGCTATGAACGCCGATGCCAGAGAGCGAACAACGCGATTTCAGTGTCGTCTGATATTCGAGCAAAATGGGTCCCCGTCAGCTCGTCTAATCCGCAGCCCGCGCACAAGGGCACGCAGCCGCATGTTCGAAGATACTTAGGACGACACCCCCAAATGCGTCCCACGCCCCGCCTTTATCCAGGGCGAAAGATAATGTCGTGAGACACGGACTCCAAATCACGCTTTCTTACTCCATGTTACGACACACAAACACAGTAATGCTCTTATAAGACACTGTTTTATTTACTAATTCTTAAACACAGAGGAGGCGCATAGCGCCTCCCCTGAAACATGCTGTTAACAAGCGTTATCCGATAGCCGGCGAATGGTCCGGTCTTTCCGTCTGGCTCGAGTTTGTCACCGATTCCCGACATACGGAAAAAGCCGGACGTTTAAGCCCGGCCTCCGGATCAGTTGGCCTGCCGGCGCAGGAACGCCGGAATTTCGAGATGATCGTCTTCCTGGACGCTGCGCTGCTGCGTCGTCAGGCGACCGTGCTCGTCGAGCTGCCCCTGGCGTGGCGCGTAAAGCTGCGCCTCGTTGCTGCCCGCGTGACGCGGCTGCGGCGCGGCCTGACGAAGTTTGGGCTCACGCGGCTGCTCGACCGGAGCGGCATCGCCGTCACGACGCGACAAACCATGGGTCAGGCGCTTGATGAGGCCCATCGGACCGCGGTCTTCCTGCTCCTGATGCGCATGGGATGCCGACTCGATTTCAGCCTTGACCACCGGCGGGAAATCCTCGACCCGCGGCATGCGGGGCGCTGCGGCCTGCGGCTGCGGTTCGCGAACGGCGGCAGCCACCGGAGCGGCCTGAACGGGACGCGGGGCAACGGCGGGGCGGGCAACCGGCTGCTCTGGCGCCTGACGGAACAGCGTGCTCTGCGGCTGGAAACCCTCGGCGGCGGCTGCGGGGCGCGGAGCCGGTGCAGGCGTCTGCGGCACGGCACGTTCTGCCTCGCGGATCGCCTCGGCGACCGGATCGGCGGCAACCGGTTGCGGGCGCGCTTCGACAGCGGCCGGGCGCGGCGCTTCGATCGGACGCGGCGCTACGGCCGGACGCGTGATCGTCGCTGGAGCAGCCAATTCCGCGGCCGCCTTGTCGATGCCGGTGGCAACCACGGAAACGCGGATCACACCTTCCAGTTCCTCGTCGAAGGTCGCGCCAAGGATGATATTGGCGTCCGGATCGACTTCCTCGCGGATGCGGGTCGCCGCCTCGTCCACCTCGAACAGGGTCAGGTCGCGACCACCGGTGATGGAGATAAGGAGGCCCTTGGCGCCCTTCATTGAGCTCTCGTCGAGCAGCGGATTGGCGATTGCCGCCTCGGCAGCGGCCATCGCGCGACCCTCGCCGGAAGCTTCGCCCGTGCCCATCATGGCCTTGCCCATCTCGCGCATCACCGAGCGCACATCGGCAAAATCGAGGTTGATCAGGCCTTCCTTGACCATCAGGTCGGTGATGCAGGCAACACCCGAATAGAGAACCTGATCTGCCATCGCGAAAGCATCGGCAAAGGTCGTCTTGTCATTGGCGATGCGGAAGAGGTTCTGGTTCGGGATGACGATCAGCGTGTCGACGCACTTCTGCAGTTCCTCGATGCCCGCATCTGCGGTGCGCATGCGGCGCTGGCCTTCGAAATGGAACGGCTTGGTGACGACGCCGACAGTCAGGATACCCTTTTCGCGGGCAGCGCGGGCGACGACCGGAGCGGCACCCGTGCCCGTGCCCCCGCCCATGCCGGCGGTGACGAAGCACATGTGGGTAGACGTCAGGTGATCAAGGATTTCGTCGATGCATTCTTCAGCGGCGGCGCGACCGACTTCAGGTTGGGAACCGGCGCCCAGTCCCTCGGTGACAGCGGCTCCAAGCTGGATCAGGCGCTCGGCGCGCGACTGGGTCAGCGCCTGCGCATCGGTATTGGCGACCACGAACTCGACCCCGCGCAGGCCGGCGTTGATCATGTTGTTGACGGCATTGCCGCCGCCACCGCCAACACCGAATACGGTGATCCTCGGCTTGAGCTCGGTAATATCCGGCTTCTGCAGGTTAATCGTCATTGTCTCGTCCTTTCCGCCTTTTGCCGCCGCCTCGCCGCCGCGGTCGTCACTTGGGGCGTATCCCCCGCTAGAAGTTGCTTTTCAGCCATTGGCCGACGCGCTGCAGCCGGCCGCCAGTGCCGGTCGCGCGAGTGAAAATGCCGCTCTTTCCGCCGCGGCCACGGTTTTCGAACTCCGCCACCTGCGGATAGATCAAGAGCCCGACCGTCGCGGAGAAAGCGGCCCCCTTTGCCGCCTCCGGAAGTCCCGCAACACCGAGCGGACGGCCAAGGCGCACATTGCGTCCGAACAGTCTGCGTGCCGCCTCGGGCAGACCGACGAGCTGGCTTGCGCCCCCCGTCAGAACGACACGCCGGCCGACCAGACTGCCGTAGCCGGAGCGATTGATCTTGTCGCGCACCAGCTCCAGCGTTTCCTCGATGCGGGCACGGATGATCCTCGTCATCACCGCGCGTGGCACCTGAATCGGCTGCTCTCCGTACTCCGCCCCCATTGGGTGAATGGAAACGATGTCACGATCGTCGCTCGACGACAGAAGCGCCGAGCCGTGCATGACCTTGAGGCGCTCGGCATCTTCGAGCCGTGCGGAAAGGCCACGCACCAAATCCATCGTCACGTGATTGCCTCCGATAGGCAGGGCGTCGCCCCACACGAACTTGCCTTCGGAAAACACGGAAATCGTCGTGGTGCCGCCGCCCATGTCGATACAGGCGGCCCCCATCTGGGCCTCGTCGTCCACCAGGGCCGAAAGGCCGCTTGCATAGGGCGTCGCAACCATGCGCTCGACTGAAAGATGCGAGCGGTTGATGCACAGCTCCAGATTACGCAGGGGCGCGGCATCCGCCGTCAGGATATGCATGTCCACGCCGAGCTGCGAACCGACCATGCCGCGCGGGTCGCGAATGCCGCGTTCGGCATCCAGGCTGAACCCCGTCGCAAGCGAATGCACCACCTCACGCTCCATCGCGAGCCCGTGACGAGCACCGGCGGCAAGAACCCGGTTGATGTCGGAGCGCGTGACCTCGTGGCCGCCAAGATTGATCGACGCGGAGATCGTTTCGCTCTTCAGCCGTCCCGCCGACACGTTCACGATCAGGGAATCGACCGTCAGCCCTGCCATCCGCTCGGCCGCGTCCACCGCGAGCCTGATGGCTTCCTCCGCCCGGTCCAGATCGATGATGACCCCGGACTTCACGCCCTGCGACTGCTGATGGCCAATGCCGATCACCCTGACCCGGTGGGTGCGATGCCGCAGGGCACGCCCCTCCTCATTGGGCATCAGCTTGGCGATGATGCAGCAAATCTTGCTCGAGCCGACATCAAGAACCGTAATGATGCCGGAGCGGCGCGCGCTATCCTTCGTTTCTGATAACCAGTTCATATGCGCGCCCCGGATTTCTTCTTCAAACCAAGCCGCTCGCGCATGGCAGCTTCATGCGCCTCGGCAGATTCCGGAGAAAGGCCGATTGCGAGCCTGTCGGGCAAGCGCATATCGATGGAGGTGATGTCGCGAGACAGAAGCCCCTCTTCGCGATCCAGCCGCGACAGGGTTGCTAGCGCCAATTCCTCACCGGCCTCCGGCAATTTGACGGTCACCCCGTCGTCGAGCCGCAGATCCCAGCGCCGTTCACCCACGCGAATATAGGCCCGCACGCGGCGAGCCAGGTCCGGATGCCTGTCGATCTTGGCGATGAACGCCGGACCGGAGTCGCGAGCGCCCGAACCGATAACCATCGGCAGGGATGCGAATTTGGAACCATTGAACGGCACGATCACCGAGCCATCTTTCTCGATCAGAAACAGTTTGCTGCCCTGCTGCCAGATGGCGAAGGGCAATTTCTCGACAATGTCGACATCCACTGTACCCGGATAAACCTTGCGCACAGCTGCCCTCTCGACCCAGGGCAACGCCGCAATACGCTCTCTTGCGGCTTCGGCATCGAACCCCATGAGGGCCGTCCAGCCGTCAAGTCCGAGCACTTGCAGGACATCGATCTCCGATGTCTCGCGATTTCCCGCGACATTCACCTTGGCTATGGCAAAACCGGTACGAGCCGTTACGGCCTCCACCACCTGCGGCATATGTCCGCCGGCAACGGTTCCATAAGCGACAGCAGCACCCAGAAGCAGCGCGCTTGCAATGGTCGCTCCGTAGCGCGGCGCTTCGACCTCGCCCGCATTCACGCGCTGCATAAAGCGCGCCGGGCGCCGCAGCCAGCGCGGCAACACGAAATCGCCACCGGCCAGGCGGACTGCTCCGCTTTGCCGTGTCGTCAGCGGGAACACGAGGCGTCCTCCACGATCCAACTCAACAATTCACCAAAACCCAAACCCGCCTCAGCGGCGATTTCCGGCACCAGAGAGGTCGGCGTCATGCCGGGCTGCGTGTTGATCTCCAACCAGACAAGCTCGCCATCCTCGGAAGAGCGATCATCGAAACGGAAGTCAGACCGGGTCACGCCCCGGCAGCCGATTACCCTGTGTGCCTCAAGCGCCAGTGTCTGTATTTTTTGGTAAATATTTGGTGAAAGTTTTGCCGGGCATTCGTGTTTTGACCCGCCCGAAACGTATTTTGAGTCATAATCATAGAAGGAATGCCCAACGGGGACGATTTCCGTGACACCAAGGACCCGTTCGCCCAGCACGGCACAGGTAAGTTCACGCCCGGGAATATAGCGCTCCACCATCACCCGCTCGCCGTAACGCCACTCGGGAGAGCTTACGATCTGCGGCGGATGCGACTGATCCTCGCGCACGATCACAACGCCGAAGCTCGACCCCTCATTGACGGGCTTCACCACATAAGGCGGCGCCATCGGGTGCTCCGAAACGATCTCGAAACGATTCATAATGACCGCTTCGGCGACAGGAATCCCGACCGTCCGGGCAACAGCCTTGGCAAGCTGCTTATCCATCGCGAGCGCTGAAGCAAGAACCCCCGAATGCGTGTAGGGAATATTCAGATATTCAAGAATTCCCTGAATTGTCCCGTCTTCACCATAGGGGCCGTGCAGAGCGTTGAAAGCAACATCGGGATTGAGCTCACCAATAACCTTCGCCACATCGCGCCCCACATCGACGCGCGTGACGGAGTATCCCTCGACTTCGAGAGCATCGGCGCAAGCCACACCGGAAGAGAGACTGACAGGCCGCTCGGAGGAAAATCCTCCCATCAGAACGGCGACGTGCTTCCTCTTCATATCCCGGCCACCCCCTTATCCGGCCAGCCCAAAAACAGGGCAATAGTATCCATTGGTCGAGCAAGACCCCCTTGAACGGAAAAGCCCCCGACCGGTACGCCGCGACTCAAATCAGTGATTACTTATGACCCCAAAGAATCAGAGGTTTGATTCCATGGCAAGGCCTTGAGATTCCGTAAGATTCAATTTTCTGAAAATGTTACGGTTTGTGAACGCAAACGACATTTCGTGAAGGCGCCGAAGCGCCTACGCTTACAAAAGACGTCCGAGAAATGGCTCGATCACATGCCCTTCGCGGAAGCTGCCGATCCGCTTGATCTCCCACTCCAGCTTGATTCCGGAATGATCCAGCACGCGCGTACGGACGGTTTCGCCAAGGAATTCCAGATCGTAACCCGTCGCCGTGCCGGTGTTGATCATGAAATTGCAGTGCATCGGCGACATCTGCGCTCCGCCGATGATGAGCCCGCGGCAACCGGCCTTGTCGACTTCCTTCCAGGCGGAGCTTCCCGGCGGATTCTTGAAGGTGGATCCGCCCGTCTTCTCGCGGATCGGCTGCACCGTTTCGCGATGATGCTGGACTGCGTCCATCTCCGACTGGATGACTGCCTTGTCTTCGCGATAACCTTCCATCACAGCTTCGGTGAAGATGAGGTCCTTCGGCGCGGTGGAATGACGATAGGCATATCCCATATCGGCATTGGAAAAGACGTGCAGGTCGCCCCTGCGGTCGAGGGCGCGGACTTCGACAACGCGTTCGCAGGTTTCGACGCCATTTGCCCCTGCATTCATCCGCAACGCACCGCCAATTCCGCCCGGAATGCCGTGGTAAAAGTGAAATCCGCCGATACCCGCATCGAGCGCCACCGCTGCGAGCCGCTTGTCGGGAATGGCTGTCCCCACTTTGATCCGCGTTTCGGAAACGACATCCGCATGGCCGAAACCCTTGGCGGACAACCGCACGACAAAGCCGCGAATACCCCCGTCGCGGACGAGAAGGTTTGAGCCGATGCCCACCACGGTGATCGGAATCTCGTCTGGAACGGCCTTCAGGAAAGCCGCCAGATCGTCCTCGTCGGCCGGCTGGAAAAGCGCATCCGCCTGCCCGCCGGCCCTGAACCAGGTGATCTTGTCCATACCGGAATCGGGAATGATGCGCCCGCGCAGGCCCGACAGCCGGTCCCCCAGGCTTTCAAGCAGTTGAGCGCCCCGCATCAGTCCCCGGCCTCCAGCTCGCCGGGCAGCGCATAGGCCCATTGCGTGATGTTGCCGGCGCCGAGATAGACGACGAAATCGCCCTCCTTGCCCCAGCCGCGCACGATTGCCTTCACCGCTTCAGGCCCATCGATGAAGCGGACATCGCGGTGGCCCGCAGCCCGGATGCGCGAAACCAGCGTTTCCGAAGACACCCCCTCGATGGGGTCTTCGCCCGCCGCATAGACCGGCGCGATCAGCACCTTGTCCGCATCGTTGAAGCAGGCTGCGAAATCGTCGAACAGATCGTGCAGGCGCGAATAGCGATGTGGCTGGGCAACTGCCAGAATACGCCCCGAACAGGCCTCGCGCGCCGCCCGCAGGACGGCCTTGATCTCGACCGGATGATGGCCGTAATCGTCGAACACGCTGACGCCGTTCCAGCTTCCCGTATGCGTGAAGCGCCGCTTCACACCGCCAAACCCGGCAAGCCCGGCGCGGATTGCCTCCCCGCCGATGCCCAACTCGTGCGCCACCGCGATTGCAGCCGTGGCATTGGAGACATTGTGGCGGCCGGGCATGGGCAGGCGCAGCCCCTCCAGCGTTTCGGTCTTGCCCGTCTTGCGGTCGCGGAAGACCACGTCAAACACCGAGACCGCCCCGTCCATGCGGTGACCGGTAAAACGCACATCAGCCTGCGGATTCTCGCCATAGGTGATGACGCGGCGATCATCGATGCGCCCCACCAGTGCCTGAACCTCTGCATGGTCGATGCACATGACGGCGAAACCGTAGAAGGGCACGTTCTCGACGAACTGGCGAAACGCCTCACGCACCTGGTCGAAGCCACCATAATGGTCGAGATGTTCCGGGTCGATATTCGTGACGACGGCGATTTCGGCCGGCAGTTTCAGGAAGCTGCCATCGCTTTCATCCGCTTCAACGACCATCCAGTCGCCTTCGCCCATGCGGGCATTGGTTCCGTAGGCGTTGATGATGCCGCCATTGATGACCGTCGGATCGAACCCGCCGGCATCGAACAACGCCGCCACCATGGAGGTGGTCGTGGTCTTGCCATGGGTGCCGCCGATCGCCACGGCCTGCCGGAAGCGCATGAGCTCCGCCAGCATCTCGGCGCGCCGCACGATAGGCAGATGACGCTCGCGCGCGGCCATGAGCTCGGGATTGTTCTTCTTGATCGCCGTCGAGACGACGATTACCTCGGCATCGCCGAGATTGTCAGCCGCATGGCCGACAAACACCGAAATGCCCTTTTCACGCAAACGCTGAACATTGGCGTTTTCCGATTGGTCGGAGCCCTGCACCCGGTACCCCAGCGTATGCAGGGCCTCCGCGATGCCGCTCATGCCGATGCCGCCAATACCGACAAAATGTACTGTACCGATGGTCTGCGGCATCTTCATGCGCCGTGTCCTTCCTTGAATCGTGTAACGGGCGTGCGGGAGGCAATAGCCTCCACGAGATCGGCAAGCAACCGCGTCGCATCGATACGGCCGACGCTTTTCGCGCCTGCTGCCATGCCCGCAAGCCGTTCGCCATTCTCCAGCAACTCGGCCAGTTCGCCCGCCAAGGTCGCCACGTCGATCTCCTGCTGGCGCCGCATCAGCGCCCCGCCCGCATCCACCAATATCTTCGCATTGTGCCCCTGGTCGTCATCGAGTGCATGCGGCAGTGGAACCAGTACAGCGGGTCGGCCGATGACGGAGAGTTCCAGCACCGTGGAAGCGCCAGCGCGGCTGACGACCATATGGGCGGCCGCCATGCGTGCCGGCAAATCGCCGAAGAAGGGCGCCACCTCGGCGCTTACTCCGAGCTCCTCATAGCACCGCCGTACCCGCTCTTCGTCCTCCGGACGCGCCTGATGGGTGATGGCGAGCCTCCGGCGAAGTGCTTCGGGCATCTGCGCCACGATCTCCGGCATCGTGTCGGAAAAATAGCGCGCGCCCTGGCTGCCTCCGAACACGAGAAGACGAATTGTCTCGCCTTTGCGGGGCGGCGCATAAGGCGTAGCCGCGGCCTCGATCACAGCCGGTCGTACGGGATTGCCGACTTCGACGATTTTCTCTGCGAAGGGCCCCTCTGCCCTGAGAAACCCACCTGCGATGGCCTGAACGCGTGTGGCAAGCGCCTTGTTGGCCCGCCCCATCACAGCGTTTTGCTCGTGCACCAGCGCCGGCACGCCGCGGCGCGTCGCAGCATAAAGAGGCGGCAGCGTCGGGTAGCCGCCGAAGCCGATCACAGCAGCGGGTTTCAACCGCTGGAGCAGTTTGGATGCCTGCGTTACCCCGCGCCAGATGGTCCAGCCGGCCTTCAGCAGCGCGACCGGATTCTTCGACCCAAACGTCGCGGCCTCGATGACATGCAGTTCATCTGCCGGAAAATGCTCCGCATAACGGGCTGCCCGCGCATCCGTCACGAGATGCATGGACCAGCCGCGCCCGTTGAGTTCATGCGCCAGCGCCTCGGCTGGAAAGAGATGGCCGCCGGTCCCTCCGGCGGCAAGAAAGATCGTTCCTTTGCCCATGTCAGCCCGCAAGCGCCTCGCTTCCGGCGGGCGGAGCATAGGTCACGGGCCGCCGTTTCTCCGGCCTGCGCCGTGTCAGGGCGAGCACGAAGCCCATGGAAATCGCCATGGCGATGAGAGAGGAGCCGCCATAGGAAATAAAGGGAAGCGTCATGCCCTTGGCGGGCATAAGGCGCACATTCACAGCCATGTTGATGATGGACTGGAACCCGAAAAGGATGACCAGACCACTCACCGCGTAGCGTGTGAAATCATCCTCCTCCCTGCGCGCCTTCGCGAGCCCGCGCAGCACCACGAACGCGAACAGGCCAAGAATGATGAAGCAAAGGATGATGCCGAACTCCTCGCCGGCCACCGCAAAGACGAAATCCGTGTGGCTGTCCGGCAGGATGCGCTTCACCGTGCCTTCGCCCGGTCCGCGTCCGAACCAGCCGCCGCGCGACAACGCCTCGAGGCTCATGTCCACCTGATAGGTATCGCCCTCTCCGGTCAGGAAGCGGTCGATGCGTTCCGACACATGGGGAAAGACCGTGTAGGCAAGGAAAGCGCCGCCCGCACCGACCGCACCAAGCACGGCGATCCAGAGCCAGGGCATGCCGGCGATGAAGAACATCGCCCCCCAGGTGCCGAGAACCAGCATGGTCTGCCCGAGATCCGGCTGTGCGACGAGCAACGACATGACGAGGCCCAGAAGCAGCATCGCGAAAAGATTGCCCGGAATTTCCGGCTGGCGGGCATGTTCGTGGAAGAGCCATGCGCAGATCACGACAAATGCCGGCTTCAGATATTCGGAAGGCTGGACCGAGACGCCGAAAATATGCAGCCAGCGGCGCGAGCCCTTCACTTCCATGCCGAAGAACAGCGTCATCACCATCATGGCGAGCGCCCCGACCAGCATCAGGAGCGCCACGCGCCGCACCTGCCGCGGCGTGAGGAAGGAAATGCCGATCATCACGACCACGGCCGGAACCATGAAGATGATCTGCCGCGTCACGAAATGAAAGCTCGACAAGCCGATGCGCTCGGCCACCGCCGGGCTTGCGGCAAAGGACAGGACCACGCCAAGTCCCATCAGCGTCAGAAATGCGGCCAGGAACCAGCGGTCGATTGTCCACCACCAGTTGGCGACAGGGCTGCGGTCGGTCCGGCTCACCATGTCACTCTTTCTCCATCATCTGCGTGCCGGCAAGCGAACGAACCGCCTCGCGGAAGGCTTCGCCGCGCACTTCAAAATTTCTGAACTGATCGAAACTCGCACAAGCCGGGGAGAACAGAACCACAGCCTCCGGCGCAGAACCGCCTGCCACATCGCCCGCCGCATCGCGCGCCGCATGTTCGACGGCAGCTTCAATGGTACCTGAAATTTCGAACGGCGTCGCCTCCCCTATGGTGGCCGCGAAGGCCGGAGCCGCCTCGCCGATCAGATAGGCCTTGGCGATGCGCGGAAAAAAGGGGCGCAGCGGTTCAATCCCGCCCGATTTGGGCAGGCCGCCCGCGATCCAGTAGATATGCTCGAAGCTCGCCAGTGCGCGCTCCGCCGCATCGGCATTGGTGGCCTTCGAATCGTTGACGAACAGCACTTTGCCCTGCCGCGCCACCTGTTCCATGCGGTGCGTTAGACCCGGAAAGCTCTCCAGACCGGCCTGTATCTCCCGTGCATCGAGGCCGCATTCAAGACAAGTGACGACCGCTGCAAGCGCATTTTGCGCATTGTGCGCGCCGCGCAGGGACCCGATACCTTCGAGCTTCGCGATGGTTTCCGTCTTGCCGCCTCGCGCCCGCAGCAAACGGGTCCCTTCAGCGTAGAATCCGTCCTCAAGCCGCGTTGTGGCCGAAATCCGCGTCACCCGCCGCCCCTCGTCCTCGAGGCGGCTGGCTATGGCGCGGCAATCCGCATCGTCCACGCCGATCACCGCCAGGGCACTCTTCGCCACCAGCCGCTCCTTGATCGCCGCATAGTTTTCCATGGTCCCGTGCCGGTCGATATGGTCGGGCGACAGATTGAGAAGAATACCCACCGAAGGATCGAGTGTCGGCGCAAGATCGATCTGGTAGGAGGAGCATTCGATCACGTAATGCCGGTCCGGTGCCGGTGGATCGAGGGTCAGCACCGCGCGGCCGATATTGCCGCCCATCTGCGTATCGCGTCCCGAATGGGCGAGCATATGCGCAATCAGCGCCGTCGTGGTCGACTTGCCATTCGTGCCGGTTATGCCGATCAGCGGCGCTTGCGGCGCGCTTGCACGGCGCTGCCTGGCGAACAGTTCGATGTCGCCGATGATCTCGACACCCGCCGCCCGCGCAAGGTCCGCACTCCAGTGCGGACGCGGGTGCGTCAGCGGCACGCCTGGGGACAGGATGAAGGCCGCCATTTCGGCCCAGTCGATCTCATGGAGGTCCCGCGCCGAAATGCCTTCTGCCGCAGCCCGCGCGACACTGTCGGGATTATCGTCGAATGCGGTGACGAGCGAACCGCCAGCCGCCAGCGCCAGCGCTGTGGAAATGCCGGAACCGCCGAGGCCGAAAAGGGCGACCTTCCTGTCCTTGAAGACCGAAACGGGGATCATGCGGTCCGCCTCAACGCAGCTTGAGCGTGGAAAGGCCAATCAGCGCCAGAAGCACAGCGATGATCCAGAAGCGGATCACCACCTGACTTTCCGTCCAGCCTAGCTTTTCGAAATGGTGGTGTATGGGCGCCATCAGGAACACCCGTTTGCCGGTCATCTTGAAGACGGCCACCTGGATGATCACGGACATGATTTCCACCACGAACAGGCCACCGATAATGGCCAGCACGATCTCATGCTTGGTTGCCACCGCCACCGAACCGATCAGGCCGCCCAGGGCGAGCGACCCCGTATCGCCCATGAAGATAGCTGCCGGCGGTGCGTTGAACCAAAGGAAACCGAGACCTGCGCCGATCACCGCGCCGAGGATCACGGCAAGCTCGCCCGTTCCCGGCACGAAATGAATCTGCAGATAGTTCGCGAAAATGGCGTTGCCCGAAAGATAGGCGATCACGCCGAAGGAGGCGGCCGCCACCATCACCGGAACGGTGGCAAGCCCGTCGAGCCCGTCGGTCAGGTTCACCGCATTGCCCGCCCCCACGATCACAAAGGCGGCGAAGGGAATGAAGAAGATGCCGAGATTGAGGATCAGGTCCTTGAAGAAAGGGAAAGTGAGGGAGGAGGAAAAGGGCTCTTGCCCCGCCCGCATGATGAACCAGGCCGCAGCACCCGCGATTGCAAATTCGATGAGCAGTCTGAGTTTCCCCGAAAAGCCGAGATGCGACTGCTTCGTGACCTTCAGGTAGTCGTCATAGAAGCCGATCGCCCCGAAGCCGACCGTCACCATCAGCACCACCCAGACATAGACGCTGCTGAGATTGGCCCACAACAGGCAGGAGCCCAGAATGCCGGACAGGATCATGAGGCCGCCCATGGTGGGCGTTCCAGCCTTCTTGAAATGGGTCTGGGGCCCGTCCGCGCGGATCGGTTGCCCCTTGCCCTGCCGGACCCTGAGGGAAGCGATGATCATCGGCCCGAACAGGAAAACGATAAGCGCCGAGGTGATCAGCGCCGCTCCGGTCCGGAAGGTGATGTAGCGGAAAACATTGAACACCGAGAGTTCATCGGCGAGTTCGGCGAGCATCATCAGCATGGATCAATCCCCCGTCGCCACGCTCGGAAAAGTATTCAGGAAGGCATCCACCAGACGGCCGAAACCCGCGCTGTTCGAAGATTTGACGATAATCGCGTCCCCCGGCCTGACCGCTTCGATCACAAGGCCGCGCAGATCATCCATGCGCTCGCGATGTTCCACCGCGAAACCGTCGGGCAGCGCCTCCGCCAATGCCTTCATCTCCGCGCCGGCGAGAAAGACCATATCCGTCTTCGAGCCCGTCACGAGATCGGAAAGCCCGGCATGAAGCTTGTGGGAATGTTCGCCGAGTTCGGCCATATCGCCCAAAATGGCGATGCGCCGCCCCCCTGCGCCCAGTTCCGACTTGCCGAGCAGGTCGAAGGCTGCGCTCATGGAAGCCGGATTGGCATTGTAGCTTTCATCGATCAGGGTGAAGCTGCCGCTTCCCACCCGCAGGCGGTGACGCTGGCCACGCCCGGCCTCGGCACGAAACGAACCGAGTGCAAGCGCAACCCGTTGCAGATCGGCACCGGCGATCTTCGCCGCGCCAAGAACGGAAAGCGCGTTCTGCACCATATGCCTGCCCGGCGCGCCGAGACGCGCCTCTATCTCCTCGCCGTCGATCTTCACGGCAAGCGTGGAGGATTGGGGACCGAGTTCGGCATGAAGAAGCTTCACCTCGGAGCGCGCATTCTCACCGAACCCCCAGATATTCTTCACCCCCGCCTCGGCAGCCAGGGTGGAGAGAATCTTCCACCGCTTGTCGTCGCGATTGATGAGCGCATAACCGCCCTTAACCACGCCTTCGAAAATCTCGGCTTTGGCGCGGGCGATCTCGTCAAGCGACTTGAAGAAGCCCATGTGGGCGGCGGCAATGAGCGTCACCACGGCGATATGCGGCCTGGCCATTGCGACCAGGGGACGGATTTCACCCGGATGGTTCATGCCGATCTCGATCACCGCATAATCGCAATCGGCCGGCATGCGGGCAAGCGTCAGCGGCACGCCCCAATGATTGTTGAAGGAGCGGTCCGCGGCATGGACGGTACCCACCGCCGAAAATGCCTGGCGCATCATCTCCTTGGTGGAGGTCTTGCCCGCCGAGCCGGTCACGGCGATCACCTTGGCTTTCGTGCGCTCACGTGCAGCCCGGCCAAGGTCCTCAAGCGCCTTCAGGACGTCGGGAACGACAAGCTTGGCCACCGCCAGCCGCCCAAGTGCAGGCAGTTTGCCCTCGGAAACCACCAGAACGGAAGCACCGGCAGCCATGGCCGCGGTGGCAAAGTCATGCCCGTCAAAGCGCTCGCCCTGGATCGCGAAAAAGGCATCGCCCGGTTTCAGGGAGCGCGTGTCGATGGACACGCCGGTAATGCCGCTAGGAACAGAGCCTAACGGCCGCCCACCGGTCGCCTGCGCCAGTTGTTCGAAGGTCCACAACACACTCATGCGAGGCGCTCCGCGAGTGCCGCGCGCACTTCCTCATGATCAGAAAAATGATGCTTGACGCCCGCAATCTCCTGCCCGGTCTCATGCCCCTTGCCTGCGACGATCAACGTGTCGCCCTCCTGAAGCATGCTCACGGCGGTGCGGATCGCCTCATGCCGGTCGCCAATCTCGCGCGCACCGGGAGCCGCCTCCATGATCGCTGCGCGGATCGTCGCCGCGTCCTCCGAACGGGGATTGTCGTCGGTCACGATGGCGACGTCGGCAAGCCGCGTCGCGATCTCTCCCATGATGGGCCTCTTGCCGCGATCCCTGTCACCCCCGCATCCGAAGACGACGATCACCCGTCCCGTGGTGAACGGGCGCACCGATTGGAGCACATTCTCCAGCCCGTCCGGCTTATGGGCATAGTCCACATAGACCTGAGCGCCATTTTCAGCGGAGCCGACCAGTTCCAGCCGCCCCGAAGCGCCCTTCAGTTTCTCAAGCGCTGCAAAGGCAACGCCTGCAAGCGTCCCCGTAGCCATGGAAAGCCCGGCTGCAACAAGCGCATTCGCCACCTGAAAATCACCTGCAAGCGGCAGGTCGATCTCATGGATCGTGCCTTCATGCTCGACCTCCGCACGCTGGCGGTGCCGTTCATGCTCCACCCGCTTCAGTTTGAGGAAATCGCCATGGCGCCCCACCGTCAGAACCTTGAGACCGGCGGCTGTCGCAGCCCTGATCGTCGGCTCGGACCATGGGTCGTCGGCGAAGATCACCGCCGGCGCTCCCTTGGGCAGAAGCGTATCGAAAAGACGCAGCTTCGCGCGGTGATATTCCTCGACCGTTGGATGGTAATCCATATGATCGCGACCGAGATTGGTGAAACCGCCGGCAGCAAGCCGCACACCGTCGAGACGGCGCTGGTCGAGCCCATGGCTGGAAGCTTCCATGGAGGCATGCGTCACGCCCTCGCCTGCCAGTTCGTCGAGCAGCCGATGCAGAGAGATGGGATCGGGGGTCGTCAGTTCACCGTAATCGTCGCGCCCCGGAGCCACCACCCCGGTCGTGCCTATGCTGGCGGCGGCGAGGCCGGCATGTTCCCAGATCTGGCGCGTGAAAGAAGCAACCGATGTCTTGCCGCTGGTACCGGTCACCGCGACCATCGTCGCCGGCTGGCGCGGATAGAAGCGCGCCGCGCAAAAGGCGAGCGCCTTACGGGCATCGTCGACCTCGATGACGGGCGCGCCCGGATTGTCCTTGATGTGTCCTGCCGGTGCCACGACAGCGATGGCGCCCCTGCCGGCCGCATCGGCTGCGAAAGTCGATCCATCGGCCTTGCTGCCAGCCAGCGCGAAGAAGAGATTTCCGGCCTCGACACGACGCGAATCCGAAGAAATGCCGGTGATCTGCGCGTTCGCAGGCAAGGCCCCGTTCGGAGGCAGGATGTCTGCAAACTCACTGAATTTCATCGGAACCAAACTTCTTCAATGCCAACTTCTTCAATGAACGTCGCTCCCAGATTGCTATACCGACTCACTGTTGCGAGACGAGCAAAGCCTTACTTTCATGGCTGAATTCTGGCTTGACGCCAAGCAGGGTGGCCGTACGGCGGATGATGTTACCCACCATCGGCGCCGCATTGAGGCCCGCAGTAGCGCCGATGCCCTCGCGTTCGGGCTTCGGCTCGTCCACGAAAGTCAGCACCACATAGTCCGGATTATCCGCCGGAAAAGCACCGATGAAGGCATTGAAACGGACACTGTTCGAATAGCGCCCGTTGATGACCTTTTCGGCTGTGCCTGTCTTGCCGCCGACGAAATAGCCCTCCACATCCGCCCGGCTGCCGGAGCCGCCCGTTCCCTTCTCCACATTGTAGCGGAAGAGGTAGCGGATTTGCGAGCTGGTCTTGGGCGAAATCACCTGGGTTGCGATCTCATTCGCCTCGGCTTCGCTGCGCGGCAGGAAGGTCGGCGGAATGAGTTTGCCACCATTGACCATGGCAACGGCCGCCATGGCAGTCTGCAGGGGCGTCGTCGCAACGCCGTGGCCATAGGAAATGGTGACCGAGTTGATCTTCTTCCATTCCTTCGGCTCGGTGGGCATGGCGACCTCCGGCAGCTCGGTGGGAGTACGGGTGAGAAGACCGATCTTCTTCAGGAAATTGCGATGGCCTTCGATGCCCACCACATCGGCCATTTTCGCCGTACCGATATTCGATGAGTAGATGAAGATTTCCGGCACGCTGAGAACCCGGCGCTTCCCATGGAAATCGTTGATGGTGAAGCCGCCGATGCGGATCGGTCGCGTGGCGTCGAAGCGGTCCGTGATCTTGACGAGGCCGGAATCGAGCGCCATCGCCGTGGTGAACAGCTTGAAGGTCGAGCCCATCTCGAAAACACCGGCCGAGACGCGATTCAGGCGGTCCTTCTCCAGCGCGTTGACCGGGTTGTTCGGATCGTAGTCCGGCAGCGAAGCCATGCCCATGACCTCGCCGGTGCGGGCATTCAGCATGATCGCGCCCGCTGCGACAGCCTTGTAGCGCTGCATGGCCTGGGCCAATTCGTCGCGAATGACATGCTGCACGCGCAGATCAATGGAAAGCCGCACGGGCTCCATATGTCCCGCAACGGCAAGACCAGTGGCCTGCAGATCGGCAAGCCCCTGATCATCCACGAACTTTTCCATGCCCGCGATGCCCTTGTTGTCGATATTCACGAGACCGACAATGTGGGAAGCAGTGGGACCGCCGGGGTAAAAGCGACGCTTTTCGGTGCGAAACCCGAGTCCGGGAATGCCGAGCGCCATGATCTCCGCCTGCTGGCGCGGCGAAAGCTGACGACGCAGCCACACAAATCCCGCATCGCTGTCCAGCCGCCGGTAAGTCTGTTCGTAATCGAGGTCCGGAAGCACGGTGGCGAGCTTCTCGATGGCCTCGTCCACATCGACGATCCGGCGCGGCTCCGCGAACAGCGAGGCCGTCTTGATGTCCGTGGCAAGCACTTCACCGTTGCGGTCGACGAGATCGGGACGCGACGCCGTGATGCGGGCGGCCGGTACCGTTGCTTCCGGCTCCTCCTGCGTTGCCAGATAGACGAGACGCCCGCCAATGGCGCCATAGATCGAGAAGATCAGCGCCATCGCCATAATGACGCGGTTTTGCGCCCGCCCGCCGCGCGCCTTGCCGGCGCCATCCATGACGATGGTCGCAGCACCCGGCCTGACAGCGGAACCGCCCAGTTCCTCTTGCGTGGATGCGTTCTTCTCGCTCATGGCTTCACCGCCCCCGTCACGGTTCGATCAGGTCCGCCGTCGGCCTTGGCCATATCGGTCACGATGCCTTCTATCGTGAGCGGACGCTGCGGCAGATCGGCAAACTCGGCGAGTTGGGGGGCGTTCACCGGCTTCAGCCCCAGCTCGTCATTGTATCTTTCCTCAAGCTTTTGAAGGCGCGAGGGTTGCGTCAGAAGGCTCCAGTCGGCCTTGAGGATGCTGATCGTGTCCTCTTCCAGGCGGGCCTGGGTCTGGATCTTGCGCAACTCGTCGTATTTGGCCTCGGCATCGTGCTTGGTCTTGTAGGTAAAGGCCGCCGCCGCCAACATGACGGTGATCAACACGATATCGCTGGTTCGAAACATGGCTCGCCCCTACCTTTCCGATACACCTGGCAGCCGCGGAAAGCGCGACAGGCCGACAATTTCATAATCGACGGCACCCGCAGGCACCGCTGTCCGCACCGCCCGCCGCAGGCGCGCAGAACGGGCCCTTGGATTGCGCGCAGTCTCCGTCTCGCTTGCCGAGACGGATTTCGACGGCTTCTCGAAGGTCGCAGCCGGACCGGAAGCTTCCGGCAGGTGTCGCGACGCACCCTGCCCGCCCGCGCGCTCGGACATGAACCTCTTGACGATCCGGTCCTCGAGGGAATGAAACGTGACCACCACCAGCCGGCCGCCGGGCTTGAGCGCGCGCTCGGCGGCAAAGAGCGCCCGCGCCAGTTCGCCGAGCTCGTCATTCACGAAAATACGCAGGCCCTGAAACACACGCGTGGCAGGGTGAATCTTTTCTTTGGGGCGGCGGCCAACGATCTTCTCCACCGCATTGGCGAGCTCGAGCGTCGTTTCAAAAGGCCGTTCGGCCCGCATGCGCTCAAGGCCGCGTGCAATGCGCCCTGCCTGCTTCTCTTCTCCCAGAATACCGAAGATGCGCGCGAGATCCCCCGCCTTCATCGTGTTCACCACGTCGGCAGCACTCATGCCCCTGCGCTCCATGCGCATGTCGAGCGGGCCATCCTTCTGGAACGAGAAACCGCGTACCGCCTGATCGATCTGCATGGAGGAAACGCCAATGTCGAGCACGATGCCGTCGACAGGAGCATCGACGACAGCATCCAGATTGGAAAAGCGATCCTCAACGAGCCTCAAGCGCCCGCCCGAACCCGCGACCAGCGCCTGCCCTGCGTCGATCGCCGTCGGATCACGATCGATCGCGACCACCGACGCGCCGGCATTCAACAGCGCTCCAGTATAACCACCGGCACCGAAGGTCCCGTCGATGAAGATTGCGCCGTCGCAGGGTCCGAGCGCCGCAACGACCTCATCGAGCAGAACGGGAATATGACGGGCCGGTCCGCCACCGGACTGGCCTGAGCCATCGGGGCCCGCCATCATTCCGCCTGCCCCGGCGCCCGAACCGCAATGGCCGCCTGACGCAGCTTGGAAAGCCGCTCGCGCACTTGACGACCATGCACGGCCAGACGCTCCGGCTCCCACATCTGAAAGAACAGACCACGCCCCACAAACGCAACTTCCGTCGTAATGCCCGTATGCTCGCGGATGAAATCCGAGACCGTGATGCGCCCGTCCTGATCGAGCTTCAGAAACGCTCCGTCGCCATGCACGAAGAACGACATGTCGTCCGCCGTCTGGAGAAAGGGATCCTCCTGCGCGATCCGCTCCTCGTAGCGGTCGAGCAGGTCCAGGCCACCCACATCCATCGCCGGAATGTCGAGAGCCCGCAACGCATAGAGTTCGGTGAAGCCGCGCTTTTGAACGACAGAACGGAAATGCGCAGGAACGGAAACCCGTCCCTTCGAGTCGATCCTGTTCACCGCATTCGACAGAAATCGATCCATGACGCGCCGCGACCGTCAGGCCGCTGTCCCTCTGCATCTCTTCAATGGCCGCGCCCCACGGCTCGATGAACACTTGCCCGCTCCCCTGCAAAGGTGAACCCAAGACCCGCAAACCGCCCGAAACACAGGGACTTGCGACTCCAAAACGAACGCCAACTGCAACGAAACGCTGATTTGTAATATGGGGTATCATGGGCTGCTATGGGCGTCAACGGGATTAGGCCTCACAAAGGCCCGTTTGACGGCGAATTTCGACGTTTCGCAGACCATCGGCCTTTATCGCTTGTTAAGGCTAACGAAGGGTTACGAATGCCGGGCTGCGGCGCACCGCCAGCAGATGACAGACGAGCAATCGCAGCATCGAAAGCGATCCGTCGAAGGCTGGAAACTGGGCATGGAAGGGATTGAAAGGCGCTTTGCGCCTCGTTTCGGTCTGATCCCGCGCTGATTGAAGCGGGGACGGGTAGGAAGATGCCAGCCGGTCTGTAAGCCGGGTTCTGTATGGCCGCGCGCCCACAGGCAACGCGACGTGACGACCATTCCTCTGGGACCGATGTTGCCATCGGCCTCTAGCAACCTACCCGGACGGTCGGGCCGGAAAAAGCCCTGAGGGTTGCCCCTCGCGCCGTCCCTATTCGGTCTTGCTCCCGGTGGGGTTTACCGTGCCGTCCCCGTTACCGGCGACGCGGTGGGCTCTTACCCCACCCTTTCACCCTTGCCCCGCCAGTATTTCGGTTCTTCCGCCGAAGCGAGCGAACCGAAAAACAGGCGGGGCGGTCTGCTTTCTGTGGCACTGTCCCTGGGGTCACCCCCGCCGGAAGTTATCCGGCACCGTTTTTCCGTGGAGCCCGGACTTTCCTCGCAAACAGCCTTTCGGCTCTCGTTCGCGCGGCCGTCCGACCGGCTGGCAAGGTGTATAAAGGGGTTCGCGCAGCAAAACGCAACTCAAAACAGATGCGGCACACACGAACCCCTCCATCCGGGGCCGCAGATCAGCGGCCGAGGATCCGCTTCACCTTCGAGCAATATGCGGAAGAGACGGGGTTCATGCGCTTGGCGCCATGACCCGCATTGTAGCGCAGGATCGTTCCGCAGGTATTGCCGCCGCTGAGCTTGTGCGCCTTGGCAAGATACTTCATGCCGTATTTGACATTGGTATCGGGATTGTAGAGGCCCTTGGCCGAACCCGTGTACCCAAGCATGCGGGCAGTTGACGGCTTGATCTGCATCAGGCCGATTTCGCCGGCACGGCCCCGCGCATTGGCGCGATAATTGCTCTCGATGCGGATAACGGCATGGGCCAGCGAAACCGGAACCCCATAGGCCGAGGCATACCGCGCGACAATGGTCTGGTAGGAGACGCCCTTGGCAGACTTTGTGACGGTGGACTTGGCGGCAATCGACTTGCCTGACACCTTCTTGGTGCTGATGGACGCAGTGGTCGTCTTGTCGACATTTGCCGGGCGTCCGCCACGAATGAGATCGCGCAGGAACGACCCGCCCGCGCCTTCCTTGCCTGCATCCGCTTCCTGCTGCCTCTTCTTGGCCGAGAAGATTGCGATTTGTTGCGCAACGTCCGGCGTATCTTCAGCATGAGACAAAGATACAGTGGCGCTGACAGCGAATGCTGCCGCGAGAAGGATTTTGATTTTCATTTCGACCCGTGAATTCTTGCCGCGACTTTGATGCGCAGCTGTTGCTTTCAATGTGTGGGAAGCTCGGAGCCACGCCCCTCAACTTCAATGCGGCTGGCTGTTTCGCAGCCGAAGAGGAAACAAAAATGGCCGCTCAATTCAAAAAGAATTACACATTGAAACAGGCGCTTGAAGAAGAACCCGAGGGTTACATGGAGTAATTTTCTGCATCTGGCAATGAATCCAGAAGCCCCCTCAAGGTTCCGCAAGTCGAAAGATCAGCAACACCATCAACCTGTGCGGGTCGAAAATGCCTCTGAAAGGCTTGCACAACCGCAGACAAAGATGGATCAAAAAACCCTTCTTTTTCAACATCATAGCCATAACGCGCGAGCATTCGCCTGAGCCCGTCGACAGCCGCCCCCCGATCTCCCTCCTGCAGGATTTTGCCCGGTGTGACCGGCACCGGAAGCACGTAGTGCCCCACTCCGGCAGCAGCCAGAACATGCCATGGAAATCGCTCGCCCGGATCGATCTTGCGTCCCGGCGCGGTGTCGGAATGGGCGAGAACGCGGTGCGGAAAAATACGGTGGCGCCGACAAATGTCGCCAGAAAGCCTGATTACCGCCTCGATCTGGGCATCGGGGAAACCCGGAAATCCGTGCAATGGCCCGGCATTGACGATCTCTATGCCGATGGAAAACGAGTTTACATCGTCGACCCCGCCCCAGGAGCCACGCCCCGCATGCCAGGCCCTGTCGGCTTCGCGCACCATCTGCACGATGCGTCCGTCTTCGTGAACGATGTAGTGAGAAGAGACCTCGCTGCGCGGGTCGCAGAGCCAGGCCTGCGCGCCTTCTCCCGTCTCCATGCCCGTATAATGAAGGATCAGCGCATCGGGCTTTCTGGCGCCACGCCGCATCCCGAAATTGGGAGACATCGCCACCTCGGCGCCGGCATAATCGGGCTGAAACACAGCATCCGCGCTCACGCGCCCACCCTTGCCTTTTCGATGCTCTCGAAGGCCGCATTGATCGCAGCAACCCGTGTATTGGCGATCGCGAGAAATTCCTCGGGCACTCCGCGCGCGATCAGCCTGTCGGGGTGGTTCTCCGAGACCAGTTTGCGATACCGCCTTTTCACCTCGTCGAAACTCGATCCCCGCTCCACGCCAAGCACCAGGTAGGGATCACCCTCACCCATGATGGCATGGCGCGAGAGAAGCTGTTCGAAATGATCCTCCTCGATACGGAAAATGTCGGCAACGCGTCGCAGGAAGTCGGTTTCCCGTTCGTGGATTACCCCATCGGCCTTGGCAATGTGAAACAGTGCATCGAGAATATCCTCGAGCATCATGCAATTGGGCCCTTCGGAACCGCAAAGACCTGCCATCTGCTGCGCATAGGCCTCGAAGCCTGCAACATCCTGCTGGGCCAGACGATATAGCCGCGTCACATTGGCCATCTCCTGCTGCGGCACGGAGAAGATTTCATGGAAGGCCTGTATTTCATCAGGTGTCACGACGCCGTCGGCCTTCGCCATTTTCGCCGAAAGAGCGATGATGGCGATGGAGAACGCCACCCGCCTGCGCAAGTGCGGGTCGCCCTCGAACACGGTGCGGATCGCTTCGACCATGGCCGAAAGCGCACTCCCCGGCGCTCGGGTTATGAAGTCGGTGATGCGGGCCCAGAACGTCATGCCCGTCTTCTAGAACATTTTGCGTCAAGGCGAAATCGCTCAAATCCTTCACGGACGGGCAATCATGACGCATGCCTCAACGACAAGAAGCCGGCAGGAACGTCGCGTTCCCGCCGGCTCTTCTGTCACCCTGAAGAGGACGGAGATTACTGCTGCATCGTGTCCTGGCCCTGAGGGGCAGTACCTGTAGCGTCAGGCGCAGTGGCGTCCGGCGTTGCCGAAGGCTGCTCCATCGGAGCGGTATCCTGCTGCGTGGGCTCGACGCTCTGCGTTGTGGTGTTGTCGCCCTCGCTGCAGGCGGCAAGGCCCAGAAGAGCGAAACCGGAAACGGCGGCAATAAGGATCTTTTTCATAATAACTCTCCATTATGCGCGTCACTGAGGCGCGGCATCGCGCGCCGTACAGCCCTTCAATGCGCGGAATGGAAAGCGGTTTCGTAACGTTCGATGACCACACGTAATAATCGTGGAACGAACAGTCTTCGCCTCTTGAAAATCAGAGACTGGTCGCGCTGCGCGCCGCCTGATCATATTGCCCCGAAAGCGCATGCATGACGGCAGCAATCCCCGAAAGAGCTTCCTCGTCGAGCTTGAGACGCTTGGCGCTTGCCACGAGAAGCGCCTCGCGCACCTCATGGTAGCGTTCGCACGCAGCCATGCCGTCAGCCGTCGCCTTGACGGTCTTTTCCTTGCCTCGGCGCCCGGTCTTCACGAGGCCGAGTGCGGCAAGCTTCTTGATGGCATAGGAAGCCACATGCACGTCCTCGATGTTGAACATCATGCAAAGCTCGGCAAGCGTCTTCTCGCGCCCTCGATGATTGACGGCGTGAAGGATCTGGACGGCCGTGGGTTGCAGGCCGGGCACGCCGGCCGCCCCCATGCAACGAACCATCCAGCGCTCGAAGGAATGGTTCATCACCGTCATGGCGAACTCGATTTCGGAAAGTGCCGGCATGGCGCCCGCAGCCAGATGGGCTGCGGAAACGACAGGGCCGATCTTCTTTCCTTCCCCGTTCGTCATCATTACCTCGCAAGCATTGTCTGCGGCAGCCACAGCGCCAGCTGCGGAAAGAGCACGATCAGCACCACCGCAACGATCATCATCAGGAAGAACGGCAAGGTCATCGCGGCCACTTTCAAAATGTTATGCCCCGTGAGCCCTTGCAGCACGAACAGGTTGAAGCCGACCGGCGGCGTTATCTGGCTCATTTCGACCACCAGCACCAGATAGATGCCAAACCAGATGATGTCGAGCCCGGCCGCCTCGATCATCGGCAGGATGACCGACGCAGTCAGAACGACGATGGAGATCCCGTCGAGAAAGCAGCCGAGTACCACGAAGAAGAGCGTGAGCGCGGCAAGCAGAGCGAAAGGCGAAAACCCCTGCTCCGCGATGAATTGAGCAAGCGCTCGCGGAATGCCCGTATAGCCCATCGCCACGGTCAGCACGGAAGCGCCCGCAAGAATGAGCACGATCATGCACGAAGTCCGCGAGGCATTGCGCAGCGCTTCGAGAAAAGTTTCCCGCGAAAGCGTTCCCGTCAGCCAGGAAAGGGCGAGCGAGAGCGCAACTCCCACCACGGCGGCCTCGGTGGGAGAGGCAAACCCACCATAGATCGAGCCGATCACACCGGCGATCAGGCCAAGAATGGGAAAGAGCCGCCTCGTCTGCCAGATGCGTTCCAGGATCGGTACGCGCGGATCGGGTTCAGGCATGCGGTCGCGGTTGATGAGGGCCCAGATCGCCGTGTATCCCATGAAAAGCGCGGCCAGCATCATCCCCGGAACAACCCCGGCAATGAAGAGCCGGGCAATGGATTGCTCTGTCGCCGCGCCATAGACAATCAGGATGATCGAGGGCGGAATAAGGAGTCCCAGCGTGCCGGACCCCGCCAGCGAGCCGATGGCCATCCGTTCGTCGTAACCGCGCTTTCTGAGTTCGGGCAAGGACATGCGCCCGATGGTAGCCGTAGTGGCGGCAGACGATCCGGACACCGCAGCGAAGATGGCGCAGCCAAGGATGTTCACATGCAGGAGCCTGCCCGGCAGACGCCGCATCCAGGGTGCAAGGCCGGCGAACATGTCCTCGGCAAGACGCGTGCGGAATAGGATTTCCCCCATCCAGATGAACATGGGAAGAGCCGCCAGGTCCCAGGAATTGATGGAACCCCAGACCGTCGTCGCCATCACGGCTCCCGGCGGCACCGAAACCATCAGGAAAATGGCAAGGAGACCGGCGACCATCAGCGCCAGCGCAACCCAGAGCCCGGAAGCCAGAAGCGCCAGAAGAACGACGCCAAGCGTCAGAGAAATCGAAGCCAGATCCATCAAATCTCCTCCGCCGCCTGCACCTCGGAGCTGGCGTAGGATGCCTGCCCCCCGCGCAGCAGCGTCACGAGGTCGTCGAGGAGGGCAATCGCGAAGACACCGATACCTCCCGCCATCACAGCCTGCGGAATCCATAGCGGGATCGGGATGATCCCGTAGGAAAGTTCATTGAAACGATGGCTGTCGATGGCAAGTTTAGCTGCATAATAGAAGAAGAACGAGGCAAGAGCCGCCGCCACGCACAGCACCGCGATTTCCGCGACCCGCCTCATCTTCTCGGGCATTGCACCGATCGCCAGTGTCACGCGGATCTGAACGCCGCCGCGCAGCGATCCGGCCAGCGCCAGAAAGGACGCGCCGACAAGAAGAAAGCCGGCGATTTCAGCAAGAGAAGGTACCAGAAACCCATAAGGGGGCATGCCCATCAATTTAAGGATCGTGTCCAGCACACGCCCCAGAACCTGGGCGAATACCAGAAGTCCGATGGCGCAAAGCGCAGCCATGGCAAGCCATTCGGCAATACCATAGAGGCCGTCGAGTAATTTTCGCATCGTCATGAACTCCCGCTTCGACGAATGCAGCCCGCTTTCGGCAGGCAGAGAGAGCCGGACGGTTGGTTCCGCCCGGCCCCGGGTCAAAGCGGTCAGTTCTTGTAGGCGTCGAGGACAGCCTTGCCCTCATCGCCGGCCTTCGCAGCCCATTCCTCAGCCATGGTCGCACCGATTTTGGCAAGGCCTTCCTTAAGCTCGGGCGTCGGCGTGGTCACGGTGATGCCGTTGTCCTTCAATTCCTGGGTCTTTTCTTCCGTCTCCTTGACGGAAGCTTCCCAGCCGCGCGTCTCGGCAGTGGCTGCGGCTTCGAGCACGGCCTTCTGCTGGTCCTCGGGCAGAGCCTGGAAGGCGGCCTTGTTGACGAACACCATATTACGCGGCAGCCAGGCCTGGGCATCGGAATAATGGGAGAGAAAATCCCACACCTTCGAATTCGCGCCAGTCGACGGCGAGGTCACCATGGCCTCCACACGCCCCGTGGCAAAAGCGGTCGGCAGATCCGGCACTTCGACCTGTGTGGGCAGCGAACCCGCAAGCTGCGCAAGACGCTCGGTCGCCGCATTGTAGGCGCGCATCTTGAGCCCCTTCAGGTCCTCGACCTTGCTGATTTCCTTTTTCGTGTAGATGCCCTGCGGCGGCCACGGAACGGAGAACAGAAGCTGCAGGCCCTGCCCGTCGAGCTTCTTGGCAAGCGCATCCTTGGAAGCGGCGTAAAGCTTCTTGGCGTCATCATAGCTCGTGGCCAGGAAGGGAATGGAATCGGCCTCGTAGATCGGGTCTTCGTTGGAAAGGCGTGAACCGAGGATTTCGCCGATCTGCGCAAGTCCCTGACGCACGGCGTTCTTGATGTCGGGATGCTTGAAGAGCGAACCGTTGGAATGGACCGTGATGACGAGTTCGCCATTCGTCGCAGCCTTCACATCGTCTGCGAACTGGGCAATGTTCTGGGTATGGAAATTCGTATCGCCATAGGGCACCGGCATATCCCACTTGGTCTCCGCCCAGGCTCCCCCCGTCAAGGCGGACGAAAAACCGATGGCGGCTGCGAGGACTGCGGATTTCGCAAGATATTTCATTTTGCTGCTCCCATTTGTTTGCTGCGCCACTCCATTGCGTAGCGAAATGCCAGACTGTCACACACATATAATATGTCAACAATTTATTGACGTTTTGTCCATGACGTGTTTCTCCTGTCATGGAGTTTAGTGCGAAGGAACACGCCATGACAGCAGGGAAATGGGATTTCTGGATCGACCGCGGCGGCACGTTCACCGACGTCATAGGCAAGGATCCGGAGGGCGGGCTGCATGCACGCAAGCTGCTTTCGGAAAACCCCGAGGCCTACGCAGACGCCGGCATTCAGGGCATTCGCGACCATCTGGGCGTCGCCCCCGGCGCGCCGATGCCGTCAGCGCGCATCGGCGACGTCAAGATGGGCACCACGGTTGCCACCAACGCACTTCTTGAGCGCAAGGGCGACCGCGTCGCTCTCCTGATCACGAAAGGCTTCCGTGACGCGTTGCGCATCGCCTATCAGGCCCGCCCCGACATCTTCGCCAAGGAAATCATTCTTCCCGAGCAGCTTTATGAGCGCGTCATCGAGGTGCCGGAGCGCCTGCGTGTGGATGGCACAGTCGAAACTGCGCTTGATCTGGACGTCGTGAAGGGCGAGATCGCCGCCGCCCGTGCGGATGGGATCGACGCGATCGCCATTGTCTTCATGCATTCGTGGAAATATCCCGAACATGAGAAAGCGGCAGCAAGTCTTTGCCGCGATTCCGGTTTCTCTCAGGTTTCCGTCAGCCACGAGACCTCGCCGCTGATCAAGCTCGTCGGGCGGGGCGACACCACCGTCGTGGATGCCTATCTCTCTCCGATCCTCGCCCGCTATGTAAACCGCGTGGCCACGGAACTGGGCGTCACGGAAGGCGATCAGGGTCCAAGCCTGAAATTCATGATGTCGTCGGGCGGCCTCACCGCCGCCGACAAGTTCCAGGGCAAGGACGCCATCCTGTCCGGTCCTGCCGGCGGCGTTGTCGGCATGGTGGAAACTGCTCGCCTTGCCGGTTTCGACAAGGTGATCGGCTTCGACATGGGTGGCACCTCGACCGATGTCACCCATTATGATGGCGAATATGAGCGCGCATTCGACACGGAAGTCGCCGGCGTGCGCATCCGCGCGCCGATGATGCGCATCCACACGGTCGCCGCCGGCGGCGGTTCGATCCTGCATTATGAGGACAACCGCCTGAAGGTCGGCCCGGATTCGGCGGGCGCAAACCCCGGCCCCGCCTGCTATCGCCGTGGCGGCCCGCTCGCCGTCACCGACGCGAATGTCATGCTGGGCAAGCTGCAGCCCGATTTCTTCCCTGCCATTTTCGGCCCCGATCAGGACCAGCCACTCGATGTCGACGCCGTGCGCGTCCGCTTCACGGAACTTGCCGGCAAGCTCGGCGATGGCCGCCCACCCGAGGCTGTGGCCGAAGGCTTCATCACGATCGCAGTGGAGAACATGGCGAACGCGGTGAAGAAGATTTCGGTGCAGCGCGGCTACGACGTGACCGGATATCTTCTCAACTGCTTCGGCGGTGCCGGCGGACAGCACGCCTGTCTCGTCGCCGATGCGCTGGGCATGGAAGCCGTGCTCATCCACCCCATGTCCGGCCTCCTCTCGGCCTATGGCATCGGCCTTGCGACCGTTTTCGCCTCACGCCAGCAGGCGCTTCTGAAGCCCTTCGAGGAAAGATCGCTCGGCGCCATCGAGGCGCTTGCGGCAACGCTGCGCGAGGATGTCCGCGCCGAACTCGCCGATCAGGGCATCCTTGGCGAACGCATCGCCTGGCGAACCAAGCTTGAAATCCGCTATGACGGCACCGACACCACCCTGCCCGTCGCCTTCGACGACGCTTCGCTCGATACGGCCAGAATAGCCTTCGAGGCAGCCCACAAGGCCCAGTTTGGTTTCGTCTACGACAACAAGCCGATGGTCGTCGAAGCCGTCAGCGTCGAAGGGCTCGATGCCAGTGACGGCAAGCCTCAGGAGAAAAGAAACGCTATCAAGGATTCGCGCCCTGAAGCACGCGAAACGCGCCGCGTTTTCTGCGACGGCACCTGGCACGAGGCGGGCGTTTTCCGCCGCGCCGAGCTCTCCCATGGCGCAAAAGTGTCCGGCCCTGCCCTCATCATCGAGGCAAACCAGACCATCGTCGTGGAGCCGGGCTGGCAGGCCGAGATCACCGAGCTCGACCATGTGCTCATGCGCCGCGTCGAAAAGAAGGCGCGCATGGCCGCCCTCGGCACCGAGGCCGACCCGGTGATGCTGGAGGTCTTCAACAACCTCTTCATGTCGATTGCCGAGCAGATGGGCGTCACGCTCCAGAACACGGCCTATTCGGTCAACATCAAGGAAAGGCTCGACTTTTCCTGCGCCGTCTTCGACCGAAACGGCGCGCTGGTCGCCAACGCGCCGCACATGCCGGTGCATCTGGGCTCCATGGACCGCTCGGTGGAAACCATCATCAGGCTGAACGAAGGCAGGATCCGCCCCGGCGACGTGTTCGCCCTGAACGCCCCCTATAATGGCGGCACCCATCTGCCAGACATCACCGTCGTGACACCCGTCTTCGACGATGCCGGCGAAAACATCCTGTTCTATACCGCCTCGCGCGGCCATCATGCGGATGTCGGCGGCACCGCCCCCGGTTCCATGACGCCGCTCGCCACCACGGTGGACGAGGAAGGCGTGCTCTTCGACAATTTCCATCTGGTCGAGGGTGGGCGGTTCCGGGAGAAGGAACTACATACCCTCCTCACCGACCATCCTTATCCGGCGCGCAATCCGCACCAGAACATCGCCGACCTGAAGGCACAGATCGCCGCCAACGAGAAGGGTGTGGCGGAACTGCGCAAAATGATCGACCAGTTCGGTCTGGAGGTCGTCGAGGCCTATATGGGGCATGTCCAGGACAACGCCGCAGAAGCCGTGCGCCGGGTCCTGGAGCGCCTTCCGGACGCCTCCCAATACGAATATCCGACCGACACCGGCCAGGTGATCCGGGTCAGGATCAGCATCGACCGCGACAAGCGCGAGGCGACGGTGGATTTTACCGGCACCTCGATGGTGGAGAAGAACAATTTCAACGCCCCCGAGCCAGTGACCCGGGCCGCCGTTCTCTATGCTTTCCGCGTGATGGTGGAGGGTTCGATCCCGATGAATGCCGGCTGCCTGCGGCCCATCAACATCATCATCCCGGAAGGCTGCATGCTGCGACCCGCCTATCCCGCCGCGGTTGTGGCCGGCAATGTGGAAACCTCCCAGCACGTCACCAACGCGCTGTTCGGTGCCATGAAGGCCATCGCCAACAGCCAGGGCACCATGAACAACCTGACCTTTGGCAATGCCGAATATCAATATTACGAGACGATCTGCTCCGGCTCTCCCGCCGGGCGGATGAACGACGGTCGCGGCTTCAACGGCGCCTCCGGCGTTCATGTCCACATGACCAATTCGCGGCTTACCGATCCGGAAATTCTGGAACTGCGCTTCCCCGTGCTTCTTGAGGATTTCCATATCCGCAAGGGGTCCGGCGGCAAGGGCAAATGGTCGGCCGGCGACGGCACAAGGCGCACCATCCGCTTCCTGGAAACCATGGAATGTGCGATCCTTTCGTCTCATCGCACACTGCCCCCGCGCGGTGTCGAAAACGGCGGCGATGGCGAAATGGGCAAGACCGAGGTCCGCCGCAAGGACGGGACTGTGGAACGTCTCAAGGGCTGCGATCAGACCGTTGTCGGGGCCGGTGAAGCCGTGATCCTCACCACGCCCACGGCCGGCGGCTTCGGCAAGGCCTGAACCCCCACTCCAGTTCCGGTAGAGGCGATATACTGACGTCGAGGTCCCTTCTCCCCCACGCGGGGAGAAGGAAGCCGCCATCAACATCCCCATCACATTCCGTCACCAAGTCTTCACGCGCCTGTCATGGAAGCGCAGTAGCCCCTCAGGGAAAGATTGAGGGAAGAGACCCATGACAGATCTTTCGGCAGGCTCCGGCCTTTCCACCCGCCGTCATCTCGGCAAGGCCGTCTATCAGAACCGCGCGGCTTCACGGGCCGGGTTTTCCGAACGGCTCTTCGCTCTCCTGTTTTCAGGCCTCGTCTATCCGCAGATATGGGAAGATCCCGATGTGGACATGGCCGCGATGGAACTCGACGAGAGCCACCGCATCGCCACCATCGCGTCGGGCGGCTGCAACGTTCTTGCCTATCTCACCCGCCAGCCGAAAAGCATCGATGCCGTTGACCTGAACGCCGCGCACGTGGCGCTGAACCGGCTGAAGCTCACCGCTTTCAGAACGCTTCCTTCCCACGGCGATCTCCTTCGCTTCTTCGGTGCTACCGACGAACGCGCCAACAGCGAGGCCTATGAGCGCTTTATCGCGCCCCATCTGGATGCCCGCAGCCGCAAGCATTGGGAGGGCCGCGATCTGCTCGGGCGGCGGCGCATCCGTGCTTTCTCGCACAATTTCTACCGCTGCGGCCTCCTCGGCTTCTTCATCGCCACGGGCCATACGGCCGCACGCCTTTACGGCGTGAATCCCGCCGACATCATGAAGGCGCGCACCCTGCGTGAACAGCGCATCTTCTTCGAAGAGCAGTTGAAGCCGCTTTTCGAGCGTGGCGCGATCCGCTGGATCACCTCTCGCAAGGCTTCGCTCTTCGGCCTGGGCATTCCCCCGGCACAATATGATTCGCTTCTGTCGGCGGGCGACGGAACAATGGCCGAAGTGCTTTCCAACCGGCTTGAAAAACTTGCCTGCCACTTTCCCCTCAAGGAAAACTATTTCGCCTGGCAGGCATTTGCCCGCCACTATCCGGCTCACGGCGAAGCCACCCTTCCCGCCTATCTGGAAAAGCGGAACTTCGAAACCATCCGTTCTTCGGTCGACCGTGTGACGGTCCATCACGTCAATCTCGTCGACATGCTGCGTGCCAAACCCTCGGAAAGCCTCGACCGTTTCATTCTTCTGGACGCGCAGGACTGGATGAACGACGAACAGCTGAACACGCTATGGCGCGAAATCACCCGCACTGCAGCCCCGGATGCACGGGTGATCTTCCGCACCGCCGCCGCGCCCTCGCTGCTGCCCGGTCGCGTTTCGGATACCCTGCTCAGCCAGTGGCGTTACGAGAAAATGCGTTCGCGCGAACTGACTGCGAATGACCGCTCGGCCATCTATGGCGGCTTCCACCTTTATGTGAAACCGGGAACCGCGCGGTCGTGAGCGCAGTGGATGAAAGTGTCCATGCGCAGCTCATGGACGGTGTCTATCGCCGGCAAAGGCATTTCTACGACCTGACACGGAAATACTATCTTCTGGGCCGTGACCGCATGATTGCGGAGCTTGCCGTGCCACAAGGCGCGAGTGTGCTTGAGCTCGGTTGCGGAACAGGCCGCAACCTGTCGCTCGTCGCACGGCATTATCCGCATGCGCGCCTGTTCGGGCTCGATATCTCCCGCCAGATGCTGGCAACCGCGCAAACCCAACTTGCTCGGGAAGGCGTAAGCGCTTCGCTTGCACAGGCCGATGCTTCCACCTTCGATGCCGAGCGCCTGTTCGGCGAAACCGGCTTCGAGCGCATCTTTATTTCCTATTCGCTCTCGATGATCCCGCCCTGGCGGGAAACCATCGCCGCAGCACTGGCGACCCTGCGCCCCGGCGGATCGCTGCACATCGTGGATTTCGGCCGCCAGGAACACCTTCCCTGCTGGTTCCGCACCGGCTTGCGGCAATGGCTTGCGGCATTCCATGTGGCACCGCGCGATTCAATGCGTGAAGTCCTTGAATCAGAATGCGAGAAATTGGGCGCAAGTCTCCGGTTCGACTCCCTTTTCAGGGGTTATGCAATCAAAGCCGTCATCCAGAAGCCCGTTTGAAGGTCAGAACGGGTCCTCATGAGGGATTTTCTGGCAGTTTCGACAAAGCCTCTATAAGCGCCTGCGGCTTGTAACCGAGCCAGGACGGCGTCAGTCCCATTCGCAACACCACCATGTCGAGGGAGGGAATGATCGTGATCGTCTGGCCGTCATGACCAAGCATCCAGAACGCGTCCTTCGGCAGGTCGAATCCACGGTCCTCCGGCACCCCTTTCGGAGTGTTCGCGCGAGGCCCGTGCAGCCAGACCTGACGCCCATATTCACCCCCTGACGCCTTTGTCGGCCTGCGCATGTAATCCACCCACCCCGCAGGCAGAACCTGCTCGCCTTTCCACACACCGTCCTGCAGGAGGAGCTGGCCGAATTTCGCCCAGTCGCGCGCCGCCGCATAGAGGTTGGAAGATCCGACATAGGTGCCGCGCGGATCCGTTTCGAAAGCGGCACTGTCCATGCCAATCTTCCGGAACAGTGCTTTATAGGGCCAGGCCAGAGCCTCCTCGTCATTGTCGAGCGCGTTCTGCCAGACCCGCGAGAGAAGCACGCTCGTGCCGCTCGAATAATTGAATATCGTGCCGGGAGGTCCGGCAAGCGGCTTATCAGCTACGAAGGCAGGCATGTCGTTTTCCAGATAGAGCATGCGCGTGACATCGGTCACATCGCCATAGTCCTCGTTGAAAATGAGCCCGCTCTGCATGCCGAGCAGGTCTGCGACCTTGATCCCGGCACGCTCATCGCCGCTCCATTCGGGAAGAAGGTGATCGTCATCGATCGAAAGCCTCCCCGCCCCGATCACCGTTCCAACGAGGGCCGATGTCACGGTCTTCGTCATGGACCAACCAATCAGCGGTTGATCCGCGCTTATCGTATCCGGTCCATAGCGCTCGCCAATGATGCGGCCATGCTGCACGACAATCATCGCGCGCATGCCTGGCCCTGCGAGGCGCTCATCGTCAAGCAGCGCCGCGATTTGCGGATAGTCTGCCGCATCCGTCTCCCTGCCCTCGGGCCAAAGGGAAGCACTGCGCGGCTCAGGCTCGGGCGGTGTGAAATCCAGTCCTTCAGCGGCGGCAATATCGCCGTCGGGTACCGCGACACACCCCGTTCCTCCGCGATAAACGGCAAGTCCGCCCCCAAACAGTCCGAAGAGGCCCGTTCGCACGGTGGCCTCTTGCGGGTCGACGGAAACACGCATCAACTTGAGAAGCGGATGGCCTGGCGCCTGCACATCGTTGCGCAACACGGTTTCGGCATCACGCCCAGCCATGAACACGTTTGAACATATGATCTTCGCGGCATAGTTCGAGCCAAGCTGGATCAGGGCTGGAGGGGCAAGGTAAAGCCACAAGGTCGCAGCGACCGCGGCAAACAGCAAGCCGGAAAGCACCCATCTTGTGACCCCGAAGACCCTGCGCATTCCCTTGCTCCTCCCAGCTTTGAAGCATCTTGCAGTCAGGCGGCCCCGCCTGACATCCGCACGAATGCGGAAAGACAAAAAATAGAAAACCCTTCATGCACCCGAAAGAACGCACGGCCCTCCAGCCATCGCGAGGTGACGGCCAGCCAATCTTGGCCTATTTCTTGTAATGATTTCGTTTCCGTCGATTCGCTGTTGAGAGGCTGCCGTTGATTCTGCGCCGTTTCCTGCTTGCCGGTCTAACCGCCCTTCTTGTCGGTTGTTCGACCACCGATTACGATTTTTCCGATGTCGCCAAGCCTGTTCGTCCGGCAGCCACGGGCAAGATGCGCTTTGCCGATACGGATCCCCACGAATGGGAAGGCGGCGCGCCCTGGCATTATTCCGTCCATGGCACCGATGTCGCCAAATATCAGGCGGAGGTGGATTGGCATAAGGTGGCGCGCAACGGCATCTCCTTCGCCTTCATCAAGGCGACGGAGGGCGGCGACCGGGTCGACGATTATTTCTCCCGCAACTGGCATCAGGCCAAGACCGCCGGCATTCCGCGCGGCGCCTATCACTTCTATTATTTCTGCCGCCCGGCCATCGAGCAGGCGCAATGGTTCATCCGCAACGTGCCGCGCGACAAATCATCCCTGCCGCCGGTTCTGGACATGGAATGGAATGCGCATTCGCCCACATGCAGGCTGCGCCCCCCCGCCGAAACGGTGCGCGCCGAAATGCGCGTCTTCCTGCAAGCGATCGAACGGCACTATGGCAAACGGCCGATCATCTATACCTCCATCGATTTCTTCGACGACAACGGCCTCAGCCAGTTCCGCGGCTACCCCTTCTGGTTACGTTCCGTTGCCGGTCATCCTGATGACAAATATTCGAAACATCCTTGGGTGTTCTGGCAATATACCGGCACCGGGGTCATTCCCGGCATAGAGGGCAACGCAGATATAAACGTCTTCAACGGCAGTAGCTCCGCCTGGCGCAACTGGCTGAAAGCCCACGCAAGCTGAGCGGTCGAATTTTCAGGAGCTTCCCAATGCACGCAAGTTTCTCCGCGCTCGGCCTCGCCCTTGTGCTTGGTTTTTCAACCTCCGCCATGGCGCAACAATGCGGCGGCGATTTCGGCACCTGGCGCGATGGCGTGCGTGCGCAGGCCGCAGCCGACGGCATAGGCGAACGCGGTCTTTCTGCGCTCAACCAGGCCCAGGTCGACCAGAAGGTGCTGCAGCGAGACCGCGCGCAGGGCGTGTTCAACCAGACCTTCGCCGAATTCTCCGGCCGGATGATCAATGATTACCGCCTGAAGAACGGCGCGGCGAACCTGAGGAAATATGCCGACACCTTTGCCCGCGCGCAGAACGAGTTCGGCGTTCCCGGCCCGGTTATCGCCTCCTTCTGGGCGCTGGAGACCGATTTCGGCGCTGTGCAGGGCGACTTCTCGACCCTGAACGCCCTGGCCACCCTTGCCCATGACTGCCGGCGCCCGGAGATTTTCCGACCGCAGCTCATTTCGCTTCTCCATCTGATCGATCAGGGCTGGGTGCCTGCCGGCGTGACGGGAGCATGGGCCGGCGAGATCGGCCAGATGCAGATGCTGCCATCCGACTATTACACAAAGGGTGTGGATGGCGATGGAGACGGCAAGGTCGATCTCAAGGGCAGTGCACCGGACGCGATTTTGACCGCGGCGAAGAACCTCCAGTCGCTGGGTTGGAAACCCGGCCAGCCCTGGCTTGAGGAAGTGCGCATCCCCGACCACATGGCGTGGGAAAAGACCGGCCGCGTGAACAAGTTGCCGCGTTCCGAATGGGCCGCGATGGGCGTCACCCGTCGGGACGGCAGCCCGCTGGAGACGGATGCGGTTCAGGCCGGCCTGGTGCTTCCCATGGGCTATAAGGGCCCTGCCTTCCTCGCTTTCGACAATTACGATATCTATCTGGAATGGAACCAGTCGCTGGTCTACACGCTGACGGCCGCGCATCTGGCCGCACGCCTTGCCGGCGAACCGCGCTTCAACGTGCGCAATCCCGACCAGGGGCTCGCACCCGAAGTGATGAAACAGCTCCAGCAGAAGCTTGCCGACCGTGGCCATGATGTGGGCGGCGTCGACGGCATATTGGGTGCGGGAACCCGCGAAGCGGTTCGGCAGGAGCAATTGCGACTGGGCCTGCCGGCCGATGGATGGCCAACGCCGACCCTTTTCTCAAATCTCTGATCTTTCGGAAAGTTCAAGGGGCCGGACGGAAACGCCCGGCCTTTTTACTGTCCTCTATGCCTCCGGCGACCCGCCCTCGGACGCCGGTGGTTCTTTCTGCGCGGCTTTCTCTTCCTTTTCCCGCGAAGCGCTCTGCGCCTCCTTTTTCCGCAGAGCGCGCTGCGCCCTTTCCACCGCGCGTCTGGCGCGCCAGCGGGTCAGGGTCAATTGAGCCGCGCGCTGGCGCGCGCGTAGCCACGAAATGCCCATGCCGACATTCTCAAGCTCGTCCGCATACGCTTCCGAGAGCGCCTGGCGATAGGAAGAAAACCCCTTTGCCGCCACTTCCTCGATACGCCGCATGACCGACATCCAGGCGGGAGAGAAGAGGAGCGAAATAGCGGTCACCGCGATTGCAAGACGGTAGCTGTCGGGCGCAAGGGCGCCGGCGGACAGGCCGGCTGCGGCAAGCACGAAGGAAAATTCGCCAATCTGGGCCATGGAAAGGCCGCCGATCAGCGCCGTTTCCCGGTCATGCCCCGTCAGGCGCAGGAGGAACACGTTGAGAAGTGTTTTCGCCGCGATCACCAGCAGCGCGACACCCAGCACCATCCAGAGATTGTTCCAGATATAGGAGAGATCAAACAGAAGACCGATGGACAGGAAGAAAACAACCACCAGCACGCTCTGGATTGGCTCGATCACGGGGATAACCCGTGACCGCAGGGTGGAGTTGCCCACGACAATCCCCGCCACGAACGCACCATAGGCGGGCGAAAGCCCCAGAAAACCCGAAAACGCCGCCGCGCCGAAACACACGCCCATAGCGCCGAGGGCGAGAATTTCCACATTGTTGCCGATGCCGGCAGCAAAGGGTGCACGCAGCTTGCCGCGCCGGCCGAGCCACCACAGGAGCCAGCCGAGAAAGCCCACCGCCAGCGCTACCTTGGCGGCTACCGACACGATTCCGGCTCCTTGCCCGCCGAGCGACGAAACGATGATGAGCATAGGCACCACTGCGATGTCCTGGGCGATCAGCACAGCGATAGCGATCCTGCCCGCATCGCCGCGCAGCTCGTCCATTTCGTCGAGCATCTTCATGGCCACCACCGTGCTCGACAAGCCGATGATAAAGCCGAAGATCAGCCCCTCCGACAGGCGCGCTCCACCCGCATAGGCTATGGCAAAACCAATGGCGAGCGCCACGGCAAGCTGTCCGGCGGCAACGAGCACGGCGGGTTTGAGGCTCAGGATGAAAGCCCTCAGAGACAGTTCCATCCCGATGAAGAACAGCAGCATGAGGACGCCCATTTCCGCCAGCGCAGAAACCGTTTCCGAGTTGCTGATGAGCCCGAAACCGGTGGGGCCCAGAACAACACCGGCAAGAATGAAACCGACCAGTGGCGGTTGCTTGAGCCGCATCAGCCCAAGACCGAGCGCAATAGCGACGAGGATGACGAACGCCATCTCGGTCAGAGGAACGGCGTGGGCTTCTGCTTCCAAACTTGGGTTTCCTTTCTGGAGCATTTTGCAATCAGGTGGGATCGCCTGACGTCCGCAGAAATGCCGGAAAATGATAGAGCAGCATTCATCGCGCACCCAAAAAGTTGCGCGGCGCTCCGGATATTCAGTCCGCCATCGTCTCCAGACTGGCAAAGCCGTCCGGGGCCTCACCGGCATCGAATGGAGTTTTCACCTCCACGAAAAGGTCCGGATAAAACCCGTTGAAACGTGTTCTGAGCGCCATTGAATAGGCGCCAATATGGCCGATTTCGATCCAGTCGCCCGTATCCACCGTTTCCGGCAGCCAGAAGGGCCGCGACAGGATATCGACGGAATCGCAGGTCGCTCCGCAGACGCGAAACGGCACCAGCTTGTCCGGATCGCCATTGCGGCTGCGGATTGCCGGATCCGGGATGAAACGGGCAGGCAGTGTGATCTTGCCGGTCCATGAATCCGACAGGGACGCCCAGATGCCGTCATTGATATAGAGCCTGCGCCCCTTGCGCAGAAGCACCCGCACCACGAGCGAGAAGGCGCGGGCGACGATCACCCTGCCAGGCTCGGCCACCAGAGGCGTCTCCTCAAAGCCCCATTCCGAAATGTCCTGCCGAAGCCGTGCCATGATCTCATCGAGGCTTGGCATTTCCGGCTTCTTTCGGTTGGGATCGTGGCCGTATTCAGCCGGGAAGCCGCCGCCCACATCGAGCCCGGCAAGCGGCAGTCCGGCTCGGTTGCGCACCCAGTCCGCAGATGCGAGCGCCCTTTCATAGGTGTCGGGGTCCTGTATCTGCGAACCGACATGGAAGCAGATGCCGACGGGAAAGCCGTGCCGCGAAAGTCGCTGCAAAAGCTCCACCGCCTGCGCCGGTCCGGCCCCGAATTTCTTGGACAGTTCGTAGGTCGCGTGCCCCTTGGTCTGAATGCGCACGAAGACAGTCAACGCTCCGGGATCGATGTCGAGTGCGCGCACGACCCGGATAAGCTTGGTGACCTCATCCTCATGATCGACCGCAATGACCCGGATGCCGTAGCCTTCCAGGGCCAGCCGGATATCCGACTGCGCCTTGACCGGATGCATGTAGAGCATCTCCGCTTCGGGAGCGACCGCGCGCACTGCGGCAAACTCGGCCGGTGAGGCAACGTCGAAGGCCTGAACGCCTGCTTCCGCCAGGGTTTTCAGGACCAGTGGCTCGCCATTGGTCTTGACCGCGTAAGCTGTCTTTCCGGGGAATTGCTTCATGAAGGAACGCGTATCTGCCTTCAGCACATCCGGCCGGAAGCAATAGACAGGTTCATCGGGGCGAAGGCTCAGGGCTGCGTCTTTGGCAGTGTCGAACACTTGCATCAGCATCTCCGATTCGCGTGGGAAGCCCGGCATCCGGGCAAAAACTAGCCGATCCTCCCCTTCTGGAAAATGCCTGAGGCAAAATTCGGTTGCGCAACTGCGAAACTTCCTGCCGCAGCCATGCCCGATCTTCACAACCACGTAACACCCCTCAATGGCGTGAAACGGCTTGAAACATCTTGAAACGAAACCGTTCCAAACCCACATCTGCCAAGCTTTGGCGAATGGCTCGAACCACTTTTGTTAACAAATGTGAATCGAACCGATTGCTGAGCAATTTCAAATGGCACGGCGGAAATGCGGACAGATTTTTCCCATTCTTGCCGCAGCGCAGCAAAAAATCCGCTTTGCGGCGGCCCCGCCCTGCCATAGAATCCACAGTGTTAAAGCAGAGGAGGCTTTGCCATGGGACTGACACGGCCTGTCAATGCAGTGATGATTTGCGCAGCATTTGTTTTCATCGGCGCCCTCATCATGGGCGTCCTGCCATAGGCCACAGCAGCCGTGCCACCGAGCAAGGCAGCCAAGCGCCATTTGTTACATCGTAAAACAGTTCGGGCCATATCCGAACGAAAAAGGGCCGGAGAAAATCCGGCCCTTTTTACATTTAATCGTTGGGAACTCGTTCAAGCCGCCGCCGGCTGGTTTGCCACAGCGTCGCCCCCGCGCGGGCGCAGGCCGATCATGTGCGAGATCGCATAGGGCAGTTCGGCCCTGTTCATCGTATAGAAATGGAAATCGTCGACACCGCGCTCAATCAGGTCGAGAACCTGTTCCGCCGCGACAGCAGAGGCGACGAGCGCGTGGATTTCAGGCTCGTTCTCGAGCCCCTCGAAACGCTCGGCAAACCACGCCGGCACCCGCGCCCCGCAACGCCCCGCAAAATTGGCGACCTGCGTGAAATTATGCACGGGCAGGATGCCCGGCACGATCGGGATATAGATGCCCGCACGGCGCACGCGTTCCACATAGCGCTCATACACGTCGTTATCGAAGAAGAACTGAGTGATGGCGCGCGTTGCGCCATTATCGACCTTGCGCTTCAGCATATCGATATCGGTCGCGAAATCCGGGCTCTCCGGGTGCTTTTCCGGATAGGCCGAAACGGAGATATCGAAATCCCCCTGCCGGCGCATGGCGCCAACCAGCTCCGCGCCATTGGCATAACCGCCCGGATAAGGTTGATAGGCCTCGCCCAGCCCCGCGCTGGGGTCGCCGCGCAGCGCCACGAAGCGGGAAACGCCCATGTCCACAAATTCAGCGATCACCTGATCCACTTCCTCTCGCGTCGCATCGACACAGGTCATGTGCGCCACAGGTGTCAGCGCGGTTTCATCGAGAATGCGCTTCACCGTGCGCGCAGTGCGCTCGCGTGTGGAACCGCCTGCGCCATAGGTCACTGAAACGAAGGCCGGTGAGAGCGGCGCAAGCCGCGTCACGGTTTCCCAGAGCCTTGCCTCCATCGCATCAGTCTTCGGCGGGAAGAACTCGAACGAAACCCGGAGCTTGCCAGCCGTATCCGGTTGGCGGGAAAAACGCGATTGCGGCATCAAGCCGTCTCCTTCTGGGTATTTGGCTGGGTGTCTGCCGCAAGATCGGCCCCGGCCAGCAATATGCGCCGATCACGAGCGAGCCAGAGCTTGACCGTAAGGCCCTTCCCGGCATCGCCCTGAGGCGCGAATTCAAGGGTATTTTCAAGATCGAGTTCCGCCTCCTCCAGCCATTCCCCAATCTGGCTGTCGGCAATGCCAAGGCGCATATGGGCATGCTCCTCACGCAGGAATTCCAGTTCATGCGGCGCGAAATCGACAACCGCCAGCCGCCCACCCGGCCGCAACAGCCGCGCAGCCTCACGGATCGCGACGCCCGGCCGGTCAAGATAATGCAGCACCTGATGAATGGTCACCAGATCATGCGCGTCGCGCTCCACGGGCGGAGCGGTGATGTCACCGAGGCGCACCTGCGCATGGGTAACCCCTGAACGGTCGAGATTGGCCCGCGCCACCGCGAGCATTTCCCGCGAAAGATCGATACCTATGGCGCGCTGGTAGAGCGGTGCGAAAATCTCCAGAAGCCGCCCCGTGCCCGTGCCCAGGTCCACCATGGACTGAAACGGTCTGTCGCCGACAAGCTTGCGAAGCCCTTCCTCCACGGCCTTGTCCGGCACATGCAGTGAGCGGATTTCATCCCAGCTTGCTGCGTTGAGGGAGAAATATTCCGCGGCCCGTTCCTCGCGGCGGTGCTTGATGGCCGCCAGCCGCTCGAAATCCCGGTCGATCACCGGATCGGCCCGGTCGAGCCGCGCCACGACACCATCCACGAATTCCCGCGCCGCATCAGCATCCGAAAGCCGGAAATAGGCCCACGACCCTTCCTGATAGCGCGCGATCAGATCGGCTTCGAGAAGAAGCTTGAGATGGCGCGAAACACGCGGCTGCGACTGGCTCAGAATCTCGGTCAGGTCCGTCACCGTCAGGTCGCCCTGCGCAAGCAGCACGAGAATGCGCAGCCGGCTCGTCTCGGCCACCGCCTTCAAAGTATCGACCATATGGTCGAGATGAATTGCCGGGCGCGTCAGCATGCGCAGCATCTCCTAGCAGATATAAAGATATGTTTATATCGTTCAGACTTGCTTGGCAAGGCTCCACACGCCACTGTGCAAGACAGTCTCCCAAGGGATCGAAAGGCCACAAGAATTGACGAGACGTGCATCCACGGCCAGACACCGCGCTGTCGACAAGGCGCTGACGCTTCTGGCGCCGCTGACGCCCTATTCCGACGCCGAAGCGATCCGCGCGCTTGCCGACGACCGGAAGCTGCGCACCCTTCCCGCGACCATCGCGGTATGGATTGCGACGGTTTCCCATGTCCGCCATGAGCACACCGAATATGACGAACTGCTGGATGAGGGCTATGATCGCGACGCGGCCCGGCATTTTGTGGTGGACCGGATCAACGAGGTGCTGACCCGCTGGCGCGCCACGCGCCTTCTAGACCCCGAGGAAGAATCGCTCGAAAACAATCTGGATTCCTGACCGCCGGACCGTGCGCCCTACATCATGCGCATCAGCGCGCCGCCGATGGAATAGCCCGCCCCGAAAGCGCACAACAGCCCATGCTCGCCGGGCTTCATGTCCTCATGATTTTCCTTGAGCGCGATGATCGCACCCGCTGCGGCTGTGTTGCCGAGCCTGTCGAGCACCATGGGAGCGCGGTCGTGTCCTACTTCGGCTCCGAAAGCGAGCTTCAGGATCATCGCGTTCATGCGGGCATTGGCCTGATGCAGCCAGAAGCGGCGCATGGTCTCGGGCGTATGCCCGTGCTCGGCCAGGAAATCGACGATAAACTGATGCCCGGCAATGGTCACGTCCTTGAAGACCTTGTTGCCGTTTTGCTTGATGAGGTTGCCCTCGATCTCCATGTAGGACGGGTCTTCCTGCGCAACCCGGCTCAAGAACCCGAAATTGGTGCGGATATTGTTGGAAAACTGTGTCCAGGAACCGGTATCGACAATCTCGAAACGTCCCGGGCGCTCCTCGGATGCCCCGAGCGCTTCAATGAGCACGGCAACCGAAGCATCGCCGAAGATGAAATGCGTCTGCCGGTCCCGGAAATTGAGATGCGCCGTGATGAGTTCCGGTGTCACCACCAGCACACGCCGGTGCGCGCCGGCGCGCACCAGATTGGCGGCGACATGCAATCCCGCAAGCGCCGAGGAACAGCCAAGCCCCATATCGAACCCGGCGCCAACAGCACCAATGGCTTTCTGGATTTCGATTGCGATGGCCGGATAAGGCCTCTGATGATGCGCCGAAGCACAAATGACGAGGTCGACGTCACGGGCCGAAACGCCGGCGTGATCGAGCGCTTTCTTTGCCGCCGCAACGCCGAACTCCGCCATGACGGAAAGGTCGTCATCGGCTCTTGCAGGAATTCTCGGAGCCATGCGTGAAGGATCGAGAATCCCCTCGCGCTCATAAACATGCCGCCGTTTGATGCCGGAGGCATGTTCGATAAAGCCCGCATCGGACTTTGCAAGAGCCGGCAGACCCTTTTCCGCCCGCTTCGGATTCTCCGCATCCACCCAGCTGTTGAAGCTCTCGACAAGCTCTTCATTGGAGATGGAGGCTTCGGGAATTTCCACACCGATCCCGCTCACGCAGACCCGTGTCATCGCATTGGAACCCCTGAGATTGAAATTCCGGTTCGCGATTTCGGAAGCACCCTGCTCGCTGGTACGCCGTAGCATGATCCCTGCCCGTGTTTGCCCTCAATGCGGATTTACGCCAGGGGGAGACAGAGTCAAGGTGACACAGGCTCCCCGCTCATCACGGCCTGAGACTAGCCGTAACACCCTAAGAGAATGCCAATGGGGCGGAATGGAGGCGCAAAGGAAAAGGCCGATCTTCCCCAACGCCTTGCAACGCGGGGAAAAACGGCCCTTTCGGAAGTGTCCTGGTCAGCGCGTCAGGCGCTTGTAGGTGACCCGCTTCGGGTTCACGCTGTCGGGGCCGAGACGGCGAATTTTATCCTGCTCGTAGTCCTCGAAATTACCCTCGAACCATTCCACATGGCTGTCGCCCTCGAAGGCGAGGATATGCGTCGCCAGACGGTCGAGGAACATGCGGTCATGCGAGATGATGACGGCACAGCCGGCAAAATTCTCCAGCGCATCTTCCAGCGCCGCCAGCGTCTCGGTGTCGAGATCGTTGGTCGGTTCGTCGAGCAGGAGAACATTGCCGCCCTCCTTCAGGAGCTTGGCCATGTGCACACGGTTGCGCTGACCGCCCGAAAGCGATCCCACCTTCTGCTGCTGGTCTCCGCCCTTGAAGTTGAAGGAGGAGCAATAGGCGCGACTGTTCATCTCGTGCTTGCCGAGCTTGATGACGTCGTTGCCGCCCGAAATCTCTTCCCAGACGGTCTTGTCGGGATCGAGCGCATCGCGGCTCTGATCGACATAGGAAAGCTTCACCGTGTCGCCGACGCGGATCGCGCCTGAATCGGGCTGTTCCTTCCCCGTCAGCATGCGGAAAAGCGTGGTCTTGCCCGCGCCGTTGGGACCGATGACGCCGACTATGCCGCCGGGCGGTAGCTTGAAGTCGAGACCGTCGATCAGAAGCCGGTCGCCAAACCCCTTGTTCAGCCCCTCGGCCTCGATCACCACCGAGCCCAGGCGCTCACTGGAAGGAATGACGATCTGGCCATCGCCCGGGCGCCGGTCCCCGGCAGCACGCACCAACTCGTCATAGGCGCGGATACGTGCCTTGGACTTGGCCTGGCGTGCCTTGGGGCTTGCCGCGATCCACTCGCGCTCGCGCGCCAGCGCCTTCTCGCGGGCGGCTTCCTCGCGCCCTTCCTGCGCCATGCGCTTGGCCTTGGCTTCCAGATAGGCCGTGTAATTGCCCTCGTAGGGAATGCCGCGGCCACGGTCGAGCTCGAGAATCCAGCCCGTGACATTGTCCAGGAAATAGCGATCGTGGGTGATGATCAGCACCGCGCCCGGATATTCGCGCAGATGCTTTTCGAGCCAGGCCGTCGTCTCGGCGTCGAGATGGTTGGTCGGCTCGTCGAGGAGGAGCAGGTCCGGCTGGCGCAGCAAGAGCTGGCAGAGCGCCACACGGCGCTTTTCGCCGCCCGACAGATTGTCGATGGTGGTCTCGCCCGGCGGGCAGCGCAGCGCCTCCATGGCCATTTCTACCTGGGAATCGAGATCCCACAGGTTCTGGCTGTCGATCTGGTCCTGAAGCTGCGATGCCTCATCCGCGGTCTCGTCGGAATAATTCATCATCAGCTCGTTGTAGCGGTCGAGCACCGCCTTCTTGGCGGCGACACCTTCCATCACGTTACCGAGCACGTTGAGCGCGGGATCGAGCTCAGGTTCCTGCGGCAGGTATCCGCAGGTCGCGCCCTCGGCAAGCCATGCTTCGCCGGTGAACTCCTTGTCGAGCCCCGCCATGATCTTCAGGACGGTCGACTTACCGGCGCCGTTGGGGCCGAGAATGCCGATCTTCGCGTCCGGGTAGAAGGAGAGATGGACGTTCTCCAAAACCTTCTTGGCACCGAAACTCTTGTTGAGGCCGGACATGTGATAGATGAATTGGCGTGCCATTTGGCTCGTCGCGCTCCGTATCAGGTCGAATCGGGATCAGGTCTGAGTGGCGTCGTGGCGAATTGGGGACCCGACGCGCCCGCGTATGTAGGCCAAAGAGAGCAGCGGGGCAATGCATGCCAGTAGAGGATGCCAATGGGCATAGCAGGAGGGGATGGTGGAGGCTCGATGACGTTCGACGGTGAAATGCGGCTGACCAGTCCGAGCGGCGCCGATCTGAGGCTCCTCAGGAAAACGGCTCAGGGCCCCGCGCGGGCGATCGTGCAGGTCAACCACGGGCTTTCCGAACATGCCGGGCGTTACGCCCGGCTTTCGACTTTTCTCTCCGCACACGGTTTCCACGTTCTCGCCCACGATCACCGCGGCCATGGCGGTACGAAGGCTCAGGGCGCTCCCCTCGGCCATTTCGGCCCGGGTGCAAATGCAGACACTATCCTTGCCGATGTCGGAGCTGTGCATGATCACATCGCAAGCATTTGGCCCGGCCTTCCCGTTTTCGTGTTCGGTCACTCCATGGGCGGCATGATCGCCCTCACCTATGCATTGCGCCATTCACGCCGCATTGCCGGAGTGGCCTCCTGGAATGCGCCCTTCGCCACACGCCTGGAAGCCCTCGCCGGCAAGGCTGTTCTCGCGGTCGAGCGTTTCCGGCTTGGCTCTGACGTTCCCTCCCGCCTTGTTCCCAGGCTTACTTTCGGAAGCTGGGCACGCGCATTTCCGCAGCGCCGTACGGAATTCGACTGGCTGTCGCGCGTCCCCGAGGAAGTGGACCGCTATGTCCGGGATCCGCTTTGCGGGTTCGATGTGTCCATCGGCGTCTGGACTGTGCTCTTCGAGCTCAGCCTGATCGCCGCCAGCCGCAACGAATACAATGCAGCCCGCAAGGATCTGCCCCTGCATCTGGTTGGCGGCGGGGCCGACCCGTCGACCGGCGGCGGCAGAATCGTGCAGCGCACTGCCGATATTCTGAAGCGAAACGGCTTTGGCGATGTCACGATCAGGCTTTATCCGCTGGCCCGCCATGAAACCCTGAACGAACCCGAAGCCGATGAGGCCATGCGCGACCTTCTGAGCTGGATCGAAGGAAACTTGGATCGAAAAAATCATCAATTGATGCGGAAATAATGCAGTCTCCTCGTCTGGTCGCCCCAAGGGAGCTTTGCTACTCAGGAAGCGCATTTCTTCAGAAGGGCCGTGGAGGATCATGGCAAACCCACCCTTGAAAGGCGTTCGCGTCATCGAACTCGCGCGCATTCTCGCAGGCCCCTGGGCGGGCCAGCTTCTTACCGACCTCGGCGCCGATGTCATCAAGGTGGAAAATCCCAATGGCGGCGATGATACCCGCAAATGGGGTCCCCCCTTTGTGATGGGCGAGGATGGCGAAAACCTTTCCGCCGCCTATTATCACGCCTGCAACCGGGGAAAGCGCTCCGTAGCGCTGGATTTCTCCAACCCTGAGGATACCGCAAAGCTCAGGAAGCTGATTGCCACGGCCGACGTGGTCATCGAGAATTTCAAGCTGGACGGGTTGAAAAAATACGGCCTCGATTACGAGAGCCTGAAGGCAATCAATCCGCGTCTCGTCTATTGTTCCATCACAGGCTTCGGCCAGACCGGCCCCTATGCGCCGCGCGCCGGCTATGATTTCATCATCCAGGGCATGTCGGGCCTGATGTCGATTACCGGTGCACCGGGTGGCGAGCCACAGAAGGTCGGCGTCGCGGTCAGCGACATCTTCACCGGGCTCTATTCGGTGATCTCCATTCAGGCCGCGCTGCGCCATGCCGAGGCCACCGGCGAAGGCCAGCATATCGACATGGCGCTGTTCGACGCGCAGATCTCGGTGCTCGCCAACCAGAACCTCAACTATCTCGTTTCGGGCAATTCGCCGGTGCAGATGGGCAATGCCCACATGAACATCGCACCCTATGAGGTGCTGCCGGTGCGCGATGGCCACATCATCCTCGCGGTCGGCAATGATGGCCAGTTCCAGCGCTTTTGCACCATTGTCGGGCTGGACGAGTTGCCCGGCGATGCGCGCTTCGCTACCAATCCGGCACGTGTTGAAAACCGCGTCGCGCTGCGGGAAGCGGTCGTGGCGAGGCTTGCCGAATGGGACAAGGCCCCGCTTCTGGAAAAGCTCGATGCGAACGCCGTCCCCGCGAGCCCGATAAACACCATCGGAGAAATGTTCGACGATCCGCAGACCATCGCACGCGGCATGCGCATGGAACTGGACGATGGGCACGGCAACATGCTGCCCTCGGTCCGTGCTCCCATGCTGATGTCGGCGACACCACCGGTCTACGGAAGACCGAGCCCGAGGCTCGGCGAACATACGGCGGAAATCCTGAGCGAAATCGGAGAAGGCGAAGAATGAAAACCGGCGGCCAGCTCATTGTCGATTGCCTTGAGGCCAATGGCGTCGACCGCGTCTTCAGCGTTCCCGGCGAAAGCTATCTCGCCGTCCTTGATGCGCTTCACGATTCCAACATCCGCAACATCGTATGCCGCCAGGAAGGCGGCGCGGCCATGATGGCCGATTGTCACGGACGGCTCACCGGCAAACCCGGCATCTGTTTCGTAACGCGCGGCCCCGGTGCCACCAATGCCTCGCCCGGCATCCACATTGCCATGCAGGATTCGATCCCGATGATCCTTTTCATCGGACAGATCGCAAGTCATGCGCGCGAACGCGAGGCCTTTCAGGAAGTCGATTACCGCGCCTTCTTCGGCCCAATCGCCAAATGGGCGACCGAGATCGAGGATGCGAGCCGCATACCCGAAATCCTCACCCGCGCCTTTTCCGTTGCCACGTCGGGGCGCCCCGGCCCCGTTGTCATCGCGCTTCCCGAGGACATGCTGACGAGTGTGGTGGAAGCCCCGGAAGCGCAAGCCTGGACCCCGGTCGAGACGGAACCGGGCGCTGCCCAGATGGACGAGCTTGCCGCTCTCCTGAAAAGCGCCGAGCGCCCCTTTGTCATCCTGGGCGGAACGCGCTGGGATGAAGCCTCGGTCACCGCCATCCAGAAGGCGGCGGAAGCCTGGGCGCTGCCCGTCGGCTGCTCCTTCCGGCGACAGATGCTCTTCGATCACCTGCACCCATCCTATGCCGGCGATGTGGGCATCGGCCCCAACCCGAAGCTCGCGGCCGCGATCAAGGGTGCCGATCTGGTTCTACTCGTCGGCGGCCGTTTCGGCGAAATGCCGTCCTCCGACTACACGCTTCTGAAAAGCCCCTATCCGGACCAGAAGCTCGTTCATGTCCATTCTGATGCCGGCGAACTTGGTCGCGTATACCGCCCCACCCTTGCCATCAACGCCTCCAGCGCAGCCTTCGCCAAGGCCTTCGCATCGCTGCCGGCGGCCAGCAACAAGCCTTGGGCGGATGAGACCAGGCAACTCCACCAGTCTTATCTCGACTGGTCGACACCGCCCGAAAAGGGACCCGGCGCCGTGCAGATGGGGCCGATCATGGCCTATCTGGAAAAGATGTTGCCCGAAGACGCGATCCTGACGAATGGCGCAGGCAATTACGCCACATGGGTTCACCGCTTCCATCGCTTCCGCCGCTTCGCAACGCAGGGCGCGCCGACGTCCGGTTCCATGGGCTATGGCACGCCAGCCGCAGTTGCGGCCAAGGCGCTGTTTCCCGAGCGGGAGGTGATCGCCTTTGCGGGCGACGGCTGCTTCATGATGAACGGTCAGGAGTTCGCCACCGCCGTTCAGGAGAACCTGCCGATCATCGTGATCGTGGTCAACAACGGCATTTTCGGCACGATCCGCATGCATCAGGAGCGCGAATATCCCGGCCGGGTTTCAGGCACAGATATCCGCAATCCCGACTTCGCCGCCCTCGCCCTTGCCTATGGCGGCCATGGCGAACGTGTGGAAGCGACCGCCGAATTCGCCCCGGCCTTCGAGCGAGCCCGCGCCAGCGGCAAGCCCGCCCTGATCGAGATCCGGCTCGACCCCGAAGCGATCACGCCCACCCGTACCCTGACCGACATTCGCGAAAAACGGTAGGAATTCCGCCGCATCCGCCTCCCCTCCATCCTCGCTGCCGGGTCTTGATCCGTATCAAGGCCCGCAGGTAGCGATCGGCGCATTCTTCCTCTCCTTCAGGCGATCCAGCCATCATGAAAGGAGACTGCCATGATTTCGTGTTTGCAGCTTGTTTCGCGTGCGCTTGCACTACTGGCGTTGCTGTTGTCTGGCGTTACGACTGCCCTCGCCCAATCGGGTCCGGCTGACCGATATTACCACGGTCCCGGCATGATGTGGGACGGCGGTTATGGCAGCGGGTTCGGGATGATTTTCGGCCTGCTCTTCATGCTCATCCTGCTTGCCGCCCTTGTGGTGGCCGTCGTTCTTGTCCTGCGGGCCCTCGGCCTTTTCGGAGCACCGGCCTCAACAGACAATAACGACAAGGCTCTCGACATTCTCAAGGAGCGGTTTGCCCGCGGCGAGATCGACGCCGAGGAATTCGACCAGCGCAAGCGCCTTCTGTCGAACTGACAATTCCAGCCGGGCGCGGACGATCCGGCACATCGGGCTGCGAGAGGCGGGCTCAACCGCCCGCCGCCTGCGCCCGCAATAACGTCGTCGCGCCGCATCGGCTTTCGATCCCCATATGAAGCCGTAGAGCCAGCGCCGTCCCCGTTTCCGTTCTGTCAGCTCCGGGCGCCCCTTGCACAAGCGCGCGCAATGCATTATCGCTTTTGAAATTCATTTGCATTAAAGAGCAACCGTGCTCGATCACGTTTCATCAAAGATTTCCTCGGACAAGTCTCCGGAAGGCGGCTGGCGCAACAGTCGCGGCGATGCTGCGCTTTCGGATGTCCACCGTTCCATCCAGATTCGCCCATCGGCCAGCCGCATTCGCCGCTTCGCCGCCTTTGTCGGCCCCGGCTACATGGTGGCGGTGGGCTATATGGACCCCGGCAACTGGGCGACATCCATCGCCGGTGGCTCGAAGTTCGGATATGCGCTGCTTGTCGTGGCGCTCGTGTCCAACCTGATGGCGGTGATCCTGCAAGCACTCTGCGCGCCGGCTTGCGATCGCCAGCGGCCGCGACCTCGCGCAGGCTTGCCGCGACGCCTATCCCCGCTGGACGGCCTATCCGCTATGGCTTCTTGCCGAAACCGCGATCATTGCGACCGATATCGCCGAGGTGGTCGGCACGGCCATCGGCCTCAATCTGATCTTCGGCCTGCCGCTTGAGATCGGTGTCGTCGTGACTGCGCTCGACGTGTTCCTGATCCTCTACCTGCAGCGCATTGGCTTCCGCTATCTGGAAGCCATGGTTATGGCGTTGCTGGCTGTCATCACCTTGTGCTTTGCCGTCCAGATCGGCCTTGCCGATCCGCAATGGGGTGCCGTGATCCGCGGCTTCGCGCCGACGACCGACATCGTCACCGATCCGGACATGCTGTATCTCGCGCTTGGCATTCTCGGCGCGACCGTCATGCCGCACAATCTCTATCTGCACTCGGCCATCGTCCAGACCCGGGCCTGGGGTTCGAGCGACGCAGAGAAACGCGAAGCATTGCGCTTCGCGACACTGGATTCGACGCTGGCGCTCATGTTCGCCCTGCTTATCAATGCGTCGATCCTCATTCTTGCGGCCGCCGTATTTCATTCCACTGGTCGCACCGACGTGACCGACATCGCCGAAGCCCATACACTTCTCGAGCCGCTTCTCGGTTCCGCCCTCGCCCCCATCCTGTTTGGCATTGCGCTTTTGTGCAGTGGCCTGAATTCGACCGTTACCGCGACACTGGCAGGCCAGGCGGTGATGGAGGGCTTCATCAACATGCGCATCAAGCCCTGGCTGCGTCGGCTGGTGACGCGAGCCATCGCCATCGTTCCGGCAGCGATCGCCACCATTTATTATGGCGCAAGCGGCACCGGGCGCCTTTTGATCCTGACCCAGGTGGTGCTCAGCCTTCAACTCTCCTTCGCGGTGATTCCGCTGGTGCAGTTCACCGCCGACCGGCGCAAGATGGGAAGCTTGCGTGCCCCCTTATGGCTCATCACAACGGCCGCGCTGATCGCGGCCATCATCGTCGCGCTGAACGTGAAGCTCGTCATCGATTTCGTCTCGTCCGGCTTCGATATCGGCGTGCTTTAAACGATCGGCCTTCAGGCCGCGTCGAAATCGAGCACCAGCTTCTGCGATGTAGGCCGGGTTTGGCAAGCAAGGGTGAAACCCGCCTCCACTTCCCAGGGTTCCAGTGAGAAATTAACGGCCATCTCCGAACCGCCCTCCACGACCCGGCAACGGCAGGTGCAGCACATACCGCCAGCGCATGAGTAAGGCAGGTCGATACCCGCTTTGTGGGCGGCGTCCAGAACCGTGTTGTCCGCATCCTGCATGGAGAAGCTGCGGCGCACTCCATCGACCACCACTTCCACGGCAACACCTTCCTCAACGGCTTCGCGCGCCGCCTGCGAGGCTTTGCGCGGGGCCGGCGCCTCGCCCGAAGGCGTGAAGCGTTCAAAACGAATGCGGTCACGCTCGACGCCCATCTCCTGAAGAACGCCGGAAACGGCCTCGATCATCTCACCTGGACCGCACAGGAACACGCCATCCATCTCCGCCGGTTCGATGAGCCCGCCACCGGCGAGTTCGCGAACCCGCCCGGCATCGATACGCCCGTTGAAAAGCGCAACATCCTGCGCCTCGCGCGACAAGAGATGAATGAGCGTGAAACGCCCCATATAGCGGTCCTTGAGGTCATTCAGTTCTTCAAGGAACATGATCGTCTCGGTCGAACGATTGCCATAGACCAGCGTAATTGTGCTGTCCGGTTCATGCGCCAGAACCGTCCGCGCAATGGAAAGCATCGGCGTAATGCCCGAGCCCGCCGCAAAAAGCAGATAGTCGTGCCGCTCGCCCTTCAGCGCCGTGAAGCGGCCCTGCGGCGGCATCACGCGGATCGTATCCCCGACACTCAGAACATCGTTCACGAAGGAGGAAAAGCGTCCGTCGGCGACCTTCTTCACACCGACGCGGAGAAACGGATCGCCGGGTGCGGAACAGATGGAATAGGAACGACGCGCCTCCTGCCCGTCGATCTCGGCCGACAGCGTCAGATACTGCCCGGGCGTAAAAGCGAAGGCCTCCGCGAAATCCGCGGGCACTTCGAAGGCAATCGCCACGGCTTCCGGCGTCTGCCGTTCGATAGAAGCCACTTTCAGGTCGTGAAAACGCGGTGCCATCCTCACCTCAGATACATTTGAAATAATCAAAGGGCTCGTGACAGGCCGTGCAGCGATACAGCGCCTTGCAGGCCGTGGAGCCGAATTCGGAAATGCGTGCGGTCGCGTGCGAGCCGCAGCGTGGACAAGCCACCTCCGTTTCGCCAAACAGGGCGCGAACGGAATTCGAGGCCTTCGCCGGTGGCGCGATGCCATAGGCACGCAGCTTTTCCCGGCCCTCCTGGGTGATCCAGTCCGTGCTCCAGGCGGGAGTGATGACCCGCTCGACGCGCGGCTTGAAACCCGCATCGCGCAACGCCGCTTCCACCGCAAGTTCGATGGCAAGCACAGCCGGGCATCCCGTATAGGTGAGCGTGACACGCGCGACTGCGGTATCGCCTTCCATGGTCACCGAACGCAGGATGCCCAGATCCGCGATGGTGACGACCGGAATTTCCGGATCGACCACGCAGGCCGCCGCGCGATAGGCACGCTCTTCAGCGAAGAGTGCTTCCCCACCCCCCTGTGGTCTGCAGGCTGCTTCTTTTGCCGACAGTCCGCTCACCACACCATTCCCGGATAGGTGCGCTGCATGTGCTGCAGATCGGCAAGAAGATACCCCAGCGCCTCGCCATGGCGTCCCTGGCGACCGCCTGTCTGGCCATAGGACGCTTCGACCCATTCAAGCCCGGCTTCCGCGAAGATCGGCCCAACAATCGCCTCGAAGGACGGACGCAGCGTTGCCGGGTCGGGTGCAATCCCGGCCTTCACAATCGCAGCCGTCACATCGTCGCTTTCGAAAAGTTCGTCCACATAGGGCGCCAAAGCATCCACCGCAGCCCGCATGCGCCGCGTGCTCTCCGGCGTCCCGTCGCCAAGCCGCACAACCCATTCGCCAGCATGGCGGACATGATAGGCGACCTCTTTTTCCGCCTTGGCGGCAATACCCGCCAGATGCGCGTCGCTGGACGAAAGCATGCCCTGCCACAAGGGCTGCATGAAAGCCGCGAAATAGAGCTGTCGCAGCATGGTATGGGCAAAATCGCCATTCTCGCGTTCCGCAAGCAGGCAATTCACATAGTCGCGCTCGCGGCGCAGATAGGCGATCTGATCCTCGTCACGCCCTTTGCCTTCCACCTCGCCAGCATATTGATAAAGCGCCCGCGCCTGACCGATGAGATCGAGCGCCATATTCGGCATGGCGAGGTCTTCCTCAAGCATTGGCGCATGGCCGCACCATTCCGAAAGCCGGTGGCCGATGACCAGGTGATCGTCGGCAAGCCTGAGCAGGAAAGCCGTCAGCACCTCGCGGGAAACCGTCGCCGCCATCACATATGCCCCACTTCTTCGGGGATTTCGTAGAAGGTCGGGTGGCGATAGACCTTGGAGAGGGCCGGCTCGAAATTCTCCGCCTTGTTCTCGGGGTCCGAAGCGGTGATCGCCGCGGACGGCACCACCCAGATGGAGGTGCCCTCGCCGCGCCGCGTGTAGACATCGCGGGCCGCTTGCAGCGCCATGACCTCGTCGGCGGCATGCACAGAGCCACAATGCTTGTGGGCAAGCCCGTTGCGTGGGCGGATGAAGACTTCCCAAAGGGGAATCTGGTTCCTGGTCATATCTCTCACTCCGCAGCCATTTTTGCCGCCTCACGGCGCGCCTTGCGTTTTTCGGCATGCGCCAGCGCCGCTTCGCGCACCCAGGCGCCGTCGTCCCAGGCCTTCTGCCGGGCCGCCAGTCGCTCGCGGTTCATCGGCCCGTGGCCCTTCACCACACGCCAGAATTCATCCCAGTCGATGGCGCCGAAATCATAAGCGCCCTTCTCCTCGTTCCATTTGAGCTCAGGATCGGGGAACGTCAGGCCAATGAACTCGCCCTGCGGAACCGTGGCGTCGACAAATTTCTGCCTGAGTTCGTCATTGGTGAACCGCTTGATCTTCCACTTCATCGATTGATCGCCATGCTGGCTGTCGGCATCGTGCGGGCCGAACATCATGAGAGAGGGCCACCACCAGCGGTTCAGCGCGTCCTGCGCCATCTCCTTCTGCTCAGGCGCGCCGCGCGCCAGCGTCATCATGATCTCGTAGCCCTGGCGCTGGTGAAAGCTCTCTTCCTTGCACACCCGGATCATGGCCCGCGCATAGGGACCGTACGAGCAGCGGCAAAGCGGAATCTGATTCATGATCGCCGCGCCGTCGACCAACCAGCCGATGGCGCCAATATCGGCCCAGGTCAGCGTCGGATAGTTGAAGATGGACGAGTATTTCGCCTTGCCTGAAAGAAGCTCCTCCGTCATCTCCTCCCGTGACACGCCAAGCGTCTCGGCGGCGGAATAAAGATAGAGCCCGTGTCCGCCCTCGTCCTGCACCTTGGCCAGAAGCGCTGCCTTGCGGCGCAGCGACGGCGCACGCGTGATCCAGTTGCCCTCCGGCAGCATGCCCACGATCTCGGAATGGGCGTGCTGACCGATCTGGCGGATCAGCGTGCGACGATAGCCTTCCGGCATCGGATCGTTGGGCTCGATCTTCTCCTCGGCATCGATCCGCGCCTGAAAGGCCACGAGAAAGGCCTCGTCCTCCGTCGTATCGGTCTTCGCGCCGATAAGCCCTTGGCTGTACATCGCTTCTCCTCCATGCTCGCGCGCGGCTCAGGGGCGGGTTGCATACCCGTACGCCAAAATGTAACGAAAAATATAAAACTAGGCAATATTTTGTAACGCTTTTATCCAAGGGAGAGGAAGATGAGCGAGGATATCGCGTCCGAAACAGCGCTCGAAGTGGCCGCAAACACTTTGCAGAGCGTATTTGCACCATGGATTGCCGCGCTTGGCATAGAAGCGCTCTCCGCCGATGACGGAGGCGGAGATTTTCTGCTGCCCGAGAACCGCGACCTCGCGCATGCGGGCGGCGTCATCTGCGGTCAGGCAACCGCATCGGCAGCCGACACCTGCGCCGTTGCCGCCATTGCCGCTGCCAATGGTCGTTTCCGCCCCTGCACCACGGTGGACATGACGACGCATTTCATCCGGCCGCTTAAGCCTGGGCCTGTCTCGATCCGCGTCGATCTCCTGTCGAACGGTCGCCGTATGGCCTATCTTCGGGTTGAGATGCGCGCAAAGGGCGATCCGCGCCTCGCCTTCACGGCGACAGGCGCCTATGCCTATCTCGATGGCTGAGCCATCCGCCCTGAAAAACAATGAGATGCGGCGAACAGCCTATCCTTGATAAGAGAGGCAGCATGCCATTCCCTAGCGGGTAGAAATTCAACCATAGATGATATATAATTGATCTGATTTCCCTTATAAATTGTATGTGAGGCATATCATGATCAGATCACTTGAAGATTTCGACGAGTTCTGCAGGAGTAATCAGAAATTCGTCTCATCGCATCTTTCGAGCCTGAGCAGCGAGGAGCTTTCCTTCTTCCGCCACTGCCTCGATTTCGATGATAACGGTTTCGTTTCCAAAATCTATTTCGGGGATTTGGCGAAAGCCGGCCTCAACGATTTCCAGATTGCCGAGGTCGCTTCACTCTTCGGCATCGATGAAAAACGCTTCAAACGCACATACCATGCTTTCGGGGATGCTCAGGGCAACTGCGTACGCCGGTTATACTGGTGGTGCCCTTACGGGCTGGAGCCGCTTGTCGATCGGCAATGAAGCCGGGCCAGAACGTTTCTTGTGAGGCGGAATCAACGGATGTCAGGTGAGGTCACTTGACAACGAAATACTACAGGGGCGACACTCGCCGCCCCTCCCTGGTTTCAGGCTACTTCTTGTTCTTCCAGGTCACGTCCTGCCCATAGAGAGGCACGGTCGATATCGCCATCTTAGCTGAGCCGTCCTGCACCTGGCGCGAATGCGAGAGATAGATGAGCGTATTGTTCTTCTCATCATAGATGCGCTTGACGACCACGGACTTCCAGATCAGCGACTGGCGCTGCTTGAAAACCTCTTCACCGCCTTCGCCAAGATCGATATCGCCGATCACGATAGGCCCGGTCTGCTGGCAGGCGATGGCCGAATTGGAGGGGTCTTCGAACCAGTTGCCTTTTTGCAGCCGGTCGATGACGCCGCGATCGAAATAGGTGACGTGGCAGGTCACGCCCTCCACCTCGGGATCGTGTATCGCCTCGACGATAATGTCGTTACCCAGCCAGTCCACGCCGACCTCGCCGACCTTTTCGGCCGAAGCGGGCATGACGACAAATGCTGAAGCAAACAGCGAAGCGGTGAGAATTCGGGAAACAAATCGCATGGCAGGTCTCGAAAGATGAAATATCGGGTTCCGCTTATATGGGACCTTGCCGATGCAAATGGAATGCGCAAACGCCAGCGAAAGCAGACAAGGCCTGCGCGCTTTATTTACCCATCTTTTCGTGAAGGACATCGAGCGCTTCGCGGGCATCCGCGATCCGTTCCTGGTCGCCGCTTGCCTCGGCGAGTTTCAGACGCCTCTTCATGAACGTCTCGGCCTGCTCTGTCTGCCCCTGTTCGAAGGCCACCACACCGAGTTGGAAGAGGCTTTCATCAATATGCCTCTCATTGCCATGCCTGCTCGCAATATCGAGCCGTCGTTGTAAGAACTTGTCGGCCACGTCGGGTTGCTCCAGTCCGTGCGCGTTCTGCGCCATGTTGGTGATGACAACGAGCAATTTCTCGCTGTCCGATCCGAAAAGTGTTTCGCCGCCGGCCAGAACCTGACGGTTGATTTCAAGAGCACCGGCGAAATCTCCGGCCTCATGCAGGCAATAGGCAAGACGTTCGCGCGTGCCCAGGCGCTGATCCTCTGAGACCTCGGGATCATCATCGAACAGCGCAATCGCTTTCCGGTAGGAAGCGATGGCAATGTCCCACTCGGCCAGATCTTCTGCCTGGCTGGCCAGATGATAGAAAAAGCGCGACCGCTCGCGCGGGGCCAGGAACGGGCTTTGGGCGTCGATCCGCAACGCCTCCTGGCTCGGGGGCAGCGACTCCTCAGCCCGACCGGCCCGGAACAGCACGAAACCGCGCAGATAGTTGAGCTCCCCGCGCGCCTCGATATCGCTCTCGGCAAGCCCCGGTTCAATTTCATCGAGTTCGCCAAGCGTGGCGCGGATACTGAAGGTCTGTGCGGGATCCATCACCATTTGATGGATCGCCTTGAGGCGGTCGAGCGCGTCGGAAGCAGCGGCTTCGTCCACAGCGCCCCCCAGGCCCAAAACAGCGATTGCGGCGACCAGCAGACCGCCTGAAAGCGGCCTTTTTCCCCCACCCGTCATCAACACGCCTCGCTTACGTTAAAAGGAACAAGCCTCTCCTGCCGGGCGCGCAACCTAGACGAAGCTGACCGAAACGAACAGCCCCAGGTTGCATTTATCCAAGAAACAGCCCTTCCAGGAACCGTGCGGCATCCTCAAAGCGCCCTTCTCCGCCCCTTACCGGCCCCAGCACGGCGCGAACCTGAACGTCGAAATCGGCATAATGCTGGGTGGTGGCCCAGATTGCGAAAATGAAGTGATAGGGATCGCTCTTCTTGAGCTTTCCCTCCCGCATCCACTGCCCGATAACAGCTGCTTTTTCATCCACCAGCGCCTTCAGCTCGCCCTCGAGCATCGGCAGGATGCGCGGCGCGCCTTGTAGAATCTCATTGGCAAACAGGCGGCTTTCGCGCGGAAAATCGCGTGCCATCTCGATCTTGCGGCGAATGTAGGAACGAATCTCCGTCTGCGGCTCGCCTTCAGCATCCATCTCCTTGAGCGGCGCCAGCCATGTCTCCAGCAAGCGCTGAATCAAAGTCGCAAAAATCTCTTCCTTGTTCTTGAAATAATAAAGGAGATTGGGCTTCGACATGCCCGCCGCTTCCGCGATCTGGTCGATCGTGGAACCTCTGAACCCGTATTGGGAGAAAACCTCAAGCGCTGCCTCCCGGATCAGTTCGCGCTTCTCGCGCTGGATACGCGTACGCTTGGGGGTAACTTTCCCGTCCATCACTGTCTCCCCACCCTGCGGCCTGCACATCCGACGGTAGAGCAAAGTGCCAGTGCATGACTGGAAGCTAAAAGAAATTTCCGCCTCTGGACCACTCGATTAGTCCACTGTGGAGTGCGCCCGCCCCAAAACATTTGCCCTACAATCCTCTTGACCGCCCACATGGCGGTGTTAACGTTTGTCCAAACGGTCAAATTTTGCGTAGCATAACTCGATGCAAAGCACCAAGCATTGGCCGGGACAAGCCGAGCGCAACAACAATCAGGGGAAGCTTGGTCATGCTCGACAGGCTTAACAAGAAGCCGAACGACCTATCGGCGTTCTGGATGCCGTTCACGGCGAACCGTCAGTTCAAGCAGGCGCCGCGCATGCTGGTCGCCGCGCAGGATATGCATTACACCGCCGACGATGGCCGCAAGGTGATGGACGGCACGGCAGGTCTTTGGTGCGTCAACGCAGGCCACTGCCGTCCGAAGATCACCGAGGCGATCCAGAAGCAGGCGGCGGAGCTCGATTACGCGCCCGCCTTCCAGATGGGCCATCCCATCGTATTCGAATTCGCCAACCGTCTTGCGGCCATGTCGCCGGAAGGTATGGACCATGTGTTCTTCACCAATTCGGGCTCCGAATCGGTGGAAACCGCGCTCAAGATCGCGCTCGCCTATCACCGCGCCAGGGGCGATGGTTCGCGCTTCCGCCTGATCGGGCGTGAGCGCGGCTATCATGGCGTGAATTTCGGCGGCATTTCGGTCGGCGGCATCGTCTCCAACCGCAAGATGTTCGGCACCCTTCTGACCGGTGTCGACCACTTGCCCCACACCCACCTGCCCGCCAAGAACGCCTTCACGCGTGGCGAGCCGGAGCATGGCGCAGATCTTGCCGACGAACTCGAACGCATCGTCACGCTGCATGACGCCTCCACGGTCGCCGCCGTCATCGTCGAGCCGGTTGCCGGTTCCACAGGCGTTCTTATTCCACCGAAGGGCTATCTGAAGCGCCTGCGCGAGATTTGCGACAAGCATGGCATTCTCCTGATCTTCGATGAGGTCATCACCGGTTTCGGCCGTCTCGGCGCACCTTTTGCAGCCGATTATTTTGGCGTTGTCCCCGACATCATGACCACGGCCAAGGGTGTCACCAACGGCGTCATCCCCATGGGTGCCGTCTTCGTTAAGAAGGAAATCCACGACGCCTTCATGAACGGCCCCGAGCACATGATCGAGTTCTTCCACGGATACACCTATTCGGGCAATCCGATTGCCTGCGCGGCGGGTCTGGCCACGCTCGACACCTATCAGGAAGAAGGGCTTCTCACCCGCGCCTCGGAACTCTCCGACCACTGGGCGGATGCCCTCCACTCCCTGAAGGGCGAACCACATGTGATCGACATTCGCAATATCGGCCTTGTCGGCGCCATCGAGCTTGAAAGCATTCCGGGCGAGCCCACCAAGCGCGCCTTCTCCGCCTTCCTGAAAGCCTTCGAACGCGGTCTCTTGATCCGCACGACCGGCGACATCATCGCGCTTTCGCCGCCGCTCATCATCACCAAGGGCCAGATCGACGAAATGATCGACAATCTGCGCGACGTTCTGCGGATGGTGGACTGACATGGCCAACGAAAAACCGCAGGCCACCCACGAGGTGTTGATCGACGACGCGCGGGTGCGTGTGACGCGCTGGGATTTCGAGCCCGGCGCGGAAACGGGCTGGCACCGCCATGGCATGGACTACGTCATCACCACGCTGACGCCCTGCGCCTTCCATCTGGAACTGCCGGGCGGCGAGACCGTCCGCAACAATCTGGAGGCCGGCGTCTGCTACCGGCGTAACGAGGGCGTCGAGCATAATGTGATCAATGGCGGCGACCGGCCCATGTCGTTTGTCGAAGTGGAACTGAAATAGGGGGAATACCGCAACATGGCTGCACCGGGCGAAAACCTCAGGATCAACGCCGACCGTCTCTGGGACACCCTCATGGAGATGGCGAAGATCGGGCCCGGTGTCGCCGGCGGCAACAACCGCCAGACGCTGACCGACGCCGACGCGCAAGGACGCACCCTTTTCAAGAAATGGTGCGAGGATGCGGGCCTCGAAATGGGCGTCGATACGATGGGAACGATGTTCGCCAGACGTGAGGGCACCGACCCCGACGCCCTGCCCGTCTATGTGGGGTCTCACCTGGACACCCAGCCGACCGGCGGTAAATATGACGGCGTGCTCGGCGTGCTTGGTGGCCTCGAAATCATCCGCACGCTGAACGATCTCGGCATCCGGACAAAACACCCGATTGTCGTCACCAACTGGACCAATGAGGAAGGCGCGCGTTTCGCGCCGGCCATGCTGGCTTCCGGTGTCTTCGCCGGGGTTCACGACCTCGAATGGGCCTATGGGCGCACCGATGCGGAGGGAAAGCGCTTCGGCGACGAGCTTGAGCGCATCGGCTGGAAGGGCGACGAGCCCGTCGGCGCGCGCAAGATGCGGGCATTTTTCGAACTGCATATCGAACAGGGCCCGATCCTCGAGGACGAGGGCACGGATATCGGCGTCGTCACCCATGGCCAGGGCCTATGGTGGCTTCAGGTCACCATCGAGGGCAAGGATGCCCATACCGGCTCCACCCCCATGCCCAAACGTCGCAATGCCGGCCTTGCCATGGCCCGCGTGATGGAACTGGTGCACGAGGTCGCCATGGACTACCAGCCGAATGCCGTCGGTGCGGTAGGCCATGTGGAAGTCTATCCCAATTCACGCAACGTCATTGCGGGAAAGACCGTCTTCACGGTCGACATCCGCTCGCCCGACGAGAAAACGCTGAACACGATGCGCGCGCGCGTCGAAGCCGGCATCGCCACCATTTGCGATGCGATGGACCTCTCGTTTTCGGTGGAGCCGGTGGGCCATTTCGCCCCGGTTACCTTCGACAAGGATTGCGTGAAAGCGATCCGCGACGCGGCCGAACGGCTCGGCTACTCGCATCGCGACATCGTTTCGGGCGCCGGTCACGATGCCTGCTGGATCAACCAGGTGGCGCCGACCGCGATGGTGATGTGCCCCTGTGTCGACGGGCTCTCCCACAACGAGGCGGAAGAGATCACCAGGGATTGGGCGCGTGCGGGAGCAGACGTCCTGTTCCACGCCGTGGTCGAGACAGCGCAGATCGTGGAATAGGGAATTCGAGCTCCGCCGCGGATGAGCGGCACAAAGGCCCCGGGGGTGAGGCGCCGATGGATGTAGAAGGCCTGCTTCAAAGCGTAATCCGGTTCTCGAACTTCATGACGTCGAGGCTGGTCGTTTCCGGCGTGGTTTTCTACATCGTCTCGGGCTTCACCGACATCGGCAGCACCACGGAAGGTTTCCTGCCCAATGCGGATCTTTTGAACGAGGTGGTGCAGAACTACCAGACCATCTTCGACGTGCTCGGTGTCTCCGATTTCGCCCTTCTTCTCATCTTCTTTCTTTTCTTGACGAGCATTCACCTCCTCTACGTGGTCTTTAACCGTATCGGAGCCTATCTGCCGCCCGCCATCGTCCCGCTCTCCGGCTGGAAGGCGATCGACGATGTGACGCTGACCGCCTTCGATATCCTGCGCGAAGCGCGCGGCGAAGAGCACACAGACGAAGAGAACCAGCGCCTCTACGAGTTCAAGAAAAAGCTGCGCGAGATCGAGAAGACCACGGAGGCCGGCTATCTCGACGAGATCGACGGTGTGTCCACCGCATTTCGGATATCCAAGACATTCATCGTGTTTTCGCTGGGCGCCTGGCTCTACGCCGTGCTCACCGGGCGCTACACCGGCGATATGAGCATACTGGCCGTTATCATCGGCCTGTCGCTGCTGACGGCGCTCTATACGGCCTTCGCGATTTTCCGCGCCAATTACGAGCGCATCGACGCTCTGCGCGAGGCGGTGATCGGCCAGTTCCTGGAATTTGCCCGCATATGGGCGCCGGCCGATTATCAGCAGCGGGTGGAAGCCGCCTGCATGCCTTCGCGCGAATTGAAGCCGGCCGAATTCGCCATCGTCGTTCCCGTCTACGGGACGCTCGACGAGCTCCTGACGGATGTGCGGCGGTGGCGCACCAAGAGAATGCAGCGCAGGGTCCGGAAGGAGACCGTCCTTGCGCCGGCAGCGGCAGTGCCGATGCTTGCAACAATACCAAGCGACGAACAAAACGCAGCAGGGGAAATTGATGTCCAAGGTGATCAGAAACGGAACCATCGTCACGGCTGACCGGACCTGGCAGGCGGATGTGCTTGTCCAGCACGGAAAGATCGTCGCCATCGGCAACGACCTCCACGGCGATCACGAGATCGACGCCACGGGCTGCTATGTGATGCCCGGAGGCATCGACCCTCACACCCATCTGGAAATGCCCTTCATGGGAACCTATTCCAGCGACGATTTCGAGAGTGGAACGCGCGCGGCCGTTGCCGGTGGCACCACCATGGTGGTGGATTTCTGTCTCCCCGCACCCGGCCAGTCGCTTCTGGAAGCCATCACCATGTGGGACAACAAGTCGACGCGCGCGACATGCGATTACTCCTTCCACATGGCCATCACCTGGTGGGACAAGCAGGTCTTCGACGAAATGCCCCTCGTGGTCGAGAAAGGCATCACCTCCTTCAAGCATTTCATGGCCTACAAGGGCGCCCTGATGGTGGATGACGACGAGATGTATTCGTCCTTCCAGCGCTGCGCCGAACTCGGCGCCCTGCCCCTCGTCCACGCAGAGAATGGCGATGTGGTCGCGCAGCTTCAGTCGAAACTCCTTGAGGAAGGCAATAACGGCCCCGAGGCCCATGCCTATTCCCGCCCGCCCGAAGTGGAGGGCGAAGCCACCAACCGCGCCATCATGATTGCCGATATGGCGGGCACGCCGCTCTATGTGGTGCACACCTCCTGCGAACAGAGCCACGAGGCCATTCGCCGGGCACGCCAGAAAGGCATGCGCGTCTTCGGCGAGCCTTTGATCCAGCACCTGGTTCTGGACGAAAGCGAATATTCGAACCCCGACTGGGACCATGCCGCACGAAGGGTCATGAGCCCGCCCTTCCGCAACAAATTGCATCAGGATTCGCTGTGGGCAGGCCTGCAGGCAGGCTCGCTGCAATGCGTGGCGACCGACCATTGCGCCTTCACCACCGAGCAGAAGCGCTATGGCGTGGGCGATTTCACCAAAATCCCCAACGGCACGGGTGGGCTTGAAGACCGCATGCCGGTCCTGTGGACCTATGGCGTCAATACCGGACGGTTGACCATGAACGAATTCGTGGCCGTCACCTCCACCAATATCGCCAAGATCCTGAACATGTATCCGCAAAAGGGAGCGATCGTGGAAGGGGCCGATGCCGATATCGTCATCTGGGACCCTGAGGCCACGAAAACGATCTCCGCCGGAAACCAGCAATCGGCCATCGATTACAACGTGTTCGAGGGGATCGAGGTAAAAGGGTTGCCGAAAACCGTTCTGTCGCGCGGCGAGATCGTGGTGGAGGACGGCGAAGTGAAGCCCAAACCCGGCCATGGCCAATTCGTGGGCCGCAAGCCGCACATGTCGGTCAACAAAGCCCTTTCGCAATGGAAGGAGATTACCGCGCCCCGCAAGGTCGAGCGCTCGGGCATCCCGGCAAGCGGCGTTTGAGGAGGCATGGACCACGTGAACGCCAACCCAGCCATCCGCCAGGAAGCGTCCCAGGAAGCATCATCGAAAGCCTCGGGCGAAACCGTCGTCGAAGCCCGCGGCCTCGGCCTGACCTTCGAGACCAATGACGGGCCCGTTCAGGCGCTTTCCAACGTCGATCTTGTTATCGGAAAGGGCGAGTTCGTCTCCTTCATCGGCCCCTCCGGCTGCGGCAAGACCACCTTTTTGAGGGTGATCGCCGATCTGGAGCAGCCGACGGAGGGCGATATCCGGGTCAACGGCATGACGCCGGCCGAAGCCCGCCGCAAGCGGGCCTATGGCTACGTTTTCCAGGCGGCCGGCCTTTTCCCCTGGCGCACAATCGAACAGAATGTCGCCTTGCCGCTCGAAATCATGGGCTATTCCAGGGCTGAACAGAAAGAGCGCGTCTTCCGCACGCTCGATCTCGTCAATCTCGCCGGTTTCGAGAAAAAATTCCCCTGGCAGCTTTCAGGCGGCATGCAGCAGCGTGCGTCCATCGCCCGCGCGCTCGCCTTCGACGCAGACCTGCTCCTGATGGATGAACCTTTCGGCGCGCTCGATGAGATCGTACGCGATCATCTGAACGAGCAGCTTCTGGACCTTTGGGCGCGCACTGGCAAAACCATTGGCTTCGTGACCCATTCCATTCCCGAGGCGGTCTATCTGTCGACCCGGATCATCGTCATGTCACCGCGCCCGGGCCGAGTGACGGATGTGATCGAATCCCCACTTCCCAGGGAACGTCCGCTCGACATCCGCGAAACACCGGAGTTTCTCCAGATCGCCCATCGCGTCCGTGAAGGACTGAGAGCAGGACACAGCGATGATTGATTTCGGGACACAGCGCAGAAACCCATCGGTTGCCGTTGATCGGCGTGGTTTGACGCCCCGCCACCCCCTGCCTTTCCAGGATTACAGCGAGCCCGGCTGCGAGGCGCGAAAATGAGCGCGGTCAGCCTCGCAGTTTCCGGTTCGCAACCTGGTTTCCTGCGCCGCGCGGCCGTCGGCAGGACACTACCGATCCTGATCGTTTTGAGCGCAATCATCCTGATCTGGTACGCCTTCACGGTTTACCTGAACGCCCCCTGGCAGATCGACGCCTATCAGCGTGCCGGCAGCGAATGGACTGCTGCCGATCTCGTCGGCGATACGATGGCTCAGGAGCGGCCAGTGCTGCCCGCTCCCCATCAGGTCATGGCGGAAATCTGGAAAACGACGATCGGAACCCGCATCACGTCGAAGCGCAGCCTCATCTACCATGCCTGGATAACGCTCTCGTCCACGCTGCTTGGCTTCGTCATAGGCACGGCGCTGGGCGTTCTGCTCGCCATCGGCATCGTTCACAACCGGGCGATGGACAAATCCGTCATGCCCTGGGTCATTGCCAGCCAGACGATCCCGATCCTGGCAATTGCACCCATGATCATCGTGGTCCTGAACGCCATAGGTCTCTCGGGGCTTTTGCCCAAAGCACTGATTTCCACCTATCTCTCCTTCTTCCCCGTCGTGGTCGGCATGGTGAAGGGTTTCCGCAGCCCGGAAGTCATCCAGCTCGATCTGATGCGCACCTATAATGCGAGCGGCACGCAGACCTTCTGGAAACTGCGCTGGCCTGCGGCCCTCCCCTATCTGTTCACCTCCATGAAGGTGGCAGTCGCCATCGCGCTCGTCGGCGCCATCGTCGGCGAATTGCCCACCGGCGCCGTTTCCGGCCTCGGGGCGCGGCTTCTTGCCGGCTCCTATTACGGCCAGACGGTGCAGATCTGGTCGGCGCTCTTCATGGCGGCTGCCCTCGCCGCGGTTCTTGTCGGTATCATCGGCATTGGCCAGCGCATCGTCATGGCCCGCATGGGAACCCGAGAGGGAGAAAGATCATGAACTGGTGGCCCCTGATCGCAGCCTTGCTCTTCTGGGCCGCCGCCTGGGCGCTGAACGAATGGCTTGTCCGGCTTTCGCCGCGCTCCTCTTCCGCCCGCCGTCTGCTCGGCATTCTCGTACCGGCGATTTTCGGCGTCACTCTTCTGATCCTCTGGGAGGGCATGGTACGCGGCTTCAACATTTCGCCCGTGCTCCTGACCCCGCCCAGCGTCATCTGGGAGAGGATCGCAAGCTCCGTTCCAACGCTCTGGGCGGATTTCCAGCAGACATTCCTGAAGGCGGTGCTGATCGGCTATGCGCTTGGATGCGGCGCGGGCTTCCTGACGGCGATTGCCATCGACCGCTCGCCCTTCCTCCAGCGCGGTCTCCTGCCGCTCGGCAATTTCGTTTCCGCCCTGCCGATCATCGGCGTGGCGCCCATCATGGTCATGTGGTTCGGTTTCGACTGGCCCTCCAAGGCCGCCGTCGTCATCATCATGACCTTCTTTCCCATGCTGGTGAACACGGTGCAGGGCCTTGCGGCCTCCAGCGCGATTGACCGCGACCTGATGCGCACCTACGCCTCGTCCTACTGGCAAACGCTGTTCAAGCTGCGCCTGCCGGCGGCAGCTCCCTTCATCTTCAATGCGCTCAAGATCAACTCCACACTGGCCTTGATCGGCGCAATCGTGGCCGAATTCTTCGGCACGCCCATCGTCGGCATGGGCTTTCGCATCTCCACCGAAGTGGGGCGCATGAACATCGACATGGTGTGGGCCGAAATCGCCGTTGCGGCCCTTGCAGGTTCGCTGTTCTATGGATTGGTGGCGCTCATCGAGCGCGCCGTAACGTTCTGGCATCCGTCCATGCGGAGTGCATAACCAAGGCCGGCGCAGAACGGCCTCAACCACAGAGGGAAGCACGATGAAAAAGGTAGTGAAAGGCATAGTCTCCGGCGCGTTCATGCTTGCCGTTTCGCAGGCGATGGCCGCTGACGACCTGACCCTGCAGTTGAAATGGGTGACCCAGGCTCAGTTCGCCGGCTACTATGTCGCCAAGGACAAGGGCTTCTACGAGGAAGAAGGCCTGAACGTCGACATCAAGCCCGGCGGACCCGATGTCGCTCCCGTTCAGGTGCTTGCCGGCGGTGGGGCGGATGTGATGGTCGACTGGCTGCCTTCGGCTCTTGCCGCGCGTGAAAAAGGCGTGCCCGTGGTCAACATCGCCCAGCCCTTCGCACGTTCGGGCCTGACCATGGTCTGCCGCAAGGAAACCGGCATCACGAAGCCCGAAGACTTCAAGGGCAAGACGCTGGGCACCTGGTTCTTCGGCAATGAATATCCGCTCTATAACTGGCTCTCGAAGCTCAACCTGCCACGCGATGGCTCGGCCGAGGGCGTGACCATCCAGAAAATCGGCTTCAACGTCGATCCGCTGCTTCAGAAGCAGGCCGATTGCATCACCGCCATGACCTACAACGAATATTGGCAGGTGATCGATGCCGGGCTTTCCCAGGACGACATTGTTGTCTTCAACTATACGGACGAAGGCGTGGCCACTCTGGAAGACGGGCTTTACGCGCTCGAGGACAAGCTCGAAGACCCCGCTTTCGTCGACAAGATGGCGCGCTTCGTGAAGGCCTCCATGAAGGGCTGGCAATGGGCCAAGGAAAATCCCGGCGATGCAGCTCTGATCGTGCTCGACAACGATGCGACGGGTGCCCAGACCGAAAAACACCAGAAGCGCATGATGGAGGAAATCGCCAAACTGCTCGGCGACGGCCCGGCGCTCGACGAGGCGTCCTACCAGCAGACTGTCGACACACTGCTTCAGGCAGGGTCCGATCCGGTCATCACCAAGAAACCCGAAGGCGCGTTCACGCATGCGGTGACAGACAAGTTGAAATGATCGCGCAGGATCGTTTCAGCCGATGACAGAGGGCGGGAAACCGCCCTCTTCTATTTTTGAGCCGAGCCTTCCCCTATTCCCCGCATTTCACTCCTAGCCAAACTCAGGAAGCGTGCGGTGGGGCGAGGAGGGATCGCGAAAAACGCCCGCGTGTGAACTACATCGCATTCATGGTGAGCAGCTCGTAGGCAGCCACCTGTTCGCCCTCGCCATTGTAGACGCCGACATCCCAGCGCACCTCGCCGTACTCGTCGTTGCGGCGGGATTTCTGCTTCACCGTAAGGCGTACCTTCAGGCTGTCGCCGGGCGAAACCGGCTTCATGAAACGCAGATTGTCGAGCCCGTAATTGGCAAGCACCGGCCCCGGTGCCGGTTCCACGAAAAGGCCCGCGGCAAAGGACAAAATCAGATAGCCATGCGCCACGCGGCCCGGAAAGAACGGGTTTGCCGCCGCCGCTTCCTCATCCATATGGGCATAGAATGTATCACCCGTGAACGTGGCGAAATGCTCGATATCCTCGAGCGTCACCGTACGTTCGGCGGTCCATAGGGTGCGCCCGGGCGCAAGTTCGCCAAAGGCAAGCCGGAAAGGGTGCGGTTCCGCCTCGAAAGTGGAAGCGCCGGCAACATAGCGTTGCGTAATGCCTGCGATGATATCGGGACTGCCCTGGATGGCGGTACGCTGCATGTAATGCATGACGCCGCGCATGCCGCCCATTTCCTCGCCGCCGCCGGCCCGGCCCGGCCCTCCATGCACCATATGCGGCAATGGCGAGCCATGGCCCGTCGCCTCCTTGCCCGTGTCGCGATTGGCGAAATAGAGACGGCCATGGAAGGCGCCGGCATCGAGCACGGCCTGCCGTGCAACCGCCGGATCATGCGTGAAGACGGAAGCGACAAGCGAGCCCTCGCCGCGATTGGCAAGCGCCAGCGCATGCGGAAGATCGCGATAGGCCATCACGGTCGACACCGGCCCGAAGGCCTCGACCGCGTGAACGGCCTGCGCCGCATCCAGATCTTCACACGAAAAGAGCATTGGCGGCACAAAGGCGCCCTCACCCGCATCAGCCCCCTCGACGCGGAAATTCTCAGGGTCGCCATAAATCCGCTTTGCCTCGGTTCCGAGAATGGAAGCCTTCTCCAGAACGTCTGAACGCTGGGCAAGGCTTGCCAGCGCCCCCATGCGCACGGTCTCGTCGCGCGGATTGCCGATCACCGTCCTCTCAAGCCGTGCCACGAGTGCGTCGATCACCGCCGCACGGCTTTCCTGCGGGACGATGATGCGGCGGATGGCCGTGCATTTCTGCCCGGCCTTGGCCGTCATCTCGCGATGCACTTCCTTGATGAAAGCTTCAAACTCAGGCGTGCCGGGAGCGGCATCCGGTCCAAGAACCGAGGCGTTGAGCGAATCCTGTTCGGCGATGAAGCGCACGGATTTCTCGATGACCGCGCTCTTGCCCTTGAGCATCGCGGCCGTGGCCGCCGAACCCGTGAACGACACAACATCCTGACCGCTCAACCTGTCGAGCAGATCGCCCGTCGATCCCGCGATGAACTGCACAGCGCCTTCCGGCAAAAGCCCCGATTCCACGACCATGCGAAAACAGGCTTCCGCCACCCAGGCGGTGGCCGAAGCCGGCTTGACGATGGCCGGCACGCCGGCAATCAGCGTCGGCGCAAGCTTTTCAAGCATGCCCCAGACGGGGAAATTGAAGGCGTTGATATGTACCGCCACACCCTGCAGCGGCGTCGCCACATGCTGCCCGACGAACTGGCCGGAACGCGACAGCTGTTCAAGCGCCCCGTCCGTCAGGATGCGATCGTCGGGGAGTTCCCGCCGCGCCTTGGAGGAATAGACGAAAAGCGTGCCGATGCCCCCATCGATATCGATCATGGAATCGGGCTTGGTTGCGCCGGTCTCGTAGGAAAGCTCGTAGAGCGCCTCGCGCCGCTCGTTCAGATATTGCGCAAGCGCCTTAAGGGCGAAGGCCCGATCGTGGAAGGTCATCTTGCGCAGGGCTGGACCGCCGACACGCCGGGCGTAGTCGGCCATCCCGGCGAAATCGAGCGCGGCAGAACCGATCTCGGCCACCACCTGCCCGCTTACGGCGCTTTTGAGCCCCTGCCGCTCACCTGAAGGGGGTATCCATCGGCCCAGCGAATAGCTGTTCAGCGAAATGACGGACATGGGGGCTCCTTTTGAAAAGCGTGGCGTCGGGTGTCAGCGAACCCGCGCCGGGACATGCGAAAATCCGCGAAAACGGACACGGCCCGTGCGTTCGGCCGCACCGGTCAGTCGATAATCGGGAAAACGCTTCAGAAAGTGCGAAATGCCGATCCGTCCCTCCATTCGCGCCAGCGAGAAACCGGCGCAAAGATGCGGGCCGCCGGCAAAGGCCAGATGCTTGTTGGGCTTGCGCGACAGATCGAGCCGGTCGGGATCGGGAAATTGACGCGGATCGCGATTGGCCGCGCCAATGCACAGATGGATCGGCGTTCCCGGCTCCACCGTCTCCCCATGAAACTCGACAGGCTCCACCGCCATACGGTTGCCGAGCTGATTGGGACTTTGAAAGCGCAGGAATTCATCCACAGCCGTTCCGATAAGCTCGGGATCGGTTTCGAGCCGGCCTTTCTCCTCCTGCCAGCCTTGCAGTTCGTAAAGCGCATTGCCTATCAGGTTGGTTGTGGTTTCATGGCCCGCATTGAGGATGAAGATGCAGTTCTGCAGAAGCTCCACTTCGGAGAGCTCCTCCCCTTCATTGCCGTTGATGAGCCGTGTCAGGACATCGGTTGCCGGATCGCCAGGATTGCGCCGCCTGTCGTCTGCAATGTCCTTGAGGAAAGCCTTGAAATCGCTCACGGAGGTATTGCCGCGCCGGTGCTGCTCCTCGCTCAGGACTGGTTCCAGCGCGCCAAGAATGGCAAGCGACCAGTCTCGCAAAGGCTCGCGCTCCTCATGGGGAATATCGAACAGATTGCCGATCACCTCGATGGGGATCGCCGCTGCGAAATCCTCGATCAGGTCGACCTCGCCCTTTTCTTCCATCCGATCGAGAAGGCCATCGACAAGGTTCACAAGGCCCGGTTCCAGGGCGGCGAGCGCCCTTGGCGTCAACGCACCCATCATGATCTTGCGGACCCGCGTGTGCAGCGGCGGGTCGTTGAACACGAGGCTTGTCGTGTGGTGCTCGTAAAGCGGGGTCTGCCCGAATTTCGGCAGGAACTCCGCCTTCTTGTCGGATGAAAAGGTTTTCGTGTCCCGGTAGACCCGGTCGAGATCCGCATAGCGCGAAAGCATCACCGACCCGTCCCTGAAGCGCTTCAGGGGGCGATGCTCCAAAAGCGCATGATAGGTGGGAAAGGGATCCTTCACGAAACCCGGCGGCAGCGCCGTCAGCTCGAAGGCATCCGCAAGCGCCGCCTCATCCAAAGCGGAATTGCCCGCAGGCAGGTTTGCCGCAATCATCGTTCTCATCCTCCCTGGAGCGATGCGGAATAGACCCGCCCCGTTCCTCATAGTATTATTGACCGACCAGTCGGTTTATGCAAGTCTGCTTTCGTTCATCGGCCTCAGCCAGTGGAATTGGCCGGTGACGTTGGGAGGAGCCTAAATGTCACAAATGCAACTGTCTCCACAGGAGACGGCCGAGCGCTGCGCGCAGGCCATGTGGGCACGCGACGATGCATCCCAATGGCTTGGCTGCAAGCTCGTCGCCATTGGGCCGGGCACGGCCACCATGTCGATGACGGTCGAGAAACATCACACGAACGGGCACGACATCTGCCATGGCGGATTCATCTTCACGCTCGCCGACTCTGCCTTCGCGTTTGCCTGCAATTCCTACAACCAGATTGTCGTGGCGCAGCAGAACTCCATCACATTCGTCGCCCCGGGCAAGTCAGGCGACCGCCTGACGGCCGAAGCGCGCGAAGTGGCCCGCTTCGGCCGTTCCGGCATTTACGATGTGCGCGTATGCGATCAGGACGGCAAGCTGATTGCCGAATTCCGGGGCAACTCCCGCGTCATCCAGGGCAAGCATTTCGAGGAAAACGCCTGAGGGCGGACAGAGGTTTCGGGAGGAAAACATGAAGGATCTGACACCGAGGAAGGAAGAGCTGGACCCGATCGAAATCGCCTCGCGTGACGAGATCGCCGCACTCCAGCTTGTGCGTCTCAAATGGTCGCTGAAGCACGCTTATGAAAACGTGCCCCATTACAAGAAGAGCTTCGATGCCGCCGGTGTTCATCCCGACGATCTGAAGCAGCTCTCCGACCTCTCGAAGTTCCCCTTCACCGTAAAGACGGACCTGCGCGACAATTATCCCTTCGGCATGTTCGCCGTTCCCCGCGACAAAGTGGTGCGCATCCATGCCTCCTCCGGCACCACTGGCAAGCCGACCGTGGTCGGCTACACGCAAAAGGACATCGACACCTGGGCGGATGTCATGGCCCGTTCCATACGCGCTTCCGGCACGCGGCCGGGTGATGTGGTGCATGTGGCCTATGGCTATGGGCTCTTCACCGGCGGGCTCGGCGCCCATTATGGCGCAGAACGCCTTGGCGCAACGGTGGTGCCGGCCTCCGGCGGCATGACGGCGCGTCAGGTCACGCTGATCGAGGATTTCGGTGCCCAGACCATCATGGTCACGCCTTCCTATATGCTGTCGATACTCGACGAATACCGTGCCCAGGGCCTTGACCCGCGCAAGAGCCCGCTTCAGGTCGGCATCTTCGGCGCCGAACCCTGGACCAACGCAATGCGCGCCGAGATCGAGGATGCCTTCGACATGCATGCGGTGGACATTTACGGGCTTTCGGAAGTCATGGGCCCCGGCGTCGCCAATGAATGCGTTGAATCGAAGGATGGCCTGCATATCTGGGAAGACCATTTCTACCCCGAGATCATCGATCCTGAGACCGGCGAAGTCCTGCCCGAAGGTGAGAAGGGCGAGCTGGTTTTCACATCGCTCACCAAGGAAGCCCTCCCGATCATCCGCTATCGCACGCGCGACCTGACGCGCCTGCTTCCAGGCACAGCGCGCACGATGCGGCGAATGGAAAAGATCACGGGCCGCTCCGACGATATGATGATCCTGCGTGGCGTCAATGTGTTTCCCACACAGATCGAGGAACAGATTCTGACCGTGGCGGGCCTGGCGCCGCATTTCCAGATCGAACTCACACGCGAAGGCCGCATGGATGCCATGACCGTGCATGTGGAGCTCGTCTCCGCCGACATCGATCAGGAATTGCGCATCAGCGCCTGCCGCAAGCTTGGCGAGCGGATCAAGGACATCGTCGGTGTCACCGTGCGCATCAACGCGACCGAGCCCGGCGGCGTCGCCCGCAGCCAGGGCAAGGCCGTGCGCATTCTCGATAACCGGCAGAAGGGTTGATGTTTCAGATGGATATGTCGGCGGGAGCGCTCTGATGGCCCGCACACGCGCCAAGGACTATGATGACAAACGCGACGCCATCCTGCATGGCGCGGCGAGCATCTTTGCCCGCGACGGCTACGACCGCGCATCCATGTCGCAACTGGCGGGGGAACTGGGTGTCTCCAAGGCGCTTCTCTATCATTATTATGCCTCCAAGGAGGCCCTGCTCTACGACATCATTGCCGCCCATCTGCAAGATCTCGTGGAAACGGTGGAAGAGGCAGATGATCCGGCTGCTCCGCCCGAAACACGGCTCGAAAGGCTGGTCATCGCATTGCTGGAAGCCTATCGCGATGCCGACAACGAACATCGGGTGCAGCTTTCGGGCCTGAAGCTCCTGCCCGAGGAACAACAGGACGAATTGAAGGCGCTTGAACGCCGGCTCGTCCTGGTCTTTGCCGAGGCCGTGCGGCAGATAAATCCCTCCGCCTTCGAAGGCAGGCCCCTGCTCAAACCCGTGACGATGAGCCTGTTCGGCATGCTCAACTGGTTCTACATGTGGTTTCGAGAAGGCGGCAGCCTGAGCAGGGGCGACTATGCGAAGCTCGCCACCGAGCTTCTGGTGAACGGTGTGCGTGCACTCGCCTGACATCTTGCCCCGCCCCCGCTCCCGTGGCATGTCGTTGCCATGGATGCGCCCAATGACCCGGCAGACAACGCCCTTTCCGCCCTCATAGAGCGGCTGCACCAGCGTGGACGCCTGCGCGTCTGGTCGCTGGTCATCACGCTGTTTGGCGATGCAGTCGTGCCGCGCGGCGGAGAAGCCCCTCTTTCTGGCCTGCAGGACGTGATGGCCCGCCTCGGCGTGGAAGCCGGCGCCTTGCGCACGGCGCTCTCGCGCCTTGCCGGCGATGGCTGGGTGGTGCGCGAGCGGCGCGGCCGCAACTCCTTCTTCTCGCTCGACAATCGCGGCAGGCACGCCTTCGACCTTGCCACGCGGCGCATCTATGCTGCAGCTCCGCCCGCCTGGGACGGCTCCTGGACCGTTGCCGTCCTGCCGCCGGGCATGGACAATGGCGGCGCGGAAGCCCTTGCCGAACGCGGCTTCCTGAAAATTGCAAACAGCGTGCATCTTCTGCCGCGAACGCTGGAGTTGAATGATCGCGACGATGCTCTGCTTGCCGAAATCCTTCTCATTCATGGCACCAGCGCCGAGCATCCCGAGATGTTGCGCACGCTTTGGCCGTCAGAAGAAATCGCCAGCGCCTATGCGAGCCTGATCGAGGATTACCGTCCTTTCGCCGACGCCCTCTCCGAGACTGGCTTGAAACGGCCCGTCGATGCCATGGCGGCCAGAACGCTGCTGATCCATGACTGGCGGCGCATCGTCTTGCGCGATCCCGGTCTGCCCACAGCACTTCTTCCCCAGGATTGGCCCGGTGAAGAGGCGCGGGCCCTGGTCCGCAACATCTATCGCAAGCTCGCTGCCCGCAGCGAGGAATGGCTGGACATTACCGGCCTCCCTCCATTGGCCGATCCGAAGCTGTTCGGAAGCCGCTTCGGCGGATAGGTTCCGCAGTTCTGTCAGCCCTCCGCTGCATCAGCCATCCGGTGCAAGCACCAGAAGCACGAGCCCGAGGATCGTCACGCCTGCGCCGGCAATGACCGAAAAACTTGCCCAGCCATGTCCGAGCAGCCCTTCATAGATGATGATGAGGGTCGGCGTGAGGTAGTTGTAGGCAAGGACCTTTGAAGCCGGCAGCCGCAATGCCGCGAACTGCAGCAGAAAGAAGGTTCCGGCAGTCGTGAAGATCGCCAGATAGAGAATGCCCGCCCAGACCTTGAACGGGATCGATTGCCAGTGGGTCGCAGCGATCTCACCCACCCCGTAAACGGCGATGATGATGCCGGTCGCCAACAGCGTCCAGAAGGTGAAAACCAGCACCGGTTCACCCCGATTGTAAAAGCGCACGAGCGAAGCATAGGCTGCGTGCCCCACCACTCCGAAGAAGAAGATGGTCTCCCCTCGTCCCACATCGAAACGCCGCATGGCGTCGAGGTCGCCACCGAAAATGACCCAGATCGCGCCGACCCCGGCCAGGATCAGGCTCGGCAGCACGAGCCCGCGGGGTACCTGCCGCAGAAACAGATAGCCGAAAAAGGTGCTGAGAAATGGCATCAGAGTGAAAACGGCACCGGTCGACACCGGGTCCGTCATGCCAAGTGCCGTAAACATGGTGATGAAGAAGAGCGCCATCGCGCCCCCCATCACCAAGAAGCGCCAGGGTGCGGCCGGAAAGGGAATGGGCCGCCGAAGCACCACTCTCACGACGATCCCCATCAGTACGATGGCCACGAGAAAGCGGGCCGCATTGAGCGACGCAGGCCCGATATGGGGAGCCACGATGGCGCCAACGGAAAAAGAACCGGCCACAAGGGCCGCAAATGCAACCATGGCAAGGTGGCCCAAAGTCTTTTGAGGTCCGGTCGCGTTCTGCCGATATCCCGCCTGCCGTGCCGCCTTCGTCGTAACCGTCTCGTTCACCCTGAACCCCATGCCATTTATGCGTCTGAACCAGTTCCGGCGATCTTCTCCTCCGGAACCGGTCGATCCTTACGCAATCCAGGCGGGTTCAGCTATGGGCCATGGCGAGAAGAAAGCTGCCCGCCAGTGCGATATTGGCAACGACACCGTTGATGCGGGCGCTGCGATCCATACCCCGGTGATCCCAGAAATTATGGAAGATCGCGGTGGCGGCGACCAGAAAGACGACAAGCGCCGCAGCAGCATAGGCCGTCAGGAAACCGGCTGCGAAGAGTGCGCCAGCAACACACTGAAGACCGATCCCGGCCATCAGGACAAGCTTCGCCGCAGGCACGCCGCGCTGAGCCAGGGCGTCCGAAAGAGCCGGAATATTGCCGAGATTGCGCAGACCCGCGAACACAAATGCTCCCCCGAGACAAAGGCGCCCCAGAACAGGCAGAAAAGCAACAAATGCTTCAGGCATGATCGTCTCCAAAGCGTGCAAACAACGAGGCGACCTCAGGCAGCCACGCTGTTTTCCTTATCGATGATCGGATGAACCGAACGGAAAGGCACCGCGATCCGGTTCCACGTATTGATGAGGCCGACTAGAACCGTCAGGCTCACCAGGTCTTTTTCGGAAAAGTGCTCGAGCATCCGGGCATAAAGTGCATCGTCGACCGGCCCATCTGAAATTCGGGTCAAACGCTCCGTCCACTCGAACGCCGCCCTCTCGCGCTCGCTGAAAAGCGGAGATTCCCGCCAGGCCGAAACGAGGTGCACCCGCTGCTCGGTTTCTCCATCCCGGCGCGCCTCACGCGTATGCATGTCGACGCAATAACTGCAGCCATTGATCTGCGAGGCACGCAGATTGACGAGATGTATCAGGCTTGCTTCCAGCCCCGAGGCCGCGACCGCATCCTTGACCCCGCGCACGGCACCGACGAGCTCGGGTGCGGCCTTCCAGTAGTTCAGGCGTTCCTTCATCGTCATTTCCTTTCATGACATCGTATGGTTGGTTCAGCCTTGTGGCCTTTGATTGCGTTCGACAAAGGCGCAACCGAAGGCAATGGAGCGGGGATCGGCATCGTTGCGGTAATCGGCCAACACGTCGCACAGCCGGGTTTCTCCAAGAACGGAACGATAGGCGCGCTCCGCGCGCAGCATCGCAGCGTTGATGCCGCATGGTTTCACATAAGCAGCCGGTTCCAGTGCGCCCGGCCCGCGCTGGCGTATCTCCGCGCAACGAAACGCGGGTTTCGGCCCCTCGATTGCCAGAACCACATCGAGAAGCGTGATCTGCTCAGGCAGTCGCGCCAGCCGATAGCCGCCATGTGGCCCCGGTACGGATTCCAGAATGCCCGCCCCCGCAAGAGCCTTGAGGTGCTTCAAAAGATAGCTTTGAGACAGGCCGTGATACTCGGCAAGAGCGCTCGCCGGCATGGTCTTGCCCTCCTCAAGCTGCGCCAGAAGCGCAGTGCAATGGATGGCCGCCTCGACGCCTTCGCTGAGCTTCATCACCTTCCCTCCAATTCATGGATAAAATATATCCATGATATGAATTGTCTTCAATAGGATGCGCCTTGTCTTCTGACGCCTCCTGACAAACCTGGAGACCCGCACATAAAAAAGACGGTGCCCGAAGGCACCGCCAGCTTCCCTGGGGCAACCCCCGCCCGGAGGAGACGGGAATTATTCAGCCGCGGCCACCCGCGACGGATTGTTGGGATGCGTGGTCCAGTTCGCATAACTTGGCGGAACCGCCTCACCCGTACGTTGGTCGAGACTGCCTGCGGCAAGCGGCACCATGTCGATACATCCCTCGACCGGGCACACGTTGACGCACAGATTGCAGCCCACGCATTCTTCTTCCTTCACCTCGAACCGGCGCGCACCATCCACGATTGCCGTGATCGCCTGATGGGATGTGTCCTCGCAGGCTATGTGGCAGCGGCCGCATTTGATGCACAAATCCTGGTCGATCCGAGCCTTGGTGATGTAGTTGAGGTTGAGATACTGCCAGTCGGTAACGTTCGGCGTCGCACGTCCGATAACGTCATCGAGCGTGGCATGACCCTTGGCGTCCATCCAGTTCTTGAGCCCTTCGGCCATCTCCTCGACGATCTTGAAGCCATAGGTCATTGCCGCCGTGCACACCTGCACGGTGCCGGACCCGAGCACCAGGAATTCAGCCGCATCGCGCCAGGTCGTAATGCCGCCAATGCCGGAGATCGGCAAACCGGCCATTGCCGGATCGCGCGCGATCTCGGCCACCATGTTGAGCGCGATCGGCTTGACGGCCGGCCCGCAATAACCACCATGCGTGCCCTTGCCGTCGATGGTCGGCTCCGGGGCGAAATCGTCCAGATCCACGGAAGTGATGGAGTTGATCGTATTGATCAACGACACAGCATCCGTACCGCCCGCATGCGCGGCCCGCGCCGGCTTGCGCACATCGGTGATGTTCGGCGTCAGCTTGGTGATGACGGGCATGCGGGTGTTCTGCTTGCACCAGCGCACGACCATCTCGACATATTCAGGCACCTGTCCGACCGCAGCTCCCATGCCGCGCTCGCTCATGCCGTGCGGGCAGCCGAAATTGAGTTCGATGCCATCGGCTTCGGTCTCTTCCACCAGCGGGAGAATGGCTTTCCAGGCGTTTTCCTCGCACGGGACCATGAGCGAAACCACAAGCGCGCGATCCGGCCAGTTTCGCTTCACACGCTTGATCTCGGTCAGGTTGAGATAGAGATCGCGGTCGGTGATGAGCTCGATATTGTTGAGGCCCAGAAGGCGGCGGTCTGCCCCCCAGATGGCGCCATAGCGCGGTCCGTTGACGTTGACGACCGGCGGCCCGGCCTCGCCCAGCGTCTTCCAGACCACTCCGCCCCAGCCGGCGCGAAAGGCCCTCTCCACGTTGTAAGCCTTGTCGGTCGGCGGCGCGGAAGCCAGCCAGAACGGATTAGGCGATTTGATGCCGACGAAATTGCTGCGAATGTCTGCCATGGGTCTCAGGCTCCTCAGCCAGCCAATACGCGATTGATGCTTTCGGCCGCATCGCGCCCCTGCGCGACCGCCGAAACCGTGAGATCGTCTCCGCCTGCGATACAGTCGCCGCCCGCCCAGACCTTCGGCATGGAGGTGCGCCCCTCCCCGTCGACCTTGATGCGGTTGCCCTCAAGCGCGATGGAGGCACTGCTCCCATTCAGAACGGCAGCGTCGAATACCTGTCCTATCGCCTTGAAAACCTGGTCGGCTTTCAGCGTCACCGTTTCGCCGGTACCCGCGAGCCTGCCATTGGAAAGCGCTGTGTATTCGAGCTCGATGCCTGTCACCCGCCCGCCATCGGCCAGAACCTTTTTCGGCTGGAGCCAATGGCGAATGGTGACGCCCTTCGAGGCGGCAAGGTCCTGTTCAAACACGGAAGCGTTCATTTGTTCGCGACCGCGCCGATAACACACGGTCACCTCTTCAGCGCCCAGAAGCCTTGCCTGCACCGCAGCGTCGATGGCCGTCATGCCACCGCCGATAACGACCACGCGCCGTCCTACCGGGAGGCTGGACAGATCGTTCGCCTGACGCAGATGCGCGATGTAATCGACGGCATTCTCGACCCCTCCCGCCTCTTCGCCTTCAGCCCGCAGAGCGTTGACGCCTGAAAGTCCCATCCCAAGGAACACGGCATCGTAATCGCGCAGGAGATCGCCGAGTGCGAAATCGCGGCCGAGCATCTTGCCGTTTTCAATGTCTATGCCGCCGATGGCAGTGACGTAGTCCACTTCCGCCTGCGCAAACCCGTCGGGCGCTTTGTAAGCGGCAATACCATATTCATTAAGGCCGCCCGTTTTCTCGCGCGCCTCAAGCACCGTCACCGCATGGCCGTGCATGGCAAGCCGGTGCGCGCAGGCGAGCCCTGCAGGCCCTGCTCCCACGACCGCCACCTTGCGCCCGCTCGACGCTGCACGTTCGTAAAACTGCCTGTCTGCGGCCATCGCGACATCTGTCGCATAGCGCTGCAGGCGCCCGATCTGCACCGGTTTGCCCTCAGCCTCCTCGCGCACGCAGGCTTCCTCGCACAGCGTTTCGGTCGGGCAGACGCGGGCGCACATTCCGCCCAGAATGTTCTGATCGAAAATCGTTCGGGCAGATCCGAGAGGATTGCCTGTCGCGATCTGCCGGATGAACATCGGTATGTCGATGGAGGTGGGACACGCCGTAGCGCAAGGCGCATCATAGCAGAAATAGCAGCGATCCGCCTCCACCAGCGCTTCATGCGCATCGAGCGGTGGATGAAGATCGGCAAAATTGCGCTTGTAGTCCTCGCCGGACAGCCGGCCGGCAGCTATGCCGTCCGCATAGTGACCATCAGCCATTCCATATTCCCCTTTTATTATTGGGAGGAAGGCTAGCGCAGTTTTATTTTTTTATCAATCGGTCAAATTTTTGATGAAACCGGCGCCTGCAAAGTAAAATATGATCCTTATACTCATATAAATGCAAGCCATTCACATACAAAGAAAAACGCCGGACCTGAGGCCCGGCGTTTCTGGCGAATTCTGGAAGAGATCAGGCTTCAGAAGACCTCGAGAGAGCTGATTTCGTCATTATGGCGGTCGGAGAAGCGAGCGGCATCGCCACGAACGATCTCGCACCATCCGCCGAAATTCTCATGCTGACAGACACGGGTCCGCGCACCGCCTTCAAGCTTGATCGAGGAAATGCGGTCGTTCCAGTTGGGTGGCAAACGAGCCGTCCCTTCGCCCGCATCGAAGCAAATGCGAGCGCCCTGAAAATTGGCATGTTCGAAGAAGCAGGCCCTCTTCGAGCGTCCACCGCCCCAATTGCCACCGCCACCCCAGTTACCTCCGCCGCCGCCCCAATTGCCTCCACCGCCGCCAGCACGGCGCACGTCGTAGGAAGAGATGGCGTCGTTGCGGCTGCCGGGGAAAAGGCGGATATCGTCGGTAACCATCTGGCACCAGCCACCGAAATTCTCGTGTTCGCACACGCGAACGGCTGCACGGCGCCCGACCAGAACCGATGAAATCCGGTCATTCCAGAATTCGCTCAGACGTCGATCGCTGTCGCCAACGCCTGCGCAGAAGCTGCGACCGCGAAAATTGGCATCTTCGAAGAAGCAGACTTCGTTCGGCCCCGGATCGCGGGGACCGTAACCGCCCGAACCGCCCCCCGGACGTCCGTAACCGCCTGAATTGGAAGGCCCACGGTCGCGATCGGCGAGCTCGTTGAGAACGAAATTGAAGAGCTGCAATCCGATGACCGCCCCGATATCGGAGATCGGCCGATCATCGTAGCGCGGGCGGGTATCGCGCAGATAGCGCGCAGCCACCCAGCCGGCACGGCCCGCATAGCCAACTTCGCACCAGGCATAGCGGTCGGTGCAACGCATGACAGGAACCCGTGCCCCGCGTGGAATGAGGAGGACCGGCCGATAACGCGTGCCCGGCCCTTCACGCATATTGAGATCGTTGACGGCAACGGCAAGAACGCCCTCGGCCCTGGCCGAGATTGCCGCCAACGGAAGGATGAAACCAAGCCCCAGAAGCACTGAAATAAGGAACCTGAAAGAACTCAATCGCATGAAAATCTCCTGTTTCACGCACACTCGCAAAAACAACATGACGCAAAAAGTCATGACACTCCATTAAAAGGCCTTCGTTTACGCGGAGATTGCGCACAAAATTGGGTGCTGCCTCCGCAGAAATGTGGCCTTTCGGCCACGCTAGCAACCACGCACACTCTTTCCAGTCCCTCGATTTCCGATAAGTCTTTGAATCTTCACAGGCGCTTTGCGCATAGGCGGTTCTGGCCAATTGCGCCTCACAAAGCTTCTTGGTAATCAGCCGGAATTGCCTGAGGTGCTCCGGTCGTGAAAACGCTCGGAGAAAAGGGAACACGGGGAACCTGATCGAGGTTCGAGCCGTGGCTGCGCCCGCAACTGTAAGCGCCAAGGCTCCCCGAATGCCACTGGACCATGTCTGGGAAGGCGGGGAAGCCGATGAAGCGTGAGCCAGGAAACCTGCCTCAAGCCGTCACCCTCCGGATGCGGGCCGCTTTCGGAACTGTGCTTCTCGCAGTGGTGACGATTCGTCATCGCTGGCGGAGGGAGGCACGGGGTTTGCCAACGCTCTCTCCAGCATTTTGTAGTTTGTTTTGAGGGGGCAGCACGCATATGCACCGCACAACCAGATCCATTCCGCTTTTCCTGAGCGTCTCCACGCTGGCGCTCGGCCTTTCGGCCTCCGCCATCAACGCTCAGGATTTCGAGCTCGGCACCATCGTCGTGACGCCGAACCGTACCCCAACCGAACTTTCCAAGGTCGGCTCCACGGTGGAAGTCGTGGAAAAGAAGGAAATCGAGGAACAGTCCCTGCCGCTGGTCATCGACTATCTGACCCTTTTGCCCGGCATCAACCTTTCTCCCCAGGGCGGCATGGGCAAGAACACGACGATGATCATGCGCGGCGCGCGTGGCCAATACGTCAAGACGCTGTACAACGGCATCGACATTTCCGACGTTTCCGCGCCTACCCCGCAGGCCTCCTTCGCACATCTGATGGCCGGCGAGGTCGACCGTATCGAGGTGCTCAAGGGTTCCCAGGGCATGCTCTACGGCTCCGACGCCATTGCTGGCGTCGTCAACATCTCGACGCTTGGCGGCGTGCAAATGGGTGTCACCCACTCCGTCTTCGGCGAGGCGGGTTCGAACAAGACCTTCCGCGGCGGCTATGCACTTGATGCAGGTTTCGAGCGCGGCCAGTTCGGCTTCTCGCTGTCAGGCGTCAAGACCGACGGTTTCTCTGCCGCAGCCGCAGGCACCGAGGATGACGGCTACCGGAACGTGACCGGCACCATCAACGGCCGGTTCGACGCTAGCGAGGACCTTTCCTTCTTCGCCAACGGCCTCTTCATCAACGGCCGCACCGAATATGACGATGCCTACCCGGCCCCTCTGTACCAGCTCGGCGACAGCGACGCATATTCCACCTACCATCACTACGCGGGTCGCGTCGGCGCGGATTTCAAGCTCTTCGATGGCCGCCTGAGCAACACGGTCTCTGCCCAGATTTCCGATATCTCGCGCAAGGAATACAGCAGCTACCCCGGCACCTATGACGGTCGCCGTGTGAAGCTCGACTATCTCGGATCGCTCGAGGTCAGCCCCATGCTGACCGTGAATTTCGGTGCGGACTGGGAACGCAATCACGCCGAAACATCTGCCGGCATCGACAAATCCGTTTCCATGGGCGGAGGCTGGGTTGAGGCGGTGGCAACACCGGTAGACCCGCTCACCGTAACGCTTGGCCTGCGTCACGACGAGCATTCCACCTATGGCGGCTACACCACCTGGCGCGCCACCGGCTCCTACCGGTTCGAAGCCACCGGCACACGGCTGCACTCCTCCGTCGGAACCGGATTCCGCGCACCGAGCCTTTATGAGCTCTATGCGCCCTTCTACGGCAATGCCGATCTCGAGCCTGAGACGAGCGTCAGCTTTGATGTCGGCGTCGAGCAAAGCTTCCTTGACGGAAAGCTGACGGCTGACCTTACCTATTTTATGCTCAATATCGACGACTTCATCGGCTACGATCCGGTGACCTACCAGAACATCCAGACGGAGGGCACGATCCGCACCCGTGGCGTCGAGGCATCGATGGCCTATGCGGTGACCGACTGGTTCGACCTCGCCGGCTCCTACACCTACACCAAGGCCACGCGCCCCGACGGCACCCGCGAAGTGCGCATTCCGCGCCATGACATCGCGCTTTCGGCAGTCGTGCGCCCGGCCGAAAAATGGGAAATCGCAGCCACCGGCAAGATCGCGCTCGACACGGTCGATGGCGGGGAACTCGATGACTACTTCCTGCTGAACGCCAAGGTGGCCTACAAGCCGACCGAAAACACCGAGCTCTATCTGCGCGCCGAGAACATTCTCGACCAGGATTATCAGGTCGTGCGCGGCTACAACACACAGGGCTTCTCGGTCTTCGCCGGCTTCAAGGCGAAATTCGCCCCATGAGGAAGCCCCGCCGGAAAAGCGTATCCCACCTTTCCGGCCTGATGCTTCTGGCCGGCGCGCTTCTTGCCGCGCCGGCCAGTGCGACGCCCAAGCGCGTGATGTCGCTCAATCTGTGCACAGACCAGCTTGCCATGACACTCGCAGCCCCCGGTCAGCTCGTCTCCGTATCCTTCCTCGCAAAACAGCCCAGCCTGTCCATGCTGCATGAAGAGGCGCTCAAATATCCCGCCAATCGCGGACGCGCCGAAGAAGTCTTTCTCAACGATCCCGATCTCGTCGTCACCGGCACCTATTCGTTGCACAACACGACTTCCCTTCTGAAGCGCCTCGGATTTGCCGTGGAGGAATTCTCCTTCGTCCAGACGCTGGATACGATCCCCGACGAAATCCGCCGCATGGGCAGTCTTCTCGGCCAGGAGGAAAAAGCCGAGAAGATCGCCCGCGATTTCACGAGCGAGATCGAAAGCATAAAGAAGAAGCAGTGCGGGCGTCGCCCGACCGTCATCGCCTACGATCAGAACGGCATTGCGCCGGGCAAGGGAACGCTTGCGGATTCGGTATTGCAGGCAGCTGGCTTCGACAATATCGCGGCCGATCTCGGCGTCGTCGGCATGGCGCCTTTCCCGATAGAAGAGGTCATCGCAACCCGTCCGGACGTCATCATCATCGGCAGGCCGGGAGAAACCCCGACACTCGGCGAGCGCGTACCGCGTCACCCTGCGATCGCCGCACTGCCCGATACGCGGATCGGCTCCTTCGTGCCGCAAGGCTCCTGGTCCTGCGCCAGCCCTTCGGTGATCGAGGCCGTGCGGGCGCTGGCAAAACTGCGCGCTGAAATCGCACCCTGCCCCGGCGAGGCAACCCAATGAAGCGCGCCCTTCTCGTTCCCGTCCTGATGGTTCTGGCACTCGCGCTGTTCGTGCTTTCGCTGCTGGTGGGACCTGCCGATCTCTCCCTGCATGACAGCGTCATCGGTCTTTTTGCCGGTGGCAGCGAGGCCGCATCCATCATCATGCGCGAAATACGCCTGCCCCGCGCGCTCCTCGGCGTCGCCATCGGCTTCTCGCTGGGCATTTCTGGCGCAGTGCTTCAGGGCTTCCTGCGCAACCCTCTCGCGGAACCCGGCATTATCGGCGTTTCGTCCACCGCGGCCCTCGGCGCCGTGGCGATCTTCTATTCGGGCCTGGCCGGCAGCTCCCTCTACGCGCTGCCCGCCGGCGCACTGATCGGCGCATTGATCGCGGTTCTCATCCTGCTTGCTCTGGCTGCGAGACAGGGCTCCACCCTGACACTCATTCTTGCAGGTGTCGCCCTTTCGAGCCTTTCGGGTGCACTCACCTCTCTGGTGCTCAACCTCTCGCCAAATCCTTTTGCCGCCTATGAGATCATCTTCTGGCTCCTGGGATCCCTCAAGGACCGGTCGATGGAGCATGTGGCGCTTGCCCTGCCCCTGATGGCGCTGGGCTGGATCCTGATCGCGTTTTCGGCACGCGCCATCGATGCCCTGTCGCTCGGCGAGGAAGCCGCCGCCAGCATGGGCATCCATATGGGCCGCGCTCGCCTTCTGATCGTGGTTGGCGTGGCGCTCTGCGTCGGCGCGGCGACAGCCGTCGTGGGCACGATCGGCTTCATTGGACTGGTGGTCCCGCATCTGATCCGTCCGCTGACGGACCGGCTCCCTAGCAGCCTTCTGCTTCCGGCGGGGCTCGGCGGCGCTGCCCTTCTTCTGGCAGCCGACATCGCCGCCCGTCTCATCCTTGCCGCCGGCGAACTCAATGTCGGCGTCTTGACCGCCCTCATCGGCGCGCCCTTCTTCCTGTGGCTCGTCACACGCGCCAGACGGGAGATGCTGTGATGCGGCTCATTGTCGAAGCGCTCTCGGTCGAGCTTGGCCGCAGAAAGGTTCTGGACGGGATCGGCCTCGACCTTGCTCCCGGTCAGGTGATCGGACTTCTGGGGCCGAATGGCGCGGGCAAGTCCACACTCATGCGCGCTCTTGCCGGGCAGGTCGAGGCACATGGCTCGATGCATCTCGGCGCCAATGATCTTGCTGCCCTTGCCCCGGGCCTGCGCGCGCGCCTTCTGGCCTATCTGCCGCAGACGCGCACGATTGGCTGGCGTCTCACCGTTCGCGATCTGGTGACACTCGGCCGTCTGCCCTGGCGGGGTTTCGGCAGACGCCTGGCCGAAGAAGACCGCAACGCCATAGACCGCGCGATGGAGATGATGGATATCGTCCCCCTTGCAAACCGCATCGCCACCGAGCTCTCGGGCGGTGAACAAGTTCGCGTTCTGACGGCGCGCGCCGTGGCGCAGACGACGCCCCTCCTCATCGCCGACGAACCGGCCTCCGGCCTCGATCCCGCCCATCAGATCACAATGATGCAGGCTCTGAGGCGCATCGCTGCCGAAGGCGCGACGGTGCTCGTTTCCTTGCATGACCTGACCCTTGCCGCCCGCTGGTGCGATCAGGTGGTGATGCTGAAGGGCGGCAGCCTGTTCGCCGCCGGCAAACCCGCACATATCATGAGCGACGACCGCCTGGCCGAGGTCTACGGTGTGACCGCCCATCGCGCGAAGGATGGCAAAGGGCTGATCCTCACCCCGGTCGATCTGGTGGAGAACAGGCAAAAGCCATGATCGTCTGGCCGGACCTTGCCCGCTCCATGCCGGCCGAGGCCGAACCTGTTCTCGCGCCGATTGAAGCGGGCGGTCGATTCCCTGTCCCTCCTATTCGCGACACTGCCGAAGACGGAGCTTCCGGCGCAGCGCCCGATATTCCGAGCCCCGCGAACGCGGCACGGTTGCCGCCACCCGCAGGAAAGCTCCTGACGGCTGGCCTTGTCGCGACCCTACTGGTTTCGGTTCTCGCCCACGGCGCGGTGCTCGCACTGCTGCGCGACATGCTTCCCGTCGAAGGCATGGAGGCGGCGAGCAATGCCGTTTCCGTGGAAATCATACTGGAAGCCCCCCCGGAACCGCCCGCACAGCCCATAGCAGGAAGCAAAGAACAGCCGGAAGAGCAGCTGGCGCAAACGCGCCCTCCCGAGACTGTGGAGCCCCAGGACGAGAAATCCACCGAACCCGAACAGGAAAGCAAAAACAGCGACTTGCCGAAAGACCCGGAATCGCCTTCTGAGGACACAGGGGAAACGGCGGAAGCAGAGGAAAGCCGGCCAATCCCAATGGATCGCCCCGCCGAAGAACCCGTCGCCCTGCCGCTTTCCACAGAGGCTCCACTACCGACCCCGCGTCCCGCTCCACCCCCAGCGGAAAATCAGCCCCGCATAGCTCCGAAGGTCGCTGCGCCACGCAAGATCGCCAAACCTGCCCCGGCGCAGAAGGCATCGCCTCGCCCCGCACGGCCTAAGCCAGCGGCAAAGGCTGAAGCCAGACCCGCGCCCCGTTCCTCCAGCGGCAATACCGGGCGCAAGGGCGGAGCGACGAAGGGTGAGCAGGCAGCCTATGCTCGCCGTCTGCTTGGCCATGTGCAGCGCCATAAAAAATATCCGGCGGCCGCCCAAAACCAGAGACTTTCAGGCCGTGCCGGCTTGTCGATCACCATCGACCGATCCGGCCGCCTTATCGACGCGAAACTGCGGAAGGCAACCGGGCACGCGATCCTCGACAAGGAAGCACTCGCCACCGCCCGCCGCGCCGCGCCCTATCCGCGTCCACCCGAGGGCGTTGGCGGAAAAACCATCAGCATTTCCGTCAATCTTGATTACAAGCGCTGATCGGGCCAAGCCTGGTGTATGCGGTCAGGTAAAACGACCTGCCGTCGAACGGCCTTCCATGAAACCGCTGAACTGCCTTATCGCGCATCCATCGCTGCGCGGGCGTTGATCAACCCCGAGCCGAAATCATTGTCGCGGCCCGGCGCACCGAGGTCAACGGCGGTCGTAGCGAGAAGCTCCGACAGCGCCTGCGGTTCGATGCGCTTACCCGAATGCATGAGATTGGCAATCGCCCCGGACACCACGGCGGCGGCAAACGACGTACCCGTGACCGCATCCATTCCGCCCGGCACCGGCGCCATCACGTCGACACCGGGAGCAGACAGATCGATATAACGCCCCCGATTGGCCTGTTCCATGAGCCGGTCCTCAGCATCCGTGGCTGTTACGGCAATCACGCCATCATAGGCCGCAGGATAACCGAAAGGCGCGCCTGGTCCATTGTTGCCGGCCGCCGCCACAAGCACGACGCCACGCGCCATGGCATTGGCGCAAGCAGCATCGAAAAGCTCATTTTCCGGGCCGACAAAACTCATATTGACGATTTCCGCCCCCTGCTCCACCGCCCAGTCGAGAGCAGCAAGAAGCACATCCGCACTCGAAACACCCGCTTCGAAAGCCCGCGCGTGGAGCAGCCGCACGCCGGGCGCGACGCCGCGAAACGCTCCGCGTCCGGCAATCAGACCAGAAATCGAAGTGCCATGCCCGCGATCCTCCACCGGCATATCCGGCAAGGCATCGAAGTTCTCGGCAACCGCATCCTTCAGGGCCGGATGCTCCGGATCCAAGGCCGTATCGATGACGGCGACACTGACATTCTCACCGCTCGCAGCCCCCGCATCGAGTGCAATGCGCTCGAAAGCGTAGTTGACGAGGCTCGCTGCCTGCTGGAGTTCGAACACATGGTTGGGCGCGCGTGTGGCAAGGCGTCCCTCGTCGGCCAGCTGTGCGAGCACAATGCTCACCGGCCGCCCATCGGGAATGCCGAAGCGCGCAACCGTCTGCCCGAGCAGGCCCGAAACCCGCGCCGAACGCAGTTCGAGGCCGAACTGCTGGGCGATTTCCGTCGCAACCCCGGCTCCGCCATCGAGCGTGACCAGAACCTCGTCGGGAACGAAACGCCCGGCGATTGCCCGCACCGGCTCGACCACAGGGCGCCTCGCCCCATTCTGGGAGAGCGGAGCGGAAGCAGCGCTTGCAGATTGCGCGCCATCGCTCCCGCTTGGGTTGGCCTGATCGCCTGCGGCGGAGGGCGCAGCCGGATTGGCGACAGCTCCCTGTCCCGGTCCGAAAAGCTCGGCCAGCACGGGCGGCAGAAAAATGACATTGCGTCCAGCCAAAGGCCTTTCCGTTGCAGGGTCGGCATCTGCGGCAGCAGGTTCCTGCGCTGACGCGAAGGAACCCGCAAACAGCAGAACGCCAAAGCAAAGTGCGGCAATGCCGCGCTTTGCCAATGTGCCGTACCGGCTACCGATCAAGACCCTCTCCCATCGTTCACTCCGCCGGTCGCCGACCGGCAACAACGGTTGCGACGACGCCTGTCTCCTGCAAACGCGCGACAATATCGTCATATTGCGCGCCGTTTTCGGCGGGCACAACCACACGATACAGTCCGCCAGGCAAGGGGCCCGCATCGATCTTGAGCTTCAGCGCGCCAAGGGCCGCCGAAACATCGGCGATAGCCGCATCCTCCTTGAAGGTGACGAAGGCGAAGGGCGCATCGGCGGTTTCTGTACCCGCCACAGAGAAATCGGTCCGCTCGGACAGGTTGAGCCAGACCGTTTGTCCGACGAGAATGGCAATGGCGAGCCCTGCCGCCACCCAGGCTGCCTGCACGGGCATGGAGGGCAGGAAGCGCGCCAGCCTCTCGCGCAGGGACAAGGCCGGCTGTCGCTGTGGCCCCGCCTCGCTTTCGAGCGCTTCGGAAAAGCGGGCAAGCGCATCGGCAGGCGGACGGATTGCCTCATTCGTCTCCATCGTGGCGGAATACTCCGCTTCCGCGTCGGCAAGCGAGGCCATCGCGTCGGGATCGGAGGCAAGCCATTCCTCCACTTCATGCAACTCCGCGCCTGAAAGCGTTCCATTGAGGAAGAAAGGCAGGAGAGCCTCGAGCCGGTCGCGGCGGTTGGAAAGAGCTTTGTCGTTCATGGCCAGCCTCGATCGTATCCAGCCGCCTTCAAAGCCTCGCCGAGCTTCTTGCGGGCGTAAAACATTCTCGTCTTCACGGTGGCGACCGGCACGGCGAGAATATCGCCGATCTCCGTCACGGACTTGCCATGGTAGTAGGCAAGGTCGACCACCTCGCGATGTTCATCGGACAGGCCGTCGACGAAACGGCGCAATGCGGACGCCTTGTCGTCCTTCATCGTCACCACTTCGGGCGTATCGGCGCCGTCAGCCACGGCTTCAGCCTGCCCCTCATCCAGTGCTTCCTCGCTGCGTTTGCGCAGCATCGAAAGCGCCTTGAAGCGGGCAATGCCGAGAAGCCAGGTCGAAACCTGTGCGCGTCCCTCGAAGCGAGCCGCCTGGCGCCACACTTCCAGAAACACTTCATTTGCAACATCGTCTGCCATGGTCTCCGATCCCGTCTGGCGCATCACGAAACGGTAGACCCGTGCGTGGTGGCGCATGAACAGGAGCCTGAGCGCCGCACGATCGCCGCGCGCCACCCTTGCCACGAGATCGGCATCGGACGTCTCGCCCGAACCACCGCTCATGGCCGGCCCTTCGCCACTGTGTCGCGCGGCGGGACGATTAGGTTCATCGCATTTCCCCTTTTTCAGCGAACGCTAAAGCATTTTGCCACCAGAGGAAATCGTCTGATGTCCCCATAATGGGGAGAAAACAACAGGATAGAACGTCCGCCCCGCATCCCACGCAAGCCCCGGCGTCTTCATGCTTGCGCCTGCTCCACACCTTTCCCGTGAACCTTTTCGTTCCCCAGTCACACAGACCCGTCAGGGTTCGCATGGTGCGCGCCCGGAAAGGAGTGTTCCCATGACACGTAACGACCAACGCCGAAGTGTGACGGAACCACCGCCTGCCCCGGTGGGCATGGTTTTGTTGACGCTACGGAAACCGAGGCGTACCCTTGCCTGCGACGGGGTTTTGAGTGGCCCCGCTTCGGGGGATTTTGCCGGAAACACAGGGACCGGGCGCATCAAGGACGCCCAGCCGGCAACCCTCCCGAACGGCGGCGGGAGGTATGTCATGTTCAAGCTCACGGGTTTCCCGAAGCACTGCAACGGGAAAACGCGGCGCAATCCCGCATCTTTGACCCGGCGCATGCGAACGGGCATTGCAGCATTGGCATTTGCCTTTTCCGCGGGGACTTTTCTCTCTGCGCCGGCGAGCGCACAGGAAAACGACGTCGTCCAGCCCGGTTTCATGGCCGTTACCGGCTTTCCCGGAACGATCATTCCCGGTTTCGAGGAAGGCCTTCTGCCCGGCATCGACCCGGTAGACGAGACCTTCATCGATATGGATCGCGCTTCTCTGCGCATCTTCGACATGACATTCCTCGGCGGGCCTCCAAAGGGCCAGCTGGTCTTCACGCCGCCTCCTTTCGAAGTCGCGGCCGGCGAGATCGGGCAGGTATTCGGGCTTGCCTATGATGATGGCATCCGCGAGGAGAGTCCCCGCATCGTACCCAACCTCTATGCGGCGGCCACCTCCTTCCACGGCATCCAGATCGTCACCGACGACGAGGATGAGGACGGCAGACCCGAACGCCAGAGGCGCGGCGCGCCCGGCGCACGCTTTATGGATGGCCAGTTCGGCGAGAGGAATGGCGGCGGTCCCGGCACGATCTGGAAGATCGATGGCGAGACCGGTGCGATTTCGCGTTTCGCCGACATCGACACCAACAGCGGCCCCGGCATCGGCAACCTCGCCTTCGACCGGCAGCACCGCCAGTTCTTCGCCTCCGATCTGGATTCCGGCCTCATCCACCGCATCGACATCGACGGAAACCTGATCGACACTTTCGATCACGGAACCGCAGGCCGCCCCGAACACGGGCTGGATCCGGTCGCCGATGATGGCGCTGTGATGGACATTCAAGGAGCCGCCTTCGAAGCGGCCGAGCCGCGCTCCTGGGGCTATACCCAGGATGAACGCCGCGTCTACGGCCTCGCTGTCCATGGCGGCAGGCTTTACTACGCGGTCGGCGAGGAAGCGGAAATCTGGTCGGTCGGTCTCGCGCGAGACGGCAGCTTTGCAGGCGATCCGCGCTGGGAGCTAACCGTCGAGGCGGAGGAAGACCTTCCCATCACCGATATCGCCTTCGACGGGCGTGGCTTCATGTATCTCGCCCAGCGCGGCAAGGTCGAAAACCGCTACAACTATTCGAGTTTCGCCGACAGCGGCGAGGCTTCGGTTCTGCGCTACTGGCGCGAGAGCCCGGACGATCCGGAAACCGAAAGCATCTGGGTTCCGGTCCCGCAGGACTATGCTGTGGGCTTTCCCAGCCCGAACCGCCAGGCGACCGGCGGCATTGACCTGCAATATGGATACGGGGCCGACGGTTTCATAAACCGCAACGCCTGTTCCGACACGCTGGTAAAAACGGGAGACCGCCTGCGCGATGATCCTGCCCGCGAAAACGAGCTGATCGAGGGCGGGCCGCTTGCCGTTCAAGGGGTGCAGCTCACCGCCACCTTCCTGGTGCGGCCTCAGAACGTGCCGCCCTTCGGCTCGTGGTTTGCCGATTATGACGGCTTCTTCGAGGATGCCGAAACCACCGGCCATGTCGGCGATGTGGAAGTCTGGCGTCCCTGCGAGGGCCGCGCGGGATGGTACGAACCGATCCCCTATCCGGGCGACTATCCCCTGCCCGGCTGGCCTCCAGGCTTCCCGCCGCCTCCCGGTGGCGACATTCCGCCCTGCATCGAGATCGAGGCGGCAGAATATTTCTGCACCCCCTCCGGCCTTGAGGCAGATCTCTACATCCGTGACCGCTCCGGCATCGGTGGCGATGCGCTTGCCGCAAAATCACTGACGCCGGGCGTAAGCGTCTTCCCGCCCAAACAGACGGTTCCAAGCCTTGCGACGCCCTTCACTCTTGGCGTGAATGGCAACATTCCCGGCGAAACCGTCGAACTTGGCCTGTGCTTCCATCGCGAGGCCGATGCCGAGGCGGGCGGTGCGTTCCCCTGTTGCAAGGTGACGCTGCCGCTCAAGACGCCACTTGCAAGCTGCGAACCGTGAGGGAGGGAGAGATGACCATGTTCACCCGCCTTTCACCGCGCAAATCCATCAGTGATGTCACGGAGACGATCATGAAACCTCTTGCTGGAACCTGGCGCGCTCCGCGCTGGCTCCTGGCGGCGGGCATGGCGCTCTCCACTGCGCTTATCCCGCTCGCCGTGGCCGGACCGGCCGCCGCTCAAACTCCTGAACTTCGCGAAATCGCCCCGGAAGGACCGGACGGTCCGCGCCTCGACATCGAGCCGCTCGAGCCCGCCCCCAGTTCCGACAAGCTGGTCCCGTTCTTTTATAAGCGCGGCATCCAGCTCGATTGCGATACCGTGCAATACCGCCTGCGCTTCGGCGTTCGCGGCGATGCGGAGATCATTTCCGGCCCCGCTGCGGCCCTTGTGCTGGACGCGGTCACCTTCGACCTGAAGGATCAGATCCCCGCCAATCTCAAGATCACCGATGTGCAGATCTCCGGGGACCTGACCGGCCCCGGCGGCGGGCCGCTTCCGGCCCATATCCTGTCGACATCGGCCACACCAGACGACACGATGGCGCTCAACGGCTTCCGCCTGTCGCCCAATGATCTGGACGGTGACGGAAGTCCCACGCAACGCTACGGCCACGTCATCATAACGGCGAAGATCGACCAGTCGGCCTTCCCGGCGGTGACGAATGTATCCAACCAGGCAGAGATCACCATTCGCCGGACCGACGGCGCCGTGCTCGGCGTCATACCCTCGCACAATCCGGAACTGCCCGACGATGGGGACTGGAAGACTGGCGACGCCACGCGCATCGTCATAGACGTTACGGAATGCACGCCGCCCCCACCGCCGCCGCCGCCCGGCGACCGCCCGGAAGAAGCCTGTTTCAAGGTCGAAACCGGTGAGGTCGACTGTGTCGAGGGTGGTGGTGCCTATATCTATCGTATGGATGTCGGTCCCGAGATGGCCGGCCGCGTGGTGGCCGTCATGTCGACCACGCCCGGCGTGACCATCGACCCGCCGAACCAGCTCGTTCCGGCAGGCGGCGGAGAACTGGAATGGGAAATCACCGGTGCCGCTCCCGGCGACACGGTGCATCTCGTCGTCACCGGCATCGAGACCTATGCGGGTCCCGCCGAAGGCGTCGGCCTGTGCTGCTCGCAGACTGTCGACATCGAGATTCCCGAGGATCTCGAATGCCCGCCCGAAGATGACGGCGAACCCGACATCAAGGTCGAGAAGCGCGCCGATGAGAGCCTCTGCGAGATCGACGGGCCCTGCGACTTCACCATCCGCGTTTCCAATGCGGGCGACGCGCCCTACACGGGCAAGATCGTATTGGACGAGGTCACGGGACCGGGCAGCGCCACCGTTATCAGCGGCCCCAATGCGCCCTGGAGCTGCGCCCCGATGACAAGCCCCATGTCGTGCGAACACCCTGAAACCACACTCAATCCGGGCGAGTTCGTCGAGTTGAAGCTCGGCTTCCAGCCCGGTGCGGAATGGAGTTGGGGAGCGATCCGCAATTGCGCCGCCTTCGATTACACGGCAAGCGGTCACGATGCCCCGTTCGGCATCCTGACCAACGATCGGGCCTGCGCCGTGATCGCCATCTGCCTGCCGGGCGGTTCCGACTGCACGCCGCCCGAGGACAAGACGCCGGATATCGGCGTTCGCAAGCGCGCCGATCCGGCCCAGTGCACACCGGACGGGTTCTGCACCTATGTCATCACCGTCTACAATGCAGGACTGGACACGATCGACGGGCCGGTCAGCTTCGTCGATACCTTCCCGGCCGGCGATGTCGCCTCGGCAACCTTCAGCCCGATGCCGCCCTGGAATTGCTCAGCCCTTTCGGGCAACAGCTTCCAGTGCGATCATCCGGGACTGACGCTCATTCCGGGCGGCGCCACGGACATTCTGGTGCAGGTAGTCGCGAGCGACTATCCAACCGACGTGGTGGAGAACTGCGCCAAGGTCACGCCGCTTCCCGGCGAAACCAACCTCGAAAACAACGAGGCCTGCGCAAAAGCCACCATCCCCGGAATTCAGGATGGCGAGCCGGCGCTGCGCATTCACAAGACCTGCGAGAATGCGGTCTCGAATGGCGCGGTCGCCTGCCGGATCACGATCACCAATGGCGGTAGTTCCGCCCCGATGGGTCCGGTCCGCGTCAATGACGCCGCCGAAATCATCGGCAGCGGATCGCCGGTGGATATCGCCTCGGTTACCCCCGATGGACCCGAGTGGACATGCGACCCGGCTCCGACAGCCTCTCTGGGCTGCCAGATCCCCGGTGCCGTCATGACGCCCGGCACCTCACGTCACTTCGATGTGACGGTGAATGTCTCGACGGGTGAGCGGTTCGAGAACTGCGCACGCGGCTCCTTCGGCCCCGCGCCGGGCGACGACATCGTCTATCCGTTCGGCGAATCCTGCGCTGAGGGCGGAACCCGCATCACCGTCGAGAAGACGGGTGACGCCCAGTGCCTCCTGGGTGAGCCCTGCGCCTTCGAGGTGACCATTCGCAATGAAGGTCCTTCGGACATCTCCGGCCCCGTGCGGATCGGCGATGCCTTGACGGTGGAAGGGTTCGGCAACGTCCCGGCAGAAATCGTCTCGGTCGAGCCGCCTTTCGGCTGCACGCCCGAGCCGGCCGCCCTGCCCTTCGTCTGTGAGGCCGACCTGACACTGGCAGCCGGTGAAAGCCGTACCCATGTGGTGACGGTCGAGCTGCCCGCCGAGGGCGGTCTTGCCAACGAGGTCGGCAATGGAGCCGAGGGCCGCAACTGTGCCGCGGTCGTGCCACCCCAGGCGGATGTGCGCGCCATGTCGATGGTGCCTGGTGCCGCAGCCAATGGCGACGAACGTCCCTTCGACTGCCACGAATTCCGTGTGCTGGCAGAGGATGAAGGTCCGGATGTGCAGTGTTCGCCGGGTCTGGTGTTCAACGGCGACGGGCGGTGCGTGTGCCCCGAGGGCACAAGCTTCCGCAACGGCCAGTGCGTCGGCACCTCCACCGTGCCGTTGCCCACGCCGCGTCCGCCGGTCGATCCGCGCCCCGAGCGTCCTGACCGCCCGCAACCGGAGGCTCAGTGCCGCCTGCTGCCAGGTCAGATCCGGACACGGGATGGACAGTGTGTCTGCCCGCGTGGAACGCGCCTCGTGGCGGGTGCCTGTCGCAAACCGGAAGTGCAGCGTGAATGCCCACAGGGCACCACGGGCCGCTATCCGGATTGCCGACCGATCGTGCGCCCGGTTTGCCCGCCCGGAACCACCGGCAGGCCGCCGAACTGCCGGCCGGTCGTGCAGCAATGCCGCCTGCTTCCGGGCCAGATCCGCACAAGGGATGGACAATGTGTCTGCCCGCGCGGAACGCGTCTGGTGGCCGGAGCCTGCCGCAAGCCGGAAGTGCAGCGTGAATGCCCACGCGGCACCACGGGCAGGTATCCAAACTGCCGCCCGATCGTGCAGCAGTGCCGCCTGCTTCCGGGCCAGATTCGCACCAAGGACGGGCGTTGCGTCTGCCCGCGTGGAACGCGTCTGGTGGCCGGTGCCTGCCGCAAGCCGGAAGTGCAGCGCGAATGCCCGCGCGGTACGGTTGGCAAGTTCCCCAACTGCCGCCCGATCGTTCGCCCGACCTGCCCGCCCGGAACGGTTGGCCGGCCACCGAACTGCCGCAAGGTGAACGTGGCGCCCCAACGGGTGACCCCGCAACTCCTGCGGCCACGCGACACGAACCGGATTCAGTAACGAACCGGTTCTCACAACAAGGCCCCGCCAGTCCGCTGGCGGGGCCATTCTTCTCAATGATGAATTTCAGACAGGTTCGTTCGAACGATACCTCGCCCGTTTGAAAACGGAATTGAGCCTTACCACGGCTGCCTTGCAGGCCCGATCGTGAATTCATTGACCGTTGTGTCTTCAGGCATATCAAGCGCAAAGGCCACGACATCCGCTATACGATCAGGTGAAATCCCGAAATTGGCATAGAGCCCCTTCATTGCATCTGCAGTCTGTTGATCGCTGATGGTTCCAAGAAGCTCGGTGTTGATGGCGGCCGGATAGATCGTTGCCGTCCGGATATTCGTACCCTCCATCGCCGACTCCATGCGCAGAACTTCCATGAAATCGCGCACGAACCATTTCGTCCCACCGTAAACCGCGCCGCCAGGATAAGCCTTGAGACCAGCAACTGAAGAGGTGGCGAGAATATGACCCGATTTCTGCTTCAGAAATGTCGGCATCACCGCCGCCACTCCGTTAAGAACGCCCTTGATGTTCACATCGACCATTCTGTCCCATTCATCCGTCTTGAGCGCGGAGACCGGACTGCTCGGCATCAGGCCGGCATTGAGGAAAATCGCATCGACACGCCCGAAAGCGTCCATTGCCAAGCGAACGATATCTTCGTTGCTGGACCGGCTGGTCACGTCCAGGGCGCGATGGATTGCATGACCGCCACCATTGACGATTTCATCTGCGATGGACTTCAGCCTGTCTTCACGTCGCGCGCCGAGAACAACCTTCGCCCCCTCCCCGGCAAGCCGCTTGGCAGCAGCTTCTCCTATGCCAGAAGAAGCTCCGGTAATGATAACAACTTTGTCTTTGATCATGGAATTTGAGCCTTACTGGTTTTCAGTTCGTTCAGCGTTCGTATTGTTCATCGGAGACCTGCTCCATCCAATCGACGGTCTTGCCGTCCTGAACTTCCTGGATGGCCATATGGGTCATGGCCGCATGGGGCGCTGCGCCATGCCAATGCTTTTCACCCGGTGGGAACCAGACCACGTCTCCACTCCGCACTTCTTCAATCGGCCCACCCCAGCGTTGAATACGTCCCGCTCCCGAGGTGATGACCAAAGTCTGGCCAAGCGGATGGGTGTGCCAAGCCGTACGGGCGCCGGCCTGAAACGTTACGCTCGCGCCTTGAACGCGTTCCTTGTCGAACGCATTGAAAAGCGCTTCGACATGCACGGTCCCCGTAAACCAATCGGTCGGACCAGGGTTTACGGAGCGGCTTTCAGCACGAATGATCTCCATGGAATGTCCCTTTCTTTTGCTTTGGTCCTCGCAATGTAGGCCGAGATGGTCTATTCGGTTAGGCATCATAATCTGGATGTACTGCTGAGTAATTCTCATCAATGTCACGGGACGAGCTAAGCGATCTGAGCGCCTTCATCGCCGTTGCCAATGAACGCAGCTTCACAAAGGCAGCTGCCAGGCTCGGAGTGTCGGCTTCCGCCATCAGCCATACGATCCGTGCGCTCGAAGAGCGGCTCGGGTTGCGCCTACTGACGCGAACGACCCGCAGTGTTTCAACGACAGAAGCAGGCGAGCGCCTCTTTCAGTCAATCGCCCCCCATTTCGAGCAAATCCGCACAGAGCTGGATGCGCTGAGCGAACTGCGGGACAAACCGGCCGGCACCATACGCATCAGCTCCGGTGTTCATGCAGTAGAGACCATCCTGCGGCCACGCCTGGCGGAATTCCTGCCTGAGTTTCCAGACATCAATGTCGAGGTTTCGGTAAATGATGGATTTGTAGACATCGTTGGAGAACATTTCGATGCCGGCGTCAGGCTTGGGGAAGCCGTCAGCAAAGACATGATTGCCGTCCGGATAGGACCCGACTGGAGATTTGTCGTCGTCGGCACACCTGGATATTTCAGCAGGCGTTCACCGCCCGAACACCCAAGCGACCTGACCAATCATCAATGCATCAACCTAAGGCTGCCGTCAGCAGGAGGCCTTTATGCGTGGGAGTTCGAAAAGGATGGGCGCGAACTTAACGTGAAGGTCAGCGGGCAGCTCGGGTTTGACAGCATCATGCCCATACTGAACGCTGCCCTGGACGGTCACGGCCTCGCTTATGTTCCAGAGGATCTTGCCCTGTCGCACATTCAGGCGGGGCGGTTACGCATGGTTTTGACCGATTGGTGCCCGTATATCCAAGGATATCACCTCTATTATGCGAACCGCCGCCTGGCAGCGCCTGCATTTGCCAGACTGGTCGACGCACTCAGATACCGCCAATAAGGTCTGCCAGGCTCTCTAAGCCGATTTCTGCCGCGCGGCGCTCTTGGCGAGCCTTTTCAGGAAGCGGAACGGAGAGCGGTTGATCTTTCGGCGGCGAAAACAGCCAATCAGAAACACTGATCCCGCCGGTCTATCCATGCGGATTCGTGAAGTCTCAGGCTGGAGAACGCACCGCCTGCATTTGTGCGTGATGACAGGTCCGCACACCTCGAATACAGTGAGTTACCGGGTTGCCATACAAGGTTCTCACGACACCACAAAGCCTTGAAAATCAAGGAAAATGGTGGGCCCGGAGGGACTCGAACCCCCAACCAAGCGGTTATGAGCCGTATTTCCCCGCTTCTACATGAACCACATGAGATTTCAAGCTACACATTTAAGATATTGATTTAACAGCATAATCCTTTAACATCTGCCAAATCTCCGTCGCATTTGGTTCATTTGACACCACCGAAATGCGTGCTATCTGTAGCTCAATTGTAGCTCGCGGGGATGGATATGGCGACGAAAGCTGACCTCAAAGACACTCACTGTTCGAAGGCAAAGGCGACCGGAAAACGGTACGAAATTTTCGATACGCGCGTGCCCGCATTTGGCATCCGTGTGAGCCCAAAAGGAGCGGTCACGTTCATCATCTTCACGCGCTTTCCGGGCGGCAAGAGCCCGACGCGCGTTACGCTCGGAAGCTATCCGGCGATGGCGCTGGCCCATGCACGCCGCAAGGCGGACGACTGGAAAGACAAAATCAAAGCCGGAACCGATCCCCGACTCGAGGAAGAACAAGAGCGGAAGGCGCTGGAACGAAAGCGCGTGAACACGTGGAGAGCGGTTGTCGATGACTATATCGCAGACATGCCGAACCGAAAGCGCAATCGCCACATTGAGCAAGACGAACGCGAAATCCGCCGCGAACTTCTGGAACGCAAGGATCGCAAGACGGGCAAAGTGACGTGGTCAAATCCCTGGGCAGACAAACCTGTGGCGGATATCACCGATAGCGATATTGCCGAACTAATCGCCGCCATTCGTGACCGCCCAGCACCCGGAATGGCCTATGTCGCGCTGGGCCACGCCAAGGCAATTTTCGGCTGGGCGATGTGGCCCGAACGGCGAAGCGGCTACGACCTCGCAGACGACCCAACGCGCAATATCAAACCGAAACACGTCGGACTCGCATCCAAGCAGGACCGCGCCCGTGTCCGCGTGTTCGGCGATCAGGAAATCCGGGCATTCTGGAAAGCGGCAGATACAACCCCCTACCCGCTCGGTCCATTTTACAAACTCCTGATGCTCACGGGACAACGAAAGAGCGAAGTGTCCGACGCCAGATGGCCGGAATTCGACCTTACGCGGAACGTTTGGACCGTCCCGCCGGAGCGATTCAAATCCGGACAATCTCATATCGTTCCACTGTCATCAGATGCCGTCACGCTGCTCAATTCGCTGGACCGTTTCGAAGGCGAGACTGCGGGCGATTGCCTGTTTTCGACCACGGGGGGCCAAAAACCAATCAACGGTTTCAGCCGCGCAAAATCAGCCCTCGACACTGCAATGCTGGCCGCGCTGCGGAAGGACGACCCGGACGCCACCCTCGCCCCCTGGACTTTCCATGACGTGCGGCGAACGGTCCGGACTCGCCTGTCGGCATTGAAAGTGAATCGTGACGTGGCCGAACTGGTAATCGGCCACGGCAAGAAGGGTCTCGACCGTGTTTACGATCACCACGAATTCGAACCGGAAATGCGCGAAGCCCTTGAAAAATGGGCCATCGCGTTGCGCGGGATAGTGAATCCGACGCCTACCGGCAACGTTACGCGACTCGACGACCATCGGGCGACCGCCTGAATTAATACTTATCAATACTTTTAACAGCCCGCCCGGTTTCGCATCGCGGCGGGCTTTGTTTCGAGTGCGAAATGACTGGTCTATGCAATAGGCTGACCGGTCGATATTATCAAAATGTAGCGCAAATAACTAACTTAAACACAAAATATGCGAGTATTAAAAGTCTATTAACACGACATTTAGTGTTTGGTGCTACGAGTGTTTCGCATTCGGTGCATTCGGTTGAACAGAAAGAAAGGAAATGAAATTGAAATTTTTAAAGATGAATGAAGTAGTTCAGCGTATCGGATTGAACAAGGCAAGCATCTATCGCCTGATGGCGGCGGGTGAGTTCCCGCGAAGTGTCAAAATTTCAGAAATTCGCGTCGCATGGATTGAGTCGGAGGTGGACGCGTGGATGGCCGAACGAGTCGCCGCACGCGACGAACGGATCGCAGCGTGATGATACGAAAACGGCGACCGATTTGGAGCCCGGTCGCCGAAAATAGAAAGGATTGAAAGCTAAAAATGTATACTAAAAATAATACAATCTCCAGTGATTGTCAAATTTTCGAGATCACAATTGGCCGGACGAACGCCGTCGCGGATGACGTGGTTCGACATTTGGTCGCGGCGGGCGTCAAGTTCTATCGGCGAAAACAAGATGATCGGCTAACTGCCCCGATTTCAGGCGGTCGCACCGTCGCAGCGACGAACGCCGTTATCCTTCGGGCGGTCGAGCAACGGTGCGAGTTTATCAAAAACGGCAGGCGGGTCGATGCTCCTGCCGCGCTGGTCACGGCAATACGAATCTCCCCGGTGTGGCCGGATTATCGGGAGGTGCGTCGATGAGCGCGCTTCAAACCGCCAAAGAGCTTGCTGAAGAAGGCTGGCCTATTCTCGCGGCGAACAGCAACAAAATTCCACTCCACAGATGGGGAGAGACGCAACTCACTGCGGAAGATATCGCCCGATATTTCTCCGATACTTCGAATATGGTCGGCATCATCACCGGTCAGCGATCCGGGATATTCGTCATCGACCCGGACGAGAAGGACGGGAAAGGCGGTATTGCCACGTTTCTAGCGGCTGGAAACGTTCCGGCGACTTTCACGGTCGAAACCCGTTCCGGTGGGCGTCACTATTATTTCCGCCATCCGGGGGCAGGAACGTCAATCGTTACAAAGTCCGACATCCTCCCCGGCGTGGACGTGCGAGGGGATGGCGGTTATGTCGTGGCGCCCGGTAATGACGGTTATCGGGTTATAGATCGCCGCCCGATTGCCGACGCGCCGGAATGGCTCCTAAGGCTTGTCGCCAAGCAGGGGCTGCCCGGCGTTGAAACAATCCCGGAACCGATTAACCCACTCACGACTGAAGAACACGCGAAAGCGCTACGACGTGCTGAAATCTACCTCAGTAACCTCGATGCGAACTGTGACCGGGATAAATGGCTTTCCGCATTGATGGCCGTTCACGCGATGACGCATGGAAGTGCTGAAGGCTTCGAAGTCGCTGACCGATGGAGCGCCACCGGGGGTGAACGCTACAAGGGCTCCAAGGACGTTGCGCGACGATGGCGGTCCTTCACGTTTGATCGTACCGGCGGGATTGGTGAAGGCACGTTGCGTCACCTGACCCGGGGAACCAATGCCGCGCTCGAAATCGCGTTTCCCGATATTCCTGTGGGTAATTTTTTGCCGATAGCGTCAGAGGCACCAAGGGAACGCCCGAAGGTTTATCTATCAGTCGAACTGCACGAGGTCGCTGACATTACGGAAGCAGCGCTGATTGCAGACGGAACGCCTTTCTACCAGCGGGGAGGAACCCTTCGGCAGCCGGTCCAAACCGACGCCGGGATGATCCTTTCCGAAGTTGAGGCGCGGACTGTTCAAGATAAGATGTCGCGGGCGGCACGCTTCATCGTTGTTTCGGATGATAAGAAAACGGGCAAGCCTGTCGAGTCACAGGTCAAGCCCCCTTTGGAAATCGCGTCAATTATAATGTCGCGAAACGCCGAGTGGAAATTCCCCGTAGTCAACGGCATTATTTCCGCGCCGACCATGCGACCCGATGGCAGCCTGATCCTGCGATCCGGCTTCGATGCTGCAACGGGCCTTATCGTTTCCGAGTCGATTGATCTGCCCGTTATCTCGGAAACGCCGACACGGGATGAGGCGCTGACAGCCTTGCAGCTTATTCGCGACCTGTTCAATGAGTCCCCGTTCAAGGATGAAGCGTCACGAACCGTTGCCGTGTCGGCTGTCATGACGGCAGTGCTCCGTGGTGCGCTGGATCGTGCGCCGCTTCACGCTTTTTCAGCGCCAGAGGCCGGAACTGGTAAGTCGTTTGCTTGCGATATTGCCGCTGCCGTCATCTATGGCTCCGATTCAATGCGCTCAATCTCGATGGGATCACGTCACGAAGAATTTGAAAAACGACTCGTGACGGAAATCATGGCGGGTCAGCCCACGATCTTGATTGATAACGTCAACAGGGCGATGGGCGGCGAGTTCTTCTGCCAAGCCATTGAACGACCTGAAGTGTCTATGCGCGTTCTTGGTAAATCGGAAAGTCGGACAGCGCGGAACACCCACACGCTATTTGCCACCGGGAACAATCTCCGAGTTCTTGATGACGTGGTGCGGCGTACCGTCCGGGCGCAACTCGATGCTGGAATGGAATCTCCGTGGCGTCGAAAGTTCACCGGCAACCCCATTGCCACCGTCCGCGCCGACCGTGGGCGTTATCTCGCTGCGGTTTTCACTATCGCCAGAGCGTATGCGGCAGCCGGTGAGCCTGTCGTTGCCGACTCGTTTGGTTCATTCGGTGAGTGGTCGCGGCGGGTCCGTCAGCCGTTGATTTGGCTCGGAATGGCCGATCCGTTGCTCACGCAAGATGAGTTAAAAAGCGATGATGACGCTCGCGACGTGCTGGCGATAGTACTGGCAAATTGGCCTACCGGGCAGATTTATACCGCCCGCGAACTTGTCAGTGAGGCCAATTCGGTAAGCACGGAATTTACGGCGGCGCTTCAACAGGTCCCCGCAGGGTCCCCGCAAGGGTCCCCGCTTGACGTTCAAAAACTGGGCACTTGGCTCAAAAATAACGCCGGTAAAATTATCGACGGGCGTAAAATTGTCTTCGAGAAAGACAGTCACACGAAGACTAATAAATACCGCGTGGAATTAGCTGGATTTTAGCGGGGACCTGCGGGGACCTTGCGGAGGCTTGTTTTTCCGGTCCCCGCATAATTGTTCTTTATTTTACAAGGTGTTGCGACGCTTTGCGGGGACTGCGGGGACCCTTTTACATTTTAAGTGTTTTTCATTCATATCTATACCCTCCCTCATGGTGTGCTGGAATCCCAACAGCCGGGAACTCCACAAAGCTCCCCGCACCCGCCCGCAACTGGTAATTGGCAGGTCGAAACGCCCGCTCTTCGCATCCTCCGGTCCCTTAACATTTTTCACTCACAACACCGATCAGCGGCTTACAACCGCGTGGTTATATGACTTAACCTTCTCAATACATTGAATCATATGCTATTCAAGAGGAAATGAAAGCTACAAATGAGCTACATTTAATGAATTTGACGACGAAAAATACCCTCAGTTCCGCCCCCGGTATGCCTGGGCTACCGGGCATGAACGTGCCAACCGCAACGCCGAAGCGGGCCGATACGAAGAAAGCGCGACTTTTGTCGCTTGACGATTTGGACAAACGCACCGCAGCAGCGCGCTATGCGTTCGACCTTCGTGATAGTGTCATCGCCGATCTGGGCGGTGAAGGCTCTCTCAGCGCCATTAAACTGGAAATGGCGTCATCGCTCGCCGTCATGTCCGCAATGATTTCCGACGCGTCGGCTCGGTTCCTGCGCGGCGAACAGATCGATCCGGGCAGCGTGGCGACTCTTGTCAATTCACGCAACCGCACCGCGCAACTTCTCGGCATGGATCGTGTGATGAAGGATGCGAACGATCTTGATGCGTACATCGCAGGGAGGGCGTGATGGTGGCTGATCCCTATGCCCTCGCTGTGTTGCGCCAGACCGCAGACGAACTGTTGCAGGACGGTAAGATGAGCCGCCTCGCGACGTTCACAACGCGTCTGTTCATCGAAGAGATGGAACGCACCGCCGAACGTACGAACTATGAGCGCCGGTTTGCATTCGTCGCGCGTGGCCTTGAAGCCGTGGAGGCCGGGCGATGATTGGTCTGTCCAAGAAACTCACCATCCGTGAAGCCCTGCACGAACCGAAGCTGCTTGGTCATGCGCTGCCGGGTGACTCATGGCTCCCGTGGCGCACGATGCTTGTTGCGATCATGGGCGAGGAACTGACGGACGATGAACGCGCGATCTATCGCCAGTTTACCGGACGTGACGCCGAACCGGGCTTTATCCCTGCCGAGTTCTTCGCGGTAGCTGGTCGTCGCAGCGGAAAGACTCGGGCCGCTGGCACCCTTGCGGCGTTCGTGGGCACCTGTGTGGACCATTCCGCGTACCTCTCCAGTTCCGAACGTGCCACGATCCCCGTTATGGCCGTTTCGACCGTACAGGCACAGAAAGCGTTCAGCGCCTGTATGCTGCTGGAAGATAGCCCGATCCTGTCCAAGCAGATCGATACGTCGAACAGCGAAACCATCCGCCTCAAGACCCGCTGCGATATTGAGGTCCGCCCCGGTAATCAAAAGACCATTCGCGGCATCACTAGCCCGCTGGCTATCGCGGATGAGATTGCCCACTTCTACACCGAGGGCGTATTGACCGATGCGGGGCTGCTGGACGCTGTGCGGCCATCTCTCCAGTCCGGTAAGCACCACGGCCCGCTTGTGGCTATCTCCAGCCCATGGGGGCCGAAGGGCGAGCTATACGATGCGTTTGCCAAGCATCACGGCCCGAACGGTGATGCTGATATTGTGGTGGCGAAGGGTTCGTCGCTGGAATGGAACAGCACGCTTGATCCTAAGACCGTGCAGCGCGCTATGGAGCGTGACGCCGCGATGGCTGACGCAGAATGGAACGGCAATTTCCTCGCTTCAGTGCTGAATATTTTCACAATCGACGGCCTGAACGCCATCACCGATATTGGCGTGACGGAGCGTGAGCCGATCCCAGGCATTCGATACGCAGCCTATGCAGACCCGAGCGGCGGCACCGGACTGGACGGCTTCACGCTCACTATCGCGCACATGGAAGATGGCGTTGTGGTTTTGGATTTGATCCGTGAGACCCTCGCGCCGTTTAATCCTGAGCAGATCGTGGAAGCCTACGCAGCCGACTTGAAGCGCTACGGCGTGCGCACAATCCAAACGGATCGATACGCTTCGGCATGGAACAGCACATCGTGGGTGCGACACGGCATCGCGCACCGCCCGAGCACAAAAACTGCGTCGGAATTGTTCGCCGCGCTCCTGCCGGTTGTGAATGCTCAGAATATTCGGCTCTTGGACGATGAGAAGCTGCGTCGGCAGGCGCTAGGGCTGGAACGTCGCATTTCATCTGGTGGGAAACAGCAGATCGGACACGGCAGAAGCATTCACGCGCATGATGACATTGTGAACGCCGTTGCGGGTGTCTCGTATGCGCTGACGAAGCCCGCCGCCCATCCGAAATTCGCACTCGCAGCACCCGCATTCAGCCTCAATGGTGGCGAGTTTTCAATGACTTACGCCGATCACAGCGCGCATGATCCTGCAAGTTTTGGAGCGTCGCGGAGCCGTTAGCGCAGGGGCTATGCAATATACCGAATCGCGTGATAATACTTCAAATCATGAGTAAGACAAAAGAAAAATTATCCGCATCCGAAGAGCTTGAGCGCTTAAACGCATTTCACGCGGAACAGGTCCGTGCATTGTCTCCTCTTGTCGAAGAAGAACGGCAGGCGGAACTTGAGAGAAAGCGCGTTGAAGAGGAAAAGAAGCTCGAAGGCCGCAAGGTCGAGTGTCAGGAACTGGCAAAACATCTTATCGATGTAAGCGAAAAACTTGACAAGGCGGTCGATGCGACACGTCGGGCGCTGCTGGAGCGCCGGGAAATTTATCGGGAAATTGCTGAAAAATCCCGACCGTTCCGGGAATTTCCCCATCTTGGCACGGTCGATACTCGCAGTGCTTACTACGAAACGAACCTTCGAAGCGGACTCAATGCCAACGGAATGTTGAAGGCCTGTCGAATCGACCATCATTCGGACGGCACTCCGTTTTTGTCGCAGGACGTTCGCACGCTTCATCGCTGGCTTTCGCCGGAAGATATTAAGCGAGCGAAGGCATGAACGACCTCGACCGCTTCACCTCATCCGAAATTCATAAATTTGGCCTGACGTCCGGCCTGCTCGCAGCCGTTCGACTCGGTCATGTCGGCGGAACTTCCACGGCGGCGGACGGCTCGATGCTGGATGTTGCCGGACGGCTCGACAGCACCAAGGCCAAGCCCGTCGAGAAATCACATGCTCGCGGTCCGAACATCATTGACGGTGCCGCAACTATGAAAAAAGCCCGCGAATTGGGCATTGGAAAAAAGGAAGAAACTTCGATGACTTATGACGAACTTGTAAAGTCTTATAGCGAGAAATGGGACGTCACCGAACAGGAGGCGGCTATCCGACTGCTTAAACAGCGGCCCGATCTGATGGCGAAATCTTACGAGTCTGAGGAAAGCGCCTACCGGCAGCGTCTCGAAGAGAAGCACGCGACAATGTATCCGAACGGTTGACAAGTGGTTGGTCGAACCGGTTTGCGTGGCGGTTTTCTCCCACCGTCCGCCGGTTCGCCCCTCAGCAGCCGCAACTTTGCCCGGAGTTGCGGAAAACAACGCCCCGAGTTGTCCGATCTCGGGGCGTTTTGCGTTGTGAGGATTTTTGAAAATGGCAAAGACGAGACGCGATGAGGATTTGCTGACGCCCGCGCAGAAGCGATTGGCCCGGCGGCTTGCTAGCGAAGGCTACGAACTTTGCGCAATTGCTGATCGCTATGGCTTGACCGAGTCCGCGCTTGATGAGGTGTTAAACTCAATCGTCGCGACGGATTGGGCTAAGCGCTTCCGTGAGCTTTCGCGGGACTAGAAATTTGGTTCCCTTCGAATCGCCGGAGCGTTTTCAGGGGACGGATTCTCCGATCCGGCGAGTTTTCTAAGATGGCTTTCGATCAACGACAAATAAGCAACGTACCCGCAGATTAGTACTGCAGTGAGCGCTCCAACGACAAATCCGATTGATGCTCCGAAGCCTGATAAGGCCCGATAGCCGAAATACGTAAAGCCGAGTACTACGACTATCGCGATTGCGATGTTGAGCGCCGAAAGTGCGTCCGCGAGAATCCGGTTCAATGTACATCCTCCCCTATGAAGGTACGCAGATCAGCATAAGGGCAGCGTGCATTCAAGGATCGCCAACCCAAGCGAGCGTTGCATTGATCTGAACGCGGGCGTCGATCATCATCGAACTACTGACTCAAATAGCTCACCTGATCGCCGTCGAGATCGATGACGAAGAAGAATAGTTGCTTGACGGCCCACTCGTCGTAGTGCGCAATGCCGCGTTATCTCGGTAGTTACTGCGCGGTAGCATAGCTTGCGGATTTAAGAGGTCTTCATGAACCCCAGAGATGAATTCTTAGGGTGCTTTTCTATAGCAGGGTTCGCTTGGGTGGTCGCCGCTTTGTTCATGTTTGTGTTCCCGGCGCTTCCCGGTCATTTTTGGGATTACGGGATTAAGCACCACCTTGACAACGTTGTCGCGGTGGCTCTGTCCTCCGGCTTTTTCTCATTTGGCGCGTTTGTTCTTGGGGGGCTTATTTTCAGCGCTCTTTGCGGCGTGGTTTTTGGATACCTGTCGTCATTCGTGCCAGTGAGGATCAGGGACTTTGTGTCAGCGAACTTCCCTCCACGCAGCCCTCTTGGCTTGTTCGTCACGTTGGTCCTAGTCGTTGCATTTTTGATCGGTGTGGTGGCTTCTACATATCTGCTGGCCTTAATGGCCCTCTTGACAGGTTCCGCCCTGATTTAACCAGCGGGCCATCTGCCCAAGCGCACGACGCTGTCATTTTGCAGAGTGAATCTGCCGCTGGCAACGAAACACTGTGAGCTACAAAGCTACAACGTTCAGTCTTGTAGCTCAAAATGTAGCTCAATTTTCCACAACAAAACCGGGATGAAATCTAAAATATTGTTTTTATTAGATTTTCTGGTGGGCCCGGAGGGACTCGAACCCCCAACCAAGCGGTTATGAGCCGCCGGCTCTAACCAATTGAGCTACAGGCCCGGTGGGCGATGGATTAGTTGCTTTTTCGCTGCGGCACAAGAGACCTTGCCGCAATCGCCCCACAATCCCCTAATAGAGGCACTGAATTCTGCTGGAATTCTGCAATGAGGAGTTTTCAATGACCAGATCCATGCTTTTCGCCGTTCCGGCGCTTGCCGCATCGCTTATGGCTGCATCACCCGTTTTCGCAGAGGACAGAATGCCCCAGATCATCGTTACCGGCGAAGGCGAAGCCGCAGTCGCCCCCGACATGGCCATCCTCACCCTGTCGGTTCTTCGCGACGGCGAAACAGCCAGGATCGCGCTCGACGCGAACAACAAAGCCATGGGCTCCGTCATCGCAGCCATGAAGGACGGAGGCATCGAGGCCCGCGACCTGCAGACCGGCGGTCTGTCCATCAACCCACGTTACGTCTATCCGGACAAGAACAACGACGAAAAGGCCCCGCGCATCGTTGGATATGACGTTACCAACACACTTACCGTTCGCATCCGCGACATGGAAAAAGTGGGCGACTTGATCGACAAATCCGTAACGCTCGGCGTCAACCAGGGCGGCGGCATCGTCTTCACCAACAACGATCCGTCAAAAACCCTCACCGAAGCACGCAAGCGCGCAGTTGCCGATGCCCGCGCCAAGGCCGAAACCCTCGCGGAAGCAGCCGGAGTGAAGCTCGGCAAGGTGACGGAGATTTCCGAGCAGTCCTTCCGTCCCCAGCCCATGCCCGTGAGCGGCCGCATGATGCGGATAGAAGCGTCAGCCGATTCTGTTCCCGTCGAGGCGGGCGAAAACAGCTACAAGGTCCAGGTCAACGTCACCTTCGAGCTCGATCAATAACGAATAGGTGCGCAGGCCGCCCCAGGCAGCCTGCGCCTGCAAAAAAGCCGCCGGAAAATCCGGCGGCTTTTTTCGTTGAGTTGTTTCACCGTTGCGGAGAAACAGCCTCCTCCACAAGACAGATCAGCGATACATCGGGCATCCGGGCGCACGTCCGAAAACGAACTGCGCACGATGGTGGTTGACCCGGCCCGAAACACGGATCGTGCGGCGGTTCACATCGACGATGCGGGCGCGGCGCATACCGTAGCGTTCAGCCTTGCGCATGGCGTCGTTCGGAGTGCAGGCACGCGCCTGCTGCCAGCCATGACGACGCCCCCTGTCCCGGTCGAAACGACCATTGTCGTGGCGGCCCCGGTCATAGCGGTCGTTACGATCGCTGCGGTGACCGCTGGCGGCAGGCGGCCTCATCTGGGAAGACGTGCCGATACCCAGACCGAAATAGAGATTGTCGGCCTGCGCTGCGCCAGGAGCGGCTGCCAGCGCACCCAGTCCGATGAGAACCGATAAGCCAGCCATCTTGATTTTCTTGAACATGATGCTCTCCTCGAGTGGGCAGGAACGCTTCCTGCAATGGACGCACTTTCTCATTCCCATCCTGAACCGTTCGGGAATGATCCGTTCATGCGCCATTCACTCCCCGCCAAGGGCTGAAAGCCAGGTCACCGGATTTCGATAAGCGGAAATCCGCGAAATCCGCCCTTCATCGATTTCGAAGAAAAAGCCGGCCGGCACGGCGTAACTCTGGCCCCGAGCTTCCGGCAGACCATCCGCCGATGTCGTATAGACACCACGAACCGTGCATTCGGCAGCGGCCCGAACGCCCCCCTCCTCAGCCATCACCGCAATATCGGCCAGGGTTTCGTCGAAATGGCGTCCCGCCAGCCCGAGGCGCCAGCGTAGCTTTTCCTTGCCGATCTCACGTTCCGCATCGAAGGGATCATGCGCCACATCCTCGCTCACCAGATCCAGCATGCCGGCATGATCGGCCGCATTGAAAGCCTCCAGATAGCGCAGCACCAGCGCACGGGTTTCCTGTTCCGACATGATAGCTCCTCGACAGAATGTTATATGAAGCCTGATGGCCCTCCTGAGGAGAAGCCCGGAAGCCTCTCAAGGTTCCTCTTCCAATATATATGGGAAATAAGCTTCCGGTTCGTCGAGTTCATCCTCAAGAGCCTCGACACGGCCCCGGATCGAAATACCCGCCTCATGCACCGTCATTGGGTCGCCCGAAACGAGTGGGTGCCACCAATAGAGGTCTTCCCCTTCCGCAATAAGCCGATAGGCGCAGGTCGCTGGCAGCCAGCTTATAGTCTTCACGTTGTCCGGCGTCAGGCGAACGCAATCGGCCACTTTCGCAAAGCGGTTTTCATAATCATGGCAACGGCAGGCTTCCGCATCGAACAGGCGGCAGCCGACGCTCGTCCAGTAAATCTCGCCGCTATCCTCATCCTCGAGCTTGGCAAGGCAGCATTTTCCGCAGCCGTCGCAAAGGGATTCCCATTGCTCCGGCGACATCTGAGAAAGAGGGGTCGTTTTCCAGAAAGCTTCGCTCATGAGCGGTTGTTTCGCGCGCGCGGAGCCAGTCGTCAAGCGCCCCTCGACGCATTCGCGCCATTCCCCTGCCACGTCTTCGCCACGGTTCCACACGCACAGGTATCGATCAGCTCTCATTTGTCGCGATACCGGAACCTTGCGCCATCTCGCCTGTTTAGTCCGCGATGGGACACCCCCGATCAAGGAGAGTTTAATGAACACGCGAAAGCGCATCATGTCGAAAACGGCCCTTGGCCTTCTTCTGGCTGCAGCACCGCTTGCAATGTCTGCTGCGCCTTCCATGGCGCAAAAGGCAGGCATCATCCTGGCTCAGGCTGAAAAGCCGGAAGGGATGAGCGAAGAGGCTTGGCGCGCCCTGTTGAAGAAGCGGCAGGATAAGGGTGAGCAGCGCGAAGAAGCTCCCGGTCGGGAACGCGGTGAAAAAAGGGGTGAACCGAAGGCCCCAGAAACCCCGCCCGCCCCTGAAGCCAAACCCGAGGCAAAGAAGCCCGCGTCGGCAGAGGAACGCCCGGCCAAGCCTAAAGTGAAGCCGGAAAAGCCTGAAGTGAGGGAAGAGACGCCTCCGGCCGCGCCCGCCGAACCAGCCAAGCCTGCAACGCCTGAGCCTGCCCCCAAGGCTGAGGAAAAGCCTGCGCAACCCGAAGGGGCAACGCCCGCACAACCGGCAGAGCCAGCTCCTCGCGCGCAGCAGCGCCGCGAGCGTCCCCGGAGCGAGGAATCCAACCGCAGACCGGAAGCCAGCCAGCCGTCAGAGAACGAAAAGCGCTCCGGCGCACAGGAAGCACCTGCTCCTGAAGCAGAACAGCCGGCACGCAAAGAGGCCTCCCCCGAACCGAAGCAGGAACCGCGCGAAGCAACCAAGCCCCGCGTACCGAGAAAGCCTGTGCCTGCCGAACAGCCCGCAAAACCGGAGACTCCGGCAGAAAGCAGCACACCTGAAGCACCCACGCCGGCACCCCCTGCTCCCGATGCGGGGAATACCCCCGTACCGGCTCCTTCTCCGCGCTCGGAAGGCGCGCCGCAGGAACCCAAAATGGAACAGCCTGCCGATGCGGGTCAGCAAGTCCTGCCTGAAAATGCCGCCCCTGTCCTCGACAGTCAGAAGAAGGGCGACGGAGGCGAAAACGCCGAAGTCCCTGCATCCAACGGAACACCAGAGGCTGCCCCCTCTTCGGCCGGCAAGAAGGCTGCAACCCCGCCTCCTGCCAACGATGCGGAGGCGCAGACAGAAACCATCAATGTCGAGACGTTGCGCAACGAGATTCAGGGCATCCTGAAGGATCAGGGCCAACGGATCGACATGGGACGCACGCGCGAAGAGCGTCGCGAACGACGCCGCGAGATGCGCCAGCGTCCCGAGGGAACGGAGGTTGTGAAGCAGTTCAACGATAACCGCACGATCATCGAGATCAACAACCAGATCTTTGTCGAAAGCCCGGACAGCGACCGCCTCATCCGCGACAGGGATGAGGTCTATTATGAGGAGCTGCCGCGCGGCCGTGTGCGCGAGGTCGTCACACGCCCCAATGGGGTGAAGCTCATCACGGTGCGAAACCGCTATGGCGACGTGATCCGCCGCGTCCGTGTGACACCCGAAGGTCGTGAACAGGTTCTCGTCTTCGTTCCAGATGAGCGTCTGGACCGAGGCGATCGCTGGCGCGATCCGGCAGAAGATCTGCCGCCGCTGCGCCTGACCATTCCCGTCAGCGACTATATTCTGGAAGCCGAACGGGTCGAGGATCCCAACATCTACTACACGTTCCTTGAGAAGCCGCCCGTCGAAACCGTGCAGCGCATCTATTCGCTGGAGGAGGTGAAGCGTTCGGCCCGCGTGCGTGACATGGTGCGTCGCGTGGATCTCGACACCATCGAATTCGCCTTCGGCTCGGCGGATATCGACGAAAGCGAGATCGATGAGCTGGAGGCCATCGCCACGGCCATCGAGCGGATGCTGAAAGACAATCCGGCTGAAACCTTCCTGATCGAAGGTCACACGGATGCGGTCGGCTCCGATCTTTCGAACCTCGCGCTTTCCGATCGCCGCGCGGAATCGGTGGCCCGTGCCCTCACCGATGTTTTCGGCATCCCGCCGGAAAATCTCGTTACCCAGGGCTACGGTGAGCGCTACCTGAAGATCGACACCCAGGAACGCGAACGGCAGAACCGTCGCGTGGCTCTGCGCCGCATCACGCCACTTGTCGCCCCGGTGGCGAGCGCTAACTAAAGGCTTTTGCTGCCGGAAAACAGCGGTCTGAAACCAGCGAACGATCGCACTGCGATCCACACTGCAAAAGCCGGCATGTTCAAGACCGGCGAGAAGCTCTCTTCCATTTTGAGAGAGCTAAAAAAGATCGGCTCCGACCTTCCCGAAAGGCTGGAGCCGATCCCGACCTGAAACTTCCGCTGCGTACCCGCGTCAAAGGGAAAAGCGGAAGGAGCCCGACCGGACGTTCCCTCCTCCGGTCGGGTCTCTTTATATCTGGCGCCGCTCGTCAGCCGAGCGAGGAAATCCCGCCATTCACCCCCGACCATTCGAGCGGCGAGTTGAGAAATTTCTCGACTTCCGAGAGCGTCTTCTCGTCGAAGAGCTTTTCCTTGCGGGCAACGCCGAGCACATCCCACCAGGTGGTGAGATAGTGAAGACGCATGCCCGCATCCTCGAGGCGCTTCGGCGTTTCGGGGAAGATGTCGTAGTAGAAAACGGCGAACGTATCGGTGACTTCGGCCCCTGCACGGCGGATCGCCTCGGCGAACTTCAGCTTGGAGCCACCGTCGGTCGTCAGATCCTCGACCAGAAGCAGGCGCGCGCCTTCCTTCAGATTGCCTTCGATCTGGGCATCGCGGCCGAAGCCCTTCGGCTTCTTGCGGACATAAAGCATCGGCAGGGCCAGCCGATCGGACAACCAGGCGGCAAACGGGATGCCGGCAGTCTCACCGCCAGCCACCGCATCGAACTTCTCGAAACCCGCATCGCGCAGCACCACCGAGGCGGCGAAATCGATCACGCCTGAACGGATGCGCGGATAGGAGATCAACTTGCGGCAATCTATGTAAACGGGGCTCGCAAGCCCCGAAGTGAAAGTATATGGCTCGTCGGCGCGAAAGTGCACCGCTTTGATTTCGAGCAGCATCTTGGCCACGGTTTCGGCGATCAACGCGCGGTCGGGAAAGGTGTTGGCGAACATGGCTGGCCCTCGGTTTCTGACGCGGCTTCCAGCTATCAGGATTGCGCGCCAGGAGAAAGTTTTCTGCGAAATATTCCGGTGGATGGCGCTTAGCGCACCGACCCGAAAACCGAAGCCGGTTTTCGGCAAGCGCGATGCTTCGGCCTAAACACCCTCGGCACCCATGCGGCTCAAAAGGACCCAGTAGAACTTTTGGCCCCGGCTGAAAACACCCGAAACGAAGAAAACCGGCAAAACACCGCCGTGACGCACTCTTTTTGGCTGATCGGGAAAAAATCTCGACGCGGCATGTCGGATTGCGGCAAGCTCGCACGTCTTGAAGCAAGGAAAGGAACCGGAATGCTCTACGCCATCCTCTGCTACCACGATGAAGACGTCGTCATGTCCTGGACGAAGGAAGAAGACGATGCCGTTCTGGCCAAGCGCCACAAGGTCCAGCAGGAGCTTGTCGACAAGGGGCGGATGGGCCCTGCCCTGCGCCTGCTTCCCACCTCCGCCGCCACCACGATCCGAAATTCCGGCGACGAGCAGCTCGTGCTCGACGGGCCGTTCGCCGAGACCAAGGAACAGTTGCTCGGTTTCTATGTGGTCGATTGCGAAAGCCTTGAAGAGGTCATCGACTTCGCCAAGCGCATGAAGGAAGGGGAAAACACCTGCACCTTCGAAATTCGCCCGATGAGCATTTTCCAGACGGGTAATCTGAGTGGAAAGGAAACGCTCGCATCATGACGGAACTGGCCTGGATCGAGAATGCACTGACGGGCGCGCGACCGCAGGCGGTTGCAGCACTTCTGCGCTATTTCCGCGATCTCGACCGGGCTGAGGAGGCGTTTCAGGAAGCCTGCCTCAGGGCCATGAAGAGCTGGCCTGTCAACGGTCCGCCGCGAGACCCGGCCGCCTGGCTGATTTTTGTTGGCCGCAACGCCACACTCGACCATCTGCGCCGCGACAGCCGCAACACCGCCCTGCCCGACGAGGAACGCATCTCCGATCTGGAAGACGTGGAAGCCGATATGGCAGAGCGGCTCGACGATGCGCATTACCGGGACGACATTCTGCGCCTCATGTTCGTCTGCTGCCATCCCGACCTGCCGGCCACCCAGCAGGTGGCGCTTGCCCTGCGGATCGTCTCCGGCCTCTCGGTGCGGGAAATCGCGAGCGCCTTTCTCGTCAATGAGAAAGCCATGGAGCAGAGAATTACCCGGGCCAAGCGGCGGGTTTCGCAGGCCAACATACCCTTCGCGGCACCGGATGCTGCAGAACGGGCAACACGCCTCGGAGCCGTTGCCGCCATGCTCTATCTGGTTTTCAACGAAGGATACTCGGCCTCCGGCGGCGCGGATATGGTTCGCGCCTCGCTTTGCGAGGAGGCAATCCGCCTTGCCCGCCTCTTGCTGCGCCTTTTTCCCGCCGAACCGGAGATCATGGGCCTTCTGGCCCTGATGCTTCTCCAGCATGCCCGTTCAAAAGCACGTGTCGACGCCGAGGGTAACGCCGTCCTTCTCGACGACCAGGACCGCAATCTCTGGAACCGGTCGCAGATCGACGAGGGGCTGGCGCTGGTGGAGAAAGCCCTGCGTCACAGGGCGCCGGGCGTCTATCAGGTACAGGCGGCAATAGCCGCGCTTCACGCGCGCGCGGCGAAGCCGGAAGACACGGATTGGGAGGAGATCGACCTTCTCTACCAGATGCTGGAACGTCTCCAGCCCTCGCCCGTGATCACATTGAACCGCTCGGTCGCTATTTCAAAGATGAACGGCGCGCAGAGCGCACTCGACCTGATCGCGCCACTTGCCGAACGCCTTTCGGGATACTTCTACTATCACGGCGTGCGCGGTGCTTATCTGAGCGAGCTTGGCCGTGCCGGCGAAGCCCGCGAAGCCTTCGGCCGCGCCATCGCTTTAGCGCGTACTCCGGCCGAGGCCGCCCACATTCGCCAGCATCTGGACAAGCTGTCAAAAAAAAATTCCGCCTGAATTGCATCGGCGCTGTCGGATTGGCCCGCGCCCATTCGTCCTCCTGACAAGGCCCGCCATTGGTGCCTTTCAAGAAGAGAAGACAATGTCGCAAATGCAAGCAGACACACTGGAAATGCCGCAGGTCAAAGGCGGCGTGGTTCCCTATCTCATGGTCGACGGCGCCTCCCGCGCCGCGCGGTTCTACGAGGAAGCGTTCGGCGCGCGCGAAGTGTTTCGTCAGCCTGAAGACGATCAGGGGCGCACCATGCACATCCACCTCTATATCCACGAAGCATCTATCATGCTTTGCGATCCCTATCCCGAATACGGTCAACCTGCTGTTACCCCGCAGGGCTTCACCCTGACCCTCACGCTCGGCGAAGAGGTCGACAGCTGGTGGGCCCGCGCCATCGGCGCTGGCGTCGAAGTGCTGGTTCCGTTGGAAAAAGCCTTCTGGGGAGACCGTTATGGCGAAGTCCGCGATCCGTTCGGGTTTCGCTGGGCTTTCGTCGGAAAATAAGGCTTTACGGCGCGCCCTCGTCTCAGGGCGCGTCGTAGGTCTTGAGGCCGGCAGCAAGGTCGCGCGCAGCGGAAAAGAACTCGCGGTAAAGGATCGAGGCGAAGACCGCGACAGAAACACCTATGGCTGCCCAGATGGACACAAACCACGCGATCATGCCGATCGCGAAATAATAGGTGCGGATCCCCTTGTTGAAGTTGCGCGCGGCAATCGTGTTGATGCTTGCCATCACCCGGACTTCCTCCGGATCGCCCTCGCCCGTTTGATCAGCGGCTCCAAGCAGGATGCAGAAATGGTTGAACTGGCGCAGCGACAGCGTGAACGCCATGAAGCCCATCAGAAACATGATGAGGAACATGACCAGATGCCGCTCGATGGCCGTCTTGGTGATATCCGAATCCGGTTGCATCAGAGACACCGCCTCATGAACCGCATCGATCTGGCCGAACACCGCAATGACCGCCAAAATGATCAGCACTGTGGTCGAGGCAAAAAACGACACCGCACTCATCAGATTGCCCGAAAGGATCGCGTCGAGCGGCGTATCGCGCCGCACCGCATTGCGCACCCAGCGCTTGCGTTGCTCCGCCATGATGGTTGAAAGCGATGGCCGCCGCTTTTCCAGCCAGGTGGCGAACATGGTGTAGAAGCCCCAGCAAAAGAGCGGAAACAGGGAAGCGGCCAGGGTAAGAATGGTCTTTCCTTTCAGGCTTTCGATTGACACCCAATCAAAGCAAAGGCGGGCCGGAACGCCCGCACAAGCAGGTGTGCAGATTTACCGGAAGATCGCTTCGCCCTGTTCATCGATCACCTGGCGACCTTTCCGGATCGAATGTTCGACGGCAAGGTCGGCGCTCGGAAACCGGTCGGCCCGCACAAGCCGATGTTCCTTGACCACGCCATCGACTTCCTTGGTGATCATCGCGCAGGTCTGGTACTGTCCGCCTTCGGAGAAGGGCGTCGGTTGGATGGTGAACCCCTTGTGTTCCACGGCTGCGCCGGCAGGTGTGTCCGCGCCCGCCGTCGCACCCGTTTCACCGCCGCCGAAAAGGCGCTTCAGAAATGACATGCCCATACTCCCGTTTCTGTCTGATGCATTCTAAAACATGTCTCCCGGCCGAGGAAACCGGTTCCAGGATAAAGATCGCGCATCGCCCGAACATCCATTGCCTGCCCATTCGGAAGTACAAAGGATGCTCCATCCCTTGTTTTCCCAACTTATGCGAATGTCAGGCGTAACCGCCCGGGCGCAAAATGCCCTAGCCGATATGCAGAACCACCTCGCGCCGGTGCGGATTGGCTCGATGCTCGAAGAGATAAAGGCCCTGCCAGGTGCCAAGCATCACTTGCCCATCCGACACGGGAATCCCGATGGATGTCTGGGTCAGGGCAGACTTGATGTGAGCGGGCATGTCATCCGGCCCCTCATGGCGATGCACCACCCATCCCATGGACGGGTCGTCCGACGGCGGCACAAGACGGTGAAAGAACGCGCTCAAATCGCGCTGAACGTCCACGTCCGCATTTTCCTGGATCATCAGCGAACAGGATGTATGCCGCACAAAGACCGTCAGAAGCCCGGTTTCCACGCAGCTCTCGTCCACGAAGCGCCGCACACGCTCGGTGAATTCGTAAAGTCCGGCCCCGGATGTGGAAATGCGGATAATTGTCTGTCGCATGTTTTTCTGGAACATCGGAAGGTCGGTTCGTCAAGCGGTGGCAATTCCGGAAATGAAAAACCGGGCGCATGCGCCCGGCTTCCAATGACACTTCTCTGGCCAAACGGCCGTCTACTCCGGTCTCAGCTATCGAGGAAGCTGCGCAGCTTGCGCGAACGGCTCGGATGCTTGAGCTTCCTGAGCGCCTTGGCCTCGATCTGGCGAATACGCTCACGCGTAACCGAGAACTGCTGGCCGACTTCCTCCAGCGTGTGGTCGGTGTTCATGCCGATGCCGAAACGCATGCGCAGCACACGCTCTTCACGCGGCGTCAGCGAGGCGAGAACCCGCGTCGTGGTCTCGCGCAGATTGGCCTGAATGGCCGCATCGATCGGCAGAACCGCGCCCTTGTCCTCAATGAAATCGCCCAGATGCGAATCCTCCTCGTCGCCCACCGGCGTTTCGAGCGAGATCGGCTCCTTGGCAATCTTCAGCACCTTGCGCACTTTCTCAAGCGGCATGGCGAGTTTCTCGGCCAGCTCCTCAGGGGTCGGCTCACGACCGATCTCATGCAGCATCTGGCGCGAGGTGCGCACGATCTTGTTGATCGTCTCGATCATGTGCACCGGAATGCGGATCGTGCGGGCCTGGTCGGCGATCGAACGGGTGATCGCCTGCCTGATCCACCATGTCGCATAGGTGGAGAACTTGTAGCCGCGGCGATACTCGAACTTGTCCACCGCCTTCATCAGACCAATGTTGCCTTCCTGGATCAGATCCAGGAACTGCAGGCCACGGTTCGTGTATTTCTTGGCGATGGAGATCACGAGGCGCAGATTGGCCTCCACCATCTCCTTCTTGGCGATGGCGGCTTCGCGCTCGCCCTTCTGCACCTGATTCACGATGCGACGGAATTCGCCGATGGAAATGGCTGTTTCCTGCGCAAGATTCTGAATCTCTGAGCGCAGATCGTCGATGGCTTTCGGCTCGTTCTGCGTAAACTCCCTCCACCCCTTCGAAGAAAGCGTGGCGATGCGTTCGGCCCAGTTGGGATCGAGTTCGGAGCCCTGATATTCCTTCAGGAAGTCCTCGCGCTTCACACCATAGCTCTCGGCCAGGCGCAGCAGGCGTCCCTCGTTCTGCACGAGGCGCTTGTTGATGTCGTAAAGCTGCTCGACCAGCGTCTCGATACGGGCATTGTTGAGCGACAGCGATTTCACCGAGGTGATGAGCTCGCTCTTCAGCTGCTTGTAGCGGCGCTCCTGGCTGGCCGAAAGGCTGTCGCCATCGGCCAGGCTGGATTCGACTTCCTGATCCTGCAGCTTGCGCAGCTTCTTGTAGGTGTCGGCGATGAAGTCCAGCGTTTCCATGACGCCGGGCTTGAGCTCGGCTTCCATCGCTGCCAGCGACAGATTGGCCTCGTCCTCCTCATCGTCCTCTTCCTCAGGGCGGCTCTCGCCGCCGACATCGGTAATATCGTCCTCACCGCGGCCACGCTTCGGCTTTTCCGCCGCCTGCTTGTCTTCCTCGTCGGGACGCTGCACGACCGGGGCCTGCTTGGCCTCCGGGCCGGCATAGGTGGCCTCGAGGTCGATGATCTCACGCAGGAGAATCTTGCCTTCGTTCAACTCGTCACGCCAGATGATCAACGCCTGGAAGGTCAGCGGGCTTTCGCAAAGCCCCGCAATCATCGTCTCGCGACCGGCCTCGATGCGTTTCGCGATGGCGATTTCGCCCTCACGCGACAACAGCTCCACCGATCCCATCTCGCGCAGATACATACGCACGGGATCATCGGTGCGGTCCGTCGGCTCCTTTTTGGCGGCGGTAGCAACCGCAGTACCGGCTGAAGGCGCGAGTTCGTTGCTTTCCTCGCTCTCCTCGTTGGACGAATCGTTGTCCTCGACTTCCTCATCGTCCTCCACGACGTTGATGCCCATGTCGGAGAGCATCGCCATCGTGTCTTCGATCTGCTCGGAGCTGACCTCGCCGGAGGGAAGGACAGCATTAAGCTCGTCCATCGTGACATAGCCGCGCTTCTTTGCGGCCTTGATCATTTTCTTGACTGCGTCGTCGGAAAGGTCGAGCAGCGGGCCATCGGACCCTTCGCGTTCGTTCTCGACCTCTTCCTTCTCTTTTGTCGCCATGCTGTGTCTTCTCCAACCGAGCGGGGGTCCTGCTTTCCCCCGTCGCCGTCGCTGCGCCGTAACGCAACGACATCCTGCATTCTGATTCGTGATTTATCGTTGGCCGCGTTAAAGCCCGATTAACCCTGATGCCTGGCTTGATGCCTGGACGGACTCCCTGTGACGTCGAATTCCGCTATTTTGCTTCTGCCCTGCCGCGCCGCACATCATGAAGTGGCGCAATTTCTCGAATCGATCCTGATTCCGTTAATCCGTCCGCAGGTCAAGACGCAGTGCCATGATTCGTGGCAAAAAAGCGAATCAGAAGCCAAATAAGCCCCTTTGACCACTCTTCAAGCCCTCAGCCCGGCATTCGAACCTTCGTTCCTGTCAGGAGCGATTCGCGCGTCCGGAAAGGAGGCCAAAGCCTTCGATCAGCGCTTCGGTCGCCTGCAGGTTGCTCAGCTCCGCCTGGATTTCAACCAGGTGCCGCGCATCCTCTTCGTTCCAATCCGTCGCAAGCGCCAGTTCGGCCGCTTTCAGTTCCTTATGTAGAGAGCTTGCGCGCCGGTGCAAGTGCAGCGTCTGGGCGAAGGCTTCCCGCGCATCCTCCAGCGCCGCCGTTTCCAGTGCGGGCCACTGATAGGCGGACTTCACACGCGCCTCGGCCTGCTTCCATATCGCCGTCAGGCCCGCCGCTTCGATGGCGGAAAGAAGCAAGGCCCGATCGTGCGTCGGATTATGCGCCACCGCATCGAACACGGCGGAACGCAAGCGACCGAGATCGCCGCTCGTCACCTCCATCTGCTCGACCGCATCGAAATAGGCGTCGATGAGCTCCGGGTGGTTGACGAGGGACACCATCAGCGTCGCCTCGCGCAATGGCATGGATTGGGCGGTGCTGCGCACCAATGCGGAACGGGCAAGGCTTTCCGACACCGCAAGCCGCCCGGAGGCGCCGCCGGGCCGACCGCCACCGCCGCCGCGTCCGCCACGCCCACCCTGCCGGTCGAAACCACCCTGACCGCGCCGCGGCGCCTCATTGCCGAAGAAGGCACGCGCCCGTTCGCGCATGTCTTGCGCATAATGCCGGCGCAGATTCTCATCGGCGATCCGCGCCGTGAGCGACTGAAGGTTCTTCTCCAGCTCGGCCCGGCGCTCCGGCGTATCGAACATCTTGCCCGTGGTCTCCCGCATCCACAGGACATCAGCGAGAGGACGGGCGCTCGACAGCGCCGACGCAAAGGCATCCGGCCCGCTTTCACGCACGATGTCGTCGGGGTCTTTTCCTTCAGGCAGGAGCGCAAAGCGCAGGCTGCGCCCCGGCTGCACGAGGGGCAGTGCCAGATCGGCTGCCCGCCAGGCCGCTTTCAATCCCGCATCATCACCGTCGAAGCACAAAACCGGCTCACCGGTCATGCGCCACAGAAGATCGAGCTGGTTTTCGGTCAGCGCGGTGCCGAGCGGCGCCACGGCGTTTTCGAACCCCGCCTGCGCAAGACCGATCACGTCCATATACCCTTCGACCGCGATCACTGTCTCGCCCTTGGCGGCGGCCCGGCGCGCCTGCGCCAGATTGTAGAGCACATTGCCCTTGTGAAAGAGCTCCGTGTCCGGAGAGTTCAGATATTTCGCAGGGACATCCGAAGACAAGGCGCGCCCGCCGAAGGCGATCACGCGCCCGCGTGCATCCTCGATGGGAAACATTACCCGGTCCCGGAAGCGATCATAGGACACGGGAATGTCGGGACCGAACACGACGAGGCCGCAGGCTTCGATCTGATCTTTCGAAGCCCCCTTGCCTGCCAGATATTCCTTGAGCGCATTGCGGCTGGATGGCGCATAGCCAAGCCGGAAAGACTGTTGTGTCGCGCTCGAAAGCCCGCGTCCGCGCAGATAGGCCCGCGCTGCCGCGCCGGCCTGCGCCTGAAGAGATTCCTCGAAGAAGCGAGCTGCCATATCCATGACATCGGTCAGCGACGCACGCTTTTTCTCCCGTTGTTCCGCCTGCGGGTCGCGTTCGGGCATCGCCACGCCGGCCATATCGGCCACCCGTTCGACGGCCTCGGGAAAGCTGATCCCGTCGAGCTCGGAGAGAAACTTGAAATGATCGCCAGAAACGCCGCACCCGAAGCAATGGTAGCGGCCCTTGCGGTCCTCGCAGTGAAAGCTCGGCGATTTCTCGCCGTGAAACGGGCAACAAGCCCAGTAGTCGCCACGCGATGCATTTGTCTTGCGCCGGTCGAATGTCACACGCGAACCGACGACCTGCGAAATGGGAACGCGATCGCGAAGTTCGTCGAGGAATGAGTTCGAAAAGCGCATGGTTCTGGCGGCCGGAAGAGTGCAGGACCATCATATAAGCATGCGCGTCCCAGGAAGCGAATCGAGGCAGCACTTCTGCACGTAATTCACAACATGCGCCAATTGGCCGTCATACAACTTAACCGATTGTTCAAATCTGACGTGCTACCGCATCAGAATTGAGGGCAAGTATCAAGTATCGGGCAAATTTCAGTCCTTGGCGTAAAGGCAATAAATCGACGCAAGGACGACCAGTCAGCGCGGTGGGGCAAAGTGCTTACAGTCTACAATTGCATTGTTAACGACCACAATTTAACCTTGGTCTTACTTGCTGGGGTGATCGGGGCGATCGCCTCCTTTGCAGCAGTCAACATCCTCCAGCATATGCGCAAGGCCCGCGGGCAGATGCGGCTCGTCTGGACGCTGGTTTCAGCGCTTTCCTTCGGTTTCGGCGTCTGGGCCACGCACTTCGTGGCCATGTTGTCGTTCTCACCCGGCATTCCCAACGCATATGACATGCCGATCACCTTGCTTTCGCTGGTGATTGCGGTGGTCGTCACGGGTATCGGCATTGCCGTCGCCGCCACGCGTCAGAAGACCGATCACCATCTGGTGGGTGGCGCCATCGTCGGTGCCGGCGTGGCAGCGATGCATTTTACCGGGATGATGGCGTTTCAGGTGGAAGGCCGCATCGTATGGGACAAGGCGCTCGTCACATCCTCGGTGATCTTCGGTGTATTTCTGGGTGCTGCCGCCATCCGCATTGCCATGCGCCGCACCTCGGGCATGAACAATGTCATCGGCACGATCCTCCTGACCCTCGCCATCTGCACGATGCATTTCACGGCAATGGGCGCGGTGTCGATCTATCCCGACCCGGCCATGGTGATCGCCCCCTCCTCCGTGCCGTCCAACTGGCTTGCCACAGCCGTGGCGCTCGCCGCCTTCACCATCCTCATGCTGACCGGGCTTGCGCTGTGGGTCGACATCCGCGACGCACAGCGCGCCAAGCTTGAGGAGCGGCGGATGAATGGTTTGGCCAATGCAGCGCTCGAAGGGCTGATCGTTTGCGACGACACCACCATCGTCACCGCCAACAAGAGCCTCTGCCGCCTGAGCGGCCGTACGTTGGGTGACATGATCGGCAGCGATTTCACCGAACTGTTCAGCGCCATCAATCCCTCATCCGGTCTTTCCGCCAACGCGGATCCGATCTGGGAAAGCAACCTCATCCATGTTGACGGTTCCCGCTCTCCGGTCGAGCTTCTGACCCGCGTCGTCGACTATGGCGGCAAGCCCCATACGGTGATTGCAGTTCGCGACATTCGCGAGCGCAAGAAAGCCGAGGCCGACATTCACCGCCTCGCAATGCACGATACGCTCACGGGCCTGCCCAACCGCCGCTCCTTCACCACCCGACTTGAACAGGAGATGGCGGCACTCGCCGAAGACAAATCCATCGCACTGCTGTGCCTCGATCTCGATCGCTTCAAGGAAGTGAACGATCTGTTCGGCCACGCCGCCGGCGATGCCATGCTCCAGAAGGTTGCCGAATGCGCCGGCAGCGTCCTGCGCGAGGGGCAGGTTCTGGCGCGCCTGGGCGGCGACGAATTCGCCGTCATTGCACCGGATCTTTCGGACCCTGAGGAAGCTGCCGATCTCGCTCAGGACATTCTCGATGCCTTCCGCAAGGAAAACGAGCGCGCGACCAGCGACGGCCTCATGTCCTCGAGCATCGGCATCGCGCTCTATCCCGCGGACGCCCAGGATCAGGAAAACCTCATCAGCCATGCCGACACGGCGCTCTACCGCGCAAAATCCGAAGGGCGCGACACATATCGCTTCTATGAGCACGCCATGGGCCAGGAAGCGCGTTCGCGCCGCATCATGGAACACGAACTGCGCCATGCCGTTTCGCGCAAGGAATTCCGCCTCGTCTACCAGCCGCAGAAGCGCCTCGATACGGGCGAGGTGGTGGGATACGAGGCACTGCTGCGCTGGAAGCACCCCGAACGCGGCAATGTTTCCCCGGCGATTTTCGTTCCCGTTGCCGAGGAAAGCGGTGCGATCGTTCCCATCGGCGAGTGGGTACTGGAAGACGCTTGCCGCACGGCCGCCAGCTGGGCGCCCCACCTGACCATCGCCGTGAACGTCTCGGCCGTGCAGCTCCACAGCCCGAACTTCACCCAGACCGTGCATCGCATTCTGCTTGAGACGGGGCTTTCGCCGCGCCGCCTCGAAATCGAGATCACCGAAACCGCTCTGGTGCGCGACATGCATCGTGCACTGACGACACTGCGCCAATTGAAGTCGCTCGGCGTGCGCGTGGCCATGGACGATTTCGGCACCGGGTATTCCTCCCTGTCGAACCTGCGCGCCTTCCCCTTCGACAAGATCAAGATCGACGGGTCTTTCATTCGTCAGGTCGACACGAACGAACAGTCCGCCACCATCGTGAAGGCCGTTCTCGGTATTGGTCGTGGGCTCGGCCTGCCAGTTCTGGCCGAAGGGGTGGAAACCTCGGGCGAAGCCAGCTTCCTGAGCCGCGAGCTCTGTCAGATCGGCCAGGGCTACTACCTGGGACGCCCCTCCTCCATCGAGGACATTGAGGGCGACAAGGAAGACAGTTCCGCCAACGCCGCCTGAACGCCCGGCGCGCAGTCCAGCACAAGACGGGGCAGAGCAAGACGGGCACAACAAAACGGGGCTTCCTTCGCAGGAAGCCCCGTTTTGTTTTGACAAGCCGGATATGCGGCAGGAAGAACGTCCTGCTTCGTCAAGAGCGCAGAAAACCCTAGCGCAACATGTTCTTGACGATGCCGCTCGCCTTGCCGAAATCCATGCGGCCGGAGAACTTCTCCTTGAGGATATTCATACAGCGCCCCATGTCGCGCAGGCCATCCGCACCGATTTCCTGCACCACCTCGGCACACACCTTCTTCACGTCATCCTCGCACATCTGCTTGGGCAAGAATTCCTTGATGATGGCGATTTCCTCGCGCTCCTGCTCGGCGAGTTCGAGGCGGTTGCCCTCCTCGAATGCCTTTGCCGATTCCGCGCGCTGTTTGGCCATTTTTGCCAGGATCAGCAGGATATCCTCGTCGCTGACGGGATCTTTGCCCGCACCGCGATTGGCGATATCGCGATCCTTGATCGCAGTCTGAATCAGTCGAAGCGTCGATATACGACGTTTGTCTTTCTGTTTTACGGCGTCATTTAACGCCTTTGCGAACATCTCGCGCATTACCTTAGTCTCCCGTACAGGGGGCAACATAGCGCCGGTCAATTTTGGAAGCAAGCACAGGGAAACCCATAAGTCACTGTAAATATTAGAATAAATATTTTACAGCAGACTGATTTACCCAATAGCCATTGCCGACCGCCCACGCCCCGAACGGACAATTGCGGTCCTTTCCGGGGCAGTAACGGAACCGCGCCGCACCCCTTGGCACATTCGATGCGCCATATGGCGTAGGTGGAGGAAGCTTTCAAGCCCCTTGCGCTCGGCGGGAAAAAGTGACAACCGGAAGGCGACAAGCATCACGTACCGAAGATGGCCACGAGCGCAGCCGCCTCGACGCGACCGCGCGCCCGGCTACACGAAGGATGGAGACAATCCGATGGCAAGCACCGCCCCCTGGAGCGAAACCCGGCCGACCGCGTTGATCGTGCTCGCCGACGGAACGGTGATTGAGGGCCGAGGCCTCGGCGCAGGCGGACAGGCTGTCGGCGAACTCTGCTTCAACACCGCGCTTACAGGATATGAGGAAATCCTCACCGACCCCTCCTATGCCGGGCAGATTGTCACCTTCACCTTCCCGCATATCGGCAATGTCGGCGCCAATGACGAAGACATCGAGGACCTGCACCCCGCAGCCCGCGCCGGAGCGGTGGGGGCCGTGTTCCGCGCGGATATCTCAAACCCTTCGAATTACCGCTCCGCATCCCATTTCGACGAATGGCTGAAGCGCCGGGGTATTGTCGCGATTGCCGGCGTCGATACGCGCGCCCTTACTGCTTTGCTGCGCGAAAAAGGCGCGGCAAATGCCGTGATCGCCCACAATCCCGACGGTGTGTTCGATGTTGATGCCCTCAAGGCAAAGGCCCGCGAATGGTCCGGCCTTGTCGACCTCGACCTTGCGAAGGAGGTGACCTCCGGTCAGTCCCAGACCTGGACCGAAACACCCTGGGTATGGGATGAAGGCTATGGCAATCAGGACGAACCCACCACACATATCGTGGCGGTGGACTATGGTGCCAAGCGCAATATCCTGCGGCTGCTGGCCGGCCTCGGCGCCAAGGTCACCATCGTGCCTGCGAAGACGAGCGCAGATGATATTCTCGCCCTTCGCCCGGACGGAATTTTCCTGTCGAACGGCCCTGGCGACCCCGCCGCTACCGCCGAATATGCGGTTCCCATGATCCAGCAGCTTCTCAAGACGGAGATTCCGCTCTTTGGCATCTGCCTCGGACACCAGATGCTGGCGCTGGCGCTGGGCGCCAAGACGGTGAAGATGCATCAAGGCCACCATGGCGCGAACCACCCGGTAAAGGATTTCACCACAGGCAAGGTGGAAATCGTATCCATGAACCACGGTTTCGCGGTGGATGGCGATACCCTGCCCCAAGGCGTCGAGGAGACCCATGTCTCGCTGTTCGACGGTTCGAACTGCGGCCTGACCATTACCGGCCGGCCTGTCTTTTCGGTCCAGCATCACCCCGAGGCTTCGCCTGGCCCGCAGGATTCGCACTATCTCTTCCGGCGCTTCGCCAACCTCATCCGTAGCCGCCGCGGCGAGCCCGCCTTGGCTGAGTGAGAGCAAAAAAGCGCCGCACGTTTCCGTGCGGCGCCGACATTGCGTAACCTTCGCTTCGCCTGTCCGGCATCCCGATCAGGATGAAAGGCGCAGCTTCACAATCTTCTCGCCGATCGCTTTGAAGACATCCTTGAGCTGATTGCGCGACGGCGCGTCGAAATATTGCGTCGAGTCGCTCGCACATTGCGCCAGCATCGATCCCGTATTCGTATCGCGTTCTTCCAGGCGGATCGTGTAGATACTGATGTCGTGCTTCTTCTTCGCATTGCTGCAGGCAGCAAGCGTTTTCTCGTTCATCTTTTCGGTCATCTTGGAGCTGCTTGCAGCCGTCAGCCCGTCAAGGCGTCCATCCACGAGATAACCGAAACTCGAATAGCTTGAGCCGAGTGCCGTGCGGGTCGTTCCAAACACATTCGAACCGTCCGTGAGAACGATCATGACCTTCTCAAGGCCGGGACGCTCCGCCCCACCGGCAAAAGGTTCCTGCGGCGACAGGACCCGCATGCCCCAAGAAACACCCTCCATGATATTGGTGTTGCCGCTGGCTTCCAGCGCACTGACCTTACTCTTCAGAAGCCCGTAATCATTGGTGAGCGATGTGATCGGCTGCATGTTGCAGCCCCGATTGGGCCCCCGCCCGCCCTCGATATTGACGCCGCCTGGGGGAGAAAGCAGCGATCCGAGGAGATCGCCCACACCGTATTTGAGAAGCTTGCGAAGCTCGCCGGTGAGCGACTTGTCGAGCGGATTTACGGAAGAGTTGATATAGTCGTTGCTGTAGCCGCGCTCATTCGGCTCATCGATGGCGAAAGCCGGCACGAAATAACTTGCCTTGTCCGATTTGAGAACAGGCGTGTCATCGGTATCGTGGTCGCCCTTCTTGGACGGCATGCGGGTTTCCACACAACCGGCCCATTCCTGACCAAGATTATGGAAAACCTCAAAACGGCTTACACCCGATTTGAGCTCGAGCTGGGGAATCTCGCTGCTGCCCTCGAGATCGAGCCATTCCGCTCCCGTTCCTTTCTTGACCCGGCCATGCTTGTCGAACTCAGGGCCATATTGCGGGCCGACATTGACGAAGGTGGCAAACGGGACCAGCGAGAATTTGAGTTTTTCCGTATCTGTGACCTGGCTGGAGATATCCTCGATCAGCCCGATCACGGCCTCCTTCATGGACTGCAGCTTTCCACCAGCCATCGAGCCGGTAGTGTCCAGAACCAGCGCGATTTCATAGGAAACCATGGCGAGATCGGCCGTCGAGGAGGCAAAGACGGGGACGCTTTTCTTGCCCAGAATACCTCCGAAATACAATCCGACATCCACCCCGGCTTCCAGCGTGACAGATGTGTCCTTGCGCACCATCTTCAGGTTCACATATTGCGGGTCGAGATTGCCGGACATGAAGCGCCGGGCGATCAGGTTGGCTTCGTCATCGCTGATCTTGACGCCCTTCTGGGCAACGGCGAGCACGGCCGTGTCGAGTGCGTTTTGAAGCTGCGTGCGCACACGGCTCGTATTGGCGTAATCGACCCCAAGCGCCGCGGCCCCCACAAGCGGTATGCTGCAGATCGCGGCAAGAATTGCAAAATTGCCCGCACGATCCTCCACGAAGGAGCGCAAAAGCCCCTGGCGCGCCGGAACGTACCCGTTAAAGCGGGCCTTAACCTTGCCGGGCAAAGCTTGACCTGCGTGCCTTGCAGCCCCCCGCAGCAATCCACTATGAAACCGCCGCAGCACTTTTGAAGAAACTCGCATAGCCAATACCGCCAACCCTTTTGTTGGCCCATTCATATGGCGAGCTTCTTAAAAACAATTTAAACGGGTATTCTTAATTTTATACACGTATATTGCGCACGGGAGGCACCTTTCTACGCCGGAAAAGCCTGCCTAAACCCCAGCTCAGCCCACCGCCGAAAATCACCCCCAGCGCAGTCCACACGAGACCATGCGGTGTAACGGGTACGGCCGGTTCGAAATCCGAAACAGTTCCCTTGAAAAGAACCGCGTCCGGGTTCTTCAGCAATGCTATCGGGCGCATGATGGGCGGGAGGCTTTCGAACGCCTGCGATTGGGCAATGAGATTGCCGTACCGGTCTATCGCCACGCGCATGGAAAGCCCGCGATCCCTCAGCACCGGAACCGTCGAAGCGTCATAGACCTTTAGGATATCGGCGCGGGACAGATTATTGTTCGCCGCATCACGATCGAAGGCGGCGATCACGCCGCCAAGCTCGTTCATGGCGCCATTCATGCGCTGGCGGTATTGCTGCGCCAGTTCAGGTGCCTGCGAGGTCACCAGCCCGCCCGATAACGCTACCAGCAGGCCGAGAATTCTTCCCAATCCGAACATGCTCCGTCATGCCTTTCCTTTGGCAGCGGAACAGCCAGCCCGAGGCTCAGATAGGCTCGTTGAACGTATCGCAATCAGCCAACCGTCCGCTCTTGAGCCCCCGCGCAAACCAGGTGCGCCGTTGCTCCGACGTACCATGGTTGAAACTTTCCGGCACCACATAGCCCTGGGTGCGCTTCTGCAGCGTATCGTCGCCGATCTGGTTGGCTGCATTGAGCGCCTCTTCCACATCGCCTTCTTCCAGAAGGCCCTTTTGCGCCGTGTAATGCGCCCAGATACCGGCAAAACAATCGGCCTGAAGCTCGACCCGCATCGACATGGCGTTTGCTTCCGCCTGGCTCATGCGCTGGCGCATCTCGTTGAAGCGCGGCAGGATACCGGTCACGTTCTGCACATGGTGGCCCACTTCGTGCGCGACCACATAGGCCTGCGCAAAGTCGCCGGAGGCGCCGAAACGGCGCGCCAGCTGATCGAAGAAGCCAAGATCGAGATAAACTTTCTGATCCCCGGGACAATAGAACGGCCCGGTGGCTGCGGAAGCATAACCGCAAGCCGAACGAACGGCATCGGTGAACAACACCATGGAAGGTTCGCGATAATCGAGCCCCTGCGATTCGAAGATACCCTTCCAGGTATCCTCCGTCTCGGCCAGAACGACGCTCACGAACTGTGCCATCTCGTCACTGGCCGCCGAAGTGCCACTGCCGCCATTGTTCGTGGTCTGGCGCGTCACGACCTGCCCGCCGCTGCCCGGATCGCCGGTCAGCATGCCGATTGGATCGATGCCGCAGGATTTCAGCACGAAGAACAGCACCACCAGGATGATGATTCCAGAAAGCCCGCCACCGGCGCTGCGAGAATTGCCGACCGGTAAGCGCATACGGCCACCCGAACGGCCAAACCCACCCGGAAGTCCGCCGCTACCACCGCCCTCGCTGCGGCGATCCTCGACATTGCTGCTCTGACGGCGATCTTTCCAGCGCATTCATTCAACTCCAGATCGTTTCCGACGCCACGAATAACGCCTAGCGGCTCCCGACGCCAGTGACTTGTGTCCCTGCTGGCGCAAGGTTAGCGGAAAGCCCGGAAAATCGGAATGAAATTCGACCTCGGGAATTTAGGCGCGAAGCCGGCGATATGCACATAAGCGCCGGCCCTCGCCCGTTCAGCCCATAAGCGCCACACGCCGGCTTTCACGCCGCGCCAGATGCATGAGCATCAATGCGACCAGCGGGAAAGCGGCCCCGGCGATACCCAGATCCGAAACATCGGCATATTCAAGAACCCGGCCTCCCACCATCGTGCCAAGCGCCACACCCAGATAGATGGCCGAAGCGTTGAGGGCCAGCGCAAGACCCGCCACATCCGGTGCAAACCCCGCAAGCCGGCTCGCCTGCGCAGGCGGAAACGTCCAGCCCACGAAACCCCATGGCACGATGAGGGCAAAGAGAAGCGGCCCGGCAATATTCACCGGCGCAAACCGCATCAGCACCGAAAAGCCAAGCGAGAAAAGCGCGGCCAGAAGCATCGAGCCCACCACCACGCGCGAGGCACCGAGCCTGTCGGCAAGGCGGCCGCTTGCATAATTTCCCAGGATCGCCCCCAACCCGTAGGCCAGAAGCACCATCGGCAGATAATCCGGAGAAAGTCCCACCCCTTGCGTAGCGATTGGCCCGAGATAGGCGATCACGGCAAACCCGCCCGTAAGGTAAAGGACCGAAACGGCAAGGCTGAGAAGGATGCCGGGACGACGCACCACCAGAACCCGCTCGGAAAGCGGGATATGCGTGCCCTCGATCGTGCGCGGCAGCCATATCCACAATGCCGAGAGGCAGAAGAAGCCAACCACGGCCAGCATGACGAAAGCACCCCGCCAACCCACCATATGCGCCAGAAACGAACCTGCCGGCGCGCCAAAGGCGAGTGCGAATGTCGTGCCGCCGACAACCACCGAAATCGCGGCGGCCCGCCGCTCAGGCCCTGCGAGCGTGACCGCCGCAGCCTGCGCCGTGGCAGCAAACAGGCCGCCCGCAAGCCCGATGATCACCTGCGCACCGAAGAGAGGCAGAAAACCGCCGCTGAGAGCGGCCACGAGATTGCCGAGCACGAAAAAGCTCAAGGCAAGGGCGATGGCGCGGCGCCGGTTCATGCCGCCCGTAAGCGCGGAAAGCACCGGTGTGCCGAGCGCATAGGCCATGGAATAGGCCGATACGAGATAACCGGCCTCCGCCACCGTCACCCCGGTCTCATCGGATATCAAAGGCAGGAGCCCGGCAAAAACGAAAGCGACGGTGCTGACCGCGAAGGCGCCCAGCGCCAGCAGGGAAAGACGTTTGTCCATGGGAGGAGTTGCCTTTGTTCAAAATTCATTGAACTATTGAACATGTACTCGTCCATGTCAATCGCCATACGTCGATTGCCGCCGCCTCCTGACACGGTGACACCGCGTCGCGGGTCCTTGCATCCCGATCAGGATCGCTTAGGTTAGACCGATCATGTTGCCGCATCCGACTGTCGAGCAGCTCAGTCTGCACACTGTTTTATCCGCGCTCGGGGATCCCACCCGGCTGGCGATCGTCGGCGACCTGGCGCGGCGCGAGGGCACGGCCCTGTCCTGTTCGCATTTTTCGGGGCTGGGATCGAAGTCGAACCTCTCCTATCACATCGCCAAGATGCGCGAGGCAGGCATCATCCGTGTGGAGCCCTGCGGCACCGCGCGTCTGGTGACGCTGCGCCGGGCCGATCTCGATTCCCGCTTTCCGGGCCTGCTCGATTCGATCATCTCGACGGCTGTAAGCATGCCGCCGCCCGAAAAGCGGCTGGCTCCGGTCGATTGATACCACTTGCCGAAAAGCTCGGGTCCGCGCGCGCCGCGGATTCTCTTCCCTTCTTCCCCGGCCGGCATGCGGCCCGTTTTGCGAAGGACAGCCAAAATGGCATGGCTCTATCTCGGGGTTGCTGGTCTGCTTGAAGTCGTCTGGGCGACCTTCATGAAGGAATCGGCCGGTTTCACGAAGCTTGTTCCGACGCTTCTCATGGCTGTGGCCATGTTCGGAAGCTTCTGGTTGCTGGCCGCTGCCATGCGCACATTGCCGCTGGGCACTGCCTACGCGATCTGGACGGGCATCGGCGCTATCGGAGCCTTTGTGGTCGGCATTCTTTTCATGCATGAACCGGCCACAGCAGGACGATTGGTGAGCGCAGCCCTGCTTGTGGCCGGTATGGTCGGCCTGAAACTCACCTCCGGCCATTAGAACATCTCCGCAGTCAGACACTCCGGCGGTATCAGGCCGGCAGTATCAGCCCGCCAATATCAGGATCACTCGAGAAGCCACCGGAAGGCGCGCTTCAGCTCCTTCGTCCCGTCACGTTCGTACCAGCGCCCGTGAGCGATGATCACGCGTTCGGGCTGCCACCCGATCATGGTTTCGACTGCCGCTTTCAACGCATCCTTCTGGGCAGAAAAGGTCAGCCGCATGTCGCGCGGCATCTGTCCGTCCGGATCCTGCACGCCGCCAAGCCATGTCAGAACGCGCATTGGAAACGACAATTTGCGCGGCTCGAAATTCTCGATGAAATCGGTGAGCACCAGCGTGCGCGAGGCACGGTGGAAAAATTCCACCTCAGTCATGAAACTGCCAGCAATGGGAAGCGTGAAAATCTCTTTGTCCCAGGGATAGCCATCGACGCTCGCGAATTCACGAGCTTCGAAGTCGATCCGCCCCGCCGCCTGCTCCCTGATCCTGGGGGCGAGCCAAATTTGCGCCTCGGGAAAGGCCTGCCTCCAGAAAGGCACCCACCAATAATGTATGCGGTTGGGTGCAACGATATGACGGACGGCCCCCAACACATCGATGGCCTCACGCAGATCCTCGGTAAGATGTGTGGGCGAATGCACGAACAGTTCCCCGCTTGCGAGCCTCACGATCGTCATCCGCGTGGGGAATTTCATCTTTGGCCATGGCATGCCGAAACGGATTGCCGGACCATCGACGATCCAGACATTCTCGGCCACGGGCTTGAGGGTGTTGAGCGGTGGATAGGTGACATCGCGGTGAGCAGACATGGGCTTTCTCCCTTCAGCTCTTCCCCTATAGTCTAACCACATCCGACGTGATGAGACGATCTGTCTGTGTCCAGTGCATTTTCGGGGTTCCGTCTCCCGCCGCCATTGCCTATAAGGCCCGCCTAGCCTGACAATTTTCGCATGGCCCTTCCGCCTCCCCGCGCGACGGTGCCGTGCGCACGCACAAGATCGGACCTCCCATGCCAAAACGCACCGACATCAAGTCTATCCTGATCATCGGCGCCGGCCCCATCGTCATCGGCCAGGCTTGCGAGTTCGACTATTCCGGCACCCAGGCGGTCAAGGCACTGAAGGAGGAAGGCTACCGCGTCATCCTCGTCAACTCCAATCCGGCCACGATCATGACCGACCCGGAGCTTGCCGACGCCACCTATATCGAGCCCATCACGCCGGAAGTCGTCGCCAAGATCATCGCGAAGGAGCGCCCTGACGCGCTTCTGCCGACCATGGGCGGGCAGACCGCGCTCAACACCGCGCTCAGCCTGCGCCGCATGGGTGTCCTGGAGCGCTACAATGTCGAGATGATTGGCGCCCAGCCGGACGCCATCGACAAGGCCGAGGACCGGGCCCTTTTCCGCGAGGCCATGGCCAAGATCGGTCTGGAAACACCGCGCTCCATGCTGGCCAACGCCACGGACGTGAAGAATGCCGACCGGCAGGCGCACGAGACGCGCCGCAAGGAATTGAAGAACACCCTGTCCGGCGAGGCGCTGGATGCGGCTCTCGACAGCCTGGAAAACGAGTGGAACCAGGGCGAAGGCGACCGCAAGCAACGCTACATGAACCACGCCATGGGGGTGGCCGCGCAGGCGCTCGACCAGGTCGGCCTGCCCGCGATCATCCGCCCCTCCTTCACCCTGGGCGGCACCGGCGGCGGCATTGCCTTCAACCGGTCCGAATTCTTCGAGATCGTCGAACGCGGCCTCGATGCTTCTCCGACCACCGAAGTGCTGGTTGAGGAAAGCGTGCTCGGCTGGAAGGAATACGAGATGGAGGTGGTTCGCGACCGTGCGGACAACTGCATCATCATCTGCTCCATCGAGAATGTCGACCCGATGGGCGTGCATACCGGCGATTCGATCACGGTGGCTCCTGCCCTGACCCTGACCGACAAGGAATACCAGATCATGCGCAACGCCTCGATCGCGGTGCTGCGCGAGATCGGGGTGGAAACGGGCGGCTCGAACGTACAGTTCGCCGTCAACCCTGAAAACGGCCGCCTCGTCGTGATCGAAATGAACCCGCGCGTATCGCGTTCCTCCGCGCTCGCGTCCAAGGCGACGGGTTTCCCCATCGCCAAGGTTGCCGCAAAGCTTGCCATCGGTTACACGCTCGACGAGCTGGAGAACGACATCACCGGCGGTGCCACTCCCGCCTCCTTCGAGCCGTCCATCGACTATGTCGTGACGAAAATCCCGCGCTTCGCCTTCGAGAAATTCCCCGGCTCCGATCCGGTTCTCACCACCGCGATGAAATCGGTCGGCGAGGTCATGGCCATCGGCCGCACCTTCGCCGAATCGCTCCAGAAGGCGCTGCGCGGTCTTGAAACGGGCCTGACCGGTCTCGACGAGATCGAGATCCCCGGCTATGTGGCCGGCGGCGACCCGTCCGAAAACAAGAATGCCATCCGCGCCGCCCTCGGCAGGCCAACGCCCGACCGCCTGCGCATGGTGGCCGAGGCGATCCGTCTGGGCACGAGCCTCCAGGAGGTTCACGCCATGTGCCAGATCGATCCCTGGTTCCTGGAGCAGATTGCAGCCATCATCGCCATGGAAGCACGCATCCGCGAACATGGCCTGCCGCAGGACAAGCAGAACCTGCGCATGCTGAAATCCATGGGCTTCTCCGATGCCCGCCTCGGCTCGCTGACGAAGCAGGAGGCAGAAGACGTGCGCAAGGCGCGCCACACGCTCGGCGTCCATCCTGTCTTCAAGCGCATCGACACCTGCGCTGCCGAGTTCGCCGCTCCTACGGCCTATATGTATTCCACCTATGAGACGCCCTTCGCCGGCGAGGTGGCCGACGAGGCGCGCGTTTCCGACCGCAAGAAAGTGGTCATCCTCGGCGGCGGCCCGAACCGCATCGGCCAGGGCATTGAGTTCGACTATTGCTGTTGTCATGCCGCCTTTGCGCTGGCTGACGCGGGCTACGAGTCGATCATGATCAACTGCAACCCCGAAACGGTCTCGACCGACTACGACACCTCCGACCGCCTCTACTTCGAACCACTGACGCCCGAAGACGTGCTGGAAATCCTGCGTGCCGAGCAGAAGGCCGGGACGCTCCACGGCGTTATCGTCCAGTTCGGCGGCCAGACGCCACTCAAGCTCGCCGATGCGCTCGAAAAAGCAGGCATCCCGATCCTCGGCACCGCGCCGGACATGATCGACCTTGCCGAGGATCGCGACCGTTTCCAGAAGCTTCTGATCAAGCTCGGTCTCAAGCAGCCGAAAAACGGTATTGCCTATTCGGTGGAGCAGGCCCGCGTGGTCGCCTCCGAACTCGGCTTCCCGCTGGTTGTGCGTCCTTCCTATGTGCTTGGCGGCCGCGCCATGCAGATCATCCATAACGAGCAGATGCTCCAGACCTATCTTCTGGACATCGTTCCGGGCCTCGTTCCGGAGGAAATCCGCCAGAAATACCCGGCCGACAAGACCGGCCAGATCAACACGCTCCTGTCCAAGAATCCGCTACTGTTCGATACCTATCTGACCGAAGCCATCGAGGTGGACGTCGACTGTCTCAGTGACGGCAAGGAGGTGTTCGTCTCGGGCATCATGGAGCACATCGAGGAAGCCGGCATCCACTCCGGCGATTCCGCCTGCTCGCTGCCGGTCCATTCGCTCGCCCCCGAACTGGTGGACGAGTTGGAGCGTCAGACCAAGGCACTCGCCCGCGCGCTCCATGTGGGCGGCCTCATGAACGTCCAGTACGCCGTCAAGAATGGCGAGGTCTATGTGCTGGAGGTCAATCCGCGCGCCTCACGCACCGTGCCCTTCGTCGCCAAGACCATCGGCAAGCCGATTGCCAAGATCGCCGCGCGCATCATGGCCGGCGAGGCGCTGGAAAATGCCTTCGCCCATTACGGAGCGATGCCCGACATCCGCAATCCGGGTCACATCGCCGTCAAGGAGGCCGTATTCCCCTTCGCCCGCTTCCCCGGCGTCGACACGCTGCTCGGCCCCGAGATGAAGTCCACCGGTGAGGTGATGGGTCTCGACACCGACTACGCACTGGCCTTCGCCAAGGCACAGCTCGGCGCCGGCGTCGATCTGCCCCGTTCGGGAACGCTCTTCGTGTCGGTCCGCGACGAGGACAAGGCCCGTGTCCTGCCCGCGGTCAAACGTCTGGCCGATATGGGCTGGCATGTGCTGGCCACCGGCGGCACGGCGCGCTACCTGCGCGAAAACGGCGTCGAGGCGGAGAAGATCAACAAGGTGCTTGAAGGCCGCCCGCATATCGAGGATGCGATCCGCAACCGCCAGGTGCAGCTCGTCTTCAACTCGACGGACGGCCAGAAGGCCATGTCGGACTCCAAGTCGCTGCGCCGCGCCACGCTGATGCAGAAAGTCCCCTACTACACGACCATGTCCGGCGCCGAAGCCGTTGCCGAGGCCATTGCGGCTCTGAAGGCCGGCAGCCTCGAAGTCAGGCCGCTTCAGAGCTACTTCTGATCGGTATCGGGCCGGGGCTGCTCCCCCGGCCCCGCCCCCTCGGCCCTACCATGCGCGCGAAATTGCCTGCGATAGGCCAGCGGCGAAATCGAAAACGCCTCGATGAAGCGCTGACGCATGGTGACCGGCGAGCCGAAGCCCGCCGCATCCGAAACCGCTTCAATTCTCTGATCGGTCGTTTCGAGAAGCCGCTGCACCATTCCAAGGCGCTGCGTCAGCACCCATTGCGAAACAGTGCTGCCCGTCGCTTTCAGAAAGCGACGGGAAAAATTGCGGCGGCTCATCGCGGCCCTCGCCGCAAGATCGTCCAGACCCAGAGTTTCATGCAGGTTTTCGAGCGCCCATTGCAGGGTCTGCTCAAAGCGTCCGCCTGAAAAAGCGTCAGGAAGCGGCTGCTCGATATATTGCGCCTGCCCGCCGCTTCGATGCGGAGCAACCACCATGCGGCGCGCCACCTGGTTGGCGACCGCGGCTCCGTGATCCCTGCGCAGAAGATGAAGACAGCAATCGATGGCCGCTGCAGTTCCCGCCGACGTCAGAATATCCCCATCATCCACGTAGAGGGCCGCACGATCGAGCTCTACATCCGAAAAACGCTGGGCGAAATCCTCCGCGAACACCCAGTGCGTGGATGCCCGCCGCCCGTTCAGAATACCGGCTTCTGCCAGCACGAATGACCCGACGCAAAGACCAACCATGCGCGCGCCACGACTGTGCGCTGCCCGTAACGCCTCCAGAAGATGTGTCGATGGGACCGTCTGCGGATTCGGCCAGGCAGGAATGATAACGGTATCCGCATCCTCAAGCGCGCCAAGATCATGCTCGATCAGCAATGAAAACCCCGAAAGAGTTTCAACCTTCCCGATCCTTTCGGCACAGACCGTGAGTGCATAGCGCGGCGCGCCGAGCCGTGGCAGATCGTCAGCAAAAACCATGCACGGTACCGAAAGGTGAAAGGGGCTTACACCGTCATAGGCGACGACAGCGACCCTGTGTGTGCTCATGCAATGGGACATGGCCCGTTTCCATCGCTCTTTGTCATTCAGGCCAGTTGTGGCGAAGGGCTTCCTAGTCGATTTTGCCTTTGACGACAACTTTCCTGGTTCAAGATCCGTGAACGGGCACAATTGACCGCAACAACAAGGACGTTTGCAGCAAAATGAAGACACATGACACGATCCGCACCATGACCGGCGCCAAGGCCAGAACCAGCTTCGGCACCACGAAGACCGCTCTCATGGTCATCGATTTTCAGAACGAATATTTCTCCGGCCGCATGCCGATCCCGAACGGCCCGGCAGCTCTTTCGAATGCCAAGCGCCTGATCGAATGGGCGGATGAACACGGCATACCGGTCTATCACGTCCAGCACGTGACGCCGCCCGGCGCGCCGATATTCGCGGACGGCAGCAGCACGGTGGAATTCCATCCCGATATCGCTCCAGCCCCCCATCACAAAACCGTTCGCAAGACCTCTGTGAGTGTGTTTCCGACAACGGATATCGACGCACAGCTCAAGAACGCGAAAATCGAAACTCTTATCATCTCTGGCCTGATGACCCATGCCTGCGTGTCTGGCGCGGCCAGGGACGCCGTTCCGCTCGGCTATGAGGTGGTCATCGCCTCCGATGCCTGCGCAACGCGCGACATCACCGGCCCGGACGGCAAAACCATTCCGCATGAGACCTTGCACAACGCGTCGCTCGTCACCCTGTCCGACACGTTTGCCGAGATTCTCGACACAGACGCCCTCCTCTCCCTGCCCATTGAAGGCGCGTGACACGTCCAGGCAGTGCTTGCCAACCAAGCGAGCCGGGCACCTCCCGGCTCGTTCAGGCTGCGACGAAGCGCAGCACGCCCAATCGCCGCCTCAAATTTGACAGGAAGAGAGGAGAGGCTCCATGCAGTCACGATATATTTCCGTTTGTTTCATATACTTCAGCCTGAGTGTCTGGAACCGATACGGATGATTTGGACTGCAACCGGGGGCGGGGCAGACACCGGCACTCTGGAAACGAGCCTGGTCGAAGCGCATCCTCTCCCGGGCCGATAATCGCCAGCGATGCGCCGGGACAAACGATCATGAGGAACACCCTCGCGAAGCTCAGGGCACCGCACGTCATTCTTCTGCTGATCGCGGCGATACTTGTCGCCCGACTGGCCGATATGGCGCTTTTTCCGCTGATGGATACGACGGAAGCGCGTTATGGGGAAATGGCCCGCAAAATGGCCCTCCTCGGCGATTGGATAACGCCCTGGGCTGATGATGGCGTGCCATTCTGGGGTAAACCACCACTTTCCTTCTGGATTACCGCGCTGAGCTTTCGCCTGTTCGGTGTTTCCGAGTTCACTGCCCGTCTGCCGCATTTCCTTTGTGCACTGCTCATCGGCGCCATGGTGTGGGACCTCGCACGCCGGCAATATGGAGCGCGCGCGGCACTCTTGTCCGCCTCCGTCCTGACGGGCTCCGCCCTGTTCCTCGTATCCTCGGGCGCCGTCATGACCGACACCGCCCTCGTGCTTGGCACTACGGCTGCAATGTACGGCTTCTGGCTCGCGCTCAATGATCCATCCCCCACACTGCGCCAGCGTGGCGCCTGGGTGTTTTTCATCGGTGTCGCCATAGGCCTCCTCGCCAAGGGTCCGCTTACACTCGTCCTCGCCGGTCTGCCGCTTTTCATCTGGGTCACCCTGACGCGCAAATGGAAGGAAACCTTCCGGAACCTGCCCTGGATTCTGGGCACACTCTTCGTGGCAGCTCTGGTCCTGCCCTGGTACATCCTCGCGGAGCAAAAAACGCCGGGCTTCCTCGACTACTTCATTATCGGGGAACACTGGAGCCGCTTCATGGTGCCCGGCTGGAAGGGAGACCTCTACGGCACCGCGCACCGTTATCCGCCCGGCACGATCTGGTTGTTCAGCCTGCTGGCTCTCCTGCCCTGGTCGATTTCGTTGTTTGTGGGCGCCTGGCAGTCGCGCGGTGAAACGCAGCCGGACGAGAAGCCCGCCGATGCCTCATGGACCCGCTATCTGCTCCTGTGGGCCTTGCTGCCGTTGATCTTCTTCACCGCCGCGCGCAACATTATCTGGACCTACGCGCTTCCCTCATTGCCAGCCGCAGCACTTCTGCTCGGCGGCTGGATGGCGCAACGGTCGCAGAAATCGGAAATCTGGGCCATTGCCGGCCTCTCGATCGTCTTCTGTCTGACGGCCGGCGCGGGCGTTGGTCTGGCCCTGTTTCCGAACCTGCTCGAGCGTTCCACGGCCAAATCAGTCGCTCAGGCCTATATGCGCTACAAATACGAACCGGATCAGCCCCTTTTCTTCGTGACTCACAGACCGTTTTCAGCAGGTTTTTATACGCTCGATCACGCACGGCTCGTCAGCGCGATGGGTGACATCGCGGCAAATCTTGCCAGCCCCGGCGGCTACCTTGCCGTTCCGGCCAGCCTCATGGCCAAATTCGTGAAGCCGGATGATCTGGAAATCGAATACGACCTCGGCCGCTTCGGCGAATACGAGCTATTGCATGTGCACCGCATGAAGGCTCCCCATGACGGCGAACACACGCCAATAGCCCTCGCCTACTAAGATCGGAGCAGACTTTGCCTGGGATCGAGGGGCGAGCGACTTTCACTCACGCCGGTAGAGCCAAAGCACGACCGGTGACAGCACCACGGTCAGCAGTGCCGGAGCCAGCAGCGCCAGCAACACATCACCACTGCTTGCCGTACCGGCCATCAACCCGCGCAGCGCCGTCGTCATGTGCGAGACGGGGTTGCGCACCACAAAAGCTTCCAGCCAGCCTGGCATGGTCTCTGGCCGCACCATGATGTTGGAGGCAAACACCAGCGGGAAGATGAAGGTGAAGCCGATGGTCATCACGGTCATCGGCGTTCGGATCAGCAATCCGAGCACGATGAAAATCCAGCCTGTACCGAAGCCGATGGCGATCAGTAGCAGGAAAGAGGCGATCACTCCGATGAGCCCCGCTTCAGGCCTATAGCCAAGAATGAGCCCCACGGTCAGGATGATCATGCCGGCAATCGTATGCCGCAGCACATCACCCACCATGAGCCCGGCAAAGGGCGAAAGCGACCAGATGGGCAGCGAGCGGAAACGCTCGAACAGCCCTTTCGAGAGATCGGTCGACAACCCCATGCCGGAATAGACGGAATTGAACACGACCGTCTGCACGAGAATGCCCGGCAGAAAGAATTGCAGATAATCGCCCGTCGAGCCCGCAAGCGCACCGCCAAACACGAATGTGAACAACAGTGTGAACATGAGCGGTGTCATGATCAGGTCAAACAACTGTTCCGGCACATGCTTGAATTTCAGCATTGCCCGCCAGCCGAAAACCAGCGCGTTGGAGAAGGCCGAAGGCCGGGGCGGCCGCGCGACATTCGAAAGAGCCGCAGGTGTTGCGGCCACACTGCCCTTGTCGGCGCCGTTCATCGCGTTTCCTCCTCGTCCTGTTCATCCATGGGCTGCCCCGTGAGGGCAAAGAACACCTCATCGAGGCTTGGCGACCCCATAGAAAAATCCGAAAGCTCGATGCCCTGCGCGATCAGCGCGGCGATCGCTTCGTTTGCCACTCCGGCAGAGGCCGCAATTGCTGAAAGCTGTGCTCCTTCCGGGCTTCGCTGTACCGTCGTGCCCAGCCGGGCGGCGAGTATGGTTTCCGCCGCATCCAGACGGGCCGGCGTCGCATCCGCCAGCGCCACGTGCAAAAAGCCGGAGCCGATGGCGGATTTCAGTTCGCGGCTCGTACCTTCCGCGATCTTCCGCCCATGATCGATAACCGCGATCCGCGCGGCCAGCTGATCCGCCTCTTCGAGATATTGCGTGGTCAGAAGGATGGTGACCCCGGACTGGGCCAATTGCCGGATCATTCGCCACACACCCTGCCGCGCCTTGGGGTCAAGCCCGGTGGTCGGTTCGTCGAGGAAGAGGACACCCGGCGTCACGATCAGGGAAGCGGCGATGTCGAGCCGCCGGCGCATTCCGCCTGAATAGGACTTCACCTGCTTGGCCGCGGCCTCCGAGAGTTCGAAAGCGGCAAGGAGTTCGTCAGCGCGGTCCTTGGCGCGACGTCCCGGAAATCCCCAGAGCCGCGCCAACATCACAAGGTTCTCACGCCCCGTTAGATCCTCGTCCAGCGATGCGAATTGCCCGGTCAGCGCGATGGCGCCACGGACCGCCTGCGGATCGACAGCCAGATCATTGCCCATCACCAGCGCAGAACCGGAATCTGCCTTGATGAGCGTGGCAAGCACACGGATCAGCGTGGTCTTGCCCGCACCGTTGGGGCCCAATATCGCGAAGATCATGCCGCGCGGCACGTCGAGATCGATCCCGTCGAGGGCCCTCACCTCGCCGAAACGCTTGGCAAGGCCGCGCGCCGAAATCGCAAGCGGCACCGTTTCTTGCACCAGCAATGCATCCGCCGGTGAAATTGCATCATTCATGATGTTCCTCCAGGACATGGTTTCCCCTCAAGGACGAACCAGCCTCCAAAAATCCGACAGCGCGGACACATACACCAACGAATTGCTTCCGGCTAACCGGGCAAGAAGGACTGCTGACATCTACCGCCGAAGGCCTCAACCGGCCCCGCTGCAGTCCATCGGCACACAACGCATCTGCGCATTCTGCAATCAGATGAGAGCTTCCGTCCGCATAAACGCGAAACACAAAAAGATAGAGGGTTCCTCATGCGGCCAAAGAGACGCACGGCGCTCTAGTTGCGCAGGCCGGTTTCCTTCAGAAGGCCCTTGCGCTTGGCGTCGTAATAATAGCCCCGCGCATAAAAACGCACCGCTTGATCCTCGTTTCCGCCGGCCGTGATATAGGCTCCGCGCAGATATTTCACGGCATATTTCAGGTTCGTCTCCGCATCGAGGAGCCCCGAAGCAGAACCCCGATAGCCCATCGTCTGGGCGGTATCGTGACGGATCTGCATAAGCCCCCAATAGACACGATTGCGTGCGGCCGGATCGAAATTGCTTTCCCGCTTGACCACGCGGCGAACGAGCCTTTCCGGCACTTCGTAATGCCTTGCATAGCGGCTGATGAGAGCATCGAGCTCTGGGCTGCGTGCAGCAACCGGGCCCGAAGGCGCACCGGCCTCGAGCGCCGTCAGCGCTGCCGGGGCAGGTCGCGAACCGGCAAATGCATCCGGCTTCACGGCTTCACGGCTTATCTGGGCATCCTGTTCGGCAACGAGGCTGCTTGCGACCGTCGCCGCATCCGTATCACTCTCATCCGGTTGCGGTGCAGTCGTCGCGACGCTGGCCTTGCCCGCATCGGCAAGAGCGCCGTTCGTGGCAGTGCAACCCGAGACAAACGGGAATGCGATAACGGCACCAACTGCAAGAAGTCGACGGGTCGAAAACGGCAAGGCCATCCCTCAAAATCGTAAAGCCTCCACCCGGCGCGCTTTTACAGTGCCCTACCCTTAATGACAATCATCCGTCAGGAGAATTCGCGTTCACTCTTCGTACCATTGCGTTTCCATGTTAGAAGCATAGGCTGCGCGAAGGGACGTTTGCCATGAATGGGCACCACATCTTCGAGACGGAATTCGGGTTTTGCGGTGCAGGCTGGTCCGATGCCGGGCTCACTCATTTTGTCTTGCCCATGCCCCATCCCGGCGGTGCTACCGAGCGTCTTGCAAAGCATATGCCTGCATCCGCAGCAAGAATGCCCACAGGCGCCATAAACGATCTCATTGCCGCCGCCACCCGTTATTTTGCAGGGAACCGGGAGGACTTTTCGCACTATCCGGTCGATCTGTCAGGGCAAAGCCCATTTCACACCTCTCTCTATCTGACCATGCGTGAACTCGCTTATGGTGAAACCACGACCTATGGAATGCTCTGCGCCAAGGTCGGTCATCCCACGGCCACACGCGAGACTGGTGTCGCCATGGGGCGCAACCCGATGCCGCTGATCATCCCGTGCCATCGGGTGCTTGCGGCTGGCGGCAGGATCGGCGGCTTTTCCGCCCATGGCGGCCTGGATACGAAGCGGCGCATGCTGGCGCTTGAAAATGCCCGTTCCCCGAACCCAATATCGGATCAGGCATCCTTCAGCTTCTGAGGCAGCAAGCTCTTCAATGGACAAGGCACCGGCCAACTAGCGCATTGGTTGCAAACCTTCCCTTGCGTCGTCTGACAAGACACGCATAATTAACCACTGTAAGAACCGATTCTTCTCATGGTTGTGCATAGCGTGAACAGCCATGATGTTGCCGCTAATCAGTCAAGTTCTCGGCGGCTTTTCGGTTCAGCGTCAGGCGTGTTTGCGGGTTTTGCCAAACAACCGATAGAGCGTTTTAATGCGTCACAGCGCTGACAGCGACATCAAGAATCGTCTCGTGGAGCCGACGCCCATGATCGCGGAAGTCATGCGGCTCATGGCTTCCGGCGTCGAGAAAGATCAGGTCGCCGTGGAACTCTCCCGTATTTTCTACGTCGATATCGATCTGCTGAACGCCGTATTACGCGCCATGGACAAGCGCGAACAGGTCTTGCAAGGCCTCAAAAGAGCGGCCTTGGAAAAGCGAAAAGCACAGGAAGCGACCTTGCCGGACAGAAAGGCTGCGGCCGCCTGATCGCTGTCCGATGCGAGCCCCAAAACCGACGCTTACCTAAAATTGCAACGAAGCGGATCACTCAATCGATACACATCATCGGTAGAAACACCTCCATTCAATACAACCTGTCATTCGACAGGCGGCTCAACCAAAGATGGGGGTAATCAATAATGCTCGGCAGCATTCTCAGTCCGCTTTTCGGCGGTTCCAGCAACCGTTCGCCGTCGACCGCCGGTTCCAATCAGGAAACCGCGCCGGTAAACCTTATCGATGCGCAGGAACCCGTTGAAGAAACCTCGGAGGTTCTTCTTCCGCCAACAGAAGAAGAGCAAGGCGAAACACCTGCAAGAAACGAGGATGAAACGGCTCCTCCGCCCCAGCAGACAGGAAACGCGAATGCCTCCGCGGCTTCGTCTACGGGCGCAGCCGCCTCGTCCGCCGGAACTGCCAACGCCAGCAAGGCGGTCAACGCGACCGCTGCATCGGCAAAGACGGCTGAAACCGCCGCAAATGAAGAGGCAACGCCTTCGGATTGGGCACGCGAGGCGGCTTTGGCGACCCAGCGGAACGAGCGCCTGGCTTCCATGATCCAGCAGATGAGCCAGCCGGAGGCTGCCGGGAACCTGGCTCTCATGCGCGGGCGTGAAAGCTCGGGCACCGATCTGCAATCGGTCCTTTCCGCCTATCGCGAAAACGGCGAAGGCAATCCGGCAGACTTTGGCTCCGATCTTCAAGCCGCCTGATATCGCTAAAACATTGCACTGAAAAAACACTCGCCGCCTGATCGAAAGGTCAGGCGGCGAATTCGCAAGAAAAAAGCCTCTTCCCTGCACCGAGTGCCGAAAGCCTTACCGCAGAGGAATGATGACCTTCTCCGGGTCCCGGAAAAACTGGGAAATCTCAACGGCCTGGGGGTCGAACACCGTTCCCGCGCGCACCGGCCTGCCAAGCAGGTAACCTTGAACGAAATCGGCACCGACCGAGAGTGCAACATTCAGCTGCGCCTGCGTTTCGATGCCCCTGATCAGCACTGCCGCGCCATCCCCCTTCAGGCCCGCAATCAGTTTTGTCAGAAGCCGCACCGCGCTTTCAAAGCCCGCGATGCGCCGAAACCACCCGCCATCGATCTTCACCACTTCGGGGCGAATGCGTTGAATACGGTCAAGAACGGAATGGCCGGGCCCGAAATCGTCCACCGCAAGCCTGAAACCCGCGGCCCGCATGGCACGTGCAAGACTGTCCGGAACATCATCCTCAAGGACATCGCGCGCGATGAAACCGCAAACGACAAGCCTCGGATCGAGTTCCACCTCTCCTGCCCGTTCGGCCAGAAAGTCCATCTGGGCAAACGCATCCCCGCGCTCGCCGGGCTTTCCCGCTTCGCAATTGAGATGCAGCATAAGCCCCTCAATGCCGAGGTGATGGTAATTGCCCATATGCAGCGATCGGCACAGCGACCGGACCGGGCCGAGCTTCTCCGGTTCGACTATTGAAAAGAAGGTCGCCGGCTCCACCGGCTCGAAATCGATCAAAGGCTGCACGAAGCCCTCGACGCCGTGTGGAGCCAGAACATCGCCCGCAACGGCATAGATCGGCTGGTAGGCTGTCTTAAGATGAAATGAGCCATACCGCCCGGTTTCGATGCCGATTTCGTCCACCAGGACGGAGCCGCCCGGCAGGCCGGGCACATTGGAGACAGTCATCGGCTCAAATCCCGCGCCGGCCGAAAACCTTCGCCGGACGAGCCCCCTGGCGGGAGGGCTGCTCCTGGGGCGGTGCCTGAACTGCAGCCGGCGAACGCTCCACCGTCACATCCCGTGGCCGCGCGGATGGCGCGGAAGCGACTGTGGGTCGCCGTGCGGCCGCTTCTAGCGCGGCGCGAAATTGCTGGAAGGCCAGCGGAACGATCTGGGGCCGTGCAAGGGCAAACCCCTGCACCATCGAAACCCCGCATTGTTCCGCCGCTTCAAGCTGCTTGCCGTTTTCAATGCCTTCAAACACTGTTCGGATCCGCTTGGCGGAAAATTCCGCCACCATATCCGTAAGCAGGCCGATCCCGGGTCCCGTGCCGAGCAATTTCCCCGTCCATTGGCCGTCGAATTTCACGATATCCGGCCCAAGCGCCTCGATACGGCGCATGTCGGAGCTTTCAGCACCGAAATCATCAACGGCCACACGATATCCGCACGCCTTCAGTTCGGTCACGAAATCACGCAATGGCCGCTCTGAGCGGGTTTCCTGTTCGGTGATCTCGCAGACCACGCGGTCGGCGGAGAGTCCGGCCTCTTTCAACACAAGCTGCGTGTCGCGCAATGCGCTTTTGACCGCATCTTCGTCGATCAGATGGGAAGGGTCGAAATTCACGAAAAGCGTGGCTGTCGGATCGAGCCCAACACCCGCATTGAGGATATGGACCGTGCGCGCCAGGGTTTCCACATGGAAACGGTCGACATCGGGAACGCTTGAAAAGAAGGCGCCCGGACTGACCGGCGTCTCATTTCGAAAAGGTCTCACCAGCCCCTCATAGGAAGAGGGTCTCAGGCGACCGTCACGAAAGGAAAAAATCGGCTGAAAGGCACTCTTCAGCGTGTAGGCACCCCAAATGCCTACCGCTGTTCCATCTTCCTTGCGGATGATGTGAGCCAAGCCAATGCTGCGCGCCATTCCTGCGCTTCCCAAACCTGAGTTTCTGAAGGGCACAGTCGCATCAAACGCGTTTATTGGCCGTTAATGACTTTCAATAAGGTCCAGATACGGGTTCCGCCTTGCGATTTTTCGCACTTTCGGACATGAAGGGACACGCTGATATCAGCGTAGATCCCACCGAAACCGGAGTTCTTCCAAATGGCTTTCCTTGCCGATGCCCTTTCTCGCGTGAAACCTTCAGCCACCATCGCGGTCTCCCAGAAAGCGCGTGAGCTGAAAGCGCAGGGCCGCGACGTGATCGGTCTTGGTGCGGGAGAGCCGGATTTCGACACACCGGACAATATCAAGAAGGCGGCCATCGACGCGATCAATCGCGGCGAGACGAAATACACGCCGGTTTCCGGCATCCAGCCACTGCGCGAAGCGATCTCCGCCAAGTTCAAGCGCGAGAACAATCTCGACTATGACTGGAAGCAGACCATCGTCGGCACGGGCGGCAAGCAGATTCTCTTCAACGCTCTGATGGCGACGCTGAACCCTGGCGATGAAGTCGTCATTCCGAGCCCCTACTGGGTCAGCTACCCGGAGATGGTTGCCCTTTGCGGCGGCACGCCGGCCTTTGCCGAGACAAGCATCGACAACGGCTTCAAGCTGACGCCGGCCGCCCTCGAAAAGGCAATCACGCCGAAGACGAAATGGCTCATCATGAACTCGCCGTCCAACCCGTCGGGCGCGGCCTATACGAGCGACGAGCTGAAAGCGCTCGCCGACGTTCTGCTCGCTCACCCGCAGGTCTGGATCCTGACCGACGACATGTATGAGCACCTGACCTATGGCGACTTTAAATTCGCCACCATCGCCGAGATCGAGCCGAAGCTCTACGACCGTACGCTCACCATGAACGGCGTGTCGAAAGCCTATGCCATGACCGGCTGGCGCATCGGTTATGCGGCGGGTCCGATCGAACTCATCAAGGCCATGGACATGATCCAGGGCCAGCAGACTTCGGGCGCATGCAGCATCGCGCAGTGGGCTGCCGTCGAAGCGCTCAACGGACCTCAGGATTTCATCGGCAAGAACAAGGCGATCTTCCAGGGCCGCCGCGATCTCGTCGTCTCCATGCTGAACCAGGCCACGGGCATCAAATGCCCGGTGCCGGAAGGCGCGTTCTATGTCTATCCGTCCTGTCAGGAACTGATCGGCAAAACAGCCCCCACGGGCAAGGTGATTGCCACCGACGAAGATTTCGTCTCCGAGCTCCTGGAAGCAGAAGGCGTTGCGGTGGTTCATGGCTCTGCCTTCGGCCTCGGCCCGAATTTCCGCATTTCCTACGCCACGTCCGAGACGCTTCTTGAGCAGGCATGCGAGCGCATCCAGCGCTTCACCGCCTCGCTGAAATAAAGCCAGCTAAAAAATATTCCTTGCGCCGCAAAAATTCTTTTGCGGCGCAATACTCTTAACGCCTCTTAAACGTTCCCTCTGTCTTTTTCTTAGCCAGAAAACTTGGCCGGCAAGATTGGCCAAAGGGTTTGGCCAATGGGCTTGGCTAATGAGCTTGGGGAGACGGCGGGGGCATGAGCATCCTCTCCACCGTGCGGCGCAACGGCGGCCGCGTTTATGTCGGAGTTCAGGCGCTGCTCGTTTCCGGGACGACGATGGCTGCCGCCGCCTATTTTATGGCGGCGCGCGAAAGCACCATGACCAACTGGCTGCTGTTTGCCTGCCTCGTGCTGAGCGCAGCCGGCTTGAGCCTTCTGGAATATCTCAAGCGCACCGTTTCCGACCAGCTCAAGGACGCTGTGCGCATCGAGACCGAGCGTCACAAGCTCTCCGAAACGGATCTCCTGACTGGAGCGCTCACCCGAGGACGGTTTCTCGACGAACTGAACGCGAGTATCGGGACATTGTCCAAACCGCGCCGCATCATGCTTCTGCTGGTCGATCTCGATCACTTCAAGCAGTTGAACGACGGGTTCGGCCACAAATTCGGCGACGAGGCACTGGCCCATCTGGTGGCCTGCGCCAGGCAGTGCTTTCCCGATTCGACCATCGGTCGGCTGGGTGGTGACGAGTTTGCCATATTGATGTACGGCAACGACCTTTCCCGCTGCCGCTCGCGCGCTCAAAAACTGCTCACCATGCTTCAGAACGGACGGGCCTGCGAAGGCCATCAGGTGCCGCTCGGTGCTTCCATCGGCATTGCCGTGGCCCCTCAGCATGCAAGCAGCCACAAGGAACTGCCGCTCCTTGCCGATCTGGCGCTCTATGAGAGCAAGGGGGCGGGCCGCGGGTGCGTGACGGTGTTCGACCCGGAGATGCTTTCCGAGAAGCGCCAGAGGCGTTTTCTCGAACGCGAGTTGCGGGCCGCGGTGTTCCTGAACGAACTTGAACTTCATTATCAGGCCGTCACCGACACGGATCGAAATTGCGTCGCCGTCGAGGGACTTCTGCGCTGGCGTCACCCCGTACGCGGCATGATTTCGCCCGCCGAATTCATTCCCGTTGCTGAACGTTCAAGCCTTATCGACATGGTCGGTGAGTGGGTTTTCCGCCGCGCCTGCCTCGATCTTCACAATTTTCCCGGAATCCGCATAAGCATCAACGTTTCGGGCGAACAGCTCAAGCGCGACAGCTTCGTCAATGTCTTCGAGAACGTGCTTCTGGAGACCGGCGCAAACGCGAACCGCTTCATCCTTGAAATAACGGAAACCGTCGCGACCGCAGCCACGCCCGAGATCATCGCCCGTATCGAAAGACTGCGTGCCATGGGTTTCCACATCGCGCTCGATGATTTCGGCACCGGCCATTGCGGCTTCAACTACATCAAGACGCTGCCCATTGATGCCATCAAGATCGACCGCAGCTACATCCGCAATCTTGGCAGCGACCGTATCGCGCAGGTGTTCGTTTCCGCGCTTACCCAGATCGCTCGCATCCAGGGCCTTGTAATCGTGGCGGAAGGCATCGAGACGGAAGAGGAGTTTGCCCTGGCGCGTGCGGCCGGCTGCAACCGCTTCCAGGGTTATCTTCTCGGACGCCCGCAACCGCTTGCTTCCTTCCGCCAGTCTTCCCACCGCCTTCCCCGCCCCGAGCTCGCTCTCATCGCCTGAGGCCCCTTGCCCAAAAGCCAAAGCCGTGTGACGATATTTTCAGGAAAAATCGGCGCAACGGCATGAGGCATGTCAGGCACGGGTTTCCGTGAGGAGTGGAGCACCCCGGCCGCCCATAATGGGACCTTGGTCAAAACGCCGAACCTCGCGACGGCCGCAGGGCCGGCCGCCGCTCATGGAAACGCGTGAGAGGAGGCCGATTGCCATGGGAAAACGCTCAGGTGCGAGAGCAACGGGACCGAAATGCATTGCCATTGTCGGTCCCTTCGCAAGTGGAAAAACCACACTTCTTGAAGCGCTTCTGGAACGCACGGACGCCATCCAGAAGCAAGCGCCGACCGGCTCGGGATCGACCGTCGGGGATCATTCGGCAGAAGCCCAGGCACACCAGATGAGCGTGGAGGCTTCCATTGCCACCACCCGTTTTCTGGATGAGAGCATCACCTTCGTCGATTGCCCCGGTTCGGTGGAATTCGCGGCCGAAACCGATCCCGTTCTGGCCGCCGCCGACCTCGCAATCGTGGTGACCGAGCCGGACGAGCGCAAGATTGCCGCCCTGCAGCTGATCCTGCACAAACTCGATGCGCTCGGCATTCCGCGCATGATCTTCCTGAACAAGATCGAAAACGCCACGATGGGCGTGCGCGACATGCTGAAAATCCTTCAGCCGACCAGTTCCGTGCCCTTGTTGTTGCGCCAGATACCGCTGCGCAAGAACGGCATCGTGATGGGGTCCATCGATCTCGCGCTGGAGCGGGCTTATATCTATCGCGAGCACGCCACCAGCGAGATCGCTCCAATCACCGACGACGACAAGGCGCGCGAGGTGGAAGCCCGCTTTTCCATGCTCGAAACGCTGGCCGACCACGACGACGCGTTGATGGAACAATTGCTCGAAGAGATCGAACCCCCGCGTGACGCCATCTTCGACGATCTTGCCGCGGACCTGCGTGAAGGCACGGTGACCCCGGTCCTGATCGGCTCGGCAGAAAAGGGCAACGGCATATTGCGCCTTCTCAAGGCCATCCGCCATGACGCCCCCGATATCGAAGCCACACGCGCAAGGCTGGGTCTCGAAGACAGGGGCGAAACAGCGATTCAGGTCTTGAAGACGATCCACACTCCGCACGGAGGCAAGCTTTCGGTATCCCGCATCATGACCGGCACGGTCAATGACGGCATGGAACTGCGTTCTTCCGCCATCACGGCCAAGGTCTCGGGCATTTACGATCTTCTGGGAAAGACGCAGAACAAGCGCCCGGCAGCCGCAGCCGGCGAGACTGTCGCCCTCGGGAAGCTCGACGAGGTGCGGACCGGCGATACGCTGACCGGGGCCAAGGCTGCAATACCCTCGCTGGCCGGCCTGGATGGTGGGCAGGCGGTGTTTGCCGTGTCTTTGCGTCCGAAGGAGCGCAAGGATGAAGCCAAGCTCTCCCTGGCCCTCCAGAAGCTGATGGAGGAGGATCCCTCCCTGTCGCTGGAGCAGCGGCAGGAAAGTGGAGAAACGATCCTGTCCGGTCATGGGGAGATGCATCTGCGCGTTACGCGGGAGCGCCTTGAAGGCAAATATCAGATTCCCGTCGAGGCAGGCGCGCCCTCGGTGCCTTATCGCGAAACGATCCGCAAGAACGTTACCCAGCGCGGGCGTCACAAGAAGCAGTCTGGCGGACATGGCCAGTTCGGTGACGTGGTGCTTGATATCAAGCCCTTGCCGCGCGGCAGCGGCTTCGAGTTCACCGACACGATCACCGGCGGCGTTGTGCCCAAGCAATATATTCCCTCGGTGGAGGCTGGGGTTCGCGATTACCTGAAATGCGGCCCCCTCGGCTTCCCCGTGGTGGACCTCACCGTCAATCTCGCAGACGGCTCCTATCATTCGGTCGATTCCTCCGACATGGCCTTCCAGCTCGCCGGACGCCTCGCCATGAAGGAAGGCATGCCAGGTTGCAGCCCCGTGCTCCTGGAACCGGTGCTGAAAGTTGAAATTCACACACCATCGGATGCGACCGCCCGCGTCACGGCGATCGTTTCGCAGCGCCGTGGACAGATTCTCGGCTTCGACGCCCGTCCCGGCTGGAGCGGCTGGGATGTGGTGGAGGCGATGTTGCCCGAAGCCGAGATTGCCGACCTGATCATCGAGTTGCGTTCCGCGACCGCAGGCGTGGCGAGCTATCGGGCAGCTTTCGACCATATGGCCGAACTGACAGGGCGGCTGGCGGACGATGTCCTGAACGCTCAGGGAAAGGCAGCCTGAAAAGCGAAATCGGCTGATGGCGCCACAGCATTGTGAATGGGCGTGATTTTACCAAAGGAGCGGCCCGGGCTAGCTATCATGCAGGCCGGGCAGTGGCTGTCCTGCCGTTCGCGCGAACGGCAGAACAACGCATCATCGCGGCCAGACACAAGCACGGCACCTTGCCATCCGCCTGGAGGCACGCACGGTGTCAGGGAGGAATACATGCCCACAATTCACCGCCGTCCCCGCTGGTCCGTTTCCGAGCTGGAAGTGACGCCCGAGGCGGCATTTATCGGCCGCAGAACCCTGTTGAAAGCCATGGGTGCGGGCGCTATTGCCGGCTCGGCCCTGCCCATCTTGCAGGCAGCCGCCGCAGAGGACGGGAGCGCCGCCGGCAGAACTGCCGATCTCTACCCCGCCGGTCGCAACGATACCTACAAGGTTGAGCGCGCAATCACCCCGGAAGACATCACCGGCATCTACAACAATTTCTACGAATTCGGATCCCACAAGCAGATATGGCGTGCTGCGCAATCGCTTGTCACCGATCCCTGGGCGATCACCATAGACGGAATGGTGGAAAAACCGATCACTCTCGGCTTCGATGAGTTGGTGCGGCGCATGAAACTCGAAGAACGGGTCTACCGTCACCGCTGCGTCGAGGCCTGGTCGATGACGGTGCCATGGACCGGTTTTCCGCTCGCGTCCCTCCTCGCCTTCGCCCGCCCCCTTGGTTCGGCGCAATATGTGGTTTTCGAAACCTTCAACGATCCCGGCATGGCCAGCGGCCAGAAACAGGTCTGGTATCCCTGGCCCTACACGGAGGGTGTGACCATGGCGGAAGCGGGCAACGAGCTCGCATTCCTCGTGACTGGCGTCTATGGCAAATCATTGCCCAAACAGTTCGGCGCGCCGCTACGTCTCGCCCTTCCCTGGAAATACGGCTTCAAGTCCATCAAATCGATCCGCAGGATTTCGTTCACCGACAAACGCCCGCAGAGCTTCTGGGAAAAGATCGCGCCTTCGGAATACGGGTTCTGGGCAAACGTCAATCCAGACGTGCCTCACCCAAGGTGGAGCCAGGCGCAGGAGCAGGTGCTCGACACCGGAGAACGCATACCGACCCTGCTCTACAATGGCTATGCCGAGGAAGTCGCCTCCCTCTACGCAAGCCTTCAGGATGAAATGCTCTACCGTTAAGGGCGGATGGGCAGCCTGCTGAAACGCCGGAAGATGAGATCAAAAAAAAAAGCCGGATCACGAAGACCCGGCTCAAGTCATTGGAAGTGCCATATAGGCGAAACCTCCAGAGGGGAACACTCGCGGGGGCAAATGGGAGGAGAACACCCCCGGGAGTGCCCCTCATATGGGCAATGCCCGCCTAAATAACAACCACATGTTTTTGCAATTCACCCATGCAAAAATGCATGACCGCACTTTTTTGAACAGAAAAACGTCGTCAAAACGCCCAACTGCGTGATTTCGAGATTAAAAAGTCTCGAAATGCATGGAGTTTCGCCTGGTTTTTCATGACATTTGGGTAACAGAAGTAGGTATCGAAAGACGGCACTGCTGTTTCCGGCATGATCTGCACAAGGTCGTTGCTCTTGCCCACCATATAATCAGGCAGCATTGCAATGCCCGCTCCGCGCTGAACGGCGAGCTTTATCGACAGAATGTTGTTGATCTGGAGCGCAGTGATTCGCTTCGAGCCTTCCGGCCGGCCGGCCGTCTCCAGCCAGTTCATGTCGCTCAGGTGAATGGGCACCTGTTCACCGAAGGTCACGATGCGATGATTGTCGAGATCGGCCACCGAGGTCGGCTTTCCATACCGGTTGACATAGGAAGGCGAGGCAAACAGGTGGAAATGCACCGTGAACAGCTTGCGCTGTATGAGATCCGGCTGTTGCGGCTGGCGCATGCGGATCGCGCAATCGGCCTGGCGCATGGTGAGATCCAGCTCCTCATTGTCCAGGATGAGTTGAAGCTGGATATCGGGATAGAGTTCAAGGAACTCAGGAACCCGTTCAGTCAGCCAGCCGGTACCGAGCCCGACGGTCGTCGAGACCTTGAGCAGGCCTGAAGGCCTGTCCTTGGCCTCGGTAAGCCGAACCCGGACGCTTTCGAGCTGCATGAGCACGTCATGGGCCGTGCGATAGAGCATTTCGCCCTGCTCGGTGAGCACGAGGCCGCGGGCATGGCGGTGAAACAATGGAACGCCCACCTCCTGCTCCAGCGCGCTTACCTGGCGCGAAATGGCCGACTGCGACAGGTGCAGCGTTTCAGCGGCGTGCGTAAACGAGCCGGCCTCTGCGGCGGCGTGAAATACCCTGAGCTTGTCCCAGTCCAACGCCTCGTTCTCCTCTGTCAGGCGTGTACCGTTATGAGGCTTTTTGCCTCCGTGCTTGTTCCCGTCCCCTTATTCGGCGGCCTCTTTATGCGTTTCGAGACCTGCCAGATATTTTTCCGCCTCAAGCGCTGCCATGCAGCCCAGACCGGCAGCCGTGACCGCCTGACGGTAGATGTCGTCCGCGACGTCCCCGGCCGCGAATACACCCGGCACGTCCGTCTGGGTCGTGCCGGGAACCGTCCACAGATAGCCGTTCGGCTTCTGCTTGAGCTTGTCCTTGAAGAGTTCGACCGCCGGCGCATGACCGATGGCAACAAAAACGCCATCGACCGCAAGATCCGTCGTCTCGCCGCTCTTCACATTCTTCACCCGCACGCCCGTCACCGACGGTGGCATCGGCGGCTTGGCCGGCGTGCCGGTAATCTCGTCAATCACCGTATCCCACAGAACCTTAACATTCTCGCGCGCCATCAGGCGCTCCTGCAGTATGCGCTCGGAGCGGAAACTGTCGCGCCGATGCACCACCGTCACGCTCTTGGCTAAGTTCGACAGATAAAGCGCTTCCTCGACAGCCGTATTGCCGCCGCCGATCACCACCACATCCTTGCCGCGATAGAAAAACCCGTCGCAGGTGGCGCAGGCCGAGACCCCGAAGCCCATGAAGGTCTGTTCCGACGGCAACCCCAGCCACTTGGCCTTGGCGCCGGTCGCAACGATGAGCGCGTCGCAGGTATATTCCGTGCCCGAATCGCCCTTCAGGCGGAAAGGGCGAGTGGAAATATCCACATCCACGATCAGGTCGTGGGCGATTTCCGCCCCGACATTCTCCGCCTGCGCGCGCATCTGATCCATGAGCCAAGGCCCCTGGATAGGCTCTGCGAAGCCCGGATAGTTCTCTACCTCGGTGGTGATCATGAGCTGACCGCCCTGCTCCATGCCGGCAACCAGAAGCGGTTTCAGCATGGCGCGCGCCGCATAGATCGCCGCCGTGTAACCGGCCGGCCCCGATCCGATGATGAGAACGGGCGCGTGACGTGTCATGAGACCTGGTCCTTTCCTATGACCTTGCTGGCAGCGCCCGCCGATTTCGCCAGCGCGCCATGAACAATCCTGCCGGGAGGCCCTGGACGGCGCGCATCGCACGCATCCAAAAGCCACCATGGACGGCGGAGCTTCCCCACCATCCATCTTCCAGCGCCATGATCTAAGTATTCACCACCCCGTTGTGCAAGGCGAGGAATCGGTTTCCAACAATTACCGATTGCCAGACACAAGGATATCTGGAGCATTTGGGCAAATGCCGGGTGATTCCACCCGGTGAGAAAATGCTCTTCAGCCCCTCGCCTCCTTTTGGCGGCGCATGGATCGCTGTAGGTTGGTGCATCTGCGGGTCGCGCGATGGAAAACCGATTCCGGTTTTCAGGCCGATGCGCTAGATTTCGGGGATCGCCGGCTGTCCATATCGGGCGCCTGCCAAGCAATAGGGAAACTCATGCCGCTCAAGGCCGATCTTGACGCAATCGACTGGAAGATTCTTCGCGAACTTCAGGCCGACGGCAAGATGACCAATGTCGAACTGTCGAGGCGCGTCGGCATTTCGGCCCCGCCCTGTCTTCGCCGTGTGAAGCGCCTGGAGGAAAGCGGCATCATCCGCGGCTACCGTGCGCTTCTGAATTCGCCCGCTCTGGGCCTGGATGTCGTCGCCTTCTGCCTCGTGGGGCTCCACTACCAGTCGGAGGCTGAACTGAAGATCTTTGCCGAACGCACGCGCGGCTGGCCCATCGTACGGCGCGCCTGGATGGTCTCGGGCGATTCCGACTTCATATTGCATTGCGTCGCGACCGACCTCAGCACATTCCAGACCTTCGTCATAGAAGAACTGACCTCCGCGCCGAATGTCGACACGGTACGCACCGCATTGACAATCCGGCAGGTCAAGGACGAGGGCCTCGTGGCCATCGACAGCTAGATCATATTGCAATCGGGTGAGGTCACCTGACTTCCGCATAAATGCGGCAAAGCGAAATGATAGAAGACCCATATCTGCCGGAACCGCAATGAAGCCCCGTTTCTGAGCGCCTTCGACGGAGTGGGCACCCGGGCATGGCATCCTCGGGTCAGGCTGGATTGCCTCCGGGTTTCGCAGCATCGAAGCCGTCCCGCGCCAGAAACCCAAGATAGGACAGAACGCAACCCGCGAAACCATCGGGCGTGCTGCGGTCGTAGTCTCGCGCCACATCTGCGCGCAGTTCGGCGACCTTTTCAGGGTGTTCGAAAAGGTCCTGCAATGTCGTTTTCCAGGCTTCGAAATCGCCCGCCGGCAGAACCGGCATGAGGTTCTGCGCAGCTTCCCGGAGGGCCGGAACATCCGCATGCACCACGGGCAGGCCGTTTGCCAGGCATTCCGAAACGCCAAGCCCCCACCCTTCTGCGCTTGAGGGAAACAGCCCGATCAAGGCGTTGCGATAGGCCCAGCGCAGTTGCTTGTCGCTGATGCCGGAGCGGATATGCACCTTGTCGGCGATATGAGGAGCCTTCTCCAGCTCTTCCTTGACCAGAGAACTGGAATTGCCGGGGCGGCCGATCAACAGAAGATCCGGCACCCTCTCCGGTCCCAGGAATCGCACGAGCTCCGCCCAGACCGACACCAGAAGATGCTGGTTCTTGCGGATGTCGAAGGTCGAACAGAACACTGCATAGGATCGCTCCGGCAGATCGGGAATGCGCTCGCTTTCGCCTTCCGTGGACACAAGCGCGGCCCCCAGGGGACACACCTTCACGGCGAAAGGATAAGGCGCCTTCACCACATCCCTGTTCCAGGCAACGAGGTCGTCGCGAGTGGCATGCGAGACCGATATGATCGGCTCCGGCTTTGCCAGGATGCGCCGCAGAAAACCGTTCATTCCCGCATGGAACCGGGAGGTGACAAGCTCCGGCATCAAGACCGGGATGAGATCGTGGACGATGTGCACGCCCCGAAGCCCGGCGTGAGCCAGTCCCCGGTCGATGAAGCGGTCTCGATTGACCTCATGAGAAACGAGCACGACGGCGCCCTCCGGCGCCCAGCGTTCAGATGCCCCGGCAAGCTTGCCCGCCATCGCACCAAGCCGTGTCCGCAGGAAGCTGAACAGAAGCATGAAGAACTGCATGATGCGCAGCCCGTATTTCGCCAGCGCATAGGCGATGCCGGAACGGCGGCGGAACCCCGAAAGCGCAAAGGCAAGCCGTCGGGCGGTCTCGTTATCGGGGTGCGAGAGCTGGATATCCAGATAGGCGAACGCGCTCTTCAGCCGCTCCGCATGGGGTGCCGTATCACTCGGCCATTGCCCTTCGATGATGTAGTTGAAAAACGCCCGCTCACGGCGGGATAACGGCCGGTATCGGCTGCCGATCACATCGAAGATCGCAAAATCGGCTGCGCCGGTTTCAAGCGCGCGCTTGCAGATCGTGGTCTCGACGCGCTGAATGCCGGTCGGCGGCTGCGCGCCCCAGCGAATGACGCCAGCGACGTCGATCCAGCTTTTCGTTTCCGTTTCGCTCACACCTTCGTCCATTTGAATCCGGATTTCATCCTCCGGCGACTGGATCAGGGCCGGTTTGGCAAGGAATTTCCTGACCGGCTTTTCACGTTCTTTATGGGGAAATCAAGGTTGGACCGAGGAAAACACCGAAGCGATGGCCTTGTGAAAGGCCTCTGCTTTTTCCTCATAAAGCGCCCGGGCATTCCGCCCCATCGCCTCTGCCTCGGCCTTGGGCATTGAAAGAACCCGTTCGATCGCAGCCTCCAGCGCCTCCGGGCTGACATGGTAGTTGATCCCGAGATGACGCGGCTCCGTACGCTTGACATCGACCAGAATGCCTGCCTCCGGCTTGATATGCTCGTTCATCGGCGGGCCATCCGTCACCACGGTAACGGCACCGCTGGACATGGCTTCAAGAATATAATGACCCCACCCCTCGGAGCGGGACGGGCAAAGATGCACGCCGCAGCCGTTTTGCAATTCGCGCAGCGCCGCATCGTCGATGTAACCGGCAATCAGCCGGACATTCTCAGGAACCGATTTCGGTGCATTGTCGGATTTCTGGACCAGGACGAGTTCGGGCCATTCGGGATGCTTTGCCCAAAGGGCAACGACGTCCTCCGTCCCCTTCAAGGTGCTTCCGCCGGCCAGATGGAAGAACCGCTTCCAGTCCTTGGACACCCCCGGCAGAGCCCTGTCGGGCGAGGAAAACCCGCAATAGACCGAGTTCGCGCCAAGCGCGGAAAAAATCACCTTTGCATGGAGAGATTTGGCGAGCACAAGGTCGATACGTCTCAACCGGCTGAGCTGGCGGCGCGGAAACCGCTCCTGATTCGGCACCAGCATGTTGCGTTCGGCGCCTGAAAACCAGGCGGGAAAGGCGCGTTCCATATGGATGGCGACGTCAGCATGCCGCCTTCTGAAAAGCCGGTCGAGAAAACCCCGTTTCGGCGTCGCCGTCTCGACTTCGACGCCGCAAGCCTCCAGAGCATCCTTGAGGATGGCCGTGTCCTGCGTCAGTCCATAGGAATTGTTGCGGGCGATAATGAGGGCGCGCATTATGATTTGCTCCAAAGCCCCTCATACACCGCTCGCACACCATCCGCCTCGCGGGCAAGCGCGAAATTGCGGCGAACATGCTCGACCCCAGCTTCCGCCTGCCGAAGCGTGGCAGCCGGGTCCGCAAGATATGGAGCAATGGCCTGTTCAAGGGCCGTTCCGTCCCCGGCGGGCACGACCGCTCCTGTCTCTCCCTGGACGATCAGCTCGGCATAAGCCCCGGCATCGCTGGCCACCACCGCTGTTCGCGACGCCATCGCTTCGAGCGGGGTCAGCCCGAACCCTTCATTTCGGGAAGGCGCAACGCACAGAAGCACCCGACGGAACCACGGCAGGATATCGGGCACTTCGCCAGCAAACCGGATGCGCTCCGAAAGTCCCGCTGCCTCGATCCGCTCCTTCAACGCATCGGCGAATGCCTTGTTCTCCGCCGTAACCCTTCCGAAGATCATCGCCGTCCAGCCGGGATAGCGCGGCAAAAGCGCAATCATGGCATCCACGAAGAGATCGGTTCCCTTCTGATGGCGGATGCGGCCGAAACACCCGATTCCATAGTGCCCCGGCAAACCGCTGGCCGGCCATTCATCGTCATCGGACTGCGGGGGATGAAAGCGCTGCGTGTCGATGCCGTGCCGCACGACCATATGCGGCACCTCCAGAAACGAACCGGAACGACCACTGGTGGCTATCACCGCATCCATGCGGCCGATAAGCCAGCGTGTATAGGCCGTGTGATGCCTTTGCGCCGCCGAGGTGAAGACGAGCTTCATCGGCATGCGCAACACGTCGCGCAGGATGATGCCGGCAAGCATCTCCGTGTTGCGGCGCGCATGCCAGATGCGAAAGCGCCGCCCTCCCGGACGCCTGAAAAGAGCAGGAAGCTGCCACCAGCGAATTTTCGGAAGCGTTTCGGGAAGTCCCGGGCCGAATGTTGCAATGCCCAGCGTTTGAGCCTGCTCAGGCACCAACTGCACGATGGTGCTGGTGACGCCTGAAAGACGACGCTTGAAATTGGGAGCGATGACCTCCACGTCCCTGACCGGACGGGGAGGCTCGATTCCCTGCTGGGTTCCTGCGGGCATGACGGGAACCGTCAACCACCGTAGCGGACTTCGACCACCTCATAGCCCCGCGCACCGCCCGGAGCATTGACCTCGATGGTATCGCCCACCGTCTTGCCGATCAGCGCACGCGCGATGGGCGAGGAAATGGAAATGCGACCGGCCTTCACATCGGCTTCCTGATCGCCGACGATCTGATAGGTCTTTTCCTCTTCCGTATCCTCATCGACGAGCATCACGGTCGCGCCGAATTTGATCGTATCGCCCGAAAGTTTCGTGACGTCGATGACTTCGGCCCGGGCAATGAAATCCTCAAGTTCGCCGATACGTCCCTCGTTGAGGCTCTGCGCCTCCTTTGCGGCGTGATATTCGGCGTTTTCCGAAAGGTCGCCATGGGCGCGCGCTTCCGCAATCGCCTCGATGATGCGCGGCCGCTCTTCCTGCTGGCGCCAGCGCAGCTCTTCCTTCAACGCCGCAGCTCCGGCAAGCGTCATCGGGACCTTGTTCATTTCACTTCACCTTCCAGACCTGGAGACAAGGCAAAACCATACGGCAGCGCCTGAAGCGCTTGGAGCATCACCTTGCCGCCGCTGCAGACATAAAAAGAAACGGTCCGAGAGCTGCTGCCTACGGAACCGTTTCGTATGACTCTTATGAATATAACAAGACTGCAACGATTTTCACCAAAATTTTTCGATGCCCCACACGCATCCCGACAGACCGGTCTGCCTTGCACGATCCCATCGCGCTCCTATGTTCAAAAGACGGCCACAAGGGAGCATCCACATGAAATGCCTGCTTCTCGCAATGAGCTTTGCCTTCTCCCAGTCCGGGACGGCGATGGCTGCGCAGACCTTCAAGACGCAAGCCGGTCCTGTTTCCGCACAAACTCTTGCCCGCGGCCTGGAAAACCCCTGGGGGCTGGCATTCCTGCCCGATGGTGCTGCACTTGTGACGGAACGCGCAGGCCGTCTGCGGCTCCTCGAGGGAGAAACCCTGTCCTCCCCGATCGAGGGCGTTCCCGAGGTTGCGGCCAATGGTCAGGGCGGGTTGCTAGACATCGCGGTGGCTGAGGATTTCGCGCAAAGCGGAACTATATACCTGTCCTATTCGCAACCCGGAGAAGGCGGTGCGGGAACAGCTATCGCTCGTGCGCGGCTCATCCGCGACGCCGGCACTGCGCGCCTGGAAGACGTCAAAACGATTTTCTCGATGAACCGCAAGACGGCCACGACGCAGCATTTCGGCTCGCGGATCGTGCTTCATCCCGATGGAACGCTTTTCTTCACCATCGGAGACCGCGGTGACGGCAAACGGGCGCAGGACCCCAAGGATCACGCAGGCTCGGTATTGAGGATCAATCCCGACGGGACGATCCCGGAAGATAATCCCTTCGCCAGGGATCAAAACGGAGCGCCTGAAATCTGGTCGATTGGCCACCGCAATCCGCAGGGAGCCTTCTACGATCCGATGACGCAGGCCGTCTGGACAGTCGAGCACGGCGCGCGCGGCGGCGATGAAGTCAATCGCCCGGAGGCAGGGAAGAATTATGGCTGGCCCGTCATTTCCTATGGCCGCCACTATAGCGGCCTGAAGATCGGTGAGGGAACGCAGGCACCCGGCTACGAGCAGCCGCTTCACTACTGGGACCCCTCGATAGCCCCCTCCGGCGCCGATGTGTATCGGGGAGCCATGTTCCCGCAATGGCAGGACGATGTTCTGGTAGCCGCCTTGAAATACAACCTCGTCTCCCGTCTTGACCGCGACGAGAACGGGCAGATCGTCGGTGAGGAACGCCTCTTCGAAGGCGCCTTCGGGCGGATACGAGACGTCAATGTCGCGCCGGACGGCTCGATCTGGCTTCTGACGGACGAACGCGACGGCGCGATCATCCGCATCTTCCGCGAGGATTGACGCCTTGCGCCCTTCCCCGTTGGCAAGGCCTTGCTTCCCGTCCTCAGTCCTGGACCAAGACGGTGCCTGCCGGCATGCTATTGCCCGCAGGCTGCCGCACTTCTAAGAAGAAATCCTTCTTCTCAAAGCAATCCGGGCCATTTCCTTCATGTCGCGCATCCAGGCCAACATACTTCTGCTGCTCGCCGGTGCCATGTGGGGCATGGGCTTCGTCGCCCAGTCGACAGCCATGGACGCAATCGGCCCGTTCCTTTTCATCGGCCTGCGGTTCGCCATCGCCTGCATTTCCATGCTGCCTTTCGCGATCTGGGAAAGCCGTGCGAGCACGGCGCGTCTCGCCCCGCGGGACTGGCGGAATTTCGGCCTGATCGGCCTGCTTTTGCTGACCGGCATGGCCGCCCAGCAGATCGGCCTCCTCACCACGACAGTGACGAATTCCGGTTTTCTCACCGGGCTCTATGTCGTGATGGTGCCGTTTCTCGTGGTCCTGCTGTTCCGCCAATGGCCGCACCGGGTGGTCTGGCCCGCAGCCTTGTCGGCGCTTGCCGGCATATGGCTGTTGTCGGGCGCAGGCGAAGTCTCGCTGCAGCCGGGCGACTGGCTGACCATCCTGTGCGCCCTCTTCTGGGCATTGCAGGTGATCATGATTGCCCGCAGCGCCACCCATACGGGCAGACCCGTAACGCTCGCGGTGACCCAGTTCGGCATCACAGCCGTTCTGGCGCTTGCCATTGCGCTGGTGATGGAGCCCTTCGATCTTTCCGCCATCCGTGCCGCGCTGCCTGAAATCCTCTATGCCGGCATTTTTTCAGGCGGCATCGCCTTCACGCTGCAGGTGGTCGGCCAGCGCTACACCACCGCGCCGCAGGCTGCCATATTCATGTCCACCGAAGCCGTCTTTGCTGCCTTGTTCGGCGCGCTCTTCCTTGGCGAGCGGCTTCCCTCCACCGGCTTTGCGGGATGCGCGCTCATCTTCGCCGCCATTCTGGCCGTGGAGATCGTGCCTGCGCTGCGCCCGGCACGGCGGGCGGTTCCCTGACAGGAAGATGCCCTCTCCCCTTCGCCATGTTCTGCGTTATCATGCCCTTGTCTTTCCCGGAGGTAGCCCGTGCAGAAACCTGTCGAACGCGAGTGGGATCTGACCATAGACCCCGAGACGGTACGTCTTCTGGCGGAGAAGGCCCGCGCCATCAGCGCTGCCATCAACGAGGATTATGATGACGGAAAGGAACACGAGGTCGAGATCGATGGCGACGCGCACGATCCGCACCACCATGACGGGTTGGCCGAAGAGGAAAGCAAGGACCTGACCCGCGAGGAATTTCGCGAGCTGGTGATCGACCTCAATGTGGACGAGACCGCCGAACTGATTGCCCTGGCCTGGATCGGCCGCGGCGATTTCGAGGTGGGCGAATGGGACGATGCCGTGAGCGATGCGCGCCAGCGCGGCAGAAAGCGGATTGCATCCTACCTGCTTGGCATGCCGATGCTCGCAGACTGGCTGGAGGACGGGCTCGAGGCCCTGGGGATCGACTGAGCGGATGAGACAATCCGCATGCTTATTTCTGAATAAGCCAGATAGATTTCAGAACACGGCCATGACCCGCTTATGGCCCAAATTCACGTTTCTTCATCGCGCCCTGCTCGCAACCTTTCTCTTTGCACATCCTGCCTCCCCGATGGCGTCGCCAAGCGGTTCGTCCATGGAGGCGGGCGTGCCGCTGGTTCGTACGGGTCTACGTCAGCAGGAACTTTCCGTCCCCGTGCCCATCCCCTCGCCAAGACCCGCTCCGCCTGAGCAGAAAGAGCAGCTGCAGGAAGATAAAAAATCGGAATCATCCTCGGCGAACAATGCCCCGCTGCCAGATGAGGAAGCATCCTGCCGCGCATCGCTCACGAAACTGGGCATCGATTTTCGAGAACAGAAGCCGATCCGGGAGGAAAATGGCTGCGAAGTGCCTCACCCCATCATCATCGACCGGCTGTCGCGCGACATCGCCCTTGAACCCGATGCCCTTGTCAACTGCACCACAGCATTGGCGCTTGCCCGTTTCTTTGCAACGAATGTTCCTGACATGGCCAAACAGCACCTGCAAAAGAAGATACGCGGCGTGCAGCATGCCTCCGCCTATGTCTGCCGCCCGCGGCGGGGAACGCAGAAACTCTCCGAACACGCCTTCGCAAACGCGCTCGATATCGGTGCCTTCATCCTTGAGGACGGCAAGCCCCTTCCGGTGCAGGCCCAGGCGGATGCGCAAAGCGGTGCGGCGAAATTCCTGGATGCGTTTCGCAAGGCCGCGTGCGGCCCCTTCAAGACCGTTCTCGGTCCGGGCAGCGATGCCGATCACGCTGACCATTTCCATCTCGATATGAAAGCCCGGCGCAACGACTACGCCTTCTGCCAGTAGCTCCGCCACATTCGCGCCACAGGTCTGAACACCGCGCTGACCTTTCCTTTACCCTGTCCGGTTAGATTTTACGCTTCTCTCTGGTAGGTCGTGGGTCGACGGGAGCATTTGATGGTGGGTGTGCAAAGCGGAAACTGGCGCTTGCCGGCACGGCGCAAGGCTGTGCGGGCCGCAATCTACATGGCCGCCCTTTTCGGCCTGAGCGCCTGTTCGGTAAGCGACGTGATGTCGCCTCGCCCTGAAATCGATGTCGGTTTCAGCACTGCCGCCGTTGCGCCTGTGCCAGCACCAGTATCCGTACCAGTGCAGGAGGCCCCGGGGCCTGCTCCTTCACAGGGGCTTCAGGCGCTTGTGCCCTCCAACCCCATGATGGTTTCCTATCCGCGTTTCACCATGCCGCAGGATCCCGCTACCAGCACCTCCATGCCGCAGGAAGAGATCGCCTGCCGTCAGCGCCTGAAACGGCTGGGGGTTCAGTATCGCGATCTTGCGCCGATCAATGACGGCGGGTCCTGTCGCATCGATTGGCCGGTTCAGGTAAGCGGCCTGTCCGGAAACATCGAGATGTCGCCGGCCGCCACGCTCAACTGCCAGATGGCGGAGACCTTCGCCCGCTGGACGAAGAACGAGCTCGCACCTGCTGCACGCAAACGCTATCTGACCGGAATCGGCAAGATCAAGCAGGGTTCCAGCTATTCGTGCCGCCGCATCGCCGGCACCAGCGTCGCCTCCGAACATTCCAAGGGCAATGCGCTGGATGTTATGGCCGTCGAATTGAAGAACGGCCGCGAGATCGACGTGCGCAAGCCCGGCTTCTTCGCTTTCCGCGAACGTGGATTGCTGAATACGGTGCGCGCCGAGGGATGCGACTATTTCACCACCGTTCTGGGCCCCGGTTACAATTACGATCACCGCAATCACTTCCATTTCGACCTGAAGGGCCGCCGCAACGGCTATCGCGCCTGCCGCTAGAGGTGGCTTCGGGGCGCGTCGTCTTCACAACGGCTGGCGCGAGCAACCGCATTTGCGTGGAAGCAAATGATTCCGTCCCGCAGCAAAATGCTTTAAACAGCGATCATCATGCTGTTCGTCGAAATCGCCATCCTGTTCGCCCTCATCCTTTTCAACGGCTTCATGGCCATGTCCGAGCTGGCCGTGGTCTCGGCGCGTCCCGCGCGCCTGAAAACGCGTGCCGATCAAGGCCACAAGAGCGCCGCACGCGCTCTCGCCCTTTCAGCTGATCCAGGACGCTTCCTGTCCACCGTTCAGATCGGCATCACGCTTGTCGGCGTTCTTTCCGGCGCGTTCTCAGGCGCAACGCTCGGTGCGCGGCTTTCCGAGTGGCTGATCGCGGGAGGAATGGCGCCTTCCATGGCCAACCCTCTCGGCGTTGGCCTTGTGGTGGCGCTCATTACCTATGTTTCGCTGATCATCGGCGAACTGGTACCAAAACAGCTTGCTCTGAAGAATGCCGAGGCGATTGCAATCCGTGTCGCCCCTTTCATGGTTCTTCTTTCGCGGATTGCCCTGCCTTTGGTCTGGCTTCTCGACATTTCGGGCCGCACGGTTCTTGCGCTGATCGGTCAGAGCGCCGAATCCAGCCAGCGCGTGACCGACGAGGAAATCCGCACCCTGATTGCCGAGGCCGAAAGCGCCGGCACGATCGAATCCGACGAGCGACGGATGATCGCCGGCGTGATGCGCCTGGCCGACCGGCGCGCCCGCGCGATCATGACCCCACGCGGAGAGGTAGATTGGCTGGACTTATCCGCAGACGAGGAGGCGCTGGCCGAAAGCCTCAAGGGCTCGGGTCACTCGCTGCTGCCCGTGGGTGACGGCTCGGTGGATGAAATCGTCGGGGTCGTGAAACTGCGCGACCTTCTTGCCGCCGATCTCGCCGGTCACGACCTGAACGTGCCCGGCCATGTGCTGAAGGCTCCGGTGGTGCATGACTTTGCACCGGCGCTCGACGTGCTGTCCGTCTTGCGTCAGGCCGATGTGCCCATGGCGCTCGTTCATGACGAATACGGACACTTCGAGGGCATCGTCACCCCCTCCGATATTCTGGAAGCAATCGCCGGCGTTTTTCGCGCGGATGCGGAGGAAGGCGAGATGGATATCGTGGAGCGGGCGGATGGCTCATGGCTCCTGCCCGGCGCCATGCCCGCCGACGAAATGGCCGACCATCTCGGTTTCACCTTACCGGCAGAGCGCGGCTACACCACCCTGGCAGGCTTTCTCCTCACTCAGCTCACCCACCTGCCGAAAACAGGCGAGTGCATCGAGACCATGGGTTGGCGCTTCGAGATTCTCGATCTGGACGGACGCCGCATCGACAAGGTCATGGCCTCGCGCGTGGCGCCATCGGACGATTAAGTGCGAGGCCTGCAACCGTTGATCAGGATTCCGGCGGAACCGGCGTCGGATTCCCATTGGCGTCGAGGGCAACCATGATGAAATCCGCATGCGTCACCATCTCCATCTTCGGAGAAAGATAACGCTGCGCCCAGGCCTCGACCTTGAGCTTCATGGATGTGCGTCCCACGCTTTCGACATGGGTGTAGATGCAAAGCGTATCACCGACCTTCATCGGCTTTGCGAATGCCATTTCCTTCACCGCAGCCGTGACGACGCGGCCATGCGCGCGCTCCGCTGCCCGTATGCCGCTGGCAAGATCCATCTGCGCCATGACCCAGCCACCGAAAATATCCCCTGCCGCGTTGGCGTCACCCGGCATGGCCTGGGTGCGCAGCGTCAGATCGCCGGCGGGTTTTTCGACTGTTTGGCCCATGATGCAGATATCCTTGTTGTCGCGATGTCTCTGGCGTAGCCCTGCCCCCCGATAAGGTCAACCAAGCAAAGCCGCATATCGCGGTTGCAAGGATGCGGGAACTCGTCTCCCCCTCGACGCGTTGAACACCCGGCGCTTTTGCGGCTTAATTCCCTGCGCCAAATCCCTGCTCCAAGACCCAAGAGGCTTATCATGAAGATCAAAGCCGCCCTGTGCCGGGAATTCGGGCGAGCGCTCACCATCGAAACCGTTGAGCTTGCGTCTCCTTCGCATCGCGAGGTCATGGTCGATATTCGCGCCTGTGCCATCGGTCAGGCCGATCTCTCTCACACCGACGGCGCCTGGGATGGAAGGCTGCCCGCAATTTACGGCCATGAGGCAGCCGGTGTCGTTTCTGCCACGGGTCCGGGCGTGCAATCCGCCGGCTTGGGCGATCATGTTATCGTCACGCCCATCCGGGCTTGCGGTCATTGCCATTATTGCGTTCGCCACAGCCCCGTCCTGTGCGAGGAGGTCTTCGCCCTCGATCAGGAAAGCCCCCTTAAGCTCAATGACGGCACCGTCTGCGGACAGGGATTGAAGACCGGTGCCTTCGCCGAAAAGGTCCTCGTGCATGAGAGCCAGATTGAACGCATCCCTCAGGATATGCCTTTCGATGCCGCAGCACTGCTTGCGGGATGCGTGATCACCGGCTTCGGCGCAGTTGCGAACACGGCAAGAGTTGCCCCCGGTCATGCGGTGGCGGTCGTCGGATGCGGCGGGGTTGGCCTGAACAGCATACAGGGTGCAGCACTGGCCGGAGCGAGCCCCGTCATCGCTATCGACCCTTTCGAGGAAAAGCGTCTTGCCGCAGAAGCGTTTGGCGCAACCCATTGCTTCAGTCCTGCCGAACCAAAACACATCCGGGAGACAATACGTCTGACCGCCGGACGCGGCGTCGATTTCGTATTCGTTACGGCAGGCACCCCGCAGGCTCTCGAAGACGCGCCGCGCTATATCAGCCGGAACGGTGCGATCATCATTGTCGGCATGCCACCGAAAGGCTCAAGCATTGCCTATGACCCCGTCAGGCTCGCGGCCATGAACCAGAAGATCATAGGTTCGAGACTGGGCGAAGCGCGTATCACCCACGACATCCCTCTCCTCATCGAGCACCACCGCAAAGGCCGCCTGAAACTCGACGAACTCATCACCGCCCGGTATCGGCTGGAAGACATCAACGAAGCGATGGCCGCAGCAAACAGCGGCAAGGCCTTGCGCAATGTCATTCTCTTCGATTGAGCGAAGACAGGCAAAAAACGACATTGCATCGGCACGAATCCCAGCCTACGCACATAGAAAAATTTATTTATTTCACATACTTAATAGAAAAATGAGATTCAATTTCTCAACCAGCTGAATCACTTCATGAAGACGACAGCGCTTCGAAGGAACGCGCAGCGCTCGATCGTCCTGTTTCTTCGCATTCTTCATCTACGAAAGAAGCGCCGGGAGGGTCCTTTCGAGCAATTCATAGCCTCCAGGTTTCCAGCCAAGTGCCTGAAGCCGCTCCGTGCGCATGGCATTGACCTTGCCCGCATCGGCATATTCTGGAAGCGGCAGATTGAGGCCACTTTCCCGCGCCACGAGCGCCAGAAGGTCGTGACGATCCAGCGCAATATCCGACACATTGAATGTCTGCGCAGACACGGCCTGCATGGGAGCATCGAGCACCAGCATGACCGCAGCGGCCACATCGCGCCCATGCACTTCCGTCGCCACCCGCGGCGCCACCGGGCGCCCTTCAAGAAAGTCCTCGAACAGGCCAGCCCATTTGTGCGCCTGCCCCGGCCCTGCCGGGCCATATACGCCGGTCACCCGCAGACTGATGCCCGCAAAACTCTCATTCGAAAGCCCGGCGAGACCATTCTCCGCAGCAAGCTTCACCTCTCCATAGAGCGTATCGGGCCGGCATGCATCCGCCTCGTCCAGCATGACGCCATCGGCACGCGGACCATAGACCGCCCGCGTCGACAGAAACACCGCGCGCTTCACCCCGGCCGTCCGCGCTGCATCGAAGAGCGCAGCGCTCCCCTCCAGATTGAGACGCCGGAACCGCTCCGGGTCATTGCCTTCCCCGCCCCGGTATTTGCCCGGCTCGTGCGCAAAGGCCGCGTGAATGAAAAAGTCCGCCCCCTCAAAAGCCGCAGTCCGTACCAGCGGCGGTTCGAGCGTGCCGGGCAGGAAATCGACAGATTTTGAGAAAAACCCATCGGCGGGTGGCTTCCGCCCCATGACGCAAACCTTGTGTCCCGCCTCCAGCAACGCTTCGACGATGAAACGTCCGACAAGACCGGTTCCGCCCGAAACGATGCTTGTCGGGCCGCTCATGGAACGGGATTTTCCAGGAGATCGGTATCGGGAATGGCCTCGCCCGAATAATAGGCTCGCCATAGTTCGATCAATGGCTGCAAGCGCTCGACCCTGGGATGGTTTTCCTCCCATGGCTTTTCATACTGGTAATGAACGACCGAGACGGACTTCCAATCCCATAATTCCGGCAGGTTGAACCAGACATATTGCAGCATGTTGAAGAACACCGGCAGGCCGTGCCAATCAGGAAAGAAGCTCTGCAGAAAGGTCTGGTCCGTGCGTGGCCAGAATGCATCTGGCTGATCCAGTGTCTTCAACATCCGCTCAAAAGTCGCCATGGAGGGCTGCGCGACAAAGACGCCCGAGTTCAGGCGGTGGAAATCCTGAAGGCCTTCATAGACATTCGGCGCTGCGGAGAACTCCGGATATCCGAACAACCGGTCGATATTACGCACCACCAGCGCGTCCGCATCGATGAAAACCACCCGCTCATAGTTCGTCAGTTGCCACAGCCGCAGCTTGGCGAAATTATCGAGCGGCGTATGGAAAGCCGGCTTCTTGCCCTTGGTGAAGGGTGCGTTCGCATGCAAGCGCGCCCTTTGATGGCGTTCGTTGAAGGCTTCCGAAGTCGGCAACAATTCTGCCAGCTGAAGCCGTGCCCCGAGGGCAGCCAGAGGCTCAAGCGCCTCCGGCGGTGTCCCGCCCGTGTGCAAGACGACGATGTCAGCATCCGTCGCGGTACGCTTCAGCGAGCGGACGAGCGCCAGCGCGCCCGTCGCATAGTCGGCGTTGGTGACGAGGGTTGCGTAGGCATATTTCGGCATGGTCGAACCGGCGCGAGGCCAGCCTCAGCTCACACTCTTCAGACGCTTGCCTTCGGGATCGCGCTCGACAGTGGGCGCAATGTCCTTCGTCCACGCGGAGACCGCCGGAATGCGGCTTCGATCGACGCGATAGGAGAATTTCTTCGCCACATCCATCACCTCCGACAGAAGCCCTTCGGCCAGCGTGATAGGATTGAGGCCGAGCGCCAGGAACTTGTCGTTCTTGACGACCAGCTCGTTCTCGGCCGCTTCCTTGCGCGGATTGGGCAGATAGGCGACCTTCGCGTCCGTCATCCGGGCCACGAGCTCGGCCAGGTCCCGCACCCGGTGCGTTTCGGTCATCTGGTTGAAGACCTCCACCCGGTCGCCCCGCTTCGGAGGATTGTTGAGCGCCAGTTCGATGCAGCGCACCGAATCCTGAATATGGATGAAGGCGCGCGTCTGGCCGCCCGTGCCATGCACGGTCAGCGGATAACCGATAGCCGCCTGGATCAGGAACCGGTTCAACACCGTCCCATAATCGCCATCGTAATCGAAACGGTTGATGAGCTGCGGGTGCAGCTTGGTCTCTTCCGTATGGGTGCCCCAGACAATCCCCTGATGCAGGTCCGTAATCCGCACACCGTCATTCTTGGCGTAAAACTGGAACAGGAGCTGATCGAGGCATTTGGTCATGTGGTAGATCGAGCCCGGATTGGCCGGGTAAAGAACTTCCAGCGTTGCCGTGTCGCCGCCGAGCGTCTCGACGCCGACCGGCAGATAACCTTCCGGGATCGCCGCTCCAACCGAGGAATAGCCATAAACGCCCATGGTGCCGAGATGCACCAGATGCGCGTCGAGGCCGATCTCGGTCATGGCGTTTAGCAGGTTATGGGTCGCATTCGTGTTGTTGTTGACCGTGTAGTTCTTGTGCCGGTCGCTCTTCATCGAATAGGGCGCGGCGCGCTGCTCGGCGAAATGCACGATGGCATCTGGCCGGTGTTCAGCCAGCCACGCCTTGAGCACATCATAGTCGCGCGCCAGATCGATAAGGTGAAAGCGGATCCGCCTTCCCGTTTCCTGATGCCAGATGCGGGTGCGTTCCTGAATGGAATCCATGGGCGTCAGGGATTGCACACCGAGCTCGGTATCGATCCAGCGCCGTGAGAGATTGTCGAGAATATGCACCTCATGCCCACGGGCGGAAAGATGAAGCGAGGTGGGCCAACCAACGAAGCCGTCTCCGCCGAGAACCGCAATCTTCATAAAGGTCTCCTTCAGGTAAGCTCGGTGCTTGCTTTTTCAGAAAAGCGGATTGATTCCATTCTGAAAAGCCCTTTAGCAGACATTTGTGACAGTTTGCGGCAAAACGCTTCTGCCCGCGACAGAACACGTGGATAGGCCGGCGCAGGGGGGCTGCACCGGCCCGCAGATGGCCGCAACGGATAGGTGGCGGAAGATGCGGCCACCTGTTGGGGTGGCGGGTCCTCCTTTCTGCTCGGTTCAGAAAACGATGTATTCGTGCCGCGCCGGCGCTCTACAGAAGGCAGCGGTGGCGGAAGCCGTCATATCCGAGAAAGGTGTCGCTATAGGCGTCGTATGACCGATAGCGCGCATAGCAGCGTGCCACATGGCGATCCCAGGCATGCGCGTGGCCATAGACCGGCGCCGGGGCATAGTAGCGGGCACGAGAATCCGCGATCAGCCCGCCGACGATCAGGCCGCCGACGCCTGCAATCGCAGCCGCTTCACCGGGCGAAAGACTTCCGGCGCGGCTTTCGACCGTGGTCGAGGAAAGAGCGGCGGCAACAATGGTGACGGCCAACAGGCCAGCGGTGACGATACGTTTCATGGTCATGTCATCCTCCTTGCGATGAAGGCCGGCCCTCTCGGCCGCCCGATGACCATGGGTCGCTGCGGCGATGGGAAAGGTTCACCGCAAGGACGATTTTTTTTACGGCAGCGGTCGTTACGCACCCGCAACAAAGATTCGCCATAATAGACAGGGGAAATAAACGTGTTACCGTTACAGTGCGCGGTCGGGATAGCGGCATAGGGAGGGAAGAAATGCCGACCTGCACCGCGCACGGCAGAGGAGGGCCGGACAATGGCCAAGTCTCGAGTACCATATATCCGTACCGGCATCTATGAGGCCGACGAAATCATGGCGATGCAGCAGGCCATCGAGGCCGTTTGCGACGAACTGGGCATCAGACACAGCGATGCCAAGACGCGTGAGCGGGTGGCAGGGCACGTCATGCGTTCCTGGGCCAATGGAAGAAGGATGCCCCTCAACCTGGTGCAGGCAGGGCTCGACGGCGGCAGTATTCGCCTGGAAGCTTGAAAGCCTGCAGCATTGAGAAATGCTTGAACCCGACATACCGGAACGCCTCTTTCAGAGGCGCATATAATATGCGTGTGCCGCGCCACGCTTTTCGAAGCCGGCACACATTTGAGTACGCCCCCATTCCCCTCCCATTCGCCTATTGCAAAACGACAACACTGGCCGACGAAAACAAAATGTTACCGGCTGTAATATTGCATGACGAAATCCATCCCCTATTCTTGGATCGTCCTGTTCGGGTGATTTCGCGCTATTGCTACAAGTGGCTTTCGAAGCGTCGATGAACGGGCTGTAACCGAGCGTCCCTGAAACCCGTTGGCGGCCGGCGCTCTCCCGAAAACATCGGAGCTTTCCGAGATGCCGTTTCGTCCCGACCGGGCCGCGATTGCTGCGGTTTGGCTTATCCTTGTTGCTCCTGTCCTTGTTGCCTGTGTTTTCGGCGCGGCACAAAGCGCTGCCGCGCAGGAGGTCTATGACCTCGCGGCTGTGGTGAGCCGCCAGGAAGCCCGCGCGGCATCAGGTGAGGCGCGTCAGCTATCGATCCTCGGCGAGCGACTGGACAACACACGCAACCTGCGCGGCAAGGGCGGCAACGCCGCATCCAGCATGGTGAAGCTTCAGTTTCGGCGTGGTTCCGGCTCCCAGGTCAGCACCAGGGTTCTCGACACGCGCAGCATCCAGGCGCAGGAGAAGCTGCGGCGCACGCCGCGCGTGGCCGCCTGGATGGGAGGCGAAGCCCTCATCAGCGAGGCACGCGCCAACGATTCCCGGTCTTCGGCCTTCTCGACCCAGGGTCTTGCCATCGGCGCTGACATGCGCCTCAGCCCTCGCCTCCTGATCGGCGCATTGATGGGCGTAGCCTATGACCGCACACCGCTCTCCACCGACCTCACCTATTCGGCAAGCACCGTATCAACCACCCTATACGGAACGGTCTTTACCGCTCCGCAGACCTATCTCGATTTCGCACTCGGAGGCATGCGCAGTGCCTATTCCGGGCGTGCGGCCAACAGCCTCCACACACCGAACGCTTCCGGCGACAGGGTTTTCGCCCTGCTTCGGGCAAGCCGAAGCTTCGCAACGGGGAAAGTGAAGATGCGCGGCTATGGACAGGGAACCCTGTCCAGCACACGCTTCGGTGGTGCCACCACCGGATACGGGAATGATACGGCGCGGCTGACGGTCGGCTTCTCCAGCGAAGCGCCCCACAGCACAGAACGTGGACGCATCCGTCCGCATGCGGGGTTCGAATGGAGCATCTCGCAAACCCGTTCGACCCGCCCCGGCGCGAACCATGAGGCCACCTACAGCGCATCAGATGATGCACGCCTCACGGCGAAGGCCGGCCTTGACTTGACGCTCAATCCACGCGCCACGGTCAAGGCGAATTACGGTATTTCCGCCGGTCGCAACACCTCCACACCGGAGCAGACCGTGAAGGCACGTTTCTCCCTGCGCTTCTAGAGCATTTTGCAGTCAGGTGGAATCACCTGACGTCTGCATAAATGCGGAAAAACAAAGAGATAGAGCGGTTCGGGATTTCCATGAAACGATGAACCACTCTAACGCATGTCTCCCGGAAGTGGGAGCCAGTTCCGGGATAAGGACATGCGTAAGATCAAGGACTTAAAGTGTAGGGCGCGAATCTGAAAGATCGCGACACACTTTGGAAAGCGACCAGCCCGACCGGCGTTTTGACAACACCTTGCGCCCTGGACCTACCGCCCCGGCCGTCCTGTCTTCGACGATCGGCGGCTGCGCTGTCGTTCATCGCCGGGATCCTCATAGGAACCTGCCCCGATCTTCCCGCGCTTCAACGGCTTTGCCTCATTATCGACCGGCTTTTTCGGGGGAGCCTTGCCGACAGGCTTTTCGGTGCGCCCGACCGTCATCTCATCGAGCGAATTCTTGCGGAAGAGCCCTTCCCCCGCTGGAACCGCATGGGCTCCGGAAGTACCCATCTCGTCCAGATCCGGCTTGTGGAACAGGGAAGCGCTGCCCGAAGCGCCGGTCGGCTTGCTGCCCTTGCGTCCCCGCGCGGCGTCGCGGCGGCTCCTCTGCGTGTTCTCCACGCCCGCATCACGCGCCAGCGGGTCGTCCATGATGGCGAGCTCGGTCTCACGCAGGCGCTTGATCTGGTCGCGCAACCGCGCGGCCTCCTCGAAGTCCAGATCGGCGGCGGCATCCCGCATCGCCTTTTCCAGATGTTCGAGATGTGCGGCGAGATTGTTGCCGACCAGATTGTTGAGGTCTTCGCCCTTCTTGCCGGCGCCGCCAATGTCGGCCCGCACGTGGTCGCGCTCGTAAACGGAATCGAGAATATCGGCGATGTTCTTCTTCACCGATGCAGGCGTGATGCCATGCTCCTCATTATAGGCGAGCTGCTTCTCACGGCGGCGGTTGGTTTCCTCCATCGCCCGGGTCATGGACCCCGTGATCTGATCCGCATAAAGCAGCACCCGGCCATCGACATTGCGTGCCGCGCGGCCGATCGTCTGCACCAGCGAGGTCTCGGAGCGCAAGAACCCTTCCTTGTCCGCGTCGAGAATCGCGACGAGCGCGCATTCAGGAATGTCGAGACCTTCGCGCAGCAGGTTGATGCCGACCAGAACGTCGAACGCGCCAAGGCGCAGGTCGCGGATGATCTCGATACGCTCCAGCGTGTCAATGTCGGAGTGCATGTAGCGCACCCGCACGCCCTGTTCGTGCAGATATTCGGTCAGGTCTTCGGCCATCCGCTTGGTCAGGACGGTGACAAGTGTGCGGTAACCGGCCTTGGCCGTCTCGCGGATTTCGCCCAGAACGTCGTCCACCTGCGTCTTGGCCGGGCGTACCTCGACCGGCGGGTCGATCAGTCCCGTGGGCCGGATGACCTGCTCGGCGAAGACGCCGCCGGCCTGCTCCATCTCCCAGCCGCCGGGCGTCGCCGAAACCGCGACGGTCGGCGGCCGCATCGCGTCCCACTCCTCGAAGCGCAGCGGCCGGTTGTCCATGCAGGACGGCAGGCGGAAACCATACTCGGCCAGTGTCGCCTTGCGGCGGAAGTCGCCCCGGTACATGCCGCCGATCTGCGGAATGGTGACATGGCTCTCGTCGACGAAGACGAGCGCGTTGTCGGGAATATATTCGAACAGTGTCGGCGGCGGCTCACCGGGCGCCCGGCCCGTCAGATAACGCGAATAGTTTTCGATGCCCGCGCAAGAACCTGTCGCCTCGAGCATTTCCAGGTCGAAGCGCGTGCGCTGCTCCAGCCGCTGCGCCTCCAGGAGACGCCCTGCCCGCTCCAGCTCGCCCAGTCGCTGCTTGAGTTCCGTATTGATGCCCTTGATCGCCTGGTTAAGCGTCGGGCGCGGAGTGACATAGTGCGAATTGGCGTAGATCTTCACCGACTTCAGGTCGTCGGTCTTCTTGCCCGTCAGCGGATCGAATTCGGTGATCGCCTCGATCTCGTCGCCGAACAGCGAGATGCGCCAGGCGCGATCCTCAAGGTGGGCAGGGAAAATCTCGATCGTATCACCGCGCACACGGAAGGAGCCGCGCACGAAATTGATGTCCTGACGCTTGTATTGCTGGGCGACGAGATCGGCGAGAAGCTGGCGCTGGTCCAGCCGGTCACCGATCTGCATCTGAAAGGTCATGGCCGTATAGGTCTCGACCGAACCGATACCGTAGATACAGGAAACGGAGGCGACAATGACCACGTCGTCGCGCTCGAGCAGGGCGCGCGTCGCCGAGTGACGCATACGGTCGATCTGCTCGTTGATCGAGCTTTCCTTCTCGATATAGGTGTCCGAGCGCGGGACATATGCCTCCGGCTGATAGTAGTCGTAATAGGAGACGAAATACTCGACCGCATTGTCGGGGAAGAAAGAGCGGAACTCGCCGTAAAGCTGGGCGGCAAGGGTCTTGTTGGGAGCGAGGATGAGCGCGGGGCGCTGCGTTTGCTCGATCACCTTGGCCATGGTGAAGGTCTTGCCCGAACCGGTGACGCCGAGCAGTACCTGCGTGCGCTCGTTCTCATTGGCGCCGGCGACAAGATCGGCGATGGCCGTCGGCTGGTCGCCGGAGGGCTGGAATTCCGTCATCATGCGCAGCGGAATGCCGCCCTCGGATTTCTCCGGACGCGATGGCCGATGCGGCGTCCAGCCGGATTTCAGATTGGGATCGCCTCCCTCGATCAGCCTGGAGAGCGCCGCGACCGTCGCCGTGACACCGGAGGAAGACAGGCCCTCAGCCTCTTCCAGCGTGACATCCAGACCCGCAACGGGCATCAAACCGGCAGCCGCACGCTCCTTGGCGGAAGCAGCGCCGCCCATGGAGGTGCCGCGCGCCGTCTTGGACGCGCTGGCGGAACGCTCGGGAATCTTCGTCTTCTTATTGCCGGCTCGCGGCGCATCCTCCGCCTCTCGCGCGATCTCATCGGCCCAGCCGGAGATCGAGCCGGTGAGCGGCGTGCCCGAAAGCGCGGGCTGCGGGGCTTCGCCGAAGCCGCCAGGTTTCTTGTCGGATGTTTTGGCCATGCAGCGAATATGGATTGGCGAGTGCCAAATGGAAAGGGGTGTCCCCGCCGGAATCCCCCGCTGGCATCGGTTCGCACGCCGCTCCTGACAGAAGGCTGTCAGGAGCCATGACATTCTTCCGTCAGGAAAAATCCTTCGGCCGCAGGAAATGGGTCAGCCGCCCCGCGCCGAAATCCAGTTCCGCCCATCCCGCTTCAATTTCGAAACGGGCTACCGCCGCCGTCGGAAACTTGTCCAGCAGCGCTTCTTTTGCATCCTCGTCCGAACCTGCCCCGCAAAGCCGCCCGGCGAACGTCTCAAGCCCGGGATTGTGGCCTACCAGAAGAATAGATTGCGCGTGCCCGCCACTCCGCCGCAGCGCCTCGACCAACGTTTCCGGCGAGGCCATGTAGAGCGCCTCTTCCGGCTTCGCCGCGGTTTCTTCTTGCTCAAGCACGGACGCAACGAGACGCCAGGTTTGCCAGGCCCGCCGCGCCGCCGAGACCATCACCTGCTCCGGCAGCCAGCCGCGCCGGGCGATCTCACGTCCCATCAAGGGTGCCGCCCTGCGACCGCGCGGGGCCAGCGGCCGGTCGAAATCATCGAGCCGCGGATCGTCCCAACTCGATTTGGCATGCCGCAAAAGGATCAGTTCTCTCACGCAAAGACTCCCAAAACCGCAGTTTTTTCCCTGCACCACAAACGCGCAGATGTCACCGCATACCGCCCATTCGGATTATTTTACCCGGGTATATTGACAGGAATATTACACCCGGGTAAAACCCATCTCCAATTGAGATGGAGCATTGCGATGAGCACCTACACAGCCTTTTGCGACAAGCAGCATCTGGCCTCCGGCCCTGCTGCCGAGGTCGCGCTTGCGGCCAAGACGAAGCTTGAGAACAGCCCTGAAGCGAGCATCCTGATGTTCGACGACGAGAGCGGCAGACAGGTCGACTTCAACGTGACAGGTTCGGCCTGGGAAGTCGCAGCCCGTCTTGCTCCGGCTCCTGAAAAGCCAGCCTCTCCCCGCTCTCCGGGCAGACCGAAACTCGGTGTCGTCGCGCGCGAAGTCACCCTCTTGCCGCGCCAATGGGAATGGCTGAACAAGCAGCCGGGAGGGGCGTCGGCCACCCTGCGCAAACTCGTTGATGCGGCACGCAATGCTGGTGCCCCGCGTGAACGTATGCGGCAGGCGCAGGCGGCCGCCGATCGCTTCATGATGGCGATGCTGGGCGACCAGCCGGGCTATGAAGAGGCCGCACGCGCGCTTTATGCGGGAGATGAAAGGGCTTTCCAGACACGCATCGCCGCCTGGCCGAAGGATCTGCGCGAACATGTGGAGCGTCTGGCCTCCCCCGCTTTCACGGCAAAGCCTGCCTAGCGCATTGGCAGTCATTCGGTGCAGTCATTTGGCCCCTTCTGACCGCAAATACTCAGGAAACGGAAAATAGCGGGGCGACAGCCCCGCCATCCCCATCTCAAGCCAGGCGGTATAGCCGCCCCGGAATGGTCATTCGGCCCGCTTGCGGCCCGTGATCATCGCCTTGACCAGGTTTTCGCGATGTTCGAGGCTGGCAAAGGCCACCCCCGCCAGATGCAGGCCGATCAGCACCAGGGTGATGTTGACCAGGGTTTCATGGGTTTCCTGAACCCATTGGACGCCCCAATAGGCATCGGTGGTCATCATGTAGCCGGTAGCGGTTATGGCCGAGAGCATTCCGATCAGCGCCAGCACCATCATCCCGCCCGCCGGGTTGTGCCCAAGGTAACGCCGGGCCCGCAGCCGCACCATGTCGGCGAGATAGCCGAGCGTGGTCGCGGGATGATAGATGAAATCGCTGAACCGGGCGTGGGTGGACCCGAAAAGCCCCCACAGAACGCGTACTGCGAGAAGACCGATGATCGTATACCCCGCGTAGATATGCACCGATTTCAGTTCATCGCCCGTTACCCAGGCGGTGATGAAGGCCGCCACCAGAAGCCAGTGAAAAAGCCGCACAAGCGGGTCCCAGACGCGCACGTCTTCAGCCGCTTCCACGGGGACGGCTGGCGCCGGCGGAGCACTGCCGCCGGCTTCAACCCCGTTACGGATGTCGCTCATCAGTCGTCATCATCCATTTCGCTGCCGATGATCTCACCGGTCGCGGGATGAACCAGGGCTTCGATGCGCTTGCCATCCTTGTCCAGCGCATAGACTTCATAGACGCCCTTCTCGATCTTGACCTGCCGTACGTCGTAGCCTTCGGTCTTGAACTTGTCGCTGATCTGGGCAATCGACATCCACTGATCCTTGGGCACATTGAGATTGGGGCTTTCGGAGGCCTGCGCCACACCCGCGCCACAGGCAATTGCCAGAACGACGGCGGAGGCGATGAGATGGGATTTCATGGTCTGTTTTCCTTGTCTGAGGGCCGGACGATCCGGACAACACGACCATGGCAGAAGCCTCCTGACGCCCCGCCGTTGATCCATGTCAGGGAATTGTCAGCTTCGCTTGCCTATGATGCTACGATGACCATCAGACAATTTGCCGCCATTCTTCCTCTCACCATCGGCCTTCTCTCGGGAGTTGCCCGCGCCGATGGCGATGATCACGAAGAGGCCCGCCGCGCGCTCGAAAGTGGCCGGGCGCTGCCGCTCGCCGAAATACTTCAGAAGCTGCGCAGGGAAATCGACGGCGAGGTGGTGGATGTCGAACTGGAGCGAGAGCACGACCGCTATATCTACGAACTCAAGGTCATGACGACCGGCGGGCGGCTTCTTGAAGTGGACGTAGACGCGTTGACAGCCCGGATTCTGAAGCTGGAGAAGGATTGATGCGTGTCTTGCTCGTCGAGGACGAGCCGAGGATCGCCGGCGATGTCGCAGCCACCCTGATGGCGGCCGGCTATGTGGTGGAGACCACTGACAATGGCGAAGACGCCTGGTTTCGCGGCGACACGGAAGATTACGATCTCGTCGTGCTCGATCTCGGACTTCCCGGCATGGACGGGCTCGCCGTTTTGAAACGGTGGCGTGCGGCGGGCCGCACGATACCCGTCCTCGTTCTGACTGCGCGCGGCACCTGGTCAGAACGCGTCGAAGGCATCGATGCGGGCGCCGACGATTATCTCCCCAAACCTTTCCGCATGGAGGAACTGCTGGCGCGCGTGCGCGCCCTGATCCGCCGCGCGAGCGGTCACGGGGCTCCGATCATCGAGGCAGGTTCCATTTCCCTCGACACGCGGCAGATGCGTGTGTCGCGCGACGGCGTTCCCCTCACCCTGTCACCCCTCGAATACCGGCTTCTGGCATATCTCATGCACCACAAGGGCCGCGTCGTTCCGCCCGGCGAATTGCTCGAGCATCTTTACGGCGATGATGAAAGCCGTGAGGCAAACGCATTGGAAGCCGTGCTCGCACGCCTGCGCAAGAAGCTCGGCGCCGAAGCGATAGAGACGCGCCGCGGCTTCGGCTACGCGATAGTGGACACGCCGGCATGAGCGGCGGCTCCCTGCGCCTCCGGCTGCTTCTGGCCGGCGCGGTTTCCGTTCTCGCGGCCCTGGCCCTTTCTGCCCTCGGATTGACGCTCCTTTTCGAACGGCATGTGGAACGACGCATCGAGGCGGAGTTGCGCACCGACCTGACCCAGGTCGTCGCCGGCCTCGACCGCAATACCGACGGAAAGATCGTCATGACCAAGCCGGCAGCCGATCCCCGTTTCGAGCAGCCGCTATCAGGTCTTTACTGGCAGGTAGAGGCTGAGGATACACGCTTGCGTTCCCGCTCCCTGTGGGACGCGGAGCTTTCCCTGCCTCAGGATGCCCCGCCCGATGGCGCAGAACACCGGCATCGCATCGCAGATGGCCCGGCGGGAGAGCCGTTGATCGTGATCGAACGCCGGATCACCCTGCCCCAAAGGCTTCGCAATGAAGCCGTCACGGTCGCGGTCGCCATCGACGCCGGCGAGATCGATCAGGCCGCCCGCGCATTCCGGACGGACCTCCTGCCCTATCTCGGCCTGCTTGCGCTTTTTCTGATCGGCGCCGCCTATGCTCAGGTGGCGGTGGGACTGTCCCCGCTCACCGCCATACGCGATCGGCTCTCCGCAATCCGCGCCGGCAAGGCAACGCGGCTGGATCGCTCCTTCCCGCGCGAAATCCAGCCGCTCGCCACCGAAATCGATGCATTGCTCGATGCCCGGGACCTTCAGATCAGGCAGGCACGAGCCCGCGCCGCCGATCTCGCGCACGGCCTCAAGACCCCGCTCCAGGTTCTGGCAGGCGATGTGGAGCGCCTGCGCGCGCGCGATGAAACCCCTCTGGCCGACGAGATAGAAACCCTTCTGGAGAGCATGCGCCGCCATGTGGACCGGGAGTTGACGCGCACGCGGATGGCAGCAGGCAATCCCGACGCGCGCTCTGACCTCGCCCGCACAGCCATGCAGGTGATGAAGGTGGCCTCGCGAACGCCAGAGGGCGGGCGGCTCGCCTGGAAACCGGCCCTGCCCGAAGGGCTGTTCGCCCGTATCGACCCCGACGATCTCGCCGAGGCGCTCGGCAATCTCATGGAAAACGCCGCGCGTCATGCGCGAACGGCGATAGCGATTACTGCCCGGCGAGAAGATGGTCGGATTTTGCTTCGCATCATCGATGACGGTCCCGGCATACCCGAGGCGAAAATCGATGACGCGCTGAAGCGCGGCGTGCGTCTTGATCGAGCCGGAGGAGCAGCTGGCCTTGGCCTTGCCATCGTACAGGACATCGCCGAAGCGTGGGATGCAAGGCTCACGCTGGAAAACACCGAGGCAGGCTTCACCGCCTGCCTCAGCCTGCCTGCGGCGTGAGATGCTTGTACATGATCGTGGTTGCATCGAGCACGCACGTATGCGCGTCGAGGCAATAGCCAGGAATGATGCCACTCGTTTCAAATCCGAGAGATGAATAAAGCGGCTCCGCCTTGTCGCCTGTGCGTGTATCAAGGGTAATCAAGGTGCGGCCGCGCCTGCGCGCCTCATCCTCAAGCGCGATCATCAGCAGACGTGCGAGGCCTCTGCGCCTGAATACCGGATCGACGAGCAGCTTGGAGGCTTCCGCCCGGTGCGACTGGTTGGGCATCGTGTCAATGACGAGCTGGACCGTGCCCGCCAGATATTCCCCGATCCATACCGAAAGAAGAATGCGCCGGCCCTCCCCCAACGAGGAAAAAACCTTTTCGCGCCAGAAATCTTCCGCCTGGGATTGCGTGAAGGGCAGTATGAAGCCGACACTCGCGCCATCCAGAACACAGGCATGCAGCAGGGCACCAAACTTTTTCAGGTGCCTGCGCGCCATATCTCCATCGAGAATTCGAATAATGGGAACACCGTCGCCGTTCATGGCTCCTCACACAATGAAGACGAGATAGCGGGCCCCCGTATCCTCAGCTGTCGAAAAAACGTTCGGGCCGCGCAATTGATAGCGTAGACAATCGCCCGCCGTGAGATCGTGACGCTCGCCCTCGATTTCCATGGAGAGCTTCCCCTCAAGAACAATCAGGTGATGCTCCAGCCCCGGCCTGGGCGGCACATCATAGGCAAGCCGAGAACCGGCGGGCAGCGTTCCTTCGATCGCCTCACCCGAAAGCGATTGAGCGGGCGGGGAAACCACGCGGCGCCGAAAGCCCGTTTCAGGATCGTCCCAGATTTTCTGGTCGCTGGCTGCCACCAGGGCAGGAAAGGTTTCCTCCGCCAGATAAAGAAGCCGCGACAGCGTTATTCCGTAGGACCCGCAGAGTTTTCCAAGCACTGCAGCCGTTGGGCTGATCTCGGCATTTTCCAATCGGGACAGAGTTGCCCGGCTGACGCCGCTTTCCGATGCCAGTCGGTCCAGCGACCAGTTGCGCTCAAGACGCATGGCGCGCAATCGGTCGGCAATGCGATGGTCAAGGTTATTTTCCATATATGGGAAAATATCTCAAATACGGAAAATCACAAGATACCGATCTGCACTCGGATTTCGCATCGGCGGAAATCCAGCATTCACCGCTCGACAGAACTCCCGCAAAAAATTATCTATAATCATGGCCGAAATCAAAGAAACCAGGGCGGCGCAGATCAGCCGCATTCTCGCCGAACGCATTGTCTCAGGCACGTTGGAGCCCGGGGCACGACTGCGCCAGGATCATATTGCCGAAGAGTTCGAAACCAGTCATGTGCCGGTGCGGGAAGCCTTTCGCCTTCTCGAGGCTCAGGGCCTTGCCGTGAACGAGCCGCGGCGCGGTGTTCGCGTGGCCGCCTTCGATCTCAATCAGGTGCGTGAAGTGGCCGAGATGCGGGCGGCGCTGGAAGTACTTGCCTTGCGCAATGCAGCCGAGCACCTGACCCCCGCCATTCTCAACGCCGCCGAGGAAGCGACGAAGGACGGTGACCGGGCACGCGATGTCGCAAGCTGGGAGGAGGCCAATCGTCGCTTTCACCGCCTGTTGGTGACACCATGCGGCATGCCCCGCCTTCTGGCAGCGATAGACGATCTTCACGCTGCGAGCGCGCGTTTTCTCTTTTCCGCATGGCGCTCCAACTGGGAAACCCGTACCGACCGCGATCACCGCGCCATACTCATGCATTTGCGGCGCGGCGAGACAGACGCGGCCTGCGCTGTGCTTGCGCGGCATGTGCGCTGGATCGGCCAGCGCCCCGTTGAAACCGCCTCCGGCAAACGCCGGGAAGCATTTCTCATCGAGGGCTGACCGCGCTGCTCACGGAATATCAGCTCTGCCGATCTTGCGGCGGAAAGAACTGATAGACCCAGGTTTCGCTGAGTGCATCGCCCTCCCGGCGCAGGAACATGCGCAGATCGACGGCCTCGCCACCGTCGGCCTTCACGTCGAAAAGCACCCGCCACTTCTTCGTACCCACCACCGGATAAGCCGCGACATTGTCGATCCTGCCGCGCTGGGCCTCGACGACGGCCTCCACACCGCTTTCGCGGTCAAGGCCGGCAAGCGACGCTCCCTCCAGATCGATGGAAAATTTCGTGACGCCCTGCGGACGGGGTTGCCCGGGAACGCCTCCAAGCCCGGTTCGCGTCGCGACCACGCGCGCTGTATCCTGATCGCGGCCCGGCGTATCTGCCACCCAGTGCAAACGATAATGCATGTCATGGCGGCTTCCCGCCAGGGCCTTACCGGTCGGCACCCAGAAGGCGCCGATATTGTCGTGAATCTCATCGTCGGTTGGAATTTCGAGAAGCTCCACAGCCCCCTCTCCCCATCCGTCCAACGGTTCGACCCACAGGCTGGCGCGCTTCTCATAGAAGACGCCGTCGTCCTGATAATTCTCGAAATCACGGTCGCGCTGCATGAGGCCGAACCCCTTGGGATCGCTGTCGGCAAATGCGTTGACGCAGACTTGCGGAGGGTTGGCAAGCGGCCGCCAGATGCGCTCGCCCGCCCCTGTCCAGATCTCCAGCCCGTCGGAATCGTGGATTTCAGGTCGCCAGTCATGTGCGGCTTCGCGATTGTTCTCGGCATACCAGAACATGGAGGTGAGCGGGGCGATGCCGAGGCGCTCCACATTCTTGCGCAGCATGATCGAGGCCCGGACGTCCTGGATCACGCCGCTCTCGCGCCGGCTCTCGATGCGATAAGCGCCAGTCACGCTTGGCCCGTCCATCAGTGCATGAATGACGATACCGCCATCGCCCGGCCGCTCCAGCCAGAACCGCGTGAAACGCGGAAATTCCTCCGGCTTGCCATTAGCCGCTGCATCAACGACCAGCCCTCTTGCGGACAGGCCGAACTGATCGAAAGGTCCCGAGGTGCGGAAATACGTGCCACCGAGAAACGCCATCCAGTCGTTCTTCTGATCCGCGTTCATGACCCGAAAGCCCGCCACGCCGGCTTTCTTCAAGCTGCGCGCGGGGTGTTCGGCGGGCATGTCGAAATAATCCTCGCTGAACTCGATGCGCCGCGCGACACCATCCTCGACCACGGAAATCTCGACCGGTTCCTTGAAATAGCGGCCCGGATGGAAAAAACGCACCGCCGGTCCCTCCGGCTCGTTGCGCCACAAGGTGCGATCCGCGCGATAGGCGATTTGATTGTGACGGTCGTAATCGATCTTTTCCAGAACATCGCTGTCGCCGATAACCGGCGGCTCGAACGGCGCAGCGGCGAGCTCTTCTGCCATCCGCTTCAACTCGTCAAAGGAAAACGGCTCCGGTTTTCCCAATCTGACGGACCCTTCCGACGCAGCTCCGGCCACCCCGGGCAACATCGAAAGAACGCCGGCAGCGAAGCCCGTTGCAAGGACGGTGCGCCGCGTCGGTGTATCGGTCATGAATGAACTCCTGAATTTCGCGCGCCCCCGCGAAACAGGCAAAAGGTAGTGCGCCCTTTCCCACTCATGCAACGTTCGAGCGCGCCGGCTCAACCGTTTCAACCATCACATTCTGCGTCCCGCGTTACAGGATTTGATGGAACCATTCTGCAACCTGAAAATGGCGCGGATGTCCCTTGCGATAGACGAATAAAGCTATTCTGCGAGGCAGGCTTGCAATCCGCCTGGCAATATGGATTCAATAATAGATGGATACATAGAATTATCTATAATTTTAATCCACCCTCCCGAAAGGAACACCATGAGCATCTCGTCAAGCCATCCGACCGCCGGCAAAAGCATCTCCCTGCTGCGCCTGGATGAACGCTCGACCGGCTTCAAGACAGGCGCGGTCATCGTCGGAACGCTCTTTCTTGCCCTGTCATCGCAGATCGAAGTACCTATGGTGCCCGTTCCCGTAACAATGCAGACTTTTGCGGTGACACTGGTCGGCGCCCTGTTCGGCGCTCGCCTGGGAGCGCTCACCGTTCTGGCCTGGCTCGGCGAAGCGATGTTGGGCCTTCCCGTTCTGGCAGGTGGCGCTGGTGGCATCGTTCACTTCACAGGCCCCACGGCGGGTTACCTGGCGGCCTTCCCGGTTATGGCCGCAATGGTCGGTTTTCTTGCCGGCCGCGGGTGGGATGCCCATCGCCCGCTCCTTGCATTTGCATCCATGCTTGCCGCCAACGCTCTATGCCTTCTGATGGGCGCCGCCTGGCTGAGCTCTCTGATCGGCGTTGAAAAAGCCATCACCTTCGGCGTCACGCCATTCTTCCTGGGCGCCATCCTGAAATCCGCGCTTGGCGCCGCCAGCCTCGTCGCACTGCACCGCGCAAGCAGCAAGGCCCGCCGGTCGTGACCGTCAGGCTGCGCGCGCACCACCTCCTATGCATGCTGACCTATGTCGGGCGAGGCTACAGCCCCGCCTTCACGCAAAACTACGACCGGATCGCGTCGCGGATCTCAAACGGAGAGGAAATCCTCATCGTTTGCGGCCCCGACGACATTTGCAGCCCTCTTCTTGCGGAGAAAGCACCGCACTGCCTGCGCAAGAACGTGGCCGAAAGGGATCGCAATGCCGCAACCGCCTTGCAGCGCGTGCTGGCGCGCCCTGTGGCACCCGGAATTCGCCTCGCCCCCGACGCCTCCCTCCTCGAGCGCATGCGAACCGCCTTCGCAAAGGGGCGAACAAGAAAGGCCTGCCTGGGATGCGAATGGAGCACTCTTTGCAGCAGCGTGGCGGATCGCAGATTTGCTGACACAGCCCTGCTTGTGCAAGAATCCATCATACGGTAGATTCCCCGCGCTCGGGTGACCACAGCCCCGGGAGGCTGGATACGTTTATTGGACGACCCCTTTCCCGACTTGGTTTCAGTTCTCGACGACCGCGAACCTGTGCATCCCGCGCAGACGCGATTATCTAAAGGGATAGGAGTTCCCATGGCCCAGACCGGCACCGTCAAATTCTTCAACACGACCAAAGGCTTCGGCTTCATCACGCCTGACGATGGCGCAAAGGACGTTTTCGTTCACATTTCCGCCGTCGAGCGTTCCGGCATGACCACGCTCAACGATGGCCAGAAGGTCTCCTTCGACGTCGAGCCCGACCGCATGGGCAAAGGCCCCAAGGCCGTCAACCTTTCGGCTATGTGATTGCTGCTCGGCGAGCTCCGGCTCGCCGATCTCTGTTTGACGAGCCCAGGCTCGTCGATTTCTGCTTGACGAGCCTGGGCTCGTTGATTTCTGCTTGACGAGCGTGGGCTCGTCTAGGCGCGGCGCGAATGCCGCCGCGCCTTCTTTCCGCGGACAGGATTTGCGGATTGTTTGATATAAGCCATTCGTCCCATTCATAAAACTTTCGCTTGCCGACCTTCAAAAAATCGGGGAAGGTCTAGTCCATTCGGGCATTTGCCGGCCCGGAGACGGGAATGGCGTGCCCTGGCAAAGCCTTGCATTTCAAGGATTTGCAGGAAGTTGCGATGAGGCCGATGAAAAAAAACATGCCGTTGCGGGCTCCTTCTGCAGCCACATGTCTCGGCTTCGTGACGCAAGCTGACTGTTTCTTCTCCCCCAGTAAACGACCGATACGCCATGGGCCTGAACCCGAAAAGAGGTGGCCCGCCGAAACCAGCATGAAGGGCGAAAGGACTCCTTCTAATGTCTCAGAGTGGTACCGTTAAATTCTTCAATCAGGCCAAGGGATACGGGTTTATCACCCCGGATGATGGCCAGAAGGATATCTTCGTTCACATTTCCGCCGTACAGGCATCCGGCCTGGCGGGACTGGAAGACGGACAGAAAGTCACGTTTGAAACCGAGCCGGACAAACGCGGCAAAGGCCCCAAGGCTGTAAATCTGGCCGTCACCGCCTGATCGGCGACGCCGCCAAGGCGGCGGCTCATTGCCGCGACACGAATGCGGCAACTTCGACTACCGGCCCCTCACTTGGGGCCGGGGCTCTTTTTCGGTCTCAAATTCCTGCACTTCAGGCCCGGTTTCCGCCCTCTTGCAGACTGTGTGGCAGGACCACCGCAAAATCTCCGCCCATTCTTCTCAAGTATTTTGCAGACCGGAAGTCCCCACCGGACGTCCGACAAGAGCCAAAAGGCCAAGCATGCTTTGAGCGCTCCAAAGAACGCACGCCCCTCCAAGCCGTTCGATCAGACCGCCCTGCGAGGCCGGCAGGACAATGCCGGAGAAGAAGCCGGAATCCGTAGCAAGGGAACCCCCGGGCACCGACCTGCGTTATATGTCACAAGAATTGCATTTCTAATACGGAACAGTTCTGACGCATACTTGCTGAATGCCGCATACCCGCCTTGTTCAGATGCCATTCAGGCAGCATCGCCTAGTTTCGGCGCCAAGGTTGCTGATCCCCCGAAGCAACCAGAGTTGAAAAGGTACAGTAATGAAGAGCTTCTTGAAGACCGGCATGCTTTCGCTGGCCGTTGCCGCCACCACCTTCGCCGCCGTTTCCACGGCAGATGCCGGCCACCGCCACCGACACAGGAACAGTGACGCTATCGCAGCGGGCGTTGTGGGTCTCGCGGCCGGCGCCATCGTGGGCGGCCTCCTGGCTTCGCCACCCCGCAGCGAGCGAGTCTATATCGACCCGCCTTATCGCCCGGCTCAGCCAGACTATTATGCCGTGCCCAGCCGCACCTATTACCCCGCACCTGCACGGACATACTACCCTTCCCGCCCCGCCTATTATGGTGGCGGCATGGAACCATGGACGGGTGAGTGGTACCGCTACTGCTCGTCGCGCTACCGCAGCTTCGATGCGCGGACAGGCACGTTCATGGGCTATGACGGTCGCCGTCATTTCTGCCAGCCCCGCTGAGCTCAAAAATTCGACGATACAAGAAATGAAGGCCGGGCATGCCCGGCCTTTTCTTTATGAAATGGAATTTCTGGGCCTTTCCGAAAAATCCGGGAGGATGATTTTCCAGAAATGATTATAGAAAATTTTATAATATTAATTCTAAAAATATATTTATTATAAAATAAATTCAAAAATTTATTCCTGAATATGGAAGTATATTACAAGAAAGACAGAACTTCATCAACGTAAAACAGACGGGCCGGATCTAAAATTCCGCCGATTCCCGCCGCCTACCGACAAAGCTGTCAGAATTGAAGGTCGATTTTTTCTGCAATGATTGACCGCAATCCGGTCGGTTGAGCAATCGACCGGCGAGAAGCTCCCCTCCAAAGGTGGGGAACAAAAATGGCCTCATCCGGACGTCGAATAGCTTGCCCGCAGCCGAAGCGCAGAAGGCACCGCCGCTACAGCCCTCGTCCCTGACGACCTTCAGTCTTCCAGAAGGAAGGGGTTCGTGCGCCGCTCATCCCCGAAGCGCCCGCCGGGACCATGCCCACAAATGAAGCCGACTTCATCGCCGAGCGGCAGCAGCTTTTCCTTGATGGAGCGGATCAATGCGGCATGATCCCCACCCGGCAGATCGGTGCGCCCGACGGAGCCATGAAACAGCACGTCGCCCACATGCGCGAACTTCTGATCGCGGTTAAAGAAGACCACATGCCCCGGCGCATGCCCCGGGCAATGGAACACCTCGAACACATGCTCACCGAATGAGACAGCGTCCCCTTCCTTCAGGAAACGGTCGGGAACGGCGTTGCGGACCGGGTCATTGAGCCCGAACTTCTTCGCCTGGTTTTCAAGATTGGCAAGCAAGGGCGCATCGGCCTCGTGCGGCCCGACAATCTCCACGCCGAGAGCATCCTTAAGATCCATCGCGCCACCCGCATGGTCGATATGACCATGCGTGATCCAGATCGCCTCAATGGAAATATCGTTTTCCTTCAACACCGCCAGAATGCGATCAACGTCCCCGCCAGGATCAACCACCACACCCCGCTTTTCGGTCTCATCGAACAGGATGGTACAATTCTGCTGAAACGGGGTGACCGGCACGATGCCGGCGCGCAAAGCACCCATGAATGCCTCCTGGCTATATTGTGCGGACAAGAATGGCTGCCGCTATCTCCATAGGCGGCGCCGGGATGACATTCCGCCAGTGCTCTTCAAGCCCTAAAGCATTTTGTAGCCAGGTGAAATCACCAGCTCCCCGCATAAACACGAAAAGACAAGAAGGCCTTTGCATACGGTGTCACCAAAACCCCGGACCCAATCGGTTCCACGGCAGGCAGTTCGCACAAATGCAAACGGGCGGCCATTGGCCGCCCGTTGCGAACTGTACAAAAGGTGCTACTTCTTCATCGCACCGAGAACAGCGCCGACGACAGCCGTAAGCACGCCGCCACCGGCGACACCACCGATTGCATCGCCGAGAATGCCGCTCAACGCGCCGGCATCGCCCCCCATGCTGGAGAGCAAAGCGCCACCGCCGACACCACCGATGATGCCGCTCAGGATCTTTGCACCATGCCCCATGGCAGCTTTCTTGACGACGGTCCCGATGGCTTCACCACCGATTACGCCCGCCACTGCCTGAACAATAATGGGAAGAAGCGCTTCCATATCTATTTCCCTCACTCAAAGACCGACTTCATGGCCGGCGCACCCATGAAAGCGCGAATCCGGCCAGAGTCAATTAAGACACAGTTAATAGTCTAACCTTGAGGAAGGACAACCACAGGTTTTCCCAGGATTACTGGGCAGCTACCCGCAAGCCGGGGCGCACCTCATTGGCGTAATCGTTCATCAGCAGTCGCGAGATTTCGCCCACTTCAAACTTATAGGGCCCGATTTCCGAAACCGGCGTGACTTCAGCCGCGGTCCCCGAAAGGAAGCACTGCTCGAAGCCTTCCAGCTCTTCCGGCATGATGGCCCGCTCCACCACTTCGATACCACGGCGCTGCGCGAGCTCGATGACCGTGCGGCGGGTAATACCGTCAAGGAAGCAGTCCGGCGTCGGCGTGTGCAGCACGCCATCCTTCACGAAGAAGATGTTCGCACCGGTCGCCTCGGCGACCTGGCCGCGCCAGTCGAGCATCATCGCGTCCGCATAGCCCTTTGCCTCGGCGGCATGCTTGGAGAGCGTACAGATCATGTAGAGGCCGGCCGCCTTCGACTTCGAGGGGGCCGTACGCGGGTCGGGACGACGATATTCGGCCAGATCGAGACGGATGCCCTTCAGGCGCTGCTCCGGATCGAAATAACTCGGCCACTGCCAGATCGCGATGGCCAGGTTGATACGGTTGTTCTGGGCCGAAACGCCCATCATCTCACTGCCGCGAAAGGCAATCGGACGCACATAGGCATCGGAAAAGCCCTGCTTCGCCAGAAGCTCGCGGCATGCAGTGTTGATTTCCTCGACCGACCAGGGAATGCGGAAGCCGAGAATACGAGCCGATTCGTGCAGGCGCTCCGTATGTTCGTTGAGCTTGAAAATCTCACCGCCATAAGCCCGCTCGCCCTCGAACACGGCGCTCGCATAATGCAGGCCATGCGTGAGTACGTGAATCTTAGCGTCCGCCCATTTGACGAATTCGCCATTGAGCCAGATAAAGCCCTCGAGCTTATCAAAAGGAACCGCTGCCATGTTACCTCTCTTGCCGCCCCCGTTCCTCCGGCGGGCGGACTGGAATTGAAATGCCGTCCGAGGGGACGGCGCCTTCAAGTGCTTAAGACTATCCGCGAAGGCACAAATTTTGAAGGAAGTTCCGTAAAAAGCCCTTCAGAAAATGTTTTTGTTCGCGCTAAGCCGAAAACATTGTCAAAAATTATCAATACGCCGAAAATATGTCAACAAGACTGACATAAATTTCGCATCAGGTTCCAAAACGCATTATAAGAGCCCAATGAGCAACACCGACGATACGCCGATCCGAACCCCGCTGACGCTGGAAGACGGCGTGGATTTTGCCATCATCGAGCATCTGTTTTTCGCTTATCGCGACTTTACAGCCGATCCGGATGCAATCCTGGAGCGCTATGGTTTTGGCCGCGCCCATCACCGCGTCCTTCATTTCGTCAACCGCCGGCCGGGCCTCACCGTGGCTGAGCTGCTGGATGTGCTCAGGATCACCAAGCAGAGCCTTGCCCGCGTCCTGAAGCAGCTTGTCGACAGCGGCTACATCGTCCAGCTTCAGGGCCCGCGCGACCGCCGGCAGCGCGAGCTCTACCCCACACGCAAGGGCCGCGACCTTGCCCGCGATCTCTCCCTGCCACAGTCCCGCCGCATCCATGCGGCACTGCAGGAAGCTCAACTGAAGGACAGCGCCCTGATCGAGCGCTTCCTGCGTGCGATGGTCAATCCCGAGCTGCGCGCGCAGATGGACAAGCTCCCCAATGGACGTCCCGACTGACAAGGCGTTATCATCGGTTGGCGCGGCGGGGGGAAGTGTAGATGTGTGGAGGCGCAAGTCATGAGTGATACCGGCAAGGACATCAAGGAAGCGACCGTCCCGGGCGACGATGCTCCGCACCTGCTGGTGGTCGATGACGACACGCGCATCCGCAGTCTTCTGAACCGTTTCCTGCGTGAAAACGGCTTCCGCGTCACGATTGCCGGAACGGCGGCCGAAGCACGCCGCAAGCTCGACGGGCTGGAGTTCGACCTGGCCATTCTCGATGTAATGATGCCCGGCGAGGACGGTGTGAGCCTCACGCGCGCCCTGCGCAAGGACAAGAAGAACATGCCCATTCTCATGCTGACAGCGCTTTCAGAAACCGAAAGCCGCGTCGTCGGGCTTGAGGCGGGCGCCGACGATTATCTGCCCAAACCTTTCGACCCGCGCGAACTCGTGCTGCGCGTCAACAACATCTTGCGCCGCAGCGTTCCCCAGGGAACCCCCAAGGTCGAGCAGGTCGTGTTTGGCCCCTACTCCTTCCAGATCGCCAAGCGCGAGCTCAAGCATACAGGTAAGCTCGTCAAACTGACCGACCGCGAGCGGGAGATCATGGTCATTTTTGCCGAGCGGGCAGGAGAAACTGTGCCCCGTCACGAACTGGTGGGCGAGGAATCCGATGTCGGGGAACGCACCATCGACGTGCAGATCAACCGCCTGCGCCGCAAGATCGAGCGCGACCCCTCCAACCCGGTCTATCTGCAGACAGTCCGCGGCATCGGCTACCGCCTGAGCGTCGAGTAGCATCTCGCACGCCATCGCACAGCTCCGTATTGAGAGCCACCTCGCAAATGCAAATGACTTGCTGGAAAGGTGCCACGTCTTCCTTGAACTGGACGGACACTTTAGCCCCCTGTACGTCCTTCAGGGCGCGCACAGGACGATCTATCTTTTTGTTTTCCCGCATTTATGCGCACGTCGGGTGATTCCACCTGACAGCAAAATGCTCTAGGATTGCCCATGAAGTCATTGGCGGAAGCTCGCCAGCGGGCATGGGATGACGGGCGGAAAAGCGCAGTTGCAGATCGGTTCTGAAGAGAGGATGACGCCCTTCACGCGCACCAAATACATTTTTGCAGCGGTGCGCCGGCAATGGCGTCGATTTTGGCGCATTGTTTCCCGCTATATGCCCAAGCGGCTTTACGCACGCTCGCTCATCATCGTCATCGCGCCAATGCTGCTTCTGCAATCGGTCATCGCCTTCGTGTTCATGGAGCGTCACTGGCAGACGGTCACCCAGCGTCTCAGCCAGGCCGTCACCCGCGATATCGCGGCAATCATCGACATGATCGAAACATTTCCCGATAGCGACGGCTACGCGCAGGTGATCCGCATCGCCCAGGAGCGACTGGCTCTCAAAATCGACCTCCTGCCGCCCGATCCCCTGCCCGCACCCGGACCGAAACCCTTCTTCTCGATTCTCGACCAGACGCTGGGCGAAGAGATCACCCGCCAGATCAACCGCCCCTTCTGGCTGGACACGGTCGGAAACTCGAACATTGTGGAAATCCGCATTCAGCTCGAGAACAAGGTTTTGCGGGTCTTTGCGCGCCGCAGCCAGGCCTATGCCTCAAATACCCATATCTTCCTGCTTTGGATGGTCGGCACGTCACTGGTGCTCATCGCCATATCGGTCGCCTTCCTGCGCAACCAGATTCGCCCCATCCTGCAACTCGCCGAAGCCGCCGACAGTTTCGGCAAGGGCCGCCCGACACCGAGCGACTTTCATCCCAGAGGTGCTGAAGAGGTGCGCCGCGCCGGCAGCGCGTTCATGCTGATGCGCGAGCGGATCGAACGGCAGATCGAACAGCGCACTGCAATGCTGACCGGAGTCAGCCACGACCTGCGCACCATCCTGACCCGATTCAAACTCCAACTGGCCCTTGCTCACAGCAAGGAGGATATCGAGGCACTCGATCAGGATATCGAGGACATGCGCTCCATGCTCGAAGGGTACCTTGCCTTTGCGCGCGGAGAAGCGGCAGAAGATCCCGGCGAATTCGATCTGACAGCCTTCTTTCATCGCGCCGCCGAGGAGGCCGCGCTGCGTGAAAACATCTTGTCCACCAGGATCAGCGGCCCTTCTGTTCTTCACGTGCGGCCCAATGCCTTCGGGCGGCTGTTGTCCAATGTGATCGGCAATGCGTTCCGCTATGCGACCCATGTGGAGGTCAACGCCCGCAATGCCGGCGGCACGCTGACCGTGACCGTGGATGACGATGGCCCCGGCATTCCCGAAGACAAGCGCGAGGATGTTTTCAAGCCTTTCGTGCGACTGGACGAGGCCCGCAATCAGGATGAAAGCGGCACGGGACTTGGCCTGTCCATCGCCCGCGACATTGCCCGCAGCCATGGCGGCGACGTGATGCTCGAAGAAAGCCCGCTGGGCGGCCTGCGCGCCATCATTCGCGTTCCCTCCTGACCCGGCGAGTCAACGCGATGCGGGGCGTGGCGGATGATCGAGTTCGAGTATCAGTTCGGCGTTGCCATCGCCGGAAACCACAAACCGGCGCGCCCGGATGATGAAGGTCGCACTCTCGCCATCTCCGACGAGTTCAACGAAATCGCCCTTTGCAGTCCCCTCGCCCAATGACAGCCGTTCAAGCCGGGCAAGAAGCCCGGCTGCCTCTGCCTTGCGGCGTGCCGTGGCGGTCAGTTCGATTTTGGTCTTCAAGAGCCTTCCTCCAGGTTGCCGGTAAAGGGCAGCGTAGCGATTTCTGACACTCCCAAAATCCATTAGCCTTTCGTAGCAGTACTGAGTCGCAATCCGGATACCAGATTTACCCGGGCTCACTGAGGAGGAAACAGGCAATGACCTCACGCTACGCAAAAATCATCATGACCTTGGCCCTTGCGGCCTTTGCTTTCATGGTGACATTCAACAACATCACCGATTACGGCTCCAATTTCGAGTTCGTCAAACACGTGTTCAGCATGGACACGACCTTTCCCGGTAACAAGGCGATGTATCGCGCCATTGGCACGCCAGCCCTGTGGCATGCGGGCTATTGGCTGATCATCGCGGGCGAAGGATTGACATTCGTGCTGCTCCTGATCGGCGGGCTCAAAATGCTCGGAGCCCGAACCGCAAGCGCTGCGGAATTCCAGGCGGCCAAGAACATGACGATTGCGGGCGCCGCTCTTGGTTTCCTGGTCTGGTTCCTCGGCTTCATGGTGATTGGCGGCGAATGGTTCCTGATGTGGCAGTCGGATACCTGGAACGGTCAGGACGCCGCCTTCAAGTTCTACATGGCCATCCTTGGCGTGCTGATCTTCGTCAACCAGCGTGACGACGAGATCGCCTGAGATCGGAACGCCTGCAAATTATAGCGCCCGTGCGGATACAATGATCCGCGCGGGCTCTCAACAAAACCTGTCAATCAGCCTTCAAGCGCCCACTGAGGAAGCGCCCGATCTCAGCGATCGCCGCATCTCTGTCTTCCATTGACCGGCGCGTCTCCGTGACAAATATGGTTGCAATGATCGGTTTGCGCTTGGGCGGCCACATGATCGCGGTGATGCCACGCGTTGCGTGCCCTCCCGCCCCTGTCCTGTCACCAACCTTCCAGTCTTTGGGAACTCCCGCCCGCAGCAGGGATCCGCTGACACGATTATCGACAAGCCAATCAATAAACTGACTGCGGGACGCTGGTGACAGGACATTCCCCAGCGCAGCGGCCTTAAGGCTCTCCAAGAACGCATCGGGTGACGTCGTATCGCGCGGATCGCCCGGCGTCCCCTCCGTAAGGTCGGGTTCCTTTCGATCAAGCCGAGAAACGTCATCGCCAATCGAGCGCATGAAATCAGTCCAGCCCCGCGGGCCGCCAAGCGCATCGATCAACAGGTTTGCAGCGGTATTGTCGCTCATCGTGGAGGCGGCAGCACACAATTCACGGAGCGTCATTCCACGCCCGCCAACATGTTTTTCGGTAACCGGCGACCAAGTGACCAGATCTTCCTTCTGAAAGACGATCCGCCGCGAAAGGTCTTCCTTGCCAGCATCTGCCCGCGCCAGGATCGCCGCACAGGCAAACGCCTTGAAGGTGCTGTTCATCGGAAAGCGTTCGGCGGACCGGTAGGACCATTTCTGCCCGGTCTGCACATCCTCGATTGCCACGCCAAGTCGCCCGCCGAGCCAGGCTTCAACCTCTATGAATTTCCTATCAAAAGCCTCCGTCATCCCGGATGAAGCGAAACTTGGCCGGTTCAAAAACACGGAGGCTGTGACGATCGAGGCACCACAAGAAGAAAAGAAAGAGCGTCGTGAAATATCAGATTGAAACAGATTCAACTTAAAAACCTCATAAACAAAAACAAAACGGCACCGGCAAGAAACCAGCACCGAAAGCAACTTCTAAAAACTACTTGTGGTATTTCTTTGACGCTTCCCGGGAACAAACGGGTCAGTGCAATCGGCTACCGTTCGGAACCTTCTTGTCGTTCGTCGCGAGCACCACGGCGCCCGCCTCGTCTGAAAAACCGAGCGTCAGCACCTCCGACATGAACTTGCCGATCTGACGTGGCGGAAAATTGACCACGGCAGCCACCTGCCGGCCGACCAGTTCTTCGGGCGTATAATGCACGGTTATCTGAGCCGAGGACTTCTTGATGCCAATCTCCGGCCCGAAATCGATCTTCAGCTTGATGGCAGGCTTGCGCGCCTCCGGGTAGGGCTCGGCTTCAACAACCGTGCCCACCCGAATATCGACCTTGAGGAAATCGTCGAATGTGATTTCCGATGCCTTCTGCGAAGCCATATGCGCCTCAGGCGTTGCCGTAGGTCTCGAACAGCACGCTGTTCAACGCTTCCTGCGCACTGCTGCCGGACCAGATGACGTACTGGAAAGCCTGATAGTAGCACTCGCAGGCTTCAAGGGCGCTGTTGAGCATGGTCTCTACCTGCTGGCCGGTAGGCTCCACGCCGCCGGCCAGGACGAGCGCCTGCCGGAACATGACGACGTTCTCGCGCTCCCACAGGTCGAAATGGCCAAACAGCATCTGCTCATTGATGAGCGACAGCAGACGCATGATCTCAAGCGTACGTTTCTCGGGCACTTTCAGGTCGAAGGCGCAGGCCACATGCAGCGCCTCGAATTCTTCCATCCACGAAAAGGAGACATTGTAGTCGGTCCACGTACCGGCCACCGATATGGCGATCTCATCGTCGCCATTACGCTCGAAGCTCCAGTCGTTGGTGTGCGCGACATGCTCGATCACATCCACCGGATGCGCCTCTCGGGTCATGTCGAATTCAAGAAGGCTCATATATCTGCTTTCCTGTATCATGGAGCGCGCCCGCGCTACCGAGTATCCACAGCGGAGACACGCTCTCCGCAAGAGGTTTCAAGGGTGAAACACTTTGTGGAGCGACAACGACAACGCACGGAACTCCAACGGGCCGCCCCTGCCCGACTGCGTGATCGTTTCGAATCACGCTGTAAATTCAGTGTATTGATGCAGAGTCCCGTGACCAGACCTTTTTTTGACAGCGGCCGGTCAGCGTGTGGATAGTCAGGCTGTGCGCAGAGCAAGCCGGCAAGCCTAACTGACTCACCAGCAAGGATTTTTCGACACCGTTCACAGGCGGCGGTAACGAAAAATTATTTTTTCGTCCGGGCGGTGGACGCCGGCTTCGAATCGGCGGCTGTAGTCTTGGAACCGCTTTTTTTGGCAAGTTCGCCCTCAAGCGCCTCGACGCGGGCGGCCAGCACCGCGTTCTGTTCAAGTGCCTTGAGCGCCATTTCGCGCACCGCCTCGAACTCCTCGCGCTGGACGAGATCCATCGATGAGATGAAACGCTCCGCCTGCGCCTGGAAAGCTGTCTCGACCTCGCGGCGCACCCCTTGGGCAGCACCTGCCGCATCGGTCATGAGTTTGGCGAACTCGTCAAAGATTCGGTTGCTTCCGTTGGTCATGGCTCGTCTCTCGCGTTGCTGTCCTGACGTAGTGGCCTCGCCGGCCGAATGCAAGTCGGACATGCCTCGTTACCGGTCGCAGCCAGCCCCCCCCCACGACACCTTGACCTCGCCATCTTGCTCCGCGATACCTCGAAACGCCAACGAAGCGTCTGGAGGCCAGATTGACCGACATGCTGATGCTGCCCTTTTCGGCGCTCACTTTCCCAAACATCGATCCCGTGGCCCTGCGGCTTGGGCCCCTGGCAATCCATTGGTACGGCGTGGGTTATGTCGTGGGCATCCTGCTCGGCTGGTGGTACGCGCGCCGCATCGTCTCCAACGACAGGCTCTGGGCCGGCGGCAAGGCACCGCTGACCGCGGTCGATCTCGACGACTTCATCCTCTGGGCAGCGGTCGGCATCGTGGCGGGTGGCCGCATCGGCTATATCCTGTTCTACGATTTCGCCCGCTATCTGCAGAACCCACTCGACATCTTTGCCCTGTGGGAAGGCGGCATGTCCTTCCATGGCGGCCTTCTGGGCGTAACGCTGGCGATGATCCTCTTCGCCATGCGCCGCGGCATCAGCCCATGGAGCATGTTCGACACAGTCTCGGCCGTGGTGCCGATCGGCCTCGGGCTCGTGCGGATCGCCAACTTCATCAATTCCGAACTCTGGGGCCGGCCTGCCAATCTGCCATGGGCTTTTGTTTTTCCCAACGGTGGCCCCGAGCCTCGTCATCCCAGCCAACTTTATGAGGCAGCACTCGAAGGGCTGGTTCTCTTCCTGGTCCTGCGGCTTCTCACCCATCGCCTCCTGAAGCTGAAAAAGCCCGGCTTCGTGGCCGGTGCATTCGTCTGCGGCTACGGCTTGTCGCGCATCTTCGTCGAATTTTTCCGTGAGCCCGATCCGCAGCTCGGCTATCTTCTCGGCGGCTGGCTGACCATGGGCATGATCCTGTCAACGCCGATGGTGCTGGTGGGCATTTGGGCGATGTGGCGCGCAAGCGCAAGGTCCGGCCCGGCAGCAGAATGAGCGGATTGAAAAAGCGCATCTGCGCTCAGATATCAGCCACCGGGCCAATCAACGTTGCCGAATACATGGCTATGTGCCTGTTCGATCCGATGGAAGGCTACTACACGACGCGCGATCCCTTCGGCGCAACCGGCGATTTCATCACTGCACCTGAAGTCAGCCAGATGTTTGGCGAGCTTTGCGCGATCTGGCTTTATACGGCATGGAAAGGGTCGGGCGCACCGGCGCAGCCGCTGATTGCCGAGATCGGCCCCGGTCGCGGCACACTGATGAAGGACATGCTGCGCACCTTCGAACGCCTGTCCCCTTCATTGGCCACGGACGCCCGCTTTGCGATGATAGAAGTGAGCCCCCGCCTGATCGACGTGCAAAGAAAGACGCTTGCCCATAGCGTCGTCCAGCCCTTGTGGTGCGCAGAAATCGATGAATTGCCGGAGGGACCGCTTTTCATCGTCGGCAACGAGCTCTTCGACGCTATTCCCATGCGGCAATATGTGAAAAGCAATGGCCGCTGGCACGAGCGGGTGATTGGCTGCGGAAAAGATGGAGAACTCATCTTCATGGCCGGCCCCGGAACCGTCGACCAGGGGCTTCTGCCACAGGACGCCGCAACGGCCCCGGAGGGCGCCATCGTCGAACTGGCTCCCGCCCGAACCGCCTTGATGGACACGCTTTCAACCCGTATTGCGGCACAGGGCGGCGCAGGCCTGTTCATCGACTACGGCTATGAAACGCCTGCGGTGGGAGATTCGCTACAGGCCATGCGGGCGCATGCCTTCGCCGATCCTCTTGCCGACCCCGGCAAGGCAGACCTCACCTCTTATGTGGATTTCCGCGCCCTTGGCCAGACCGCACGCGCTGCGGGGCTGGATGCGCATCTGATGGAACAGGGAACCTTTCTCCTCGGCCTTGGCCTTCTGGAGCGCGCCGGACGCCTGGGCGCAAACGCCGGAGCGGCAGAGCAGGAAGCCATTCGCGCCGCCGTCGAGCGGCTTGCCGGTCCCGAAGCCATGGGCAGGCTGTTCAAGGTTATGGCGATCGCGCGACCGGGCCTCCTCGTGCCGCCTTTCGAACAGGCCTCTCCATTGTTTCGGTAAATGCTTGTTGTCCCGCTTGCGCGAGCAGATTGACTTGGCCCCGCCCCTGCCCCACCATCCGCGCCGCACGAAGAGAATTTGAGATGGCCGCGCATGCTTGACAGAACGAAGCCCGACCCACTGCACTCGCCGCTGCTCGACGGCATGCGGGACAACGGCATAAGGCACGGCTTTTTCACCCGGACCGGCGGCATCTCGCAGGGTATCTATGAGGGCCTGAACGTGGGGTTCGGCTCGCGCGACAAGCCGGCAACCGTCACGGAAAACCGCAGACGCGTGGCAGATTGGCTCAACGTCGCTCCAGACAGGCTGCTGACTGTTCATCAGGTACATTCCCCGCATGCTGTTGTGGTGCATGAACCATTCAGCGGCGAGCGCCCAAAGGCTGACGCAATGGTGACCGATCGTCCCGGCATAGCATTGGGAGCTCTGGCCGCCGATTGCGGGCCGGTCCTGTTCGCAGACGGAGAGGCCCGCGTGATCGGGGCCGCCCATGCGGGCTGGAAAGGTGCCTTTTCCGGCGTTCTGGAAAACACCATCGCAGCCATGGAAGGCCTTGGCGCCGAGCGCGATCGGATCGTTGCCGTTCTGGGCCCCTCGATCAGCCAGAACAATTACGAGGTCGGGCCGGAGTTCGCCGGGCGCTTCATCGAAGCCGATCCTGCCAATGCCCGCTGGTTCCGCCCTTCCGGCAAGGAGAATCATCATCTTTTCGACCTCAACGGCTACACGGTCGCCCGCCTCGTCGCGGCAGGCGTCTCTGCGGCACAGCTCGGCCGTTGCACCTATGCCGATGAAGATCTTTTTTATTCCTATCGCCGTGCAACTCATCGCGGCGAAGACGATTACGGACGTCAGATTTCAGCGATTGTGTTGGAGACATTTTGATGGCGCTTCACTTTGAAAAAACGGAATTCGATGCAAGACGCGACCGGCTGGTCATCGAGATGGCCAACCGGAAGCTGGATGCGATGCTGCTTTTCGCGCAGGAGAGCATGTACTGGCTGACGGGGTACGACACATTCGGCTTCTGCTTCTTCCAATGTCTGGTTGTGAAGGCAGACGGCTCGATGACGCTGTTGACCCGCTCTGCCGACCTGCGTCAGGCACGCCACACCTCCACCATCGAGAACATCGTCCTTTGGACGGACCGCTTCGACGCCAATCCGACAATCGACCTTCGCAATTTACTGAACGACCTGGATCTGCTCGGGACCCGCATCGGCGTCGAATATGACACCCACGGACTTACTGGCCGCAATACGCGCCTGCTCGATGAACAATTGCAGACATTTGCGCAGATCGAGGATGCTTCCGACCTGGTCGGCCGTTTGCGCCTCTTCAAGAGCGAGGCCGAGATCGAGAAGGCCCGGCGAGCAGCCAAACTTGGCGATGCCGCCCTCGACGAAGCGCTCCCCCTGATCAAGCAGGGCGGCGACGAGGCCAGGATACTGGCTGCCATGCAAGGCGCGGTGTTCGCGGGCGGTGGCGACTACCCCGCCAATGAATTCATTATCGGATCCGGCGAGGATGCGCTGCTGTGCCGCTACAAGGCCGGTCGCCGCAAGCTCAACAAGAACGACCAGCTCACGCTCGAATGGGCCGGCGTCTACCACCATTACCATGCGGCGATGATGCAGACCGTGCTCACCGGCAAGGTCTCCAAACGCCACCAGGAGCTTTTCGAAGCTGCCCGCGATGCGCTCGCGGCCGTTCAGAAGGCCATGGCGCCCGGTAACACGTTCGGCGACGTCTTCGATGCCCATGCCCGCGTTATGGAAGCCCATGGCCTCACCAAGCACCGGCTGAATGCCTGCGGCTATTCGGTGGGCGCCCGCTTCGCACCGTCCTGGATGGAACAGCAGATGTTCTATTCCGGTAGCCCGGAGCCAATCGCGCCGAACATGACCTTGTTTGCGCATATGATCATCATGGATTCCGAATCCGGCAGCGCAATGTGTCTTGGCCGCACTTATTTGACGACGGAAGCCGAACCGGAGGCTCTGTCTCGCTATGGGCTGGACCTCATCGCACGCTGAGGGCAAAATGCCCACCGAGAACGAGAAGAGCCTGAAACGACGCCACAAGCATGAGGAGGGGGCCATTCCTGAATACAGGATCGGATTGAGCGCGGCTCTCCTGGCAGCCATGGTCCTGGCCGGCTGCAACAGCGACAGCGTGCTCAACATGAATTCGGGCCGAACGCCCGACCAGGGGCTTGCCGCAGCACAGGCCGATCAGGCCCTGCCCGCGCCAGGCACCCAGCCCGACACCCAGCAGCCCGGCACGACTGTCGGCAGCGCACCCTCCTCGTTGGCGCAAACCCCACAGGCGACGGTTTCCACGACCGAAAGCATCCAGTTTGCCCCGGTTATCGGCGCCCCTGCAAACGTGTTGCCGGCGCTGTCCAGCCGGCTTGAGGCGCGCGCCCGGCAGGCGGGCATTCCCATCATCAAATCTGCAAGCGGCGCTTCGATTGTAATGAAGGGCTATTTCTCCGCGATTGCAGACGATGGCAAGACGACGGTGATCTATGTCTGGGACGTGCTCGATCCCTCGGGCAACCGGCTTCATCGCATTCAAGGCCAGCAGGCAGCTCCCGGCGGCAGCGGCGACGGCTGGTCGTCGGTGACGCCGGCCACGATGGAAGCCGTGGCCGACACCACGATCAACCAGCTTGCCACCTGGCTGTCGCGCAAGAGCGGATGAGACGCCTGGGTCTACGACACCCAGGAGATGCAGACCGCGGAGTACCCCCGTTCCCTGAGCTGCTCCACGCAGCGTGAGAAATGCACGCCCGTGGTCGCCACATCGTCAACCAGCAGAACCAGCCCCCTGCCCGCCTCGTCATCGCGGCAGGAAACCTGAAATCTCAGGCTCTGCATCGGATGGCTGGACGTGGAATGCTTGCCCTCGATCCGCCCCTCGAGCAAGTCACGTGAAACGGTCCCGATGCGCCGGGCAACGAACGGCGCGAGGATTGAGGCGAAATTCTTTTTCTTCCGTGAACTGCCGCCCGGCACCGGCACGACGTAACGATAAGGCTCACCATTCGTGATCCTGCTTGCAAGATCCCCAATCTGTTCACCGATCAGGCCAAGAGACTTTTCATCGGCGGTCTGCTTAAGATTTCGAAAGCTTGAGATTTGCAGACGCTTAATTTCTAATCTCCAACTTCTACAAGAAAAGAATGAAGACCCTCTTCGCTCTTTATGAGATATTTTCCTTAGAAGTGTCTTTTCCAGAAATAAGAAACTTGAATTGTCGGCTTTATAATTTTCAGAGCCTTCTGAAATATCCAAAATTGGAAAAGCCGCGTGATACACCCCACCCATTACTCGGCTCCATTTTTTTACGATACTAATTCTGTATTAAAATAGAACAGTGTCAATCTTCCAAAGACTGTTGAAAAAACAAGTTTTGGGCCTATAATTGATAAAGAAAAATATAGCCGACTAAAAAATTAGCCGTCTCCGGTTGAGCCGCCAATCAATCGCCATCAAGAATTCTGCACTTTTTCCACCGCAAAGCTTGCATTCGGTCCTCACGCCGTTAAAAGCGCGGTCAAGCGTCAAGGCGTTCTCCGAGGACATCCCATGAAGCTCTTTGCGGGCAATTCGAACCGGGTTTTGGCGGAAGCTGTCTCCCGATATCTCAACATCTCTTTTGGCAAAGCCACCGTACGTCGCTTCGCTGATCAGGAGATATTCGTCGAAATCCAGGAAAATGTGCGCGGCGAGGATGTTTTCGTCCTTCAGTCGACCTCATATCCGGCAAACGATCACCTGATGGAACTGCTCATCATGATCGATGCCTTCCGCCGCTCTTCGGCGCGGCGCATTACGGCGGTGCTTCCCTATTTCGGCTATGCCCGTCAGGATCGCCGCACCTCAGGCCGCACCCCGATCTCGGCAAAGCTGGTGGCGAACCTCATCACCCAGGCCGGCGCTGACCGCGTCCTCACCCTCGATCTGCACGCAGGACAGATTCAGGGCTTCTTCGACATCCCCACCGACAATCTCTTCGCCGTCCCGGTGATGGCGCGCGATGTGAAGGCAAATTACAATCTGTCCAACGTCATGGTGGTCTCTCCTGACGTGGGCGGCGTCGTGCGCGCCCGCTCGCTTGCAAAGCGCATCGATGCGCCCTTGGCCATCGTCGACAAGCGCCGCGACCGTCCGGGCGAATCCGAGGTCATGAATGTCATCGGCGATGTGCATGGCAAGGACTGCCTGCTGATCGACGATATCGTCGATTCCGGCGGCACGCTTTGCAACGCGGCCGATGCTCTTCTGGCGAATGGCGCAACAAGCGTCACTGCCTATATCACCCACGGCGTTCTGTCGGGGGGAGCGGCCGCCCGCATCAGTGGCTCGAAGCTCAAGGAACTGGTGATTACCGATTCCATTCAGCCCAGTTCGGCCGTGGAAGCTGCCGCCAACATCCGCACCATAACCATCGCGGACCTTATCGGCGAGGCCATCTCACGCACCGCTTCAGAAGAATCGGTTTCAAGCCTGTTCGATTGAAGACGCATCAGGTTCAAAGACAAAAAAGCCGGCCATCAGGGCCGGCTTTTTTTTGGAAAAGACTACTCAGGCTGCAGAGCGCCTGGCGTCGGCCTCGACCCAGGCCACGAAGCTGTCCACGAAATCGCCGAGGAATTTCCTGGTGTCCGGGTCGGTAATATCGAAATTCTCGTCGAACAGACCGGGCTTCACCTGAAGGTAAACTTCCGGACGCCCCATCAGAACAGTTCCCAGAACGACCATGATGGATCGCAGATGCGCCTGGGCGGCCGCGGCACCGATCACGCCCGGGCTTGCGCCCACGACAGCCGCGGGTTTTCCGACCCACGAATTCTTGCCCCAGGGGCGCGATGCCCAGTCGATGGCGTTCTTGAGAAGCGGCGGAATGGAGCGATTGAATTCCGGGGTAAGGAGCAACACACCATCCGCCCCTTCGATCAGATCCTTGAGAGCCTGAGCCGAAGCGGGATAGTTCGGAACCTCATCGTCATTGTACATAGGGAGGGAAACGAGATCGGCATATTCGAATTGAAGACGCTCTCCAGCAAGTTTCTCCAAAGCCTTCGCAAATTTGAGATTGATCGATTCCTTGCGATTGGAGCCGACCAGAACAGCAATTTTCTTCATATTTTCAGTCCTCTGTCCGCCGGGCTCAAATTCCCGGTGGTATCCAATGGTAACTGGGCCTATATCTGACAATTGTGCAGCGCAAACAAGAAGGCACCTTAATGAAACCACGTGGCGGGCATATCTCCGACAGCTGCCGCCCGATCAGCGAAATCCTCTCGCGGATCGGCGACAAATGGACATCCCTCATCATCACCCGGCTGACGGAAGGACCGCTGCGCTTCAACGAATTGAAGCGTCAGGTGCATGGCATTTCGCAAAAAGTCCTGACGGCCACGCTGCGCGGCCTGGAGCGCGACGGTTTCATCGAGCGCCGGGTGGAACCGACCGTGCCACCGGCCGTGGAATACAGCCTCACCCCCTTCGGCCGTGAACTTGCCGAACCGCTGATGGCTCTCACCCGTTTCGCGCTCGTCAACAGCCAGCGCATGGAAGCTGCCAGACAAGCCTATGACGAGCGCAACGGTACGCCTTTTACCGAAGCTTCAAAGCCACGCAGGCCCATGCGCCTCGGCATGAACTGAAGCGGACAGGAGGCCGCAAGCCCTTGCGCCACAAGCTCGCATGGGCTATAGACCCGCGCGTCCGCGTAGACACCCTTGGAGGCACCGCGGACGGAAGCCAGCCTACATCCATCCTGTATCGGATCGCGAAGCGGAGGGCTTTCACGTTTCTGGAGCTTTCCGGAAGCGCTCCACAACATTGAAAGGATAGGCCATGAGCCATCAGAGCTACGAGCTGAAGGCCGAGGCGCGCGAACGGGTCGGTAAGGGGTCCGCCCGTGCAATTCGCCGCAACGGAATGATTCCCGCCGTCATCTACGGCGAAAAGGAAGCCCCCGTCTCCATCACGCTTCCCCACAAGGAAGTGACCATGAAGATCTTCGGTGGCGGCTTTCTGACCACCATTGCGACGATCGACGTCGACGGCAAGAAGATTCAGGTCCTGCCGAAGGACTATCAGCTTGACCCCGTGCGCGATGTTCCGCTGCATGTCGACTTCCTGCGCATCGGCAAGGGCACCGTGGTGACCGTGAACGTTCCCGTTCACTTCACCAATGAAGAAGCCGCACCCGGCATCAAGCGCGGCGGCGTGCTGAACATTGTTCGCCACGAGGTGGAGTTCTCCTGCCCGGCAATCGCCATCCCCGAGTTCATCGAAGTCGACCTGACCGGTTCCGACATCGGCGATTCGATCCATATCTCGGCTGTGAAGCTGCCCGAGGGCGTGGTTCCGACCATTTCCGACCGCGACTTCACCATCGCCACGATTGCAGCGCCTGCCGGCCTCAAGTCGGAAGGTGCTGAAGCGGCCGCCGAAGAGGAAGAGGAGGGCGAGGGCGAGGAGTAATCCTCCCCTTCCCGCGCTAACCTATGCTGCTCATTGCAGGGCTCGGCAATCCCGGCCAGCAATATGAGGGTCACCGGCACAATGTCGGGTTCATGGCGGCGGATGCCATCTTCCGCCGCCATTCCTTTGCGCCCTGGAGCAAGAAGTTCAGCGCCCTCGTCTCCGAGGGTCGCCTAGGCGGCGAAAAGGTCCTTCTCATCAAGCCGCAGACCTTCATGAATCTCTCCGGCCAAGCGGTCGGCGAGGCCATGCGTTTCTACAAATTGTCCCCCGCCGATCTCATCGTCCTTTATGACGAGCTGGACCTTGCCCCCGGCAAGCTGCGGGTGAAGACGGGCGGAGGCTCAGGCGGCCACAACGGCATCAAATCGCTGGACGCCCATTGCGGCCCGAATTACCGTCGCGTGCGCATCGGTATCGGGCATCCGGGAGACAAGGCACGCGTTCACGGCCATGTCCTGGGCGATTTCGCGAAGGCCGACCAGACCTGGCTCGACCCCATGCTTGGGGCCATTGCCGACAATATAGACATGCTTGTTTCAGGAGATGATTCCGGCTTCATGAACCGCGTGAGCCTCGCGACCAAGGCCTCGGCTCCCGAAACTCGGGCAGGCTCAGGCAAGGAAGCCCCCGCCAAGAAAAAACAGAGCCACATCCGGCAGGCACGCTCCTCCGCTCCTGCGGCTCCCCTCCCCGAAAGCGGCCCCATGGCCGCCATGCTCAAAAAACTCTTCGGCCAGAAGGAATAGGAAATGGGTTTCAAATGCGGCATCGTCGGTCTGCCCAATGTCGGCAAATCGACGCTCTTCAACGCGCTCACCAAGACGGCCGCCGCCCAGGCCGCCAACTATCCCTTCTGCACCATCGAACCGAACACCGGCGAAGTTGCGGTGCCCGATCCGCGCCTGAGGAAGATCTCCTCGGTAACCGGTTCGAAGGAAGTCATTCCCACCCGCATCTCCTTCGTCGACATCGCCGGCCTTGTGCGTGGCGCCTCGAAGGGCGAAGGCCTCGGCAACCAGTTCCTCGCCAACATCCGCGAGGTGGATGCGATCGTCCATGTGCTGCGTTGTTTCGAGGATGACGATATCACCCATGTCGAGGGCCGTATCGACCCGGTGGCCGATGCGGAGACGGTCGAGACGGAACTGATGCTGGCGGATCTCGAAAGCCTCGAGCGCCGCACCGCACAGACACAGAAGCGCGCCACCGGCAAGGACAAGGAAGCGATGACCGTCCTGCCGATGATGGAGAAAGCGCTCGAGCTTCTGCAAAACGGCAAACCGGTACGTCTTCTGCTCGACGGCATTGCAGCAGAGGACCTGAAGATTCTGCGCGGGCTGAACCTGCTCACTTCCAAGCCCGTGCTCTATGTCTGCAACGTGGCGGAAGGAGACGCGGCCGAAGGCAACGAGCACAGCCGTGCCGTTGCAGCAATGGCTGAATCGCAAGGGGCCATGTCAGTGGTCATATCGGCGGCCATCGAAGCGGAAGTGGCCCAGTTGCCGGATGCAGAGGCTGCCGAATATCTGGAAGCCATGGGGCTGGAGGAACCCGGCCTCGACCGCCTGATCAGGGCAGGTTACGAACTGCTCGATCTCATCACCTTCTTCACGTCCGGCCCGAAGGAAACCCGTGCCTGGACGGTCAAGAAAGGCGCCAAGGCCCCCCAGGCAGCCGGCGTTATCCACACCGACTTCGAACGCGGCTTCATTCGCGCCCAGACCATCGGCTACGACGACTTCGTGACCCTCGGCGGCGAAGTGGCGGCCCGCGAAGCCGGCAAGTCGCGCGACGAAGGCAAGGAGTATGTGGTGACCGACGGTGACGTCATGCTCTTCAAGTTCAACACCTGATCCCCGGTTTCGGGCCTCAGACGCCCGGCGTTAATAAGACAAGAGGCAAAGATATCGGCGCGCACCATTGCGCGCGCCGATATGTAATATGTTTGTCTTATGGTGCCCGTTGTGTCCGACAGGGGAAGGAGCCGCGTCGTGATCAAAGCCTATGTCCTTGAGAATGAACGTCTGCATGTGGTGGAGGACATCCCCGCCAACGAGGCGACAATCGTCTGGGTCGACCTGCAAAGCCCGACCGCGGAAGAGGAACAGGCTATCGAAGGCTGGCTGGGCATTGCTGTGCCGAGCCGTGAGGAGATGGAGGAAATCGAGATTTCGAGCCGCCTCTACTCCGAGGACAGCGCCTATTTCATGACCGCCACCCTGCCGGCTCATGCCGATGGCGACCATCCGGAGATGCTGCCCGTCGCCTTCGTGCTTTCAGGCGGCAAGCTTGTCACCGTCCGTTTTCATGAGCCCCGCGCCTTCCAGACCTTTCCACAGCGCGCGCAAAAGGCAGCCCTTGGCTGCAGCACCGGCGAAATGGTGCTCATCAACCTGCTTGAGGTCATTGTCGACCGGCTCGCCGACATTCTCGAACGCACCGGCCGGGACATCCTCGATATTTCGCAGGGCATATTTCATCCCGGTGAAAGCAAGGCTTCCCGCCGCGACAGGAACTTCCAGATCATCCTGCGCAGGATCGGTCGCAAGGAGGATTTGCTCTCCAAGCTTCAGGACAGCCTGCTCACCATGCAGCGGCTATCAGGCTTCCTGAGTGCGATACCGCTGAAGCTCAACAAGGAATCGCGCACCCGCATCAAGACACTGTCGCGTGATATCGTTTCCCTTTCCGATCACGCCGGCGGGCTTTCGCAAAAGATCAACTTTCTGCTTGATGCAACGCTCGGCATGATCAACATCGAGCAGAACGCGATCATCAAGATATTTTCGGTGGTTGCGGTTGTCTTCCTGCCGCCGACACTGGTTGCCTCCATCTACGGCATGAATTTTCAGATCATGCCCGAGCTGAACTGGTCGATCGGATATCCCCTTGCCATTCTGGCAATGATTCTCTCCGCCATTCTCCCCTTTCTATATTTCAAGCGCCGCGGCTGGCTCTGAAATATCTGCCCCACCGGGCAATCACTGCCAGGATCAAGAATACCGAAATCAAAGCTGACGGACGTCGTGAGATAGTTTCATCAAGACGCACACCGGCAGTGTTCATCCTGTCCTTGCGCAACAGATGCCTTCCATCCATAAAAGTTCACACTTGAACAGGATTGTATCATGACGGACAAGAAGTGGGCCTTCGAAGACCTGAAGGAAGGGATCACCATCTCCCTGGGCGAGAAAGCGGTGAGTGCGGAGGAGATCGTCGCCTTCGCCAGCGAATTCGATGCGCAACCGATGCACACCGATGAAGAGGCCGGCAAAGCGAGCCTTCTGGGCGGGCTTGCCGCATCGGGCTGGCACACCTGTTCCCTGTTCATGCGCATGCTTTATGACGCCTTCATTGCCGACTCGACCGCCCAGGGTTCGCCGGGAATTACCGAAACGCGCTGGCGACTTCCCGTGCTTGCAGGCGACACACTTTCCGGCGGCACGACGGTCATCGCCGCAAGGCCGCTTAAGTCTCGCCCCGGCATCGGCATCGTGACCTTTCGCCATCAGGTGACGAACCAGCGCGGGGAAACGGTCATGGAAATGGAGAACCCGGTTCTCTTCGCGATGCGTGAAACGGGAGCCGCCGCATGAGCCTCGACCGTTTCCTGCGCCTTGGTGAAACAGTGATCCTCGGCACGCACAGCTTCGACCCCGAAGAGATCAAGGTCTTCGCCCGCAAGTTCGATCCCCAGCCCTTCCACACCGACGAGGAAGCTGCCCGCCACAGCCTTCTGGGCGGGCTTTGCGCCTCCGGGTGGCACACCTGCGCGATGTGGATGAAATACAATCTGATCGCGCAGGAAGAAGAGCTGCGTCAGCCCTGGCCTGGCCCGGAGCCCAAGCCGGAGTTCGGCCCCTCCCCCGGCTTTTCCGACCTGAAATGGCCGAAACCGGTTTACGCCGGTGACGAGATCACTTTCACCCGCTGCGCAACCGGATACAGGCAGCTGTCCTCGCGACCGGGATGGAAAATCCTCACGCTGCAGTCGGGAGCGCGCAACCAACATGGCGACGCCGTCCTGAGCATGACGAATGCAGTTCTTCTGAAGGCTTGACCTCAGAACTGGATGGAGAGGCCGAGTTGCACTTTTTGCTGTTCGGCCGATTTCCTGAAAGAACCCGTATATCCGAACGACGCGGTGACACCTCTGTCTGGCACGATAAAATCGAGCTTTGCTCCGACATCGAACACGTCACGCCCCAACGGCGTCGTGCGAGCTTCCATATTCCGACTGAGAAGCGCTGTGCCGGACGAAAAGTCATTGCTACCCAGAAGACGTTTATAGGAAAGCTCAAGCTCCGGCACGACCTGCCAATTCCCCAGATCGAAGCGGTTGGAGACCCGTATCCCCGGCCCAATGCCCAGCGTTGAAATGCTATCGGCGTCCAATTGGTATCCCAAAATGTCGGCCCCGCTTTCTCTGGCAGCCCCGAAACGCTGATGGGCGCCGGACAGGCGCGCGAATATGACAGTGTTCAAACCGCGAAAGTCCGCTTTCCGCCCTGCTTCCACATCTGCAAAAAGGCCAAGGGCATTTTGTTTCGAGCGCGCCACAGGGTTGCTGAACGAATACGTCGTGCCCGCAAGACCGGAAATGTGTCGCCGCGTATGATCCTGGTGAAAATAGCTGACACCGGCCACGCTTTTGACGTACCAGCGTTCATCGTCCCACCGAAGATAACCAAGACCATGATAACCATTTGCCGAGGCCGAATTGCCCTGGCCAAGCTCATCGGTCTGCATCCGGGTGTAGCCGAACCCAAAACCGGCAACGAGATCGGACTGTTCGATCAAATCGACACCCATGGAGAGCGCCAGGCCTTTCGCCTGAACACCTGGCAGTCCGGTTGAGGCATCGATGGCCGCGCGCAGCGCGCCCCCGTTCATCCAGACTTGCTCGTGCGAGGCAGCTCTCTGCAAACTGCCTGAAAATGGCATGCGCGCCATCTGCTCCATCGCCAGATGACGGCTCCACGCAGAGCTTGCAAAAACGCTGCGTCCAGCAGGCGCAATCGTATCGACGATATTGCCGAGATCGAGTGTCCCCCAACCGAACACGGCATCGACACCTGGCTGTCCCAGATCGGCAGCCGTCTTGAGAATGAGCTTGCGAAGATCGCGCAAATCGGCGTCAGGAAATATCTGGCGCACCACGGCAAGCGCCCCTGTCACATGCGGCGCCGCAAAGGAAGTGCCCGCCTGCATTGCGTAAGCTTTGGCATCGCCCGCATACGGGATCAGGATACCAGCTTCCACATCGCCGCCTGGCGCAGCCAGGCACCAGCCCGCAGCAATTCCGCACATGTTCGAATAGGAAGCCAGTCCGCCAGAACGATTAAGCGCAACAACAGCAAGGTTGGTGCTTTCCAGTTCAGCAAAGTAGTATGGAAGGCGGGCAGGAAGATCGGCGTGCTTTCCGCTCCAATTGCCTGCAGCCCAGATTGTTATCGTACTGCCGCGTGCTGCTTGTCGCAGAGTAAACAACGTCAAAGGCAGGAAATCTTCCACATAATTTTCGTCCACAATATTTGGAAGTATAGTTTCGCGGATGCTCAAGGACGCATTCCTGAATTCCGCGCCAACGCTGCCGAGATAGGCAAACCCAAACGCCATTTGTGCATCGAACCTAGATGCGGCCAAATCTACACCGGTGACAGCAGGAATAGCATCATAAGCTACGCCGTGCATACCAATCCCATTTCGATTGGCCGCGATTACCCCCGCAACCCCGGTTCCATGCATTTGTTTGTCCCCTGCAAGCGGTATCACTCGCCCCGCCAAAAGGCTCAGGTCGATATCTGCGGAACCAGCAAAAGGACGGTGCGCAAATTCAGAGTGGTTGAGATCAATGCCTGAATCGAACACTCCCACACGAACACCTGCTCCCGTGAAACCTGCATCATGTGCCTTCTGCGCCCCAATAAAGGTTAGCCCCCATTGCCTAGCGGTCTCGGATTCTCCTTCCAAGCCGATAACGGTCGCAGTCGCAACAGCCTTATCCTCAAAGCAATCTCCGAAGAAAACATAAAAAAATATCGTGTTAAAAATCACAAAAATCGATCTCATATTTATATATTCTAAAATATATTTGTTATAATCATAATAAAAAAGCGCCAATACAGGCGCTTTCTAAATTATATAATACATTTAATCAACAAATATATTCAATCACCTTGATAGGCAATCAGTGTATTGACGCTCACGCCCAGCGCTTCCAGCTTTGCGCGGCCGCCAAGGTCCGGAAGGTCGATAACGAAACAAGCTGCGACGATTTCCGCCCCCATCTGCCTGAGCAGCTTGACCGCCCCTTCGGCCGTTCCGCCGGTGGCAATCAGATCGTCGACAAGGATCACCCGCTCGCCCGGAGAAACCGCATCGCGGTGCATCTCCATCTCATCAAGACCGTATTCGAGGCTGTAGGCGACACGTACCGTCTCATAGGGAAGCTTGCCCTTCTTGCGGATCGGCACGAAGCCCGAGGAAAGCTGATGCGCCATCGCGCCGCCCAGAATAAAACCGCGCGCTTCGATGCCGGCAATCTTGTCGATCTTGGAACCCGCATAAGGATGGACGAGTTCATCGACCGAACGCCGAAACGCGCGCGCATCGCCTAGAAGAGTCGTGATATCCCGAAAGAGAATTCCAGGCTTGGGATAATCAGGAATGGTCCTGATCGCTGCGAGAAGCGTTTCCTGCAGGGTCTGAGAAGCTGTCATGTGCCATCCTCTTTCTCTCCGCCGTCATTCGCGCTCACCGACCCTGTCGGCAACGGCATTGCGGCGGGATAAATCGTGAGCGGCATGCCTCAAAAAGGCGTGACCGGCATTGAATTGTTCAGTGTCGATTTAGAGCATTTTACCATCAGGCGAAATCACCTGGTCTCCTCTTGAAAGCAGAAATGCAAGGAGAGATCGGGTACGCGCCTGCCTGATACGACGAGCGAACCGAAGCATAAAGAAAAGGGCGCCCGTAGCGCCCTTTTCCAAACTGTATATCCCGCTATGCCTAGTGCAGGTCGGACCAGATCTTGCGCTTGGTCAGATAGACCAGGCCGGCGAGCAGGAAGATGAAGATCATGACCGTGAAGCCGGTCGACTTGCGCGCCTCCAGATGCGGCTCTGCAGCCCACATCAGAAATGCAGAAACGTCGCGCGCATACTGATCTGTCGTCTCCGGAGAGCCGTCCTCGTACGTCACCTGTCCGTCGGTGATCGGCTGGGCCATGGCCAGCGATGCCGAAGAGATGAAATACGGGTTGTAATGCGTGCCTTCCGGAATTTCGTGCTCGCCCGGATCTTCGCCATAGCCGGTCAGCAGGGCATGGATATAGTCCGGTCCCCCTTCGGCATACTGGGTGAAAACGTCGAAGACGAAGGTCGGGAATCCGCGCTCCACGGCGCGCGCCTTCGCAATCAGCGAAAAGTCGGGCGGAGCAGCGCCGTTGTTGGAGGCGGCGGCCTGCTCAGGGTTGGCGAACGGTGCCGGGAAATGATCCGAAGGCTTCGCCGCGCGCATGAACATGTCGCCCGCATCATCCGGTCCGTCCTGCACTTCATACTCGGCCGCAATCGCCGCCACCTGTTCCTCGGAGTAACCGAGGTCTTCCAGGTTGCGGAAGGCGACCAGGTTCAGCGAGTGACAGGCCGAGCAGACTTCACGATAGACCTTGAAGCCCCGTTGCAGCTGGCCCTTGTCGTAGGTGCCGAACGGACCCGCGAAGGACCAGTCCTGCTCGACAGGCTTCTTGATCGGATACTCGGCCGCATTGGCCGAGGTCGCAGCCGCCAGGCCGAGGCCCAGGGCGGCCAGTCCGTGAAGGACGTTCCTCATTGCGAAAATCCCCTTGCGCATTCTCTCGCTCAGCCCTTTGCCTGTTCGGTGGCCGGCACTGCGGCGGACGATTTCTTCTCAAGCACGGCTTCCGTGATGGAATTGGGAAGGCGGCGCGGCGTCTCGATCAGGCCGAGAACCGGCATGATGACGAGGAAGAAGAGGAAGTAGTACAGCGTCGCGACCTGGGCCATCGCAACATAGGTGCCCTCTGCGGGACGCGAACCCAGCCATCCGAGGAAGATCGCGTTGATCACGAAAAGCCAGAAGAACAGCTTGTACCACGGACGATAGACCGCCGAGCGGACCTTCGATGTGTCGAGCCAGGGCACGACGAACAGGACCGCGATGGCACCGAACATGGCCAGAACGCCGCCGAGCTTCGAATCGATCGGCCCGATGTTGAAGGTGATCGCCCGCAGGATCGCGTAGAATGGCAGGAAGTACCATTCCGGAACGATGTGCGCCGGCGTCTTCAGCGAGTTGGCCTCGATATAGTTGTCCGGATGGCCGAGGAAGTTCGGAAGATAGAAGACGAAATAGGCGAACAGGCCGAGGAACACGACCATGGCGAAGGCGTCCTTCACCGTCGCATAGGGTGTGAAGGCCACAGTGTCGGTCTTCTGCTTCACCTCGATGCCGGTCGGGTTGGTCTGGCCGGTCACATGCAGCGCCCAGACGTGCAGGACAACGACGCCCGCGATCATGAACGGCAGCAGATAATGCAGCGAGAAGAAGCGGTTCAGCGTCGGATTGTCCACCGCGAAGCCGCCGAGCAGGAGCTGCTGGATCCAGTCGCCGACCACCGGAATGGCGGTGAAGAAGCCGGTGATGACGGTGGCGCCCCAGAAGCTCATCTGACCCCAGGGAAGCACGTAACCCATGAAGGCGGTAGCCATCATCAGGAGATAGATGATGCAGCCCAGAATCCACAGAAGCTCGCGCGGCGCCTTGTAGGAACCATAGTAGAGACCACGGAAGATATGCACATAGACCGCAACGAAGAACATCGAGGCGCCGTTGGAGTGCAGATAGCGCAGAAGCCAGCCGGAGTTGACGTCGCGCATGATCTTCTCGACGGAGTTGAAGGCAACTTCCGTACTGGCCGCATAATGCATGGCCAGAACGATGCCGGTGACGATCTGCGCCACCAGCATGATGGAAAGGATGCCCCCGAAAGTATAGGCGTAATTCAGATTGCGCGGCACCGGATAGGCCACGAATGAATCATAGACCAGACGCGGAAGCGGCAAACGCGCATCCATCCAGCGGCCAAGGCCGGTCTTGGGCGTGTAGGTCGAATGTCCAGCGCTCATAAAAATCCCCTCTCGCCAGGACTAGCCGATCTGGATGACCGTATCGGACGTGAATGCAAAGGTCGGAACGTGCAGGTTTTGCGGCGCGGGGCCTTTGCGAATTCGACCGGCGGTGTCGTAGTGCGATCCGTGGCACGGGCAGAACCAGCCACCGAAATCGCCGGCCTGGCCAAGCGGCACGCAACCCAGATGGGTACAGACGCCGAGCATCACCAGCCAGTTTTCCTTGCCCTCGCCCGCCGAGCGGTCGATATCGGTCGCCTGGGCATCGGCCGGAAGGTTCTCGTTGCGGGCGACGGGGTCCTTGAGCTCGGCCATAGGCACGGAACGCGCCTCCTCGATCTCTTTTTCCGTACGGTTGCGGATAAAGACCGGGCGACCGCGCCACTTCACCGTCAATGACATGCCGGGCTCAACGCCCGAAACGTCCACCTGGATGGACGCCAGAGCGCGGGTCGAGGCGTCCGGCCGCATCTGGTCGATGAACGGCCAGGCCACCCCGGCAGCACCAACGGCACCTGCCACGCCTGTCGCGACGTAAAGAAAATCACGCCTAGTATGTTCGGTCGAATCGGTAGCGCTCACGGGACTGCGATCCTTTCACCTCAGAGACGGCCGGCAAGTCGCTTTATTGCAAAGGAACAAAAGGCAATCCGCTGCGCGCAGCAAAAACCGCCCGGTCCTACCCCCGGCATTTTTCGATGGTTTCTATGCGCCGCGCCTGCACTTGTCCAGACGCGCAGACCGCGACAGGGCAGATTGTCGCGGGGAAAACACATCAATAAAGAAGAGTAAAAAACTCTTATTTTCTAAGCTCTCCACCCACCCGCGCTTCAAAGGTAATGGTCTGTCCCGCTTCTTCGGGCCTGGCAACGCGCCCATAGTCGCCGAAGATCGCGATGCTGGAGAAGCCAACTATTCGAAGAGCGAGTTCGAACTCGGTCAGCCCCCAAAGGCGCAAATGAAAGAGCTCCATCTCCGTCGAAACGAGCTTTCCTTCACGCCAAAGTTCGTAGCGGAGCTGCGAGAGCATGGTCTGCCGCATAAAATTCCGTTCAACCGAGCCTTCCTGAAGGGTCAGAATATCCTGCCCATCATGCCAATGGCGTGCACGGCCCGGCGCGTCCGCAAGACATGACAGAAGGTCGAGGTCGATGATCAGACGGCCGCCAGGCAGCAGCGCTTCGCGAAAGCGGTCGAGAACACGAAGGGCAATGGCGGGATCGACGATCAGCTGGAACGAACCTGCAGGCAAGATGATTGCCTCGAAGCGATGCTCGTATGAAAAAGCCTCGAAAGTCTGGATATCGACGGGTGTCGGGAATCCGCGTCTGGTGCATTCTTCTTCGCAGAAAGCCACCATTTCCGGCGAAGCATCGAATCCGAACATATTCAGCCCGGATTCCAGTAGAGGAATCAGCACGCGGCCATTACCGGCGGCCGGCTCAAGCACCGGCTCCCGACAATTCCCCAGCCTTTCACGGTAGAACTCAATATCACCGAACGAACGACCGATGGGCTTGTCGAGATGATATACTCTCGACGCCAATGATCCGTATCGATTTTCAATGGTAGCAACCGTCATCCGTAGCTCCGTGCAAGGCATGCTCTTTCGTCTCGTGTCAGCACTTCAACGGCTTTACAAGAGCTGGAAAACACGATGAGAGCACAAATTGCCGCACATAATGAACGCCTGCTTCAGGTTCTTGCGCGAGAGCCATGCAAGACAATCTGGCCGCAATTTGCTACCGCGCACCCAACCGGGCCAGAACGCGGCGCGGAATGCCCATCTCATGAATGACGGCATCGTGTTTACGCATCCCGCACAATTCACGCTGGATGAAATAGCCATGCACGGCATCCGAGGCCGCTTGCAGCAGGGCTTTCTGCTGCGTCTCATCTTTTCCGTCATAGGCGGAAAGCCGTTCGAGCGCCTTCTCGACGCGCTTGCCCGCATGGCCAAGCGAAGAAGCCTGTTCGGCAGCGATTTCCTGCTGAAGTACGGTATCGCCGCTTACGGGATGCGGAACGAGCCCGGTTATGGAATTGGGTAGTCTGAGCATGCGTCCTCAAACATTTGCGGTCCAAATGCAGCTGGCCGTTTGCGCCTCGACACGCAAAGGCATCAGCGCCTATCCTGCCGTGAGAAACTGGCGCCTTCAACCTTCGGGAAAATCGGCATGACATTGGTCGAGCTTGGAACATTTACGCTCGTTGCAACCCTTCTCGTGATGTCGCCGGGTCCAAATGGCGTCCTGATCGCCAAGACTGTGCCAACCTCCGGCAAGGCAGCCGGCTTTGCCAACATCGCAGGTTTCTTCGCTGCCTTCTACGTGCATGGCGCCCTGTCGATCCTCGGCATCTCCATTCTCCTGGTGCAATCCGCCAACGCGTTCTTCGCAGTGAAGATGCTGGGGGCGGCATATCTCTGCTACATCGGCGTCAAGGCGCTTTGGCAGGCGTGGAAGGGAGTGCCCGCCACCCTCGCCGTGGCTCCGGCCAAACGTCGTCGCACGCTGCTGCGCGCAGGTCTGGAAGGCTTCCTTACAAACGCCCTCAATCCCAAGGTGTCGATGTTCTATCTGGCGGCGTTTCCGCAGTTCATCCCGGCAAATGCCGACGCCACCCTCTGGGCTTTCGCCCTGGTCGTCATCCATTCGACCCTGAACGTTCTGTGGTTCTCTGCGCTTATTCTGCTCTTCTCGTCATTCAAGACGCTTGGCGCGCGCGCAGAGGTTCAGCGCTGGTTGAAAGCATTGACCGGGACGGTCTTCATAGGGTTCGGCCTGAAGCTTGCAGCCCTGCGCCCCTGAACCGACGAGCGGCGTTCTAACCATCATGATGCGGGCGCTGCAAGTGGGCCCCGTTTCCTGACAAGGGTAAGCACGAGCCCCGTTATGACAAGCAACGCCGCCGCGATACGCAACGGCCCGAAGGCTTCGCCCAGAAACAAGGCGGAGGAGCTCATTCCGAAAATAGGCACAAGCAGCGAGAACGGGGCAATACGCCCTGCCCCATAGGTGCGGATCAGCATGCCCCATGCCGCAAAACCGAAAATCGTCGCCGCAAATGCGATGTAGAGCACAGCCCCGATGCCTTCGGGTGAGAGATTCTGAAAAGCGCTCAAATCCGCATCCCATCCCTCGAACATCAGCGAAAGAAGGAAAAGCGGTATCGGCGGCACAAGGCTCGCATGCACCATGAGATGCAGCATATCCACCTGCCCCGCCCGCTTCATCATCAGGTTGGAGACCGCCCAGGCGGCCGCTGCCGCGACAACCAGCGCCAGCCCGGTCAGGGTCACTTCACCATCCACCGTAAGCGCGATCAACCCGATCCCCGCGAACGCCACGGCAATGCCCGCCAGTTGCATTCCGCCGGGCTTTTCGCCGAGCGTCGCCCAGGCAAAGAGCACCGTGAAAAAGGCCTGCATCTGCAACACGAGAGAGGCAAGCCCCGCCGAGACGCCGATATCCATGCCTAAGAATAGCAGCGAGAATTTCACCACACCAAGCACCAGGCCGATACCGGCCACCAAGCGCCAGGATACCTTCGGCCACGGTATGAAGAAGGCAAGCGGCAGCGCGGCAACCGCAAAACGCAATGCTGAAAAGAGAAGCGGCGGAAAATTTCCGATTCCCACCTTGATCACGACGAAGTTGAAGCCCCAGACCGCAGCCACGAGAACCGCGAGAAGAATGTGAGGTAATTTCATCGGGATGTGCTTTCCGCCGCGAAATCCTGGCCGAACCGCATGGGATGCGGTCTGGCGCGACAGGTCAAATGAAAATGCGGGCCCCACCCATCAATCGGAATGATGGGCGGGCACGCGGCATCAGGGCCACTTAACTTCCGGCGGAAGGCTCGACAGGATGGAATCGACATTGCCGCCCGTCTTCAATCCGAAGATCGTCCCTCTGTCGTAAAGCAGGTTGAACTCCACATAGCGCCCACGCCTTGTGAGCTGCTCCTCGCGGTCGGCTTCTGTCCAGTTGGTGTTGAAGTTCTTGCGCACGAGATGCGGATAAACAATGGCGAAGGCGCGCCCCACATCGCGCGTGAACTCGAAATCCGCCTCCCAGCCGCCTTTTTCCTCGGGGCTTTTCAGCCAGTCGTAGAATATGCCGCCAATCCCGCGCGCCTCGTTACGATGGGGCAGGAAGAAATATTCGTCGCACCAGGTCTTGTATTTCTCATAATCGGCGATGGCCGAATGCCGGTCGCAGACGAACTTCATTGCCTGGTGGAACGCCTGCGTATCGGCGTCTTCCTGTGTGCGTCGACGCTCAAGAACCGGCGTCAGGTCCGCTCCGCCGCCAAACCATTGGCGGGTGGTCACCACCATACGCGTGTTCATGTGCACGGCCGGAACGTTGGGGTTCTGCGGATGAGCGATCAATGAAATGCCGGAGGCCCAAAAGCGTGGGTCTTCGTCCGCACCTGGTATCTGCTTGCGAAATTCAGGTGAGAACTCACCATGAACCGTAGACACGTGAACCCCGACCTTCTCGAACACACGTCCATGCATGATCGACATGACACCGCCACCGCCGGCGCCGCCATCGCGCTCCCACGGGGTTCGCTCGAAACGACCGGGCGTGCGGCTGGAAAGCGGGCCCGTGAGTTCGTCCTCAAGCGTCTCGAACACCGAGCAAATCCTGTCCCGCAGCTCTTCGAACCATGCGCGGGCGGCCGCCTTCTTGTCTTCAATACCGTCCGGCAGGCCAGCCGGAATCTCGGGTCGTTCCATTTCAGGTCCTCTCTGCAAGGCGGCTGCATCTGCAATCCGGCCTGCCGATTGAGGGGCGCAACCGAAAGCGCATCCCTCACATTTGACTCGCAATTTACAAGCGAGTTGCTAATCTTCTTCTCCGACGGGTCAAGGAGTTCTTTCGTGCGAGTACCCGCAAAACCACCCCTCGACGGGCTCAAACGCAGTATCGACAAGCACCGCGCCAAGGCAACCCGCCTTCCCCGTGACGGCTTTCTGCGGGAGAGTTTCGCCCTGCCCCGCGCGCAGGCACGCGCCAAGGCAAGGGAATGGCTGGAACGCTGGCCGCGGCAAGCCTATTGGACAGAAATCGAGAGCTGGTGCGAACGCCCCGGCGACATGATCGAGTTCACCATGCGCCGCCTGCCAACCGCAGACTAATTGCCCCTCTTCATACGGGTGTCTTGCCGCATTCCCACCGCTTTGCCGCTTCTTTAAGCTGCATTCGACTTGTTGTCCGACCCCCTTCGGCCAAAATTGGAAGCTCCGGAAAACCGGAAATACTGAAAGCTGTTTCAGGAGCATCCAATGGTCTTCAATCGTATTTCAAAAGCAGCATTGCTTCTTGCTCTTTTCCCTGCCCAGCCAGCTTATTCCGAGCCACTCCCCAAAACCTATTATCTACCAACCACGATGGCTTTGGAGGCGGCGCGCGCGGCACTGGATGCATGCGCTGACGATGGATTTGCCGTGAGCGTAGCCATTGTCACCCGCCAAGGCACCACCACAGCCCTTGTGCGCGCAGACGCTGCCGGCCCGCATACAACGGCTTCTGCTACCGGCAAGGCCTTCACTGCCGCCTCGCTTGGGCGCGACTCCGGTACACTCGCTTCCGCCATCGTCGCAAATCCCGAAATAAGGGGCCTGCGCGATATGGATCCCCGCCTGGTCATACTGGGAGGGGGACTACCCATAAGAATTGACAATTCTCTTGTTGGTGGAATTGGTGTCGGCGGAGCGCCATCGGCGTCGCAGGACAGGCAATGCGCCATCGCCGGACTACAGGCAATCGGCGCGGCGATGCCCGATTAGTCCTATGCAGCAGTCAGCGCCGCCATCCGGTCTGCCGTACAGCCTCTCCGGCAGCCATGGCGGCGCTCATTGCGAGGTTCAGGCTGCGCGCACCCGCCTTCATGGGAATAAGAAGACGCGCGTCCGACCGCTCATGCACGTCGTCAGGCACACCCGCCGATTCCCGCCCGAAAAGAAGCACATCATTTTCACCGTAGGAGAAATCCGTATAGGCAGCATCGGCACGGGTAGTGAAGAGAACGAGCCGGCGTGCTTCCGAGCGGCGCCATTCATCGAAGACTTCCCATGAGGCATGCCGCTGCAGGGCGGCGCGCTCTATATAGTCCATTCCAGCCCGCTTCAGATTGCGGTCCGACAGGTCGAAACCCGCCGGCTCGATCAGATCAACCGTCAGACCGAGGCAGGCGGCAAGACGCAGGATGGCGCCCGTATTGCCTGGAATATCAGGCTGATAAAGGGCGATGCGCATCTGGCTTGGTCTTTTGACTTGGCTGGAGCCGCAGGCCGGTGTGTCCACCGGGGCACAGTATGGACTGGCATAATCGGAACGGCATAACGGTACTGGAAAAAAACGGTAACAGCAGATATAAGCCCCGCATCTTTAACGCGAACCGAGGGAGCACGACATGATGACACCAACCAACATGCTTCGGCTCCGCGCCAGCGCCCCAAGGGCCTGACGGCGAACCCGGTTCGAAAAGCTCACTTTCCAAGACAAGAAGCATCGATTCGCGTTCCGCCGGACTTTCGTTCCGTTTCAAAGGACTGTTTCGATGCATAACCATTTCAACGCCCGGCCGAAAGGTCGAAACAACCGATTTCCTCATCTGGCATCCGCTTCCTGCCCATTATTCCGGGCAGGACCGCCAGCGATGTCGCGCCAGCTCCTTTGCCAGCCACCAGATGAACCATCACACCGTTCACGCGCGCCCATCAGCCCCTGCGGGGGCACGTGCGGCCATTCCGGCTAACGCTGGAAGATCGCTTAAAATCAAATAACTGGCCGCGAATGGTGAATCGATTTGTCACCTGCGTTGCCACGACAAGGAATGTTCGAAGAATGTTTGAGTGGTTTGAAAAACGGCTCGACCCCTTCCCCTCGGAAGAGCCGCAGGAACCTCCCAGGACGCTGGTGGCCTTCTGCCTCCACTATACGAAAGGGGCATGGCCTTACCTGATCCCCGCAGCGGTTCTGATGGCCTGCATCGCCATTGCCGAAGTGTGGATGTTCTCCTTCCTCGGCAACATCGTCGACTGGCTTTCGCAAAAGGATCCCGCCACCTTTCTGGAGACCGAAGGCTGGAAGCTGATCGGCATGGCCGCCATCGTGCTCTTCGTGCTGCCCGCCATGGTGTGGTTTCATTCGCTTCTGTCGCAGCAGGCGCTCATGGGAAACTACCCGATGCGCATCCGCTGGCAGGTGCATCGCTATCTGCTGAAACAGTCCATGACTTTCTACCAGGACGAGTTTGCCGGACGCATCGCCACCAAGCTGATGCAGACCGCCCTCGCCGTGCGCGAATGCGTCATCAAGCTGTTCGATGTCCTCAATTACGTGATCGTCTATTTCACGGGCATGCTGTTCATCATCGCGTCGTCGGACTGGCGGCTCGCGGTTCCGGTGGTTTGCTGGCTGATCGCCTACGTCTTCCTGATGCGCGCTTTTATTCCGCGCCTGGGCAAGGTCGCTGAACAGCAGGCAGACGCCCGCTCGATCATGACGGGCCGCGTGGTGGACAGCTACACCAACATCCAGACGGTGAAACTGTTCTCCCACGCCCGCCGCGAAGCCTCCTTCGCACGTGAAGGCATGGCAGGCTTCCTGCAGACAGTTTACCGGCAGATGCGCCTGGTCACAGCACTGTACGGCTTTCTCTATGTGCTCAACTCTCTGTGCCTGTCCGCAGTCGGCGGCCTCGGCATCTGGCTCTGGCTGCAGGGATCGCTCTCCATTGGCGCGGTGGCGGTTTCGCTCGGCCTCGTACTGAGGTTGTGGGGCATGTCGCAGTGGATCATGTGGGAACTGTCCGGCCTGTTCGAAAACATCGGCACCGTGCAGGACGGCATCAGCTCGATTTCCATGCCCCGTCTGGTGGAAGACAAACCCGGCGCCGAAGCGCTCGAAGTTCCGGCAGGCCGGATCACCTTCGACCGGATCGGTTTCCATTACGGCAAGAAGGGCGGCGTGATCGAGGACCTGACGCTCGAGGTGAAGCCCGGCGAGAAGGTCGGCCTTGTGGGGCGTTCCGGCGCCGGCAAGTCCACTCTCGTCAACCTGCTTCTGCGTTTCTACGATCTGGAAAAGGGTGAGATCCTCATCGACGGGCAGGACATTGCCTCCGTCGCGCAGGACAGCCTGCGCGAACATATCGGCATGGTCACACAGGACACCTCCCTCCTGCATCGTTCGGTGCGCGACAACATCCTTTACGGTCGCCCCGATGCCACGGAAGACATGATGATCGAGGCGGCACGCCGCGCCGAGGCGCTTTCCTTCATCGGAGGCTTGTCCGATCCGAAGGGGCGCAGGGGTTTCGACGCCCATGTCGGCGAACGCGGCGTAAAATTGTCAGGAGGCCAGCGCCAGCGCATTGCGATTGCCCGCGTGATGCTGAAGGATGCCCCGATCCTCATTCTCGATGAAGCAACTTCGGCGCTCGATTCGGAGGTCGAGGCGGCGATCCAGGAAAACCTCTACCGGCTGATGGAGGGCAAGACCGTGATAGCGATCGCGCACCGGCTGTCCACCATCGCGGCGATGGACCGGTTGGTGGTTATGGACAAGGGCCGTATCGTCGAGGAAGGCAGCCATGACGATCTGGTGGCGCGGGGCGGTCTTTACGCCGGCCTCTGGCAGCGCCAGTCGGGCGGCTTTCTGGATCTGGAGACGAGCGAGGCAGCGCAATGAAGGACGATGACGCCAAACGCGAAACCAGACGCATGGAAGGCTTATGGCGCTCGGCCGAAGGGGTGATCGACCCCTTCGGCGACACGGAACGTCCGGTGCTTCCAGTCAAGGCGCACGAATTCATCCTGTTCTTCGCACGGCAGGCGAAAGGGCCTTTCCTCCTGCTTCTCGTCACCGGTGGCCTGATGGGCGCCGTCGACGCCGGGCTCTATTGGGGCCTCGGCTGGATCATCGATATTCTCGACGCAGCTTCCCCCGCAACGCTTCTCGCAGAGCACGGGATGAAGCTCGCCGGCTTCCTTGTGCTTCTGCTCGTCATCCGCGCCATTGTCATCATCGGCAATTCGATCCTTGAGCAGCAGGTCATCGTGCCCGCCTTCTACCAGCGGGTCCGCTGGCAATCGTTCCGCCGGGTGATCGAACAGCCCTATGAATTCTATCAGAACGATTTCGCCGGGCGGATCGCCACGAAGATCCTGCAGGGCGGTGAAGCGGCGGGCGATTTCATCATCAACATTCTCCAGACGATGTGGAGCTTTCTTACCTTCGTCGTCCTGGCCGCCTCCATCCTGACCGTTCTGGACCCGATGATGGGCGTCGTGATGCTGGTGTGGCTCGCATTCTATGCGGCCATCGTCTGGTTCCTCTTGCCGCCTCTTCGCAATGCGGGCCGGCAGACCGCCGACCAGCGCTCGATCCTCAATGGCCGCATGGTGGATGCCTTCACCAACATTCTTGCGGTGAAGCTGTTCGACAGCGGACGACGCGAACATGCCTATGTGCGCGATGCCATGGCTGGTTTCCTCAGGGCCGTGACGATGCTCACCCGCGCCATCACGCGCGTGCGCGTGTCCGTCGCTCTCGTCAACGGTGTCATGATGGCCGCGGTCTTCGCGCTCGCCATCTCGCGCTGGATGGAGAACGCCATCACGACCGGCGAGATTGCGGCGGCCATGGGGCTTGTCTTCCGGCTCAACCAGATGTCCGGGTGGATGATGTTCAACATCAACGGCCTGATCCGCAGCTATGCCACCGTGCAGGATTCGACCACGGTCGTTTCCGTGCAGCCTTCCATCCGCGATGCTGCGGGCGCTGAGGACATGCCGCGCGCCAAAGGCGACATACGCTTCGAGAACGTCACCTTCAACTACGGCAAGAAGAGCGGCATTATCGAAGGCCTGAACCTGCACATCAAACCGGGCGAACGGGTAGCCCTCGTCGGCCCATCGGGCGCCGGCAAGACCACGATCATCAACCTGATGCTGCGCCTCTTCGAGGCCGAAAGCGGTCGCATCCTGCTCGACGGACATGACATCACCCAGGTGACGCAGGCTTCGCTGCGTGCTCAATTCGGCGTCGTTAGCCAGGAGCCCATGCTGATGCACCGCTCGATCCGCGACAACATCGCCTATGGCCGGGCTGGAGCCACCGAGGCCGACATCGTTGCTGCTGCAAAACGCGCCTCGGCCCACGAGTTCATCCAGAACGTGACCGATCCCAAGGGCAGAACCGGTTATGACGCCGTTGTCGGTGAGCGCGGCGTAAAACTTTCCGGCGGCCAGAGGCAACGCATCGCCATTGCGCGCATGATGCTGAAAAACGCCCCGGTCCTGATCCTTGATGAGGCGACTTCCGCGCTCGATTCGGAAATCGAGGCAGCTATTCAGGACAATCTCGGTCTCCTGATGGAGGGTAAGACGGTGGTCGCCGTTGCCCACCGCCTCTCCACCATCGCCGCCCTCGACCGCATTATCGTGCTCGATCGGGGCCAGATCGTCGAGGAAGGGTCCCACGCGGCGCTGGTGGCCCGCAACGGGCTTTACGCAAGCCTCTGGAAACGCCAGTCGGGCGGCTTCCTGGGCGGTGAGCTCGCAGCGGAATAGTCTTTGGGGAAGGCGCGGCCAGCGCGGAAACATCCGATATGGAAGCGCCTTCCTCCATCTCTGTTCCCTCTCTCAGATAGTGCATCGGCAAATCGGCCAGTTCGCGCATGCTCATGGTGGAAAGGGCAGGATGCGACAGCGGATCGTTCCGCCACGCCTCTTCCCTCTCCGCTTCCAAAGCTTGCCGATAGCTGTCACGAACGGAGCGGATCATATTCCAGAAAAACTGCATCATGATGCCTCGTCCTTTCAGTGCACAATCAGCTAAGGCGCAAATTTCTCAGGATTTCGCTCGAATTCAATGGAGATTGCCTGTGTAATTATATAGAAAAACTATATGAAAAATCTGCACCGCACCCATTTGAACGGCTTGCGCGCCCTGGAGGCGGTGGGAAGGCTCGGCTCCTTGCGCGCAGCTGCCGCCGAACTCGGCGTTTCGGTGGGGGCGGTGAGCCAGCAGATCATCAAGACCGAAGCCCAGCTCGGCAGCGCCATTTTTGAACGCAGCGGACGCGGGGTCGTCCCGACCCCGCTCGGCCGGCGGTTTCTCGACCGGCTCACCATCGGCTTTCAGACACTCGACACCGCTGTCGCCATGGCGCTTCACAATGACGATTCGGTACTGACCATTTCCGTCGCGCCGGTTTTTGCCTCGAAATGGCTCGTGCCACGCCTTGCCGCCTATGCGCGCGCACACCCGGAAACGAAACTGCGCCTGGAAGCAGCCATCGACCTCGTCAATCCCGACAGTTCGGACATCGATCTGGCGATCCGTGTCGGCGAAGGCGGCTGGCGAAATGTCCGCAGCGAGATGCTCCTGCCCCAGGAGATCTTCCCTGTCTGTGCGCCAGCGCTGACCGACAGGTTGAAAGCCCCCCGGGATATTCTGAAAGCGCCCGTCATTCGCGACATCAATTCGAACATCGACTGGAATGTCTGGCTGAAGCCGCTTGGCCTCGACGAACAGGAGCTTGCCGAAGGCGACACCTTCACCGACGCCGCTCTATGCCTCGACGCTGCCATCGCCGGCCAGGGCGTCATGCTTGCCTGGCACACGCTTGCCCATGACGCGCTGAGGGCGGGCCGGCTGGTCGCACCCTTTCCGCAACGCGCCACCACTCGCTTCAGCTATTGGCTGGTGACCTCAGCCAACCGGCCGGAACCTGCCAAGGTTCGCGTTTTCAAGGCCTGGATACGTGCTGAGATCGACGCGATGCTGGCCGAAAGCTCACAGTTTCAGGGCCGTGAGAGCCCGTAGAATTACGATCACATTTACCCGTTAAGGCAACCTATCGCCGCATTCCATGTTATAGTGCGGCTTCATTGCAACGAGAGAACAGGAGGACTGATCCCATGAAGGAATTTCATTGCGGCTCGCTCGTTCCCGGCTGCGACTGGCACACCCGCCACGATGAGGAAGCGGAAGTGATCCGCCGTGCGACCGAACATATGCGTGAGGCTCACGGCGAAACGGTGATCCGCGAAAGCATGGTCGAGGCCATCCGTTCGCGTATCGGCGAGGCGAAAAACGCCGCCTGACAAACCAGTCCGGCAAACCGGTCGGGTGGAACATGAAGTTCCACCCTCCCCTCGCTCAAACCTCTTTGACGGTCCCGGCTTTCTCAAGAAGTTCAGCACGGCTAAGCAGAAAATCGGATTGAACCCACCGTTCTTCCAAAGCGGCGAGTTTGTCTCCCATGGCTTTGCCGGGCTTGAACCCGGCTCCCAGCAAATCCTTGCCGCTGACCGGGAAGGATGGCTTACGCCAGCTTTCGAGCTCCTTCAGAAGGCGCGCAAATCCCGCCGCTTCCGATAGCGCAGCATCATCGCCGACAGCACGCGAGCGGGCACTGGCGAACGCCAGCTTCAAACGCCATGAAAGTCCCTTCGTGTCAGCGCGATAGGCGACTTTCCTGAATCTCTTTTCATCCATCCCCGCATCGATGGCCGGAGCCAGCGCCCAGCCCACAAGGGCTGCCGTTTCCACCCGTGAAAAGCGCAGGCGAGCGGCAAGCTTGCGCATGCGCACCGCGTCGGGCGGAAGCATCGCAGCCATTCGCAACAGCGGCTCGGCCTCCCAGCCAAGCGCGCCTTCGCTCTCCAGAAGTGCAGGAATGGCGTCGATCCCCCATTTCTCCGTCTCTGGAAGAATCTTGGTCAAAACGCCTGTCTGGCGCATCCACAAAAGCGCGCGAGAAGGATCGGGGGCACCGAGCAGCTTGCGCAATTCGCTCCACACGCGCTCGGCAGACAGCTTTTCCAGCCCGTCCTTCAGCCGCGCACTGGCCTTCAACCCTTCCGCATCCGGCCTGCCCCGGCCATACCAGGCGAAAAAGCGGAAGAAGCGCAGGATGCGCAGATAATCCTCGCGAATGCGCGTTTCGGCCTCACCGATGAAGCGCAGCGTCCGGCTTTCCAGATCGGCGACGCCGCCGACGAGATCGACGATCTCGCCACCCGCCTCGGCATAGAGCGCGTTAATGGTGAAGTCTCGCCGTTCAGCATCGCGTTGCCAGTCACGCCCGAAGGTCACGCTTGCCCGGCGGCCGTCGGTTGCCACATCCGAGCGCAGCGTCGTCACCTCATAGGCACGCCCCTTCGCGATCACCGTTATGGTTCCGTGGTCGATGCCGGTGGGCGCCGTGCGAAAGCCAGCCTTGCGCGCCCGCTTCACGGTCTCGCGCGGCAGGGTGGTGGTAGCGATGTCGATATCCGACACGGCCTCGCCAAGCAGCGTATTGCGCACGGCTCCGCCGACGATCCGGGCCTTCTCACCATCCTGCGACAGCACTGCGAGCAGCTTTTGCAGATCCTTGTCGGCGAGCCATTCCGATTCTGAAATCAGGCGCTTGTCCATCAAGCATAAAGTCTTTCGTAAAGCGTGCGGATGATCCCCGCGGTAATGCCCCAGATGAAACGCTCGCCGAAGGGCATGGTGTAATAGAAGCGCTCGCGCTCCTTGAAAAGCCGGCTCTCCCGCCGGTGATTGGCGGGATCCATGAGGAAGGCGAGCGGCACTTCGAAGGCAGCATCCACCTCGTCTGGATTGATGTGCAGCGCAAAGCCGGGGCGCACGATGCCGAGCACCGGCGCGATCCGGTAACCGCTTCCTGTGGTGTAGTCGGGCATGCGTCCGATGACATCCACCCGCTGCGGATCGAGCCCGATCTCTTCCTGCGCCTCGCGCAGCGCCGCAGCCTCGGGCGACACATCCTCCGGGTCGATCCGTCCGCCGGGAAAGGCCACCTGACCGGAATGATCGCGAAGATGCACATTGCGTTGGGTGAGGATCACGGAGGCGCCGAACTCATGATCCACGATAGGAATGAGCACCGCCGCCTCGCGCAATCCGGGCCGCAGGATGAGGTCGCGAAGATCCGGATTGAGCCGGTGATCGCCATAATCCTCAGGCCCTGTCGGACCCGTCTGGACTGCGGCGCGGCGCCTGAAATCCTCGGCCGAAAAGGAGGCATATGTTTCCAGGCCATGCAACCGGTCCATCATGCGCCCTCCGAAAGCCTGTGCAATTCGTCCACCGGCATCACGGGGAAGACAATGCCCCGCGAGCGCACCGCAAACATGTTCGCGCCATTCACGACGGCTTCCTCGCCCAGTTCCGCCAGATCATACATGACAGCGCGTGAAACCAGCGCCTCCAGCCGCCCCCGCACATGGAGATAAGGCTTCAGGCCACCCGTTTCCTCTTCGATCACAAACCGCAGTTCATGATCGGGACCAGCCTCCACCACGTCCCCGACATTCGTGCGGAATGTGAGCGCCGGTTCCCCGTTCTCCTCAGTCAGCGCCATCTCGACGGCAACAAAGGCAGCATCTTCCACCCGGATGCCAACCTTTTCCACCGGAGTAACGAGATAGGTCCTGCCGTCCTCATCTTTGCGCAGCACCGATGAAAAGAGCTGCACCAGAGCCGGCCGGCCAATCGGCGTTCCGAGATAGAACCAGGTTCCGTCCGCCCGGATTTCCATGTCCAGATCGCCGCAAAAAGGCGGGTTCCAGCGCTCGACCGGCGCAGCCCCCCTGCCGGCGCGCGGCGCGCGCGCAATCAGCGCCTCCAATCCGGCGGCATCCGCCGCCGTGGCAAGACCTGTGGCTTTGTCGGTTGTTTTCGGGTCCATGGTCACGAAATAGTCACTGTTGTTTCGCTTGTCAGCCTAGAACAGTGTTTTACATTGCTCAAAGGGACGTGCAGGTGCGACTCGTTTCATACACATGCCAGCAGGAGCCGTCCCGAAAACTCGGGTATCCCATGTCCGGATCGAACCATTCGGGCATGGAAAAGATACTCCGGATTCAAACAAGTAGAGCGTCCCCAAGCCATCCCGGCGGGACGCAGGGCGCTCTGGCGAGGATCGAGACGGCATGAGCATAGTTTCCAGAAACGGCGTTTCCGGTGAAGCACCGGCGAACGAGGCGGGAATGGTCGCCGAGGCCGAACGCGCACTGGCCGATATCGCCAGGGTGCGCGAAGGTGTCGGCGAGGTGATCTTCGGCCAGGAAGCCGTGGTCGAGCGCACGCTGGTCGCTCTTCTGGCCGGTGGCCATGCGCTGCTGGTCGGCGTGCCCGGCCTTGCCAAGACCAAGCTCGTGGAAACGCTTGGCATCGTGCTCGGCCTCGATGCGCGCCGCATCCAGTTCACGCCCGACCTGATGCCCTCCGACATTCTGGGTTCGGAAGTCATGGAGCAGGACGAGAAGGGCAAGCGCGCCTTCCGTTTCCTGCCCGGCCCGATCTTCTCGCAGCTTCTGATGGCCGACGAGATCAACCGTGCGAGCCCGCGCACCCAGTCCGCGCTTCTGCAGGCCATGCAGGAATATCATGTAACCGTGGCCGGCCAGCGATATGACCTACCCTTGCCCTTTCACGTCCTGGCCACCCAGAACCCGCTCGAGCAGGAAGGCACCTATCCCCTGCCCGAGGCGCAGCTCGACCGCTTCCTGATGCAGGTCGATATTCTCTATCCCGAGCTCGAAGCCGAACGGCGCATCCTCCTGGAAACGACGGGCGTCAACGAGGCGGAAGCGAAGAATGTACTGACGCCCGCGCGCCTCAAGGAAATACAGCTTCTTATTCGCCGCATGCCCGTGCCTGAAAGCGTGGTCGACGCCATCCTGCAGCTTGTCCGCACTGCGCGTCCCGGCGTCGGCAACCCGGATACGGACCGCCATGTCGCCTGGGGTCCCGGCCCACGCGCCAGCCAGGCGCTGACGCTGTGCGCCCGCGCCCGCGCGCTCTATGACGGACGGCTCGCGCCTTCTGTCGATGATGTGCGTGCACTTGCCGAACCCGTGCTCCAGCACCGCATGGCGCTGACATTCGCCGCACGCGCGGAAGGCATGACGGTTCGCGACGTGATCCGCCGCCTGGCAAAGGCGATCGACTGATGGCCGGGCCGTCGCGGACGGAAGTCTGATGGCCCGGGTCGGCGAGGTCTCCACTCCGGTCGCATCTGGCGATGCACTGGTCAGGGCTCGTGCGCGCGCCGCACTCATGCCTGACCTTCTGGCTGAGGCGCATCGCGTTGCAAACAACGTGATCGCCGGCTGGCATGGCCGCCGCAAGCGCGGCATAGGCGAGAATTTCTGGCAGTTTCGCCCCTATGTGGAAGGCGAGGCCATCGCCCGCATCGACTGGCGCCGGTCGGCCCGCGATGAGCATCTTTATGTGCGCGACCGTGAATGGGAGGCTGCTCACACGGTTTGGCTGTGGTCCGACCCGTCTGCCTCCATGCTCTATCAGTCATCGCTCACCTCCACGTCGAAGGAAGCGCGCGCGCTGGTGCTTGTCCTGGCTCTCGGCGAACTTCTGTCGCGCAGCGGCGAACGCATCGCCTGGCCCGGCGTGACCGACCCGTTTTCCGCGAGAAACGGTGCCGAACGTCTCGCCACGCAGCTCATGCATGTCCCGGCCCTTCCCGCACGCCCCGAGCTGACCCAGGTCAGGCGCTTTTCCGACATGGTTCTGGCAAGCGACTTTCTCGATCCCGTGGAGGAAACCCTCGCCTGGCTAGACACGCTCGCCGGACGCGGTGTCCGCGCCCATCTGATCGAGATCGCCGATCCCGCAGAAGAAAGCTTTCCCTATACGGGCCGTACCGAATTCTCCGACCCCGAAACGGGTGAGAAACTTACCGCCGGCCGTGCCGAAACGCTGGCCGATGATTACCGGCGTCTCTATGTCGCGCGCCGCGAGGAACTTGCCGCATGGTGCAAGCGCCTCGGCTGGAGCTATACGGTTCATCATACGGACAGGCCGGCATCCGAGGCTCTGGTCTCTGTGCATCTGGCCATGAGCGAGCCGACCGACCACGCGATGGGGGGCGGGATTTGAATTTCCTTTCGCTCTCTTTCATGCAACCCTTCCTCCTCTGGGGGCTGATCGCGCTACCGGTGATCTGGTGGCTGCTGCGCCTGACGCCTCCGCGCCCGCAGGCCGAAACCTTTCCACCCTTGAAGATTCTTGCCCGCGTCATGAAGCGGGAGGAAACGCCGCACAAGAGCCCATGGTGGTTGACGCTGCTGCGCCTGCTTCTGGCTGGACTGGTGATCCTCGCCCTTGCCGATCCCGTGCTCAATCCACGCGAGAAGGCGGCAAGCGGCAATGCCGCGCTCGCCATCGTGATGGATAATGGCTGGGCGTCCGCCCCCGACTGGGATGAACGCGTGGCGACCGCAGCGCGCCTCATCGCCGATGCCCGCGCCGACAACCAGCCGGTGGTCCTCGCACTGACGGCAGAGGAGCAGAATCAGGAAATCGGCCCCTATGATGCGGACACCGCGCTCGAACGCCTGAACGCCGCGCAACCGCGTCCCGTGCCGGTCAACCGCCCGGCCATCTATGGCCGCGTTGCCGGCGCCCTTGAAAATCTGCCCGGAGCAGCTGTCGCGATCCTTTCGGACGGGCTGTCGTCCCCAGGCGACGAGGCCGCTTTCAACACGCTGTTTTCCACGGGAGCCGGCGAAGTTCTCTGGGCTTCGCCCGAACGTCTCTCGCTGATTGCAGCAACCGATGCGAAGAACAATGCCAACGCTTTCGAGATTACCGCCACAAGGGCGTCCGGCGACAACGCTCCCCGTCAGGTGGTTGCCTTTGCCAGCGACGACCGGGGCCGGCGCGTGGCCGAAACACCCATAACCTTCGGTCCCGGCGAGACCCGCGCCACCGGCGAAATGCGCGTTCCCTTCGAATTGCGCAACGACTTCGTCTCCGTGGGCATCGAAGGCGAAAGTCAGGCTGCGGCGGTGCGGGTGCTTGACGAGAATGCACGCCGCCGGCGCATCGGGCTCCTGTCGCAAAGCGAGGCCGATCAGGCGCTGCCGCTTCTCTCGCCGCTCTATTACATCAAGCGCGCACTCTCTCCCTTCGCCGATCTCATCGAACCTTCAAGCCTGGAACTGACCGAAGCGGTTCCTGAACTTCTGGAGCAGAAGCCCGCCGTCATCGTCATGGCCGATGTCGGCACTCTGCCGGATACCGCACGTCGCGCGGTTGTCGATTGGGTGAATGGCGGTGGCACGCTCGTGCGTTTCGCCGGCCCGAGGCTCGCGGCCGCCGAGAATGACGAAGACCTTCTGCCGGTAAGGCTCCGCCTGGGCGAACGTTCGCTCGGCGGATCGCTCTCCTGGACGGAACCTCAGCCTGTTGCCGAGTTTCCGGCCAATGGTCCCTTCTCGGATATAGCCCCGCCCCGCGACGTGGTAGTGAACCGGCAGGTTCTGGCAGAACCCTCGCCCGACACCGTCGAGCGAAGCTGGGCCAATCTTGCCGACGGCACCCCACTCGTGACCGGCGTCCGGCGCGGTGAAGGTCAGATCGTCCTCTTCCATGTCACGCCGGAGGCGACATGGTCGACGCTGCCGATTTCAGGAAGTTTCGTCGAGATGCTCCGCCGGATCGTGCAGCTTTCCCGCAATCAGAGCACCGCGGCGAGTGAGGCTAATGCTGAAGGCGGGCGCACCCTCGCCCCTTACCGGATGATCTCGGCAAGCGGCCTGCTCGTGCCGCCGTCTTCCGAGGCAGAACCTCTTGCTGCGGGCAGCGCCGCCGTCACGCTCAAGAACCCTCCCGGCCTCTATGGCAGCGAGGAGGGGGTGGTGGCGCACAATCTCCTGCCGCCGGATGCCGAGCTCGCTCCCCTCGCCCGCCCGCAGGCCCAGGCCCCGATGACCACGCTGTCCTACGGTTTCGACGAGCAGACGCCGCTCAAGGGCCCGCTCTTTGCTGCCGCGCTCCTGCTTCTGGCGCTTGATACACTGGCCGTGCTGTGGCTCGGCGGCGGTCTGCGCCGCAAGCCGCGGCGTACCACAGCAACCGTCTCGCTTCTCCTGGTGGCACTGGCGCTCGCATTCACCGCACCGGACCGCGCCAATGCTCAACAACCGGGGGCCCAACAACCGGGGGCCCAACAATCAAGGGGTCAACAGCCCGAACGTTCCGGCGAGATGGAGGCCATCGAGGCCATTTCCAAAACCCGCATCGCCTATGTCGTGACCGGGCTTTCCTCGCTCGACGCCACCACGCGCGCCGGCATCGATGGTCTGTCGCGCTTCCTCGCCGCCAAGACCGCCCTTGAACCGGGCGATCCGGCGGGTGTCGACATCGCGACCGACGAGCTTTCCTTCTACCCGCTGATCTATTGGCCGATCGATCCGGAAGCCCCCATACCGTCAGAAGAAGCCGTCGCCCGCATTGATGCCTATATGCAGGCCGGCGGAACGGTGCTTTTCGATACCCGCGACCAGTACGATACGGGCTTCGGCTCCGGTTCCACGAGCCCGTCCAACCAGCGCCTGCGCGAAATCCTCGCTGGCCTCAACGTGCCGGCACTGGAGCCGGTGCCGGAAGACCACGTTCTGACGAAATCCTTTTTCATCATGCCGGAGTTTCCCGGCCGCTATCGCGGTAGCCCGCTTTGGGTCGAGGCCTCGCTCAATGCCCCCGCCCAGACCGACCGGCCGGTGCGCGTTGGCGACGGGGTCACTCCGATCATGATCACGGGCAATGATTTTGCCGGGGCCTGGGCCATAGGAGCCGACGGTCAACCGCTTCTGCCGACGGTTCCCAACGATCCGCTGCAACGGCTTTATGCGCTGCGCGCGGGCGTCAACATCATGATGTACATGCTGACCGGCAATTATAAATCCGATCAGGTCCATGTGCCTGTACTGCTTGAGCGGCTGGGGCAATAGCGATGATGGCAGGAATGATGTTCCCCGACACCTCCCGCAATGCCGCAGCGAGGCCTGACGCATGAACTGGTCTCTGAGCTTCGAGCCGTTCTTCTCCTGGCCCGTCCTGATCGCTCTGTTGATTCCGGTTGCGCTATTGGCTCTGGCGGGCCTGTGGACGCGGCAACGCGGCGCATGGCTGCGCCTTGCCGCGCTTGCCGCCATTGGGGCTGCGCTGGCAAATCCGGTGCTGCTCGACGAGGAACGCGAGCCGCTGAAAAGCGTCGTCGCCGTCGTCGTGGACGAAAGCCAGAGCCAAACCACCATCGGCGACCGCGCCGACACCGCGCAAAAGGCGAGTACCGAACTGGAAGCGCGTCTTGCCCGCTTCAAGGATTTTGAAACGCGCGTGGTGAAAACCGGCCGCGCCTCCTCCGCCGCCGAGAACGCCCAGACCCGACTTTTCGATGCGCTCGACGGCGCATTGCGCGATGTACCGCCCTCACGCGTTGCCGGCGCCGTGCTGATCACCGACGGTCAAGTTCACGATATTCCCGAAACCCCCGCCGCGCTCGGTGCCCCCATCCACAGCCTCGTCACCGGCCAGCCGGACGAGCAGGACCGGCGCATCCGTTTCGAACGCGCGCCCCGCTTCGGCATCGTCGGCAAGCCGCTCGAAATGACCTATCGCGTCCTGTCGACCGGCAATGAAACAGGAACGGTGGACGTCCGCGTCATCATCAATGGCGAGGAGAAATTCATCGAGGAAGCGCGCATCGGCCGCGAGACCGCCCTTGAGATCGACATTCCGGGCGCCGGGCGCAATATCGTCGAACTGGCCATCGATCCCGTGCCCGGCGAGCTCACCGACGTCAACAACCGCACCATCGCGCTGGTGGACGGTATCCGGGAAAACCTGCGTGTTCTGCTCGTTTCAGGCGAGCCGCATTCGGGCGAGCGCACCTGGCGCAATCTGCTCAAATCCGACGCTTCGGTCGATCTCGTGCATTTCACGATCCTGCGTCCACCCGAAAAGCAGGATGGAACGCCGATCAACGAATTGTCGCTCATCGCCTTCCCCACGCGAGAACTGTTCGTGGAGAAGATCGACGATTTCGACCTTATCATTTTCGACCGCTACCAGCACCGCGACGTGCTACCGATCCTCTATTACGATTACATCGCCGAATATGTGGAGAATGGCGGCGCCCTGCTGATCGCCGCCGGCCCCGAGTTCGCCGGAAACCAGTCGATTGCCAGAACCCCGCTGATCTCGGCATTGCCCGCCCTTCCCAACGGACAGGTGATCGAACAGGGCTTCTATCCCCGCCTGACCGAAACCGGCGAGCGCCATCCGGTGACCCGCGGTCTGGAAGGGTCCGCGTCCGAACCTCCCCACTGGAGCCGGTGGTTCCGCCTGATCGGCATCGACCGCCCGGATGGCGAGGTCGTGATGCAAGGTGCCAACGACCAGCCGCTCCTCATCCTGAACCGCAAGGGCGAAGGGCGTGTCGGCATGTTTCTTTCCGATCAAGGTTGGCTTTGGGCGCGGGGCTTCGAAGGGGGCGGCCCGCATGTGGCGCTCTATCGCCGCATCGCCCATTGGCTGATGAAGGAGCCTGAACTGGAGGAGGAACGCCTGTCGGCAACCGGACGCGGCATGCGGCTGGAAATCACCCGCCAGACCATGGCCGATGAAGCTCCGCCTGCCGAGATAACCACACCTTCGGGCAAGACCTTCGCGGCGCAACTGGGCGCGGCAGGCCCCGGCCGCTTCTCGGCAGGTATGGAAACGGATGAAATCGGGATTTACCGCATCGCCAATGGTGATCTTTCCACACTTGCTCACGTCGGCCCAGTCAACGCACCCGAATTCGGCGACATGGTTTCAACCGAGGAAAAGCTGGCCCCCGTGGCCAGTGCGACGGGCGGGTCCGTACGCCGCCTTGCCGGCGGCCTGCCCAATATCGTGCCGGTGCGCCGCACCGGCGCCGCTTCCGGCAATGACTGGATAGGCCTGCGCACCACCAATGACAGCGTGTTGAAATCCGTCCGCCGTGTCCCCGTCTTCACGGGCCTCTTGGCCCTCGGCCTGATGCTCTTCGCCTTCGGGGCGATGTGGTATCGCGAGGGACGTTAAAGCATCCGGACAGACCGGCGGCTTAGAGCATTCTTCAGTCAGATGGAATCATCTGACGTCCGCACAAATGCGGAAACAGGGATATTGAGCGGAGAAGCGTTTCCATGAAACGATGAACCGATCTAGAGCGCTGAGCGTCCTTTTGGACGCTCAGTTTTTTGCTTTTCCGCATCATGCGGGCGCCAGACGATCCCACATGACTGCTGAAATGCTTTTAGCCTGCCAGCGCGGCGTGAACGACGTCGCCGCGAAGCTCCGCCACAGCGCCGTCCTGCAATTCCGCGGCCAGAAGCCTCTCAGGATCGACGGGCCGCGGCATGACGATCTGCCCATAGGGGATTTTCTGAAAACCGAGCGGCCCGTAATAGGGCGCATCGCCCACGAGCACGACGGCGCCAGCCCCGGCCTCGCGCGCCGCATCCATGGCGATGTGAACGAGTTTGCGCCCGATGCCGATATTCTTGAAGGCCGGGCGCACCGCCAGCGGTCCCAGAAGGAGGGCCCTGCCCTTGCCCGCCGCGATCCAGGTCATGCGCACCGAGCCGATAACTTCGTCCTTGTGAAGAGCGACGAAGGAAAGCAAGCGCTCATGCGGCCCACCCTCGCGAATCTTGTAGGCCGCGCGCGTGAAACGCCCCGGCCCGAAAGCTTCTTCATTGATGAGGTCGATTTCGGCATCGTGTGCCGGTTGTTCCGGCAGGTAGAGAATGTCGGCAGAGGACATGATCGGCAAATTCCGGTGGTGTCGAAAGGTGAACGGCAAGCAAAAGCCCGCCTGCCCCAAGCCAGGGGCCTTCAGTCCTTTCGTCGTCGCTCCACCAGGAACCGGATCATCAGGCGCATCTCCAATTTGCGACGTCTCCGCTACCAGCAAAAATTCGGCTCGTCCACCTCGTATTTACGCTGGAGGAAAATTGTTGACGATGCGTTCACGGTCCGAATGGTTGGGTTTTCGCCTTCCTTGCCCTACATCCGATCCGAACGAAGGAGATATTGCTATGGGTTTGCTGGTCGACGGCGTTTGGCGCGATCAATGGTATGACACCGCAAAGAGCGGTGGACGTTTCGAGCGCTCCGCCTCGCAGTTCCGCGATTTCGTGACGGTAGACGGAAAACCCGCTGCGGGACGCGAGCGCGGTTTCAAGGCCGAACCCGGCCGCTATCATCTCTATGTCTCGCTTGCCTGCCCCTGGGCGCACCGCACGCTGATCTTCCGCACGCTCAAAAAGCTCGAGGACGTCATTTCCGTTTCCGTCGTGCACCACCATATGGGCGCGGATGGCTGGACGTTCCTCAAGGAAGACGGCGCCACGGGCGACGACCTCTACGGTTTCGATTTCCTGCACCAGATCTACACCAAAGCCGACCCGCACTATTCGGGTCGGGTGACCGTGCCGGTCCTGTGGGACAGGAAGACCCAAACCATCGTCTCGAACGAATCCGCCGAAATCATTCGGATGCTGAACGAAGCCTTCGACGAATGGGGCGACGCATCGGTCGATTTCCACCCGCAGGCCCTGCGCGAAGAGATCGATGCCGTCAATGCCCGCATCTATAACGACATCAACAATGGTGTCTACAAGACCGGTTTCGCAACCACCCAGTCAGCCTATGAAGAAGCATTTCAGACGCTGTTTGCCGCACTCGACGATGTCGAAGAGCGTCTTTCACGCCAGCGCTATCTTGTCGGCAACCGTCTGACGGAGGCCGATTGGCGCCTCTTCACCACACTGGTCCGCTTCGACGCGGTCTATGTCGGTCATTTCAAGTGCAACCTGCGGCGGATCGACGACTATCCCAACCTGTCGAACTATCTGCGCGAGCTTTATCAGGTGTCCGGTATAGCCGGCACCGTCGACATGCTCCACATCAAGGCGCACTACTACGGCAGCCACAAGACCACCAACCCCACGGGCATCGTGCCACTCGGCCCCGAACTCGATTTCACCGAACCGCACAACCGTGAGAGGCTGGCAAGGGCCGCCTAACGCATGTCTCCCGGACGTGGGAACCGGTTCCGGGATAAAGGCCTGCGTAAGATCAAGAACTTAAAGCGTAGGGAGCGGATCTGAAAAATCGCGACATGCTTTAGAGATCTAGGCGGGGAAACGGGGAGCTGCTTCCGACCAACGTATCGCGTTTGTCTCCCATCCCCGCCCGTATCAAGGCCGTGTCTCACCACTCGTCGGAAACCCGCGCCCCGTGGAAGATTTCGTCGATGCGCCGCTTCGTTCCCTCGCTTATGCCATCCGGCAGCGCGTCCAGCGGGAAGAAGCGGGCCTCCGCTATTTCGCGATCCGGCACATGCGGATGGGTCTGCCTGAAATCGGTGATGAAATAGACGGCCACATGATCGCGATTGCTGGCCATCCGGTTGAAATGAAAGGATTTCAGCGCCGCGCGACCGGTCAGCTCGATATTCCCTTCCTCAAGCAGTTCGCGCGCAAGGGCAGCTTCCGTGCTTTCGCCGGGTTCCACCCCGCCGCCCGGGAAATGCCAGCCCTTCACATAGGTATGCCGCACCAGGAAAACCGAACGCGCTGCCGCATCGAAAACAACACCCCGCATGCCTAGTGTCATGGGTCGGCTGAAGCGCAGCCACATGTGGAAGAGCCGGGCCTGCAGAGCAGGTTTCCTGGGCGGATATGGCTGCGAGGAACTGGAAGAAGGGCTCATTTACCGGGCTCCACGGGCTGGAAAGCGCCCTCGGCCTGTTCTACACACGGCATATGTTCCGGCTCGCACATTTCTCCGACATCCATCTTGGCCCTCTCCCTGCAATAAGCTATCGGGAGCTCGCCTCCAAGCGCATAACGGGCTACATCAACTGGCAACGCAACCGCAGGCTAAACCTCGATCACGGCATTATTGACCGGATCACGGATGACATGCTCGCTGCCGCCCCGCATCACATCGCCCTGACGGGCGATCTGGTGAATCTGGCCTTGCGCGAAGAGATCGAACGCGCGCGCCTCTGGCTTGAGAGCCTGGGCCCCGGTGAAAAGGTTTCGGTCGTTCCGGGCAATCACGACGCCTATGTACCCGGCGCGCTTGCCCGCTGTCGCCGCGCCTGGGCAGATTACATGACCGGCGACGATGGCCGTGCGCCAACCGGCAGGACAGCCTTTCCCTATCTGCGGGTGCGTGATCGGGTTGCACTCATTGGCGTCTCCTCGGCCCGCGCCACCGCTCCCTTCATGGCAAGCGGGCATTTTTCCAAGGCCCAGGCCAAACGCCTCGGCGCATTGTTGGACAGGACAGCCGCCGGCGGCCTGTTTCGGGTGGTGATGATACACCACCCGCCGGTGCGCGGAGCCACCCACGCAGCCAAACGGCTCTACGGTATCGGCCGTTTCCAGAAGATCATCCGCAAACATGGCGCTGAGCTCATCCTGCACGGCCACACGCACAAGCCCACTGTCCACAGGATCGAAGGACAAAACGGCATGAGCGTTCCCGTTGTGGGCGTTGCCGCCGCCGGTCAGGCGCTGGGCAGCGCCAAACCGCCTGCCCACTACAATCTCTTCGAGATAGAAGGGGAACCGGGAGCCTGGCAGATAAGGTTTTCGCGCCGCGGCATAACCGATCCGCATGGCGAGATCGGCGAGGTTTCAGGGGCGCTTCTTTCCCCCGGCAAATAGCAGGCACGCCAGCACAACTGGCAGTGGCCTCAGGATCCGGAGAATATCGCTCCGAGCCCCGGCAACCGATCCAGAAACGCCAGAACGACGCCGACCGCGCCGACCAGACCGCCCAGGAGCACCAGAAAAAGCCCGCTCCAGAAGGCCTTGGCCCCGCCGGTTCTGCCCTTTTTCTCCTCCAGGGAGGCAAGCGAAGACTGCGCGGTGTCCTCGACCGGGGCCTCCTCCACCGCCGAACGTGGAACAGCCTCCACCTCGCCTTCAACCGCACGCTGCCTTTCAACGATGCGCTCGGCGATATAGCGCGTGACCTGATCGGCCACCGGTTTGATCTCCGTGCTTTCAGCCAGAACGACACGCCCGAGGCGGGTATCGCGCAGGAAACGGTAGGTCCGCCGGTCGCGCCCCATGGTCACATGGGCGACGACATCGATCCAAAGGCGTGGCTGCTCGCCGGAAGAAATAGCCAGATCGAAGAACGGGTCGTCCTTCGGCACTTCGGCAAAGACAGGCTCCAGCTCCTGAACGAGCAGGTCGAGGCGCGCCCGGCTCGCCTCGCGCATATCGACCACCACGTCGGAGCGGTCTGCGGCGGCGTTCTTCATTTCTCGCACAGCGTCGGCAAGGCTACGAACATTTGTCGCGTTTCCGAGCGTCTTTCCTGCCTCGCTCATGAGCGAAACTCCTAAACCAAAAATAGTATTAACCTACCGTTAACACGGATAAAACGCGAAATCATCACGTTTTGTTCCGCGTCTTACAGCGTAGTAAACAAGGCAAGTTTATGTAGAAAAATAATATACAGCCGAATTATGATGATGTGTCGACGGCTTCGCTGAGAAGATCGGCCATGGCCTGGGGCGCCTCCTCGGGCAGCATATGCCCTAGCCCTTCAAAACGATGCACGGCAAAGGATGAAGGCAGACCGTCCGATTGTCTGACCGGGAGGATGGCATCCGCAGTCCCCCACGCCACACGGACCGGCATCCCAAGCGCCTCCAACATCGCCTTCGGAAAGGCTCCCTGCCGTCCGCCATGGCTGATCAGATCGCTGATTTCAATAAGCTTTTCTCTCTGACCCGCACGCTCCGCGAGCTGCATCGCATGGTCGAGCATAGCCTGAGAAACGGCCTTGCCCTGTCCCATCATGGCTTCCAGCGCAGCCTGCATCGCCTTCGCATCGGAGGCTCGCGCGCGCTGCGCCAGAATATCTCCGTCGATCTCCGGGCCAAATCCGCCGGGGGCCAGAAGCGTGAGTGTCTTGACCCGCTCGGGCACCTGCAATGCCATCAGGACCGCTACAGCGCCGCCAAAGGAATGCCCGGCAAGATGGAAGTGGTTTACGCCACGCTCGTCGAGCGCGTTTATGACAGCAGCCGCACAGGCCTTGGCCTTGCCGGCGCCGGCCAGGTCAAGCGAACGCCCATGGCCGGGCAGGTCCGGCGCCAGCACTCTCAACTCGGCAGAAAGGAACGGCAGGACCCTGTCCCAGATCCGGTGCGATCCGGCAAAACCATGGACAAGGACGAGGGTCTCACGCCCCTCGCCCGTATCGTGCAGGTAAAGCCCGCTGCTCATCCGGCGATCCGGTTGGCGGCCGAAACAACCGCCTCGAGCGAGGCCGTGACGATGTTGGTGTTCACGCCCACACCGAACAGCCTGCCGCCAGGATGCTCCACTTCCATGTAACAGATGGCGGCTGCATTCGATCCGCGCTGGAGCGAATGTTCGGAATAATCCACCACCGACATGTCGATACCGGCATGCTTGGAGAGCGCATCGATGAAGCCGTCGACCGGCCCCGTTCCAACACCCTTGATAACCATCTCCTTGCCGCCATCGATGATCGTGGCCTCAACGATCCGTCGGCCCTTCGCGCCCGAATCCGGGAAGGTCTGGTGATCGACGAATTTGAGGCGCGCGCCGGGCTGGTCGACATACAGCTCCATGAAACGTTCATAAATGCTCCTGGAAGGCAGCTCCTTACCTTCACGGTCGGTAATGTCCTGAATGACCTCTCGGAACTCCACCTGCAGATTGCGCGGCAGGTTGAGGCCGTAATCGGCTTGCAGAACATAGGCGATGCCGCCTTTGCCCGACTGCGAATTGATACGGATGATAGCCTCATAGGAGCGCCCGACATCCTGCGGATCGATCGGCAGGTAAGGCACTTCCCACAGAGGCTTGTTCGCCGTCTTGATCGCCTTCATGCCCTTGTTGATGGCGTCCTGATGCGAGCCGGAGAAAGCCGTGTAGACCAGTTCGCCCACATACGGATGCCGTTCGGGGATGACGAGCTGATTGGAATACTCGTAGACATCCTTCATACGGTTGATGTCCGAACAATCCAGCATTGGGTCGACGCCCTGCGTGTACATGTTGAGCGCCAGCGTCACCACATCCACATTGCCCGTGCGCTCGCCATTGCCGAACAGCGTGCCCTCCACGCGATCCGCCCCGGCCATCAGGCCGAGTTCGGTGGCGGCAATGCCCGTTCCCCGGTCATTATGGGGATGCAGCGAAATGATCAGGCTATCTCGGCGGTCGAGTTTGCGGCACATCCATTCGATCTGATCGGCATAGATATTGGGCGTTGCCATCTCGACGGTCGATGGCAAATTGATGATGAACTTGTTGTCCGGCGTCGGATCGATGATCTCGATCACCGCATTGCAGATATCCAGCGCCACTTCCAGTTCGGTACCGGTGAAGCTTTCCGGGGAATACTGGAAGCGATATCCTCCGCCTGCCTTTGCGGCCATGTCGGTGATCATCTTGGCCGCGTCCGTGGCGATCTGCTTGATCCCCGCCACGTCCTTGGCAAACACGACACGGCGCTGCAGCTCGCTGGTGGAATTGTAGAAGTGGATGATCGGCCGGTTCGCGCCTTCCAGCGCCTCGAAGGTACGGGTGATCAGCTCGGGGCGGCACTGGACGAGAACCTGCAGCGAAACGTCCTCGGGCACGCCGGCTTCCTCGATGCACCAGCGCGCGAAATCGAAATCCGTCTGGGAGGCGGACGGGAAACCGATCTCGATCTCCTTGAAGCCCATGTCGAGCAGCAGCCTGAACATGCGCGCCTTGCGCTCGTGTCCCATCGGATCGACCAGTGCCTGGTTTCCGTCGCGCAGATCCACCGAGCACCAGATCGGCGCCTTCTCGATGCGCTTCGAAGGCCAGGTCCGGTCGTTGAGGTCGATCAGGGGATAGGGCTGATATTTGCGGGGAGCATCCGGCATGCCCTTATACCCCGACGATGCTCCACCCTTTTGTTCGCTTTCTGCCATGTCAGTCATCGTATTCTGCGCGTCCATTCGGTTTTCTCCCGGCCATGGTTGCGTGCTCTCCGCACGACCGGCCTGTCAACAGTAAAATTCAGTTCTTGGAGAAAGAGCTGCAGCCCATCGGCGTCATCGACCGCCGGGCGCTCCTTCAACGGACCCGGCGATCGCCGATAAGACCGAGAAGAAGAAGGTTTGCAGAAAGCGCGCGCGCCGATGCGCCGGAAAATTCGGCGTGGGCAAAGACGTTTGCTGTCGGGCGCGTGATCATGTTGCGTTCAATAGCCGAGCCCGGCGCAGCATGCAAGCCTTCACGGAACCCGACCGGTACGGGCAGGCTTGCGACAGTCTCTCGAATGCCCTCCCGAACGCCGAAGCAGATGTGAATCGTTTTGTGAACGGCATCAAGCAAGCATCTGTTTCGATTCAGGCTTCTTCCGTCTCACTTCCCGCAGAAGCGGACCAAGCTTCGTCACGCGCCATCACCTCTTCAAAGGCTTTCTGAAGCCTCACCCGCACACCCGGCCTGTCCGGCGGTTGCGACGGTTCCGTCCCAAGATGTTCGACCCGCAAATCGTCCATGAATTCATCCCAAAGTGCCGGCCCGCCTTCCGCAAGCAGTCTGGCGCGTATCGACAGGGCATCCGAGACAGGAAGCCATTTGCTGCCCCAGGCGCCGATCATGGCAAAAACCGGCACGAGTTCGATACCCATTTCCGTCAGACTGTAGATTGCCTTCTGCTTGTGGCTGGGGTCATCGGCCTTCGAGATAACCCCCTCGGCCAGAAGACGCTTCAGACGATCGGCCAGAATGTTCGATGCAATCCCCTCCATTGAATGATTGAGAAGATCGCGAAAGTGCCGCCGATTGCCGAACATCATGTCGCGCAGGACGATCAGGCTCCATTTGTCGCCCACAATCTCGATCGTGAGGTTGATCGGGCATCCCGAGCGATGCGCTTCCTTCATTCTCGCCTCCAAAAACCGATTGCACTTTGCCATCAGTCCGCCTAACGTACAACTGCTTTCAAAACGCAATCAGTTATCCATGCCAATCGAGGAGGAAAGCAGCATGAGCAAGGTCATTATCTGGAATCTGGTTTCGCTGGATGGATATTTCGAAGGCGAGAAGAAGTGGGATCTGGACTTCCACAATCATGGCTGGGGCGAAGAGCTGGAAAAGCTGAGCAAGGGTTTCGGCGCCAGCGCCGCATGCCTGGTCTTCGGCCGCATCACCTATGAAGGGATGAGGGACTACTGGACGACTGCCGAAGAGTCCGAGATCAAGACCTTCATGAACGCGCTTCCCAAGCTGGTCGCTTCGCGCACCCTTAACCAGGCAAACTGGAACAACACCCGCATCACCGACAGGATCGTCGAAGAAATTCGTATTGAAAAACAAAAAGCTGAGCCGGGAAAGGATATCTATATCTTTGGAAGCGCTGATCTGAGCGATTCACTGCTTGAGGCCGAAATCGTGGATGAGGTCATGCTGGCGCTGGTTCCCGGGCAACTGGGAAAAGGCACCCCATTCTTCAAGAAGAGAGAGCACACGCGCATGTTCCGACTGCTCGAGGCAAATCCGTTGAAGAATGGCACGCTTGTCCTGCGGTATGAGCCGGCGCGGCAGGACTGACGATCAGAGATGCGCCTCCATGCCTCGACTGACGGCTGGATGAGGCATCAATCTTCCGCCCATTTCGCCACGAGCCGGCTGATGGGCGGGCCGGCCAGAAGCACGAACAGAAAGCGTCCCATCTGAACGGCCATGATGAAGGACAGATTCACATTCTGTGAGGCCGCCGCGATGATGGCGATGGAATCCATGCCGCCGGGACTTGTCGCCAGATATGCGGTCAGCGGGTCGATACCCCACTCCGCATGAAGCACCCATGCGAGCCCGCCGCAGAACAGCATCAGAGCGAGTATCGACAGAACGACCTGCGGCAGCGCCTTGACGGCACTCCGCAGCAGCGCCCGGTCAAACTTCAGGCCGATGGTCCAGCCAATGAACACATAGGCGCATCCCATTAGCCAGGGCGGCAGTTCCAGGGAAAGACCACCACCAAGATGCGCTCCTGCTGCGGCCAGCATTCCCCCAAGGAAAAAGGGAGCGGGCAGACGCAGAAGTTTGCCGCCGAGCCCTCCGCCAACCGCCAGAACAAGCGTCAGACCGAAAGCTTCCGGTTGCAAGGGCGGGAACCACTCCGTGGCGGGCAATTCGACGCCGCTCGTATCCACCCAGAAGCGCGCCAGCAAGGCAGCCGCCAGGGTTACGAAGATCACCCGCAGATACTGCATGAATGCCACAAGCCGCGGATCGGCACCGAAGGCGCCGGCCATGAGAACCATTGCCGTGGCCGCCCCCGGTGCCGACCCCCATACGGCGGTGGTGCCCGGCAGGATCTTCCAGCGGCTGACAAAGAAGCCCAGGAGACTGCTTGCCGCCACGGTCGTGAGAACCGCAAGCAGCAGGATCGGCCATATGTCCACAAAGGAAGCAAGCACTGCCGGTTCCAGGGAACCGCCGATCAGAAGACCGACAAAGGTCTGCGCCACCGCAAACACCAGACCGGGCACGCCAACCCGCCCGCCTTGCGCTCCAATCGCAACTGCTGCCAGCATCGGGCCTATCAGCAACGCAGCCGGCAAAGCGTAATGAAGCATGAAACCGGCGATCAGCGCCGTCAGAACCGCCAGAAGCAACCATTGAACAGGCCGGGGCAGCGTTGCAAGCGGACCGGGAAAGGATGTTTCTGATGACGAATCCATTTCTGTCGGCTCCCGCTTTCGCAATGACCGATACAGGAACAATTCCCTCAAGGAAATGTTTTGCCTGGAGATTGTCGGGATAAGGTTTTTGCGAACGTCCTTTGGTCACGAAACCTCGAACCAGGAGAAGACAATGCGTTACATGATGCTGATGATCCCCAAGGGCTATGAAAGCGCCGGACCCGAGCTCGATCTGCCTGTGGATGCGGTCGAAAAGATGATGAAATACAATGATGACCTGCGCGCCGCCGGAGTGCTGGTCGCGATGGAAGGACTTCATCCCCCTTCAACAGGCGCCCGTGTTTCGTTTGCCACGGGAACGCCGGTCGTCACCGACGGCCCCTTCGCGGAGGTGAAGGAAGTGGTGGGCGGCTTCTGGATCATCGACGTCCCCTCGCTGCAGGACGCCATCGAATGGGCAAAGCGCTGCCCCGGCGCCCCCAACGAAACGATCGAGCTGCGCCGTATTCAGGAAATGGACGACTATTCGAACGAGGTGCAGGACATCGTAAAGGACTATCCGGAGCTTCTCGACAAGGGCATGAAACGCTCCTGAACCGGAAACGCTCCCCTTTCCGGATGGATGGGGAGCATGCCCGAGGGTTCAGACGAACTTCGCCTTGTGCGCGGGTTCCACGTGGATGGTCACATGAACCCCGTGCATCTTCTTTTCCAGCGCGGTCTCGATACGGTCGCAGATGCGGTGTGCCGCCTCTACGGTCATCTCCGAAGGCACCACGAGGTGGAACTCGATGAAGCGTGCCCTGCCGGCCTCTCGGGTCTTCAGATCGTGGAACTCGAGTGTGCCATCGCGGTTTTCTTCAACTATACGCTCGATTTCAGCAAGATCGTTTTGCTCCACGGCCACATCCATCAGCCCCTGGACGGAATGGCCGACCATGAACCAGCCCTGCCACAGAATGTTGAGCGCAACGACGGCGGCCATGACCGGGTCGAGCCAGAGCCAGCCCGTAGCAAGCGCCAGGATCAACCCGAAAAGCACGCCACCCGACGTCACCACATCCGTCCACAAATGCTGCCCGTCCGCGACCATGGCCGGCGAGCGCGCCTTTCTGCCCGTTTTGATCAAGAACCATGCCCAGACGCCGTTGGCCACGCCTGCCAAGGCGTTGATGGCAAGGCCCAAGGCCGGCGCTTCGAGGGTGCGCGGCACAAAAAAGGCGAACCACGCCTCGCGCAGGATAAGAAGGGCCGCAACGACGATCAGCACGCCTTCCATCACCGCGGAAAAATACTCCGCCTTGTGATGGCCGAACGGATGATTGTCATCGGCCGGCTTGTGCGCCAGCTTCAACGCGTACCAGGCCATCAGCGAGGCAGCGACATTGACGATGGATTCCATCGCGTCGGAGAAAAGGGCTACGGAGCCGGTCAGCCACCAGGCTGCGAGCTTCAGGGCAAAGATACCGATCGCAACGAGTATCGACCATGCCGCAATGCGCTGAAGCGTGCCGTTGGAAGGCATGCCGGCTCCTTTCCTCTTTCGTGCCCGACCCACGCCCACCTGGAGCTGGCGGGATAAGGTCCTGCCTCTCAGGCGGCCCTAAGGCACCCCCTTTCAGGCAGCCTTGACCCGGGCCTTCCTCGGCAAATGCGCAACCACGTTCTCGATCATGCGCATGCCTGCATTATGGCCAAGCGTCATGATTGATTCGGGATGGAACTGCACAGCCGCAACCGGCTCTTTTTCGTGTTCTATCCCCATTACAACGCCATCTTCCGTCTCTGCCGTGACAACCAGATCACGGGGCATGCGAACCGGATCGGCGAAGATCGAATGGTAGCGCCCCACGGTGACCTCCGAGGGAAGGCCTGAAAAGACGAGGCTGTTGCCATTCACGCGAATACGCGACGGCTTCCCATGCATCGGCTCGGCAAGCTGCCGCAACTCACCGCCATAGGCTTCCACCAGCGCCTGCAAACCAAGGCAAACGCCGAAAATCGGCAATTTGCGCTCGCGCGCCTGCGCGATCGTCGCGCCACAATTGAAATCCTCCGGCCGTCCGGGTCCCGGCGACAGAACAACGAGATCGGGATCGACCCGCTCGAACACCTCCTGCGAAACCGGCGAACGTACGGTCACAACCTCTGCGCCTGTCTGGCGGAAATAATTGGCGAGCGTGTGCACGAAGGAATCCTCATGATCCACAAGAAGGATCTTCACCCCCTCGCCGACACGCGCGGCCGCCCGCGTCTCATTGTCCATATTCGCCTTCCCCGCATCGCGAATTGCAGAAAGCATGGCCGAAGCCTTGAGCTCCGTCTCGGCCTCCTCTTCCTGCGGATCGGAATCGAAAAGCAGCGTCGCGCCGGCCCGCACTTCGGCAATTCCATCCTTGATGCGGATGGTGCGCAGCGTCAGCCCCGTATTCATGTCGCCGTTGAAATGCACCATGCCGATGGCGCCGCCATACCACACGCGGGGGCTTTTCTCATTTTCCTCGATGAAACGCATCGCCCATAGTTTCGGCGCGCCGGTCACCGTCACCGCCCAGGCGTGACTGAGGAAAGCGTCAAAAGCATCCATGCCCTCGCGCAAACGCCCCTCGATGTGGTCGACCGTGTGGATGAGGCGCGAATACATCTCGATCTGCCGCCGCCCGATGACCCTCACCGAACCGGGTTCGCAAACGCGGCTCTTGTCGTTGCGGTCGACATCGGAGCACATGGTCAGCTCCGACTCATCCTTCTTGGAATTCAGGAGCTTGATAATCTGCTCCGCATCGGCAATTGCATCGTCGCCGCGCTTGATCGTGCCTGAAATCGGGCAGGTTTCCACCCGGCGCCCGTTCACCCGCACGAACATTTCGGGCGACGCGCCGACCAGATATTCCTGTTCGCCAAGATTGATGAAGAAGGAATAGGGCGACGGATTGATACGCTTCAGCCGGCGCGAAATCTCCGAAGGGCGGCGTTCTGCGCGCTCCATGAACATCTGACCCGGAACCACCTCGAACAAATCGCCCCGGTGAAAGCTCTCCTTGGCCTTCTCGACGAGGCGGGCGTATTCGCCAGGCTCATGGTCGCCGCGCGGAGGTTTATGGGCCGCCGGACGGAAGGCGTCGCGCGCGCCCTCTCTCGGCAAGCCTTCGGTCGTGAAACCGGTCCCCGAATAATCATAGCGGTCGTGCCAGGCTCTGGCCGCATGATGATCGACCACCAGTATCTCATCGGGCAGATAAAGCACGAGGTCGCGCTGGCTTTGTGGCCGCTCGAGGCTCTGCTTGATCGGATCGAACTGGAAGGCGAGATCGTAGCCAAAGGCCCCGTAAAGCCCGAGATTGGCGTCCTGATCGGTATGAAACAGCGCCGTCACGGCCCGCAGGACCGAAAAGACAGTGGGAGCGCGCGAGCGTTCCTCTTCCGAGAAGATACGGTCAGGTTCAGCGACCGTCACCGCGAGATGGCGCGCATCGCGCTCATCCACTGTAACGACGTCGAGTGCGGCCACAGTGTCGGCTATGACCGGCAGAAGCGCTTGGCCCCGCCCATTCAGCGCCTCGATGCGCACGGCCCGCCCGCGCGCCGAAATGACCAGCGGGGGATCGATGATCGCCGTATCCCAGCGCGTATAGCGGCCCGGATACTCATAATTGGAGGAAAAGACCGCGCCTCGCCGCTCGTCGAGCGCATCGATATAGGCATCGATGGCCCCTTCATAGGCCGTCTCGTTGCGCGTGCGGGTAATGGTGATGCCGCCCGCCGTCGCGAAGCGTTCACCGCCGTTTTCCAGAACTTCCAGGCTCATTATATGCTCCCTGTTTCAGGCATTGCCGGGAAGCTGCAACAAAAATGGCCGCCCGGTTTTCACCTGCGGCCATGGTCTTTACGTCGCGCATACTGCACGGTGGCCGCTGTTAGCGGGCCCACCACCAGAGATTTGCGCAAGAAATCGTCGTCATGGCTTTTCCATACCGTCAGCCGCGTCCTTGCGCAACTGCTTTCCTGCATCCAGCCCGCCCCTCCCGTCGCGATAGAGCGAAACCAGTGTCACGGCAAGCCATATCAGGGAAGCCCAGGCTGCACCCAAAGCCCATCCCGCCGCCACATCGCTTGGCCAATGGACGCCGAGATAGATTCGGCTCAAGCCGACCATGAATGCCATGAAAATCGCCACTGCAAGCGTGTAGAGGCGCACCCTCCAATCCGCGACGAAGCGGATGACTAGGGCCGCCAGCGTCAGATAGGCCACCGTTGTCGCCATCGCATGGCCGCTCGGGAAGCTCGCGGTATGAATGACATCCAGATGCTCGACGATATCCGGCCTTGGCCGATCGTAATAATTCTTCAGCGTGTAGGAGACTGCCGCCCCCGAAGCGACGGAAAAGAAAGCATAAAATGCAGCGCCATATCGCCGTGTCACTACGAGAAGCCCCATGACCAGGGTCAGCGAAAGCACAATCAGCGGATAACCGCCGGCAGCCGTGATCTCCACCGCCGTTTCTTCGAGCCAGGCCGGCCCTATCGGGTCGGCGGAATTGGCGGGGTTACGCATGGACAAGAGGATATTTTCATCGAGCGCGCGGATTTCGCCCTCTGCCATCTCATCTGCAATGGCAAGGAAGATAAAGGAACCGAGGGCCAGAACGAGAAAGAGAAGCACCGGCCCGAGAATGCGCCTGTTCGTTCTGAGCCTGTCGAGAAAACGCCGCGTATTGTCTTTCATGCCAAACCTGTTTTGCAGATTTCATCTAATAGGCTTCATGCTTGTCCTGTCCATGCGGCAAAGTCGAAGGAAGCCTCAACCCTCAATCTTGACATCGCCCCGGCGCTGCACCACCTTCAGCATATGAAACAGCATCGCAAACGCACATCCGATTTTTTCCGGGTTTGTCCCATCGCGGGACAATGACCCCCGGTTCGGTGCTGTGCGCCTCCGAACCGTGGGGCGCGAATCCGCTGCTCGGCCCAATTGGCCGGTAAAAATCGGCGGAGCAGGTTTCAGACGGCGCACCCCTCAAGATTTAAGAACAGGAGCAGAGAGTTCTCCAAAGGCGCATGGCAGATGCGCCGGGACGGCCTCGCATGGAAAAGCCAATGCAGAACAAGACCGTGCAGAACAAATCGGGCCGCAAGCCCGCGATCACGATTTCCGAAACCGATTATGAGCGCCTAACAGGCCTCGCCGAGGCCCTGGAAGAGCGCAACCCCGAAATGTCGGAAACGATGATGGCCGAGCTCGACCGCGCGCGTGTCGTGCGCGACAGCGCCCTTGCGCCCACTATCGTTCGCATGGGATCGACGCTGACCTACACCGCCGATGGCGAAGAAAAGACGGTAACGCTCGTCTACCCCGGCGACGCCGATATCGAAAAGGGCCGCATTGCCATCACCACGCCGGTGGGCACGGCCTTGATCGGCCTCAAGGAGGGGCAGTCTATCGATTGGACCGCGCGCAACGGCCGTACGCACAAGCTGACGGTGCTGGAAGTCCGGCAGCCGGCGGAGAACGCCTGACGCCATGGCGCAGAACCATCCTCATCTCCAGTTTTTCACGGGGCATCTCCTGACGGGAGGGTAACCCCTGTGCGGAAGCGATTTCCGCGCAGGGGGCGAAATTCCTTTCCCCAGGACCTGCCAGCGGAGATCAAAGATGTGGACCGGCAAGGGATGCATCCTGACGTTCAGCGACTTCACCATCCTCGAACAGCTTCAAAGAAATATCACCGACCGGAGAACGGCATTCGCCCGGCTGCTTGAGCACAAGCTCGAAAATGCCGAGCTCATGACGCGGGAAGACATACCGCCCATCGTTGCCACCCTGAATAGCCGGGTGCGCTATCGCATCGGCGACGCGGATTCGCAGGTCAGGCTTCTGACTCCGGATCCCACCCAGGGTATGGTTGGATTGTCCCTGCCGCTGACAACCATGCGAGGCATGGGGCTTCTGGGTCTTGCAGAAGGGGAAGCCATAGCACTTCTGCGCGACGGCGAAACGACGCCCGAGCGCATCGCGCTTGAAGGCGTGCTCTACCAGCCCGAGGCCGCGCTGCGGAAAATGGCGGAGCGCGCCAATACCCGCCCGGCCCTGCGACTGGTGCATGATGCAGGCGCTCCGATGCCTTCCCTGAGACCGGATTTGGCCGGCGATGACGATCCGGGACCAAGTGCCGCCTGATCTCTGGTGCGGGCCTTGATGCTGCCGCATACTCCATGCATTGGTCGTTACTGGAATTGTTGTTTAGAACGCCGATGAAAACACCGCTGCAGTATCTTGCATTGCTGTTCCTACTTGTTCTGGCATTCGCCGGAACGCCAGGTCACGCGACCGCAATGACGGTGATGGACAGGACGGCGGCCTGCGCTGTCCATGGCGGCATGTCCCACTGCCAGGACACGCATCAGAAGACTGAGCGCTGCGCCGCGCATTGCGCAGCAGCCTCGATTCCAAGCCGGATTTCTGCCCCGCTTCTCTGGCAACCCGAGGCTCCGCGGGTGCTGGCGATTGCCGACCGTCCCCACGCCGGATGGCAGCAAGAACCACAAACTCCACCGCCCCGCTCCTTATCCTGAAAACCACCGCACATTGCCGGCAGGATTTTGCGCATCCCGCGCATGCCTGTGGCTACCAAGGACAGTCTTCAGGAGAAAATTATGCACTCCACATTCACACGCCGCGGCTTTCTCGCCGCCGGCGCGGCATTCGCCGCAACCGCAGCCCTTCCTGCAACGCTCCGCGCCGCGCCGCAGCGCACCCTTCAGGCAACCACCCGTACGATCGACATCGACGGCAAGCCGGCCACCGTCTTCGGCTTGTCTGGCGGGGATGGTCGGCAGGGATTGGTTCTCGAACCGGGAGAGCGATTCCGCCTTTCGCTTGAAAACACGCTTGCGGAGGAAACCCTGATCCACTGGCATGGCCAGATACCGCCCAATGATCAGGACGGCGTACCCGACATGCCAATGCCCAAACTCAAGCCCGGCGAAACAAGGGATTATGACTTCGCACCGCTCGCCGGCACGCATTGGATGCATGCACACATTCCCGCACAGGAGATGCAGCTCCTCGCCGCCCCTCTTATCGTGAGGACGAAGGAAGATGCCGAAGCCGATCGGCAGGAAATCGTCCTTTTCCTACAGGACTTCACCTTCAAACCCCTGTCGGATTTGCTCGACGATCTGGGCGCAAGCGAAGCCGGCCATGGCTCGTCATCCATGAGCGGCATGGGGGGCATGATGGGCATGGGCGGCATGAACCATGGCGGCATGAATCACGGTGCCATGGAGATGGACCTGAACGACATTGAGTTCGACGCCTATCTGGCCAACAGCCGCACGCTCGACGATCCCGATGTTACCATGGTCGAGCCCGGCGGCGAGGTGCTCCTGCGCATTGTCAACGCCGCCTCCGCAACGGTCTACTGGGTCGACAGTGGCGCGCTCGATGCCGAACTGGTTGCCGTCGATGGACACCCGGTCATCCCTCTTAAGGGAAGGCGTTTCGGGCTCACCATGGCGCAACGCATGGATTTGCGCCTGCGCATTCCCGTACAAGGCGGCGCATTTCCGATCCTCGCTCTGCGGGAAGGGGCGCGCGAACGCACAGGTCTCGTGCTTGCGACACCGGGGGCGGATGTGAAACGCATCGCTTCGACGGGCGATGAAGAAGCCCCTGCCCTGGGGCTGGATCTGGAGACGCGGCTTTCCGCCACCACTCCGCTTGCCCCGCGTTCTGCCAGCGATGGGCGAATGGTGATGCTGAGCGGCAGTATGGAGCCCTATTTATGGACCATTGACGGTGGCATCTGGGGCGATCATGCCCCGATTACCGCACGCAGCGGCGAACGTTTCGAGATAACGCTTCACAACATGTCGATGATGGGGCACCCCATGCATCTGCACGGTCACACATTCCAGGTGGTCGGTATCAACGGTAGACGTTTCTCCGGCGCCATGCGCGACACCGTCTATGTCCCGCCAATGGCCATGGTCACCCTCGCGGTCGATGCTGGCGAAGCCGCGCGCTGGATGTTTCACTGCCACCACATGCCACATCTGGCCACCGGCATGATGACCGAATTCGCGGTCTCTGCCTGATTTGAGGCGCGCGCCTCAGGGCGCGCGTCACCTCCAGACTCAAGTTTTAAGACAATCCCTCGATCATACCGTCTTCATTGAGGAAAATGTGCTCGGCGGCCGGCGTCCTCGGGAGGCCCGGCATGGTCATGATGTCTCCGCAGATGGCGACAACGAAGCCTGCCCCTGCCGAGAGCCGCACCTCGCGCACCGGCACCACATGATCCACAGGCGCGCCGAGCAGCGCCGGGTCGGCTGAAAAGGAATATTGCGTCTTGGCCATGCACACGGGTAAATGGCCATATCCCTCCTCCTCCCATTGCCGAAGCTGGGCGCGCACGGACGTATCGGCCGAGATTCCAGCACCGCGATAAATACGCTTCACCACGGTTTCGATCTTTTCGACAAGCGGCATTTCGTCGGGATAAAGCGGCGCAAAGCGCGCCTTGCCCTCATCGGCAAGCGCCGCAACCTTGTGTGACAGCTCCTCGATACCGGCCGACCCTTCCGCCCAGTGCCTGCACAGCACGGCTTCTTCCCCAAGCTCGTCGACATAGGCTTTGACGGCATCGATCTCCGCCTGCGTATCGGAGTGGAAATGGTTGATCGCCACGATCACCGGAACGCCAAAAGAGCGCACATTTTCCACATGCCGCCCGAGATTGACGCAACCGGCTTTAACCGCAGCGATATTTTCCTGCCCCAGATCGTCCCTGGCGACACCGCCATTCATCTTGAGGGCGCGGATCGTGGCCACGATGACAGCCGCCGCCGGTTTAAGCCCCGCCTTGCGACACTTGATATCGAAGAATTTCTCCGCTCCGAGATCGGCGCCGAACCCCGCTTCCGTCACCACATAATCGGCAAGTTTCAGCGCCGTACGCGTCGCCATCACCGAATTGCAGCCATGGGCGATGTTGGCGAAGGGCCCGCCATGAACGAAGGCGGGGTTGTTCTCCAGCGTCTGCACCAGATTGGGCTGCAACGCATCCTTGAGAAGCACGGCCATGGCCCCGTCTGCCTTCAGGTCCCGTGCGCGCACCGCGCTACGGTCGCGGCGATAGCCGACGACGATTTCGCCAAGCCTGCGCTCAAGATCGTTGAGATCGCTTGCAAGGCACAGGATCGCCATGACCTCGGAAGCAACCGTGATGTCGAAGCCGCTCTCGCGCGGAAAACCGTTCGCCACCCCGCCAAGGGACGAGACGACCTGCCGCAATGCGCGGTCGTTCATGTCCATCACCCGCCGCCAGGTGACCCGGCGCGTGTCGATGCCGAGCGCATTGCCCCAATAGATATGGTTGTCGATCATGGCGGCGAGCAGATTGTGTGCCGAGGTGATTGCATGGAAATCGCCGGTGAAATGGAGGTTCATGTCCTCCATCGGAACCACCTGCGCATAACCACCTCCGGCCGCGCCCCCCTTGATCCCGAAACAGGGACCGAGCGACGCCTCACGAATGCACACGGCGGCGTTCTTTCCGATACGGTTCAGTCCGTCGACCAGTCCCACGGTCGTGGTGGTCTTCCCCTCGCCCGCCGGCGTTGGGTTGATCGCCGTCACAAGGATGAGCTTCCCGTCCTTGCGTCCAGCGATCCGTGCGATGAAATCCGCCGAAATCTTCGCCTTGTCATGCCCGTAAGGCACTAGGTCTTCGGGTGAAATGCCGAGCTTTTTGCCAATCTCCTGGATCGGTCTCTTCACGGCAGCGCGGGCGATCTCAATGTCTGACTTCACTTCGGCCATAATGGATCCTGCATCTCCCGACAGCTTCCGTTTCGAATGTACGATACGTTTTCGACAGCACTGAGCATCAGCGCTCCGGCCATGCCCAGGCGGGCCGGACATGATCTTCAAGAACGATGGTTTCGCCGAGTTCCTTGGCCAGTGTGAAAGTCACGGCCTCCCCCGTTTCGGCAAGCGCCTCCGCTAGCGCCTGGGAATGGGTGACGACGATCACCTGCGACCTCGACGCAGAACGCAACAGAAGCCGGCCCAACGGCTCGATCAATGCCGGATGGAGGCTCGTCTCCGGTTCGTTCAGAACCAGCAAGGGAGGCGGCCTCGGTGAGAGCAACGCGGCAACAAGCATGAGGTAGCGCAGCGTCCCGTCGGATAGTTCAGCCACGGACAGGGGTCTCAGCAACCCCTGCTGCCGCACCATCGCCTCCAGATATCCGTCCCGTTCCCGCACTTCGAGGATGCTGCCAGGAAACGCATCGTCGATAGCCGCCGACAGCCCCTCGGCATCGCCGATTTCGATGATCGTCTGCAGCGCGGCCGCAAGATCCCTCCCGTCCGACGACAGGATGGGGGTGCGGGTGCCGACCTGGGGACGCCGGACCGGCGCATCGAGATCGGAGCGCAGGTGATCGTAGAACCGCCAGCTTCGCATCCGGTCGCGAAGAACGAGAAGCTCCAGCGCATTGCGGGGGTCCGCAGCGTGGGTCATCATGCTGTCGGAAGGAGAAAGAGACGTCAAAACGGTGGCGGATTTGCCGCTCTGGTCCAGAACGCCGACATGCGGTCCCCGGCGGCGCGCGAAGCCGTTGCGGCGGCTCAGCGCCTCACCCGCCCAGACCGCTTCTGCCTTGATCTCGGGGTCGCGCGCGAACATGCTTTTCGAGGGGCTGGGCAATCCAAGGTCGACCGCATAGCCATAATCCTCGTCGGCGAATCCCAACCGGAGGCTAACGGGACCGGTGCGTACCGTACCCTGAACCGGTTGCTCGCCGGACTTCATGCCGGCGGAGAACTTTTCCGGCCCCGCCCAGAGCGTCGAGCCGAGCCCGCCCTCACGCGCCAGGGAGGCGATTGCCTCTCCTTGTGCGACTTCAGAAAGCAGGCGTATCGCCCGATAAAGGCTGGACTTGCCGGCGCCATTCGCGCCAGTGACGATATTCAGTCGTCCCAGAGGCAGGATGACATCGCGAAGTGACCGGTATCCCGAAACTGCAATGGTGAGGATCATCGGCTGGAACATTCCCCTCCAAGGACTCCATGCCGACTTGCCAGAGCGGGACTGCCCGCCAATGCTGCTCTCACCGGTCGAGAACCTGGCGCAGTTCGACGAGATTGGATCGCGCACGCAGGATGTAGAAGCCCATCGTGGCAAGGTGGGTCGGCATCACCCAGCCATCCTCCCGTCCATTGGAGATGATGAAGGGTGTAATGTTGAGCGCGGCGCGGAACTGCTGTTCGGTGGTGGCCCAGAGCGAACCCAGCGAGCGCTGCTTGATGACATCCTCGAAATCCGCGCCGGCAGCCCGCAGAAGGCCGTAATAGGCGTAGAGCTGCCCATAGGCGAACCAGAAGCGATCATCCGCACGCGTATCGAACCAGCCGCCATTGTAGTTTTCCGAGCGCTGGCGAAGGAGATCGGAGGTCGAGCCGAGATCGTTTGCAATACGGTCTAGATACTGGATGAGATTGTCGGCGCGCGCATCGAACACGGCCTCGCAGGAAACCAGCCGGTCATTGAATTTGCGCAGGTCGCGAATGGCCGAACGATAGAAGCTCGGTGTCGGCGTCTTTGGGCCGAAGGGACTGAGACCAAAATACCAGGTCTCCTCGTCGAAGGTCAGCGCGCCGCGTGCGTTCTGCAGGTCGCGGTCGATTTGCGACGTGCCGCGCACGCGCCCGAGTGCATCGACGAGTTCGATGGCGCTGCGCCGCACACCCTGATTGATGCCGCGCTGGAAGGACGCCTTGTTGTCGAGGAACGGCGTATCGTCCCAGTCGAGCACGAAGAAGAAGCCGAGCTTGTACAGAAGCATGGAGGAAATCCAGGCATTCTGGTTCACGTTGAAGTCCGTCAGATCGGCGGTCAGGTCGACAATGGCCGAACGCCCGCAGGTGCGCGTTTCGCCGCCCTGGGTGCCGGCGGTCTGTTCGCCCGCCGAAACACCGCGCTCCTGAAGCTTGTATTTTTCGACATAGTCGGGATCGAAATTGGTCCAGACCTGCGTCTGCCAGATGAAATATCCGTAGAAACCGACAATTGCCAGAACGGCGAGCCCCACCGACCCGCGGATAATCCAGCCGCGCCGTGTGTACCAGCGTCCCGCGGCCACGAACGGCCACAGAATCCACGCGATCACCATGCCGATGCCACGACCGATCCAGTGGAAGACGCGGGTGAAGAATTCGACGATCGGATCGAGCACGGGGCGCCTCCTCGGGCGGGTTCAGTCCAAGCCAAAAAGACGTCGTCTCAACGCCGCCTTGTCCCTGAGATAAGTGGTTTTGAGCCGCGCCACAACATATTCGCGCCAGCTCTCCGAATAGTTCTCGTAGTCTTCGTAGAAACCTTGCTTGTTGAAGATGTAGCGAGCGATGAAATCCGATGGAACAAGGTCGGAAACGAGCCTGTTCGTCAGCCAGGCATCCGGATGTTCCGGATTGGCTCGCGTCACCAGGAAACGCTGAGGGGCGGGAATTTCCTCAATCTTGAGCTGGCCGAACTGGCTGATTTCGCGCACCGCCGCGTTGAGGAAGGGAACGGACCCTTCGCGCGCCACCATATCGGCATGGCGATGTGTCCAGGTTTGAAGCCAGACCGGATCGATGCGCGAGAAATCCTGATCGGGACTGGCCTTGCGCACCAGATCAAGCAGCACCATCTCGCCGCGATGCGCGAGATAGCCGGAGGTTTCCATCCAGGAAGCCCGCGGCAGCTGAATGCGCCCGGTCTCCGCCAGAAAACGGAAAATGCGCGCCGGGTCGTCCTTTGCAAGATAGCTCACCTGCCAGGGTCGCGAACGCCGGAAACCCGGCGTCGCCGGGTCGGCGATAACCGTGGTCGTATCGCGGTCGGCGAAGATGTAGACGCCGCCGAAATGGCTCGTCCAATAGGCGCCGTGCCGAAACACCACCTGCTCCGGCACCAGACTGTTTTCGCGGATATCCCCGGTTTCCTTTGAAAGCGCTACCATGCGCTGCAAAAGCGTATCGTCGCGCCAGGCGTCGGGCTCGTGCTTCACCCGGTCGGCGAGCCTGCCGAGTTCTGCCGCCTTGCCAAGCAGGTCTTCCGCTGAAAGCACCTTGAATTCCACCTGCACGATGGACAGCAGGTCCTCGATATCGCGGACCTGGTTCACCTGCTCCTCGATCTCGCCATAGACCACATCCTTGATGGTGATGGCGTTGATGGCGCGCGCATTGGCGGTCATGAACTCGTAGACGAGCTGCGACGTGTTGGAGAAGGCGGTGTGAACGACGGGCAGCTCGATCTGCGCCGGCGTCAGGATGATGAAGCGCCGATTGACGCCATTGGGATCGAGATACTGGTCGTCCTTCAATTCCTTGGCGATTTCGGGTGAAAATCCTGTCCGGTCGATCTCAAAGGATTTGAGCTTGGTCTGCCTGACCCCGAACGCCTCCAGCGCCTTGTTGTAGCGCGCAATCAGGTGCGGCTCCTCGATTTTGAGCAACCGCCCGAAGATCAGGTCGTTGTCACGCAGGAGGTTCATGCCCGCTCCTCTGCCAGCTCAACCCGCATTCCACACACCTCTCGCCTTCATATCCTCGATCTCGCGGATGGCGCGTTCGCGCAGGCGCTGGTCGCGCACGATGTTGGAGACCGCCACGTCGTCGGATCGGTCGGAATAGCGGAATTCCGAATCCGCGTAGCGGTTGATCTCCTGCATCACCATGCTCATCGTGAACGGTTTGCGCAGCTCGGCGATCATCGCCTTCTTCTCATCGTACCCCTTGCGCATGAAGGCATCCGGCGTTTCGAACCATGCGTCCGGCAGCTCGATATCCATGGCGCGCATCTTGATCGCATCGGTGATGTTCTTGATCGCGCGCCCTGTGAAGCGCGGTTCGGCAAGCTTGATCTCGTGCAGATAGGCGCCAATGTCGGTCAGAGTTCCGGGCTCGCCGCGCTCGTTCAGGAAACGCTCATAGACCTTTTGCAGCCCCTCTTCCTGCGGCCTGGAATGAGCTTCATAGGCCGTCTCCACCGCCCGCTTGATCTCCTGCGTCGCAAAAAGCGAGTGCTCGCCAAGCGGAATGTCGTGGTTCTTTCCGGCAAGCAGCACAAAGATGTCGACATAGTCTTCCAGCGTCTGCGGCCCGTCCACCAGCCAGCGCGCGCCCGCCCGCTGGCGCAAGGCATCATCCACATTCTCCGGATAGTTGGAGAACATGCCAAACGAGCAATTGCCGCGCACCACGGTGCCTGCGCCTGCGAAACTTTCCATCAGGACGCCGGTCACTTCTTGCTGACCGGCTGACGCCCGGTCGTCGGAACGCTTGGCCGCCACCTGATCGATGTCGTCGATTGTGCCGAAGCCGATGGCGCGCGGGCTCAAGACGTTTTCCACGAACTGCTTGCAGTTCTGGCCCGATTTGCCCTGGTAGGAGGAGATCTGGTCAACGCCGAAATTCTCGTAATGGAAGGGTACACCCGCCACCTGGCAATAATCGTTCAGGAGCCCGGCGGTCATCTGGATGAGGATGGTCTTGCCCGTGCCCGGCGCTCCATCGCCGATGAAGGTGAAGAGAAAACCACCCAGTTCGACGAACGGGTTCATTTGCCGGTCGAAATCATAGGCCATGAGCATCTTGGCAAGCTTCATGGCCTGGTATTTGGCGATGTGGTTGCCGATGATCTCGTTGGGCTTCTTGAAGCTCATGACCAGCGGCTTGCGCTTCTGACCAGGCGCAACGTCGAACCCGTCAAGCGTGAAATCATCGGCCTCAAGCCGCATATGTGCGTTCTCGAAGGCCCCGAGCCCGCTGAACCGGCCTCGCCTTTGCAACAGCCCCTCAATGGCGACCCGCGCCACCGCCCGCGCCCGAGCCGTCATCACGGTCTCGTCGGCAGCCCCTGCAATGGAACGGTCGAGCGCGGCGATCACGCTCTTCAGCGCGTCCTGTGGCGTGTCGAACTGGAAATCCGGTTCATCCGTGTCATTGACCGGCTCGCTGTCCGCATCGAGCATGCGCAACAGATAGGAGGACAGCGTAAAGGCGGCGACATAGGCCGACGCCTGAAGCAGCGCGTGATAGCTCTGCGCCACATCGCCTTCGAGCGGGCTGCGGGTATTGCGTTCCTGAAGGCTTTCAAGCTCGGTCGAGCGCGCGAACACATCAGCGACAGACAGCGCTACCGCTGCCCCGCGCCGGGCGCGGTAGAGCAGCGTGTGCTGAGCGATGGAAAACATCGGGTCGTCCTTGCGGATCGCCGCGATTGTCCTGACAAGTTCCACCTCGCGCGTCTTGCGCAGAGACCCCGTGGAAACGGTGGAGACGAAACGCCGCCCGGTGCCGGCAAGCTCGGTGCCTGAACGCCCCGCATCGCTCTCCAGCATCACGAAACGCGTCACAAGGCTCTGCGCCGTGGCACGGTGCTTCTCGATGTCCTTTTCGTCGATGGTCGTCAGGCCAGTATCCATGGAAGCTCCTGATTTGCCGGGCGGTGAGGTTGCCCTTCATCTGCACCCATTGCCCATGTGAAGGAGAACACGGGCGCCAGGGTCACAACCCTAGACATCGGTGATCACCTTGCCGCCGGAGATGACATGCACATCATAGCCCTCGAAGATCTTCTGGGCCTCGCCCGCCGCATAGAGCGCCTGATAGGCCTCATGGGGAACGAGCGCATGCTGTTCATAGGCGCTGACGCCCATGCGGGCAGCGTCCAGATCATCAGTCTCGATGAAGAATTCCTCGCGCGCCGGCTCGCTCGACCACAGCCCCTTGCGGGCCGGTCGCTCGCTCTTGGAATAGACCTCCTGCACGGTCCAGGTGAGAAGCCAGGCATTTTCCTGGCGCCGCACCTTGGAAAGCACTTCCGAGACCGCTGAATTGTTCTCGGTGATCCCCGCCGTGTAGAAAGGACCTAGCACGACGCGGCGCAGCTGCTTGGGATGTAGATTGTCGAAATCCTTGTCGAGATTGCCGGCGATCGTGGCAGGCGACAGCGAGTAGGCCGAATTCTTCTCGGCGAATTCGTCGAACCTGTGCGCCAGCGCCGGATTGAGAAGACCGCCCACCGGCAAACCGATCTCCACGCCGTCGTTCAGCTTTCCTTCATCGGTCACGAGGACCTTGATCATGTCGGGCGAGGAATCCTCCACCGCCGCCATATAGACCATGGGCAAGCTGGAAGAACCGTCGAATGCCCCCCAGTGAACGAGATAGTAGGGTCGCTTCGTCTTCGGATTGACCGAAACACGTACGGTTTCGGGCAGAACGAAAGGCGAGAAAACCTTGCCGTCTCTGAGCTCCTCCAGATAGAGCCGCTCGGCCATGGAACGTTGCAGCGCTTCGGGAAACTCGCGATGGCGCAGGATGAAATCGACCATCTCGGCACGCAGCTCATCCGGACCGGGAATGCCCGCCAGCCGCTTTTCCGCCTGCCGCCGGTCATTCTCGAGTTCGAGAACACTCTGGAACACCGGATAGCCGCTCTCCGCCCTCTGGATACGGAACTTCTCCATGAAGCCGATCCGGTTGCGCCAGCAGTCGAAGGAGCGTTCCAGGCGGCCGATATAGGGCGCCACCACTTCCGCAACCAGCCCATGTGACTGGAATGGCGAGGCCGTGCGGTCGGAGAAATAGACGCCTATTCCCTCAAGGGCTGACGAGATGGCAGAGAAATAGCGTTCGGCGGCCTCGTTCGTCGCGTTCATGATACGCGCCTCAGGGCTAGACGCTGCCGCGATGGCGCAGCGCCAACCGCCTCAAGACACACCGGCATATCCAACACAGGCCGCCCCATCAGCTGCGGACGTAATTGGCCGCGTCGTGCTTCTTCATCACGTCTTCGAAGCGGCGGGCGAAAGCATCGTCCGCCAGTTTCTTGCGCCGCTGGATATCGGCCGTGGTGACCATGTTCTTCTCATGCAGCTCCAGGAGATCGCCGATATGGCGCTGTGCGGCAGCGCCGATACCCGCCATGGTCTCTTCCGCGGTGTTGTCGACCTTGGAGCCCAGCGTGTTGATGCGGTGGGCGACATCCTGCTGGGCCGCCGTCTTCAACGAATCCTCTAACGCCTTGTAGAGAACGATGCGCTGCTCGGTATCGATGGTGAGCTTGTTGATGAGTGTCGACTGGGCCGCGATCTGGTTGTTCAGCGAATCCACGAAGGTCTGGAACATCGACGTATAGCGTTCGAGCGTCTGGCTTTCGGCCAGAAGTGTCTGCTCGCGGGCCTGCGCCTCATTGTACTCGGTCGCAAGCTTGGAGCGATCGCCCTCCAGCTCCGTGCGATCCTTCTGGCTCGTCGATGCGGCAATGCGGTTCTCGACATCGAGAAGCATGGGATTGAGCTCCTCGATCCGCTTCTGTGTGGTCTCGAGATCGTGCATTGTCGACTTGCGCCGCTCGATCACGGTGGCAAGGCTCGTCTCCGAGGTCTTGTAGCGTTCCTCCAGAACCTGCTTCTGTTCCTTGAGGATGCCGGTGATGGTGTCGGATTTTCCAAGCAGTTCCTGAAGATTTCCGGCAAGCGACATGTTGCGCACGCGTTCGGTGCGCATGCGCTGTTTGCGCTGCTTGGAGAAAATGCCGATGAAATTCTCCCAGCCGGTGTAGCTTTTCATGCTCTCGAATTCGGAGCCGAACACGTTGGTCGCATCTTCGAGGCCGATGATCAGGTCCGCGATATTCGATTCCATGACCTTTTGCTGCTTGAGCACATCGGAGATGCGGGCGTTCTCGATGTCGAAATCGGCCTGGCCGATTTTCTCGTCCGTGCGCGCCAGCTTGTCGAGCACGGTGCCCGACTGCTCGATCCGCGTACGCATCTCATTGACGACATCACGGGTCTTGGCGATCTCCGTGTCGAAATTCTGCAACGTTGCCATGATGATGCGCTCCGCGAGTGTCAGGGTCGCGGAAATATATGTGGGCCGGCTGACGATTGAAAGACGTTACCGGCCTCAACACACATTTCCTCCAAAGCAATGGAAGCAGCGCTCTGCCGGCGCTCCCTGTGCCGCAGCAGGCTGAAGTCGCGTGCACCAAGCCTGATGCCGGCAATTTTCAAAAAACCCTGCTCCACCAGAGGCCCGGCTGCCGACATGGAGATCGCGGCCGCACACGACCCCGCCCGAACCGCAGAGAGCACGGCCTCATTGGAAGGAAAAACCATTGCAATGGAAAGCTTTCGCGGGTCGCCCCCCATCTCGGCAAGCGCGCTTTCGAACACCGTCCTCGTGCCGGAACCTTCCTCGCGCATGACCCATGAAGTGCCCTCCAGAAGATCGGAAATGCCCAAAAGGTGCCCATCCGCCCAGAGATGGCCGGGCGCCACGACCACGGCAAGCGCATCACGCCCAACTCTCTGGACGGCAAGCGCCGGTTCGTTCACAGCGCCTTCCACGAGGCCCACTTCGGCAATGCCCTCGATCATCGCCTCAGCCACCATGCGCGTGTTGCCAACGCTGAGATGGAGTGTGATTCCCGGATAGCGCTGGTGAAACCGCATCAACACCGGTGGCAGCCAATAGCTGGCTATCGTCTGGCTCGCGTGGATGTTGAGCTCGCCGCGCCGCAATCCGCCAAGCTCCGAAAGCATGGTTTCGGCAGAACGGATGCGCGCAAGCGTCGCCCGTGCTTCTGTGAGAAACACGCGCCCGACGCTTGTAAGCTCGATGCCGCGCCCGACCCGATGAAAAAGCTGCACGCCATAATAGGCCTCGAGGGCCTTGATGGCCGAGCTCACCGCCGAGGGCGTGCGCCCCACCGCGGTCGCCGCCTGCGTAAGGTGCTCGCGCTCGGCAACCGCCACGAATATCTGTAACTGCTCGAAAGTCATGCCATCATTCGATTTTTCAGAATGATTTATGCCATATTATTCGATGGAAGTCGATGATTGGCCATGACAGCTTCCGGCCATGTCCGATATCAGCCTTTCTTCCGCTTCCCATCCGCTTCTTCAGAACCCGATCGCCTCGCGCATTCCCGGCATTCTGGCATCGATCGCCGTCGCCGCCTTGGCAGTGGCGGCTGCCTGGGTGGAGGAAGCAGTGTTCGGGCACGCCTGGCTTGAGGGACTGGTGCTGGCGATCCTCATAGGCGCCGCCGCAAGCACGCTTGCCCGGCGCAATCCCGTGCTGCGGCCTGGCATTGATTTCTGCGCCAAGACGGTTCTTGAGGTGGCAATCGTCCTGCTCGGCGCCTCGATCAGTGTGGAAGCACTGGGAGAAGCGGGACTTGGCCTTGTCGCAGGTATTGTGGCGGTGGTCGCGCTCTCGCTGGCAGCGGGCTATGCGGTAAGCCGCGCACTGGGCCTGCCGCCCCGGCTGGCAACCCTCGTTGCCTGCGGCAATTCCATCTGCGGCAACTCGGCCATCGCCGCCGCCGCGCCGGTGATACGCGCAGAATCTTCCGAGATCGCGGCATCCCTGTCGTTCACCGCTTTCCTGAGCATCCTTGCAGTGCTCATCTTGCCCGTTCTTTATGTCGCCTTCGGCATGAGCGCCGTCCAGTCGGGTGTCTTCGCGGGCCTGACCGTCTATGCGGTGCCACAGGTCCTGGCGGCCGCCGCCCCTGCAGGCCCCGTCGCCATCCAGGTGGGCACTCTGGTCAAGCTGGTGCGTGTGCTGATGCTTGGCCCGGTGATCTTCTTTCTGGGTCTGGCCTTCGGCAGGCAGGAGGGAAACCGGCTGCCGCTGACGAAGATGGTGCCCTGGTTCATCGTTGGTTTTCTCCTGATGATGGCGATGCGCTCGCTGGCGCTGATCCCGGCAACAGCCTTGCCCGCCATGCAGTCCGTTTCGGCTCTTCTGACCGTGGTAGCGATGGCGGCACTTGGCCTGACCGTGGACATGGGCAGCGTCATGAAGAGCGGCGGCCGCGTTGTGACAGCCGCGCTTCTCTCACTTGCCTGTCTTGCGGCTTTCGCTGTCGGCCTGATCCGCTTTCTGGGGATAGCCTGAGGCAGGCAGCCTATTCGGCGCCCCGGGCGCTGCCGGCAAATCCCATCAGGTCCTCGGCGGGCTGGCGTCCCATCTCTTCTTCCCAATGCTTACGGCAGAGCGAGACATAGACATCCTTTCCGATGGCAACCTGCTCGCCGGTGCGCGCCACCTTGCCATCGCCCCCAAGCCGCACGACCATCGTCGCCTTGCGGCCGCACCTGCAGATGGTGCGCACCTCGCGCAGCTCGTCGGCCAGCGCGAGAAGCGCCTGCGAACCGGAAAAGAGCCGCCCCTGAAAATCCGTCCGCAACCCGTAGCACATGACCGGGATGCCAAGCCGGTCGGCAACGCGCGCCAGCTGCCAGACCTGCTCCTCTTCCAGAAACTGCGCTTCGTCGACGAAAACGCAATGGACATTAGAATGTTCGTGATGATCGGCGATGCGGGCAAACAGATCGTCCCCGTCGCGGAACATCTCCGCCCCGCTCTCGAGCCCGATACGCGAGGAGATATAGCCTCCATCCTCCTTGCGGTAATGACCCGCGACGAAAAGCATGGTCGTCATACCCCGCTCGCGATAATTGTGGGATGCCTGCAGGAGCATCGTGGATTTTCCCGCATTCATCGTCGCGTAGTGGAAATAGAGTTTGGCCATCGCCCGTCATCCGTCCTTTGCGCCCATAAACAACACTCCACCGTCCAAGAAAACGCTTCATGCGGTTGATCCACCGGATTGCGACGGTCCCGGCCCGGCTTTGCGCTTGCGGGTTGCCGGATTTGGTGCTTGCCTTTGAACAATTTCAAAAAGCCGGTTAAGAGCCTCTGCACAATTTGCAGCCGCGTCTCATGAATTCAGGAGTAGACCCATGTTACCGAGCCGAACGACGGCAATCGCCCTTGGAGTAAGCCTTGGTATCGCCGCCGGTTACAGCGTGGGCCCGGCCATCGCCTCCGACACCGACGCCTGCAAGACCGTCACATTCTCCGATGTCGGCTGGACCGACATTACCGCCACGACCGCGACCGCGTCCGTCGTTCTGGAAGGACTTGGCTACGCCCCTTCCACCGAGATGCTGTCCGTGCCGGTCACCTATGCCTCGTTGAAGAACAAGGACATCGACGTTTTCCTCGGCAACTGGATGCCGACCATGGAAGCCGATATCGCCCCCTATCGCGAGGACGGTTCCGTCGAGACCCTCGTGACCAATCTGGAAGGCGCCAAATACACACTCGCCGTGCCCCGTTACACCTATGATGCGGGCCTCAAGACCTTTGCCGACATCGCGGCCTTCGCCGACAAGCTCGACAAGAAGATTTATGGCATAGAACCCGGCAATGACGGCAACAGGCTGATCCTCGACATGATCGACAAGGGGCAATTCGGCCTCAAGGACTTCGAGCTGGTGGAAAGCTCGGAGGCCGGCATGCTCTCGCAAGTGCGCCGCGCCGTCAGCTCCAAACAGGACGTGGTCTTCCTCGGCTGGGAGCCTCATCCGATGAACGCCAACATCGAAATGGCCTATCTCGATGGCGGCGACGATGTCTTCGGCCCCAATTACGGCGGCGCGACGGTGCTAACCAACACCCGCGCCGGCCTTTCCGCCGATTGTCCCAATCTCGGCAGGCTTTTGAAGAACATGGTGTTCTCGCTCGGCATGGAAAACCAGATCATGGGCAAAATTCTCGACGACAACGAGGACCCGAAAATGGCTGCAGGCGACTGGCTGAAGGCAAACCCGCAGGCGCTGGCACCCTGGCTGGAAGGGGTCGAAACCCTTGACGGAAAGCCGGGCCTTGAGGCGGTGAAAGCCCATATCGGTATCGAGTGACACGACGCCTTTCGTCGCGAGACGATTGCAGGAAATCAATAAAAGGAACCCTTGGCGCGCATGGACCCCATATCCGAATGGATCGCTGAGTGGAAAATACCCGTCGGCCGATGGGGCCGCGATTTTTTCGATTTCCTGACCGGCAATTTTTCGCTTCTGTTCGACAGGCTTTCCGACACGCTGGGAAGCCTGCTTGACGGGCTCTCCGACGCCCTCCTTTCCCTGCCCCCCATTCTCGTCGTGGCGCTGTTGGCGGCACTCGCCTTTGCGCTTCACCGCTCCTGGAAGCTTGCGCTCGGCGTTGCGCTCGGCATGCTCTTCATCATCAATCAGGGTCTCTGGAAAGAAACCGTCGAAACATTGGTGCTCGTCGTGACCGCCGCCACCGCATCCATGGCGATCGGCGTGCCGGTCGGCATCTGGGCGGCGCACAATGCGGGCGTCTACCGTTTCCTGCGCCCGGTGCTCGATCTGATGCAGACCTTGCCGACCTTCGTCTATCTGATACCGGTTCTGATCCTGTTCGGCCTGGGTGCGGCCCCCGGCATGATCGTCACTGTGATCTTCGCAGCCCCCGCCCCCATCCGGTTGACCTATCTTGGCATCACTTCCGTGCAACCGGCACTTCTGGAAGCGGGCCTCGCCTTCGGCGCCACCCGGCGCCAGCTTCTGTGGAAGGTGGAACTCCCCGCCGCCCTGCCCTCCATCATGGCCGGCCTCACCCAATGCATCATGCTGTGCCTTTCCATGGTGGTCATCGCCGCCCTGATCGGCGCCGACGGTCTTGGCAAACCGGTCGTCAGGGCGCTGAACTCGGTCAACATTCCTCTCGGCCTCGAAGCCGGCCTTGCCATCGTGGTGCTTGCCATCGTTCTCGACCGCATCGCCCGCGTGGAACGAAAGGGCGACCGATGAGCCCCGCCCTTGAATTTCACAATGTTTGCGTGCTGTTCGGCACGGACCGGCAGCAGGCTGCGGCTCAGCCCCTCGTCGAAAAGGGACTGAGCCGCACCGAAATCCTTGCTGAGACGGGCGCGGTGCTGGGTTGTGCAGCCTGCGACCTGACCGTCGAGCATGGCGAGATATCCGTCCTGATGGGGCTTTCCGGATCCGGCAAGTCGACGCTGCTGCGCACCGTCAACCGGCTGAACGAAGCCTCCACCGGCTCGGTCGTCGTGCGCGACGGCGACTGGCAGGCCGATGTCGTGACCTGCTCGGAACGCGACCTGCGCCGTATCCGCCGCCAATGCGTGGCCATGGTGTTCCAGCAATTCGCCCTCCTGCCCTGGCGCACGGTGGCCGACAATGTCGGTTTCGGCCTCGAACTATCCGGCGTGCCCGCGAAGGAGCGGCGCGAGCGCGTCATGGCGCAGCTCGAACTCGTGCACCTGGCCGACTGGGCCGACAAATACGCCCATCAGCTTTCCGGCGGCATGCAGCAGCGCGTAGGTCTCGCCCGCGCCTTTGCGACTGAAGCTCCGATCCTGCTCATGGACGAACCCTTTTCCGCGCTCGATCCGCTCATTCGCACCAAGCTGCAGGACGAGCTTCTGGAACTCCAGAAACGGCTGAAGAAGACGATCCTTTTCGTCAGCCACGATCTGGAGGAAGCGCTGAAGATCGGCAACCGCATCTCCATCATGGAAGGTGGCCGCATCGTTCAGACTGGCACATCGGAGGACATTATCCTGCGGCCTGGAAATGCCTATGTGCGCGACTTCATTTCGAACGTGAACCCGCTTTCGGTCCTGACCGCCTGGAACGTGATGCGCGACGTGCGCGATCTCGAACCCGCCGGCGACGACTGGGTCTGGCTCGACCGGCGCAGAACGACCCGTTTCAGGCTCGATGAGAACATGCTGGTGATCGGCGCCGAACGGAACGGGGAACCGGCCTTCTGGGTCTCCTGCGACGACGTGGAGCGGCTCCCCGAAGATCCCTCAAAGGTCTTTTGGGCGACCGCCGAAACATCGCTCAAAGTGGTCATGCGCGCCATGCAGCAATCCCAGACGGCTCCCGTCGCCCTGTTCGATGCTGCATCCCGTTTTGTCGGCGCTATCGGCATCCGCGACGTGCTCAGGGCAGTCGTCAGGCGCTGATATGCGAAGGAAAATGCAGCGCTCATCCGCAATCGTTTGTGCAATTTCGCAAACCGCCTAAGCGGAGACACGCCCAAAGACGGCCTTCCGCCCGTCTCCGCCGCTCGCTAGTCTTCCCGCGAACACAAGGGAGGATCGTTCATGAACCCATCCGGAGCAATTGCAATCGTCACCGGTGGCGGCTCGGGCCTCGGCGAGGCCACGGCGCGCGCGCTTGCAGCAAAGGGAGCCAGGGTGGCCATCGCCGATGTCGGCATGGACAAGGCGCTGAAGGTTGCCGAAGATCTCGGCGGCATTGCGGTCAAATGCGACGTGTCGAGCGCCGAGGATGGCGATGCCCTGCTCGCCACAGTAACCGGGAAACTCGGTACACCACGTATCCTCGTCAATTGCGCCGGCATCGTTGCGGGCATGAAGACCGTCGGCAAGGACGGCCCGCATTCGCTCGATCTTTACCGCAAGGTGATCGAGATCAACCTGATCGGCAGCTTCAACATGATCCGCCTGTTCGCCGCCGCGGCAAGTGCTGGCGATCCACTGGAAGGCGGCGAGCGCGGCGTCATCGTCAACACCGCATCCGTTGCCGCTTTCGATGGCCAGATGGGCCAGGCCGCCTATTCCGCATCCAAGGGCGGCATCGTCGGCATGACGCTCCCGATTGCCCGCGACCTCGCCCGCTCGGGCATCAGGGTCTGCACCATAGCGCCCGGCATCTTCAAAACCCCCATGATGGCGGGCCTGCCGGAGGACGCCCAGGCATCGCTTGGCGCTCAGGTTCCCTTCCCGCCACGCCTCGGCGAGCCGGCCGAATATGCAGCCCTTGTCTGTCATATCGTGGAGAACCAGATGCTGAACGGCGAGACCATCCGCCTCGACGGTGCGATCCGCATGGCGCCGAAATAGCCCCTGAAATCTCCCCGTGGTCTTGCGGGGCATTGCACGATGGGCCATGGAGACGCTTCAAGACAAGGAAGCGGCCATGAGCAAAGACAAGAAGAAAGACGTCCTTCTGGAAACGGATGACGAGGCGATCCGGCTTGGCCGGACGCTTCTGCGCAGTGCCCGGTTCGGTGCGCTGGCGACCATCGACCCGGAGGACGGCGCACCACTCGCAACCCGTGTCGCCACGGCCTCGGACATGGATGGCGCGCCGCTGATCCTCGTTTCCGGCCTTTCCGCCCATACCCGCGCGCTGGAAGCCGAACCACGTTGTTCATTGCTTCTCGGAGAACCCGGCAAGGGTGATCCGCTTGCCCATCCGCGCCTGTCGCTCAAGGCAACCGCCCGCCGCATCGAGCGCGAAAGCGAGGATCACGCCAGGGCCGAACGGCGCTATCTCGCCCGCAACCCGAAGGCCAGACTCTATATCGGCTTCGCCGATTTTACCCTGTACCGGCTGGAACCGGAGGCTGGTCTTCTGAACGGCGGTTTCGCGCGCGCCTATCGCCTTGGCCGCGACGACCTTCTCAGCGACGAAACGGCAAGCGCAACGCTCGCTGACGGGGAAGCTGGCGCAATCGCCCACATGAACAGCGACCATGCCGACGCGGTGGAGAACTACGCCCGCCACTATGCCCGTGCCCCCGCTGGCAGATGGACGCTCACCGGCATCGACCCCGACGGCTTCGACCTGGCGCTGGGCGATGAAATCCGGCGTGTCTTCTTCGAGGAAACGGTGAACGACGCCACCGCCATGCGCATGGCGCTGGTGGACATGGCCAGGAAAGCGCGCACGGCGTTGTCCGAATGACCCGACCTCTGATCCGTATCGAGGATATCGACGATCCGCGCATCGCCGCCTATCGCAACATTCGCGAACGCGACCTCGTGGGCCGCGAGGGGCGTTTCATCGCTGAAGGCCGCGTGGTCCTCAACGTCCTGTTCTCCACCAGCCGCTTTTCGGCCGAAAGCGTTTTCCTGCGCGACAACCGCGTCGCCGGGCTTGGCGAACTGATTACCCACATCCCTGAAGATGTGCCCGTCTATGTAGCAGATGGCAGTGTTATGGATGGCATTGCCGGCTTCGAGATGCATCGGGGCATCGTCGCGATCGGGCGCAAACCCGCAACCGATGGCGCCGGCCTTCTCGACAGTCTTCCCCGCGAGGCGCTCGTCGTCGCGCTCTCAGGCATCGCCAATCACGATAATATGGGGTCGATCTTCCGCAACGCAGCGTCCTTCGGCGCGGCGGCAGTCCTTCTCACCGAGGATTGCTGCGACCCGCTTTACCGCAAGGCGATCCGTGTATCGGTCGGCGCAGCGCTAAAGGTTCCCTTCGCCCGCTTTCCCGACGCCGACACTCTTGCGGCATCACTCATCGAACGCGACTTTTCGCTGCTTGCGCTAAGCCCGCGCGGCGCGCTCGACATTGCGGATGTATCGCGGGCCGACCGGCATGCGCTGCTACTGGGGAGCGAGGGCCATGGGCTTTCGGAAGAAGTAATGGAGCGTCTTCCAACCGCGCGCATCGACATGGCAGCGGATTTCGACAGTCTGAACGTGGCGGCAGCCTCTGCCATCGCGCTTCACAGACTATGGCGCGGCTGAAACAGCGCTTGGAGCGCCGTGCGTCCGCTCAAGCGCACCGCCCCGCATATTCACATTAATCCAGGCGTCAGGTTTTCAACCGAACGCGAAATCTATTGGCAATCTGCGGCAATCAACTCTTTGCGGCTGCCCGCAAAGCCCGTACGCGATCCGCAAGACTGATCGGACGGCTCTCGTCCTCGGCATCGGTATCGGCTGAAAGCGCCTTGTCGATTACGGCACCGGGTCCTTCCAGAGCCGCGGCGAGACTGACGACCTCAGCGGCAAGCGTGCTGATCTGGTCGCGCAACCGGCTGTCGGAAACAGGCTGGCCCGCATCCTTCTGCACCACGTCAGATGCCGGGGCAGCCGTTGCAGCCGCCTTCAGTTCGGCCCGCAGCTTCTTGTTTTCCTTCAGCAGCTTGGAAAGTCGCGTCTGCAATTTCTCGCGCTCCACGGAAAAACCCTCATCATCCGCTGCGGCCACGGCAGCAGCACCCTTTCGGGCAACGGGCTTTGCATCGGCTTCATCGGAGGAGGCCACGCCCCCCGCTGCCTTCAGATCCTTGCGCAGACGCGCGATTTCGCTTTCGCGACGCTCCAGCAGTTCCTCGCGGTCTGAAAGAACCGTTATGCGGGCCTCCAGCTTTCGCTGCAATTCGGCTGCGCGTTTCTGTTCCGCCTTGAATGCCTCTTCAGCCTCATGACGCGCGCCCGTCGCTTCCCGCAACCCGTTCACCGCCTCGCGGCGGCGTTTGCGCTCGGCCGACAGTTCGGCTTCCATGCGTCGTAGCTCACTGTCCCGATTGGCCAGTTCGATCTGGCGAGTGCTTGCCGAGACGCGCTCCTCTTCATAGATTTCTTCGAGCTTGTCGATTGCGCCGGCACGAACCTGAAGTTCCTCCTCCGCGCCTTCCAGGCGCTCGGTCAGCCCGGCAATAGCCTTTGCGCTCTCTTCAAGATTGGCCTTCTGGCCCGCAGTTTCCTCACGCAACCGCTCCAGCGCCACATCCTGCTTGCCGCGCATGTCGGCAAGTCCCAATGCCTGTTCTTCAAGGCGGGCAAGCTCCGCCATCTGCTGTGCGGTCTTGCGGTTCAGCGCCTCGACATTCATCTCAAGACGGCGCGCCGACATCGCATGTTCGGCCCGCAGGCGATCCTTTTCCGCCTCGAGCTCATTCACGGACAGAGGCATCGAGGCCTCGATCCGCCGCTTCGTGAGATAGACGGCCCGCCGCCACAGGATGGGCGCGGCCAGAAGCGCCAGAAAGCCTGCGGTGAAGAATCCGAGCAGAAAGAGGAGTACCGACTGGATCAACGTTGAAAATCCGTTTGAATACAGGAGCTGCCCGCCAATGGCGGACATCCCCTTGCGTCACGCAAAAAGGCGCGCGCGTCAAGCATCCGGCGGTGGTAGCCGTCCGTTTGCGCTCAGAACGGGTTCCAAGTCGGGCTCTGCGTAAGCTTCAGATAACCGATATTCACGCCAAGACGGGCGCCGACGCCCGTACGGATCGGCACGAGCACCATATCGCCGTTCTTCAGCGCGTTGAAACCAAGCCCTGCCACCAGATAGGCAGAACCGGCGACCCCGGCAAAACGCTTGTAAAGCGCATCGACGGAATTCAGGTTGTAGACGAGGATCATCACGCGCGATCCCTGGCCGCCATAATCCCAGCCAAAGGATGGCCCCTGCCAGAAGACCTTGTGATCGCCGGCATTCTTTGTGTAGAGAGTACCCTCGCCATAGGTAAGGCCACCGATGAAGGCACCCGACCCCTCCTCGCCCAGAACATAGCCATTAGGCAGGCCATAGCTGGCGAAAACCTTCTCCACCACCGTCGCAAGGCCGCCCGTCGTCGCCCCGAAGAACCCGTGGCCGGCGTCAACAATTTCCTGCGCCGTATAGCCTGTATCGGCCCTCGCCGCCGAAACCGCGCCCAACCCGCCAAGGGCGAGCGCCAACAGCACAATCGCGGCTCGCATGAACCGCGTGCAGTCGAAAAATCTGGCAGACATTCACTCAACTCCGTCCGTGGATAGCTCTTCGGCACTCGCCCGAAACACACCCGCCGCCGCTTGGAACAGTGCTTTGTTTAAAGATAGGCGCCGAATCTTTTCCAAATATTAACCTCACCGGGAAAGATGGCTTGTCGAAGGCATTCGGAGCGTTCCGAACGGATTTCCATAGCCTCCCACGACCCGGCACATGGCGCCAGGTCAGCCTGTTGCCGCACCTCTCCGGCCTGTGTAACCAGAGACGGTGCGTTCCAGCGGCTGATTCGCAGGGAGGCGGAAGTTCGTCCGAGGGGCCGGATCGCCAGCACATTAACCCGCCCGGAACCACGGATCCGGTTGGAGCGAGACCCATTGGCAAACCATCTAAGGACGGATGATCATGTCGGACCTTCTTTCCCTGAGCGCGCCGGATCTCGCCGCTCTTCTGTGCAGCCGCGTATGCCACGACATCATTTCGCCCGTCGGCGCGATCAATAACGGGCTTGAACTGCTCGATGAGGGCGGCGCCGACGAGGATGCCATGAACCTGATCCGCGCAAGCGCGGTCAACGCCTCCGCCCGCCTGCAATTCGCCCGCATCGCCTTCGGTGCGGCCGGTTCAGCCGGAATGCAGATCGATACCGGTGACGCCCAGACGGTGGCTGCAGCTTTCATCAACAACGAGAAGCCCGAGCTTGAATGGGTCGGCGCCCGCGCCTTACTGCCCAAGAACCAGGTGAAATTGTTGCTCAACCTGCTTCTGGTCGCCAACGCAGCAATCCCGCGAGGCGGCAAGCTTCACGTATCGCTCGAAAATCTCGATACGGCTCCCTCGTTCACCATTACCGCGCAGGGTCCGATGCTGCGTGTTCCGCCGAAATTCCTCGAACTCCATTCCGGCAACAAGCCCGAGGAAGCGGTCGACGCACATACGGTGCAGTTCTACTACACGCTGCTCCTCTCCCGCGAGACAGGCATGAAGATCAACATTCGCGCCACCGCGGAAGAAATCATCCTGAGCGCCGGTCTCTAGCAAGCCACCGCAGCTCGAAACCTGCCGCCTGCTGCCGCAGGTTTCGTTACATTCGGCATCTGCCTGAATGCGGCGCGGATATCATAAGAGATTGAAATACAGCCGGCCTTAATGCCGCCGCTAGCGCGTATTTCTATTTTTGCGCGAAAAATGACGAATAAAACAACTTTTTACCATAAATGTTTCCTGCCGGTTTACCAGCCAGCCCCCATACTCCACCTGCCTGCCGTTCGTCCGGCGGGCCCTGAGGCATTGCCCGACGGCCGCCGCCGCCATGCGCCATGTCCAGGCCATCCAAGGCAAGAATGATCATGCGACGCAGGCGTCGTGTGGAGCACCGGTGCATGAAGGGAAATGGAGATGGCTCGCTGCCTCATCGTCGATGATTCAAGCGTGATCCGAAAAGTCGCCAAGCGTATCCTTTCGAGCGCCGACATCATGGTCACCGAAGCCGCCACCGGCGAGGAAGCCATCGCACTTTCAGCCCATGAAATGGCCGACATCATCATCGTGGACAGTTCCCTGCCCGACATGGATTCAAGCGACGTGGTGCGCGGCCTGATGACACTGCCTTCCGAGGGAAAACCGCATATCCTTCTGTGCCTCAGCGCGCTCGATCTCGGCGCGATCATGCGTGCCAAGCGAGCTGGCGCGAAGGGCTATATGCTGAAGCCCTTCACCCGCGCACAGCTCCTGGAGCATTTCCGCGAATTCCGCTTCGCCGCCTGAGAAGCGAACGTCAGCCCTTCGCACGGGCCTCTTCCACCAGCCTGCGCATGGAAGGCGTCATGCGCTTGCGCGACCCTTCGACCGGCCCCGCCGGCAGCCAGATTCCGTAGGTCTGGCGAAAATACTCAATGGCTGCCAGATCCGCTTCCACGCGCCCACGCCCCTCCTCCACATGGTACAGAAGGGCTGAAATCCGGCCCGTTCCGGCATCTTTGGGCAGTTTGTTGCTGGCATTCAGCCAGATAGGAATCCCCGCCCTCTCCAGATGGCCGGAAATCCACGGATCATCGACCGTCCACAGAACGGTCGGAATGTCCCATGCTTCCGGACCAAGCCAGCCTGGACGCACCATAACCCCGCCATAGCCGGATATCTGGTCCACATAGCCGCTGTTTTCGAAAGCACTCGGCTTGTAACGCCCGAACGTGAGAAGCCGGATCAGCCGATAGCGCCAGTCCTTGGGCCGCCACCGCGCCCGTGGCAGCCGGTCTGCCGGGCGCATCGTGTCTGCAATATCGGGAAAGGTCTCGCCCACCTCGACGATGCAGGCATCCGGATGCTCTTCACGCGCCCGCTTGAAACGGCCATGCCAGCCAGGATGATAGAGCTTGTCATCGTCGCATACGAGAACATCGACTGCCTGTCCCTCCAGATCGCGCAACACGGGTAGCAGCTTGGTTGCAGGACCAAGATCGGCCGGGGTTCGGTGGATGGTCACCTCAGCCGGCACCTCCGGCAAGGTTCCGTTCCATTCGGGAAACCGGCGATACCGTTCGGGAATGTAAAGCCTGACCTCGTCCACCGGCAGATCCTGCGCAAGGAGAGAACGAAGTGTCGGTCTAAGCGAAGAAAAACGCGGAGGAATTGCGGACAGGGAAACGACTGTCGGGACGCGAGACATCGAATGGCTTTCGTCAAACCCTCCGGCAGGAGAAGCCCGAACCCAAGCCCGGCCGCACGGAGACACCAAGATTGTTACACTACATAACAAAATTTGCGTTCACGACAAGCCGGCTAATGCGGTCTCGAAAACTTGGCTCAAAATGCTGGCTCGAATACCCGCCCGAAAAATCGGAGCACATTCCTGCAGCCAAAACAAAAACCCGGCCGAAAGGCCGGGTCTTGCGGAAAGCGAAAAGGGAAAGCCTGCGCGTCAGGCGCTTTCGCGAATTTCCTCGGGCTCGCGCAGCACATAGCCGCGGCCCCAGACAGTCTCGATGAAATTCTGTCCGCCGGAAGCCGCATCGAGTTTCTTGCGCAGCTTGCAGATGAAGACGTCGATGATCTTCAATTCCGGCTCGTCCATGCCGCCATAAAGGTGGTTCAGGAACATTTCCTTGGTAAGGGTAGTCCCCTTGCGGAGCGAGAGAAGCTCCAGCATCTGGTATTCCTTACCCGTAAGATGCACGCGCTGGCCCGCGACCTCGACCGTCTTGGCATCGAGATTGACCACCAGTTCGCCGGTCGTGATGACCGACTGGGCATGGCCCTTCGAACGACGAACGATGGCGTGAATACGCGCGATCAGCTCATCCTTGTGGAAAGGCTTCGTCATATAGTCGTCGGCCCCGAAGCCCAGACCGCGCACCTTGTCCTCGATACCGGCCATGCCGGACAGGATAAGGATCGGCGTCTTGACCTTGGAAAGGCGCAACGTCCGCAGAACCTCGTAACCGGACATGTCCGGCAGATTGAGATCCAGAAGGATAATATCGTAATCGTAGAGCTTGCCCAGATCGACGCCCTCTTCTCCGAGGTCGGTCGTATAGACATTGAAGCTCTCCGACTTGAGCATCAACTCAATGCTCTGTGCGGTAGCACTGTCGTCTTCAATGAGCAGAACGCGCATATTCTTCCCCTTTCCGCTGCCGAACCGGCCCTGGCAGGCATCCGGCACCGGAGCAGTGATTTGCCTGAATCGGAGGCTGCCAGTTAATGGTTAACAAAATCTAATTCCATCTGGCAAGCGCCACGAACATATTTCAGCTTTTAGGCCCACCCTCTTGAATCCAATTGCGAATCCTCTTCCCGCATAAATGTTCGTCAGCATGAGCAATCACCGCTAAGCGACTCTCGTACAAACTCAATTCGATGCTTTTTCGAGGCGCAATCTTTACCGTGCCTTAAGCGATCGCCCTTATGATTAACAATGCCCGTAAACGAATGGTTACCAAGGCGGCCGAATCTTAGGAATTTGTTTTCCACAATCGGCTGCCTGGACGCTTCGGGCTGAATTGAAAGGGTTGGGTAGCGCCGAAAGGCGGCTGTGTATTGCGTATCCGGGAGTATCGATGATGAAACCGCGTGAAAACCTCGTTCGACTTAAGCTGTTCCAGGTGAACGAGAAACGCCGCCGTCTGGCCCAGCTCGACGCTATGATTGCCGAGTTCGACCGCATGGCCGGGGAGCTCGATGCTCAAATCATATCCGAGGAAACCAAGGCGGGGATCACAGATCTCAATCATTTCGCCTATCCGACATTCGCAAAGGCTGCCCGTTTGCGCCGCGACAATCTGCGTACCTCGCAGGCAGAGCTCGTTCAGCAGCGCGAAAGCGCGCAGAGCGAGCTGACGGAGGCGGAGGCAGAGCTGGCCAAGGCGGAGGCCCTTGAAAGTCGTGACGGCAAAGGGCGTGAAAATGGTTCCAGCCGCGCCATGACGGGTTGAGCCCTCCGTTCACGTCCCGATAATCATCCCATACCCTGACATTGATCAAGGCGCGGCTCTGTCCGCGCCTTTGTCGTCAGGAAATTGAGAACGACCGGTTCGACCCGGTTTTGCAGGCGCAAAACTTTAATCCGCCGCGTGCCGGAATGATTTGTTGAATGCTGTGCCACTACTCGCGCAACGCAGCCGACATCCGAATGATGATATATAAAGAAAGACCCAGCGCTTCCGGTGCTTCCGAAGCGACGCACAATGCTGTCGTTTTCCGGACACGGCAAAGGCACAGCGGTTTTCTTTCACGACAAAAGAAAACCGCTGTGCCTTTGGACTTTTCTGGAGAAGAACCGGCTGGCGCCGTTCCTTAATGGCGATATTGCTGGATACGCGTCGTGCGAAGCCCGGCAAGGCCATGATCTTCGATGGAAGCCTGCCAGGACAGGAATTCCTCCACTGTCAGCCTGTAGCGCTGACATGCCTCCTCAAGGCTCAGCAGCCCACCCCGGACCGCCGCCACCACTTCTGCCTTGCGGCGAATTACCCACCGTCGCGTGTTGGACGGAGGCAAATCCGCAATCGTCAGCGGGCTGCCATCCGGCCCGATAACGTATTTTACGCGCGGTCGAACCATTTCGGTCATCGTACTCTCTACCTGAAACCAAGACCCAGAGGACAAACTAATGTGCCGGCTTTAAAATTTGCCTAAGCACATGGTAAGCATAAAGTAACGGACATGAATCCGGCGTTAGGAATTAGCTGCAGGTTTGTTTCAAATTGACTCTGTTCCCGCCAGAAACCCTTGCACAGCAAGGCATCGGGAAAAGTTAACGCCTATGAACGCGCAAGAGTGGCGACAAGCACCTGCTTGACCTATATTCGCCGCATTGACATGTAACCGGCCATTGCAGAACAAAGAAGATCAAGCTCATGAACAGCCTAGACCTGCCCGGACGCCCGCAGGATTGCCGCATCGTCGTGGCAATGTCGGGTGGTGTCGATTCCTCGGTGGTGGCCGGTATCCTGGCCAAGGAAGGCTACGATGTAGTCGGCGTCACGCTGCAACTCTACGATCATGGCGAGGCTGCGCACCGACCCGGTTCCTGCTGCGCCGGCCAGGATATCGACGATGCGCGCCGGGTTGCCGAGACCCTTGGAATTCCGCATTACGTGCTGAACTATGAGCAGCGCTTCCGCGAGGCCGTCATCGATCCCTTCGCACAGAGCTATGTGGCCGGCGAGACGCCAATCCCCTGTGTCTCGTGCAACCAGACCGTCAAATTCGCCGATCTTCTGGAAACCGCGCGCGAACTCGGCGCCGATGCGCTGGCCACAGGTCATTATATTCGCAGCCGCGCCAATGGCGCCCATCGCGCCCTGATGCGCCCGGTGGATGCGGATCGCGACCAGAGCTATTTCCTTTTTGCCACCACGCAGGAGCAGATCGACTATCTGCGCTTCCCGCTCGGCGGGCTCTCCAAGCCTGAGGTGCGCGCCATCGCCGAGGAGATGGGCCTGAGCGTCGCCACCAAGCAGGACAGCCAGGACATCTGCTTCGTGCCGCGCGGGCGCTATTCCGATATCATCGGAAAACTGAAGCCCGAGGCCGCCACACCGGGGAACATTGTTCATCTGGATGGCAGGGTTCTGGGCCGCCATGACGGCGTCCTTCACTATACGATCGGCCAGCGCCGCGGCATCGGCGTCGCAACGGGCGAACCGCTTTACGTGGTCCATCTCGATGCGGAGCATGCCCGCGTCATCGTCGGACCGCGCGAAGCGCTGGAGACTCACAAGGTCTTTCTGCGCCAGGTCAACTGGCTGGGAGATGGCGCACTCGACGACCCGTCCGAAAACGGTCTGGAAAACGGCATGGAAGTTTTCGCCAAGGTGCGCTCCACACGCCCTCCCCGCCCGGCCGTGCTTCATCATGCCGATGGCATTACATGGGTCGAGCTGACAGAAGGTGAAGCGGGTGTGGCCCCCGGTCAGGCTTGCGTGCTCTATTCAGACGATACCAATGAGGCGCGCGTTCTGGGCGGCGGTTTCATCGAGCGCTCCGAACGTGGCCGCGAAGCCGAGGCACAGCTGACCCGGCTCGCAGCCACCGCTTGAGTTTCTGACAAGAACACCAGCCGCCGGGACCGGGCACGGGCGACAAGCGCGCCTCGCACGATGAAATGCCGGGAAATGCCGGCGCGTCCAACCCCTCATCTTGCAAAGCCAAGCTCACGCGCGTCATGCCGTGATCTTGCGCATGTCCTTTCCAGGAACCGTTTCCCGCTCCGGGATACATGCCGCAATAACGCGGTCGACTATATCAGGAAGGCTGATTGACGCGGCCGCCATGCACAACGGAACCGGCGGTGAGGATGCGCAGCACCTCTATCGCCTCTTCACCTGTGGTGCGCGGCGCCTCGCGCGTTTCGATGCAATGAATAAAATGCTCCAGCTCGCGCGTGAGCGGCATTCCCTCCTCCACCTGCACATAAGCGGGCTCATTGGCCGTGAAGGCCCAGTGCCCGCTGTCCTGCCAAACCGCGTGCCGATAGACCGCCAGCTTGCGCGGCCAGGGCTCCACATCGTCGAACACGGCCATGGCCTTGTCGCCGACCACGGTCAGGCGACGTTCGCGATAGGGATTGAGACGGGAGATAAAGAGATGGCTGCGCAGGCCGCCGGGAAAGCGCATGTGCACATGTGCGAAATCGCTCAGATGATCGAGCAGAGCCGCGCCCTCACCACGCACCTCGACGGGCGAGGCGCCGGTGATTGCGAGGATCATGGAAAGATCGTGCGGGGCCAAATCCCAAAGGGCGTCGTTTTCGGTGTGAAACTTGCCGAGCCCCAGGCGGTGCGAATGGATGTATCGCACCTCGCCGAGATCGCCCTGGTCAATAAGCGCCTTGAGCTTTTCGAAGGCCGGGTGGAAGCGCAGCACATGGCCGACCATGATGATACGCTTTTCCTCGCGTGCAACGGCGACAGCCTTTTCGGCATCGGCGACGGTCAGCGCAATGGGTTTTTCCACCAGCACGTCCTTGCCGGCCCGCATGGCCCGCATGGCGTATTCGGCATGGAACTGTGGTGGCAGCGCGAGGACGAGCGCATCGATGTCGGGATGATCGAAAAGATCCTCCGGCGCGATGGCGATGCAATCATGCTCGCTGGCGAAGCCCTCGGCCCTGGCCGCATTGGCGTCGGAGACAGCGGCGAGAACACCGAGAGACTTGAGGGTGCGAATGTGGTTCGATCCCCAATAGCCACATCCGAGAACTGCAATACGCGGTTTCATAAAATCCTTGGCCCGATATCCTGGCGCTGCGAACACATATAGGCACCGCCCCCGCGACTCAACCCTTGCGCCCGCCAGATGGACACTTCCTTTATGCGATAAATAGGGCCGACACAAATTCCTGCGGGAAAGAGAAACCCCGCTTGACAGGCCGGACACAGCCACCTTATATCCGCCCGTCTCTTCGAGGCCGCACCGTGAACCGCTTGGTTCGCTTCCGGACCTTGCAGGCGGCGGAGTAGCTCAGTTGGTTAGAGCAGAGGAATCATAATCCTTGTGTCGGGGGTTCGAGTCCCTCCTCCGCTACCATCGCCACAGCGTCCGTATCTTTCAGGGGATTGCCATCCTTCCGTAAGAACGGTGTTAGATGGCCTTTAACATCAATCCTGATATGACCGCCCTCCTCATGGACTGTGATTGAGTGGATCAGTTCGCGGAGCACTGGGCCAAGCTCGCCCATGTCATCCATCAGCCCCAGAGCGACTTCCAACTTCGCACGATTAGAGCGGTGGGGGTTCGAACTTTTCTGCATGAGTCTTTGAGCGAAGGCCGCAATGGCCGTCGGGTGCAGAACGATATTGCTGGCCGGAGGCAGCCGGGACAGTTCAATTTCGAGCCGATCACGCTTCTCGCCGTTCTCTTTGGTCTTCGCCCCTAGAGTCTTGAACCGAGCCGGGTTTACCGG